>CALBDS010000043.1 GCA_937927415.1 uncultured Rhodospirillaceae bacterium
CAGATTGACGACCTGCTTGATATCTTATCCTAGCGCCTATGGGGCAGCCGCCCCGTTATCACCGCCCCAGATAGCGCGCCTCCAGATGCCGGCGGAACACGGCGGCATCCAGGGGGCGCCCGGTGGCGTGTTCCAGCAGCGCGTCGGTGGACGGCGGCAGGCAGCCCTGGCCGTGGACCTTTTCCCGCAGCCAGCCCACCAGCGGGGCGAAGTCGCCGCGGGCCAGCGCCGGCCGGATGTCCGGCACCGCACGGGTGGCGTCGTCGAACAGTTGCGCCGCGGTCATGGCGCCCAGGGTGTATGTCGGGAAATAGCCCCAGCCGCCGCCCGGCCAATGGATGTCCTGCAGGCACCCGCGGCGGTCGTCGGGGGGCACCACCCCCAGCAGGTCGCGCATCCCGTCGTTCCACGCCCCCGGCAGGTCGGCCAGGGCCAGATCACCGGCGATCAGCGCCTTTTCCAGGCGGTAGCGCAGGATGACATGGGCGGGATAGGTCACCTCGTCGGCGTCAACGCGGATGAAGCTGCGCTCGACGCGGGTGTAGTGACGGCGCAGGTTGTCCACCTCCCACGCCGGGCCGGTGCCGCCGAACGCGCTCTGGGCCACCGGCCCCAGCCAGGACAGGAATTCCGCCGTCCGCGCCGCCTGCATCTCGATGATGAGCGACTGGGATTCGTGGGCCGCCATGCCGCGGGCATCGCCCACCGGCTGGCCGCGCCACGCCGCCGGGCGGCCCTGTTCGTAAAGCGCATGGCCGGTTTCGTGGAGAACGCCCATCAGCGCCTTGGTGAAATCGGCCTCGTCATAGCGGGTGGTGATGCGCACATCGTCGTCCGCCCCGCCGCAGAACGGGTGCAGGCTGACATCCAGCCGCCCGCGGGTGAAGTCGAACCCCGCCTGCCGCATCAGCCGCTCGCCCAGCGCCCGCTGAATGTCCACCGGGAACGGACCTTGCGGGGCGATGGGGGCGGGCAACGCCGCCTGCCGCTCCAGCGCCGCGCCGATCAGGCCGGGCAGGAACCCCGCCAACTCGTCGAAAACCGCATCGATGCGCACCGCCCGCGATCCCGGATCATGTTCGTCCAGCAGCGCGTCATAGGGGGTGAGGCCCAGCGCCGCCCCCATCGCCGCGGCGCTGTCGCGCACGCGGGCCAGCACCTCGGTCAAAGTGGGCAGCAAGGCCGGGAAATCGCTGTCGGCCCGCGCCGTGCGCCACGCCATTTCACAGGCCGAGGTGGCCTTCGACAGGGCTTCCACCAGATCGCCGGGAACGGCGGTGGCGCGGGTGTGGGCGGCGCGCATCTCCCGCAGGTTGGCGCGCTGCCAGTCGGTCAGGGTGGCGTCGGTTTCCGCCGCCGCCAGATCGTCGGCCACCCGCGGGTCGGTCAGGATCTCGTGGGCCAGCACCGACAGGGTGGCGGTCTGCTCCGCCCGCGCGTCCGCCGCCCCGTCGGGCATCATGGTCTGGGTGTCCCAGCCCAGGATGCCGATCGCCCCGCCGATGGCGGACAGGCGGGCGAAGCGTTTTTCCAAGGCGGCATAGGCGGTAACGGTCATGACGGCTCCCGTGGGCGGCGCTGGGACAGGACGTAGATCACCGCCAGCGTGGCGGCCAGCCCGAACCACGTCAAGGCATACTGGAAATGGTTGTTGGGCAGGTCGGCGCGCGGCTCGATGCCGGCGGGCGCTCCCGGCGGCTCCTGCCCCGGCAGCACCTCCACCACCACGGGCAGGGCGGCACCGATGCCGGCGGCGGCCACCAGATCGGGGATGTTCACCCAGCCCGCCGATCCCGGCACCCGCGCCACCCCCCGCCATGTCACCGCCCGGTCGGGGCCGGGGGCCGATCGGTCATCCAGCGGCACCCAGCCGCGGTTGAGCAGCACCGGCGCGCCTTCCGCCCGCATCAGCGGGGTGACGATCTCGTACCCGGCCCGGCCCTGGCGCGGGCGGGCGGGAACCTTTTGCGAGCGGCTGTCCAGCAGCACCCCCGCCACCGTCACCGGGCGCAGGTCGATGGCGCCGGGATCATCCACCACGGCGGGCAGCGGCACGGGCGGGGCATGGATGCGCTCCTGCACGCGGGCCAGCAGGGCGTCCTTCCATTCCAGCCGCTGAAGCTGCCACACCCCCAGCCCCACCATCACCGCCACCGCGGGCACGGTGATGAGGGTCGCCAGCCGGGACGGGTGGAAGGCCGCGGCCATCACCCGTCCATCTCCGAACGGCGATGACGGTACTGCAGGGCGGTGGTGTAGGCCTTGGCCGGGCGCAGCATACCCAGCGCCAGCCCCAGCACCAGCGCCCCCCAGACCAGCGTGTGCAGCCACAGGGGCCAGTCCACCATCATCGACACCCACAGGGCCGGCGGCACCACCAGAAAGCTGATGATGAAGATCAGGAACACCGCCGGCCCGTCGCCGCTGTCGTGGCGGGCCAGCTCCAGCCCGCACACGGGACAGTGTTCCACCACCGTCAGATAGCCGGCGAACAGCCCGCCCTTGCCGCAGCGTGGGCAGACACAGCGCATCCCGGCGTCCAGCGGCGAAACGGGCGGGTAAAAGGGTTCGTCCATTCCCACACTCAATGCTGGGCCAGGGCGCCGCCGTGCGATCCCCACCAATAGATGGAGACGAACAGGAACAGCCACACCACGTCCACGAAATGCCAGTACCACGCCGCCGCCTCGAACCCGAAATGGCTGGTGGGGGTGAAATGGCCCTTCACCGTCCGCGCCCAGCACACGGCCAGGAAGATGGTGCCGACGATCACATGAAAGCCGTGGAACCCCGTCGCCATGTAGAAGGTGGAGGGATAGATCCCCTCTTTGAACCCGAACGCGGCGTGGGCGTATTCATAGCCCTGGAAGAAGCTGAACATCACCCCCAGCAGCACGGACAGGCCCAGCGCCTTGGCCGCGTCGTCGGTCTTCCCCTCCAGCAGCGCGTGGTGCGCCCAGGTCACCGTCACCCCCGACAGCAGCAGCACCACCGTCATCAAAAACGGCATCTCGAACGGGTTGAACACATGGACGCCCGGCGGCGGCCAGACGCCCGCGGGGTTGACCTCGGTGATCTTGGGGAACAGGGCGGTGTCGTAGAAGGCCCAGAAGAAGGCGGCGAAGAACATCACCTCCGACGCGATGAACAGCGCCATGCCATAGCGCAGGCCCACCTTGACCACCGGCGTGTGCGCCTTTTCGGTCACCGCCTCGTGCACCACGTCGCGCCACCAGCCGGCCATCACGCCGGCCACCCCCAGCAGCCCCAGCACCAGCAGCCAGACGGTGCCGTAATGCATGTACAGCACCATTCCCACCGCCAGCAGCCCGCCGGCAAAGGCGCCCAGCAGCGGCCACGGGCTGGGCCGGACCAGATGATAGGGGTGGGGTATTCCCGCGCCCAGCGGCGGGCCGTGCCCGATGCCGCCGTCGATGTGGGACGCCTGATCGTGGGTGATATCCGCCATGGTTCCTCCAACCCTCCCAGGGAATGATTGCGGTCAGGGCCGTTCCGCCGTCTGTTGCTGCCGGCTGGCGCGGAAAAAGGTGTAGGACAGGGTGATGGTGCCGACGTCCGCCAGATCGGGATCGGTCGCCATCGCCGGATCGACGAAGAACACCACCGGCATGTCCACCGACTGCCCCGGTTCCAGCGTCTGCTCGGTAAAGCAGAAGCATTGGATCTTGTTGAAATACAGCCCGGCCTTGTCGGGTGTGACGTTGAACACCGCGGTGCCGGTGACCGGGGTCGGGCCGCGGTTCAGGGCGGTGTAGCTGGCGAAGCCCTGTTCGCCCAGCACCAGCTTCACGTCATGCTGGTTGGGGTGGAAACGCCAGGGCAGCGTGCCGTTGACGTCGGCGTTGAAGCGGATGGTCACCACCCGCCCCGCCGCCGGCCCGTCATGGACAGCACCCGGTGCCACCTCTGCCCGCTGGGTGGTGCCGCCGAAGCCGGTCACCCGGCAGAACAGCGAATAAAGCGGCACCGAGGCGAAGGCCAACCCCACCATGGCAACGACCACGGCGAACAGCCCCGCCATCATCCGCGCGTTCCGGCGGCGGATCTGCGCGTCCATGGCTCACCCCCCGCCGCCCATGCGCACCAGGGTGATGGCGTAGAACAGCGATGCCAGCCCCACCAGTGCCGCCAGGGTGGCCAAATTGCGCCCGCGCAGGCGGCGGCGGCGTTCCTCGTACGGCGACGGTGCGGTCATGGCAGGATTCCTCCCATCAGATGCTCGCCCACCAGCAGGGCGAACAGGGAAAACAGGTGCAGGATGGAAAAGCCGAACATGCGCTTGGCCGGGCGGTCGTCGTCGGCCCACAGCACCTTCAGCGCGCAGGCCACGAACAGCCCCCCCATCACCAGCGCGCCGGCCAGATAGACCGGCCCGGCGATGCCCACCGCATACGGGGCCGCCCCCACCGGCAGCAGGATCAGGGTATAGGCCAGCATCTGGCGCTTGGTGCTGTCCGGTCCCGCCACCACCGGCATCATCGGCACGCCGGCCCGCGTGTAATCGCCGTTGCGGAACAGGGCCAGCGCCCAGAAATGCGGCGGCGTCCACAGGAAGATCAGGGCGAACAGCACGACCGATCCCAGATCCACCCCGCCGGTCACCGCCGCCCAGCCGATCATGGGGGGGAAGGCCCCCGCCGCCCCGCCGATGACAATGTTCTGCGGCGTGCGCCGTTTCAGCCAGATGGTGTAGACGAACACATAGAACAGGATGGTCAGCGCCAGCAGGGCGGCGGCGGCCCAGTTGACCGCCAGCCCCATCACCACCACCGACACCACCGCCAGCACCACGCCGAAGGCCAGCGCCTCCGCCGGGTCCACCCGGCCGGAGGGGATGGGGCGGCGGGCCGTGCGGGCCATCACCGCGTCGATGTCGCGGTCATACCACATGTTGATGGCGGCCGACGCTCCGGCGCCGACGGCGATGCACAGCACCGCCACCGCCGCCAGCATGGGATGGATGTGCCCCGGCGCCACCACCAGCCCGGCAAAGCCGGTGAACACCACCAGCGACATCACCCGCGGTTTCAGCAGTTCGATGAAGTCCCCCGCGCTGGGACCGGCGGCGGCGTGCTGAAGGCTGAAGTCGGTCATGGCGCCCCCCTCACTTCACGGTCGGCAGGGTTTCAAAGGCGTGGAACGGCGGGGGCGAGCTGACCGTCCATTCCAGGGTCGCGGCCTGCGGCCCCCAATAGGCGGCATCCACCCGTGCCCCGTGGCGCAGCGTCCGCCACGCGATCCACACGAACAGCAGCGTGGAGGCGAAGGAGATATAGGCGCCGACGGACGACACCATGTTCCACCCGGCAAAGGCGTCGGGGTAATCGGGAATGCGCCGCGGCATCCCCGACAGGCCCAGGAAATGCTGGGGAAAGAACACCAGATTGACGCCGACGAAGGTGGTCCAGAAATGCACCTTGCCCCAGAATTCCGGGTACTGGCGCCCCGACATCTTGCCCACCCAATAATAGAAGCCGGCGAAGATCGAGAACACCGCCCCCAGCGACAGCACGTAATGGAAATGCGCCACCACGTAATAGGTATCGTGCAGCACCACATCCATGCCACCGTTGGCCAGCACCACCCCCGTCACCCCGCCGACCGTGAACAGGAAGATGAAGCCCATGGCCCACAGCATCGGCGTCTTGAACTCGATGGACCCGCCCCACATGGTGGCGATCCACGAGAAGATCTTGATGCCCGTCGGCACCGCGATAATCATCGTCGCGGCGGTGAAATAGGCCTTGGTGTCCACGTCCAGGCCCACCGTGTACATGTGGTGCGCCCACACCACGAACCCGACCACCCCGATCGCCACCATGGCATAGGCCATGCCGAGATAGCCGAAGATCGGCTTCTTGGAGAAGGTGGACACGATGTGGCTGATGATGCCGAACCCCGGCAGGATCATGATGTAGACTTCGGGATGGCCGAAGAACCAGAACAGATGCTGGAACAGCAGCGGGTCGCCGCCGCCTTCGGGGTTGAAGAAGGTGGTGCCGAAATTGCGGTCGGTCAGCAGCATGGTGATGGCCCCGCCCAGCACCGGCACCGCCAGCAGCAGCAGGAACGCCGTGACCAGCATGGCCCACACGAACAGCGGCATCTTGTGCAGCGTCATGCCCGGTGCGCGCATGTTGAAGATGGTGGTGATGAAGTTCACCGCCCCCAGGATTGACGAGGCACCCGCCAGATGCAGGGCAAAAATCGCCATGTCCACCGACGGCCCGTTCTGGCCCAGGGTGGATGACAGCGGCGGATAGATGGTCCAGCCGGTCCCCGCCCCCTGCCCCACGAACGCCGACCCCAGCAGCAGCAGGAACGCCGGCACCAGCAGCCAGAAGCTGATGTTGTTCATGCGGGGAAAGGCCATGTCGGGCGAGCCGATCATCAACGGCACGAACCAGTTGCCGAAGCCGCCGATCAGCGCCGGCATCACCACGAAAAACACCATGATGAGGCCGTGGGCGGTGATCAGCACGTTCCACATCTGCCCGTCGGCGACGAACTGCAGGCCGGGGCTTTGCAGCTCGGCGCGCATGATGACCGAGAACAGCCCGCCGATCAGCCCGGCCGTCACCGAAAAGATCAGGTAAAGGGTGCCGATGTCCTTGTGGTTGGTGGAAAACAGCCAGCGCGCCGCGAACCCCGGATGGGCGTGGGCGTGCGCATGGCCGCGATGGATGTCGTCATAGGTGCCGTCAGCCATATCTGTCACCCTTTCAGGCGGGATTTAACGGGGGCAGGCGGGATTTAACGGGCGGGTTCGGGGGCTTGCGCCACCGTCGTGGGCGCATCGCCGGTGATGCCCTGCGCGGTCTTGGTCTGGGCGACCCATTGGCCGAAGGCCTCTTTCGACACCGCTTCCACGGCGATGGGCATGAAGCCGTGGTTGATGCCGCAGATTTCCGAGCACTGGCCGTAATAGACGCCCTCTTTCTCCACCCGGAACCACGTCTCGTTCAGGCGTCCGGGCACGGCGTCCTTTTTGATGCCGAAGGACGGGACGGCCCAGGAATGGATCACGTCCCCCCCCGTCACGATCACCCGCACCGTGGTATCGACCGGCACCACCAGCCGCTTGTCCACCTCCAGCAACCGTTTCTGGCCCGGTTTCAGGTCGGAATCGGCGATCATCATGCTGGAAAAGGCGATGTTGCCATGGTCGGGATATTCATAATCCCAGTACCACTGACGGCCCGTGACCTTGACCGTCATCTCGGCTTCCGGCACCACCTCCAGCGCGTAGAGCAGCTTGAACGACGGCACCGCGATCACGATCAGAATGATGACCGGAATCACCGTCCACGCCACTTCCAACACCGTGTTGTGGGTGGTGCGCGACGGGGTGGGGTTGGCACGGGCGTTGAACCGCACCATCACCACCACAAGCAGCGCCAGCACGACCAGCACGATCCCGGTGATGATGACCACCAGCAGGCTGTGGAAATCATCCATGATGTGTTTGACCGGGGTCGCCCCCGGTTGCAGCCCCATTTCCCAGGGCTTCGGCTCGGCCGCCACCGCCAGGACGGCGGAGCCGAGGACAGCAACGAAGGCCGCCACCGCGGCGGCGCGCAAGGAACGTCTGGTCATTCCCACCCCTTCCCCTGGACCACGGCCGTGAACGATTGCTGGCGGCGGTCAGTTTTTGCGCTTGCGGTATTTGATTTTTTGCAATGCGGTATTTCGCCGCATCGCCGTCTTGCTTCAAAGGTCCTGAGTTTCCTTGGATGAAGCAACCGTCCGTTCGGACCATAACTTTCGGAAAAGCCACTATCCGAAAGCCGCCTATCCAATGGTTGAGTGTAATAGTCAGATTCTTGACGCGGCATTTTGCCGCACATCGTCCGTGACGCGGTGGCCCGTGACGCGACCGGGAGGTCCCACACCCCAAACTGGGTGACAACCCCGGCGGTGCCCAGCGTCTCTTTGGCGATAGGCCGATGGACAGCGGGGGAATAGCACCCCCGACACACCATCCCCGATCCCCCCTCTTGTGCGGCGGGCGGGGGCGGCTTATGGTCCACGGCCATGATCCTCGACCTCGACGCACTCGCCGCCGCTCTGCCCAAGGGCCGGCGGCTTCTCGGCCTTGATTTGGGCACAAAGACCATCGGCATGGCCGTATCCGATCCGGGGCTGGTGGTGGCCTCCCCCATCGGCACCATAAAACGCACCAAACTGGGGCCGGACCTGCAGGAACTGGCCCGAATCATCAAAGATTACGGCATTGCCGGCATCGTTCTGGGCCTGCCGCTGAACATGGACGGCAGCACCGGGCCGCGCGCCGACGCCACCCGTTCCTTCGCTCAGGTGCTGATCGAACGGGGCGATCAGATGAAGTGGGAGCCGCGCATCGTCCTGTGGGACGAGCGGCTGTCCACCGTGGCGGTCGAGCGGTTCATGATCGCCGACGACATGACCCGCAAGCGCCGGGGCGAGGTGGTGGACAAGATGGCCGCGGCCTACATCCTGCAAGGGGCACTGGACGGTCTGGCCCATCGCCGCCGGCTGGCCGCGGAGGCGCTGGAGCACGACGACGAAAACGGTAGCGACTCGGATCGGTTCTGACCGCCGCCATGTTGGCCGTTTTTGGGGCCTTGGCCCCCACCTTCCTGCTGATTCTGCTGGGCTACGCGCTGCGGCGCAGCATGGTGGTGTCGGAGTCCTTCTGGGCGCCCGCCGACCGGCTGACCTATTACGTCTTCTTCCCCTGCCTGATCGTCGATGAACTGGCAAAGGCGCACCTGAACGCCGCTACCGTCGTGCCCATGGCCCTGTCCATGGCGCTGGCGGTGGCGGCGGCGGGGGGCCTGGCGGTGCTGGTCAAACGCTGGACCCGGCTGGACGGTCCCGCCTTCACCTCGGTGTTCCAGGGCACCCTGCGGCCCAACACCTATGTGGGGCTGGCATCGGCCCGTGCGCTGTACGGGGTGCCGGGTCTGACCTTGACCGCGGTGGGCATCGCCGTGGTGGTGCCGCTGGTCAATGTGCTGAGCGTCATCGCCATGACCCGCTGGGGAGCCAATGCCCGCGGCGGCGGGGTGCGCGCGGTCTTCGGCGGGTTGGCCCGCAACCCGATCATCCTGGCGGCCCTGCTGGGGGCAACCCTGGCCGTGTCCGGCATCGGGCAGCCGCCGGTCGCCGGTGCCGTGGTGGAAATCCTGGCCCGCGCCGCCCTGCCCATGGGCCTGCTGTCGGTGGGCGCCGGGCTGGACCTGTCGGCGGCCCGTGGTGCTGGCATAGGGGTAGCACTCGCCAGCTTTTGCAAGCTGCTGCTGGTGCCGGCATTGACCGCGGCCATCGGCACGATGCTGGCGGTGGAGCCGTTGGCTCTGACCATCGCCGTGTTGTTCAACGCCCTGCCTTGCTCGGCCAGTTCCTATGTGCTGGCCCGCCAGATGGGGGGCGACCATCGGCTGATGGCCGCCATCATCACCGTTCAGACCCTGCTGGCCGCGCTCAGCCTGCCGCTGGTTCTGGCGCTGTTCGGATGAGCGGGGCAGCATCCCCGGCCCCGCCTGGAGGTTGGCACCTCCAGACCGCCGCTTTTTTTATGCCTTCAACCCGGATCACGCGCTTGTGGGGTTGCTGATCTCGATCAGGTTGGCGTCGGGATCGCGGATGTAGACGGATCGGATCGGCCCCGTGGCGCCCGTGCGCATCACTGGCCCCTGTTCCACCGTCACGCCACAGGATGCAAGGTGAGCCATCACCGCATCCAGCGGCACATCGGTCAGAAAGCACAGATCGGCAGAGCCGGGAGCGGGATGCGCGGCCTTTGGCTCGAATTCCCGCCCGCTCTGGTGCAGATTGATTTTCTGCACACCAAAACGCAGGGCCTGACGGCCCTGGCCAAAGGTCACGGCGTCCATGCCCAGGACACGGGTGTAGAATTCCACCGTCACCGCCGGATCACGGACCGTCAGGACCAGATGATCCAGTGCTGTGATTCGCATCAGAACGCCGCCGCCTTCAGCCCCGCCGTCGAAAATCCGGGGCCGGAGGCCAGAGTGTACAGGCCGCGCTGGCCGTCAACCGGACGGAAACGCTCGGTGATCCCCAGCACGGTTTCGGCACCGCCCAGATACAGAACCCCATCGGGCGCTATGATCCGGGCGATGCTGTCCAGCACCTTGCTCTTGGTCGGCTGATCGAAATAAATCAGCACGTTGCGGCAGAACACCACGTCGAACTGGCCCAGCCCGCCCAGATCCGACAGCAGGTTGTATTCCCGGAACGTCACCATCTGGCGAAGCTGCTGGCTGATCTGCCACTTGTCGCCCTGCTGCTTGAAATGCTTCACCAGCATTTGTATCGGCAGGCCGCGCTGGACCTCGAACTGGGTATAGACGCCAGCCTTGGCCCGTTCGACCATTTCCGCCGACAGGTCGGTGCCGACGATCTCGATGCGCCACCCCGCCAGCTTGGCCTGTTCCTCCTGCAACAGCATGCACAGGGAATAGGCCTCCTGCCCCGAGGAACAGGCCGCCGACCAGATGCGCAAGGACCGCTTGGACGCGCGGGCCTCCATCATCTTCGGCAGGACGACCTGCTTGAACTGGTCGAAGGGCTTCTGGTCACGGAAGAAGGACGACTCGTTGGTCGTCATCGCTTCCGTGATGTCCCGCAGCAGGGCTTCGTCCTTGCGGGTCCGCACGGTGGCGGCCAGCTCGTCCAGCCCCTTCATGTTCCATTTCCGGGCCACGGGCATCAGCCGTGATTCCAGGAGATAGGCTTTGTCTTTCGTCAGCACCAGGCCGGAGCGCTGCTTCAGCAAGGTAGCGAACATGTCGAAGTCTTCGACCCTCATGCTGCCGTCCTCGATGCATACTTGCGGATTGCGGGACCGATTTCCTTGAGCGGCAGGATGGCGTGGCACAGGCCCGCCTGGGCCACGGCACCCGGCATCCCCCACACGACGCTGCTGGCTTCATCCTGACCAATCAGGGTGCCGCCGTTGTTCACCACGTCCGTGCAGCCTTTCAGCCCGTCCTGACCCATGCCGGTCAGGATGCAGGCGAGTATCTTGCGCCCGCCGAAGGTCTTGACCAGCGACCGCATCATCGGATCGACGGCGGGGCGGCAGAAATTCTCAGGCGGATCCTTGGTCAACTGGATCACGTTCACCCCGCCGCGCTGCACCGCCAGCATGTGGAAGTCGCCGGGGGCGATATAACAGCGGTTCTCGGCGATGCGTTCGCCATCCTTCGCTTCCGCCGCGTTCAGGCCGCACTGGCGGGTGATGTGTTCCGCCAGGATGGTGGTGAAGGTGGCGGGCATGTGCTGGGTGATGAAGATCGGCTGGGACACGCCCGTACGCAGGTTGGCCAGCACCTCGAACAGAGCCTGCGGACCGCCGGTGGAACTGCCGATGGCGATCACGTCGGGGCGGATAACCGCACCGGCCGGCTGGGGCCGGGTGGTGACCGGCCCGGTATCACGCGGACGGAAACCGGAGGAGATGGAGGGTGCGGTCCCCCCCTCGCCCCGCGCCGTCGGGCTGAAGCTGGTGGCCGGCGTCAGGGGCCGCATCTCGCCGCGGCTGCGCGACCCGGCGCGCCGTGCGGCAGCCCCCAGCGCCTTCACCTTCGACACCAGTTCGCGCTTGAAATCCTCCGCCGTGCTCACCTCGCGGGTGGAGGTGGGCTTGGGGATGTAGTCGGCGGCCCCCGCCTGCAGGCAGCGCATGGAGATATCCGCCCCCCGCGCCGTCAGGGTGGAGGCCATGATGATCTTCACCTGCGGCGCCACCGCCAGCAGCTTCGGGATCGCGGTCAGCCCGTCCATCACCGGCATCTCGATGTCCAGCACGATCACGTCGATGGTGTTGCGCTGGAGCGAGTTGACCGCCATCTGCCCGTCACCCACCGACGCGGCAACGCGGATTTCCGGGTCGCCTTCCAGGGCGCGGGTCAGCAGACCGCGGATGACCGCGGAATCATCGACCACCATGACCCGGTAGGGATCGGGGCTGGGCGCGCGCGCCGCGGTGGACAAACCTCGAAACGAATCGGACATGAGAACGCCGGGCCTTCCTGCACTGACTTTCCGGTCCCCCTGCGGTTACAGGAGGCCGACCTGAGCAAATTTCGTCTGGATGATATCGCTGTCGAAGGGCTTCATGATGTACTCATTGGCCCCGGCCGACAGCGCCTCCTGAATGTGCGCCAAGTCGTTTTCCGTCGTGCAAAAGACAACCTTCGGACCGTCGCCTCCGCTCATCTTGCGCAGACGGCGCAGGAACTCGATCCCTGACATCACCGGCATGTTCCAATCCAAAAGGATGGCATCCGGCATCTGCTGAGCGCAGGCTTCCATCGCCTGCTTGCCGTCCTCTGCTTCCGAACAGGCAAAGCTCAGCTCTTCCAGAATCTTCCGGGCCACCTTGCGGACGACCCGGCTGTCGTCAACCACCAAACAGGACTTCATCGTCTATGCCCCGGCTGTTGCTTGGGGTGCGGCATGGCCGCACCACCCTTTGCTGGGGGTACGGCGCGGGCGCCGTACCGTCAAGCCGCTTCCATGTTCGTGAAATTAAGCAGGCGAGGCACGTCCAGAACAACCATCAATTGGCCGTTCAGGCGATAAATACCAGTTGACACTTCCCGCCAGCGGGGGTCCAGCGTGGCCGGATTCCGTTCGAAATCATCGTTGGACAGGCTCAGCACCTCGCCCACGCTGTCCACCATCAGGCTGTAGAGTTCGCCGCGCAGGTCCACCACGATGGACATGCCGGGCTTGTCCTTGGGCCGGGCCGACAGGCTGAGGCGCAGCCGCACGTCGATGGCGGTAACGATGCGGCCGCGCAGGTTCAGCGAACCGGCCACTTCCGGCGGAGCCAGCGGGATGCGGGTGATCTTCTGATGCCCCAGCACGTCCTGGACCTGAAGGACCGGAATGCCGAACAGCTGGTCGGCAATGGTCATGGTCACATAGTCCTGGCTGCCCCCGGAAATGACCTCCTCGCCCTTGGTCTTCTTGGCGGGAACCTTGGCGTTGTTGGCGGTCATGCGGCACCTTTATGTTCAGAGAGGGTCTGCTGCAGGGTGTAGAGAAGCGCGTCGCGGTCGAACTTGGCGACATAATCGGTAAAGCCGACCTGACGGCCGCGGTCAAGATCGCGCGGCGTGGCGTGGCTGGACAGGGCCACCATCGGCACATGCTGCCAGCGGCTGCCGTGGCGGATGGCCTGGGCGAAGTCGAAGCCGCTCATCCCCGGCATCTCGATATCGGAGACGATGACGTCGAAGTCCTCGCCCGCTTCGCACAGCGCCAGCGCGTCCGACGGGTTTTCCACCGCGGTCACATCGTAGCCGGCCACCGACAGCAGCGGCGTCAGCAGGTTGCGGAAGAAGGGGCTGTCGTCCACCAGCAGCACGCGCTGGAGCTTCTCCTCCTCGAACCCGTCGCTGGACGACGAACCGAACCAATCCTTGTACGCCTGGGTCAGGTAGAAGCCGGCGTCGATCACCTCCGTCGCCTTGCCGGCGATGATGGCGCTGCCCATCAGGCCGGGGCGGTCGGCGGTCAACTGGACCACCAGCTTCTCTTCGACGATATCGACGATCTCGTCCACGATCAGGCCCATGGAACGGTCGCCGTCGGCGAACACCAGCACCGGCTGGCGGCCTTCGTGGCCCAGCGAGAAGCAGGGATCGATGGGAACCAGCGGCATCAGCTTGCCGCGGTACTGCACCACCGGCAGGCCGTTGGACAGTTCCACCGCACTCAGTTCCACATCCTCCAGGCGGGCGACCAGCGACAGCGGCACCGCCTTGGGCGCGCCCTCGCCGGCGCGGAACAGCAGCAACGCCATCTTGTCTTCCTGACGCTGAGCCTGGACGGCGGCGGCTTCCTTGCTGACGTTCTCGCCCATCGCCATTTCGCCGGTGGCCGACGCGATGCCGTTGGGGTCGAGGATCATGATGACCGAGCCGTCACCCAGAATGGTGTTGCCCGAGAACATCTCGATGTGGCGCAGGATCGGGGCGACCGGCTTCACCACGATTTCTTCGGTGTCGAACACCCGGTCCACCATGATGCCGAAGGTGTAGGTGCCGACCTGGGTCACGACGATGAAGGTCTCGTCGTCGTTCTTAATCTCCTGCCCGTCCTCGCGCTCCAGCCGCAGCAACTCCTGCAGGCTGACCAACGGCAACAGGCGGTTGCGCAGACGCAGGACCGGCGTGCCCTTCAGCCGTTCGATGGTGTGTTCGCTGTCGGCGGCGGCACGGACCAGTTCCACCACGCTGATCTGCGGGATGGCGAAGCGTTCGCCCGCACATTCCACGATCAGCGCCGAAACGATGGCCAGCGTCAGCGGGATCTTGATGACGAAGGTCGATCCGCGGCCCTGCACCGACTTGATTTCGATGGTGCCGCCGATCTTTTCGATGTTCGTCTTCACGACATCCATGCCGACGCCGCGGCCCGACACGCTCGTCACCTTGGCGGCGGTCGAGAAGCCGGGCTTCATGATGAACTGGATGATCTGCTGGTCCGACATGTTGGCGAGTTCCGCCTCGGACGCCATCCCGTTCTGGATCGCCTTCTGCTTGATCTTGTCGATCGCCAGGCCCTTACCGTCGTCCTGGATCTCGATGATGATGTGACCGCCTTCGTGATAGGCGTTCAGCGTGACGCGGCCCGTCTCGGTCTTGCCCGCCCGCACACGCTCCGACGGGGTTTCCAGCCCGTGGTCGGCGGAGTTGCGGACCATGTGGGTCAGCGGATCCTTGATGAGTTCCAACACCTGACGGTCGAGTTCGGTGTCGGCACCCAGCATCTGCAGGTCGATCTTCTTGCCCAGTTCGTGGGCAAGGTCGCGGACCAGACGCGGCAGCTTGGCCCAGGCGTTGCCGATGGGCTGCATGCGCGTCTTCATCACGCCTTCCTGCAGCTCCGACGTCACATGATTGAGACGCTGGAGCGGGGCGGCGAATTCGCTTTCCTTCTGCGACCGCAGGATCTGGAGGAGCTGGTTGCGGGTCAGCACCAGTTCCGACACCATGGTCATCAGGTTTTCCAGAAGATCCACGTTGACGCGGATGGTCTGGGCGGCGACCGCCGATTCCTTGTTGCCGGCTTCGCGCACTTCGTCGCCGCCCTGAGCACCGGCGGCCTGGGCCGCGGGCACGGGCATCTTGGACGGGGCGGGGGCCGGGTCGGGTTCGGGAACCACCAGATCGTGGGACGGCGCCGGCTCTTCCGCCGGTTCGGGGGCGGCGACCGGCGTCAGGGCCGTGCTCGGCCCTTCGGCGGCCTGCCACGCGGCTTCCAGCTCGTCCAGCGACACCGAGGGGACTTCCACCGTGGTGGCGGGCGCGGGAGCGGGTTCCGGAGCGGGCGCGGGTGCAGGCGCAGCAGCCGGGGCGCCGGACAGCTTACCCTCGGCGCAGGCGTTGAGCCGCGCGATCAGGTCGTTGTCGTCGCCGGGGGGTTCCGCCTCGGTCGCTTCCAGAACCGCGAGCAGCCCCTTGATGGTGTCCAGCGCCTTCAGGATCAGCGACACCGCTTCGGGCGTGATGGTCAGTTCACCGTCGCGGAACTTGCCCAGCACGTTTTCCGAGGCGTGCGCCACCTTTTCCAGGCGCGGCAGGCCCAGGAAGCCGCAGGTGCCCTTGATGGTGTGGACGAGTCGGAAGATGTTCGAGAGCAGTTCGGGATTGTTCGGGTTCTGCTCAAGCCGCACCAGCTCTACGTCGAGAACCGAGAGGTTCTCGTTGGTCTCCGTCAGGAATTCACTGAGCAGATCATCCATATCCTATCCCCAGGCATTTCGTTCGCGGCACAGCACGGCACAGGTCGGACCGCTCCGCGCTTGAAAACAGGCGGGGCGGCGGTTTCCGTCGGCAGCGGGCTTGTTTCAGCCATTCCGGCACGCTGGGAGCGTGTCAAATACTGATAAACAAAGTCTTACCTTTTGTCCGCCCCCCCTCACACTCAACCGGGGCGGACAGGCGGCCGGAAGCCCGCCGCCCCCGCCCCGCCGGCATCACCACGTCAAGGTGAAATCCAGCGTGTCCGGCCCGGCCGGCTGGGCCGACAGCCGCACGCCGTAGGATTCGGCGAAACGCCCGGTGACATAGGCATGGACCGTGCGCGGGGTGATGGCGTCCGGTGCCGCCGTGCCGGTCAGGGCCGCCTGCGCCTCGGCGTTCAGGGCGCCGGGGCGGCCGGCGGCGGTGACGGTCAGGCGGCCGGCGGCGCCATCCCCCTGCCCCGCCACGGTGATGGTGCCGCCGTGGGTCAGCGCCTCTTCGGCCAGGATGATGGTGTTGAGCAGCACCTTGGCGACGCCGGTGCGTTCGGTCACCGCGTCGGCGGGCACGCCGTCGGACCAGACAGCACTGGTGCGCCCGCCCTCCAGCCAGTTGGCGACGATGGACCGCATTTCGCCGAAGCCGCGCACCTCCCGCCCGGCCACGCCATAAGCCAGCCGGAAAAGGCGCAGCCGCCGGTCGGCCTGGCCCGAAGAATGATCGATGAGCTTGATCGCCTCGCCCATGAACGCAGGATTCGGCTCGTCCTCCATCTCCTCGATCAGTTCCAGGCCGTTGCGGATGGCACCCACGGGACTGACCAGATCATGGCACAGGCGGGAGGCGAGAAGTTCCAGGACGCGGATATCGAAAGCCATGATGACTCCAGGCCAAGAGTAGGGCTGAGGCAGGGGAACAAGGATGGGCATAGAACGGGAAGCGGCGCTTCTTTCCGCCAGTTGGGGAATGTTCCGGGCCGTTTCGACATCTATATATCATGCAGACGCGGGGCGCGCCTCTCCAACGCAAGCGGCCCGGCGGCAGCGGACAGCATGGCGGCACCGGACCTGCCCCCCATCCACAAGGGCGGGAGGGTTCGTGCCATGATCCGCACGCCGGGCGGCCCCGTTCGTTCGCTTGGGAAGAAAACGCATAACCAGAGGTTTTGAACGATGGACGACATGATGGTTCCCGGTTCCTGGGTCCGCCATCCGGGGTGCCCGGAATGGGGGTTGGGACAGGTGCAGTCGGCGGTCGGCCCGCGGGTGACGGTGAATTTCGAAAACGCCGGCAAGGTTCTGATCAACTCCGCCCTCATCACGCTGGATCTCGTTGATCCCGACGAGCTTCACTGACGCAACCGGCAGACATGAAGGGGCGGCGTATGGTGGAAGGAACGGGCCGGTGATGTTCGGTCTTGCCCGGCACGGCCGGACAGAGCCGGCGGCGTTGCCGCACGGCCTGCGGATCTATGCCGTCGGCGACATCCACGGACGCCTGGACCTGCTGGACCGTTTGCTGGACGACATCGCCGCCGACGCCGACGATGCGCCGGGGGTGATGCATTATCTGGTCTTTCTGGGGGACTATGTGGACCGCGGCCCGGATGCGGCCGGGGTGATTGCGCGGCTGGCCGAGGGGCCGCCGCCGGGGTTCGGTGCGGTCCATCTGAAAGGCAACCACGAAGCGGCGATGATCCGTTTCCTGACCGACCTGCGGGCCGGGCCGTCGTGGCTGCGCTTTGGCGGCGATGCCACGCTGCACAGCTATGGATTGCCGGCCCCCGATCCCGCCGACCCGCTGTTCGCCGCCCATCTGCAGCGGGTGCAGGAGCGGCTGTGCGACGTTCTGCCGCCCCGCCACCGGGCGTTCCTGGCCGGGCTGAGAACCAGCCTGTCCATCGGCGGCTATCTGTTCGTCCATGCCGGCATCCGCCCCGGCGTGCCGGTGGACGCGCAGCAGGAAGACGACCTGCTGTGGATTCGGGAAGACTTCCTCGATTCCGCCGCCGACCATGGCCCGGTGGTGGTGCACGGCCACACGATCACCACCAGCCCCGACGTGCGAGCCAACCGCATCGGCATCGACACCGGCGCCTATGCCACCAACCGCTTGACATGTCTGGTGCTGGAGGGCACGGAACGGCGGTTCCTGTCCACCTGACGGACCCGCTCGTCCCATGATCCCCGTTTCCCGCACCGATCCCGGCGCCCGGCTGGCGCAGGCCCTGTCCCGGCCCCTGTTCCTGCTGGCCGCCGCGCCGGGCACGCCGACGGAGGCCGTCGCCGCGGCCCTGACCGCTCAGGCATCATTCGCCGTGGGCGGCAACGGCCATTTCACCGACGCCCTGGCCGTGCCGCTGAAGGATGTGCTGTCCGGCTACAACGAAACCCATGACGGGGCGTCCGCCTTCACCCAGGCGGATTTCCGCCAGTTGATGCGCACCGCCATCGGCCTGTGCCTCGCCCGGCTGCCGGGGATGGACGGGGCACGGGTTCTGGGCACCACCGTCACCGTCCATGCCCACAATCTGGATTTCTTCGACCTGCTGTTTCCGGCCATGAAGGTGGTGCATGTGGTGTGCGATGGCCGCGCCCTGGTGCCGCCCGGTGCGGAGGCGGAGGCGGAGGCCCATGTGTGGGCTGACGCCGTGGGCACCGCCTGCCGTTTCGGCGCCTCCCGCCCCGAGCGGTATTTTGAAATGCGGCTGGAGGATCTGGCCGGCGGCGATGCGGCCGCGCATTGGCACGCCCTGGTCCGCTTCCTGCTGGACGGTGATGCCGCCAATGGCGACAGCCTTCCCCCCGCCATCACCCTGCCCCCCGCCCCGGCGGACGGTGCAGCGGTGGATGATGCGGCGCTGGCGCGCATGGCCCCGCTCTTGCGGCAGTTCGACTATCTCTGATCCACTGCCCCCGTCGCTCACCGAACGGAACCGCCCATGCCCCGGCTGCCCTTTGCCGCCCCGCCCCTGGCCGCGGCCCTGATGATGCTGACCCTGCCCGCCGCCCCGGCGGGTGCCGCCAGCTTCGACTGCGCTCAGGCCAGCACGCCTGAGGAGCGGATGATCTGCAGCGTCCCGGCGCTCGACAGGGCCGATGCTGCGGTGGGGGCGGCGTACAAGGCGCTGATGGATGCGGTGGCCGGCGACGAGACCGCCCGCGGCATCGCGCGTGGCGAACAGCGGGCCTGGGTCACCCGGCGCAACCGCGCCTGCGGCTTCGGGCCGGGGGCGGCGGCCGGGGTCGCCGATCCCGCCGCCTGCCTGGACGACGCGATGACCCGGCGGGTCCGGCAATTGACGGCGTTGCGCGTTGATCCGGCCCTGGGTGCCCGGCTGCGCACGGTCACCGTCACCGAGGGGAAACCCGGTGCCCGCGTGTTCATCCAGGCCGACCGCCCCGAAATCGCCGACCCTGCCCACCCCG
This sequence comes from uncultured Rhodospirillaceae bacterium, assembly GCA_937927415.1. Classification (GTDB taxonomy): domain Bacteria; phylum Pseudomonadota; class Alphaproteobacteria; order Azospirillales; family Azospirillaceae; genus Azospirillum. The sequence goes on from CALBDS010000043.1 coordinate 19,217, forward strand.
GTGCTGCCGCCTTCAACGAGGCGATGCAGCGATTCATCGCGGGGGAGATCCGGACCTTCCGCACCGACTCCGCCGACCTGCCGGAGGGGATGGAGGCGGAACTGCTCCTGACCGCCGACACCTCTATCCCCGCCCCCGGCTTCATCTCGGTGCAGTTTCTGGCCGAGGGGGTGCAGGGCAACGGCTTCCGCTTTGCCGCCGGGGTGACGCTGGACCTGACGCGGGGCCGTTCCATGTCACCGGAAGAGGTGTTCGGCACCCGGAACTGGCTGGCTGCGGCCACCGCCGCCTGCCGCACCGCCGTCGCCGACATGCCGGAAAACTGCACGGCCTCCGATCTGCAAAACCCACGAAACTGGCGGTTCGAACCGGGCCGCGGGGTTCTCACGCTGCTGCTGCCCGGCAAGGAACTGCGCGAAATCCCGGTCCCCACCCGCTAACCCCCTGGGATGCAAGGGCCTTCGGCCCTATCCTTTGGGATGCAAGGGCCTTCGGCCCTTGCTGGGGGCGCCGGGGGCAAAGCCCCTGGCAATACCCTTACATCGCCCGCACGCCCATGGTGCGTACGACGCTCCACCCCTGCCCTGCGGCCAGCAGCCGGCTGCGGATGGCGCCGATGTGGGCCTGCCCATAGAGGATCAGGATGTTCCGCCCGGCCTCGTCCTGGATGGCCTGCGCCACCTTGGCTTCCCGCTTGATGGTCAGCCCTTCGGGCAGGCCGGCGTGAAGCCAGCTTCCCGACGCGGCGGCGGCCAAGCCGATGCGGACGGCGGCGCGCACGCGCACCTGCACCCACGGCGGCAGCCCGGCGAACCCGTCGCGGGCCGCGGCCAGATCCAGCGGCTCCTCGTCCGCCTCCGCCGGGGGCAAGGCCGCCAGCAGGTCGGAGAGGGAAATGTCCACGTTGCGTTCGTCGGGGCCGGGGTCGCCCAGCAGGGCGCGGTTGTCCTGCAGCACCAGCCCGTCGCCCAGCAGCGTGGAGAGCATCATATAAGGATGCTCGCCGGAGTCCGGCGACCAGCCCGCACCCAGCCGCTTCATCACCTCGGCCGTGCCGGCCTTGGCGTCGTCGCCGGGGTCGGGGCGCACTTCTTCGTAAAAGACCAGCCAGCCGGCCCGCCGCCGCTCGGCCACCAGTTCGGCGACGTCGCGGTAAAAGCGCGGTTCGGCCACATGGACCATGCCCTGCATTTCCACGGTGCGGGTGCCGTCGGTCATGGTGACGCGGCTGAGCACCATCGGCACATGGTCGGCGATGACGGGCAAGGCGGCGAAAACGCCCCCCCCGGCCACCAGCACCACCGCCACCAGCACGGCGACGGTCACCAGCAGCACACGCACGAGGCGCCAGACAAATCTCATCGAATCAGGTCTTCATCGCTTGAGGGCCGCATAGCGCGGGGGAGGTGCCGGGATAAATTTCACCCGGTCATCCTCGTTCAGCATCCCCATCATCACCTTGCGGAATCCCTCCACCGCCTCCGCCCCCGCCATGCGATAGGCGCGGGCGATGCGGTGGCGCTGGGTTTCCGACAGTTGCCGTTCCAGATCGATCCCCTTTTCCGTCAGCTCCAGCAGGCGCTGGCGGCGGTCACGGGTGCCGGTGGTCTGCTGCACATAGCCCTGGCGCACCAATTCGCCCAGAACCCGCGACAGGCTCTGTTTGGTGATGCGCAGGATGCCCAGCAGGTCGGTCACGGTGATGCGGGGATGGCGGCCGACGAAATAGATCACACGATGGTGCGCCCGCCCGAAACCGATCTTCGCCAGGATGGCGTCGGGTTCGGCGGTGAACTCGCGGTAGGCATAGAACAGCAGTTCCATGCCGGTGCGCAGTTCCTCTTCGCGCAGGTAAAGCTGGTTGACGCCGGCTTTGATGTCGGACATGGCGGCTGTCGGCTCGCTCCGTTCGAAACGTGGGGAAGGCTTGCGATTAGGTCAGCGATTCAGACATAAGCGATACCCCGGCCTGCGGCAAGGAATCGCTTGTGCGGCTGTTTCGTGGAGTCTTGTGTAAAACGTGGCATCCGCTTTGACAACGGAACGAACGTCGCGCCCCCGCCGTTCCGGGGCCGGGGGCGCGGCGATTGCCCGCGGCAAATTTTCGCGGTTGCCGGCGGCGGGGCGTGCTATGAACCCCCACGGAAAAAAACAGCCCGCCCCGGACGGGACCGGGCGATAACGGCGGATACGGCGGATGACCCCACGGCAAGCCCTGCAGCAGCGCCTGAACGCGCTGGAAAACCATCTGAAGTCGGAAAACCCGAACCTTCTGCCGATCATCCCCACCTACCGGCAGTTCGACCGGCTGCTGTATTCCATGGGGCTGCTCACCGACGACGAATCGCTGGCGACCCGCATTCCGTGGTGGCCGATGATTGCGGTGCTGGGCACCTTTTCCGCCGGCAAGTCCAGCTTCCTCAACACCACGCTGGGCGCCAGCCTGCAGAACACCGGCAATCAGGCGGTGGACGACAAGTTCACCGTCATCTGCTACGGCGCCGACACCAAGTACGAACCGCTGCCGGGCACGGCGCTGAACGCCGACCCGCGCTTCCCCTTCTACCGCATCTCCGACGAGATCGAGAAGGTGGCGGCGGGTGAAGGCAAGCGCATCGACAGCTATCTGCAGCTGAAGACGCTGAAGAACGAGAGCGTGCGCGGCAAGATCTTCATCGATTCCCCCGGCTTCGACGCCGACGACCAGCGGCGCTCGGTGCTGCGCCTGACCGACCACATCATCGAACTGTCGGATCTGGTGCTGGTGTTCTTCGACGCCCGCCACCCCGAACCCGGCGCCATGCAGGACACGCTGCAGCATCTGGTGTCGAAATCGGTGCGCCGGGCCGACGCGCGCAAGTTCATCTATGTGCTGAACCAGATCGATACCACGTGGAAAGAGGACAACGCCGAGGCGGTGTTCGGCGCGTGGCAGCGCGCCATCGCCCAGTCGGGGCTGGTCAGCGGCCGGTTCTATGCCATCTACAACAAGAAAGCCGCCCCGCCCATCGACGACGAAACCCTGCGCGCCCGGTACGAGGCCAAGTGCGATGCCGACCTGAACGAGATCCAGGGCCGCATCGCCGAGGTGGAGGTGGGCCGCGGCTACCGCATCGTCGGGATGCTCGATTCGCTGACCAAGGAACTGGAGGGGGAGATCATCCCCTTCCTGCAGGACACGCTGGCCCGCTGGCGCCGCGGGGTTCTGATCGGCGATGCCGTGTGGGCGGGTCTGCTGGCGGTCATCCTCGGCGGGCTGGCCTATCTGATCGGCGGGGATGCGCTGGGCCGTTTCGCCCTGTGGCTGGGCGATGCCGGAAGCGAGCCGGACAGCAGCGGCGTGCCGGTGCGGCTGGTGGTGGCGCTGGTGCTGCTGCTGGGGGTGTTCCTGGCCGGGCACCACTGGATTCGCGGCTGGGTGGCCCGCCGGATCGCCCGGGATCTGCCCGAACGCATGGGCGAGGCCGACCTGAACCCCCGCAACGCCTTTCTGCGCAACACCCGCTTCTTCCGGCTGGCGTTCCGCAAGAAGCCGGTGGGCTGGGGCACGCGGGCCAAGGGCCGCATCTTCGCCATCCGCGAAGCGGTGGCGCAGCATGTCCAGCGCCTGAACGATCTCTACACCGATCCGGCCGGGCGCCGCCCGCACCCGACCAAGGACGAGTAATTCGGCATCCCCCCGGTAATAACCGGTGAAAGGAACCGGCTCTTTTCCCCTGCAACGGAAAGCGTGTATCGTCGCTTTTTCTGTTGCGGGGGATATTGATCCATGCGTTTTTCCATATCATTGTATGCCGTCTCGGCCATCATCCTTGCCGGCTGCGCCACCGGGCCGGACGCGGAAACGGCGGGAGCACCGGCGAACCCGGTGCGTGCAGCCTATGACGCCAGCATCAGCGACACCGCCGTCTACCGCGACTCCAACGTCCGGCAACTGACGCCGCTCACCTACCCCATCCAGGCCGTGACCCTGACCGGCAACACCGCCTGGGCCGATGGCAAGGAGGGGCAGACGGTCACCGTCAACAGCAGCTATGGCATGTGGATCACCGTGGAGCCGGAGGTGCGGACCATCTGCCGCACCTATGCCAAGGATACGGTGATCGAGGGGCTGCACTATCTGCTGGGCCTGCAGCCGGTGAAGCCGGGGGATGAAAAGGCCCGCTTCGTCCGCTTCACCATCGACGCCCCTCAGGCGACCGGCCCCACGGGCCAGGGGGTGTACCGCCCCTGCGCCAACCCCGATCCCACCGCCCCATCCTGCGGCAACCAGATCAAGGGGACGCCGGCCTATGCATCGTGGTTCGCCAACCAGATGGCCTATTCATACCAAGTGAATCCCGACCTGAACAAAACCGGCTATCCCTGGACCCGGCTGGGCTACACCTATGACTGGACGCCGGGCCGCACCGACCACCGTGGGGCGCAGGAATACATCGTGCCGGGCGGCACCAAGGTCCGCGTGACCCAGATCGTCGCCCCCGAGGTCTATTGCGCCGCCGCCCCCTGATCCCGTGTGGTTTTCGCCCAAAGACGCATGAACGGAAGGGCAATCCCGCGTTTGCGGGCATTGCCCTTCCGCGGGGGCGTGCTATAAACGCGGCGAACCGAGATAACCATCCGAAGGCGTGGTCCCGTGGCGATCGACGCATCCGTGCTGATTCTGAACGGCCCGAACCTCAACATGCTGGGGGTGCGGGAACCGCAGATCTATGGCTCCCTGACCCTGGACGATGTGGAGTCCATGTGCCAGGAGCACGCCCAACACCTGGGGCTGGAGGTGGATTTCCGCCAGTCCAACCACGAAGGCGAACTGGTCACCTGGATCCAACAGGCCCGGTCGGAAAACGACGGCATCATCATCAACGCCGGCGCCTACAGCCACACCTCGCTTGCCATCCTGGACGCGCTGATCCTGGCCGAGCTGCCGGTGGTCGAGGTGCACCTGTCGAACATCTTCAAGCGCGAGCCGTTCCGCCACCATTCCCACGTGACATCGGTCGCGCGCGGGATGATCTGCGGATTCGGCCCGCACGGCTATGTGCTGGGGCTGGACGCCATGGCCCAGATCCTGCGCAACCGTTCCTGACACCCCGTCTCCCCGCGCGGCGGTTCTGCCGCCGGCCCGCCGCCCGCGCGTTTTGAATTGTGTGAACCCGGACTGAAACGATGGCCACTTTCGATATTGACGGCGACCTGATCCGCAAGCTGGCGGACCTTCTGCGCGAAACCGGCTTGAACGAGATCGAATTCGCCGAGGGCGAAAAGCGCATCCGCGTCAACCGCGGCGTGTCGGCCCCCCTGGCGGTCCAGGCCGCGGTGGCGGCTCCGGCCCCCGTGGCGGCCCCGGCGGCGGTCACCCCGGCGGCGGCCGCAGCCCATCCGGGTGCGGTGAAATCGCCCATGGTCGGCACCGCCTATGCCGCGCCGGAACCGGGGGCCGCCCCGTTCGTGCGCGTCGGCGACACGGTGAAGGCCGGGCAGACCCTGCTCATCATCGAAGCCATGAAGGTGATGAACCCGATCAAGGCGCCCAAGGGCGGCACGGTCGTGGAGGTCATGGTGTCCGATTCGCAGCCGGTCGAGTACGGCGAAGTTCTGATGATCATCGAGTGATAAGGGGCCACTCCCTTGGCGATGTTTGAAAAGGTTCTGATTGCCAACCGCGGCGAGATCGCGTTGCGCATTCACCGCGCCTGCCGCGAGATGGGCATCCAGACCGTGGCGGTGCATTCCACCGCCGACGCCGATGCCATGCATGTGCGTCTGGCCGACGAAAGCGTGTGCATCGGCCCGCCGTCGGCCCGCGACAGCTATCTGAACATCCCGGCCATCCTGTCGGCGGCGGCCATCACCGGGGCCGACGCCATCCACCCCGGCATCGGCTTTCTGGCGGAAAACGCCCAGTTCGCCGAGATGGTGGAAGAGCACGGCTTCACCTTCATCGGCCCGACGGCGGAGCACATCCGCATCATGGGCGACAAGGTGACGGCCAAGTCCACGGTCAAGAACCTGGGCCTGCCGGTCGTTCCCGGCTCCGACGGCCCCGTCGCCTCGCTGGAGGAGGCGGAGGTGGTGGCCCGCGCCATCGGCTTCCCCGTGCTCATCAAGGCGGCGGCGGGCGGTGGCGGCAAGGGCATGAAGGTGGCCCGCAGCCCCGATTCCCTGCGCGAAGCCTATCAGCTTGCCCGTGGGGAGGCGCGCGCGGCCTTCGGCAACGATGAAGTCTACATCGAAAAGTATCTGGGCCACCCGCGCCACATCGAAATCCAGTTGCTGGGCGACATGCACGGCAATTGCGTCCATTTCGGCGAGCGCGACTGTTCGGTCCAGCGCCGTCACCAGAAGGTGATCGAAGAGGCACCGTCACCGGCCCTGAACGCCGAGCAGCGGGACTTCATCGGCACCCTGGCCGCCAAGACCACCGCCGCCATCGGCTACCGCGGCGTCGGCACCATGGAGTTCCTGTTCGAAGACGGGCAGTTCTATTTCATCGAAATGAACACCCGCCTGCAGGTCGAGCACACGATTTCGGAAATGATCACCGGGATCGATCTGGTGCGCGAACAGATCCGGGTCGCCACCGGGGCGCCGCTGGGCTACACCCAGGCCGACATCCGCTTCGAAGGCCACGCCATCGAATGCCGCATCAACGCCGAGCACCCGGAAACCTTCCTGCCGTCCCCCGGCCGGATCGACGGGTATCACGCGCCGGGCGGTCTGGGCGTGCGCATCGATTCGGCGCTGTACGACGGCTACCGCATCCCGCCGCACTATGACAGCCTGATCGCCAAGCTGGTGGTCCACGGCGCCACCCGCAACGAATGCCTGATGCGGCTGCGGCGGACGCTGGAGGAGTATGTGATCGGCGGCATCGACACCACCTTGCCGCTGCACCAGAAGATCATCGCCCAGCCGTCGTTCATCGACGGCGCCTATGACATCCACTGGCTGGAACAGTTGATGGCCAAGGAGTCATGAGCGGGCGCCGGCTGTATGTCCGCCCCACGGGGCTGCTGCCCGCCGGCTCATCCTGCGCAACGCCCGCTCCGCTCCTTGCGGGCGGGCGTTTTGCGTTTGCGCTGGTGGAGCTGACGGTGCGGGACGGGGGGCGGATCACCCACCGCACCACCCTACCCGTGGGCGACGCCCACGGCTGGGCTGCGGGTCATGGGCTGGCCGCGGCCTTTGACGAACGGATGGCGATGCTCACCCGTCCGCGGGTGCCGTTCGGCGGGGTGGACATCGCCCGCCCGGCGGTGATGGGCATCGTCAACGTCACCCCCGACAGCTTTTCCGACGGCGGCGATTTCTTCGACCCCGCCGCCGCCATCGCCCATGGCGCCGCACTGGTGGAGGCCGGGGCCGACATCCTCGACGTGGGCGGCGAGTCCACCCGTCCCGGTGCCGCCGAGGTGTCGGAGGACGAGGAAAAGGCCCGCGTCCTGCCGGTGATCCGCCATTTCGCCGCCCGCAACGTGGCGGTGTCGGTGGACACCCGCCACGCGGGCGTGATGGCGGCCGCCCTGGAGGCGGGTGCGCGCATCATCAACGACATCAGCGGCCTGACCGGCGAAGCCGCCAGCCTGGAGGTGGTGGCGCGCGCCGCCGCTCCGGTGGTGGTGATGCACATGCAGGGTCGGCCGGGGACCATGCAGGACGATCCCCGTTACGACGACGCCGCGCTGGATGTGTACGACTGGCTGAATGAGCGGGTTGCCACCTGTCTGGCCGGCGGGGTGCCGCTGGACCGCATCGCGGTGGACCCTGGCATCGGCTTTGGCAAGACGGTGGCGCACAATCTGGAGATCCTGCGGGCGACCACGCTGTACCATGGTTTCGGCTGCCCGCTGCTGATCGGCCTGTCGCGCAAGCGTTTCATTGCCGGCCTGTCGCGCCAGGAGCCGCCGAAGGAGCGCCTTGCCGGCTCGCTGATCGCGGGTTTCGAGACGCTGAGCCAGGGCGCCCAGATCCTGCGCGTCCATGACGTGGCCGCGACCGTCCAGGCCCGCGCGGTGTGGGCGGGCTTGCACCCGGCGGAGTGATCTCCGCCAGAAAAGCGTCAATCGAACCGGCCCTTCTCCCTTTCCCAAACCTTTTCCCCCACCCTGCTGCGGGTGGGGGATACATGGTTTATTGGGCAAAGGGCAGAAAACGGAAAGCAACCTGCTAGACTTTCCCGAAAAGATTCCCTACTATCAGCGCGTTAGAAGAACCCCTTCCCCTGCACCCGCAGGGATGAACCCACCCAAGCAACGATGCCGCACACCACAGCCAGCCTTCCCCTGCACCCGCAGGGATGAACCCTTGGACGGCCCGTTCCGCAGCCTTTTTGCACACCTTCCCCTGCACCCGCAGGGATGAACCCTTCGGTGGAGGCGTGGCCGATGACCATGGCGCCCTTCCCCTGCACCCGCAGGGATGAACCCAGCAAAAAGGAACCGCCATGAACCCATACCCCCCTTCCCCTGCACCCGCAGGGATGAACCAGAGGCTTTGCCTTTGCTGAAGTGGGCGACCAGCCTTCCCCTGCACCCGCAGGGATGAACCCCCGATGGAGACACTCCACGGAGCCGTCCGCATCCTTCCCCTGCACCCGCAGGGATGAACCCATGGCCGGCACGAACAAGCGCCAAGCCGGATCCCTTCCCCTGCACCCGCAGGGATGAACCCACCGGAGACGACCCGCTCTCTGGGCAGCAAGTCCTTCCCCTGCACCCGCAGGGATGAACCCGGTTTGCTGCTGCGCACCCAAGCCGTGGAGCGCCTTCCCCTGCACCCGCAGGGATGAACCCATGTGAACCCGATTTATGGGGTCCGCTACGGCCCTTCCCCTGCACCCGCAGGGATGAACCCGAAGGCGACTACGCGGGCATCGGTTCGACCGACCTTCCCCTGCACCCGCAGGGATGAACCCGGGCTATACCTGATGTAGTTGATGCGGCACGGCCTTCCCCTGCACCCGCAGGGATGAACCCGACCACGTGGCGGCGGCGGTCCTGGCGGCGCTCCTTCCCCTGCACCCGCAGGGATGAACCGTCCACTGTGACCGTGGTTCTGCCGCGGTGGGGCCTTCCCCTGCACCCGCAGGGATGAACCCGCGGGTGCAGAGCGGTCAGGGTGGGGTGGGAGGTGCGGGTGGCCGATGCCGCCCAGGTGTGCTAAAATTAATCCACACCGCCGGACGACCGGGAAAACAGCGCAGCCGGCTCGCCAACCCCACCCCATGGGTGGGGCCTTGAGCATACGGAGGGGAGTGGCGTCCCTCCCCGGCGGCACTCACCGCATCAGGTGATGCGATGGAAGCGATGCCTAATCTTTGAGCGCATTCGGATCGAACGGTAGGGCGGTGAAGACTTTCCCCTGCACCCGCAGGGATGAATTTATCGTCGGCGAAGTCAGCAACTCGAAGTCCTTCTTCCTCTGCACCTGCACTGCCAGATGCATACATTCCGAACTCAGTGATGAAAGTGCTTCCTTTCATCGTCATTCCCGCGAAAGCGGGAATCCAGGGATCGGGCCACGATCAGCCGTGACATGAATCCTCAAGGGTTCGGGGTTGGAAACACCTTCTGGATCCCAGCCTTCGCTGGGATGACGATGAAAGGCTACTTTTTATCCGCGTGTTGCATGATGGGGGAGGACCGTCGAGCACCCGCAGGGGACCACCGGACGGGCCTGGACGAAAGCCATTGCGGGGCGCAACCACCGCTTGGCGGAAAGCGCGTGGCGTGAGGAGGCGAAGTCAGCCGCGCCGGGGATCGTGTCCACGAGAACCAAAGCAATAGACACGCAACTTCCAATTTATCATGATGGCATCATCACGCAAAGGAATGCGCATCATGAAACGGATAGGGTTTGTTTTCGCTGCTATCGCCACCCTTTTCCTCGTGAGTGGAGTATCGGGGGGAGCCTCGGCCCATCCGGGGAACGTCGGCAAGGATGGGTGCCATGTGCAGAAATCCACCGGCCAACGGCATTGTCACCCGGAACGGGTGAACCGGGCCGGGCCGGGGAAGGCCAAGGCCGTCACGCCGAGAGACACTCCCCCCAAGGATGGCCCGGCCAAGCCGCTCCCTCCCACAACCGGCGGCGACAGCAAGATCCCGCCGCAATCCCAGCCGTGACCGAAGTCACGCCGGGCGGCGGGCGACGATCTGGTTGATGAAGAAGGTCAGCACCACCTCGCCATCCTGGTTCCGGGTGGCATAGGCGCAGCGGACGGTGCCGCGGTCACCCCGGCGGGAGGGGATCAGATCCGTTACCGTCATGCACACCGACAGGGTGTCGCCGGGGCGCACCGGCTTTAACCACCGCACCTCGTCCATCACCCCGCCGCCCAGACTGGTGCCGGCGAACACGCCGGTTTGCAGCAGCAGGCGGAACGACAGGGCCATGGATTGGAAACCGCTGGCGATCAGCCCGCCAAAGGGGCCGGATTCGGCCGCCACCCGGTCGATGTGGAACGGCTGCGGGTCATAGACCAGGGCAAAATCAACAATGGCGCTCTCGGTCAGGGTGACGCCCGGCGTGTCCACCACGTCGCCCACCGCGAAATCCTCGAAATACCGTCCGCTCATGCGTTTCCTCTCGACAGCGTTTCTTCACAAGGTCTTTTCCATGTAAAGAACGCCATCGAGCGGGTTGACGCAATAGGCACCGATGCGGCGGAAGCCCAACGCCTCGTACAGCGCCACCGCAGCGCCCAGCTTTTCCAGGGTGTCCAGCCGCATGGTGCGGTATCCCCGCTCCACCGCGGCGGCGATGATGGCCTCGGCCAGCCGGCGTCCGGCGCCGGTGCCGCGGAAGGCGGGGCGGACGTAAAGCCGCTTCATCTCGCACACCCCGTCCTCATCCAGCGGGCGCAGGGCGACACAGCCGGCCACGGCATCGCCGACACGGGCCAGCAGCAACGCGCCCTTGGGGGGAGCGTATTGGCCGGGCAGCCCGGCCAGTTCCTCGGCAAAGCCCTGAAAGCACAGGGACACGCCGAGGAAGGCTTCGTACTCGCGGAACAGATCGGCCACCGCCGCCATGTCGGCGGCCCCTTCGGCACGGGACAAGGCGACGGTGGCGGCTGTGTCAGACATGAATGCGCCCTTCCAGATACAACACGGCGCGGCCCCCGATCCGCACCCGGCTGCCCTGATGGTCGCACATCAGCGCGCCGCCGCGGGCGGAAATCTGCCGGGCCTCCAGCACCGTCTTGCCCAGGCGCTTGGCCCAGAACGGGATCAGCGTGCAATGGGCCGATCCCGTCACCGGGTCTTCGTCGATGCCGTGGCCGGGGGCGAAGAAGCGGGATACGAAATCCACCCCGCCGGTCCCCGGCGCGGTCACGATGACCGCCCGGTCCAGTTGCCCCAAAACGCGGAAATCGGGGGTCAGATCCCGCACCGCCGCCTCGTCCTCGTACAGCACCAGATAATCGCGGGCGGTCAGCACGGCCTGCGGTGCCGGGCCGCCCAGGGCGGCGGTCAGGGCCGCGGGGGCCGTCACCGGCTTGGGCGGACGGGCGGGAAAGTCCAGCACCAGCCGGTCCCCGTCCCGGTCCACGGTCAGCGGGCCGGCAACGCGGGTGGAAAACTCCACCCGCTGCAGGTCCGGGGCCAGGATGCTGGTGATGACATGGGCCGCCGCCAGGGTGGCGTGGCCGCACAGGTCCACCTCCACCGTCGGGGTGAACCAGCGCAGGGCGTACCCCGCCCCGTCGCGCACGAAAAAGGCGGTTTCGGCCAAGTTGTTTTCCGCCGCGATGGCCTGAAGCCGGTCATCGGGCAGCCAGTCGGCCAGCGGCACCACCGCGGCGGGGTTGCCGCCGAACACGGTGTCGGTGAAGGCATCCACCTGATAAATGGGCAGCGTCGTCATGGAACGGTCTCCTTATCGTCTGATCGTTTTCAGGAGCGCCAGAAGGGCTTGCTCCCCTCGCTGTCCGCTTCCACCCGCGACACGCCGATGTCCCGCAGCAGATGGTCATCGAGCGCCTGAAGGGCGATGCGCTGACGGCGCCGCTCTTCCCATTCCATGATTTTCTCGATGGAAGCCCACATGGCACGGGCGGCGGCACGGACCACGCCGACCGGAGCCGGGGTGGCCGGGCTTTGGGCGGTGGCGGTGCGCAGCGCGTCGTTTGTGCTCATGGAAACCTCCATCGGATAGGGTCAATGTCTCTCTTGATCGAGACAATGTGCATTATGAAGCCTGAAATCCGACGGTCAATGTCTTAATTGTCACCATTACATATCCGTGTAAGGATGTATTGCGAACGCAACACTGTCCATAACCGTAAGGCAGATATACGAAAAGGGCGGGTTGCCTTTCGCAACCCGCCCTTTCGCACTCCCCAAAATGCCGCAGGATACAGGGTGACAATCACCCCCGCCCACGCCGATCCCACAGGCCCAGCCCCGGCAGATGACCTCGCCCGTGGGGGCTGTCCAGGTCCACCAACGGCCCCTTGGGCACGATCAGGGTGGGGTTGATGGCGCGGTTGACGTAATAGCCGGTCTTGATGTGATCCAGCCGCACGGTGCTGCGGATGCCCGGCCACTGGTACAATTCCCGCAGATAGCCCGACAGGGCGGGATAATCGGCGATGCGCCGGGCGTTGCATTTGAAGGCCCCGACATAGGCCACGTCGAACCGCACCAGGGTGACGAACAGGCGCCAATCCGCCTCGGTCACATATTCCCCGGCCAGATAGCGGCTGGCCGACAGGTGGGAGTCCAGCCGGTCGAGGGTGGCGAACAGGTCGTCGAAGGCGGCGTCGTAGGCATCTTGCGAGGTGGCGAAGCCGCAGCGGTACACCCCGTTGTTGACCGACGGATAGATCAGCGCGTTCCAGGCGTCGATCGTTTCGCGCAACGGCTCTGGGTACAGATCCAGCGTGTTGCCGGTCAGGGGATCGAAGGCGGTGTTGAGCAGGCGGATGATCTCCGCCGATTCGTTGTTGACGATGCGCCCCTCCTGCCGGTCCCACAGCACCGGCACCGACACCTTGCCGGTGTAGGTGGGATCGCTGGCGGTGTAGAGCTGGTGGTGGAAGCGCACCGGCGGCAGCGTCGGCCCGGCGTCCTGCGGCGTGGCATAGACCCAGCCGTCGTCACCCAGAACGGGTTCGGCCACCGAGACGGGGATCACGTCCTCCAGCCCCTTCAGCACCCGGACGATCAGGGTGCGGCAGGCCCAGGGGCACAGGTAGGACACGAAAAGCTGGTAGCGCCCGGCCTCCGCCCGTTCGACGGTGCCGCGAAAGCGGGTCGGCTCCCGGTGAAAGGCGCCGTCCTTCTGTTCGGAATGGGCGATGGGGGTGTTGACCCACTGCCCGTTGACCAGTCCGGCCATACCCTGCCCTCCCCCATTCCTTGACCATCGTATGAAAACACCGGCGGTTCCGGATGGGGAACCGCCGGTGCCTTTTCCGGACCTTACGCCAGCCCTTCGGCGGCCAGGGCCGCGCGCACGCCCGGACGCGCGCCAACACGGGCCATGAAGGCCGACAGGTTGGGCAGCGTGGCCACATCGACGCCCACGAAACCGGCCCAGCGGGTCACGGTGTAGGCATAGGCGTCGGCCACGGTGAAGCTATCGCCGGTCAGATACGGCGTGCCCGCCAGCGCCTGATCCAGCACCGCCAGCTTGGCGGCGACGTTGGCGCGGGCGATGGGCTTGTAGTCTTCCGGCGTGTCGGGGCGGAACAGCGGGCTGTAGCTCTTGTGGATTTCCGTCCCGATGAAGTTCAGCCACTCCTGCACCCGGTAACGCTCGAACGAGCCGGCAGGGGGCAGCAGGCCGGAGGCCGGGGCCTGATCGGCCAGATACTGGACGATCACCGCCCCTTCGGTCAGCAGCGCGCCGTTGTCGAGCAGCAGGGCCGGAACCTGGCCCTTGGGGGCGATGGCGCGGTAATCGCTGCCGTCCTTCAGCGTCTTGGCGGCGAGGTCCACCTTGACGGTTTCCACCGCCAGCCCGGCTTCGCAGGCGATGATGTGGGGGGACAGCGAGCAGGCGCCGGGCTTGTAAAAGAGCTTCATGATACGCGATCCATTCCCTGTAGGGTTATTTCTTGACCGCTTCGGCCTCGATCAGAAGGGTCACCTCGTCACCGATGGCCGGAACGCCGTACTTCATACCAAAATCACTGCGCTTCAGGGTACCGCGGGCCGAGAAACCGGCGGTTTCCAGCTTGCTGGCCGGGCTGACGCCGTCCTTGTTGAAGGTCACGTCCAGCACCACCGGCTTGGTCACCCCCAGCAGGGTCATGTCGCCATACAGCTTGCCGGTGGTGGCACCGGTCTTTTCGATGCGGGTGCTCTTGAAGGTGAGCTTGGGGAATTCCTTGGTGTTGAAGAAATCGGGGGACTTCAGGTGCTCGTCGCGCTTGGCGTGGTTGGTATCGACGCTGGCGGTGTCGATGGTGACGGCCAGCGTGCTCTTTTCCACCGCGTCCTTGTCAAAGGTCAGGTCGCCGGCCACGGTGTTGAAACGGCCGATCAGGTTGGAAAAGCCGACGTGGTTGATGATGAAGGCCACGCTGGTATGCGCCGGGTCCACCTTGTAATCCACCGGCGCGGCGGCCGCGGGGGTCAGGGCGCCGGCCGCGGCGGTGGCGAACAGGACGGCGGCGAACAGGGTCTTGGTCATGGCATCAGGCTCCGGATCGAATGGGGTTGGCTTCACAGCATAGGGTCAGTAAGGCGACGACTCGCCGCCATTCAGGGCATAGGCGGCGCCGATGGCCGCCACGGCCGGAAGAAGGGTCAAAACGGTCACCGCGGCGGCGCTCATCGCCCGGCCGACCGGGGTTGCGGCCGGCGGCAGCCGCACCCGCCCCGCCAGCAGCGCCGGCAGGATCAGCAGCAGCCCCACCGCCTGGGTCTGGGTGAACAGGGCCAGCACCGCGGCCAGCAGAACGGCGACACCCGCCGCCGCCTGCCCCGCCAGCCCCCAGCCGTGGCGGGCCACCGGCCAGTTCCACAGCAGGAACCCGCCCGCCGCCGCCGCCAGGGCCAGCGCGGTCTGGGCGATGGACGCCGACGAACCGATCAGCGCCGTGCCGCCCACGCCCAGCGCCAGCGCCAGCACCAGCGATGCCGCAGGCACGGGCGACGGCGCACCGGCCGGGCCGCCGGTGACGAACGCCACCCCGGCCACCACCAGCACCGCCAGCGTCAGCACCGCCACCAGCCCGTCGAGCGCCGGCAGGGCGATCCACACCAGCGACGCCGCCAGCCACAGAGCCAGCGGCACCGCCCCACCCCGGCCCTTCACACCGGCCAGATCCAGCCCGGCGCCCAGCGCCAGACCGGCCGCGGCGGCCCAGAACAGCTTGCCCAGGCTGGACGGCGGCGGCAGCGCCGGCACCCCCACCACCAGGGCGAAGACGGCCAGGAACACCACCCCCACCGTCGCCGGGGCCAGGGGCCGCCACAGGCGATGCAGGACACCCACCGCCAGCAGGCTCAAGAGCAGTGGCAGCAGGCTGGATTGAAAGAAAGGATCATGCAGAAGATCGGTCATAACAGGCACCGGATCGTGGGGAACCGTTTCGCCCTAAGGGGTACCCTGTGCTCTAATGAGCGTGAATTCACGATCTTTGCCGAAAGCATATGCATGAATGAGCGGGACAACTGGGACGACCTGCGCTATCTGCTGGCGGTGGCCCGCCATGGGTCGCTGTCGGCGGCGGCGCGGGTGCTAGGGGTCAATCATTCCACGGTGCTGCGCCGGGTCACCGCCCTGGAACAGACCATGGGTGCCCGGCTGTTCGACAAGCTGCCCGGCGGCTATGTCCTGACCGCCGCGGGGGACGAGGTGCGCCGGGTCGCCCTGCGGATGGAAGAGGAACTGGCCGCGGCCAACCGGCTGCTGTCGGGCCGCGACACCCAGTTGCGCGGCACGGTGCGGGTGACCACGGTGGACATCATCGCCCTGCACGTGCTGCCCCGCCATCTGGCGGCGTTCCACGACCGCTATCCCGACCTGTGCGTCGATCTGATGACGGCGGAGGCATCGCTGAGCCTGACCCGGCGGGAAGCCGACGTCGCCATCCGTTCCACTAACCACCCGCCCGACACTCTGATCGGCCGGGCGGTGTCGGAACTGGCCTTTGCCGTCTATGGCGCGGAATCCTATCTGGCCCGGACGGACGGGACCGGGGATGGGGCCGCCCACCGCTGGGTCGATCTGGATGAATCCTTCGCCCACACCGGCATCGGCCAATGGCTGAAACGCACCCATCCGCAGGCCCGCGTGGTCCAGCGGGTCAATTCCGTCGCTCTGGCCATCGAGGCGGTGCGGGCCGGGGCCGGGCTGGGGCTGCTGCCCTGCGGGCTGGCCGGGCGCGATCCGGGCCTGCGGCGGCTCGGCCCCCCGGTTCCGGGCGTTGGTTCGACCTTGTGGCTGCTGACGCACCAGGATCTGCGCCACATGGGCCGGGTGCGGGCCTTTCTCGATTTCATGGCTGCCGCCTTCGCCGAAGAACGGCCGCTTCTGGAGGGAACAACATCGCCCTGACAGAAAAGGGGCCGCCCGATGAGGCGGCCCCAGTCTTCAGGGAGGAACACGGAACCAAGAAACCGTTCGTGTCGAGGGATGGTATCGCATAGAACCCTTAACCGAATGTAAATATAACTTTTCTCAAAAGACATACTCCTTTTGAGAAGAGACGGTCCTATGCTTCTTCCGATACCGTTTCTGTCGTGGGCGATACAGGGTGTCACGCATCGCTTTCCTTCATTGGAAGACCGCTTGCAAGGCTTGGTTTTGTTAAGTGCCGGTTAACCACCCCCTTAACCAAGCGTTAAGCAAATCCCGACGATGCGTGACACCCCCTATCGGCCAGGGCGGCGGGGATTACTCCGTATCGGGGTGCCAGGGGCCGCCGGGGCGGGCAAAGCCCTCGATATGATCGCGCAGATTCTGAACCTGCGATGGGGTCAGTTCGACCCCGGCCAGATGGCGCATCCCCTCGGCCAGGGCGCCGCGGGTCGGGCGGCGCCCCCCCGCCGACAGGTGCTGATAGACCACGAAACCGTCGAGATAGCGTTGCACCAGATCGGTCCGCCCGCGCAACTGCTGCGCCTGCCGGGAAGCGTCGGCGCGCAGATGGTCCACCAGCCGGCGGGCGGCCTCTCGCACGGGAATCGGCGGCAGGGGGACGGCGGGGGACGGCGGCGGCGGGGCCGCCGGATGGGTGGTGCGGGCAGCGGCACGGTGGCGGGCCTGCCGCTCCCGTTCTCCGCTGCGCAGATGCTCGGCAAAGGCGGGATCGGCGGCCCGGCGGGCGGTGCGGGCGGCGTTGGCGCGGGCGAAACGGGCGGCCCGCTTTTCCGCCGGGGTCATGTCGTCGGGGGCCGGCGCCTCGTCCACCCCGCCGCCCAGCAGGAACGCCACCTCCTCCGGCGTCAGCCGGGCCAGCGGTTCGCTGTCGGCCATCACCCCCTCCCCCGCCCGTTGCTCCCGTCAGGGGGGAAACGGGCGCGGCCGGGGGGCGGTTCCGCGGATCAGGCCGCTAGACGGGCCAGCGCGTCGGGCAGGTCGGCGAAACGGTCGATAACGGCGTCGGCGCCCAGTTCCGACACCGGCATCCGGGGATAGCCATAGCTGACCACCACCACCGGAATGCCGACGGCGCGGGCCGACAGCACGTCGTTGCGCCCGTCGCCCACCATCACCGCCGCGGTGGCGCCCAGCCGCTCCATCACCCACGCCACCGGGGCACCGTCGGGCTTGCGCACCGGCAGCGTGTCGCCCCCCGCCACCACCGTCAGCAGGTCCGACAGGCCCAGCAGCCCCACCAGCTTGCGGGCGATGCGTTCGGGCTTGTTGGTGCACAGCCCCAGCCGGACACCGGCGGCATGAAGGCGGGCCAGCGTCTCGGGCACGCCGGGGTACAGGCACGACGGCTCCGCCGAATGGCTGAAATAGGTGTCGGTGTAGTGCGTCAGCACCGTCGGCAGGTCGCCGTCGGAAAGGGGGGCGCCGGTCGCGGCGAAGGCGGCCCGCAGCAACTGCCCCGACCCGTCACCCACCATGGTGCGCACCTCGTCCTCACGCAGCGCCCGCCGCCCGAAATGGGCCAGGGTTTCGTTCAGCGCCTGGGTGATGTCGGACACGCTGTCGATCAGCGTTCCGTCGAAATCGAACACCAGGGCGGGCGGAAGCAACGCGGAATCCAAGGACATGACGGTTCACGCAATCAGAAGGGACGGAAGGGAGAAGCCGTGTTGGTACCACCCCGCGCGTCATCCCTCAACCCCACCCCATCGCCCACGTGGACGAGGCCCCTCCGCCAAAGAACAGGGCAGCCATCCTTTTGGGGAGGCTTTCACTATTTCACTCCGTCACAAAAGTTGACTTGGGCAGCGCCGGACCGATGTGGCACATAGGTGTCCAGACACAAAAAGCGTCTCGACACACAGGGGGGCCGGGCGCTACCCCGTCGCCGATCGTTTGTCCGTTCAGCATCAGAGAAGCCGCATGACCCGTCGTCCGCTCGCCTGCGTCATCCTTGCCGCCGGCAAGGGCACCCGCATGAAATCCGACCTGCCCAAGGTGCTCCATAAGGTGGCCGGACGGCCCATGGTCGGCCACGTGCTGGCCACCGTCGCCACCCTGGAACCGGAACGGGTGGCCGTGGTGGTCGGGCCGGGCATGGACGATGTGGCCGCCGCCGTCGCCCCCGCCCCCACCGTCGTGCAGCAGCGCCAGCAGGGCACCGCCGACGCCGTGCGCACCGGCCTTGGTTTGCTGGAAGGCTTCACCGGCAACGTGGTGGTGCTGTACGGCGACACGCCGCTGGTCACCCCGGCCACGCTGCAGGCGATGATCGACGCCCTGAATGCCCCCGAGGCGCCGGCGGTGGTGGTTCTGGGCATGCGCCCGCCCAACCCCCACGGCTATGGCCGGCTGATCCTGAACGCCGATGGCGGGCTGGACCGCATCGTCGAGCAGTTGGACGCCACGCCGGAGGAACGCGCCGTCACCCTGTGCAACGCCGGCCTGATGGCCTTCGACGGGGCGCGGATGGCGGAGATCATCGGGCGCATCGGCAACGCCAACGCCAAGGGCGAATATTACCTGACCGACGCCGTGGAGATCGCCCGCGCCCTGGGCATGGCCTGCGCGGTGGTGACGGTGGACGACACGTCGGAAGTTCTGGGTGTCAATTCCCGCGCCGAACTGGCGGAGGTGGAACGCATCCTCCAGGGCCGTCTGCGCACCGCCGCCATGGTCAATGGCGCCACCCTGGCCGATCCGCAGACGGTCTATTTCTCCCACGATACCCGCCTGGGCCGTGACGTGGTGGTGGGCCAGCATGTGGTGTTCGGCCCCGGCGTCACCGTCGGCGACCGGGTGGAGATCAAGCCCTTCTGCCATTTCGAGGATGTGACCGTGGCCGACGGCGCCACCATCGGCCCCTACGCCCGTCTGCGCCCCGGTGCCGAGATCGGGCAGGACGCCCACATCGGCAACTTCGTCGAGATCAAGAACGCGCGGATCGAGGCGGGGGCCAAGGTCAACCACCTGACCTACATCGGCGACGCGCGGGTCGGAGCCAAAGCCAACATCGGCGCCGGCACCATCACCTGCAACTATGACGGCTATTTCAAGCACACGACCGACATCGGCGCCGGGGCCTTCATCGGATCGAACACGGCGCTGGTGGCGCCGGTAAGCGTGGGCGACGGGGCCATCGTCGGAGCCGGCAGCGTGATTACCGGCAACGTGCCCGCCGACGCCATGGCCGTGGCCCGCGGGCGCCAGACCAACCTGCCCGGCTGGGCGGCGCAATTCCGCGCGCAGAAGCAGAACGAGAAGAGCCGTAAGGCGTGACCGGGCCTCTGGCCCCCCTTCCCGACGAGCAACGGAGAACGGTTCGACATGTGCGGCATCATCGGCATCATCGGCACCCGCGACGCAGCCCCCCGTCTGGTGGAAGGTCTGCGCCGGCTGGAATACCGCGGCTATGACAGCGCGGGCGTGGCCACGCTCATCAACGGGCACATCGACCGGCGGCGGGCCGAAGGCAAGCTTTTGAACCTGGACGCCAAGCTGCGCGAGAACCCGCTGCCCGGCGTCATCGGCATCGGTCACACCCGCTGGGCCACCCACGGCGGGCCGACGGAAAACAACGCCCACCCCCACGCCACCAAGCGCGTGGCCGTGGTCCACAACGGCATCATCGAGAATTACCAGGAACTGAAGGACGAGCTGATCGCCCATGGCCACGTCTTTGAAAGCGCCACGGACACCGAGGTCATCGTCCATCTGGTCACCTATTACCTGAACCAGGGGATGACCCCGGTGCAGGCGTCCGCCGCCGCGTTCAAGCGGTTCACCGGCGCCTTCGCCCTGGTGCTGATCTTCGCCGGCGAGCACGACCTGATGATCGGTGCCCGCCACGGCACGCCGCTGGCGGTGGGCTACGGCGACGGGGAAATGTATCTGGCCTCCGACGCGTTTGCGCTGGCCCCGCTGACCACCCGCATCTGCTATCTGGAAGACGGCGACTGGGTGGTGATGACGCGGGAAAGCTGCACGGTCCATGACGCCTCCGACGCCGTGGTCGAGCGCCCGGTGAAGACCACGGCGGTGTCCGGCGCCCTGATCGGCAAGGACGGTTACCGCCACTACATGCTCAAGGAGATCTATGAGCAGCCGCAGGTGATCGGCGACACGCTGAATTCCTACATCAACCCGGAAACCGCGCGGGTGGCCCTGCCCGACCTGCCCTTTGACATCGCACGGGCCTCGCGCCTGACCATCGTCGCCTGCGGTACCGCCTATTACGCCGGTCTGGTGGCGAAATACTGGTTCGAGACGCTGGCGCGCCTGCCGGTGGAAATCGACATCGCGTCGGAATTCCGCTACCGCGAAGCCCCCCTGCCGGAGGGCGGGGTGGCCCTGTTCATTTCCCAGTCGGGCGAAACGCTGGATACGCTGGAAGCACTGCGCTACTGCAAACGCCAGGGTCAGAAGATCCTGTCGGTGGTGAACGTGCCGGAAAGCACCATCGCGCGGGAATCGGATGCGGTGCTGATGACGCTGGCCGGTCCGGAAATCGGCGTGGCGTCCACCAAGGCGTTCACGACGCAGTTGACGACGCTGGCCTGTCTGGCGGTGTCGGTGGCGCACGCCCGCGGCGCCATCACCACCGAACGGATGCAGGAGATCGCCCGTGCCCTGCGCGAAGTCCCCGCCCGCGCCGCGGAGGTTCTGGCCCACGACGGCCGCCTGAAGGAACTGGCGACGGAGGTGTCGGAAGCCCGCGACGTGCTGTATCTGGGCCGCGGCGCCATGTACCCGCTGGCGTTGGAAGGTGCCTTGAAGCTGAAGGAAATCAGCTACATCCACGCCGAGGGCTACGCGGCGGGCGAGTTGAAGCACGGCCCCATCGCGCTGATCGACGATTCCGTGCCGGTGATCGTGCTGGTGCCGTCGGACGGGCTGTTCGAAAAGGTGGTGTCGAACGTGCAGGAGGTGTGCGCACGCTCGGGCAAGGTTCTGCTGCTGGCGGACGCCAAGGGCATCGACAAGCTGCGGGACAAGGTGCGCTGGTCGGTGGAACTCCCCGCCTGCGACCCGCTGGTGGCGCCACTGCTCTACGCCATCCCGGTGCAGTTGCTGGCCTACCACACCGCCGTGCTGAAGGGCACGGATGTGGACCAGCCGCGGAACCTGGCGAAGAGTGTCACGGTGGAGTGACCCCGGCGCCGCGCTCCCGCAGGCGCAAAAGTTTGGTTGGATGGGCGGCCGCCCCGTGCGCGCCCATCGCTGGGATCAATCCAACCCCTTCACCCCGGCCAGAAAGGCGGTGATCTGCCCCATGGTCTCGTCGGCGGTACGGGCCAGGGTGGTGGCGGCTTCGCCCATGCGGCGGGCCGCCGCGGCCGCGTTGCCAGCGGCTTCGTCCAGGGTTTCCACGCTCTGGCTCACCTCGGCGGTTTCCGCCGCCACACGCTGCAGGTCGGCGGTGATGATCTGGGTGGTGTCCCCCTGGATGCGCACGCTCTCGGCCACCCGTTCGGCGATGCCGTTGATGCGCATCACCGTGTCGCCGGTGGTGCGGATGGCCTCCACCGCCGCGGTGCTGATGGATTGGATGCGGGTGATATGGGCCGCCACCTCCTGCGATGCCTTGGCGGTCTGTTCGGCCAGAACCTTCACCTCGGTGGCGACGACGGCAAAGCCCTTGCCGGCCTCCCCCGCCCGCTGGGCCTCGATGGCGGCGTTGAGCGCCAGAAGGTTGGTCTGGCGCGCGATCACCGCGATCATGCCCATGATCTCCCCCACCCGCTGGGAGGCTTCGGCCATCGATCCCATGGTCTCATTGGTCCGCGCCAGTTCGGCCACGGAGTCCCGCGCGATGCTCGACGCCGCCGCCACCTCCCGGTTCACCCCGGCGATGGTGGTGGAAAGCTGGGCCGCCGCGTCCGACACATGGCGCACGCCACCGGCCACCGCCCTCACCCCTTGCGCCACCGCCGACGCCTGTTCGCGGGTGATGTCCACCTGGGCGCAGGTGGCCGCCGACTGACCGGTCAGCGCCTGAACCGCCAGCCGGGAATCGCCCATGATTCCCGACACCTGCCGCTCAAAGCCAAAGGCCAGACGCTCCAGCGCCTCCCGCCGCCGGGTCTGGCGCTCCGTCTCCCGTTCGGTGTTGCGGTGGTTCAGGTGAAGATCGTCCACCAACCGGGCGTTCTGGTATTTCAGGCCCAAGGTGCGGTTCAACTGCTCGTCGGTCTGGCGCATCAGCCGCACGAACACCAGCGCGATCAGCACCAGCGCCACCGTCACCGCCACGGACCCCGCCCGCCCCTCGGCCACCGTCACCGCCCGGTGCAGAAACACCCCGGTCATCGTCAGCATGATGAGCGGCACGAACAGGAAAAACGCCCGCCGGTACACCGACAGCGAAATGGTCCCGGCGCAGCACAGAAGCGTGTAGAGAAACGACAGAACCATCAGGTCGTTCAAGGCACCCGACGCCCCGAACAGCGGCACCCCCGCCACCCACATCACCGCCGCCAGCAGCGTGCCGGCCAGGGTGTGACGGTGGGCGTTCTCCAACGCGCGCGGGTCATCCTCCGCCGCCATGCCCCGCCGCACCACCGCCAGACGGTACAGAGCCACCCCCAGCGTCAGAACCGTCCACACCAGTTGCACCATCGGATCCGTCTGCCCCCAAAAGGCAGCGGTGACCAGAACCACCGCCCCGATGGTCGGTGCCGTGGTGTTGCCCACGCTTTTCAACAGCAACCGTTTGCGGTCCCGGTCGATGTCGGCGGCAAAAGGAGACGCCGGCGCCGGCACCGTGAGAACCACATTCCCGAAATCACCCGCCAAACCGCCATGATGTTGCGCAAATGACATCGTTTCCATCCCTGAGCGTGCTTTTTATTGACCTATACGTCATGTTTATACCCTATACAAGATGCGTTGCGGACACGCCAAGCTGTCCGAAGGACGTATGATTGAAGAGGTCGCGGTTGAAAGATGGCGCCACATCCATCCCGCGCCGCATTGCTGCGAAAGCTTATGCCGCGCCGTAATGAAGCTTGATGCTGCATTGCAGCAATCAAAAAGCTAATAGGCAGGATGTCCTGGTTACATTTTAAAGGAAGTAACGCTATTTTCATGTCTGTAATTATAAAAACGCGGGGCCTACCCCGCTGGGGACAAAAAGAACAACCGTCAGGAGCGGGAGGAAACCGCATGCACGCCCTTGCCGGAGAGGACGATACCCTGTCTTCCGTGTTGTCCGCTTTGCCGCCCATGGCCGGGTCGGTCCGGTTGCTGGATATTCTCGAAGGCACGCCGATCCCGACCTTCGTGATCGACTGCAATCATCGGGTGACCCATTGGAACCGCGCGTGCGAAGCCATCATCGGTATCAGCGCCGCCGAGATCGTGGGGACGGACCGGCAATGGCAGGCGTTCTACCCCGAACCGCGCCCGGTGATGGCCGACCTGATCGTCGATGGCATCACCGACGAGATGGTGGCCCGTCTCTACGCCGGCCGCTGGCGCCAGTCGCCGCTGATCCCCGGCGGGTATGAGGCCGAGGGTTATTTCGAACACTTCCCCGGCGGCGGCCGCTGGCTGTCCTTCACCGCCGCCCCGCTGTATGATGCCGACGGCACGCTGCTGGGCGCCATCGAAACCTTGCAGGACATCTCCGCCAACAAAGAGGCGGAGTTGCGCCAGCGCGAGCACGCCGCCGAACGCACCCTGGCCCAGATCGTCCAGAACAGCCCGGTCCCCACCTTCGTCATCGATGCCGACCACCGCATCATCCATTGGAACCGCGCGTGCGAGCGGGTGATCGGGCGGACCGCCGAATCCCTGGTGGGAACCCGGCTGCAATGGCAGGCCTTTTATGAGCGGGAACGCCCGGTGCTGGCCGATCTGGTGCTGGACGGCGCCCCGGAGGCCGAGATCTGCCGCTATTACCCCCGCTCGGTCCAGCGTTCGACCACGATCGAGGGCGGTTACGAGGCAGAGGATTTCTTCCCCCGCTGCCCCGGCGGCGGCCGCTGGCTGTCCTTCACCGCCGCTCCCCTGCGCGACACCGAAGGGAGCGTGATCGGCGCCATCGAAACCATGCAGGACATCACCGAACGCCGCCGCGCGGAAGAGACGATGCGGCTCTACAAGCGGGCGGTGGAATCCACCAACAACGGCATCATCATCACCGATGCCAACGCCACCGACCATCCGGTGGTCTATGCCAACCCGGCGTTTGAACGCATGACCGGCTATCCGGCCGATGAGGCCGTCGGGCGCAACCCCCGTTTCCTGCTGGGCAACGATGCCGAGCAGATGGAGTTGGAGGGGATCAAGGCGGCGCTGCGCCAGCGCCGGTCCGGCAGCGGCATCCTGCGCAACTACCGCAAGGACGGAACGCTGTTCTGGAACGAGCTGTACCTGTCCCCCGTCCGCGGCGAACAGGGGGACGTCAGCCATTTCGTCAGCGTGATGACCGACATCACCGACCGCAAGCGGTACGAGGAGGAGCTGGAGCATCAGGCCAACCACGATGCCCTGACCGGGCTGGCCAACCGCAACCTGCTGACCGACCGACTGGAACACGCCCTGGCCTGCGCCCAACGCTACAACGGGTCGCTGGCGGTGCTGTTCGTCGATCTGGACAATTTCAAGACCATCAACGACACCCTGGGCCACGCCGCCGGCGACCAGCTTGTGCAGCATGTGGCCCAACGGCTGGTCCATTGCCTGCGCGACGTGGATACGGTGGCACGGCTGGGCGGCGACGAATTCGTCGTCCTGATCCATGATCCGGTGGAGGAAAGCGACGTCATCCAGGTGATGCGCCGCATCAACGAGACGATGGCCCGCCCCTTCCGGCTGGAGGCGGTGGAACTGCACGTCACCTGCTCCATTGGGGCCGCCCTTTATCCCCGCGACGGGGCCGACGCCGGCACGCTGCTCCAGCACGCCGACGCCGCCATGTACCGCGCCAAGGAACTGGGCCGCGGCACGTTCCAGTTCTTCACCCGCGAAATCAACGAACGGGTCAGCGAACGGCTGGCCATCGAACGCGAACTGTACGGCGCCATCGAACGCAACGAGATGGCGGTGCATTACCAGCCGCAACTGTGCGTGAAGACCGGCGCCATCGTCGGGGCGGAGGCGCTGCTGCGCTGGACCAGCCCGCGGTTGGGCAGCATTTCCCCGGCCAAATTCATCCCCGTGGCCGAGGACAGTGGCCTGATCCTGACCATCGGGCGCTGGGTGCTGGAAACCGCCTGCCGCGACGGGCGGCGGTGGAGTGCCGCCGGCTGGCGCGACGCCCGGCTATCGGTCAACCTGTCCGCCCGCCAGTTCCGCCAGACCGATCTGTACCAGCACATCGACACGCTGATGCGGGCGGCGTCGGATGTGGGTGCGGGGGATGGGGGTGCGGGGGACGGCGACGGGATGGAAACCCTGATCCTGGAACTGGAACTGACCGAAAGCATGGTGATGGAGAACCCCGACGCCGCGGTCGCCACCATGCAGGCGCTCAAACGCATCGGGTTGCGGCTGGCGCTGGATGATTTCGGCACCGGCTATTCCAGCCTCAGCCACCTGCGCCATTTCCCGCTGGATATCCTGAAGGTGGACCAGTCCTTCGTCCGCGACATCACCGCCCATGCGGATGGGGAGGCGCTGGCGGCCGCGGTCATTTCCATTGGCCACGCGCTGGGCAAGAAGGTGGTGGCCGAAGGGGTGGAGACGCCCGCGCAACTGGCGTTCTTGCAGGCACACGGCTGCGACGAGTACCAGGGATGGCTGTTCAGCCCGGCCGTGCCATCGGACCGCTTCATGGACCTGCTCCGGGACAAGGGACAACTTCTGACGGGTCGGAGCGGGTGAGCGGCATGACGAACGGAGGTGTGACAGAATGACGGGCCGTGCCCATCGGCCTTGAAACGCTTTTCCGACTGCGGGTTAATGCAATGGCGGACCGCCTGTCTTTGTGCGTATGAGGAAGGGCCGATACCGGGGGGCTTTGGTGAGTACGTCCGTTCAGTCACCGTCCAGTGCCGGGGCGCGGTCACCCGACGAAGCACGCTTCTACCGCCTCCAGTTCCTCGGCTTCGTGGCGCTGGTGACGCTGCTCGTCCTGGCGCTGGGCGCCTATTTCATCGGCCAGCACATCCGCGATTTCCAGCGCGACCAGAAGGCGGCGGAAGCCCGCATCATGGCGGAGCAGGAACACATCCTGATGCGCGAGGTGGACAACGCCAACGACTATCTGCGCTTCGTCCGCTCCCGCACCGACGAGGTGCTGCGCCAGCAGATCCGCGCCCAGGTGGACATGGCCTTTCAGGTGGCCGAATCCATCTATGAACGGGACCATACGACCCATCCGCCCGAAAAGGTCCAGCGCGCCATCATCGAAACGCTGCGCAACATCCGCTTCTTCGACGGGCGCGGCTATTTCTTCATCGACGGGATGGATGGCACCTGCCTGTTGCTGCCCACCAATCCCGAACGCGAAGGCACGTCGCTGCTCGACAACCGGGACGACCAGGGCATCTACATCATGCGCTCGCTGATCCAGTCGGTTCAGGAGCCGGAAAAGGAAGGGTACAGCCGCTACCGCTGGTATTCCCCGCTGGAACACAACCGCATGGCGGAAAAGGTCGCCTTCGCCCGGCTGTTCGAACCCTATCAATGGATCATTGGAACCGGCGAATACACGGTGGTGATCGAGCAGGCGCTCCAGCGGGAGGCCTTGACGCGAATGCGGGCCGTCCGCTTCGGGGAAAACGGCTATCTGGCGGTGGTCCATCAGGACGGGCGCATCCTGGTGTCGCCGACGGTTCCCGGATCGGAAGGCCGGCCGCTCAGCGAGATCACCACCGCCGCCGAACGGACGGTGGTGCAGTCGATCCTGAAAACCGCCAATGCCGGCGGCGGCATCGTCCGCTATGACTGGCCCAAACCGGGCAACCGCATCGCATCGCCCAAGCTGTCGTACGTGTCGCCGCCCGACGAATGGGGGTGGGTGGTGGTCGCCGGGGTCTATGTGGACGAACTGGCTGAAAGCATGGCCCAGCGGCAGGCCGAACTGACCGCCAGCGTGCGCACCCGCATCCTGACCACCATCACCATCCTGCTGGTGGCGATGGGGGCGGCCAGCGGGCTGTCGTGGCTGCTGATCCGCGGCATGCGGCGGATCGTCGGTTTCTACCAGACCGGGGTGACCCGGCGGGAATCCATGCTGCGTGAACGGGGCCGTCAGCTTTATCTGGCGAATTTCTTCGTCGATCACGTGTCGGAGATCGTGATCCTGGCCGACGCCGGGCGTTGCATCACCTATGTCAACCCCTTCGGCTGCGATGTGCTGGGAGAGCCGGTGGAGGCGCTGGTGGGCCAGCCGGCCGACCTGCTCGACCCCTTCCGTCCCGACGAAGGCGGACCGGCGGACGGGCGGTTCGAAACCGATTTCACCACCCCCGGCGGGCGCACGTTGACGCTGGAGGTCACCGCCAGCACCGTGCAGTACGAAGGGCAGCAATATTACTGCGCCATCGCCCGCGACGTGACCGCCCGGCGGCAGACGGAATGGGAGCTGAGCCTGTCGGCCAAGGTGTTCGACAACGCATCCGAAGGGATGTTCATCACCGACGCCCAGAACCGCATCGTCGCCGTCAACGACGCCTTTTCCGACATCACCGGCTTCACCCGTTCCGACGTTCTGGGCAAGAACCCTCACATCCTGTCCTCGGGCCGCCATGGGCCGGAGTTCTATTCCGCCCTGTGGGCCGACCTGAAGGCGACGGGCCACTGGACCGGGGAAATCTGGAACAAGCGCAAGAACGGGGAGGTGTTCCCCGAGTGGCTCAACATCCAGCTCGTCCGCAACGAGCGGGGGGAGGCGGTGAACCATATCGCCGCCTTCACCGACATCTCCGAAACCCGCGAGCAGCAGGAACGCATCCGGCATCTGGCGCAGTATGATTTCCTGACCGATCTGCCCAACCGTTTCCTGCTGCGCGACCGGCTGGAACGGGCGATCCTGTCGGCCCAGCGGTCGGGGCGCAAGGTGGCGGTCCTGTTCCTCGATCTCGACCGTTTCAAGACCATCAACGATTCCCTGGGCCATGTGCTGGGCGACGCGCTGCTGCAGGCGGTCAGCCGGCGGCTGAGTGCCGCCGTGCGGGCAAGCGATACCGTCAGCCGTCAGGGCGGGGACGAATTCGTCGTGCTCATCCCCGATCTGGACCGGGCGGAAGCGGCGGCGGGCGTGGCCGCCAACCTGCTGACCAGCCTGTCCACCCCCTATCATCTGGAAGGGCACGAGCTGCAGATCACCCCGTCCATCGGCATCGCCATCCATCCCGACGACGGTTCCACCATCGATGCGCTGCTGAAGAACGCCGACATGGCGATGTACGCCGCCAAGGAAGCAGGGCGCGCCACCTATCGTTTCTTCACGCCTGAGTTGAACCAGCGGGCCACCGAGCGGCTGTGGATGGAAAACAACCTGCGCCGCGCCATCGAGCGCGGGGAGATGGAGTTGCATTTCCAGCCGCAACTGTCCATCGACGGCACCCGCCTTCTGGGATGCGAGGCGCTGGTCCGCTGGCGCCAGCCCGACGGGCGGCTGATCCCGCCGGGACAGTTCATCCCGGTGGCGGAAGAAACCGGGCTGATCGTTTCCCTGGGCGACTGGGTGCTGGAGGAGGCGTGTAAGGCGGCGGCGGATCTGCGCCAGCGTCTGGGGCCGCTGACCATGGCGATCAACCTGTCGGCGGTGCAGTTCCACCGCGCCAACCCCGCCCACCGGGTGGAGGAACTGCTGCAGCGTTACGGCCTGCCCCCCGACGCGCTGGAGTTGGAGGTGACGGAAAGCATCCTGATGGACGATGCCGACGAGGTGGTCCACGCCCTGGAACGGTTCCGCACCCTGGGCGTGCCGCTGGCCATCGACGATTTCGGCACCGGCTATTCCTCGCTCAGCTACCTCAAGCGGTTCCACGCCGACAAGCTGAAGATCGACCGCAGCTTCGTGCAGGGTCTGGGCCGTGACGGCGACAGCACCGCCATTGCCGAAGCCATCGTCGCCATGGCCCACAGCCTGGATATGGCCACCCTGGCCGAAGGGGTGGAGACGGAGGAGCAGCGGCTCTTCCTCTCCCGGCTGGGCTGCGGACAGGTGCAGGGTTTCCTGTTCGGGCAGCCCATGCCCTTCGATGCGTTCCTGGCCGCCATGGCCGGGCGGGCGGTCGGCAACGGGGCGCCGGCCCCGGTCACCGGGGCGGCGTGATCCCGCCCCGCGTTCACAACAGCCGCAACGCCTTGAAACTGGCGTGCCGGCCCTTGCCGATGATGAGGTGGTCGTGGACGACGATGCCCATGGCGTCGGCGGCACGGTTGATCTCGCGCGTCATGTCGATGTCGGCGCGGCTGGGGGTGGGGTCGCCCGACGGGTGATTGTGCACCAGAATGAGCGACGTGGCCCCCAGGTCCAGCGCCCGCCGCACCACCTCGCGCGGGTAGACGGGGGTGTGGTCCACGGTGCCGCGCTGCTGCACCTCGTCGGCGATCAGCACATTCTTGCGGTCGAGGAACAGCAGGCGGAACTGCTCGGTCGGTTCGTGGGCCATGGCGGCGGTGCAGTAATCCAGCACCGCCTGCCACGAGGCCAGCACCGGCCGGTTCATCACCTCCTGCTTCATGGCCCGCAGGGCGGCCGCCCCCACCGCCCGCACCACGGCGATGGCGCGGTCGGTGGACAGCCCGACACCACCGGCGGCAAACCCCCGCAGCTTTTCCGGCGGCGCCATCAGCACCGCCCACAGGCTGCCGAATTCCTTCAGCAGCGCCTTGGCCAGCGGTTTCACGTCGCGGCGGGGGCTGACCGGGAACAGGATCATTTCCAGCAATTCATAATCCTGCAGCGCATCCGGCCCGCCGGCCAGGAAGCGGCTGCGCAGCCGGTCCCGGTGATCGTGGTAATGGGGCGGCGGCTCATCCTCGGCGGTGATGGGGGCTGCCCCGGCATCGCACAGACCAAGGCCGGGCAGGCTCTCGCCGCCATCACGGGGGCGCTGCGGCGCCGTCTTGCCACGGCCGGTCCGTGCGGTGGCGGAGCGGGCGGAAGGCGGGGGCATGACGGCGGTGTTCCTCATACAAAAGTGTGCGCCGCCATCCTATCCCATCCCGCCCCCGCCTGTCAGCCCGTAACGGTTGCCGGACACTCCCGCCCGATCCACCGCAAGAGGGTGGCGGCCGCTCCGCTATGCCGCGCGGATATCCACCAGGAAGGCCGCCACCGCCTGTTTCATGGCTTCGGCCTGATCGGCCAGACTGTCGGCGGCCCCCTTCACATTCACCGACGCCTGGCCGGTTTCGGTTTCCGCCTGCTGGATGCCGACCACGTTGCGCGACACCTCGGCGGTGCCGACAGCCGCCTGTTGGGCGTTGCGGCTGATTTCGGCGGTGGCGGCACTCTGCTCTTCCACCGATGCCGCCATTTCCGCCGTCGAACGGTCGATGTCGGCCACCTGGGACAGGATCGCGTGCATGGCGCTGACCGTGCGGGTGGCGGCATCCTTCACCGCCGCCATCTGGCCGTCGATCTGGTCGGTCATGGCGTGGGTCTGGTTGGCAAGGTTCTTCACCTCCGACGCCACGACGGCAAAGCCCTTGCCGGCTTCTCCGGCGCGGGCCGCCTCGATGGTGGCGTTCAGCGCCAACAGGTTGGTCTGGCTGGCGACGGCGTTGATGGCGCTGACGATCTGGTCCACCTGTTCAATGGCCACGGTCAGCACGTCAAGCTGACGCTGGGCGGTTTCCGCCCCTTCCGCCGCCGCCTTGGACCGCTGGGCGGAGCGGGTGACCCGCTGGGCCAGTTCGCCGATGGCCGCCGATAGCTCTTCCGACGCGGCGGCAACGGTCTGCACGTTGGAACTGGCCTCTTCCGACGCCGAGGCCACCGCGGTGCATTGGGAACCGACCTCTTCCACCGCCGACGCCAATTGCGCCGCGGTGGCCTGAAGATCGGATGCCGACCGCCCCACCCGGTTCACCACCGCACCCACCTGCCCCTCGAACCGCTGGGCCAGATCCAGCATGGCGCGGCGCTTTTCCGCCCGCGCGCGTTCGTCGGCGGCGCGGGCCTCCTCCTCCATGGAACGGGTGCGGATCAGGTTTTCCTTGAACACCGCCGCGGTGGCGGCGATCACCCCGATCTCGTCGCGGCGGTTGCGGCCGAAGATGTCCACCGACAGGTTGCCGTCGGCCAGCGCCCGCAGGCAGGCGACGATGGCGTTGATGGGGCCGACGATGCCGTAGCGCGACACCATCCACCCCAGCCCCAAGCCGGTCAGGATGCCGCCCACCGCCACGGCGACCAGCAGGGTCATGCGCGAATCCGCCATGGTGCTCGCCTCTTTGGCGATGCGGGTGCCCTCCTCGTCGGTATAGGCGACATAGGCCAAGCCTGCGGCAACCAGAGCCTGGGCCGCCTCCCGGCTGGTGGTCACCTCCTTCAGAATGGCCTTCTGGGCCTCGGACAGGGAAACACCATCCTTGTGGCGCTGGGCGGCGGCGATGGTGCCGTCGATTTCCCGGCTGTAGGCATCGAACGCCCGGGCGACGGCCTGGATCAGTTCCCGCTGGTGCGGGTCGGCGGTCTTCATCACCTCGTCCAGGGCGGTGCGCAACTGGCCGCGGGTCTTGTCCATCTCGGCGGTGATGGTCGCCACCTCATCGGGGGTGGTGGCAAGACGGTATTCGTCCCGGTTCAACTGGAACGTCAGCCGGTTCAGCCGGCCACCGACGCGGATTTCCCCGGCGGTGACATCAATCTCCCGCGCGGCGGCGGTCAAGGCCTGCATGCCCGTGACGGACGAGGCCGTGATCGCACCACAGGCGCCCGCCAGCACCAGGATAATCAGACCAATCTTGGCGGAAATGGATAGGTTACTCAGGTTCATCTGGCCAATCCCATCTGGACCCGGACAACAGCCGGGTGAAAAATATGGCCGTTCATCTCTATTAAGCCGGAATGAACAGACCATTACCCGAGCGGTGACCAGAAGGTGACAACTCGCCATACAATAGTATTACGAAGACCCGGTCTTCCGCCCCGACGATACTCGATCTGGGTACCGCCTTCCCCTTGCGCAATCCAAAATACCCTGTTTTGATGATCCCCGTGGCAATTGGTGGTAGGGGGGCGTCCAAATGAATATCCGTAATTTTATAATGGTTTTGGGGGTTGGCCTGATCCCGGCCATGGCCGGGACCGCGCGGGCGGACGATCCCGTCCCCCCTGTCACGCTGATGGAAAATTTTGAAAGCGGCGACATCTTCACCGGCGCCCTGGCGCCGTGCCGGCGGCCCGAGAACCGTTTCGCCGATCAGGGGACGGTGTACCGCATGGGGCGGCTGGCCGGCAGCATGACCGTGTTTCCCCCGCCGCCCACCCGTGCCCTGGTGATGGAACCCCCGTCCAAGGAATGCCTGGACCCCGGCCAGCCCTACACCCCCGACGGCACCGAACGGGCCGAGGTGTGGGAACGGCAGGACGACCGGCTGCCGTTCGGCACCGACGTGTGGTACGGGTTCAGCATGAACATCGGCGGGACCGTCAGCACCACCGACGGCAACCGGCTGGTCATCGGCCAGTGGAAGGAATCGGGCGGCGGCAGCCCGATCCTGGCCCAGCGGTTCAAGAACCGCACCTTCTTCGTCACCATCGAACAGGACAGCGACACCCCCGGCACCTCATGCCGCATTCTGCTGGCCTACCAGAACGAACCGCCGCCCATGGCCGACAGTTCCGGCCCCAACGACCAGCCATGCATGAAGGATCTGACGCTGGAGCGGTTCGATTACCTGCCCAACCCGTTCGATACCTGGACCGACATGGTGTACCACCTGCGCCCCAGCCCCGAAGGCAAGGGCATCGCCGAGGTGTTTGCCGGCGGCAAGCTGATCGCCCGCGCCACCGGCCGCATCGGCTACGCCAACCCGCCGCTGCCGATCCAGTATTTCAAGTTCGGCCCCTACCGGGATGCCGCCAGCTACACCACCACCGCCTATCTCGATGCCTTCCGCCGCGGCACCTCTTATGACGAGGTGGTGATGGGCGGCAAGAATCAGGTTCTGCCCCTGGTCATCAGCGGTACCGAACCGGCCAGCACCGCGTCCAACGACACCGCCTCCCTGCCCGCCCCCGAAGGGGCGATGCAGTAACCCGCCTCCCCCGGCGGCCGGCTCACCGGCGCGGCTTGGCCCGCGCCGTGGGTTCGGCCTCCAGCGGGTTGTCGGGCCAGTAATGCTTGGGGTACTGGCCCTTCAGGTCCGCCTTCACCGCCCGGTAGGCGTTGGCCCAGAAGCTGGCGAGGTCGCGGGTCACCTGCACCGGGCGGCGGGCCGGCGACAGCAGATGCAGCAGCAGCGGCACCCGCCCGCCGGCAATCCGCGGCGTTTCGGCCAGCCCGAACATCTCCTGCAGCCGCACCGCCAGCACGGGTTCCTCCCCGTCATAGGCGATGGGCACGCGGGACCCGGACGGCACCTCCACATGGGTGGGCGCCTCCGCGTCCAGCCGCTTCTGCATGGCCCACGGCAACAGGCCGCGCAGGGCCGACGACAGGTCGATGCGCTCCAGATGCGCCCGCCGGGCGATGCCGTCCAGGAAGGGCAGCAGCCAGTCGTCGATGGCTGCCAGCAGGGCGTCGTCGGAGACGTCGGGCCATTCCTCCCCCTCGATCCGGCGCAGGAAGGCGACACGGGCCTGCCACGCCCGCATGCCGTCGGTCCAGGGCAGGCAGGACAGACCCATCTGCCGCACCCCCTCGGCCATGGCGGCGGCGACCGTGCCGGGGGGCGGGTTCTGCAGCCGTTCCTCCTTCAGGGACAGGGCGAACAGCATCCGGCGGCGGCGGGCCTGGACCAGCTGCTCGCGGGCGTCCCACGCCACCTCGGTTTCCGTGCGGATGGCGTCGGAAAACAGGTCTTCGATCTCCCCCTGGGTGACGGGTGCGGCGAGGAAGATGCGCGCCTCCCGCGCGGCACCGTCCAGATCGGCCACCGCCAGCCAGTCCTGCGCCGACAACGGTTCATGGGAGGCGAAGAAGGCGCCGCGGCCGTTGGACAGGCGGTATTGCGCCGCCTGCCCGCCGGCCCCACCCCCACCGCCGCGGCGGCGGGCAATGCGGTCGGGATAGGCCAGCGCCACCACCAGCCCGGTGGAGCCGATGTCCCCCTCGTCCCCCTTCACCCTCAACTGCCGCTGCCACTGGCGGGCCAGTTTGGATGCCTGCTGCGCCCCGCCCCGCTCCACCGACAGGCCGCGGCCGACACCGCCACCCTTATCCCCACGCTCCAGCGCCCGCAGCACCTCCACCCGCAAGCGCAGGTCGCTGTCCTGGAACCCCGGCTGGGCGCGCAGAATGTCCCGCTCCCCCAACAGGGCCGCCACCTGACAGGCCAGCCCGCCCAGCCCCCGCTCTCTGGCCTTCAGCATCATGTGGGCCAGCCGCGGGTGGACGCCGAAACCGGCCATCCGCCGCCCGTGGGGGGTGATGGCCCCGCCGGCGTCCAGCGCCCCCAGTTCGCCCAGCAAGTCCCGCGCCTGGGTCATGGCGGCGGCGGGCGGCGGGTCCAGCCACGCCAGCCCCGCCGGGTCGCCCGCCCCCCACGCCGCCAGTTCCAAAGCCAGCGGCGCCAGATCGGCGTCGAGAATTTCCGGCGTGGTGAAGGGCGCCAGCGCCCGGTGCACCGCTTCCGGCCACAGGCGGTAGCACACCCCCGGTTC
The DNA here is from genome assembly GCA_937927415.1 of uncultured Rhodospirillaceae bacterium. Classification (GTDB taxonomy): domain Bacteria; phylum Pseudomonadota; class Alphaproteobacteria; order Azospirillales; family Azospirillaceae; genus Azospirillum. The sequence goes on from CALBDS010000043.1 coordinate 54,513, forward strand.
CAGACGCCCGGCGCGGCCCCGGCGCTGCTCGGCGGAGGCCTGGGACACCTTCACCGTCACCAGCCGCGTCATGCCGCTGCGGGGATCGAAGCGCGGCACCCGCATCAGGCCGCTGTCCACCACCACCCGGATCCCCTCGATGGTCAGGCTGGTTTCGGCGATGGAGGTGGCCAGCACCACCTTGCGCACACCGGGCGGGGCCGGGGCGATGGCGCGGTCCTGGGCGTCGGCGGTCAGGTCGCCGTACAGCGGGGCGATCTCCACCCCCAGTCCCACGGTACCGTCCAGCGCCGCCTGTACCCGCCGGATCTCCCCCGCGCCGGGCAGGAACACCAGCAGGCTGCCGCTTTCCTCCGCCAGCGCCCGGCGGACGGCTCCCACCACGGCGTCGTCGATGCGGGCACCCGGCGGCGGGGCGTCGAGATGGCGGTTGTCCACCGGATAGGCCCGCCCCTGGCTGGTGACGACGGGCGCGTCGCCCAGCAGGCGAGCCACCGGGGCGCCGTCCAGCGTCGCCGACATCACCACCAGCCGCAGATCGTCGCGCAGCGCCGCGCGGGATTCCAGGCACAGCGCCAGGGCAAGGTCGCTGTCGATGCCGCGTTCGTGGAATTCGTCGAACAGCACCGCCCCGATGCCGGGGATTTCGGGATCTTCCTGAAGCTGGCGCAGGAACAGCCCGTCGGTCACCACCTCGATCCGGGTGGCGGGACCGACGCGGGTGTCGAGCCGGACGCGATAGCCGACGGTGCCCCCGACCTCTTCCCCCAGCATGGCGGCCATGCGCCGGGCTGCCGCACGGGCGGCCAGCCGGCGCGGCTCCAGCACGATGATCTTGCGCCCCGCCAGCCAGGGGGCGTGCAGCAGCGCCAGCGGAACTTTGGTTGTCTTACCGGCACCGGGGGGGGCCTGGAGCACCGCTACTCCACACGACTCCAGAGCGAATGCAAGTGCAGGAAGCGTATCGTCAATTGGTAATCGCTCCAAGATTGCACGCCTATGTCTTAAGGAAGGGGTAAGTGTGTGACGATATGATGAGGCCGGCCTTACGGCCCAATCCGTTCGCTCAGGTGGGTACAATGAACGCCATCGTCGGCAAAAGCTTTTCTCCGCTGCTGGATTCCATTCTGTACGGTGGATCCAGCGTGTCGATGAATCTGGCGCTGCTGTCCCGTGATTCCGTGCCGGAGAAATGGCTGTTTTCCTCCCGCGCGCTCAACGGGGCGATGCTGTTCAAATACCCCAACTTTCCCGACCGCATCCCCAGCGGCGGCCTGTTCGACGGGGGGGATCTGGAGGATTTCCGGCCCATCGAGACGGGGATCTATATCCCCTACGACATTCAACGCCCGCGTGAAGGCGGATCGGCCATCTACCTGCGGCAAAAGAATTGCGATGTGCTGTTGCAGGACTATCTGGGCATCCGTGCGGAAAGCGGTAATGAACGGCTGCACCGGGATCTCGACCGTCTGCTGCTGCTGGACAATGTGCCGTCGCTGGACCCGTTCCTGGTCAGGGATTACCTGGACAGCCAGCAGGTGGCCTATGACTCCTCCTATCTGCAATTGAACGAGAAGGAGGTGGCCCTGATCCGGCAGATGATCTCCACCAAGATCGCCGAGATCATCGACAAGGCGTTTGCCGTCGGCAAACGCCCCGCCGCCGACCGCGACCGGGTGGTCACCGCCCTGTGGAACCCCGCCCTTCCCGAAGCCCGCGACTTCATCGCCGCCTTCGGCATCGGCGAGGCGGACGCGCCGGTGGTGTTCGCGGCGTGGAAGGGAATCACCTTCTATCAGGTTCAGTTGCGGGTGATCGCCCCGCGGGTGGCGGAGATGCTGCGCTGGTTCGGGTCGCGCGATGCCATCCCCTTCGACGCATCGATGAACCGGACCTTCATGGACCAGCTCGTGATGTTCCGCGACCGCATCACCACCCGGCTGAAGGCTCAGGTGGACGAAACCCGTGTCATCATGCACCAATACGACGGCGCCCACGCCGCTTTTCTGGGCGGCAAGCCCAAGCAGCTCATCCATTTTCTGAAAGGGGCGCGGCGCACCTATTGGGTGCTGGCAAGCTGCCTGTCGGCGCTGAACAGCAGCGCGTCCATCTTCTTTTCCGACGTCAAGCCGTCGCGCGGCAACCGGCTGAGCTTCGAGGAAAGCGCCCAGATGTTCCAGAAACTCGACATCGTGCTGGCCCGCAAGCGCGAGGTGCCGCCCAGCTTCTGATGACCGCGGCCCCCCGCCCACGCAGCCGGTGCGGGCGGGAGGGCTTTGGCCGCCTGTTACAGCAGGGACGCCAGATTGGCGGAATAGCCGTCCGCGCTGACCAGCCATTCGACGAGGTTGTTGCCGCCCAGGAAGAAGTCCTCGATCACCACGCCGTCGCTCAGCATGCCGTCCGCCAGATCCGCGGTGGTGCCCAGCCACAGGTCGTTGCTGCCGACCGGCTGCGCCCAGCCCAGGTTCGCCAGATTGACGTTGGCGAAATAAACGATGTCCGAGGTGCCGCCGCCGTAGCCGGTGTTGCCGGCTTCGGACTTGTCGTCGTTGATGGTGTCAACGCCTTCGCTGGCGTAGTGGTAATAGATGTCGTTGCCGGTGCCGCCGTACATCAGGTCGTTGCCGGCCCCGCCCAGAAGCCGGTCGTCACCCGCACCGGACAGGAGCGAATCCGCCCCGTTGCCGCCGTACAGCGTGTCGTTGCCGTTGCCGCCAACCAGGCCGTCGTCCCCGTTGTTGCCGTACATCAGGTCATTGCCGTCCTGACCCTGGATGAGATCCACATAGGCGCTGCCATAGATCGTGTCATTGCCGGCCCCCGCCAACACACCCGTGGCGGTTTCCGGATAGACCGGCACCCAGGAGGTGACGTCGATCACTTCGGACGCTGAGGTGCCATAATACATCGCCATGAGAATCGTACCTTTACGATTTGGAAGTGTCACGAACCGGCATCAGACCGATGCCGGCCACAGGCCAGGGCGGGACGATCCCGACCCTGGCCGTTTGCGGTTTTCAGGAGCGCCGATTACAGCAGCGAGGCCAGATTGACCGAATAGTTGTCGGCGGTGACCAGCCATTCGACGAGGTTGTTGCCGCCCAGGAAGAAGTCCTGGATCACCACGCCGTCGCTGAGAACGCCGTCGGACAGATCCGCGGTGGTGCCCAGCCACAGGTCGTTGCTGCCGACCGGCTGCGCCCAGCCCAGGTTCGCCAGATTGACGTTGGCGAAATAAACGATGTCCGAGGTGCCGCCGCCGTAGCCGGTGTTGCCGGCTTCGGACTTGTCGTCGTTGATGGTGTCAACGCCTTCGCTGGCGTAGTGGTAATAGATGTCGTTGCCGGTGCCGCCGTACATCAGGTCGTTGCCGGCCCCACCCAGAAGATGGTCGTCGCCCGCACCGGACAGCACCGAATCATTGCCATTGCCACCGTACAGCGTGTCGTTGCCGGTGTTGCCGACCAGAATGTCGTTGCCGTTGTAGCCATAGATCAGGTCGTTGCCGTCGCCACCCGTGATGACGTCGTTATAGGCGCTGCCCAGAATCGTATCGTTGCCACCCAGACCGTCCGCGCCGTTGGCGTTTTCGGGATAGACCGGAACATAGGACCGGATGTCGATGTAATCGTTACCCTGGGTCGGATTGGGATAAACAGCCATTGGAATCTGTCCCTTCTGGTTCTTGGTTCATGGCACCGGCCCTGATGGCCGGCGCCGTATCAGCCACCGCCGCCATGGGCATTCCATGGGGGTGCGGTGGAACGGAGGATCCGACGGGCCAGAGAGGAACGCCCCCCTGGCGGTTTGCGGTTTTCAGACGCGCCGGTTACAGCAGCGAGGCCAGATTGACCGAATAGTTGTCTGCGGTGACCAGCCACTCGACGAGGTTGTTGCCGCCCAGGAAGAAGTCCTGGATCACCACGCCGTCGCTGAGAACGCCGTCGGACAGATCCGCGGTGGTGCCCAGCCACAGGTCGTTGCTGCCGACCGGCTGCGCCCAGCCCAGGTTCGCCAGATTGACGTTGGCGAAATAAACGATGTCCGAGGTGCCGCCGCCGTAGCCGGTGTTGCCGGCTTCGGACTTGTCGTCGTTGATGGTGTCAACGCCTTCGCTGGCGTAGTGGTAATAGATGTCGTTGCCGGTGCCGCCGTACATCAGGTCGTTGCCGGCCCCACCCAGAAGATGGTCGTCGCCCGCACCCGACAGCACCGAATCATTGCCGTTGCCGCCGTACAGCGTGTCGTTGCCGTTATCGCCGACCAGAATGTCGTTGCCGTTGTAGCCATAGATCAGGTCGTTGCCCTCACCACCCGTCAGAAGGTCGGCATAGGCGCTGCCCAGAATCGTATCATTACCGCCGAGGCCATGCGCCGCATTGGCGTTTTCGGGATAGACCGGAACATAGGACCGGATGTCGATGTAATCGCTACCTTCGGTCGCGCCGCTGTAAACAGTCATTGAAATCAGTCCCTTCTGGTTCTGGGTTCATGGCACCCGCCCTGATGGCCGGCGCCGTATCAGCCACCGCCGCCATGGGCATTCCATGGGGATGCGGTGGAAAGGGGATCCGGCGGGATGGGGTCAGTCCTCCCGAAACGCCCGCCGGAAGGAATCCTCGATGGGTTGCAGCAGATAGCGCAGCAGGGTCCGCTCGCCGGTCAGGATCAGGGTTTCCGCCGGCATCCCCGGCTGCAGATGAACCCCGTCCAGGGCGGCCAGTTCGCCCGCGTCCACCTCCACCTGTGCCCGGTAATAAGCGGTGCCGGTGCGCTCGTCGGTCAGGGCGTCGGCCGATACCCGCGTCACCCGTCCGGCCAGTTGCGGGGTCGTCCGGCTCTTGAACGCGCTCAGCACCACCTTGGCCGGCAATCCGGCGCGCACCACGTCGATGTCGGTGGGGCTGACGTGGGCGTCGATCACCAGCGGCTCGTCCTGGGGCACCAGATCCAGGATATCCCCGCCCGGCGTCACCACCGCACCGGGGGCGAAGTGGCGCAGCTTCATCACCACACCGGCGACCGGGGCCACCACATCGCGGCGGCCCTGGCGCACGGCGGCGGCGGCGCGCTTTTCCCGCGCCTCGGCCAGCCGGACCTGCACGTCGCGCAGTTCGGTGGCGATCTCGCTCTGGCGGTCGTCGCGCAGGCTGAGGATTTCCAGTTCAGCCTGGGCGATGGCCTCACGGGCCTGGGCCATGCGGTTGGCAAGGTCGCCCTGCTGCCCTTCCAGTTCCACCTGCTGGCGCTGAAGGGCCAGCAGGCGGGGTTTGCGCTCCAGCCCCTGACGGACCATGATCTCCACCCCGACGACCTCTTCGGCGATCAGGGCCAGTTGCCCGCGCCCGGCGGCCCGCTGGGCATCCAGGGCGGCGATCTGCGCCTGCTGCTGGGCGATGCGCTGGCGGATCACCTCGGCCCGGCTGTCCAGGCTGGTGCGGCGGCTGGCGAAGATGCGCTGCTGGCCGGCCAGGATCTCGGCCACCGCCCGCTCCCCCGTCAGGGCGGTCAATTCAGCGGGAAACGTCACGTCGGCGCGGCCGTCACGCTCGGCCGCCAGACGGGCTTCCTGCGCCGCCAGCGCCCAGACCTGCCCGTCGAGGAGCGCGATGGTGGAACGGGTTTCCAGATCGTCCAGCCGCATCACCGGCTGCCCCGCCGCCACCCGGTCGCCTTCGCGCACCAGGATCTCGGCGATGATGCCGCCGTCCAGGTGCTGCACGGTCTTGCGGTTGCCGTCCACGGTGACGGTGCCGGGGGCGATGGCGGCACTGGCCAGCGGCGCCAGGGCGGCCCAGCCGCCGAAGCCGCCGAACCCCACCAGGGCCGCCAGCGCCCCGGCGGCGATCAGCGTGCGCACCGGCGGTCCGGCCGGCGGATCATGCAGCGCGGCGGCACTCATGCGGTCGTCTCCTTAAGGGCGGTGGGGGTGGGGGGGGAAACGGCGACCGGGCGGCCTGCGGCCGGGGATCCGACCGGGTGCAGGGTGCGGCGCTTCAGCGTCTCGATCACCTCGTTGCGCGGCCCCAGCAGATCGACCCGCCCGTCCCGCAGCACCAGGATGCGGTCAACCTGTCCCAGGGTGCTGGGCCGGTGGCCCACCAGAACCACGGCGGCCCCCCGCTCCTTCAGCCCGGCGACAGCCCGGTTCAGCGCCTCCTCCCCTTCGGGATCGAGGCTGGCGTTGGGTTCGTCGAGAACCACCAGCCGCGGCATGCCATAGAGCGCGCGGGCCAGGGCCAGACGCTGGCGCTGTCCGCCGGACAGGCAGGCCCCGCCGTCGCCGATATCGGTGTCGTACCCCTGGGGAAGGCGCAGGATCATGTCGTGGCAGTCGGCCGCCCGCGCCGCCTCCACCACCGCGGCGGGATCGGGGTCGCCCAGCCGGGCGATGTTGTCGGCGACCGTGCCGCCGAACAGCGCCACATCCTGGGGCAGATAGCCCAGATGGCGGGCCACATCGTCGCGGCGCCATTGAAACAGGTCGGCGCCGTCCAGCCGTACCGCCCCGGCCAGCGGCGGGTGCAGCCCCACCAGCAGCCGGGCCAGGGTCGATTTGCCGGCGGCCGACGGGCCGATGATGGCCAGGGCTTCCCCCGGACGCACCTCGAACGACACCCCTTGCAGGATCGGGCGGGGCAGTACTGGCCCGGTGGAATCCCCCACCCGGTACACCACGTCGCGCACGGTCAGATGCCCGGTCGGTTCGGGCAGCGGCAGCCCCGCCGCCCGCCGCGGCGGGCGGGACAGCACCGCGTTGAGCCGCCCCAGAGCCTCCCACCCGGCCACCGCCTGACGCCAGCCGCCGATGGCCTGTTCCACCGGCGACAGGGCGCGCCCCAGCACGATGGAGGAGGCGATCATCGCGCCGCCGGTGATCTCGTGCCGCACCGACAGCCACGCCCCCAGCCCCAGCACCGCCACCTGCACCACTTGGCGCAGGAAGCGGGTGAGCGCCAGCAGCACGGCGCTGCGCCGCTGAACCCGCTCGTTGCGGTCCAGGCAATCCCGATGATGCACCTGCCAGCGGCGCAGCAGGCCGGGCAGCAGGTGCAGGGCATCCAGCACCTCGGCGTTGCGCACCGCGGTATCGGCGGCCACCAGCGCCCGGCGCCCCGCCGCCGCCGACAGCGCGGCCCCCCGCCGGGTCATCCGGTCGTTGGCCAGCACCAGCACCGCCAGCACCACGACCGCCCCCACCGCCAGATGCCCCAGCAGCGGGTGCAGCAGATAGATCACCGCCACATAGACCGGCACCCACGGCGCATCCAGCAGGAAGACGGCACCCCCCGCCATGGTGCCGCGCACGGCGGCCAGATCGCGCAGCGCCTCGGTGCGTTCCGCCCGTCCGGCCAGCACCCCGTCGGCCACCCGTTCCAGGATGGGCGCGCCCAGCCGGCGTTCCAGCCAGTCCCCCGACACCGCCAGCGTCCGGCCGCGGACATAATCGAGGAAGGCCATCAGCCCCAGCGCCGCCACCGCCACCACCGTCAGGTACAGCAAGGTCGCCAGATGCCCCGACGGCACCACCCGGTCATAAACCTGCATCATGTAAAGCGACGAGGTGAGCGCCAGAAGGTTCACCAGCAGGCTGAAGCCCCCCGCCCACATCAGGGCCGGGCGGCAGAAAGCCAGAGCGTCCGCAGCACTTCGTTCGACCGGCATCGCAATCCCCTTCCCCCATGCCGCGCCGCCACGCCGAAGCCGCGCGGCGATCCCCTGAGGCATCAAAGATTTCGAATAATAATAATCAATCTAACGACTGATTTCTGATCTTTCAGGCAATACTGGCGAATCCGATCTGCACATACATGAATTCATTGCCAATATAATGAATACATGCGCAACAAACTTCTTTCGTTTTCTCTATTATGATTCTTTTCTATGGTCAATATGATTTTTTATATTCATTTTGATATGATGATAAAGGGAATGTTGACCATCAAAAATCAAAGATCATTTTGAAACTGGTCATGAAATCCAGTTTTGGGTGAAGAAAATATATTTTAATAAAACCAAAAGGGGAATTTGATCGGCACAATGGTCTGCCAAAGCATCAGGGGCAACCAAACACCTCCCCGATGCAGCCATAAGTTTTCAGATTCCCGCCTTTTTGGGAGCGAGCAACCGAAACAACGGACACCTTATCAGTGTGCAGGAGCAGAGGCACCTATCGTTAAAGACGATGGCCGGGGAAAGCCCCTTTTCGCCGTGATGCCTTTCCCGCTGGTGCGGCATGGCCGAAAGGCGTATAGATGGGACCCAATCCAATTTCCATCATCAACAGTCAGCACGCCCCGCCATGAACGATATCGCCGAGTTTCTCGCCCACGCCGTCGCCCTGGAACAGGAAGCCGCGGAGCGTTACGCCGATCTGGCCGAGTCCATGAAGACCTACGGCAACCGTGACGTCGCCGGCTTCTTCTCCAAGATGGCCGAATATTCGCGGCTTCATCTGGCCGACGCGCGCAGCCGCACCGCCTACCGCGACATCCCCGTGCTGACGCCCGATCAATACCGCTGGCCCGACGGCGACAGCCCCGAAGCCGCGTCGATGGAGGCGTCCCACTATCTCATGACCACGGAATACGCCCTGGATCTGGCGCTGGAGGGGGAACGGCGCAGCCAGGCGTTCTATGCCGACATCGCCAGCGCCACCGCAGATCCCGAGGTGCGCATGATGGCCGAGGAATTCGCCGCCGAAGAAGCCGACCATGTGAAGCAGCTCGAAATCTGGGCCGCCCGCTACGCCAAGCAGGCCTGATCCGGTTCACCGGAAAACACCCACGAAAAAGGGCCTGTCCCACCGCCGCGGGACAGGCCCTTTTTCGTGCCCCGGCCCCCTTCTGCCGAAGGGGGCCGGCACGATCACTTCTTCAGATCGGCAAAGCTGATCTCGTACACCTTGTCCGCCGGCTTGTAGCCCTTGAAGACCGCGATCACGTCATCCACCGACACCCCGTCGGGAACATCCTGGATTTCATAGACGATGGAATCGCCGGTCGTCGGGCCGACGTCGGCCGAACGGTGCGCCTTGGAAATCAACCCTTCGCGGGCGACCTTAATCATGATCGAAGCCATGCCATTCTCCTCGTGTCTTTTTCGGCGTGCTGAATGCCTTGTCCGAACCGCCGCCCTGCGCCGGCGCACCGGGCCGCAGATCGGACGGGATAGTCCGAAATATAATATGGTTATCTGACGATTCGCCAGAGATACCATTCTGCAATGCATCAATTAGCACGAGAAAGTACGGAGACGGAACGCTCAGCGGCGGGTGATCCACACCGCGGTCAGGTCATCGTGCAGCCGTTCGCCGTAGCGTTCGGCCACGGCGTCGAGCAAACCGGGCAAGGGACGGGCGTGGTTGTCGCGGGCCGCCGCCGCCACCAGATCCAGCAACCCATCCTCCCCCATCATGCTGCCGAAACCGTCCTGCGCCTCGCTGAGGCCGTCGCTGTAGAGGAACAGACTCTCCCCCTGGCAGAACGGCACCACATGGTTCTCAAACGTGGCCTCGTAGAACGCCCCCAGCAGGAAGCCGCTGGCGTCCAGCGGCCGGAACGTTCCGCCCCCACCCAGAATCGGGTTGGGCGCGCCGGCGGCGGCATAGGTCAACAGCCCCTCTCCACGGTCGATGATGCCGTAGAAGGCGGTGGCGAATTGCCCGACCGGCAGGATTTCCTTCAACCGCTGATTCAACAGCGCCAGCAGGGCGGCGGGGTTGTTCATCTCCGTCTGCGGCAGGCGGGTCAGCAGGGTGTGCAGGCGGAAGGCGTTGATGGCGGCGGTGATGCCGTGGCCGGAGAAATCGGCGACGAACACCGCCAGCCGCTGGGCACCCAGTTCGAACAGCGACCAGAAATCGCCGCCGATCTCGTCGGACGAGCGGAACGCCGCGTCGATCCACATGTCATGCCGTTCCCCCACCGCCGCCACATGGGCGGTTTCGGGAACCAGGGCCAGTTGCATGTCGCGGGCTTCCATCAGGTCCCGCTCCACCCGCTCGCGGAAGCCGCGCAGCTCATGGATCAGTTGCCGGCGTTCCAGATGATAGCGCACGCGGGCGATGCATTCGCCGGGATTGACCGGCTTGCCGATGATGTCGGTGGCCCCGGCCTGGAAACAGACGGCGCGGAACTGGTCCGACGGCAGCCCGGTCTGCATCACCACCGGCAGATCGCGCCATCGGCGATCGTCGCGCAACCGGCGGCACAGCGCGATGCCGTCCAGCCCCACCATGTCGCAGTCGATCACCACCATGTCGGGGTTGACCGCCTCCAGCGCCGCCATGATCTCGTCGGGTTCGGTCACCGCGTCCACCCGGCGGATGCCGGCCCAGGTCAGGAAGCGGGTGAGCGTGCGGCGGTTGAAGGTGTTGTCATCAACGATCAGCACCCGCTGCCCATGCAGCGGAATACCGGGATCAAGACCGTACAGCGAATGGGACGCGGAAACGGACATGACGGACCTGCCGGGCTGGGAAGGATCGGGGAGAGCGCCGTGTCCCTGCTCCGCCACCGTCGCCGCACCCCCATCCGAACGGGGGGGCGGCGGATGGCCGGGTGCCGGGGTGGTTTCCCGCCGCCGCATCCGGGCGCGGACGGTGCGCCACATGGGGCGCGGCAGGACACGCAGGGCGGTTCTTAACATCAGTCGGCGATATCGAACATGCGATGGAACTTGGCCACGGTAATCAGCCGCTTCACCTCGTCCCGCGCGCGGCGGATGGAAAACTCCAGGCTGCGCTTCTGGGCGGTGTCGCGGGCGATGATGAACATGCCAAGCCCCGACGAATCGATGAATTCCAGTTCCGACAGGTCAAAGATCATCCGATGCCCCGCCGCGCCGTCGAAGGCGGCGATCACGCCGCGGAACGATTCATGGTCGGCGAAGGTCATGCGGCCCGACAGATAGACGACCGTGGTATCGGGTGCCTCGACATTTTTGCTGACCCGGTAATCCATGATGGCTCTCGTCTGATTGGCTGCACGGCGATCCCAGAAATCCCATTCCAGGACCACGGACAACCTAACACGAGAGTCTGCGCCGCGTCATTCACTGTAAAGTGTCGTTTTGATGACAGTATGGTAATGCCTGTCCGTTTCTTTCCTTTGCCTTTCTTAACATTTTAGGACATCGTGAAGACCTGAAAAACAAGCACGGGCGTTGGTTTCGTTCTTTATGCACCGCAAGGGTAAGCGGCAGTTGCAGGAACCGCCGCAAAGCGTCACATTTCATCATGGCCGCTCCCCCGCGCAACCGCCTGGGGAGGCTTGAATTGTGGAAAGAGAGCCGGTCCGACGATCATGACCCTGGAAATCAAAACGTTTTCCATTCCCGACGACCAGCCCGAGGGCGCACAGGCGGACCTGGCCGCATTCCTGCGGACGGTCGAGGTATCACGGATCGACACCGCCTATGCCCCCGGCGCGTGGCGCGTTCTGGTGCTCTACCAGGATTTGCGGCGCAAGGAGGAATCCCAGCAGATCGAGGCGTCGATCGCCGCCGCGCTCAACCTATGGCGCGACCGGACGGCGGCGGCGGCGGGGGTGACGCGCGATGCCATCATGCCCGACGATCTGATTCAGGAAATCGCCCGCTTTGCCCCGACCACCGCCCACGAATTGTCCGTGATCCTGGGCACCCGCAACGTCGATGTGGACGCCCGCGCCTCCGATATCGTGCAGGTGGTCCGCACCACGCTGGAAGAGCTGATCGACTGACGCCCGCGGCTCACTCCTCCGTCAGCGGCGGAATGCCGTTGGCGTGGAACAGCATCCGCACCACCTGACGGCAGGCGAATCCCCGGTCGCACACGCCGCAATCGTGGCGGCCGGCGCAGAACCCGGACTGGAGTGCGCGCAGCCGTGCGCACAGCCGGTCCCGCGTGTCCCCGTCCAGCCCCCCATTCCCGGTGACGGCGGCCAGGGCCGCTTCCAGCACGCCACACACCTTGGTTTCCGCGGTGCCGCGCTGATCCGTCCCCGTTTCGCCCGTTTCCGTCTTGTCCATCGCGCCAATGCCCCCCGTTATCGGCGGAGAGCATCCTAGGGACGGCTCATGTCTCCCTTATTTCCATGGGGTCATTGGCAAAATTCAGCCGGGAAACAAAAACCACCCGGATTACCGTATTTTCACGCCGCCCCGCCCACGGTTTCCATTGAAACCGGCACCCGCCGCGCGCCCCAGGCTCCGGGCCGGGCCTCGAACACCCCCGGCACCAGGGTGCCGCAGGAAGCACAGCGCCCATCCGCATCCAGCCCCCAGCCGGTGATGGTGTAGCCGCGCCGGCCGATCACCTCCGCCCCGCAGGCGTGGCACCGGGTCGCGGCCCGGCGGGGATCGTCCACATTGCCCAGGTAGACATGGTGCAGCCCGTTGCGCCGGGCGATGTCATAGGCGCGGACCAGCGTGGCATGAGGGGTAGCACCCCGGTCGCGCAGCCGGAAATCGGGGTGGAAGGCGGTCAGGTGCAGCGGAACCTCGGGGCCGAGGGTTCCGGCGATCCAGCCGGTCATGGCGTCCAGTTCGGCATCGGAGTCATTGGCGCCGGGGATCACCAGGGTGGTGATTTCCAGCCACACCCCGGTTTCCCGTTTCAGCCACACCAGCGTGTCCAGCACCGGGGCCAGATGGGCGCCGGTCATGCGATGATAGAAATCCTCCGAAAAGCCCTTCAGATCCACGTTGGCGGCGTCCATGGCCGCAAAGAACTCCACCCGCGGTTCGGGGCAGATGTAACCGGCGGTGACCGCCACCGTGCGCACCCCCGCCGCCCGGCAGGCGGCCGCCACGTCCACCGCGTATTCCAGGAAGATCACCGGATCGTTGTAGGTGAAGGCCACCGACCGGCAGCCGGTCCGCACCGCCGCAGCCGCCAGCGCCTGCGGGCTGGCCGAGGCCGCCAGCGTGTCCATCTCCCGCGATTTGGAAATGTCCCAGTTCTGGCAGAAGCGGCAGGTCAGGTTGCACCCCGCGGTGCCGAACGACAGGACCGGCGTGCCCGGCAGGAAATGGTGCAGCGGCTTCTTTTCGATAGGATCGATGCAGAAACCCGACGACCGGCCATAGGTGGTCAGCACCATGCCGTCGCCCCGCCGTTCACGCACGAAGCACAGGGCCTGTTGCCCGTCCGACAGGCGGCAATGGCGCGGGCACAGGTCGCATTGCAGGCGCCCGTCGTCGCATGTGTGCCAGTAACGGGCGGGATGGGCCGGCGGTTGGTGGAGAAAGGACGTGCTCATGATTGCCGCACCTCACGCAAACGGGGCAGGAGCGGCGAATTCCCCGCCGCTGCCCCCACTGCCTGTTGTAAACTGTACCCGTCATATGGGTATCAGCGGAGGGCTGTTCACGATGTCCGGCTCATTTGATGCGCCGCTGCCTTTGGCGGCGGATCGGGTGCGGGCGCCGGCGGTGGCCGGGGCCTTCTACCCCGCCGATCCCACGGCTCTGGCCCGTATGGTCGATGCCTGTCTGTCGGGGGCATCCTGCGGCCCGGTCGCGGCCAAGGCCATCATCGCCCCCCACGCCGGCTATGTCTATTCCGGGGCCATTGCCGGGACCGCCTATGCCGCCGTGCGCCACCGCGGCGACGCGGTGCGGCGGGTGCTGCTGTTCGGCCCGGCGCACCGGCTTCCCTTCCGCGGGCTGGCAGCACCCAGCGCCGACGGGCTGATGACGCCCCTGGGTGTGGTGCCGGTGGACCGGGCGGCGGTGGACAGCCTGCTGGGCCTGCCCGACGTCCAGATCCTCGACCGTGCCTTCGATGGGGAACACGCCCTGGAGGTGCAGTTGCCGTTCCTCCAGCGGTGCTTCCCCAAGGCGGCGGTTGTGCCGCTGCTGGTGGGGGCCGCGGCACCCGAAACGGTGGAAGCGGTGATGACCCGGCTGTGGGGCGGGGACGAGACGCTGGTGGTGGTGTCCTCCGACCTCAGCCATTACCACGATTACGACACCGCCCGGCAATTGGACCTGGCCACCGCCCACGCCATCGAACGGGCCGAGCCGGCGGGGCTGACCGGCGATCAGGCCTGTGGCTTCAAGCCGGTGGCGGCCCTGCTCAACCGGGCGCGGGCGTTGGACCTGCGCCTGACCACGCGGGATCTGCGCTCGTCGGGGGACACGGCGGGGGACCGCCATCGGGTGGTCGGCTATGGCGCCTACACCGCCGAGCCGGCGGAACAGGCCCGGCTGAGCGACGAGGAGCGGGCCGAACTGCTGCGCGCCGCCCATGCCGCCCTGACCCATGTGGTGCAGCGGGGCCGGGTGCCGGAGGTGGCGGTGGACACCTTCCCCGTCCCGTTGCGCAACCTGCGCCGCACCTTCGTCACGCTGGAGATCGGCGGACAGTTGCGCGGCTGCATCGGCAGCCTGGAAGCCGTCCATCCGCTGGTGCGCGACGTGATCGTCAACACCGGCAAATCGGCGCTGAACGATCCCCGCTTCGGTCCGCTGACGGCGGACGAGGTGGGGCGGGTGACGGTGACCATTTCCATCCTGTCCCACGACCGCCCCCTGCCCTTCACCGACGAGGCGGGGTTGCTGGCGGCCCTGCGCCCCGGCGTGGACGGGCTGATCCTGCAGGACGGTCCGCGCGCCGCCCTGTTCCTGCCCAAGGTGTGGGACATGCTGCCCGATCCCCGGCAGTTCCTGCGCCATCTGAAGGCCAAGGCCGGGCTGGACCCCGACCGGGAAACCGGCACCCTGACCGCTCGCCATTTCACGGCGGAAACCTTCGGTGACGGGGCCGGCAACGGGTGACGGGACGCCGCCGTTACGCCGGAACCGCCACGCCGGCATAGGCCGCTGCCGAGGTGATGGCGATGCGGTGCAGCCGCACCACCTCCCCGCTCAGGGCGGCGGCCTGGGCATGATCGCCCTGGCGGGCCGCGGCCAGCAGCGCATCGGAAGCCCGGCACAGGGTCATGGCCCCCAGATTGCCCGCCACCCCTTTCAGCGTGTGGGCGATCTGGGCGACCCGGCCCAGATCCCCGTCGGCCAGGGCCTTGGTGATTCCCGCCCCGGAATCGGCGCAGCTCTTGACGAACTCGGTCATCAGCAGCGCGAGAAAGGCGGTGTCGCCGCTGGCCCGCTCCAGAGCCATGTCGTAATCGAAGCCCTCCAGAACCGGCGCCGCCGCGGAAGGTGCCGGCACCGGCGCCGAATCGGCCTTGGCCGCTGCCCCCGCTCCGGCCTCACGGGTGAAGTGCAGGATCACCGACAGCAGCCGGTCCAGATCCAGCGGCTTGCTGACATGCTCGTTCATGCCGGCGGCCAGACAGCGTTCGCGGTCGCTGGGCATGGCGTTGGCGGTCATGGCGACCACGGGCAGCGTGGCGAGGCCCAGGGTCTCGCGGATCATCCGGGTGGCTTCGTACCCGTCCATTCCCGGCATCTGGATGTCCATCAGGACCAGATCGAACACGCCGGGGGCGGCGGCCAGCTTGTCCACCGCCTCCATCCCGCTGGACGCCGTTGCGACGGTGGCGCCGGCGGTTTCCAGGATGCGGCGCGCGACCATCTGGTTGATGGCGTTGTCCTCCACCACCAGCACCGACACCCCCATCAACACCAGATGATCCGGGGTGGATGAGTCGTCCGGCACGCCCTGCCCGCCCGGAGCGGCGTGGAGCAGGGTCGTCACCGCGTCCAGCAGTCCCGACGGCATGACCGGCTTGGTCAGCACCATGCCGATGGCCGGGTCGTTGCCGGCGGCCGCGCGCACCTGTTCCTGTTCAAAGGCGGTGACCACCAGCACCACCGGCATTTCCCCCGGCGCCCAACGGCCCTTGATGAAATCCAGCACCTCGCGCCCACCGGCCCCCGGCATCAGCCAGTCCAGCAGGATCAGATCCAGCCGTTCCCCCGACCGGGCCACGCGGTCGATGACGGCGATGGCTTCCCAGCCCGTGGCGGCCATCACCGGCTCCCACCCGAAGGAGGTAACCATGGTAGACAGCACGTCGCGGGCGGTGGGGTTGTCGTCGGCGATCAGCACCCGCAGCCGGCGGTTGATCGACGGCAGTGCTGCGGGGGGGGGAGCCTCCTCCGGACCCCGCCCGAAACGGATGGACACCTGGAACAGGCTGCCGTGGCCCTGCTCGCTGGTGACCGAGATGCGGCCCCCCATCAGCGCCACCAGACGCTGGGTGATGGCCAGCCCCAGCCCGGTGCCGCCAAAGGTCCTGGTGGTGGTGGCGTCGCCCTGGGTGAAGGCCTCGAAGATGGAGGCCTGCTGTTCGGGAGAAATGCCGATGCCGGTGTCGCGGACGGTGAAGGTCAATTCCACCGACGCGTCGTCCTGGCTGGTCGGGGCGACCGACAGCACCACCTCCCCTTCCGACGTGAATTTGATGGCGTTGCTGGACAGGTTCAGCAGGATCTGCTGCAACCGCAGCGGGTCGCCGATCAGGGACAGCGGCGTGTCGGGGGCGATGCGGAACAGGACCTCCACATTCTTGCCGCGGGCGTTGGCGGCGGTGACGGTCGCCAGCGTCTTCATCATCTCGTCCAGCCGGAACGGCACCGCTTCCAGCTCGACCCGTCCGGCCTCTACCTTCGAGAAATCCAGGATATCGTTCAGGATGCCCAGCAGCGACTGGGCCGAGATCTGGGTCTTGCGCACGTAATCCCGCTGGACCGGCGTCAGGTCGGTATGTTCCAGCAGATAGACCAGCCCCAGGATGCCGTTCATCGGCGTGCGGATTTCATGGCTCATGTTGGCCAGGAAGGCGGATTTGGCCTGACTGGCCTGTTCCGCCGCACTTTTGGCGGCGCGCAGGTCGGCGTCGGCCTGTTCACGCTCCAGCATGCCCCCGACCCAGCGCCCCAGAAGCCGCATGAACTCCATGTCGCCATGGTCGAAACCGCGCTCCACCGGATAAGACGCCAGGAAAGCGACGGTGCCATAGACCGCCCCACCGGCCATCACCGGCACGCCGATGTAGGATTCGAAACCAAAGGCGGCATAGCCGGGATGTCCGGAAAACGGCGATTCCCCCACATGGGGGATGGCGATCACATCCCCCTTTTCCAGGGCCAGCGTGCAATAGGTGTGGTCAAGGGGAATGATCGCCCCGTTGACCAGCCCCGCTTCCGGCGGGGCGGCGTGATAGCGCACGATGTACTGGCACCCGTCCACCCGGCCGAGAATCCCCATGGCCAGCCCCAGATGCCGGCGCCCCACATCCAGCGCCATGGAAAGCTGCTGGGCGGTGTCCTGGTGGGGCAAGGCGGCGATATCGTTCAGCGCCCGCAGGTTTTCGGTGTGACGCTGAAGCATCCGGGACCGATCCAGCAGCGACCGTTCCGCCACATCGCGTTCCGCCTCCCGCTGGCGCAGCAGGTTGGATGCGCGGGCCATTTCCTGCGCCACCTCGTCGGCTTCGCGCAGGCCCAGCGGCCGGAACGGCACCGTCTCGCCACGGCCGAGCGCCGCCGCCGGCCCGACCAGCCCACGGATCGCCCGCGCGGTGTGCCCCCCCAACAGGATCGCCAGCGCCACGCTGGTCAGCGACACCAGCACCGCACCGCCCAGGCTCCACACCAGCCAATGGCTGAGCTGATTGATGATGGTTTCCGATGGAGCGCCGATCACCACCGTCCAACCGGCCCCCGCCATCCGGCTGTAGGTCAGGAACAGCGGCGTGTTGTCCACCGACATGATGTCCGCCGCCCCTTCGGGTTCCCGCATGATCCGTGCGAAGAAGCCGGAGTCGGTGGGCTTGCCCAGCACCGCTTCGGGGTTGACCGTCCGGGCGGAAATGATGCCCCGGCTGTCCAGCAGGCCGCCGATCCACCCCTGGGGCAGCCGCTGACGCAACAGGGTTTCCCCCAGATGCGTCGCCGGGATGGACATACCCAGATCATAGATCACCCGGCCGTCGCGCATCACCGGAACATCGATGGACACCAGGGGACGGCCGGTGATCGCACCGAAGAACAGATCCGACACATTCGCAGTGCCCGAGGCGAACACCCGCGCGACCGACTCCGGGGTGCCCCGCTTGGGCAAAGGCTGGCCGTAATCGCGCGCTGTGTTGACGATCTGCTGGCCCGAGGCATCGGCCAGAATGATGGTGACATCGGCCCCCTGCTGGGCCGCCAGTTGGCGGGCCTGGGCGTGGAAACGGGCCATATCGCCCTCTTCCAGATAGGAGGAGGTGGCCAGAGCCTTCAATACACCCTTCACACCCTCAAATTGAATATCAAAAGCCAAAGACAAAGCACGTGCCGTCTCAAGCATTTGCTGCTCAAGAAGCACTTTTTTATCATGATAAGAACTGTAAAGCATAACGCCGGCAATGATCCACGCCGGCAAAGCACAGGCCAGAGCCAGCCATGCCAGTCGCGTGCGGATCGTCTTCTGCCTAATCATTCCGGCAAGCCTTACTCAAATTTAACAATCAACCTAAACGACATTCTATTTAAACTAATGCCGCCGTATCGTTGTCTAATCACGCACCCCGCTTCTTACCACCCCTTTTTGCACACCAATAAAGAAAGTGCAAGTTTCTCGGAAAATCCGTCCGATCAGACCTTTTGTTACGGGTTGGTTTTCACTCTATTGCTGTAATGAAATTTATTAAATTTGTTGTAATTCGGTGAAAGAAACCCCCGCCTGTTTCCAGGCGGGGGCGGGTCTTGAACACGGAAACTGCAACCGCCGATCAGGTTCCCTGGGGTTCGGGATCGAGGCCGGCATCCTTCCCGGCACTGGGCGGAACCGAGGCACGGCGGCCCGAAGACGGTTGTTTGGGCGGGGCGAAGCTGTCGGTCTTGCGCCCTTCCTCGTCGCGGATGATGGGATCACCGCGCATCAGCCGGCTGATGTCGTCGCCCGACAGGGTTTCATATTCCAGCAGCCCCTTGGCCAGGGAATGCAACTGGTCGATGTTTTCCGTCAGGATCCGGCGGGCCTCCGCATAGCATTCGTCCACGATGCGGCGGATTTCCTCGTCCACCGCCTGGGCGGTGTGGTCGGACATGTTCTTGTGCTGGGTGACCGAATGGCCGAGGAACACCTCCTGCGTCGGCTCGCCGTACAGCAGCGGCCCCAGCTTGTCACTCATGCCCCATTCGGTGACCATGCGGCGGGCCATTTCGGTGGCCATCTTGATGTCGCCCGAAGCGCCGGTGGTGACCCGCTCGCGCCCGAAGATCAATTCCTCGGCGATACGGCCGCCCATGGCGACGCACAGGTCGGCGATCAGCTTGGCCTTGGACAGGGAGATGCGGTCCCCTTCGGGCAGGCGCATCACCATGCCCAGCGCACGGCCGCGCGGGATGATGGTGGCCTTGTGCACCGGATCGCTGTCGGGCTGGTGGATGGCGACGATGGCGTGCCCGGCCTCGTGATAGGCGGTGAGCTTCTTCTCGTCCTCGGACATGACCATGGAGCGGCGCTCGGCCCCCATCATCACCTTGTCCTTGGCGTTCTCGAACTCGCTCATGGTCACCACGCGCTTGCCCAGGCGGGCGGCCAGCAGGGCGGCTTCGTTGACCAGATTGGCAAGGTCGGCGCCGGAAAAGCCGGGGGTGCCGCGGGCGATGATGCGGGCGTCCACGTCGGGCGCCAGCGGCACCTTGCGCATGTGCACCTTCAAGATCTTCTCGCGGCCCAGAACGTCGGGGTTGGGCACCACCACCTGACGGTCGAAGCGGCCGGGGCGCAGCAGCGCCGGATCCAGCACGTCGGGACGGTTGGTGGCGGCGATCAGGATCACGCCCTCGTTCGCCTCGAACCCGTCCATTTCGACCAGCAGCTGGTTCAGGGTCTGCTCGCGCTCGTCGTTGCCGCCGCCCAGGCCCGCACCGCGGTGACGGCCCACGGCGTCGATTTCGTCGATGAAGATGATGCAGGGGGCGTTTTTCTTGCCCTGTTCGAACATGTCGCGGACGCGGCTGGCACCCACACCCACGAACATTTCCACGAAATCCGAGCCTGAGATGGTGAAGAACGGCACGTTGGCTTCACCGGCGACCGCGCGGGCGGTCAGCGTCTTACCCGTGCCGGGGGGGCCGACCAGCAGCACACCCTTCGGGATCTTGCCGCCCAGACGCTGGAACTTCTGCGGGTCCTTCAGGAACTCGACGATTTCCGACAGTTCCTGTTTGGCCTCGTCGATGCCGGCCACGTCGTCGAAGGTGACGCGGCCCACCTTTTCCGTCAGCAGCCGGGCGCGGGACTTGCCGAAGCCCATGGCCTTGCCGCCGCCGGACTGCATCTGGCGCATGAAGAAGATCCACACGCCGATCAGCAGCAGCATGGGGAACCACGACAGCAGCACGCTGAACAGCGACGGCACGTTGCTGTCGTCGGGAACGGCGCTGATGCGCACGTTCTTCTGCGTCAGCCGCTCAACCAGATTGGCTTCCGCCGGAATATAGGTGCTGAACGAGCGGCCATCGGTGAAATGGCCGTTGACCTGATTGCCCTTGATGGTGACATCGGCCACCTGTCCGCGATCGACCTCGGCGATCAGCTCGCTGAACGGAATGGTGGCTTGCGGGCTGCGGGTGGAGGAACTCTGGAACAGATTGAACAGAGCCACCAGCAGCAGCCCGATGATGATCCAGAGCGCGAGATTTTTGCCGAAGTTGTTCACGTTTCACGCCTTTCTGCGAACCCAGCGCCGATCGGTGCCCTGATCCGAAAGTTCATCCTGAACGACGGAAGCCGGAGGACCATTCCCAATCCCACGGGTATCTCCGCCAGATTAGATAATGCCGGGCACGTGCGAAACAACTGGAAAAGCGGGTCCGGCCAGCGGTACCGCGGGGGTGAAGTGTGTGACCGCCTCCTGCACCTCCTCCGGACCGGCGCCATTGGCCCAAAGATAAGGCTGTGCGACCACCGCGTTTTCCCGCCACAAGGCCGGCAGCGTGAGCCGCACCGGCTCCGGCAGGGCGCGCAACGCCGCCCCCCCTTCCCGCTCCCTCACCTGTGCCCAGCCTGCCGCCCCCAGAGCGGCCACCGTGACCGGCCCCTCAAGTCCCGGACCGGCGGTCACGGTGAAACGCCCGTCCCACAGAACCCGCCCGCCGGGGCACAGGGGAACACCCCCCGCCACCGCCGCCGGTTCGCGCACCACCAGCACCCCCCGCCCTCGCACCAGAACGCGGCAGCCGCCCAGCGTCGCCCCCGCCCCCAGCCGCCCGGCGCGCAGCGTGCCGTGCAGCCGCTCCAGCCGTTCCCGCCGCGGGGCATAGGCGGCACCGCCCACCGTCACCAGCGCGCACGCCAGGATGCGGCACCCCACCTCCTCCGGTGCGGCGGTCAGCGACGCCAGATCCAGGCGAATCCACCCCTCGGGCCGCACCGTGGCGCAGCGGGCGAGGCGGTCGGCGGTCACGGCGTCCAGCGCCGCGCGCATCCGGGCCGACCGGCGGGCCGTGTCGCACAGCCGCTCCGCCGTCAGCCCTTCCGCCGCCAGAACGGCCCCCGCCGCCCGCAGCCGGCCGCGGGCGTAATGGTCCGATCGGTTGGAGGGATCCTCGATCCACGGCTGCCCCAACGCCCGGCAGGTGGCGGTCAGGCTCGCGTGCGGCACGTCGAGCAGAGGGCGGAGGATGCGCACATCGGCGCCCCAGCGCACCGGCGCCATGCCGGCCAGCCCGTCGGGGCCGCTGCCGCGTGACAGCCGCAGCAGCACGGTTTCCGCCTGATCGTCGCGGTGGTGGGCCAGAAGAAGATGAAGAATGCCGTCGTCACGGCAGGCCCCGGCCAGCAGGGCCGCCCGCGCCTCGCGGGCCGCCTGCTGAACGGCGGCGGCGGGCTTGTCCCCCTCCCATCGCAGGGTCCGATGGGCGATGCCCCGCGCGGCCATCCAGGCCGCCACCCGCACGGCCTCGTCGGCGGACTCCCGTCGCAGCCCGTGATCGACGGTGAGCGCCAGCACCGACCCGCCGCGCGCCGCCACCCATTCCCGGGTCAGCAGCGCCAGGGCCAGGCTGTCGGCCCCGCCGGACACCCCCACCGCCAGACGGGGGGCCGGCTCGAACCCGCCCAGCCGTTCCATGCGGGCGGCAAAGGCATCCGCCGCCAGCCGTGGCGCGCCGGTCATGGTCAGGAGGGGCAGTTGAGGCGGCGCTGTTCCGCTTCGGCCCGGCGCTTCACGCTGGCGGCGGCGTTGGGAAACTTCTTGCCGATCTGGCCGAAGGCGGTGCACGCCTCGGTCTTCTTGTTCAACTGGGCCAGCGACATGCCCAGTTTCAGCAGATTG
This sequence comes from uncultured Rhodospirillaceae bacterium, assembly GCA_937927415.1. Taxonomy (GTDB): domain Bacteria; phylum Pseudomonadota; class Alphaproteobacteria; order Azospirillales; family Azospirillaceae; genus Azospirillum. The sequence continues at coordinate 76,742 of CALBDS010000043.1, forward strand.
TCGGCCGCCTTGGCGCTCTTGGGGTATTTCTGCATCCCCTCGGCGTAGGCCACCGCCGCCTCGGTGTATTTCTTCTGCACGAAATAGGTTTCACCCAGCCAGAACTGGGCGTTGCCGGCCAGATCGTTGGTCTTGTTCCTGGCGACGAATTCCTGCAGCGCCTTTTCCGCCTTGTCGTATTCCTGGTTGCGCAGGAAGGCGAAGGCGTATTCGTACTGCTTTTCCGGGCTGGAACCGGGCGGCAGGGCCGCGGTCTGGGTCTTGCCGGCGTCGGGCTTGGGCGCGTCCAGCTTTCCGGCAGCCGCGGGCTTGTCCGCCGCCGCGTCCGGCACCTTCGGTTCGGCGGCGGTCTTGGGCGGCGGTGCGACCGCCGACAGCCCGCCGGCGCCCTTGCCCGATTCAAGCTGGCCCAGACGGAAATCCACGTCGCTGTTGATGCGGTCCAGCCGGTCCTTGAGCTGGCTGATCTGATAGCCCAGCTCGTCGTTGCGCCCGTTCACCTCGGCGATCGTGCGTTCCAGCCGCTGGAGCCGCACCTCGAAATCCGCGGCGAGCGACGACGACATTTCGGCGACCTGCATCGTGTCCCCCACCCCCAGGGCCGTGGTGGCGGCCTCCAGCCGCTCCAGGCGCTGCCACTGGCCGGCGTCCTGCGCCAGGGCCGGGAACGCCGGAAGGAGCGCGGCGGACACCAGAAGCGCACCGGCCAGGGCACACCGGGGGGCGGCACGGCGCGGAACGGAGGCGGTGCGGCGGCTGGCAGGGGACGATTGGGTCTTCATCGCTCTCGCTTCGATGTCGGATCGGGCGCGCCGGGATGGACGGGAATTCACGCGGCGGGACTGTGGCGCGGCAACGGGGCGAAAATATGACGGGAACCACCCCCCTGAGAAGGGCTAAAAACCGCAAACCGGGCACGAGGGGGGATTTGCCGGTTGCGGCGGGGATCCAAACGGAACGGGCGGCGGGGTTTCCCCCGCCGCCCGCCGGTCCGGCCGTCCCTAGTGCGCCGATCAGGCGAACTGTTCGGAAGACTCGATGATGGTGCGGACGATGCCGTACTCGCGGGCCTCGTCGGCCTGCATCCAATAATTACGGTCGGTGTCCTTTTCGACCTTTGCCAGCGGCTGGCCGGTTTCGCGGGCGATGATGGCGTTCAGCCGCGCGCGCATGCGGATGATTTCCTTGGCCTCGATGGCGATGTCGGTGGCGCGGCCCCCGGCACCACCCAGCGGCTGGTGAATCAGGAAGCGGGTGTTGGGCAGGCAGAAGCGGTTTTCCGGCTTAGCCGCCAGGAAGATGTGGCAGCCGGCCGACGCGACCCAGCCGGTGCCCAGCATCTTCACGTCGGGCTTCACGAACCGGATCATGTCGTGGATGGTGTCGCCGGCTTCCACATGGCCGCCGGGGGAATTGACCACCACGCGGATGGGGTCGTCGCTTTCGTGCGCCAGGGCCAGAAGCTGGGCGGTGACGCCCTGGGCCAGTTTCATGTCGATCTGGCCGAAAATCAGGACGGTGCGCGCCTTGAACAGCGACTGCTGCACCGCCGCGAAGGGGGCGGGGCCTTTCTCCTTCGACTTTTCGTCCGGTTCGCTGCCCGGTTCGTTCGGATCTTCTTCGTCCAAACGGGTGTAGGCGTGCGCCATCTTTGTCCGTCTCCCTGGTTTCCGGCCGCGTGCGGGGGACAGCACGGGCAAATCTCCACATAGCCCGTATCGGCGTTCGGTTCAACGGCTTGGCCCTGACTTTTTGCGCAGCGACGTAAAGCCCGCGTGTACCCGCCGCCCGGAAAAACCTACCGGCGGTTGACAGGCCGTGCGTGCTGTGGCGCCATGCGGGGAGACGAAACGGCGGGGATAGGCCGGCTATGGGCGGTGTCAGCGTCATCATTCCCGCCTATCGGGCGGAAGCCACCATCGGGCGCGCCGTCGCCAGCCTGCTGGCCCAAAGCTGGCAGCGGTGGGAGGCGCTGATCGTCGCCGACGACGGCGCCGATTACGCCGCCCTGCTGACGGCTGAGGGACTCGACGATTCGCGGCTGCGCTTTCTGTCCACCGGGCGAATCGCCGCCGGCGCCCCGGCGGCCCGCAACATCGCCCTGGCCGCAGCCGTGATGCCGCTGATCGCACCGCTGGACGCCGACGACCTCTATCACCCCCACCGCCTGGAAACGCTGGTGCCGCTGGCCGAACGGCACGGGGCCGCTGCCGACAACGTGGCGGTGGTGCGCGAACACGACGGTGCGGCCCTGGGCACCCTGTTTCCCCCGTCCGGCGGCGTGCGGGTGCTGGACGCCGACGGGTTCCTCGCCACCTCGGTCCCGCTGTTCCTGATGGTGGACCGTCGTCTGTGCCCGCCCTGGCCGGAGGACATGCGCTTCAGCGACGACGTGGTGTTCAACCTGCGGGTTCTGGAACGGACCGGGCGGCTTCCCGTGGCGCTCGCCCCGCTCTACGAATACCGCCAGCGCGACGGTTCGATCACCGTCGGCGACGACGCCGCCGAACGGGCCGACCGCGATTACCGCCGCATGCTCGACCGGCTGGACCATGACGGGCTGGGGCTGGACGACGCCGGGCTGCGCCGCCGCACCGCCGCCGCCATCCAGGCCAAACGGGCGCTGAACGCGGCGTTCAGCGATGCCCAGCGGGCGGGCCGGGTTACCACCTTTCAGGAATATCTGGCCTCGTGCGGGAAGCTTTGCGCCGCCCCCCGTCCCGGTGCATGATAGGCGGCAGGATGACGGAATCATGAAGGTGCACCGCGCCGCCGGCACCGGCGGCGGCGGGTCTTTGCCGGCCGATGGACGAACTTTTTTCCTCCGCCTCTTTCTCCTCGGGCAAGTATTGGCTCAAGCGGGCACGGATCCCGCTTATCCGTCTTGCCGCCCCGCCACCTTCGCCGCCGGACGGGGATGGCTTTTGCCTGTGCGACGTGCGCATCGAATGCGGTGCGGTGCGGGCGGTGCTGGCGGCGGGGGAATCGCCCTGCTGCTGCCGGGGCATCGATCTGGACGGGGCGCGGGTCTGCCCGCTGGAACCGGACGCGGTGATCCAGCCGGGGGGTGCGGCGGATTTCGCCATCGACGGCGGCCCCGGACGGCGGGTGCGCCTGCGCGCCGGGGCCATCGACGGCGATGGCCCCTATACGGTGGCCTGCATCTGCACGCCGCCGCGCTGCGGCCCGGCCCGGCGTTAACGGGGCCGCAAATCTCTCGACAGGGGGGCTGAACTGAACGATATAGTTCAGTCCGCTTCCGGTCATCAACGCCGGGGCTGACCGCAACCGTACATAGCCCTTCGCGGCTGATTCCGGCTGGAACCCGTCCCATGCGCCACGTGCTTCGCGTTGTCTTCCTTCTTGCGCTTCTGGCCTTGGGAGGGGCCGGCTACTGGTACTTCATCGACCAGGGGGGTACGGTCGGCCAGTTGACGGCCCTGGTGCAGGGCTGGGGCAAGGGCACCCCGGCGGCACCGCCAGCACCCGCGGGTGCGGCCCCTGCCCGTCCGCTGCCGGTGGAAGCGGTGAAGGCCAAGACCGGCGCCGTCACCCGCACCGTGACCGCCGTCGGCTCGCTGATGTCCAACGAATCGGTGGTTGTCCGCCCCGAAGTGGCCGGACGCATCACCACCATCGCCTTTGCCGAGGGCGAGCCGGTGAAGAAGGGTGCCGTCCTGATCCGCCTGGACGACGCCGTCGCCCGCGCCACCCTGGCCCAGGCGCAGGCCAGCCTGGTGTTTTCCCGCAACGACCTGAACCGCGCGGCGGAACTGTTCCGCCAAAGCTCCGGCACCGCCAAGGCGCGCGAACAGGCGCTGGCCAAGCTGCAGGCCGACGAGGCGGCGGTGCAACTGGCCCAGGCGCAGCTGGACAAGCTGACCCTGATCGCCCCCTTCGACGGGGTGCTGGGTCTGCGCTCGGTGTCGGTGGGTGACGTGGTGCAGCCGGGGGCGGCCATCGTCAATCTGGAAGCCATCGACCAGTTGAAGCTGGATTTCCGCGTGCCCGAAGCCTACCTGCCCGCGGTGCGGGTCGGCCAGACGCTGAACGTGTCGGTGGACGCCTTTCCCGGCCGCAGCTTCCAGGGCACGGTCTATGCCATCAACCCGCTTTTGGACGTGAACGGCCGCGCGGTGGTGATCCGGGCGCGGGTGCCCAACGCCGGGCTTGAACTGCGCCCCGGCCTGTTCGCCCGCGTGGTGCTGGCGCTGACGGAAAACCCCAGCGCCGTGCTGGTGCCGGAACAGGCGCTGTTCGCCCAGGGGCAGCAACAGCTTCTCTACCGCGTGGCGGATGGCAAGGCGACGCTGACCAAGGTCAAGATCGGCGTGCGCCGCAACGGCGAGGTGGAAATCCTCGACGGTGTGACCACCGACGACACCGTCATCACCGGCGGTCAGATCAAGATCCGCGACGGCGCCCCCGTGGCGGTGGTGGGCGCCCCCCCCGCCGGGGATCAGGCCAAGCCCGCCCAGACCAAGCCGACGGGGTCGTAAACCATGGTTCTGTCCGACATCTCCGTCCGCCGCCCGGTGCTGGCGACCGTGATGAGTCTGGCGCTGATGCTGATCGGCATCGTGTCGTACCAGCGGCTGTCCGTGCGCGAATACCCCAAGATCGACGAGCCGGTGGTCAACGTCACCACCACCTATCAGGGTGCATCGGCCGAGATCATCGAATCGCAGGTGACCCAGCCGCTGGAGGAATCCCTGGCGGGCATCGAGGGCATCGACGTCATCTCCTCGGTCAGCCGCGCGGAAAAGAGCCAGATCACCCTGCGCTTCCGCCTGACCCGCGATGTGGACGAGGCGGCCAACGACGTGCGCGACCGCGTGGGCCGCGCCCGCGGCCAGCTTCCCGACGCGGTGGACGAGCCGATCATCGCCAAGGTGGAGGCCGACGCCCAGCCCATCATCTATCTGGCCTTTTCCAGCGACCGCCATTCGCCGCTGGAGGTGACCGACTTCGCCGACCGCTATGTGAAGGACCGGCTGCAGAACCTGCCCGGTGTTGCGGAGGTGCGCATCTTCGGCGAGCGCAAGTTCTCCATGCGCATCTGGCTCGATCCCCAGCGCATGGCCGCCTACAACATCACGCCGCAGGACGTGGAAAACGCGCTCAAGCGGCAGAACGTGGAAATCCCGGCGGGCCGCGTGGAAAGCGTGGCGCGGGAATTCACCGTGGTGTCGGAAACCGATCTGCGCACGCCGGCCGAATTCGACCAGATCATCCTGCGCGACGAATCGGGCTATCTGGTGCGGCTGCGCGACGTGGGTCATGCCGAACTGGGGGCGCGGGACGAACGGGTCAGCGCCCGCTTCCTGGGCAAGAGTGCGGTGGCGCTGGGCGTGGTCAAGCAGTCCACCGCCAACCCGCTGGAGGTATCGGAGGCGGTGCAGGCCAACCTGCCCCGCATCCGCGAGGTTCTGCCCGAGGGGATGGGCGTGGAGGTGGGCTATGACAGCTCCATCTTCATCGCCAAATCCATCGACGCGGTGTTCCACACCATCTTCGAAGCCATCATTCTGGTGGTGCTGGTCATCTTCTTCTTCCTGCGGTCCCTGCGGGCGACGCTGGTGCCGCTGGTGACGATTCCGGTGTCGCTGATCGGCGCGTTCGCGCTGATGTACCTGTTCAACTTCTCCATCAACACCCTGACCCTGCTGGCAATGGTGCTGGCCATCGGTCTGGTGGTGGACGACGCCATCGTCATGCTGGAGAACATCTACCGTCACATCGAAGAAGGGGTTCATCCCTTCAAGGCGGCGCTGGACGGGTCGAAGGAGATCGGCTTCGCCGTCGTCGCCATGACCATCACGCTGGCGGCGGTGTACGCCCCCATCGGCTTCATGACCGGGCGCACCGGGCGCCTGTTCACCGAATTCGCCCTGACCCTGGCCGGGGCGGTGCTGGTGTCGGGCTTCGTCGCCCTGTCGCTGTCGCCGATGATGTGCTCCAAGCTGCTGCGGCACGAGGCCAAGCATGGCTTCTTCTACACCCTGATCGAAAAGTTCCTGGTCGGGATGACCGAGGGGTATCGGGCGCTGCTGCGGCTGTCGCTCAGGGCGCGTCCGCTGATCCTGCTGATCGGCGCCGGGGTGGCGGTGGCAAGCTGGGTGCTGGTCAAGAGCCTGCCCAGCGAACTGGCCCCCACCGAGGACCGCGGCACCATCGTGTCGATCGCCATCGCGCCCGAAGGCTCGACGCTGGACTATACCAGCACCTACGCCCGCATGATGGAAGGCACCTTCGCCAAGCTGGAGGAGGCGGAGAAGTATTTCATGGTGGTGGGCTTCCCGGTGGTCAATCAGGCCATCAGCTTCATGCGGCTGAAGGACTGGGACCTGCGCACCGTCAAGCAGCAGCAGGTGGTGGCCGGGCTGGCCCCTAAGCTGTTCGGCATTCCGGGCGTGCTGGCCTTTGCCGTCAACCCGCCGTCGCTGGGGCAGAGTGCCACCGACAAGCCGATCAACTTCGTCATCCAGACATCGCTGGGCTATGCCGATCTGCAAAAGATGCTGGATACCCTGCTGGCCGAGGCGCGCAAGAACCCCGGCCTGATGAACATCGACACCGACCTGAAGCTGAACAAGCCGGAATTGCGCATCTCCATCGACCGCGACAAGGCCGCCGATCTGGGCGTGGAGGTGGAAACCGTCGGCCGCACCCTGGAAACCTTCCTGGGCGGGCGGCAGGTGACGCGGTTCAAGCGCGACGGCAAACAGTACGACGTGGTGGTGCAGGTGGCCGACACCGACCGCCGCAACCCCGACAACATCGCCGCCATCTATGTCCGCGGCAGCCGTGGACAGATGATATCGCTGGCCAATCTGGTCAAGATCGAAGAGCGGGTGGCCCCGCGCGAACTGAACCACTTCAACAAGCTGCGCTCGGTCACCGTCACCGCCACCCTGGCGCCGGGCTATTCCCTGGGCGAGGCGCTGACCTTCCTCAACGGGGCGGCGGAACGGGTGCTGCCGGCGGCGGCGCAGACCGATTACGGCGGGCAGAGCCGCGAATTCCGCGAATCCTCCGCCGGGCTGTACGTCACCTTCATCCTGGCGCTGGCCTTTATCTATCTGGTGCTGGCCGCCCAGTTCGAAAGCTTCGTCGATCCCTTCGTCATCATGCTGACGGTGCCGCTGTCCATGACCGGGGCCTTGCTGGGGCTGAAGCTGACCGGCGGCACCATGAACGTCTACAGCCAGATCGGTCTGGTGACGCTGGTGGGCCTCATCACCAAGCACGGCATCCTGATCGTGGAGTTCGCCAACCAGCTCCAGCACGCCGGCACCGAGATCCGCAAGGCGGTCGAGGAAGCCGCCGTGCTGCGCCTGCGCCCCATCCTGATGACCACGGGGGCGATGGTGCTGGGGGCCGTGCCGCTGGCCATGGCCACGGGCGCCGGTGCCGAAAGCCGTCAGGCCATCGGCATCGTCATCGTCGGCGGCATGATGCTGGGCACCGTGCTGACCCTGTTCGTGGTGCCGGTGGTCTACAGCTATCTCGCCCGCAAGAAGGCGGGGACGGCGGATGCCCACCACGACCCGCACGGTCACCACCCAGGTGCTGCCCCGCACCCGGCGGAGTAAAGACAGGCGTGTAACGCTCAGGACGGAACCATCAGGTTCCGTCCTTTATTTTTGATCGCACCCGATCATCTGTGCAATCAACGCGGCCAAAGGCCCTTCATTGCCGTGAAAACTGTGGATCATGGCGTTCATCACACGGTCGCGGTCCAAGCACTCTTCATCACAGGCGAACCCTGCGCGGGTTGCCCGCAGCGTGAGAAAGGCAAGCTGGGTACGGCCATTCCCCTCCCGGAAAGGATGAACCGCGTTGATGTCTCCGAGATAATGGGCCGCACGGGCTGCAAACGCGGGGGCCGGCAGGCCAATCAGCCGGTTTTCCGCCGATAACTGCGCGAAAATACCGGCCATCTCCCGGTCAATGTGTTCAGGATAGCAGAACCAATTCCCGCCTTTACCGATGCGGATGCGGCGAGGCTCTCCGGCCCATTCATAGACATCCTGAAAAAAATGCCGATGAATCGCTTTGTAATGCGCATAGTCCATATCGCCTTCGGGCCAGACCTCTTCAGCCCGAATCAGGAACATAGCCATTTCGAATTGCTCAAGTTCCTGAGCGTCCTTGATACCGGCCCGATTCCTCAAGACATGCGTGCCGGGATAGCACAGGGGGTCCTCATCCGCCCCATACATCATCAGGGTTTGGACGCCCTGACCTGAAAATGCTTCCGGATCGCGGCACGCCGTTGCGCCGGGGACAACCCCAACCGATCGAATTCGGCAAAGGTCTTTTCCAGGGCGGGGGACAAAACCATCCCTTCGACAGAACAGATCCTGGCGGCAAAGGACCGCGCCAGGGACATACCGACAGAGCCGCCCGGCTTTTTCACCCGATCGTCAGGCATGTTTGCGTTTCCTCACGCCATGGCTGGAGAAGCACCCATCACTTCCGTTCCCACACCTTGGTTTCGATGTAGCGGCTGGCAAGGAAGCGGTAGGTCATCTTCTGCAACTGTTCCACCGCCATCGACCGTTCGATGGGCACGCCGTCCCAGGCCTGCAGCAATTCCTCCCACTCCATCAACTGGGTGCGCAGGTCGTCGCGGATCTTGCGGATGAAGGTGACGGTGGTGTCGAAGGCTTTCAGCGCACCGACGATTTCGCCGGTCTGGGCGTCGGCCTGCTCGAAGATCGAATCATACCGGCGCAGGGGCTTCTTGATCATCCCCTGCATGCGGGAAATCTCGCTGACCAGCAGCCGGTCGGTGCGGTAGAGCTGGGCCATGCGGGTCAGGTTTTCGGCGATGGTGCGGATGTGCTTGAAACGGTCGCGCAACGCCTCGATGTAGGACAACTCCTGCGCCAGATCGTCGATGCGGTCGTTGATGTACTGCTCGGCGTTGTCGGTGATGCCCAGCTTTTCGGCAATCTGGGCATAGGCGGTCTTCAGCCGGGTCTTGGTCTGGGGATCCTCGACCACCTGCTCCAACTCGTCGAGATCGACCACGATCATTTCCGATCCGGTCACCCATGACACGATCTGCACCGTGATACGCCCCTTGGCGATCATCAGGTGCTGCGGCTCCACCGACCACGAGGCGCTGCCGTCCAGCAGTTCGCCGGGGATCTTCTCGCCGGGGCGGATCTGCTTCACATAGGCCAGCCCCTTTTCCACCATCTCCAGCAGCTTGGCGTCGTTGCTGCCGTCCTTGATGTCGAACGACTCCTTCAGCGTCTTGAACGGCAGCGAGGCTTTCAGATCGCCCAGCGTGATGTTCAGGACCGGCTGCTTGCTGTTCGCATCCGTGGCGAAATAGGCGCCGGAGATGCTGAACACCTTGTGTTCGAAATCGAAATGGGTGTCGCGCGGTGCCGCGGGGGCCGCCGCACCCGCACCCCCGGTTTCCGCGGGCACCGGACCATCCGCGCCCTCGGGCACGGGGGATGGGGCCTCTGCGGCCAGGGTAGCGTTCGAATCACTCATGAACAGGCCATGCCATCGACATTCCGTAACCCCGGATGCGGAAGATCCGTACCCGATCCGACCACTTAAGCGCAACCCGGTCCCGGTGGGCAACGCGGGATACTCTGCGTCCCAACGTCACAGCCGGTTTCCGCCACCAATCCCCCGGCGTGAGCCAACAATACCAGGGTATGCGACTGACAGCTTACAGCAAATCCCGCAGCCGGAACCAGAGCATCCCCAGCACCAGCGCCGGTGTGCGGGCCAGACGCCCGCCCGGAAACGCCATATGGGGGATGCGGGCCATAACGTCAAACCGCCCGGCGGTGCCGTCGATGGCCTCGGCCATCAGGGCGCCGGCCATGCCGCTCAGCGCGACGCCATGGCCGGAATAGCCGTGGGCGAAACAGGTGGTGGGCGACAGCCGCCCGATCTGGGGCATGCGGTTGACGGTGATGGCGACCTTGCCGCCCCAGCAATGGGTCAGCCGCACCCCGGCCAGGTGCGGGAACAGCCGCAGCATCTTGGCGCGCAGCGACCGCGCCAGCCCCGGCCGGTCCAGCCCGGAATAGCTGACCTCCCCCCCGAACAGCAGCCGGTGATCGGGGGAGCGGCGGAAATAATTCAGCACGAAGTTCATGTCCGACACCGCGGCGTTGCCGGGCAGCAGCGACTCCGCCCGTTCCGCCCCCAGCGGCTCGGTGGCGGCGATGTATGTCGCAACCGGCATCACCATGCGCGCCAGCCCCGGCACCAGCCCGCCGAGATAGGCATTGCCCGCCAGCACCAGGAAACGCGCCCGCACCCGCCCGCGGCCGGTTTCCGCCACGGGGTTCGCCCCGGTGTCCAGCCGGACCACCCGGCTGTTCTCGAAGATGCGCACCCCGGCGGCCCGCGCGGCGTCGGCCAGACCCAAGGCATAGTTCAGCGGGTGGATGTGCCCGCTGCGGGCATCGTACAGACCGCCGATGATCCGGGGGCTGTCCACCACCGTACGCGCCTCCGCCGCATCGATCAGACGGGCATGGCCATAGCCGCAGGGGCCGCGCAGTTCGGCGTCCAGATCGGCCAGTTCGGCCATGTGCCGGGGCTTCAGCGCCGCCAGCAGATAGCCCCACGTCAGATCGCAGGCGATGGCGTGACGGGTCACCCGCCGTTCCAGCCGGCTCTTGGCCTCTTCCCCCAGATCCCACAGGATGCGGGCATCCCCCTCCCCCATCATGCGGGTCATGGCGGAATAGGGCTTGTTGTAGCCGGTGATGATCTGGCCGCCGTTGCGCCCCGAGGCACCCCACCCCACCCGCTCCGCCTCCAGCACGATGACGCTGTAGCCGCGTTCGGCCAGTTCCAGGGCGGTGGTCAGGCCGGTGTAGCCGGCGCCGACGACGCAGACGTCGCACGATTCGTCCCCCGCCAGCGCCGGATGGGCCGGGTGCGGGTTGGCGGAATCGGCGTACCATGACGGTGCGTGCTGGGCGGGTGTCGCATGGGTCATACCGGCTGGGATATCCCGCACCTTCCCCGCGGTCAACCGCTCCTTGATGACGAAACAGTGTCAAGATGACGAATGGCAGCATTTAAATGCCGCAGGAACATTTACCCCCCTGGCGGCGCCCCCCCGTTCGGCACCATATTGTCGAGACGCGCAACGGCAAGGAGGCGTCCGCCCCGATCATGGCGGCGGGCCGATTGTTTCATGGCCTTTATGGATGACTTCATCAAAAAGAATCGCATAACCGAAGTTGAATGTCTGGTGCCCGACATGTCGGGTATTGCGCGGGGAAAGATCGTTCCCGCTGAAAAGTTCCTCCGCATCCTGCGCGACCGCGGCCTGCGGTTGCCGGAAGCCATCTTCGTCCAGACCGTGACCGGCGACTACCCGGAGGACGAGGACGTCACGTCGGACGAGAACTCCGACGTCTATATGATTCCCGATGAACGGACGATCCGTTTCGTTCCTTGGTACAAGGAACCGACCGCCCAGGTCATCACCGACTGCGTGTATCACGACGGCTCGGCCGTGGATTTCGCCCCGCGCCATGTGTTGAAGAACGTTCTGAAGCTGTACGAGGAGCGCGGGTGGAAGCCCATCGTGGCGCCCGAGCTGGAATTCTTCCTGGTCCAGGTCAACAAGGATCCCGATTACCCGCTGGCGCCGCCGGTCGGCCGGTCGGGCCGCATCGAAAGCGGGCGGCAGGCGTTCGGCATCGACGCGGTGAACGAGTTCGATCCGATCTTCGAAGACATCTATGATTTCTGCGAAGCCCAGGATATCGACATCGACACCCTGACCCACGAAGCCGGGGCCGCGCAGATCGAGATCAACTTCAACCACGGCGACGCGCTGGAACTGGCCGACCAGGCGTTCCTGTTCAAGCGCACGGCCCGCGAAGCCGCCTTCCGCCATCAGGTCTACGCCACCTTCATGGCCAAGCCGATGCAGGGCGAACCGGGCAGCGCCATGCACATCCACCAGTCGGTGGTCGATCTGGACAGCGGGCGCAACCTGTTCGCCAACCCCGACGGCAGCGACAGCGAACTGTTCATGGCCCATCTGGCGGGGCTGCAGAAGTTCCTGCCCTATGTGATGCCGCTGCTGGCGCCCAACGTGAACTCGTTCCGCCGGCTGGTGCCCAATTCGGACGCGCCGATCAACGTCCATTGGGGCCGCGACAACCGCACCACCGGCCTGCGCGTGCCGGTGTCCACGCCCGAAGCGCGGCGAGTGGAAAACCGGGTGGCGGGGGCCGACGCCAACCCCTATCTGGCGATGGCCGCGTCGCTGGCCTGCGGTTATCTGGGCATGTCCATGGGGCTGGAGCCGTCGGATCCCATCAAGGGGTCGGCTTATCGTCTGGCCTACAGCCTGCCGCGGCATCAGTCGGAGTCGCTGGCGAAGTTCAACGGCTGCAAGCCGGTGCGCGAGGTGCTGGGCGAACGCTTCATCGAAGCCTTCACCTGCGTCAAGGAAGCCGAGTATCAGGCGTACAACCGCGTCATCAGCTCGTGGGAGCGGGAAAATCTGCTGCTGAACGTCTGAGAACCGTCGTTCCGCAACACAAACTTGTCATCACAGGACCCGGCGGCCGTTCACCCGGCCGCCGGGTTTCGTGTGTCATGGCAGGTTCGGGTGATGGCGGGCATTCAGTGGCGGGACAGCATGGGGTGCGGCGTGGCGCGGCTGGACGCCGACCACCGCGAACTGATCGAACAGGTCAACGCCCTGGGCGCCACCCTGTCCGCCCCCACCTTCGACGCCAAGGCGGCGGCCTTGGGGCTGCTGTTCCTGCTGCGCTACACGCAGGAACATTTCCCGCGGGAAGAAAAGCTGATGGAGGTGATCGACTATCCCTATCTGGCCGATCACAAGACCCAGCACGACGCCGCCATCCGCGCGCTGCACGAGTTGAGCCGGGTGTTCTTCCTCTGCCCCAACCGGCTGACCACCGGGCTTCTCTATGACTTCGCCGCCGGGCTGGTCCGGCACGTGATCTTTCTCGACACCAAGTTCCGCCCCTATGTCCAGGGCACGGTGGAAGAGGACGATGCCGATCCCCCCGGACCATAATCCCACCATCATGTGCGAGTCGCTCTCAGTTGTTTTCCTCCTTTCCTGCGGATAGTGTCGCCCCCGTCATTGGGGAGTAGCCGCCCTCGGGTCCAGAGGGGGGATGCGTCAACAGACTTGGGCGTCAGCCCATGGTGCATCCGGCGTGCAGCCTGGCAAGACCTTTGGCTTTGACCGCTTTCCCAGGGGGCTGGGCGGAGCGGCGAGCCATTGGTTGTGTCCGCTCGGCCCCCATTGAGTTCATTCATATGGAAGCCCTGCTCATTTCCACCGGCGTGGTGGCCATCGCCGAAATCGGCGACAAGACCCAGTTGCTGGCGCTCGTTCTCGCCGCCCGGTTCCGCAAACCCATCCCCATCATCATCGGCATTCTGGTAGCAACCCTGGCGAATCACGCCCTGGCCGCGTGGGCCGGTGCGCTGGTCGCCGGCTGGCTGGGGCCGGACATCCTGCGCTGGATTCTGGGCGTGTCGTTCCTGGCCATGGCGGTGTGGATCCTGATACCCGATTCGGTGGACGACGATGCCGCGGACGACAGCCGGTTCGGCCCCTTCCTGGCCACGGTCGTCAGCTTCTTCCTGCTGGAAATCGGCGACAAGACCCAGATCGCCACCATTGCCCTGTCGGCGCGGTTCAACGACCTGCTGCTGGTGACCGCCGGCACCACGCTGGGCATGATGCTGGCGAACGTCCCCGCCGTTCTGGTGGGCGAAGCCGCCGCCACCCGCATTCCGCTGAAGCTGGTCCACGGTGCGGCGGCCGCCATCTTTGCCGTGCTGGGGGTGATGGCCCTGACCAACGCCGGTGCCGCCTTCGGAGCGTTCTAAACAGCCCGCCAACAAAAAGCCCCGCGGCCTGTTTTCGGAACAGCGGCGGGGCCGGCATCGTCGAACCGGGCTTGCGTCGTGGCGCCGGGCGGTTATGGTGGCCCGGCCGTTTGGTCTTCCAACGTTCGGACAGCACGATGACCGAAGCCTCCGCCGGAACCCCCGATCCCGCCGTGTTCAGCCACCGCGACATCCTGACCGTGTTCAGCGGGGTGGCGCTGGCCATGCTGATGGCCGCCATCGACCAGACCATCGTGGCGACCGCCCTGCCCACCATGGCGACGCAACTGGGCAACCTGGATCTGGCGTCGTGGGTGGTGTCGGCCTATCTGTTGACCGCCACCGCGACCGCCCCGATCTATGGCAAGCTGTCCGACCTGTTCGGGCGCAAGCGGGTGCTGGAATCCGCAATCCTGTTCTTTCTGGCCGGGTCGGTGCTGTGTGCCGCGGCCCAGAGCATGACGCAACTGGTGATCTTCCGCGCCATCCAGGGCCTGGGCGGCGGCGGGCTGATGGTCCTGGCCTTCACCATCATCGCCGACGTGGTGTCGCCGCGCGAACGCGGGCGGTACCAGGGGCTGATCGGCGGCATCTTCGCGCTGGCCAGCGTGGTCGGGCCGTTGCTGGGCGGTTTCTTCACCGAATATCTGTCGTGGCATTGGATCTTCCTCAGCAACCTGCCCATCGGCGGGGCCGCACTGGTGATGACCGGCCGGGCGCTGGGGCGGCTGCCGCGGGGGCGTGCCCGCCCGCGGGTGGACGTGCTGGGGGCGGTGCTGCTGATGACGGCGGTGACCTGCCTGCTGATGGTGGTGTCCAACGGCGGCGTGCGGCTGCCGTGGGCGTCGTGGCCCATCGTCGGGCTGGCGCTGACGGGGGCGGTGCTGACCGCGGCCTTCGTCCGGCACGAACGGCGGACGGCGGAACCGATCCTGCCCATGAGCCTGTTCCGGGTGCCGGTCTTTTCGGTGGCGGTCGCTGTGGTGGCGGTGTCGGCGATGGTGCTGTTCGGCGGCATCGTGTTCCTGCCGCTGCATTTGCAGCTCGTGCAGCAGACGGGGGCCACCGCCTCGGGCCTGCTGCTGCTGCCGATGGTGCTGGGGATGACCGTGGGGGCGGTGGGCGGCGGGCGGCTGATCGCCCGCACGGGCCGCTACAAGATCTTTCCCCTGGTCGGGCTGGGGCTGTCGGCGCTGATGTACACCATTCTGGGGCTGGCCAGCCATATGGTGAGCGGGGCCATGGGATCGTCGCTGATTCTGGTGCCGCTGGGCATCGGGCTGGGGCTGGTGATGCCGGTGATGACGGTGGCGGTGCAGAACGCGGTGGACCACCGCGACATGGGGGCGGCCACCGCCTCGGTCGGGTTCTTCCGCTCGCTGGGCGGGATGGCCGGGGTGGCGCTGTTCGGCGCGGCCCTGGCCGCCGACGTGTCGGCGCGGCTGGAACAGGCGGGGTTGCCCGGCCTGGATCCGCGGGCGGTGATGGAGCGCGGCAACGCCGTCATCGAAACCCTGCCCGCCGTGGTGCGGGCGGCGGTGCTGGGGGCGTTCGAGGCCGGATTTGAGACCACCTATTTCATGGCGGCCGGGCTGGCGGCGGTGTCGTTCCTGCTGACCCTGTTCCTGCCGGAGTTGCCGCTGCGGGCGGCCCCGATGCGGCGGGACGAGGCCGAAGGGTGATTCCCCGGCCCGGCCCCCAACGGCCGGACTCAACCGGATTGCATAGACCGAAAATGACGTCAGCTATGGCTTAACGCCCTGTTTTCAAACCGATGCCGCGCCCCAATATGGTGAGGTGACGCCAATGGAGTCATTCTCGCTGATGTCATCGACCTGACAGGCCCGCCCTCAACCGGCGGGCCTGCTTTTTTCACGCCTTGGGGAATTGCAGGCTGATCCGCAGGCCGGGGTCGTTGCCGCCCAACTCCAGCACCGCCCCATGCAGCCGCGCCACCGCGTCCACCAGACTGAGGCCCAGCCCGTTGCCGGGGGATGCGCGGGCGTCGTCCAGGCGGACGAAACGTTCCAGCACCTTTTCCCGCATCTCCGGGGGAATGCCGGGGCCGGTGTCGGCCACGGTCACCCGCGGGCCGCGGCCCGGTGCCGCCGGCTCCACCGTCAGGGTCACCGATCCGGCGGGGGTGTATTTGATGGCGTTGTCCAGCAGGTTGGCCAGCGCCTGCGACAGAAGTTGCGGGTTGCCGCTCAGCACCGGCTCGCCGCGGATGTCGGCGTGGAGTTCCAGCCCCTTGTCGTCGGCCACCGGCTCGTACAGGTCGGCGGCCATACGCGCCACCTCGGCCAGATTGACCGGCTGGAAATTGCGCCCGCGCGATCCCGACTCCGCCTCGGCAATCGACAGCAGCGCCTTGAAGGTGTCGAGCAGCCGGTCGGCCTCGACGATGGTTTCCTGGAGTGCCGTGCGGTAGACCTCGGGGTCGGCATCCTCGCGGATCAGCACCAGTTCGATGCGCGAGCGCAGGCGGGTCAGCGGCGTGCGCAGGTCGTGGGCGATGCTGTCGGTCACCTGCCGGATGCCGGTCATCAGCCGTTCGATCTGGTCCAGCATGGTGTTGAGGTTGGCGGCCAGCGTGTCGATCTCGTCGCCGCTGCCGCTGCGCTTCACCCGCCCGGTCAGATCGCCGCCCATGATGCGGCGGGTGGTGCGGTTGATGGCGTCGATCTGGCGCATGGCGCCGTGGCTGATAACCCCGCCGCCGATCAGCCCCAACACCACCGCCCCCGTCACCACCCAGCCCAGCGATTGCCAGATGCGGCGGCGCAGGGTGTCGATTTCGCTGGTGTCGCGCCCGACCAGAAGCTGGAAGCTGCCGGGAAGGGTGAACATCATGGCGCTGGCGGTGGACGGACGGCTGCCGGGACCGGCGGACGAGGCCACCTGAAAATGCGCCCAACCGTTCTCGTCGGGCAGCGCATCGGGCCACGCCGACAGGTTGCCGGCGAGAACCACCCCGTTGGGGGCGCGCACCAGATAGATGGAGTTGGTGTATTGCAGGCTGCTGCGCTGGCGCACCACCTCCAGCAGGCCGGGAAGCCCGTGGCGGGCGTACTGGTCTTCCAGTCCCGCCACCTCGATGGCGACGGTATCGGCCATCTCGTTCTGGATGAAGCCGGCGGTGGAGCGGTAGACGAACAGCAGCAACAGGCCGGTGAACACCACGAACAGCGCGGCGTACAGCACCGACAGCCGGAACGCCATGGTGTGCCACAGCCGCGGCAGCCGCATGGCCACCCGTGCGGCCGACCCTTCGGGGGCGTGGAACAGCGGCACCGGGTGCTGCCTATCCCGCCGCGCGCAGGGAATAGCCGGCCCCGCGCACGGTATGGATCAGGGGTGTTGGAAAATCCTTGTCGATCTTCTGCCGCAGCCGGGCGATGTGAACGTCGATCACGTTGGTCTGGGGGTCGAAATGATAGTCCCAGACGTTTTCCAGCATCATGGTGCGGGTCACCACGCTGCCCGCGTTGCGCATCAGGAATTCCAGCAGGGCGAATTCCCGCGGCAACAGGTCGATGTCGCGCCCGCCGCGCTTCACGGTGCGGGTCAGCAGATCCATTTCCAGATCGCCGACGGTCAGCCGGGTCTGCGGCTGGCCGGCGCCGCGGCGGCGGACCAGCACCTCGATCCGGGCCAGCAGTTCGGAAAAGGCAAAGGGTTTGGTCAGGTAATCGTCGCCGCCGGCCTTCAGCCCCTTCACCCGGTCATCGACACTGCCCAGCGCCGACAGGAACAGCACCGGCGTGTCGTTGCCGGTCGCACGCAGCAGTTCCACCAGCGACAGCCCGTCGCGACCCGGCAGCATGCGGTCCACGATCATCACGTCGTAGACCTCGCTGCCGGCCAGGAACAGCCCTTCCTTCCCGTCGTTGGCGATGTCCACCACATGCCCGGCCTCTTTCAGGCCCTTGGCGAGATAGGCGGACGCCTGCCGGTCGTCTTCGATCACCAGAATCTTCATATGCATGATGGTAGCGTCCCACGGGGCCGGAGCCAAGCGGCGGAATAAGCCCTTCAGGGCAACGACACCAGATTAACAAGCCGGGGCAATCTCCCTCTCCCGCCCCGGGAGAGGGCCGGGGTGAGGGCCGATTTTCGCGCAGGATGCCCGAAAATCGAGCCGTCAGGCTCTCGAAACATCAGGTTTGCGGTTGCTCCGCAACGGATTTCGGGCCTCCGGCGCGAAATCCGGCCCTCACCCACCCCTCTCCCCGGTGGGGAGAGGGGTAAACCGGCCAAAAACCACCGCAGAAATCACGCGCGTGGCAGTTTCAAGGCCACGAAGCTTTCCGCCCCCTGGCGGTTGACCAGCAGCAGCACCGCCTTCTGCCCGGCCTTTTCGGCCTCTGTCACGCGGGCGATCAGTTCGGCGGGGCTTTTCACCGGGGACTCGCCCACCCGCTCGATCACGTCGCCGGGGCGCACCGCCGTTTCGCCCATCACCTTGGGCGACACCGCGGTCACCACCACCCCATGCACGCTGTCGTCCAACCCCAGCTTGCCGCGGGCCGTGCGGTCCAGCGGCGCCAGCGACAGCCCCTTCAGCGCCGCGGCCATGGGGGCGGCGGTGGGGGCCTGATCGGCCTGGGCCACCTTTTCGGCGTCGGCCATCTTGTCGATGCGGGCCGACAGGGTGACCTCCTTGCCGTTGCGCAGCACGGTCAGGGCCGCACCGCTGCCGGGCTTGGTGTCGGCCACATGGCGGGTCAGGTCGCGCAGGTCGTTCACCGGCTGGCCGTTGTAGGCGGTAATCAGGTCGCCCTGGCGCACACCGGCGGCGGCGGCGGGGCTGTCGGGGGTGACCTCGGCCACCAGGGCGCCGTGGGCCTTGCCGATGTTCAGCCCCTCGGCCAGTTCCGGGGTGACCGCCTGGATGCGCACGCCCAGCCAGCCACGCTCCACCCGCCCCTTTTCCTGAAGCTGGGCCACCACGCTCTTGGCGATGTTGGCGGGGATGGCGAAACCGATGCCCACCGACCCGCCGGTGGGGGAGAAGATGGCAGTGTTGATGCCGATCACCGCCCCGCTGGTGTCGAAGGTCGGACCGCCGGAGTTGCCGCGGTTGATGGCGGCGTCGGTCTGGATGAAGTCGTCATAGGGACCGGCGTTGATGTTGCGCCCGCGGGCCGACACCACCCCCGCCGTCACCGTGCCGCCCAGGCCGAAGGGGTTGCCCACCGCCAGCACCCAGTCGCCCACCTTCACCTTGTCGCTGTCGCCGAAGGCCAGATGGGGCAGCGGGGTGGAACTGGACACCTTCAGCAGCGCCAGATCGGTCTTGTCGTCGCGCCCGACGATCTCGGCGGTCAGGTCGGTGCCGTCGCCAAGGGTGACGGTCACGGTGCTGGCGCCGTCGATCACATGATTGTTGGTCACCACATAGCCGGCGGGATCGATGATGAAGCCCGACCCCAGCGACGTGCCGCCGCGCGGCGCCTCTTCCCGCGGGCCTTTCCCGCGCGGGCCGATCTGGTCCTGGAAGCGGCGGAAGAAATCCTCGAACGGCGAGCCGGGGGGGAACATGTCCTGGAACGGGTTGTCCTCGGCGTCGGCGCTGTCGGTTCCCTTGGCGGGGCCGTCATGCTTGGCGGTGATGGTCACCACCGCCGGCGCCACCTTTTCCACCAGCGGCGCGAAGCTGCCCGGCAGCGACGCGGCCATGGACGGGGCGGTGATGGGGGCGGTGGACTCGTTGGCCGCCCACACCACCCCGGAAGCACCGGCCGCCCCGAGGACAGTGGTGCCCAGCAGAACGGCAGCGACGGTGCGGCGCAGACGCCGGGCACCGGAAGCACGGAGGTCATCAGACACGGAACGCAGCGACGTCATGGAACAGAACTCCGCTAGGGAAGGATCGGATCTGTCCCAATAGGTAAGCTGCGCACGCTCTCCGGCGCCTTGCGGAGGGATGAATTAATTTTAAGGCAGGCCCCCGCCCTTACGGTCCCACCCGCGCCGGGCCGCAGACGGCGGACGGCGCCAGACCGGTCAGCGCCTCGTACACCTCGGGGTCGGTGGCGCCCTCGGTGCCGAAGACCAGGACTCGGGCGTCGGGGGCCAGCCCCAGGGCGGCGCGGGCGTCGGGGTCGCCGGCCACGCACAGCACGGCGGCCAGACCGGCCACCCCCGATTCCCCCGCCACCAGCGGACGGTCGCCCGCCTCCCCGGCGGCCAGCAGCTTCATGGTGGTGATGGCGGCATCGTCGGGGATGGTGACGAAGGCATCCGCCCCCCGCTCCAGAATGGCCCAGGCCAGCAACGACGGCTGGCCGCAGGCCAGACCGGCCATGACCGTGTGCAGTTCCCCTTTCACGCCCACCGGCCGCCCGGCCTCCCCACTGCGGTAGAGGCAATCGGCCTCGTGGGGTTCGACGACGATGAACTGCGGCCGCTGCCGGCCCCAAGTTTCCCACAGATGCCCGCACACCGCCGCCGGCAAGGCGCCGACGCCGCTCTGCACGAACACATGGGTCGGGCGTTCGCTGGCGGGAAGCTGGGAAATCGCCTCCTCCACCATCACCGTGTAGCCCTGCATCACGTCGCGGGGGATGTCCATATAGCCGGTGTAGGAGGTGTCGGACACCACGAACCACCCGTGTTCGGCGGAATCCTGAGCGCACCGGCGCACGGCGTCGTCATAGGTGCCGTCCACCACCACCACCCGCGCCCCATACTCCTCGATGGCGCGGCGGCGCCCGGCGGAGCAGCAGGAGGGCACATAGATCACCGCCTTGGCCCCGAACACCTGCGCGCCCCAGGCCACCGACCGGCCATGATTGCCGTCGGTGGCGGTGGTCACGGTGACGGTGCGGGTGATCTTGCCGTAACGGCCCACCACCAGATCCAGCGCCGACACCGGCACGCCGGGGGCACGGGCCGACACCTCGCGCTCCAGCAGGCGCAGCACGGCGTAGGCACCGCCCAGCGCCTTGAAGCTGCCGAGCGCAAAGCGGGTGCTTTCGTCCTTGTACCACAGGCGATCGATGCCGGCGGCCTTGGCCAGCCCTTTCAGCGAGCGCAGCGGCGTCGGCGCATAGCCGGGCCAGGCGGCGATTTCCGCCCGCGCGTCCTCGAACGCCGGCAGGCTGATGATCGCCCGTTCCGACGGACCATAGGCACGGTCCTGATCGGCACGGGGGTTCACCAGAACCCGGGGGGTGCAGGACGGCAGCAATTCCGGCATATCAGCGATCTCCCTGGCCGGACAGGCGGCCTGTCAAAACGAAAGCAAGCTTGGAACCCGGCGTCAAGGGGGCTGGCGAAAAGGTCGCGGACAAAGCCGCGCCGGCTGTGCTAAACGCCCCTCCCCCCGGCACACCCGCCGGTCCGTGATGATCTCAGGAAGGACGCACATGGACGGAGTGAACACCTCGGCCGCCGACCGGCTGAAACAGTATGCCGACCGCCTGGAACGGCTGCTGGACGAGATCGACGCGCTGAAGGCCGACCTGAAGGACCTGCGCGGCGAAATCAAGAACGACGGTTTCAACGTCAAGGCGCTGGACAAGGTGGTCGCCATCCGCCGCAACGACGGGGCCGACAAGGAAACCGAATTCCTGAACGACCTGATGCTCTACGCCCACGCCACCGGCACCCCGCTGGATCTGGCCCCGCCGGAACCGGAAGAAACGGAGCCGGCCTGATCCCCTGTCCAGGACATATATGACCAAGGGCACGGGCCTCACTGAAAAAAGCACGAGGCAAGGTTTATTCGCGCACTATTAAGCCCGATGAAAACGCGGGGCGGAGCCGAACAATACGATTCCGCCCCCTTTCTTTTCCTGATGTTTCCTGCCCGCTCCATAGGATGGTCATAGGAACAAAGGGGCAGACCGCAACCATCCCTTCGTTTGTTTGCACTGCAACAGGAACCCCTCTAGGCTCCCTCCTGTTTCGCACTGGTCCGTCCCCTGGGGGCGGACCCGTATCGTCCGACAACAAAAAGGTGGAGTGATGGAGTTCTTGCGGTCTTACACAGGGCTTACCGCAGCCGGCGTTCTGCTGTTCTCGACCATCACGGTTCCCGTGGCCGATGCCATGGACCTCAATCTGGCGACCTTCCACCAGACCGGCAAAGCGTCGTGGTACGGCCACCGCTTTCACGGGAAGGAAACGGCCAGCGGCACCCCCTTCGACCAGCACGCCATGACCGCCGCCCACCGCAGCCTGCCGCTGGGGACGGAGGTGGTGGTCACCAATGTGGACAACGGCAAATCGGTCACCGTCACCATCAACGACCGTGGCCCCTATGTGCGCGGGCGGATCATCGATCTGTCGCGCCGGGCGGCGCGGGAATTGGGATTTGCCGGTGACGGGCTGGCCAAGGTCGCCATCACCGTCGTGGCACCGCCCGAAGTGCCCCCGGTGCCGCAGGCCAAGCCCGATCCCGGCCCCGCCGAAGTGCAGGTGGCCGCCATTCCCGACGATACGGCCTCCGGCGACGACGCAGGCAGGCCGGACGACTGATCCCGGCCGTTCGATCCCGGCGGGTGGTCAGCGTTTCCATTCACGGCTGGACTTGACGAAATCGGTCAGGGTCACGCCGATCTTGTCGTCGATGATGACCACCTCGCCGCGGGCGACCAGCACCCCTTCCACATAGACGTCGGTGGGATCCTTCAGGTGGCGGTCCAATTCCACCACGGCGCCGCGGCCCAGCTTCAGCAGGTCGCGGACGCGCAGCATGGCGGTGCCGATCACCACCTTGATTTCGACGGGAGCATCGCCGATGGCGAACTGACCGGCGTCGGCATCGTCATTGGGCGCGCCCAGAAGATCGTCGATGCTGCTCATGGCGTTGTCCTTATCACGTCCCTCAGGCGAATCATGTACCCCCTCCCCCGGCCATCGGCAATCCGCTTACGCCTTCTTTGACGGCGGCGCGCCCTTGCGCCGGCGCAGCACCGCCAGATCGGCACGGCGGAACAGCCCCAGCGCCAGCACCAGGACGGCATAGGTCACCCCCCCCACCGCCACCAACACCGACAGCCCGCCCAGCCGCTCCGCCAGCACCGTGGAGAAGAGCCAGGGGGCCAGCCATGCCTGCGCCCCCCACAGCGCCGCCGCCAGCCCTGCCGCCGCCAGCACCAGCCGCGGCAGGTGGCGCCGCAGCCGCCCGTCCAGCCGGAACAGCCCGCGGCGGTGCAGCACCAGCGCCAGCAGCCCGGCGTTGACCCACGCCCCGACCGCCGTCCCCACCGCCAGCCCCACCTGGGCCAGCGGCCCCATCAGCGCCAGTTTCAGCACCACATTCACCCCCACCGCCGCCAGCGCCACCCGCACCGGCGTGGCGGTGTCGTGACGGGCGTAGAACCCCGACACCAGCGCCCGGATCACCACCATGGCCGGCAGCCCCAGCGCGTACGCCTGCAAGGTGGCGGCGGACGCGGCGGCATCGGCGGCGGAAAACCGCCCGTGCTGGAACAGCACCGCAATCAGCGGCAGCGCCGACACCAGAAACGCCGCCGCCGCCGGCAGCGTCAGCAGCAGCGTCAGTTCGATGGCGCGGTTCTGGCTGTCCACCGCCCCGGCCTCGTCCCCGCTTTTGATGCGGCGGGCCATCTCGGGCAGCAGCACGGTGCCCACGGCGATGCCGATCACCCCCAGCGGCAGCTGGTTCAGCCGGTCGGCGTAATAAAGGTACGACACCGCCCCCGTGGGCAGCAGCGAGGCGATCAGCGTATCGGCGAAGACGCTGATCTGCGTCAGCCCCGATCCCAGAGCCGCCGGTCCCAGCACCGCCAGGAACCGCCGCACCCCGGCGGTCAGCCGCGGGCGCACCAGCCGCAGCCCCATCCCCGCCCGCCGCGCGTCCCACAGCAGATAGAGGTATTGCAGCAGCCCCGACACCAGCACGCCCCACGCCAGCGCATGCCCCACCGTCGGCGTCAGCGGCGCCAGCAGCAGCAGCGCCCCGATCAGCGACAGGTTCAGCAGCACCGGCGCGGCGGCGGCGGCAGCGAACCGCCCCACCCCGTTCAGCACCCCGCCCAGCAGCGACACCAGCGACATGAACAGCAGATAGGGGAAGGTGATGCGGGTGAACTCCACCGCCAGCGCGAACTTGTCCGGCTCGTCGGAAAAGCCGGGGGCGAACACCAGCATGAACCACGGCATGATGACCCAGAACAGGCCCAGCAGCACCACCTGCACCAGCACCAGCAGGCTCATCACCTGCTCGGCGAAGCGTTTGGCGCCGTCCTGCCCCTCCTGCACCAGCGTTGCCGAGAACAGCGGCACGAAGGCGGCGTTGAACGCCCCTTCCGCGAACAGCGAGCGGAAATGGTTGGGCAGCCGGAACGCCACGAAAAAGGCGTCGGCCACCGGCCCCGCCCCCAGAATGGCCGCCGTCAGAACGTCGCGGATGAAACCCAGGACGCGGCTGACCAGCGTCAGCCCGCCCACCGACAGGATGTTACGAAGCACAGGTGATCGCCCCCCAATGACGGCGCGCAGATTACGCGAAACGCAAAGCCGCGCAATGGTGACCGTCGCCGCCCGCGCTGGACGGCCCGCCGCCGCCGCGGTTAGGGTAGACGCCCTGTCCTTCCCCCTGTCCCGCATCCGGTAGAGTCATGCCCGAGGGTCTTCCCCTGTCCTTTCTCGAAGCCGGCGACACCGTTGGCGGCACGCCGCTTCTGGTTCTGCACGGCCTGTTCGGCTCCGCCCGCAACTGGCAGGGCATCGCCCGCCGGCTGGGCGAGCAGCGCCACGTCTACGCGCTCGACCTGCGCAACCACGGCGGCGCGCCGTGGGCGCCGGGCATGAGCTATCCCGAAATGGCCGCCGACGTGCTGCGCTTTCTCGACGACCGCGGCTTTCCCCGCGCCACCGTGCTGGGCCATTCCATGGGCGGCAAGACCGCCATGGCCCTGGCGCTGGCCCACCCCGACCGGGTGGACCGGCTGATCGTCGCCGACATCGCCCCCGTCGCCTATACCCACACCCACGCCCCCTTCGTCGCCGCCATGAAAGCCGCCCGGCTGGACGGCCTGACCCGCCGGGGCGAGGTGGAAGCGCAACTGGCCGAGGCCGTGCCGGAAGCGCCGCTGCGCTCCTTCCTGCTGCAAAATCTGGTGCTGGAACAGGGGGCATTCCGCTGGCGCATCAATCTGGACGCCATCGACGCCAACATGGACGCGCTGATCGGATTCCCCGATGTCGGGGACGCCACCTATGGCGGGCCGGCGCTGTTCATCGGCGGCACCGCGTCCGAATACATCACCGCCGACAGCGAGCCGGCCATCCGCCGGCATTTCCCCAAGGCGCGGGTGGAGATGATGGCCGGTGCCGGCCATTGGGTCCATGCCGAACGGCCCGATGAATTTACGGCTCTGGTGGAGGCGTTTCTGTAGGGAAGCGTTGCGAAGGGGCGGCCTGCCCCTTCGCGCATCCCGACCAAGGGCCGAAGGCCCTTGGATCCCAAGAGGTTACAGCCACACACCCCGGACATAGGGGGTGAGTTGAGTGTCCTGCAGGATGATGTGGTTCACCAGCCAGTCGGCGGTGAAGCTGTAGATCCGTTCGGCGTTGGCGTGAGTCGGGTCTTGGGTGAAGTGCGCCGACAACTGGCTGATCATCTTCACGCCATAGACATGCTGGGCCTTGTGCTCGGCGAATTTCGGGTACTTCACCATCTGCATGATGCGCTCTTCCCGCGCAAAATGCTCGTGCGTGTACTCCAGCAGATGCATCAGCGTCATCGCCACCTTGGCCGGCAGGAAGGTGCGCGCGTGCAAAGCCTCGTCCAACTGGTTGAGGTAGTCGATCAGATGCTTGTGGTCCTCGTCGATGGACGGCTGCCCGACGCTGAGCTGCCGCCGCCAGTGTATGGCCGCCATGCCTCCTCCGACCCATGCTGTCCGGCACGGCTTAACACGCCGGCCATCCCATCACCATCAAAAATGGTTAAGTTTTGGTAAGTATAAACCGCCACCCCCGGCACCACCGCCACGATGAGGAAGGATCGGGGCCGGGATCGGCCAAGGGTTCCGGTTTCAAATCGTCCTGCATCACAATCGAACGCCGATCGGTTCAAGAAACGCTTCAGCCAGCAGGCAAGGACAAATGCGTTCTCCGTCATCGCCTTAACGCTGCCGCCTGACGGGATGATGCGCGACTTTGGATTGCCGGCGGAAGATGGAACTCGGCCACACGGCAATGTGACGCACCCGGCGGGGACCCTTCGGCATCCCCGTACCGTGCGCAAACGAAACGGGCGGGGACCGAAGCCCCCGCCCGTCATTCGTACGCATTCAATGGTTAACCGGGTGTTAGCCAACCCAAACGGGACGGCCCCCCGTCACCCGGCGGTTACCCCACGACGGAGTAGCCGCAATCCACATAGGTGG
Organism: uncultured Rhodospirillaceae bacterium; assembly: GCA_937927415.1. Taxonomy (GTDB): domain Bacteria; phylum Pseudomonadota; class Alphaproteobacteria; order Azospirillales; family Azospirillaceae; genus Azospirillum. Next base: position 103,003 of record CALBDS010000043.1, read on the forward strand.
TGTTGCCGGTGATGCCCTTGGCGCCGTCGGTGGCCAGGAAAGCGGTGGTGTAACCCACCTCTTCGATGGTGACCAGGCGGTGTTCCGGCGCGCGGTCGGCGGCCTTGGCCATCAACTCGTCGAAATGGGCGATGCCCGACGCCGCACGGGTCTTGATCGGGCCGGGCGACACGGCATGAACGCGGATGCCCTTGGGGCCGAGTTCGGCGGCCAGATAACGCACGCTGGCTTCCAGCGCCGCCTTCACCGGCCCCATCACGCCGTAATTGTCGATGACGCGGATGGCGCCGAAATAGGACATGGTCATCAGCGTGCCGCCGTCCGTCATCAGCGGTTCGGCGTAGCGGGCCATGCGGATGAAGGAATGGCACGACACGTCCATGGCCTTCATGAAGCCGTCGCGGGACACGTCCACCACGCGGCCGTGCAGGTCTTCGCGCGGCGCGAAGGCGATGGAATGCAGGGCGAAGTCCAGCTTGCCCCACTTCTCGCCGATCTTGTCGAAGATGGCCTTCAGTTCACCTTCGCCCGTCACGTCCACCGGCTCGAAGATTTCGGCCCCGATCTCCTTGGCCAGCGGCTCCACATGGGGCTTGGCCTTTTCGTTCAGGTAGCTGATGGCGAGATCGGCGCCCAGCGCCTTGAAAGCCTTGGCACAGCCCCAGGCGATCGACTGGTCGTTGGCGATGCCGAGGATAAGGCCCTTTTTCCCCTGAAGGCTGGCAACAGCCGGGATGATGGTCGTCATGGCATGATCCTATAACGGACGTGGTCGGTGCGGGAAACGGCGGGAAGAAGCCTTGACCCCGCGGGTATGCTGCGATGCAATATATCGGTCTTTTCCCAATGCCGCAATGCGTTAAATAATTGTCATAGAAGCTTTAATTGATCTTCATAACCCTTATGACAAGGAAAACCGGGTTCGTTTGCCATAAAACGATAACGTTTCCCCAAACAAAATTTCAGGATATTGTTCGAAGCCAAAACAAGAGCGCCCCCTATCCCAGGGGATAGGGGGAACATCGGCCGGACTGCGACAGAATTACGCTCTTCCCGGCGAGAAAGAGGGGGGATCGCTGGCGGGGAAGGATTCCTCCACCGCCTCGTCCACCGTTTCCTTCGGGCTCGGATCCCTGATATCGCCGGGGTGGCGGGCATAGCGGCTGGCGGTGTCGCCGTCCCCCCCAACCCCACGGTCCGGCATGGGCATATCCCCCATCGGCGCATGGGCGGAACGGTCCAGGGCACTGTAAAGCGGGCAGTGGCCGGTCAGGCCACGGGCGGCCAGCGCCCCGCCCACCAGCGCCATGACGGTGCCCGTCACCGATCCCCGCCGCAGGCCCGCCATCGTCAACAGACCGCCGCCCATCAGGGACAGCAGCCGTTCGCCCTCGCCGACGTTCACCGTCGGGCGGTGGGCCGCGAAATCCGATCGGATCGACATGATGCCTCCTTTGTGTGCGGATCACGTGCCGGGGTCACGGCGGCGGTGGAGCCGGCGAATCGGAGCCGGAACCGCCGGGCGCCGGGGTGGATGATGCGCCTTCGGTGCCGGCGGGGGGTGGCGGTGCGGCGGCGGCAAGGGCCTGGTGCAGCCGGTCCACCTCCTGCGACAGCCGTTGAACCTCCTGGCGCAGGGCGGTGGTGTCGCGGTTCGCGGCCACCGCCTCGGCCGACCAATAGGGGGGGACGCCGTAATAGGCATGAACCGCCGTGGCCCATTGGGGATCGGTCATGTCGGGCCGGTTGGATCGCGTGAACTGCGGCGCCCCCTTCATCCGGTCGGCGGACACGTCCAGCACCAGCCGGTCCCCCTCCGGCGCCGGTTTCATCAGCGCCCAGGGAACGGGGAAGGAGCGTTCGCCGATGCCCAGGAAACCGCCCAGCTCCACCACGGCATAGACGATTCGCCCGCTGACCGGATCGACCACGATGTCTTCGATATCGCCCAGCCGGCTGCCGTCGGGGGCATAGACGGAGCGGGATTCCAGGTCTTCGGCGGCCACCGCCACCGGACGGTCGGGGATGGGGCGCGCCGTGGCCGCGCGGCCTGCGTCGGCAGGCGGTGCGGCCTGCTCAGACGCCGGCCGCTCGGAGGCCGGTTGTCCGGGCGCCGCCGCCAGGGCCGGCGGGACCGCCGCTGTTCCCAACAGCGCCAGGGCCAGCCATGCGGGGGTAAGGGCGCGTGCTCCCATCGGTAACGATCCTCCGGTTCTGATTGAACGAGCTACCGGAAGAACACCGCAGGGACGGCGGGGTTCCCCGCCGCCTACCGCCCGAGGGATTCGAAGGGGGTGGGCCGTCCGAAGAAGCGCCCGGCCAGCCGGCTGACCGGCTCCGCCGCCCCGGTGGTGAGGAACAGCGGCCCGGCGCGTTTCTCCGCCGGGTCGGGGGCGTATTCGGGATGGCGTTCCAGATAATTTTCCAGCGAGCGGGCCACCAGCGTGGGCTGGCACAGCACCTCCACCCCCGGCGGCAGGGCGCGGGTGAACAGCGGCGCCACCAGCGGGTAATGGGTGCAGCCCAGAACCACCGCATCCAGCGGGCGCCCGCCGAGATGATCCAGCAGTTCCGAAACATAGCCAGCGACGCGGGGGGCCATGTCGGCTTCGGTGGCGCCGCGTTCGATCATGCCGGCCAGATCGTTGCACGGCTGCTGCACCACCCGCACATCCGGCGCCCGCTTGGCGATTTCACGGGGGAAGGAGCCGCTGGTCACGGTGAGCGGCGTGGCGAACACCGCCACCGTGCGCGGCGGCCCCGCCGGTTGGGTGGACGGTGCGGGGGGCGGGCTTTCCATCATCCAGGGAACGCGGGTGATGGCCTCCACCATCGGCACCAGCACGCCCAGCACGTTGCGCCCCGGCCATGCGGTGGGCAGCCACGTCTGTTGCATCCGCCGCAGCGCCACGGCGGCGGCGGTGTTGCAGGCCAGGACCACCAGACGGCAGCCGCGGGAAAACAGCGCGTCCACCCCGCGCAGGGTCAGCTCATAGACCTCTTCCTGGGTGCGCAGGCCATAGGGGGCCTTGCCGTGATCGCCCAGATAGACGAAGGGCCGGTCCGGAGCCGCATCCACCAGCGCCCGCAGCACGGTCAACCCGCCGTGCCCTGAATCGAAAACCCCGATCACCCGTCCGCCACCATCGCTGATCCATACCCCCCATCCTTACTCCAGAAGAGGGGATGGGGGAAGAGATGCTGGCATCGTCCGGCAATTGCTCAGAACCGGGGTGATCTTCTGCTGAACGGCGTATTATATCAACACGCAAAATACGAATTAACAAAATTTAACTTACGAAATTCTTATAAATTATAAGACAAATTACATTAATTCTTCCTCAACCTGATGCATAAGGCTATGAATTTTCTTTTGTTGAGAGCGAGGATCAAGAGATTTTTGCATTTCACTGACAAATGATCTCCGTATTTTCGACAAATATTTTATCGAATCATCAAGGGAGGCGTATTCAATATTTTTAATAGTTTCATAAGAACTCATAACGCAGTTTAGAACTGGCTGACGACTCCCCTTATAAGCTTCTTCTTTATGAAGCCCTCTCTCATCATGGTCTATATTTGGAAAAAACAACCTCCCCCTATCAAGCAGGGCAGATATTCTACGAACTGCAAATGACCTGTCCTTTAAAAAATCCAATTCAGAATACCCTATTTCATGATAGAAACATAACTCCATCCCCATACCCATGCATTCAATAACATCATCAGACCAATTTATTATATCACTATTGCGCATTATTATTGCACTCTCAAGTGAAATTATGGCTTGCTTTTTTGTTTCATTTCTTTGTTTTGTCGTTTCATCTTTTTGCTGCTGCAATGCAACCTCTGACAATCGGCGCGATTCCTTCCGATCATCCTGAATTTGCTCTCTCATTTCCCTTTTTTGCTTTTCAGCATTTTCAACCTGCCTCCTTGCAGATTTACGAGCATCATAGGCAGACCATACCGCAACTATTGCCGCCAAGATGGTGCCTCCAGCAGATAACATATCCGTCAGATCAGACATAATCTTCCCCCAACGACCATTTTCTTCCGAAAGGTATACAGTAATAATTGTGACCCAGCTTATTATAAATTAAAAATAAAATTACTCGAGAGTCTGTGACTCCTCCCCCATCCCCGCCCGCACCGCCACGCAGGCCATCAGCACCCGTTCGGGCGTGGCGGGGATGTCCAGGGTGACCGGGTGGGCGTGGCCACCCACCGCCGCCACCGCGTCCTTCAGCGCCAGCCACGCCGACAGGGCCAGCATCAGCGGCGGTTCGCCCACCGCCTTGGAACGGTGGATGGTGTCTTCCCGGTTGGGACGGCCGTCGAACAGATCCACCCGGAAATCCTCCGGCACACAGCGGGAGGTGGGGATCTTGTAGGTGCTGGGGGCGTGGGTCCGCAGCCGCCCCTGCCCGTCCCACCACAATTCCTCGCACGTCACCCAGCCCAGCCCCTGGACGAAGGCACCCTCCACCTGCCCAAGGTCGATGGCGGGGTTGATGGAGCCGGAACAGTCCTGCAGCAGGTCGGCGCGGGGGAAGCGGTATTCGCCGGTCAGGGTGTCGATCTCGGCCTCGGTCACCGCAACGCCCCAGGCGAAATAGAAGAAGGGGCGCCCCTGCCCCGTCGCCGGATCCCACCAGATCTTCGGCGTCCGGTAATGGCCGGTCGCCGACAGCGGCACCCGGTTGAGATAGGCCAGCTTGGCCGCTTCGCCGAAACTCAGGACGTGGTTGCCGGCGGTGATGCGGTTGTCCTGGAAAACGATGCGTTCGACCGGCACGCCGAAATGATCGGCCAGGAAGACGGCGATGGCGTTGCGCACCGTCAGGGCCGCGTTGCGCACCGCCTGCCCGTTCAGGTCGGTGCCGGTGGAGGCGGCGGACGGCGGGGCGTTGGGCACCTTGTCGGTGTTGGACGCGGTGACGCGGATGGCGTCCACGTCGATCTGAAACACCTCCGCCGCGATCTGGGCCATCTTCACATGGATGCCCTGGCCCATCTCGGTGCCGCCGTGGTTCACCTGCACCGAACCGTCGGTGTAGACGTTGACCAGGGCCGACGCCTGATTCAGATGGCGGGCGGTGAACGAGATGCCGAACTTCACCGGCGTCAGCGCCAGCCCGCGTTTCAGCACCCGGTTCGCCCGGTTGAAGGCATCGATCTCCGTCCGGCGGCGGCAATAGCCGCTGGTGCGCTCCAGCCGGTCGAGCAGCTCGGGCAGGATGTCGGTGTCGGTGACGCGCATGCCATAGGGGGTCACATCCCGCCCCGGCCCATAAAGGTTGACCCGCCGCACCTCCAGCGGGTCGCGGCCCAGGGTGCGGGCGATTTCGTCCACCACATGTTCGATGGCCGCCATGCCCTGCGGCCCGCCGAACCCCCGGAACGCGGTGTTCGAGACGGTGTGCGTCAGACAGCGGTGGCCGGTGACGGTGGCGGCGGGAAGGTAATAGGCGTTGTCGGCGTGGAACATGGCACGGTCCACCACACCGTTGGACAGGTCCGGCGACACGCCGCAGCGGGCGGCCAGTTCCACATCCAGCGCGCGGATGCGGCCATCGTCATCGAAACCCACGTCGTAGCGCACATGGAAATCATGGCGCTTGCCGGTCATCAGCATGTCGTCGTCGCGGTCCAGACGGAACTTGACCGGGCGTCCGGCCGCCGCGGCCAGCACGGCGGCGATGGCCGCCACATGAGCCGCCTGCGATTCCTTGCCGCCGAACCCCCCGCCCAGGCGGCGGCACTCGACGGTGATGGCGCTCATGGGGCGGCCCAGCACCTTGGCGACGGTGGCCTGCACCTCGGACGGGTGCTGGGTGGAGGAATGGACCAGCATCGCCCCGTCCTCGCCGGGAATGGCATAGGCGATGTGGGTTTCCAGATAGAAGTGATCCTGGCCGCCCACCCGCAGCGTGCCCGTCAGCCGCCGCGGCGCCGATTCCAGAACCGCCGCCGCATCGCCCCGGCGGAAGGTCTGGGTGGGGGTGACGAACAGCGCCTGGTCCAGCGCCTCTTCCGCCGTCAGCACCGCGGGAAGGTCTTCGTAATAGACGGCGATGCGCCGGGCGGCGGAGCGTGCCTGCAGCAGCGTTTCCGCCGCCACCGCCACGATTGCCTGACCGGCGTAGAGCACCTCCTCCCCCGCCAGCAGGGGATCGCCGGGCAGCACGGCGCCCACGTCCCGTTCTCCCGGCACGTCGTCCAGCGTCACCACCGCATGGACGCCGGGGGTCAGGCGGGCCTGCGCCAGATCCATGCCCAGGATGCGGGCGTGGGCGTGTTCCGACAGGTGGACGGCGGCGTGCAGCGTGCCCGGCACCTCCGGCAGGTCGTCCACATAGCGGGCGGTGCCGGTCACATGGCCGATGGCGCTGTCGTGGGGGATGGCGCTGTGCACCCCGCCGCGGATCGGGCGGGTGGAAACCTCGGCACCGGCCGCATCGATCCGGTCAGTCATGCTCCACCTCCCCCGCCGGCCGCGCGCCGGATGTCTCGGCATGGAACCGCAGCAGCAGATTGCCCGCCACCAGCCGGCGATAGTCGGAGGAGGCGCGCATATCGTCCAGCGGTGCGAAATCGGCGTCGAGCGCGGTGCGGGCGGCCGTCACGGTGCCCTCGGTCCACGGCTTCCCGGCCAGGAAGCGTTCCAGCGCCCGCGCCCGCGCCGGGGTGGCGGCCATGCCGCCGTAACCGGCGCTGATGCGCTCCACCCGCCCTTCCCCGTCCAGGCGCATGAGGAAGGCGGCGCAGACCGCGGAAATATCCTGGTCCCGCCGTTTGCTGACCTTCCACACCGCGAAACGCTCCCCTTCGGCGGGAAGGGGAATGATGATCCGCTCGACGATTTCCCCCGGTAGCAGCACGGTTTCCCGCCGCCGGACGTAGAAGTCTTCCAGCGGCACCGTCCGCCGCTGCCCCTGGCGGTACAGCACCAGCGACGCCCCCAGCGCCAGCAGCGCCGGCATGGTGTCGCCGATGGGGGAGCCGTTGGCGATGTTGCCGCCCAGCGTGCCCATGTTGCGCACCTGCGCCGCCCCGATGCGCGACACCAGCGCGCCCAGAGCGGGAAGCCGCCGCTGCAGCAGCGGCAGCAGGCGGGCATAGGTCACCGCCGCCCCGATGTCGAGCTGGCCGTCCCCCTCCCGGATGATCTGCAACTCCTCCACCAGCCCCAAATGGATCAGGGCCGGCAGGGTGCTGCCCTGTTTGGTGACCCAGAGCCCGACATCGGTGCCGCCGGCCACGAACACCGCGCCGGGGTGGTGGCCCACCGCCGCCGACAGCCCATCCAGGGAGGTGGGGGCGATGAACGTCCCCTCGGCCCCCGACAGCGCCAGCCCGCCCGGCGCCGGTTCCACCGATTGCAACAGGGCGATGATGCCGGCCTCGGCCCGGTCGAAACGGTCGCGGGCCTCGCGCTCGCCCAACAGCCGGCGGGCGGCTTCCATGATCGGGCGATAGCCGGTGCAGCGGCACAGGTTGCCGGCCAGGGCGTCGTGAACGGCATCATCCCCGGCCGGGGCGGAGTCGTCATGGGCCAGGGCAAACAGCGACATGACGAAGCCCGGCGTGCAGAACCCGCATTGGGAGGCGTGGGCATCGACCAGCGCCCGCTGCACCGGGTGCAGAGCGCCGTCGCCGCCGGCCAGATCCTCCACCGTCAGCAGCAACCGGCCATGAAGCATGGGCAGGAACAGGATGCAGGCGTTGACCGCGCGGTACCGCACCCGCGGCGTGCCGGCGGCGTCGGTGACCAGATCGCCGATCACCACGGTGCAGGCACCGCAATCGCCTTCGGCGCAACCCTCCTTGGTGCCGGTGCGGCCCTGCGACCGCAGCCATTGCAGCACGGTGGTGGTCGGGGGCACCTCGCGCACCTCCACCACCCGGCCACCCTGCACGAAACGCACGGCTCCGTTCATCATTCCTCCATCGACGGCTGTGTCCATGATGGAGAAAGCTGCCGCGGACGGCAACCGGACGGATGGTGGGGGGAGGATAAGGAATGGGGGATCCCCTCTCCCCTCGCCCCACCGGGGAGAGGGGCGCGCGCAAGCGCGGGGGTGAGGGCCGGATGTCGCGCGCCAGCCCGACATCCGTTGCGAAGCAACCCCAAATCATGTGTTTCGAGAGCCTGAAGGCTCGATTTTCGGGCTTACCCGCACGAAAATCGGGCCTCACCCCGCCCCTCTCCCCGGTGGGGAGAGGGAGGATGATGGGTGTTTCCCGGATCAGGTATCCAGGAAGCTGCGCAGCTTGCGCGACCGCGAGGGGTGCTTCAGCTTGCGCAGGGCCTTCGCCTCGATCTGGCGAATGCGTTCGCGGGTCACGTTGAACTGCTGGCCGACCTCTTCCAGCGTGTGGTCGGTGTTCATGCCGATGCCGAAGCGCATCCGCAGAACCCGTTCCTCACGCGCGGTCAGCGACGACAGGACGCGGGTGGTCGTCTCGCGCAGGTTCGCCTGGATGGCGGCGTCCAGCGGCAGGACGGCGTTCTTGTCCTCGATGAAATCGCCCAGATGGCTGTCTTCCTCGTCGCCGATGGGGGTTTCGAGGGAGATCGGCTCCTTGGCGATTTTCAGAACCTTGCGCACCTTTTCCAGCGGCATCATCAGCCGCTCGGCCAGTTCTTCCGGGGCCGGCTCGCGGCCGATCTCGTGCAGCATCTGGCGGCTGATGCGCACCAGCTTGTTGATCGTCTCGATCATGTGCACCGGGATGCGGATGGTGCGGGCCTGATCGGCGATGGAGCGGGTGATCGCCTGCCGGATCCACCACGTGGCATAGGTGGAGAACTTGTAACCGCGGCGGTACTCGAACTTGTCCACCGCCTTCATCAGGCCGATGTTGCCTTCCTGAATCAGGTCGAGGAACTGCAGGCCGCGGTTGGTGTACTTCTTGGCGATAGAGATGACGAGGCGCAGGTTGGCCTCCACCATTTCCTTCTTGGCGCGGCTGGCTTCCTTCTCGCCCTTCTGCACCGTGGAGACGATGCGGCGGAACTCGCCGATGGGCAGCCGCGAGGCGTCGGAAATGCTGCTGATGTCCGCGCGGGTCTTCACGATGTCGGCGCCGTACTTCTCGACGAAGCGGCCCCAGGTCTTCGGGTTCAGCCCCTTCACCCGGTCCACCCAGTTGGGGTCCAGTTCGTGGCCGAAATAGTGGTTCAGGAAGTCCTCGCGCTTCACGCGGCAGTCGGTGGCCATACGCAGGAGCCGGCCTTCAAAGCCGGTCAGCTTGCGGTTCAGGCCGTAGAGCTGTTCGACGAGCTGTTCGATGCGGCCGTTGTTCAGGCGCACCGTGTTCATCAGCTCGACCATTTCGGCCTTGAGCTTCTCGTACTTCTTGTCCGCGGTCTTGGCCACGTCCTCGCCGCGCTGGAGCGCGGTCAGGCGCTGCTCCTGGATCTTGTGCAGCTTGTCGTAGGTGGCCTTGATGTTCTCGAAGGTTTCGAGCACCTGCGGCTTCAGCGCGGCTTCCATGGCCGACAGGGACATGTTGTTGTCCTCGTCGCCTTCCGGGTCGCCTTCCATCTCGGGGCGTTCCAGCCCTTCCGCCGGCTCCTCCGCCTCGGCCTCGGGTTCCGCACCCTCGGCCAGGGCTTCGGGCGGGATGCCGTCGGGCAGCCCCTCACCGTCCGGGCCACCGCCATAGGTGGCGTCCAGATCGATGATGTCGCGCAGCAGCATCTTCCCTTCGAGAAGATCGTCGTGCCATTCCAGGATCGCCTTGATGGTCAGGGGCGATTCGCAGATGGCGCCGATCATCATCTCGCGCCCGGCTTCGATCCGCTTGGCGATGGCGATTTCGCCCTCGCGGCTCAGCAGTTCGACCGACCCCATTTCGCGCAGGTACATGCGCACGGGGTCATCGGTGCGGCCGATGTCGTCGTCGTCCAGGTTGCCGGACGCGCGGCCTTCGCCGTCGCTGTCGCCGCCGGCGTTGGCGGCGTCGTCCTGCTCTTCCGATTCGACGACGTTGATGCCCATCTCGGAGAGCATCGCCATCGTGTCTTCGATCTGCTCGGACGAGGATGAGTCCGGCGGCAGGGCGGAATTCAGCTCGTCATAGGTGACATAGCCGCGCTCCTTCCCGCGGGCGATCATTTTCTTGACCGCCAGCCCCATGCCGTCCATGAGCGGGCCGTCACCCGTCTCGTCCCGCGTTTCCGATGCTTCCACGCCGCTTGCTGCTTTCGTGGCCATGCGACTGCTGCCCCCGCATTACCCCAGAGAAAAATACAGAAACCGGCGAAACCGTGTCTGCGGCACGCGCTTCGCCTCTTCCGTCTGCTGGTCTCGATCCACCCCGTACCATTTGGCGCCGCCGTTCACCAGCTTTGCCATTGGTTTTATGGTTGCCCGCCGCTTCCGGCGGTCCGCCATGCCTTACAAAGGCCCATTTTATAATGGACCGTCGTCATGACGGATCATCATCGTCGTCGGAATCGCCGGCGATTCCCATTCCGGTCCTGATGACCTCCTGCTGCAGCGCGACGACACGGGCCAGAGCCTCCTCACTGTTTTCGCGGGCCAAGATCTCTTGCGCCTCTCTCAGTTCGGCACGGACCTGCCGGTGATGCACATGACGCCACGTCGGCCACCAGCCGTTCAACGCTTCCTGCGGAGAAGCGTCGGGCTGCGCGAACCGTCCGTGGTCATAAGTCGTCCTGCTGAGCAACGATGCCAAAATGGTATCGAAGCCGGCCGATGACAAATGGCTATGGAGCGCGTCCGCGTCAAGTCTCGAGTCGCCCTCCGGCAGGGACGACAGGGTTGCAATCAACGTTTGCCGTAGATCTTCCAGCGGACCGGGAGGGAAAACCACCATGCCAAGGTGCTCCCCGACCGTGTCGAACAGGTCCGGATGGTTGATAACCGTCGCCAACAGCAGCCGTTCCCGCGTGTGTTCCTGCGTCATGCGGCGCGGCGGGGTGCGGCGGTGGTCCAGCGGGGCGGCGGTGCGGGCACCGGCCAGCCCCGGCGTGTGGCGCCGGGGGATGCGCGCGGCCCCCCATCCCCCCCCATTTCCCGCGACTCGGGAGCCGCCGAAACGCGCCCGCGGCGGCGGTGCGAACACCTCGTCCAGCCGGCGGCGGATCTCGCTGCGGTAATAGGCCTGCACGTCGCGGTGGCCGATCTGGTTGACCCGCTCCTCCAGCGCGGCCTTGACCGCGGCCTTGGCCTCCGGCGTGTCGGCGCGGCGGCTTTCCGTTTCCATCTGCCACAGGGCGGCGATCAGCGGGATCGCCTGATCGATCAGCGGCTGGATGGCCCGCGGCCCGTGGGTGCGGATCAGGCTGTCGGGGTCCTCCCCTTCGGGCAGGAAAGCGACGCGGGCCGAATGGCCGGGTGCGAGATGGGGCAGCAGCCGTTCCACCGCCCGCCACGCCGCCCGCCGCCCGGCGTTGTCGCCGTCGAAGCACAGGATCGGCTCCTTCACCTCGCCGGGGATCAGCTTCCACAATTCCTGCACCTGGGTTTCGGTCAGCGCCGTGCCCAGCGGCGCCACCGCCCCCTCATAGCCGGCGCGGACCAGGGCGATCACGTCCATATAGCCTTCGGCCACCAGCACCGGCTGTCCGTCGGACGCCGCCTGACGCGCCCGCGACATGCCGTAGAGCAACGATCCCTTGTGGAACAGCGGCGTGTCGGAGGAATTGACGTATTTCGGCCCGTCCCCTTCCAGGATGCGCCCGCCGAACGCCACCACCTGCCCCCGCCGGTCGGTGACGGGGAACATCACCCGGTTGCGGAAAAAGGCATAGGGGCTGCGCCCGTCCTCGGGCTGGCGCAGCAGGGCGGCGGTCAGCATGTCGTCGTCGGCGTAGCCCAGGCTTTGCAGATGCCGCCGCAGCGCGCCCGAATCGGCCGGCGCGAAGCCCAGGCGGAAGCGGGCCATGGTGTCGTCGTCCAGCCCGCGGCGCTGGAGATACTCCAGCCCCGCCCGCCCGGCGGACCCGCGAAGCTGCTGTTCGAACCAGCGGCAGCTTTCCTCCATCAGGTCGTGGAGGGTCTTGCGCCGTTCGTACTTGCGCCGGTCCTCTTCGGTGGGGCGCGGGACCTCCAGCCCGGCTTCGCCGGCCAGCGCCTCGACCGCTTCGGGAAACGCCACGTTGTCGTAGCGCATCACGAAACCGATGATGTCGCCGTGGGCCCCACAACCGAAGCAATGAAAGAACCCCTTCTGGTCGTTCACATAGAACGACGGGGTTTTTTCATGATGAAAGGGGCATGGGGCCTTGTATTCCCGCCCGGCGCGGATCAGCCGCATCCGTTTGCCCACCACCGCCGACAGGGCGAGGCGGGCACGCAATTCTTCCAGAAACTGCGGCGGGAAGGCCATCGGGGTCCGTTTTACAGCCGGCCCGGCGTCACGATGACGCCAGAACCTGCTTCACGATGCCGCTCACCTTGGTAAAATCCATGCGGCCGGCGTAGCGGGCGCGCAGTTCGGCCATGGTGCGGCCCATGTCCTTGATGCTGGCGGCGCCGATCTCGGCGATCACCTCGTCGATGGCCTGCTTGGTTTCGGTGTCGCTGAGCTGCTTGGGCAGGAACCGTTCGATGACCGCGATTTCCTCACGCTCCTGCTCGGCCAGTTCGCAGCGCCCACCCTGCTCGTACATGGTGATCGATTCCTGGCGCTGCTTGATCATGGTCTGGAACATCGACAGGATTTCCGTCTCGTCGATCCCGTCGGTCACACCGCGGGAACGGGCGGCGATGTCCCGGTCCTTCAGCGCGGCCAAAATCAGCCGCACCGTGGAAACCGCGCGCTGGTCCTTGGCCTTCATGGCTTCCTTCAGCGCCTCGTTCAAGCGGGTTCGCAGCATCGCGGGTTCCTCAGATTAAGGATAAAACGGTCATGGGCGGCGGGCCGGCACGGCCCCCGCCTGTTCGTGGCAGAATAGTCGGCAAACACCTAACGAATTGATATCGGACTTCTCAAGCCCCTTATCCAGTGGTGCCGGTCGGCACCGCCGGGGACGACCGTTTGCGCCACCGCTGGCAAAGCTGCCCCGCAGCCCCCATATCGGGCTTGACCGGACGGGAACGGCTGTCTATTCGATGGGCGGCTCGTCCGATGGCCTCGTCACCGGGCGGGCTTCGCCGCGCCCGGCCCCCGCGGACGGGCCGCATGGATTTCATACGCTGCCGCCGGCGGCTGATGCTAAGGTCTGACCCGATGCCCATCTCCCCTCTTCCCGATGACGCCCCCACGGGCGTGCTGGTTCTGGCCGACGGTACGGTGTTCAAGGGCCGAGGCATCGGTGCGGTGGGCAACGCCGTCGGCGAGGTGTGCTTCAACACCTCCATGACCGGCTACCAGGAAATCCTGACCGATCCCAGCTACGCCGGCCAGATCATCACCTTCACCTTTCCCCACGTGGGCAACGTCGGCACCACGCCGGAGGATATCGAGACGGTGACGCCTGCGGCCCGCGGCCTGATCCTGCGCGCCGACATCACCCAGCCGTCCAACTGGCGTTCCACCCAGCATCTGGACGCTTGGCTGAAGAGCTACAATCTGGTCGGTCTGGCCGGGATCGACACCCGCCGGCTGACCCGCCGCATCCGTGATCTGGGTGCGCCCAACGGCGTGGTCGCCCACGCGCCCGACGGAAAATTCGACCTCGACGCCCTGATCGCCAAGGCCGCCGCGTGGCCGGGGCTGGAAGGCATGGATCTGGCCAAGGACGTGTCCTGCACCCAGACCTATGGCTGGACCGAAGCGGCGTGGAGCCTGTCCGGCGGCTACGCCACCCAGGACAACCCGCGTTTCCACGTGGTCGCCATGGATTTCGGCGCCAAGCGCAACATCCTGCGCTGTCTGGCGGCGGCGGGCTGCAAGGTGACGGTGGTTCCCGCCACCGCCACCGTGGACGAGGTGCTGAGCCACAAGCCCGACGGCGTGTTCCTGTCCAACGGCCCCGGCGACCCCGCCGCCACCGGCACCTATGCCGTGCCGACGATCCGCGGCCTGCTGGACCGCGGTCTGCCGATGTTCGGCATCTGCCTGGGCCATCAGATGCTGTCGCTGGCGCTGGGCGGGCGCACGGAAAAGATGCCCCGCGGCCACCGCGGCGCCAACCATCCGGTCAAGGACCTCGCCACCGGGCGGGTGGAGATCACCAGCCAGAACCACGGCTTCGTCGTGGTGCCCGAAAGCCTGCCGGCCGATGTGGAGGTCACCCACGTCAGCCTGTTCGACGGCACCAACGAGGGCATCCGCCTGAAGGGCAAGCCGGTGTTTTCGGTGCAGTACCACCCCGAAGCCTCCCCCGGCCCGCAGGACAGCCACTATCTGTTCGACCGCTTCGTCGATCTGATGGACGGCAAGCCCCTGCCCTGATCCTCTGATTCAAAGGGCGCTTCCCGCGGGGGGCGCCCTTTTTTCCGTTTCCGCAACCGTTCGGGATCCGCGGGTGCTGCCGACGACACCGCCGCCACCATCGCAGGAAGCCGGCCCCCAGGACAGCGGGGTCGGAGCGGCAGGACGGGCGGAAACCGCCCGCCGGGGCATCCCCTTGCGCATCGGTCTGGCCGGGCTGGTGCTGGCGGCCATGCTGCCGCTGCTGGCCTTTTCCGCGTGGATGGTGGCGCGGATGGCGGAAACCCAGCGCGCCAACGCCGAAAATCAGGCCTATCATGTGGCCCAGTCCCTGACGGTGGCGGTCGAGCGCGAGCTGTCGGCGATGATCGCCACGCTCCAGGTTCTGTCCACCGCCCACGGCTTCACCGTCAACGACATGGCCGACCTGCACCGGCAGGCGTCGGACCTGTTGCGCAACAAGGAAATCCGCCGCGAGGGCACCAACATCGTGCTCGCCGCCGCCGAGGGGCAGCAGTTGTGGTCCACCCGCCTGCCCTATGGCACGCCGCTGCCCGATGCCGGCGGGTCGCCGATGTTGCGGCGGGTGGCGGAAACCGGCGAGCCGGCGGTATCGGACCTGTTCGTCGGCACCATCAGCAACAGCCCGCTGGTGACGGTGGGAGTGCCGGTGTGGGACGGCAACCACATCCGCTACATCCTGAGCATGAGCGCCCCCGCCGGCCTGTGGGCCGGGGTCATGCAGCGCCAGGGCGTGCCGGACGGGTGGAACGCCACCCTGTCCGATGCCAAGGGGCGGATCATCGCCCGCACCCCCTTCGATCCGGTGCCGGTGGTGGAAACCACGTCGGCCTTCACCACCGCGGCCACCGCCGGGCGGCGCAGCGGCACGTTCCGCGACGACAGCGGCCCGGCGGAGGTGTTCACCGCCTTTGCCCGGTCGGTCATGGCGGGGTGGATGGTCACGGTGTCCATGCCCGCCGCCCGCATCGATGCGCCGCTGCGCTATTCCCTGACGCTGATGGCGGTGGGGGGCGGGGTGGTGCTGCTGCTCAGCACCGGGCTGACGCTGCTGCTGGGCCGCCGCATCGCCGGGCCGGTGACGCGGTTGCAGACCATGGCCGACGCGCTGGGGCGCGGCATCACCCCCGCCGCCTCCCCCATGGTCATCCGCGAGGTGAGTGCGGTTGCCGAGGCGCTGCGCGCCGCCAGCCGCCGTCTGAAGGATGCCGACGCCCAGCGCCGCCTGTCCATGGAGGCCGGGCGGATCGGGGTGTGGCGTTTCGACCCCGTTACCCTTCATCTCCACGGCTGGGGCCGCACCGCCGAACTGCTGGGCATCGGTCCGGCGGGGGAATTGGATGCGCCGCTCGACGTGTGGCTGCTGCACGTGCCGCTGGAACACATCGACGGGCTGCACGCCGCCCTGATGCCCGGCCATGCCTCGGTCGAGGAATTCGACCTGGAATTCCCGGTCGAGCCGCCGGACAGCCCCCGCCGCTGGCTGGCCATGCGCGGCTCGTTCCTGGCCGAAGCGGTGCCCGGCACCGCGGGCCTGTCCACCCGCGCCGTCGGCGTGCTGGAGGATGTGACCGAGCGGCGGCGGATCATGGAGGAACGGCTGATCGAGGCGTCGGAACGCCACGCCGCCGACCGCCGCCTGTTCGCCGCCATCGTGGAGCGCACCAGCGATCTGGTGGCGGCCATCGACACCAGCCACCGGCTGATCCTGTTCAACACCGCCTATCAGCAGAACGTCGAATGGGCGTTCGGGCATTCCCCGCGCATCGGCAGCCGGCTGGAAGCCCGCGACGATCCATCGCTGGAGGATCTGGAGGATCCCCAGTCCCTCGTCCTGATCTCCAACGAGGTCTTCACCCACTGGCAGCGCGCCCTGGCCGGGGAGCGTTTCACCACGCTGCGGGCGTTTGCCTCCCTCGTCACCCCCGGCGCCGTCCGGCATGTGGAGGTGGTCTATGACGTCATCCCCGGCAGCGACGGCGCGCCCATCGGCGCCTTCATGGTCGGGCGCGACGTCACCGAACGGGAAAACGCCCTGGCCGCCCTGCGCGCCGCCGAGGAAACGCTGCGCCAGGCCCAGAAGATGGAAGCCATCGGCCATCTGACCGGCGGCATCGCCCATGATTTCAACAATTTGCTTCAGGCGGTCAACTCCGCCCTCTATCTGGTCGAGATCCGCAATCCGGGGCCTGATGTGATGACCCCGCTGCTGACGGCGCAGCAGGCGGTCAAGCGCGGCGCCACCCTGACCCAGCATCTCCTGGCCTTCTCCCGCCGGCAGCGGCTGGACCCGCGGGCGGTGGACGTGGCCGCCCTGGTGGACGGCATGCAGGGGCTGATGGAACGCACCCTGGGCGGAACCATCCAGATCCTGCGGGAAACCGCCCCCGGCCTGTGGCCGGCGCTGGTGGATGCCAACCAGTTGGAAATGGCCATCCTCAACCTGTCCATCAACGCCCGCGACGCCATGCCGGCCGGCGGCACCCTGACCATCGCCGTCGGCAACGCCCCCTGCCCGGCACCGCCCGCGCCCGGCGTCGAGCCGGGCGATTACGTGCGCATCGCCGTGCGCGACACCGGCACCGGCATGTCGGATGAGGTGGCGGCGCGCGCCTTCGAACCCTTCTTCACCACCAAGGGGGTGGGCCACGGCACCGGGCTGGGGTTGAGCATGGTGCACGGGCTGGCGGCCCAGTCGGGCGGTGCCGTGCTGCTGGACAGCCGGCTGGGCCACGGCACCACCGTCACCCTGCTGCTGCCCCGCGCCGCTGCCGCCGGGGCGGTGGAACCGGACACGCGGCCGGCGGCACCCCTTCAGACCGAGTGCGGCCCCGCCGCCACCGTCCTGCTGGTGGAGGACGAGGCGCTGGTGCGGATGGCCACCGCCGCCCTGCTGAGCGAGCACGGCTTTGCGGTGGAGGAGGCCGGGACGGGCGAAGAGGCGCTGGACCTTGCCGCCCGCCGCCGCCCCGATGCGGTGGTGACCGATTACGCCATGCCGGGAATGACCGGGCTGGAACTGACCCGCCGCCTGCGCGCCGCCCATCCCGGCCTGCCGGTGGTGATGGTGACCGGCTACGCCGAAATCCCCCAGCCGCTGCTGGACGAGGAACGGCTGGTGGTGCTGCAAAAGCCCTATCTGACCGACGAGTTGCTGAAACGCCTGCGCGATGGGCTGGCCGGAGCGGCGTGATTATTCCAGCCGGGCGTTCAGGGTGATCTCCACCGCCGACAGCGCCCTGGACACCGGGCAGGTCTGCTTGGTTTCGTCGGCGATGCGCTGGAACGCCGCCGCGTCGATCCCCGGCACCGACGCCACCGTTTCCAGATCGATGCGGGAAATGGCGATACCGCCGTCGGCGGGGCCGAAATGCACCTTGGCGGTGGTGGCGATGCTGCCCGGCTGGTGTCCGGCCTTGCCCAGCCCGGCGGCCAGCGCCATGGAATAGCAGCCGGCGTGGGCGGCGGCGATCAGCTCTTCCGGGTTGGTGCCGGCGCCGTTCTCGAAACGCGAGGTGAAGGAATACGGCCCTTCGAACGCGCCGCTGCCCAGGCGCATGGAGCCGTTGCCGTCCTTGAGCGAGCCGGACCAGTGGGCGGTGGATTCCCGTACGGCCATGGGTGATGTCTCCCGTGTTTGGTTCGTGTGGGGGGATTGCCCCGTCACGACAACACCGTCAGGCTCACGGTGTTCCCTTGGCCTCCGGTTTCCCAAACGGAAAAAGGCCCCCGTCCCGCGGGGGGACAGGGGCCTTTTTCACCCATCACTCAAGACCTCAAGCGACCGTCAGGCGGCGCCGTGATGTTCCTTGGCGTAGCCCAGGCCCTGCAGCGCATCGGCGATTTCGGCCAGGATGACCGGATCGTCGATGGTGGCGGGGGTCTTGTACTCCTGATCGTCGGCGATCTTCTGCATGGTGCCGCGCAGGATCTTGCCCGAACGGGTCTTGGGCAGACGCTCCACGACCACGGCGCGCTTGAAATCGGCGACCGGGCCGATCTTTTCACGCACCAGCCCCACCACCTCCTTCACGATATCCTCGTTGGGGCGGGTGACGCCGGCCTTCAGCACCAGCAGCCCCAGCGGCACCTGCCCCTTGAGCTGGTCGGCAACGCCGATGACCGCGCATTCCGCCACGTCGGGGTGGGAGGCCAGAACCTCTTCCATGCCGCCGGTGGACAGGCGGTGGCCGGCGACGTTGATGATGTCGTCGGTGCGGGCCATGATGTAGACGTAACCGTCATCATCCACGAAACCGGCATCGCCCGTCTGGTAATAGCCAGGATACTCGGTCATGTAGGCCTTCACATACCGCTCTTCCGCGTTCCACAGGGTGGGGAAGGTGCCGGGGGGCAGCGGCAGCTTGGCGCAGATGGCGCCGGTGTCGCCGCGCGGCACCTCCTGCTGCTCGGCGTTCAGGATGCGGATGTCCCAGCCGGGCATCGGGCGGGTGGCCGAGCCGTACTTGATCGGGAACAGATGCACGCCCAGCGGGTTGCCGGTGATGGCCCAGCCGGTTTCCGTCTGCCACCAGTGATCGATGACCGGAACGTTCAGCTTGTCCTCGGCCCAATGCAGCGTATCCGGGTCCGACCGTTCGCCGGCCAGGAACAGGGCGCGCAGGCACGACAGATCATACTTGCCGATGAAGGTGCCGTTGGGATCCTCGCGCTTGATGGCGCGGAACGCCGTGGGGGCGGTGAACAGGGTGGACACCTTATGCTGCTCGATCACGCGCCAGAAGGTGCCGGCATCGGGGGTGCCGACCGGCTTGCCTTCGAACATCAGCGTGGTGCAGCCGTGCAGCAGCGGGGCATAGCAGATGTAGGAGTGGCCGACCACCCAGCCCACGTCCGACGCGGCCCAGAACACCTCGCCCGGCTTCATGTCGTAGATGTTGGTCATCGTCCACTTCAGCGCCACCGCGTGGCCGCCGTTGTCGCGCACGACGCCCTTGGGCTGCCCCGTGGTGCCGGAGGTGTAGAGGATGTACAGCGGATCGGTGGCCTCCACCGGCACGCATTCCGCCGGCTCCACGCCGTCCTGCGCTGCGAACCATTCCACATCGCGGCCGTCCACCAGGGTGGCGGTTTCCTGCGGACGCTGGAAGATGATGCAGGCCGACGGCTTGTGCGCCGACATCTCGATGGCGGAATCCAGCATCGGCTTGTACTTCACCACCCGGTTCGGCTCGATGCCGCAGGAGGCGGAGATGATCGCCTTGGGCTTGGCATCGTCGATGCGGGTGGCCAGTTCGTTGGGCGCGAAGCCGCCGAACACCACCGAATGGACCGCACCCAGCCGCGCGCAGGCCAGCATGGCCATCACCGCCTGCGGGATCATGGGCATGTAGACGATGACGCGGTCACCCTTTTCCACGCCGCGCGCGCGCAGGGCGCCGGCCAGCCGGGCGACCTGATCCTTCAGCTCGGCATAGGTGATGGTCTGGACGGTGCCGGTGACGGGGCTGTCATAGATGATGGCCGGCTGATCGGCGCGGCCCTGTTCCACATGACGGTCAACGGCGTTGTAGCAGGTGTTGAGCACACCGCCCTTGAACCAGCGGTAGAACGGGGGGTTGCTGGTGTCCAGCACCGCATCCCAACGCTTGAACCAGGAAATTTCTTCCGCCGCATCCCCCCAGAACCCCGCCGGGTCGGAGAGCGAACGGGCGTGCAACTGATCGTAGGCGGCGGCTGACGTGGTGGTCATGAGGGTGCGTCCCTTATGTTCTGATTGATGCGAATTCCTCCGCCCGCCGCGCAATGATCCGTCACGCGGCGGCAGGCCACTATGCGAGAAATCACCCTAATTTTGCAAATGGCTTTGCAGCTTCGCAGAGCCGGGGCGGCGGCGGTGGAAACGCTGTTCCATCACCTCGGCCCCCCATTGCCGGCCGGGCGTTTCCTGAACCAGCGCAAAGCCCACCTGTTCATAAAGCCGCCGTGCCGCATCCAGCCCGCGAAAGGTCCACAGCCGGGTTTCGTCGAAACCACGGCGGTCGCAGAACGCCACCGCCTCCGCCAGCAGCCGGCGCCCGATGCCGCCGCCGCGCGCACCGTCATCCACGATGAACCAGCGCAGATGGGCCACCCGCCCGTCCCCGCCCGGCTCTCCGCCGTTCAGGTCCTCCCCGTCGATGGCCACGGTGCCGACGATCTCCCCGCCGCGCACCGCCACCCACAGCCCGTTGTCCGCCCGGTCCAGCCGGGGCACGAAGGCGCCCAGCCCCGCCGCCACCGTGCTTTCGAACACCGCCCCGAACCCGGCGGTGCGGGCGTAATAGCGGGCGTGCATCTCCACGCAGCGCCCGATCACGCCGGGCTGGTAGCCGGCAAGGATCGCAGTGTCCGCCGCCGCCGCCACCGCCGGGCGGCCCGTGCGGCTGGCCTGCAGGGCGGCGGCATAGGCGCTCAACCCCTGCGCCACCGTGCGCTGGGCCGATGGCGGCAGGGAGTCCAGGGCTTTGCCGACCTGCAAACGGGCGAAGCGGTGAATGGCCTCCAGCATCGCCCGGCCCCGCACCGTCAGCGACAGCGGTTTCAGCCGTCCGTCCCGGTCGCTGGCCCCTTCGGCCAGCAGACCGCCGTCCACCAGCTTGCGCACCAGCCGGCTGACGCTGGATTTGTCCAGGCACAGAACCTCGCAGAGGGCGGCGGCGGTGTCCGCCTCCCCCTCCCCCACCGCGATCAGGGCATGAACGGAGGAGGCCGGCAGGTCGGTGCCCGCCAGGGTCTGCCGCAGGAACCCCAACTCCCGCACCAGCCGGCGGGACGCATCGCGGATCACATCGAGAGCCGGTGCCGAAGCGGTCATGGACGTGCGCCTCCATTCAGTTGCATCACGCAACTATACACGCCGGCGTTTTCCCGGCAAGACCCCTCTGCACGGCATCCGGCCTCCCTGCCCTTTTCACCTGAATTTTTAAGAAAAACCCTCAAGAAACGGGCAAGAAAAATGCATAAATTTTTATAATCATTGCCTTTATGTGGTTGCTTTAAGCATGCGTCACTATGACAATTGCTCCCTGAAAACTGGGGCATCATGATCGCTAAAAATCGAGACATTCGATTCCGCTGTATCCGGAGAAAAAGATGAAGAAATCCTTTATGGCCTTTGCGGCAGCCTGCGTCCTTCTTGCCGCGACCGGAGCACAGGCGGCGCAGACATTGAAGATCGCCCACGTCCTTCCGGCGAAATCGCAGTTCAGCGAAGCCATCCGCGCCATGAACGAGGAATTGCAAAAGCGGACCGGCGGGAAATACAACCTTGAAGAGTATCCGGCCAGTTCACTGGGGGCCGGCAAGGCCCTGCTGGACGGGGTGGCGCTGGGCACCATCGACATGGTGGTGTCGTCGTCGGGGGGGGCGCTGGCCCAGTTCAACCCCACCATCGGCATCCTGGACCTGACCCTGCTGTTCCGCGACACCGCCCACGCCGACGCCGTGCTGGACGGCCCGATCGGCAAGGAGCTTCTGGACAGCTTTGCCGACAAGGGGGTGGTTGGGCTGGCCTATGCCGAAAACGGCACCCGCCACCTGACCAATTCGGTGCGCCCGATCAAGACCCCGGCCGATCTGAAGGGGCTGAAGATCCGCCTGTCGGAAAGCCCGATCTACACCAAGGCGTTCCAGACCCTGGGGGCGCAGCCCTTCTCCCTGCCGTTTTCCCAGCTCTACCCGGCGCTGCAAAGCGGACAGGCCGACGGGCAGGAAAACCCCATCACCACCATCGTCGGCGCCAACCTGCAGCAGGTGCAGAAATACATCACCCTCAGCGGCCACACCTATGCCCCGGCGGTGATCCTCATCAACAAGGATCTTTATGACGAGATGACGCCCGACGACCGCACCGCCTTCGTCGAAGCCGCCCGGCTGGGGGGCAAGGCATCGCGGGACTTCGTGCGCAAGGGCGACGTGGAAGGGCTGGAAAAGCTCAAGGCCGCCGGCATGACCATCACCACGGCCGCCGAATTCGACCGCGCCGCCTTTGAAGAGGCGCTAAAGCCCTTCTATGCGGAATACGCCAAGGAATTCGGCGCCGACCGGATCGCCGCCATCAAGGCCGTCAAGCCGTAAGCACCGTACAGCAGCCGTGCGAGGACAGGGAGGTGCCGGGACGGCCCCCACGCGGACCGTCCCGACGCCCCCGCCCGCCCGTCAGCGGAGTCGCCGCCATGAGCATCAGCGCCACCTTCTTCCGACAGGCATCCCGCCTGAAAGTCCACCAAAAGATCCTTCTGGGGTTTCTCGTCATCCTGTCGCTGAGCGCCGTGCTCGGGATTCAGTCGGTGCAGCACATCCGCGTCATCAGCCAGGAACTGGACAGCGTGATGGACACCGGGCGCGATGCCATAACCATCACCCGTCTGGCCCAGGACAGCGAACGGCTGGACCGTGCCGTCCTGAACTATGTGGTCAATCAGGACGAAGTCTCCCTGGCCGCCGCCAGAAAGGAGATGGGCCGCTTCGACACCGCCTTGCAGCGGCTGGCCGGTCTCGGCGACGGCAGCACCCAGGCCGAGCCGATCCGCCGCGCCGCCGACGAGTATCGCGCCGCCTTCGCCGATGTGGTGGCGGCCGTCGCCAAGCGGCGCGACGGCATCGGGCAGACCTTCCTTCAGGGGGCGCAGCTCAACACGACGGCCATGGCGGTGGTCGATGTGTCCCTGGCCGGCAGTGAACCCGCCGTGTCGCAGACGGCAATCCGGCTGCAGCAGGCGCTGCAGGCGGTGCGCATGTCCACCGCGCGCTATTTCACCACCTACGACCCCAACGACGCCGCCACCGCCCGGGATGAACTGACCAAACTGCGGGACGTGCTGGCCGCCATGCCGGGCCAGACCGCCAACAAGCGCCTGTTGAAATTCCTGGCCGCCATGGGGCCGAACGTGACGGCCTTCGGCAACGGCCTGACCGCCGCCGTGGACGGGCATCAGGCGCTGACCGCGGCCACCACCCGCACCCGCACCACCCTCGACCGGCTGACCGGGGCCATTCACACCCTGGCCACCGCCTTCACCAACGCCCAGCGCACCGCCCAGGAACACGCCACGCTCTCGCTGGAGTCCAGCGAACGGCAGATGGTGATCGTGCCGGTGGCCGCCATCCTGATCGGCATCCTGTTCGCGGTGCTGATCGGCTCGTCCATCGCCCGCCCGATCCGCCGCATCACCGAAGCCATGGTCGCCCTGGCCGGGGGGAACACCGCCGTCGCCATCCCCGCCGTGGACAACCGCGACGAGGTGGGCGACATGGCCCGCGCGGTGCAGGTGTTCCGCGACAACGCCATCGAGATGGACCGCCTGCGCCATGAGCAGGAGGGCGAGCGCGCCCGCACCGACAGCGAAAAGCGCCGGGCCATGGGCCAGTTGGCCCAGACGTTCGAGGGCACGGTGATGGGGGTGGCGCAGCATGTGGTGGACGAGGCGGAATCGGTCGAGGTGAACGCCCGTCTGGTGGCCGGCATCGCCGAACAGACCCGCCAGTACGCCACCCAGGGGGCCTCCGCCACCGAAGAGGCCAGCGCCAACGTGCGCATGGTGGCCGAAGCGGTGGAGGAGTTGGCCGCATCGGTGGCCGCCATCAGTTCCCAGGCGACGGAATCGACGACCATCGCCCGCGGCGCCGTCAGCGAGGCCCAGCAGACCAACACCGTGGTCGCCAGTCTGGCCGAAGCCGCCAGCCGCATCGGCGACGTGATTCACATCATTCACAACATCGCGTCCCAAACCAACCTTCTGGCGCTCAACGCCACCATCGAGGCGGCGCGGGCGGGTGACGCCGGCAAGGGCTTTGCCGTGGTCGCCAGCGAGGTGAAGACCCTGGCCAACCAGACCACATCCGCCACCGACGAGATCGGCGTGCAGATCGAAGCAATCCAGACCGCCACCCACAACGCGGTGGACGCCATCCGCCGCATCGGCGGCACCATCGGGCAGATGGACACCATCGCCGTCAGCATCGCCACCGCCGTCCAGCGCCAGTTCCAGGCCACCCAGGAGATTTCCGGCAACCTGCATCAGGCGGCCCAGGGAACGGCGGAGGTGTCGCGGACCATCGGCGACGTGCTGCACAAGGCCACCGACGCCGGCCATTCCGCCGACAAGCTGCTGCAAAGCGCCGCCACGCTGGGCCATCAGACGGCCGTGCTGAAGCAGGAGGTCAACGGCTTCACCGACCGCATCCGAACCGCCTGATCCCGGCCGGGCATGACCTGACATGCGCAAAACGCATGTCAGGACTGCCTGCCTCGCCACCCGTTCCCCCGACTGACCGCATGGCCCCCGCGGCCCGTGTCTGGCTACCCTGATGCCAACCATAACCAGCATTCAGGGAGCGAGCGCCGCCATGACCAACCCCTACGACACCCATCTGGACCGCAACGCCGCCAACACCGAGCCGCTGTCGCCGCTGTCGTTCCTGCGGCGCACCGCCGACATCTACCCCGACCGGGTGGCGGTGGTGCACGGCCCCGTGCGGCGGACGTGGAAGGAAACCTATGACCGCTGCGTGCGGCTGGCCGCGGCCCTGGCGGCGCGGGGGATCGGGGTGGGCGACACCGTGGCGGTCATGGCCCCCAACACCCCCGAAGCCTTCGAGGCCCATTTCGGCGTGCCCATGGCCGGCGGGGTGCTGTGCGCCCTGAACATCCGTCTGGACGCCGAGGCGCTGGCCTTCATCCTGGAACATGGGGAGGCCAGGATCCTGCTGACCGACCGGGAATTCTCCCGCGTTATCGCCCGGGCGCTGGCCCTGATGCCGGAAGCCGCCCGGCCCACCGTCATCGACATCGACGATCCCCAGGCCCGCGGCGGCGATCTGATCGGCGACATGGATTACGAGGCCTTCCTCGCCACCGGCTCACCGGATTACGCCTGGACCCCGCCCGCCGACGAATGGCAGGCGATTGCGCTCAACTACACCTCCGGCACCACGGGCAACCCCAAGGGGGTGGTCTATCACCACCGCGGGGCGTATCTGAACGCCATGGGCAATGTGCTGACGTGGGCCATGCCGCACCATCCGGTGTATCTGTGGACCCTGCCCATGTTCCACTGCAACGGCTGGTGCTTCCCCTGGACCATCGCCGCCATGGCCGGGACCAACGTCTGCCTGCGCATGATCGCCGCCAAGACCATCTATGACGCCATGGCCGACGACGGCGTGACCCACCTGTGCGGCGCCCCCATCATCATGGGCATGCTGTGCAACGCCGCCCCCGACCAGAAGCGCGACGTGCCCCGCGGCATCAAGATGATGACCGCCGGTGCCGCCCCGCCCGCCGCCGTCATCGAGAAGATGGAAACGCTGGGCTTCGACATCACCCACGTCTATGGCCTGACCGAGGTGTACGGCCCCGTCACCATCTGCGCCTGGCATGACGCCTGGAACGATCTGCCGCTGGAGGAGAAGGCGCGGCTGAAGGCACGCCAGGGCGTGCGGTACGCCACGCTGGAAGGGCTGATGGTCGCCGACCCCACCACGCTGGAGCCGGTGCCCGCCGACGGCGCGACCATGGGCGAGATCTTCATGCGCGGCAACACCGTCATGAAGGGTTACCTCAAGAACCCCAAGGCGACCGACGAGGCGTTTCAGGGCGGCTGGTTCCACACCGGCGATCTGGGCGTCATGCACCCCGACGGCTACATCGAGTTGAAGGACCGTTCCAAGGACATCATCATCTCCGGCGGCGAGAACATCTCCACCATCGAGGTGGAGGGGGTGCTGTACCGCCACCCGGCCGTGCTGGAAGCCGCCGTGGTCGCCCGTCCCGACGAGAAATGGGGGGAGACACCGTGCGCCTTCGTTACCCTGCGCGACGGGGTGGACGCCACCGAGGACGACATCATCCAATGGTGCCGCCAGCATCTGGCCCATTTCAAATGCCCGCGCACCGTGGTGTTCGCACCGCTGCCCAAGACCTCGACCGGCAAGATCCAGAAGTTCGCCCTGCGTGCCCAGGCCAAGGCCCTGGACGGGCAAAGCTGATCCCCCGGCCAAAACGACACGGCTTGCGGGAAAATGCATCGGATGCATTTTCCCGCTGGCCGGCAGCGTGACAAAAGAGTAGTGGTCGTACCAAGCCACCGGCAGCGTGGCGCCCCTACAAACATGCCCGCTGATGACGACCGACCCCCGCCTTTCAGCACCCAGCACCCCCCCGCCGCTCTACCGCCCCCTCGCCGACGGCGACATGGGCACCGTCGCCTACCTGGAACGCCAGGGGTTCGGCACCCCGCGGGAGGTGCTGGATCATTACCGCGCCCTGTTCGGCGACGAGGTGATGCGGGTGGTGGACCGGGGAAACCACGTCACCGGCTTTGCCGCCATGTGGCCCTTCGCCCAATGGTTCGGCGGCGCCCCGGTGCCGTCGCGGGCCATCGCGTCCGTGGTCACCGACCCCACCGTCCGCGGCCAGGGCGACGGCACCGCCCTGATGACCGGCCTGCTGCGCGAAGCGGCGGACACCGGCGCCGGGGTGGCGGTGCTCTACGCCTCCACCCGCTCCCTCTACCACAAGATGGGATTCGCCGCCGCGGGGGTGATCACCGCCTTCCGCACCCCGACGCGCGCCCTGTCGGCCGAACGGCTGCCCACCTCCCCCATTCCGGCGGCCATCGATACCGAACAACTGGCCGATCTGCGCCGCCCGCTGCTGGCCCAGAGCAACGGCATGGCCGAACGCAGCCCGGCCATGTGGTCGCTGGCCCTGCGCGACGATGCCCGCCCGGCCGATATCTTCCTGTTGCCGGGAGCGGCCGGCGACGGAACCCTGGACGGCTATCTGGCCGTCTGCCCGCCGGAGGACCGGCGGCTGATGGTGGTGGACCAGTGCCTGCTCACCCCCCACGCGGCCCGCACCGCCGCCGCCTTTCTGGCCGGCTATGCCATGCAGGCGGATTGGGTGGTGTGGAAAGGCGCCTATGCCGACCCGCTGGCGCTTGCCGCCGCGGACAGCGGCACCGCCATCGAGGAGTGGGAGGAGTGGCTGCTGCGAATCGTCGATGTGGAGCGGGCGCTGACCAGCCGCGGCTATCCGGCGGGACTCGACGCCTCGCTGGTGCTGGACATCACCGACCCGGTTCTGGCCGCCAACAACGGGCGGTTCCGGCTGGATGTGACCAATGGGCGCGCGGTTGTCCGCCGTCTGGCCGGCGATGGGGACTTCGATCTAAAATTGTCCGTATCCGCCTTGGCACCATTGTTCACCGGCCATGCGGATCTGGCATCTCTGGCCCGAACCCACCATATTGTGAGTATTAACAATAATTCGATAACGAAGATTTTCTCCGGCCCCCATTCCTGGATGCCGGACCGTTTCTAAGGCTGGTCCAGTCCGGAATGGGGATGAAGATCGGGATCCCCGGTGCACTTTCCGCACCAGCGTTGCAGAAACCGGCCGCTCTGCGCCGAAACGATTGGTTAAACACTGGCTGTTAACGATTGGGCTGTAGAAACATCGGGCAGACCAGCCGCAGGACGGGGGAGGAGGTCAGTCGCCATGACCATCGGTACACGAATCGCGCTTGGCTTTGCCACGGTCCTTCTGCTCACGGTGGCGGTTGCCTTCATCGGGTGGAACAGCCTTGGCACTTATGCCAGCCGTGTTGATGTCGCCTCCACCACCGCGGAACTGGATGCCCGGCTGAAGGCCGTGCGGCTGGAGGAGGCGCGGTTCGTCACCCAGCGCGCCGCCGATGCCGCCGCCGCCGTTCCGGGAATGCTGGACGCGCTGCGCTCGGAAACCCAGCGAATCCGCGAAACCCTGGCCGGTTCGGCCGGTGAGCGGCTGGTAGGCGACATCCAGGCCGGCATCAACGGCTACCGCGCCGCCTTCGCCAATTTCGTCACCCAGGAGAACGAGGCCACCGCCCGCACCCGCTCCATGGCCGACCGTGCCCGGGAACTGCGCGGCGTGGCCGAGCGCATCGGCCAGCAGCAATCCGACCGCTACGACCACAACATGGTCAGCCTGCACGACGCGACCGAGGCCGCCCGCCACGCCGACACCACCGCCGACCGGGCGGACCGCCTGATCGAACACCTGCTCCAGGCCCGCCGCCATCAGGCCGACTTCCTGCGCACCCGCTCCGCCGACGCGATCAAGGCGACGGAAGCCTCTCTGGCCGAATTGGCCGATGATGTGCGGTTGATGGTGGATGACGTGCGGGGCACCAACGACGAGGAACTGGCCGCCACGCTGGCCGCATCGGTCAAGGCGTATCAGGATACCTTTGCCGAACAGTCCAGCCAGTCCACCCGCGACGACGCCGAGACCTTCGAAGCCCGCGTCGCCGTGCTCGACAAACAGGCCGATCTGGTCCAGGAGCACGCCCACGAAATCCAGGAAAGCCAGAGCAACGTCGCCGCCGCCCTGCGGGAAGCCGCCAACTTCGCCCAGAGCGAGGTGAACGAGGCCATCACCCTGCGCAATCTTTCCCTGCGGCTGGTGCAGGAGGTGCAGGCCGCCATGCTGGGCGAACGGGATTTCCGCCTGAAGGGGGGGGACGCCGCCCGTTCCGTGGTACTGGACGCGACCCGCGCGACCCAGAAGCTGGCGGAAGAGGCCGGGAACATTCTGGTCGATGCCGATGGCAAGGCCGCCATCGCCGCCGGCAAGGCGGCACTCCAGGCCTACGGCAACGAATTCACCGCCCTGGTCAACGCCATCGAAAACCAGCAGAAGGCCTCCGCCGCCATGGCGAAGGCCGCCACCGACGTCAGCGAGCAGGTGGCCCGTCTGGTCACCATCCAGCGCACGGAGCGCGAGGACGGGCGGACCCAGGCCGGCACCTTCATCGCCGTCGGGCTGGGGGTGGCGCTGGCGCTGGGGCTGTTGCTGGCGTGGTTCATCGACCGGGCCATCACCGGGCCGATGCACGCCATCACCCGCGCCATGAACCGGCTGGCCGAGGGCGACCTTGGCATCGACATCCCCGGCACCGACCGCAAGGACGAGCTGCGTCACATGGCCGACGCGCTGGGCGTGTTCAAGGCGAACGCCCAGGAGATGCGCCGCATGGAGCAGGAACGGGAGGAGATGCGCCGCCAGATCGACGCCGACCGCCGCCGCGCCATGAACGAATTCGCCAATGGTTTCGAGATGTCGGTCAGCAGCGTTGTGCAGACCCTGACGGATTCCGCCGATTCCATGGCCCGCGACGCTCAGGAAATGTCGTCGGACGCCGCCCTGACCAACGCCAAATCCGCCGCCGTCGCCACCGCTTCGGAACAGGCCACCAGCAACGTCCAGACCGTCGCCGCGGCGACCGAGGAGCTGTCGTCCAGCATCGCCGAGATCTCCCGCCAGCTCACCGCCTCGTCGTCGGTGGCCCAGGATGCCGCCGACAAGGCCCGCCAGACCAACACCATCGTCGAAGGGCTGGCGGAAGCCGCCCAGCGCATCGGCCAGGTGGTTGACCTGATCGGGGAAATCGCCGAACAGACCAATCTTCTGGCGCTGAATGCCACCATCGAAGCCGCCCGTGCGGGCGAGGCCGGCAAGGGCTTCGCCGTGGTCGCCACCGAGGTCAAGAACCTCGCCGGCCAGACCGCCAAGGCGACCGAGGAGATTTCCTCCCAGGTGGCCCAGATGCAATCCGCCACCGGCGGCGCCGTGGACGCCATCCGCACCATCAGCGACTCCGTCGCCACCATCAGCGGCACCGTGACCGACATCGCCCGGTCCATGGAACAGCAGGGCTACGCCACCCGCGAAATCGCCCAGAACGTCCATCAGGCCGCGGCCGGCACGCAGGAGGTGAAGCGCCACATCTCCGAAGTCACCACCGCCGCCAGCAAGACCGGCTCGGCCGCCGATGCCGTGCTGCGCGCCAGCCGCGAACTGGCCAAACAGGCCGACACCCTGAAGTCCGAGGTGAAGGGATTCCTGAACAAGGTGCGGGCGGCGTAAACCGCGCGCCCCTCACCTCCCGTCCGGTTATTGGGCCGTCCAGCCGCCGTCAATGGGCAGGGCGGCCCCGGTGATCTGGGCGGCACTGTCGGAACACAGGAAGGTCACGAAGCCGCCGATCTGTTCCGGGGTGACGAAATCTCCCGACGGCTGCTTGGCCCCCAGCAGTTCGGCCCGCGCCTGATCGCCGGTCAGGCCCTTGGCGTCGGCCAGGGCATCGATCTGTTTCTGGACCAGGGGCGTCAGAACCCAGCCGGGGCAGACGGCGTTGCAGGTGACGCCGGTGCCGGCGGTTTCCAGCCCCACCACCTTGGTCAGCCCGACGACACCGTGCTTGGCGGCCACATAGGCCGATTTCTGCGCCGAGGCCACCAGCCCGTGCGCCGAGGCGATGTTGATGATGCGGCCCCAGCCGCGTTCCTTCATCCCCGGCAGCGCCAGCCGGGTGGCGTGGAACACCGCCGACAGGTTCAGGGCGATGACGGCGTTCCACCGTTCCACGGGGAAATCCTCCACCGCGGCCACATGCTGGATGCCGGCGTTGTTCACCAGAACGTCGATCCGCCCCCACGCCGCCAGCGTGTCGTTGACCAGTGCCGCCACCCCTTCCTCGTGGGACAGGTCGCCGCCGTGGTGTTCCACACGGACACCGAAATCGCGGGCGATCCCGGCGCGCAGGGATTCCACCATATCCCGCTCGCCGAAGCCGTTCAGCATCACATCGGCCCCCGCCGCGGCCAGGGCACGGGCCGTTCCCAGGCCGATGCCGCTGGTGGAGCCGGTGACGATGGCGACCTTGCCGTTCAACATGGCTGCGTTCCTGCCTGTGGTTTTCGCGTGAAGACCGGCAGGAATGTACGCCGCGGCCGCCGTTCGTCCAGCGCGACGTTAGGGCGCGCCCCCGCCGCTGTTCCGGCGGTTGAAGAAGGCCTGAACCGATGCCATGTCCAGCGACTGCGCCGGTGCGGCCGCCGGGCCGGACAGGCGCAGCGTCAGCGGCGGCACCTCCGTCTCGGCAGTGGGGGTCAGGGTCACCTGCCCGCTCACCGTGCCGGCCAACAGGTCATAGGCCCCTTCCCCGGCCCCCTGCCCCAACGGTGCCGTCATGCGCACATCGTCGCTGCGCACGATGCCGTGATCGACCGTCAGCGTGGCGGTCAGGGAGGTGAAGGGCGTCGCCCCCCCCTTCATCGCCGCCGCCAGCGCGTCCAGCGCCTCCTGCGGGCGGGCGGCGTGGGGCAGCCGGTCGCGCAGGACCGCGAAATCGACTCCGCGCAACCGCCCCTCGCGCACCGACACGCTGCCGGTGCCGGCCATGCCCAGCACCATCGCCTGGCGGCTGCCGCCCACGGTGGTCAGATCGACGCTGGCGTCCACCGCCCCATCGGCCACCACCAGCGGAAAATCAGCGTTTTCCATCCCGTCCGGGCGGGCACCGACCAAGGTCAGCGACAGGGCGGCGGTGGGCGACTGGCCCGGCGGTGCGGACAGCGTGCCGCTCACCCCCAGCCGCCCGCCGAGCAGACGCCCATCCATCGGCCCCAGCGCCAGCACCCCGTCGTCCAACGTCGCCTTCAAGGCGGTGTCGTCCAACCGCCACCCGCCCATGCGGATGGACGCCGCGGTCAGCGACAGCCGGCCATCGGCCGCCCGCAACCAGTCGAGGGGGAGCGGCGCCACCGCCCCCTCCCCCGCCGCCGGAGCGGTCCCGACAGCGGGGGCCGGCACCGGCGAGGCCGGCATCAGCCGGTCGAGATCGAGCGCGCCGGTCTGCAGCTCCGCAGTCACCCGCGGCCGTTCGCCATCCAGCGCAATCTCCGCCCGCCCGGCGACCACGGTGTCCATCACCCGGCCCTGAATGCCGTTCAGGGCGACCGAATCGCCCGAAGCCGTCATGTCGGCGTAGAGGTCCACCGCCCCGCCCAACGCCACCGCACCGCGGGACAGCAGCGGTTCCAGACGCGACAGGTCGGGATGGTTCACACGCACGGTCAAGGCGGCGTCCGGGATGCGGGACGGCACGCTCAGCACCGGGTCGCGCACCACCCCACCGGCCTGGAGCGTGCCGCCGGCCGCGTTCAACGCGAACTCCACCCCCAGGGCGGCGGCATCGCCGGTCAACCGTCCGCTCAGCGTCACCGGCCCCAGCGCGTCCGGCGACGGCGCCCCGGCGGGCCACGGCACCAGCCGCGACAGACCAGCCAGGGAGTGCGCCTGCGCCGTCACCGCCAGATCGGCGCCCTGGAGCGGCATGACGCTGCCCAGCGTGCCTTGCACCTGCCCGGACACCCCGGCCAGATCCTCCACCCGCGCCTTACGGATGGTCAGCGCGCCCTTGGCGACGGTGGCGTCCAGCCGCGCACCGCGCACCGGCACGCCGCCGACGGTCAGTTCCCCCACCGACAGCGCCAGATTGGCGTCCACCCCATCCAACGGACGCGACGGGGCCGGTGGGGTGCCGCGGGCCAGACCGTTCCCGCTCTTGGCCTGCCGGGTTTCCGCCGCCGGGGCCGGCGGGGGCTGGCGGTACGAATCGAGGTCGAGACGGTTGATGTCCAGATTGATGCCCAGCGCCGGGCGGCTGCGGGTGCCGCCGGGGGCGGCATAGGTCAGCCCACCGGTCACCCGGCTGTCGTCCACGCTCAGATCCAGGCCGCGGATTTCCACCAGACCGGGGCGGGCGTCGATCTGCGCCTCCACCGCCGCCTTGCCCAGACGGGCGGCGGGAACCGGGGCGGTGTCCACCTTCAGCCAGCCCAGAAGGCTGCGCAGGCTGGCCGTACCGGCGAGAAGGCGCACGGATGCCGACGGCTCCCCGCCCGCCCGCGTGACGGATCCGGCCAGGGCGATGTCGGTGCCGCCGGGCACTTGGGCGGAAACCCGCTCCAGCGTCACGGCATCTTCCGTCATCACGCCTTCGACCCGCAGCTTTTGAACCGGCGCCCCGTTCCACGTCACCGATTCCGCCGCCAGATCGACACGGGTTTCCATCCCGGCCGGGAACGCCGGCCAGCCAAAGGCCGGAAACGCCGCGCCGAAACGCCCCTTGCCGTTGCCGTCGGCCGCGGTGCGGCCGGCGGGGTTCAGGGACAGCGACGGCAGCGACGGCGGCCGCTGGGCCGCCCGCTGCTGCCAGCCGTCGATGTCCAGCCGGTTGACCAGCAGCGACACCGCCGCCTGCGCCGGCTGCCCGGCGCGGTAGGAGGCGCTGCCGGAGGCGTGGCTGTCACCCACCACCGTTTCCAGGGACGACAGGCGGATGGTGCCCGGTGCGGCCTCCACCGCCGCCTTCAGGGTGAAGGGCTGGGCCGGTGCCCCCGCCGGCGCACCGCCGGTTATCGGCTCCAGCAGCGTCAGCGTGCGGGAGAGATCGTCGCCCTCGGCCCGCACCTCGCCCTGCAGCCGCACCCCCGGCGCACTGTCGCCGCCCATGGCCGCGCCCGAGATGATGCCGGCGAAGCGGACGGTGGCATCGGCATCGGGAAGCGTCACCCCGATGCGCAGCGAGGCCGCCGTCCCTTCCGACAGCCGCCCGACGTTGACATCCCCCTTCAGTGGCAGGCCGCGCAGGGTGAAATCGCCCTGCGCCTGCAACGGACCGGCCAGTGACGACGCCACCACGCGCGCGTTGACGTCGGTGATGGTTTCGGTCTGGCCGCGGACGGCGTCGCGGTAGACGATGGTCCC
The DNA here is from genome assembly GCA_937927415.1 of uncultured Rhodospirillaceae bacterium. Lineage (GTDB taxonomy): Bacteria > Pseudomonadota > Alphaproteobacteria > Azospirillales > Azospirillaceae > Azospirillum. Next base: position 136,982 of record CALBDS010000043.1, read on the forward strand.
CTGCTCCACCGTCACCTGATCGAAACTGATGGCCCCGGCCAGACCGCCGGCGGCCGGCGGGCGGGTGGCCCCGCGCGGGCGGGTGCCGTTGAAATCCCAGTTGAAGCGGCCGTCGGCCAGCACCTCGAACACAAAGACCGGCTCGACCAGGGTGACGCTTTCCACCTGGATGCGCCCGCTCAGCAGCGGCCATATCGCCACCGACACATCCAGTTCCTTCAGCCGCGCCATCACCGGCTCGGTCGCACCCGGCGGACCGGCCAGCCGCACGTCCTGCACCACCAGGGTCGGCACCGGCAGCAGGCTGAGGCGGATGCGGCCCGCCAGTTCCAGCGGACGTCCCGTCGCCTCGCTCACCTGGGCCGCGATCTCGTCCTTGTACGCGGTCCAATCCACAAGCGCGGGGGCAGCCAGCACCAGCGCCGCCCCTCCCCCCAGGACCGCCCCAACCGTGATCAGGATCTTCTTCACCGGATCTCCACCGCGGTTCTCAACCCGTCGTCATGCGCCCGAACGATGCCCGCCCGATGGGATTCGGGCAAGGCTTCTCCGCCGTGCCGTGTTCGGTTAGTCTTTTTCCCCGGCCACGGGCGGCGGCCACAACAGAAGCCAAGGAATTTGGGCATTCCCGCGGCAAAGCTGCCGGTGTCCTGTTTTTTTGGCGTTTCACGCGAAGGTGTTCCATGGGCGACATCGTGAACCTGAACCGTTTCCGCAAACAACAGGAACGCCGCCGCAAGGACAGCGAGGCCGCCGAAAACCGCGTCCGTTTCGGCCGGACCAAGGCCGAACGCGACCGTATCCGCGACGAGGAGGAACGGCGCAGCCGTGATCTGGACGGAAAAAAACGCGAGGAGTGATCCCCCCTGCGGCGTGTGGCCGCAGCGGCGGCGCTTGGCCGCACCCGGTTGCGGCTCCATCCTCCGTCCCGAGCAGGCCATCACGGCCGCTTTTGTCGAACGCCGTCACCAAAAGCCGTCAGGGGAAGCAGACATGATCCCTCACGATTCCATCGATACCCTGATGAAGCCGACCGGCGTGGCGGAAGTCGATGAACAGCACACCGCCATCCTGCGGACCCTGGACGATCTGGTGGCGCGGGACACGGTGGACCTGGCGGGGCTGGGCGCCGTCAAGCGCCTGTTGCAGGAGCATTTCGACGAGGAAGAGGCGCTGATGCGCCAGATCCTGTGCCTGGACTACGCCGACCACTGCGCCAAGCATCGGCACTTCATCGACTACATCACCGGGCTGGAGGCCCGTGTGGCCCAGGACGGGCCGCTGCCGGCCCATGACGTGCACCTGCTGCGCACATGGTTCGTCAGCCATTCCAACATCCACGACATGGACATCGCCGACGACATGGTTCGTCTGGGCCGCTCGCAGCAGGTCCGCGACCTGGGCCAGTGGCTCCACGCGCTGAAAAAGGATGGGGGCTGACACCCCGGTCATCGCCGCGGAAAAACGATGGCCACAAAAAAAGAGAGAGATCATGCCCGCCCTTTCCCGCCATGCATGCGAAGCGGGGCTGCTCTCTTAGCTATAGAAGAAAAGTAATAGATAGCTCCGCTTAAGGATGCTATAACCTCCGTCATAGCCTGACGGGGGTCAGGCCGGGCCGGCTTCGCCGCTGCCGCAGGACGCGACGTTGTTCTGCCCAAGCATGCTCATGCTTTTCACGCCGTATCCGACCGGCGTTCAACCTTGAGAGCCGCTCATGCCAATGCTCACCGACATTCCGTCGGCGTTGGGGCTTTACCGCGCCATGCTGCGAATCCGGCTGGTGGAAGAAACCATCGCCGACCGCTACGCGCAGCAACGGATGCGCTGCCCCGTCCACCTGTCCATCGGGCAGGAAGCGGTGGCCGCGGGTGTGTCCGCCGCTCTGGCCTCTTCCGACCAGATTTTCAGCACCCACCGCTGCCACGCCCATTATCTGGCCAAGGGCGGCGACCTGACGGCGATGATCGCCGAAATCCACGGCAAGGAAACCGGCTGCTGCGGCGGGCGCGGCGGGTCGATGAATCTGGTGGATCCCGACGCCGGGGTGATGATGAGTTCCCCCACCATCGGCAGTTCGATCCCGGTGGCGGTGGGGGCGGCGCTGTCCATGCAGCAGCGTGGCACCGGCGGCGTGGCGGTGGCCTATTTCGGCGACGGCGCGTCGGAGGAAGGGGTGCTGCACGAAAGCCTGAATTTCGCCGCCCTGCGCCGGCTGCCGGTGCTCTTCGTTCTGGAAAACAACGGCTATTCCATCTTCACCCCGCTCGACCAGCGCCAGCCGGCGCAACGGCCGCTGTCCGATCTGGGGCGTGCCCACGGCATTCCGGCGGAAACGGTGGACGGCAACGATGCCGGCGCCGTGCGCGCCGCCGCCGGACGGGCGGTGGGTCGGGCGCGGCGGGGCGAAGGGCCGACGCTGCTGGTCTGCGACACCTACCGCCAGAGCGAGCATTGCGAACCGGCCAAGGTGTTCGATGTCGGCTACCGCACCGCCGCCGAACGGGAGGAGTGGGCCGCCCGCTGCCCGCTGACCCGGCTGCGTCACCAGTTGATCGCCGAAGGCATTCTGACCAAAGAGGCCGAAGCCGCCCTGCTGCGCAGCCTGCGGACCGAGGTGGAGGAGGCGTTTGCCGATGCCGATGCCGCCCCCTTCCCATCCCCCGTCAACGCGATGGAGCATCTCCATGTTCGCTGAACGCCGGATCGCCGCCGAACCCCCGCCGTCCGGCGTTCCCACCGAAAGCCGGATCCTGTCGGGCGCCGACGCCCTGCGGGAAGCCATGGCGCTCTGCATGGAACGGGACGAGCGGGTGTTCGTCATGGGCCAGGGGGTGACCGATCCCTTCCGCGTGTTCGGCACCACGCGGGGGCTGCTGGAAACCTATGGCCCCGGCCGGGTGGTGGAAACGCCGCTGGCGGAAAACGGCATGACCGGCGTCGCCATCGGCGCCGCCATCAGCGGGCAGCGGCCGGTGCTGATCCACATGCGCGCGGATTTCGCGCTGCTGACCATGGAACAACTGGTCAACAACGCCGCCAAGACCGCCTGGCTGACGCAGGGGAAACTGCAGGTGCCGCTGGTGGTGCGGATGTTCATCGGCCGTGGCTGGGGCCAGGGGCCGGCGCACACCCAGAGCCTGGAATCCCTGTTCGCCATGATCCCCGGCCTGACGGTGGTGATGCCGGCCACCCCCGCCGACGCCAAGGGCCAGTTGATCGCCGCCATCGAAAGCCCCAACCCGGTGATCTTTCTGGAACACCGCTGGCTGCACTTCACCCGTGGGCTGGTGCCCGCCGGCCATTACAGCACGCCGCTGGACGGGCCGAAGGTGGTGCGTCCGGGCTGCGACCTGACCATCGCCGCCACGTCCCATATGGTGGTGGAGGCGTTGCGGGCGGCGGATGCGCTGGCGACGGCGGGAATTTCCGCCGAGGTGGTGGATGTGGCGGTGCTGCGCCCCTTCAACCCCGAACCGATCCTGATGTCGGTCCGCCGCACCGGGCGGCTGATGGTGGCGGACACCGGCTGGAACACACTGGGCATGGGGGCGGAGATCATCGCCATCGTCACCGAACAGGCGTTCGGCGCGCTCACCGGCCCGCCGGTGCGGGTGGGCCTGCCCGACCTGCCGGCCCCCAGCAGCCCGGCACTGGCGGGGGATTACTATCCCACCGCCCTGACGCTGTTCGACCGGGCCGGGGCGCTGCTGGGGCTTCCCCCCTCCCGTCTGGCGGTCAGCCGCAACCGGCTGGCGGCCCTGATTGCGGAAATCCCGGTGGATGTGCCCGAAGCCGGGATCACCTCCCCGTTCTGATCCTTATGACGGATCGGCAGCGGGGGGCGGATTGGGCGTGGCCTGGATGGCGGCACCCTTGATGGGAGCAGCCTGGATCTTGCTGCGGGGGGCGGCCTTGATGCTGGGGCCGTCGTTGTCGGCGGGCTTGGGCATGATGGTGGTGGTGCCCCGCGGGGTGCTCTGGTTGGTGCCGCGCAACTCCAAAAGGTCGAGCCGGACATAGGCGGTGCCGCCCGCCGCCGACACCGCGAACCAATCGCTGTTGGGCACCCGGCCCAGCACCCTCACCGGCTGCCCCAGCGTCAGCCGCCCGACCACCGCCGAACCAGTGTTGGGGGCGGAACGGATGTTGGCGTTCTTCCCCGCTTCCCATTCGCCCGACACCGGAACCAGCCCCTTGGATGCCGACGTCTGGGTCGGGGGCGGCGGGGCCGAGCCGCCGAACCGCCAGCCGCAGCCCGTCACCGGCAGACACAGCGCCAGGGCCACAACGGCCGGAAACACCCGAGACATCCTCACCATCGCCAACCTCTTCATTCCCTGTGCGCTGCGGCAGCCGGCGGACTGTACGCCAGCACAGGCTGTCCGTGAAGCCGGTTAAGCTCGTGGTTTTCCGATGTCACGGGCCGGCAGATGTCACGAGCCGGTGGCGCGCCGCCCCCGGACATAGGTGGCGGCCACCGCCCGGTCGTCGCCCAGGGTCATCAGGGCGAACAGTTCGTCCTCCAGCCCGCGGGCGGTGTCCATGCGGTGGGCCAGGGCCGGGGTGGCGGCGGAATCGAGCACCACCGCGTCGGCCCAGGCGCCGGGGATGAAACTGCCGATCTCCCCGCCCAGCCCCAGAGCCAGGGCGTTGCCGCGGGTGATGGTGTAGAAGGCGGACAGGGCCGGCAGGTTCTGCCCGCGAAGCTGGAGCACCTTGTACGCCTCCGCCGCCGTGCGCAGCAGGGAATAGCTGGTGCCGCCGCCCACGTCGGTGGCAAGCCCGGTGCGCACCCCGGCCCCGCGCAGCCGGGCGGCGTCGAACAGGCCGCTGCCGATGAACAGGTTGGAGGTGGGGCAGAACACCGCCACCGATTCCGTCGCCGCCAGCCGGTCCAGCTCGTCGTCGGACAGGTGCAGGCAATGGCCCAGCAGCGACCGCGGCCCCAGCAGGCCGAAACGCTCGTACACGTCGGTGTAATCGCGGGCGGCGGGATAGAGCCGCGTCACCTGCCGGATCTCGTCATGGTTTTCCGACAGGTGGGTTTGCAGGTAGCAGCCGGGGTGTTCGCGCAGCAGCGCCCCGGCGGCGTCCAGTTGGTCGGGGGTGGAGGTGATGGCGAACCGCGGGGTGACGGCGTACCGCTGCCGCCCCCGCCCGTGCCAGCGCCCGATCAACGCCTTGGATTCGTCGTAACTGCGCTGGGCGGTGTCGCACAGGGCGGGCGGGGCGTGGCGGTCCATCATCACCTTGCCGGCGATCATGCCCATCCCCCGCCGCTCGGCCTCGGCGAACACCGCTTCCACCGATTCCGGATGGACCGAGCCATAGGCCACCGCCGTGGTGGTGCCGTTGCGCAGCAATTCATCCAGGAAGAACCGCGCCTGCGCCGCGGCAAAGGCCGGGTCGCCGTACTTCTGTTCCTCGACGAAGGTGTAGGTGGTGAGCCAGTCGAGAAGCTGCGCCCCGTACGACGCGATCACCCGGGTCTGGGGGAAATGGATGTGCAGGTCGATGAATCCCGGCATCACCAGCCGGTCCCCGTGATCGTCAACCGGCGTGCCGGGCGGCAGGGCGGGGCCGACCACCGATGCCGGGCCGACGGCGGCGATGCGCCCGTCCTCCACCCGCAGCATGCCGTCGGCCATCACGGTGACGCTGGCGGCATCGCCCGCCCCGGCGGGTTCGGCGGTGAAGCTCAGCAGCCGCCCGCGGATGGCACGGACATCCCCGCTCATCGCACCACCCCCGCCCCCACCATTTCCACCCAGGCGGCGAGTGTGCGGCGCTCCTCGGGCGTGATGCCGGTGACGTTGCCGGGAGGCATGGCGTCGGTCAGCACCGCCTGCAGCCGGATCAGCGGGGCGTGGCGGCGGATGGTCTGGGGATCATCCAGCCGCACGCCCTTGGGTGGGGACGCCAGCCCCTCCCACACCGGGGTTTCGGCGTGGCACATGGAGCAGCGGGACAGCACGATCTCTTCCGCCGCGGCCGTCTCGACCAAAGCCGGGGCCGCGGCCACCGCCTGCCGCGGGCCGGCGGACGACAGGGCGACGATGGCGGCGAAGCCTGCCGCCGCCACCCCCCACGTCCACCACGGCGACGGTTTTCCGGCGTGGCGGCTGTTGAAGAAATGGCGGATGGCCGCTCCCATCACCAGCACCACCCCGACGATCGCCCAGTTGTAGCGGGTGGCGAAGACCAGCGGGTAATGGTTGCTCAGCATCAGGAACACCACCGGCAGCGTCAGGTAATTGTTGTGCAGCGAGCGTTGTTTCGCCTGCTTGCCCAGGGCCGGGTCGGGCGTCTGCCCCGCCAGCATGGCCGCCACCGTGCGGCGCTGGTTGGGGATGATAAGCAGGAAGACGTTGGCCGACATCATGGTCGCCATCAGCGCGCCGATGTGCAGCATCGCCCCCCGCCCGGTGAACAGATGGGTCAGCCCCCACGCCACCGCCACCAGAAACACGAAGCCGGTCAGGGCCAGGGCGGTGTCGTTCCGGCCCAGCGGCGATTTGCACAGCCGGTCATAAACGATCCAGCCCAGCGCCAGCGCGCCCACGCTGACCGCCACCGCCCCCCAATGGGGAAGATCCGCCACCGCCGGGTCGATCAGGTACAGATCCGCCCCGCGGTAATAGAGCACGCACAGCAGGAAGAACCCGCTCAGCCATGTGCTGTAGGATTCCCACAGGAACCACGTCATCTTTTCCGGCACGCGGGCGGGGGCCACAAGGTATTTGACCATGTGGTAGAAGCCGCCGCCGTGGATCTGCCACGCCTCCCCCGCCGTCCCGGCCGGCAGGCCGTCGGCCCGGCGCAGGCTGGCATCCAGATGGATGAAGTAGAACGACGAGCCGATCCAGGCGATGGCCGTCACCACATGCAGCCAGCGCGCCGCCAGATTCACCCACTCCCAGACCACCGCGTCCATCGGCCACCCTTTCCACCATGACGATAAGGGCAGTGTACGGCCAGCGTGTGCGCCGCGGAAAGATGGGGCGTGATAAAATCAGCGCAGCCCCTGTTCCAGCAGTGCGGCGATGCGGGCGGCGCTGAGCGCGTGGATCTCGGCGCGGGTGCGGCCCTTGCCGTCGCGGCACAGGCCGGGATCCTCCCCCTCCTCCTCCAGAATGGCCGGAGCCTTGGGCGTGCAGTCGCCGAACAGGCTGAAGGGGCTGGCGGCGGGCAGGGCTTCGGGCACCACGCCGGGGATCAGGGTTTTCAGCCCGCCCGCCGGGCCGGTGTAGAGCAGCCGCACCGGAATGGCGGGGGGCGACAGGCTGGCCCCCACCATGCTGTCGATCAGTTCCGGGTTGACCGCCAGCGCCAGCGTCACGCGGGGATCGCGGTGCCCGGCCTCCACCGCCGGCCCGGCGGCGGCGTCATGAAGATTGACATAGAAGCGGCTGAACCAGCGGCAATCCGGCCCGATCCGCGGCGGGTCGCAGGACTGGCGGAACTGCCCACCGTCCAGCCGCCCGCCGGCCAGGGCCAGAACCGACGTGCCGCCCAGAAAGAAGCCCAGTGCTGCCACCTTGCCCGGTACCGTGTGGGCGGACAGCGCCGGGTCGGCCAGCACCGCGTCCAGGGCGGCGGACAGATCGGCGGGGCGCAGCCAGACCTCCGCCACCGCCCGCCGGGCCTCGTCGGGTTTCAGGGGCGGGGGATGGGCGATGGCCACCACATAGCCGCGCCGGGCCAGCGCCGCCGCGATCCACCCCGCAGCACCGGCGTTGGCCCGCAACCCGCCATGGGCGATCAGCACCGTGGGGAACGCCCCCTCCGCCACCGCCGCCCCGCGGCGCCCCGGCTCGCCCGTGAACACCGGCGAGGCGCCGAACCGCACCTCCTCGCCACCGTCCCCGGCGGGATACCAGACGGTGACGTCGATGCTCTGCCCGCGGGCCGGAACCGGAGCCGCCAGCGTGCGGAAACCGGGGGTGCCCGTCCCCTCGGCCGCGTGGAGCGGAAACGCCGGCCCCGCCAAAGCCAGAGCCAGAGCCAGAGCCATGCCGATACGGTGTTTCACGGCCATCACGTCTTCCCCTCATTCCGGTGGCGGGAAGATGGCGGTTTCGCCCCCCGGCGCCAACGGGGTCATCCGCGCCAGACTGCCGCAGCGGTCCCGCCCCCTTGCACCGTCCCCGCCGCCCCCCATCTGCGGACAATCCACCACGAGACAAGGCCAGACCCCATGCTGCTGTCCACCACCGATTCCATCGACGGCCGCCGCGTCGCCCAATACCTGGGCGTGGTGACCGGGGAGGCGATCATCGGCGTCCACATCTTCCGCGACCTGTTCGCCGGCATCCGCGACATCGTGGGCGGGCGGGCCGGGGGCTATCAGAACGCCCTGCGCGACGCCCGCGAAGCCGCCTTCGCCGATCTGGAAGAGGCAGCATCCGGGCTGGGCGCCAACGCCGTCATCGCCATCGACGTGGATTACGAGGTGCTGGGCAAGGAAAACGGCATGCTGATGGTGTCGGTCAACGGCACCGCCGTGCGGCTGGAATGATCCGGGGCAATGACATCAGGCGAACAAAGCCGGGTAATCCCCCTCTCCCGCCCCGGGAGAGGGCCGGGGTGAGGGCCGATTGTCGCGGATAAGCCCGACAATCGAGCCGTCAGGCTCTCGAAACCTCAAGTTTGGCGTTGCTTCGCAACGGATTTCGGGCTTATCGCGCGAAATCCGGCCCTCACCCGGCCCTGCGGGCCACCCTCTCCCCGGTGGGGCGAGGGGGTGTTAACCTGAGGTCGTTGCCCCGGGGCATGACCCAACCCATTTGCCCCGCCGTGTGGATGAGAGTATAGACCCGGCCCTTGGACCCGTTTCCATCACCCCTTCCGACATCAACCATGAGAGGCCGGCTCCTCCATGCTTTCGATCACCCAGCGCATCGCCGACGAGCTTCAGGTCCGCGAGGCCCAGGTTGCCGCCGCCGTCTCCCTGCTCGATGAAGGGTCCACGGTCCCCTTCGTCGCCCGCTACCGCAAGGAAGCGACGGGGGGCCTGGACGACACCCAGCTCCGCACCCTGGACGAACGGCTGCGCTATCTGCGCGAACTGGAGGAGCGCCGGACGGCGATCATCACCTCCATCGCGGAGCAGGGCAAGCTGACGCCGGAACTGGAAACCCAGATCCGCACCGCCGACACCAAGACCCGGCTGGAAGACCTCTACCTCCCCTATAAGACCAAGCGGCGGACCAAGGCGTCCATCGCCCGCGAAGCCGGGCTGGAGCCGCTGGCCGACCGGCTGCTGGCCGACCCCACCCTGTCGCCGGAGACGGAGGCCGCGGCCTTCCTTACCCCCGACAGCGTGCCGGATATCAAGGCGGCGCTGGACGGCGCCCGCCACATCCTGGTCGAACGCTTCGGCGAAGACGCCGAACTGGTGGGCCGCCTGCGCACCACCATGGCCGACCGCGGCCGCGTCTGGTCCAAGGTGATCGAGGAGAAGAAGGCCGAGGGCGCCAAATTCTCCGACTATTTCGATTTCGACGAGCCGTGGAAGCAGGTTCCCTCCCACCGGGCGCTGGCCCTGTTCCGCGGGCGCGCCCAGGGGGTGCTGGACCTGCGCCTCGACCTTGAGGTGGAGGACGGCCAGCCCCACCCGGCGGAAAACACCATCGCCGCCCACACCGGCATCCGCAACCAGGGCCGCCCCGCCGACAAATGGCTGTCGGACGTGTGCCGCTGGACGTGGAAGCTGAAGATCGGCCCGCACATCGAAAACGACCTGATGGGCGAGCTGCGCGAACGGGCCGAGGACGAGGCCATCCGCGTGTTCGCCCGCAACCTGCACGACCTGCTGCTGGCCGCCCCGGCCGGACCGCGGACCACCATCGGGCTGGACCCCGGCATCCGCACCGGCGTCAAGGTGGCGGTGGTGGACGCCACCGGCAAGCTGGTGGACACCACCACCATCTATCCCCACGCGCCCCGCAACGACTGGGACGGCTCCATCGCCGTTCTGGCCGCGCTGGCCGTGCGGCACAAGGCCGAACTGATCGCCATCGGCAACGGCACCGCGTCGCGCGAAACCGACAAGCTGGCGCAGGATCTGTTCAAGCGCCACCCCGAACTGACGCTGACCAAGATCATGGTGTCGGAGGCCGGCGCCTCGGTCTATTCCGCGTCGGAAGTGGCGGCGGCGGAATTCCCCGGCCTGGACGTGTCGCTGCGCGGCGCCGTTTCCATCGCCCGACGCCTGCAGGACCCGCTGGCCGAACTGGTGAAGATCGAGCCGAAATCGATCGGCGTCGGCCAGTACCAGCACGACGTGGGGGCGTCCAAGCTGGCCCGCTCGCTGGATGCGGTGGTGGAAGACTGCGTGAACGCGGTGGGCGTGGATCTCAACACCGCCTCCATCCCGCTTCTGACGCGGGTGTCGGGGCTGAACGAGACGATCGCCCGCAACATCGTGGAATTCCGCGACCGCAACGGCGCCTTCCGCACCCGCAAGCAGCTTCTGGACGTGGCGCGGCTGGGGCCGAAGACCTTCGAGCAGGCGGCGGGCTTCCTGCGCATCCGCGGCGGCGACACGCCCCTTGATTCCTCCGCCGTCCACCCCGAAGCCTATCCGGTGGTGGAACGCATCCTGAAGACCACGGGCCGCGAGCTGGGCAGCGTCATCGGCGACGCCCGCTTCCTGCGCTCGCTGCACGCCGAGGATTTCACCGACGCCCAGTTCGGCGTGCCGACGGTGGAAGACATTCTGAAGGAACTGGAAAAGCCCGGCCGCGACCCGCGGCCCGAGTTCAAGACCGCCGAATTCAAGGACGGCGTGAACGAACTGAAGGATCTTCAGCCCGGCATGATGCTGGAAGGGGTGGTCACCAACGTCACCGCCTTCGGCGCCTTCGTGGATGTGGGCGTGCATCAGGACGGTCTGGTGCACATCTCCCAGCTTGCCGACAGCTTCGTCAAGGATCCCCACGCGGTGGTCAAGGCCGGCGACGTGGTGAAGGTGAAGGTTCTGGAGGTGGACCTGCCCCGCAAGCGCGTGGCGCTGACCATGCGCATGAGCGAGGCCCCCGCCCGCACCGCCGGTCCCAAGGGCGGCCCCAAGGGCGCCAACGCCCCGGCCCGCGACGAGCGCAACAGCCGCAACGACCGCCCGGCGGGCGGCAAGCCCACCGGCGGCAAGAGCACTCCCCCGGCCCGCAAGCCGGAGCCGGCCCCCGCCAACAACGCCCTGGCCGAAGCCTTCGCGCGGGCGCGGGCGAACAAGAAGTAAGTTCTTTTCACAAGTAAGTTCTTTTCACCCTGCCCCCCTTCCTGGGGGCAGGGTCCGTTACCGCTGCTTGCCCCGCCAGATCCAATAGGAATAGGCGGCACTGCCCACCACCTGCACCAGCACGCTCAGCCCCAGCGCCTGGACGGTCAGCGGGCCGGGGGCGCCGGCCAACGGCAGCAGCACCAGAACCACCCCGCACAGCACCGACAGCACACCATAAAAGCGGTGCGTCCGGTCCCACACCTCCGCATCGGCCAGCGTCCAGGGGGTGCGCACGCCAAAGCTGGTGTTGGCGCGGATCTTCCCCGCCACATTGCCGGTCACGATCATCACCGCCCCCGCCGCCAGCGCCATCAGGTCGGTGACCGCCACCGCCCCACCCAGCGCCACGGCCAGGATCACCCCATGGGCCAGCGCCAACACCGCCACCACCGCCAGCCACACCACCGCATAGGCATGGGCCGATCCCGCCCCCGCCCGTCCGCGCGCCCAGACAAAGGCGGCGATGGTCAGGACCGCCGCCGCCGGCATCAGGAACAGCGCCACCCCCGGCGGGGCGAAGCCATCCGGCGACCCGGCCGCATCGAAATGCACCGGCACCGGCACGCCGCCGGGCACAGTCCCCCACGCCCACAAGGACGCCGCCGTCATCACGGCGAGAAGGCCCAGGCTGGCCCGGCCGGCAAATCGCGTGGTCATGATGTCTCCCCCTCCGGTTTGTGCGTGGCGGTGGACCGTTCCCCCAGCCCGAAACCGTCCATCAGGCAGCGCAGGGCGTCTTCCAGCACCGACAGGTGCAGGCGGTAGGTGATGGTGGTTCCCACCTTTTCCGCGTGGACCAGCCCCGCTTCCCGCAGCACCGCGAAGTGACCGGACAGGGTGGGTTTCGACAGCGTGAAATGGCCGGCGAGTTCCCCCGCCGTCATGGCGCGCTGGCGCAGCAGCCGGAGAATGTCCCGGCGCGTGGGGTCGGCAAGAGCCTTGTAGACACGATCCATATTTCGGTAATTAGCAAAATACCGAATCATACGCAAGCGCCGAAACGCAAACGGCGGGCCGTCCCGTCCGGGAAGGCCCGCCGCCGCGCAACGGATTCAGGCAGCCGGGATCAGCCGCGCTTCCAGGTGGTGCCCTGCGGCCCGTCTTCCAGAACGATGCCGTTGTCGGACAACTCCTTGCGGATGCGGTCGGCCTCGGCAAAGTTGCGGGATTTGCGGGCGGCTTGGCGGTCCTGGATCAACTGTTCGATGGCGGCATCGGTCAGACCGTCGTCGGCGGCACCGGCGGGCGCCCAGCGGAACCACGCTTCCGGATCCTGATACAAGAGGCCGATGGCCTGGCCCGCGGCCAGCAGGGCGCCCTTGGCGGCAGCCTTGGCCGCGTCATCCTCGGCCTTGTTCACCGCGGTGGCGAGTTCGTGCAGATGGGAAATCGCCAGCGGGGTGTTGAGGTCGTCCTCCAGCGCCGCCGTCACCTCGAACGGGACCTCGGCGGCGACGGGGGTCGGGGTGCCGCGCAGCGCCTGATACCAGCGGTCCAGCGCCCCTTTCGACGCCTTCAGCCCGTCCTTGGTGAAATCCAGCGGCTGGCGGTAATGGGCCGACATCAGGGTCAGGCGGATCGCCTCCCCCGGATAGTCGTTCAGCAGGTCGTGAACGGTGAAGAAGTTGCCCAGCGACTTGGACATCTTCTCGCCCTCGACGGTCACGAAACCGTTGTGGACCCAATAGCGGGCCAGCGGCGCGCCGCCGTGGGCGCACCGGCTCTGGGCGATTTCGTTCTCATGGTGGGGGAAGATCAGGTCCAGCCCGCCGCCGTGAATGTCGAAGGTGATGCCCAGGTGTTCCTTGGACATGGCCGAGCATTCGATGTGCCAGCCGGGACGGCCGCGGCCCCACGGGCTGTCCCAGCCGGGCTGATCGGCGGTGGACGGCTTCCACAGCACGAAATCCTGCGGGTCGCGCTTGTAGGGGGCCACCTCCACCCGCGCACCGGCCATCATCTCGTCGGCCGAGCGGCGCGACAGTTGCCCGTACTCCGCCATGGAGGGAACGGAGAACAGCACGTGCCCTTCGGCGGCATAGGCGTGGCCGCGCTCGATCAGGGTGGCGATCAGCGCCACCATATGGGCGATGTGGTGGGTGGCCCGCGGCTCGATATCCGGGCGCAGCGCGTTCAACGCCCCCATATCCTCGTGATACTGGCGGGCGGTGCGTTCGGTCAGCACCGCGATGGGTTCGCCCGACGCGCGGGAACGGTCGATGATCTTGTCGTCCACGTCGGTGATGTTGCGGACGTAGGTGACGTTCGGGTACAGCCGCTTCAGCAGGCGGTACAGAACGTCGAACACCACCACCGGGCGGGCGTTGCCGATGTGGGCGGTGTCGTACACCGTGGGACCGCAGACATACATGCCGACCGTGCCGGGGGTCAGAGGCTCGAACGTTTCCTTGCGGCGGTTCAGCGTGTTGTAGAGTTCCAGGGGCACGGGAAGGCTCCTTCCGGCAGGTCGGACGGGGTATCAGGCGGTTTCACCGGCCAGCCGCTTCAGCGCGCGCTCCCGGCCGATCAGGGGTAGCAGGTTCTTCAATTCCGGTCCATGGCCGCGGGCGGTCAGCGCCAGACGCAGCGGCCAGAACAGCGCCTTGCCCTTGGCCCCCGTCGCGTCCCGAACCGCGGCGGTCCACGCCCCCCAGGTGGCATCGTCCCACGGTTCCGGCGGCAGCAGCGACGCGGCCCGCGCGGTAAAGGCGGCGTCCTCGATCACCGGGGTCACCGGGGCGTGGGTCACCTCCCACCATTCCGCCACGTCGGCCAGCCGCGTCAGGTTGGGCCGCACCGTGTTCCAGAAGATGGGATCGACGCCGGTAAAGCCCATGGCCTCCAGCCGCCCGGCCACCGCATCGAACGGGGTGGCGTGCAGCACGCGGGCGTTCAGGCGTTTCAGCTCCTCGGGATCGAACTTGGGCGTCGCGCGGGACACCTTGGCGAAGTCGAACTCCTGCGCCAGCGCCTCCAGGCTCGGGCGCGGCTCGATGGGATCGGAGGTGCCGAGCTTGGCCAGCAGGCAGGCCAGCGCCAGCGGCTCGATGCCGTCGTCGTCGCGCAGGGATCCCACCGACAGGCTGCCCAGCCGCTTGGACAACCCCTGTCCCGCGGCATCGGTCAGCAGCGGCAGATGGGCGAAGGTGGGCACGGGCGCGCCCAGCGCCTGCCAGATCTGGATCTGCACGGCGGTGTTGGCCACATGATCCTCGCCCCGGATGACGTGGGTGATGGCAAGGTCGGCGTCGTCCACCACCGAGGTCAGCGTGTAGAGCGGGCGCCCGTCCTCGCGGATCAGCACGGGGTCGGACAGGGCGGAGCCTTCGAAATGCACCGGCCCGCGGACCAGATCGGTCCATTCCACGGCTGTGTGCTCCAGCTTGAAGCGCCAGTGGGGGCGGCGGCCCTGCGCCTCCAGCTTGGCCCGCGCCTCGTCGGTCAGGCGCAGGGCGGCGCGGTCGTAGATCGGCGGACGGCCCTGAGAGATCAGCGATGTGCGCTTCAGCGCCAGCTCTTCCGGCGTCTCGTAGCAGGGATAGAGGCGCCCGGCGGCCGTCAACTGCTCCGCCACCGCGTCATAACGGGGGTAACGGTCGCTTTCGCGGGCGAAACGGTCCCAATTCAGCCCCATCCACGTCAGGTCCGCCTCGATGGCGGCGGCGTATTCGGGGCGGGAGCGTTCCTCGTCGGTGTCGTCCAGCCGCAGCAGGAACGATCCCCCGGTGCGGCGGGCGAAGAGCCAGTTCACCACCGCCAGCCGCAAATTGCCCACATGCAGCAGGCCGGTGGGGCTGGGGGCGAAACGGACGGCGGCGGGGGCGGTGCTCATGATCGGGGCGGCTTCGCTGACGGAAAACGGGAAAGGGTGTCAGCGATAGCACGGGCCGGGGCCGCGGGGAAGACACCCGCCGCAGGCCCCAGCCCCGCGCCGTCATCCCACCGGCGGATGGGCTATTTCAGCTTGGGATCGTGGGTGTGGTGGCGATCCCGTTCCCCACCGCCGCCCGACACCCGGCTGTGGTTGGGGTTGGTGGGTTCCCCCGGCTGGGGGCTGGGAGTTTCCGGCGGGGGCGGCTTGTCGGCGTTCTGGTGGCTGCTGCCCGGCCCGCCACGGCTGCGGTCGGTGTTGTCGGTGTCTCGGGCCATGGGGAAACCTCCGTCACGGGTTGAGCCATCCCCTGACAACAGCCCGCTTTCCCGACGGGTTCCCCGTTGCCCCCGTGGCGGGTGGGAAAGGCATGAGGTACAGTCCCACCGGCAAAACCCGTGGGAGGAGTCACCAGAACCATGAGCAAGAAGCCTGTGCGCATCGCCGTCATCCTGTCGGGCTGCGGCGTCTATGACGGTGCGGAAATCCACGAAGCGGTGCTGACCCTGCTGGCCATCAACCGCGCCGGCGCAGACGCGGTGTGCTTCGCCCCCAACGTCCCCCAGGCCCATGTGATCGACCACCGCACCGGCAACGAAACCGGCGAAAGCCGCAACGTCCTGACCGAAGCGGCGCGCATCGCCCGCGGCAAGATCGCCGACCTTGCCACCTTCGACGCGGCGGCGGTGGATGCCCTGATCCTGCCCGGCGGCTTCGGCGCGGCGAAGAACCTGTGCAGCTTCGCCTTCGACGGCCCCGACTGCACCGTCAACCCGGACGTGGACGCGGCCGTCACCGCCATGCGGGCGGCCGGCAAGCCCATCGGCGCGCTGTGCATCGCCCCGGCCATCCTGGCAAAGCTGCTGGGCGGCCAGGGCGTCACCCTGACCATCGGTTCCGACGCCGGCACGGCGGAAGCCCTGGAGGCGATGGGCGCGCACCACACCGTCACCACCCACGGCCAGATCGTGGTGGACAAGGGGCTGAAGGTGGTCACCTCCCCCTGCTACATGCTGGACGCCAGTATTTCCCAGATCGCCGAGGGGGCCGCCAACACCGTCAACGCCCTGATCGATCTGGTGGGTTAAGGGGATTCGGGAGGGGGCCGTCGCCCCCTTCCCTTTCCCCTCGCCCTTCGGCTATACGTCGTCGGCATCGGGGCGCCCGTTTTTCCGCGGGGCCTGCCCTTCACTTGTCATCAGCGCCCGTTTTTCCGCGGGTTGCCTTGGAGGATTCCGTCATGCCGTGGGCCGTCGCCTACATGGGCAGCATCATTGCCATCAACTATGCCTTCAGCCTTGCCCCCGAACTGGATCTGGTGTGGTCCTGCTGGGTCGGGCTGATCTTCATCCTGCGCGACATGGTGCAGGTGCGTTTCGGCCACTGGTCGCTGCTGGCGATGGCCACCGGCACGGTGGCGTCGTATCTGCTGGCCGATCCCTTCGTCGCCACCGCCAGCGTTCTGGCCTTCGCCGTGTCGGAAACCATCGACTGGCTGGTCTTCACCATCACCCGCCGCCCCTTGCGTGACCGGCTGTGGCTGAGTGCGGCCCTGTCGGTGCCGGCGGACACCGCCCTGTTCTTCGGGATGCTGGACATCTGGGACCCGTCGGTGTGGACCGCCAGTGCGGCGTCGAAGCTGGCCGGGGTCAGTGTGGTATGGCTGCTGATGCGCGCCCGCGCCGCCCGCTCTCCCGTCCCGGCGTAACCCCCCGCCTTGCCGCCGCCCCCGCAGCACCATACATGATGGTTAAGGGGCGATGCGGGCAAGAACGAGTGGAGTTGCCGGATGTCCGACCTGCTTTTGGCGCTGGCCGCATGGTACGCCTGCGGCGTGGCGGGCTATGGGTACTGGTGTTTCGACGGCTGGCGTCCGGCGCATCCCGCGGAATGGGTGGTTGCCCTGGCCGCGGGGGTGCTGGGGCCGGTGGTGCCGCTGGCCGGATGGCTGGTTCGCCTGCTGTCCGACGACACCCCCAACGACCGGGACGGTGGCGGCTGGAAGGATGACCGCCGGCACGCCGATGACTGGCGCGACGGCGACCGGCGGCTGATTCCCATCCGCATCGACGACCGTCCGCGCCGGAATCGCCGGCGCTGAACGTCAGAGGCTGTCAGGCGGGGTGAAGCGGTGCGGGATGGTGAGAAGGAAGATCGCCCCCCGCCCAGGCCGCGACATCAGCCCCAGCCGGCAGCCCAGCAGCCGTGACAGCCGCGACACGATGGACAGGCCAAGGCCCAGCCCCTTGGTGCGGTCGCGCTCGGGGTTGCCCACCTGATAGAAATCCTCGAAAATCAGGTGCTGGCGGTCCGGGGGAATGCCGGGGCCGGTGTCCTGCACCTTGATGGTCACGCCACCGCGCGCCGGACGGCAGGCCAGCAGGATGGTGCCGGCCGGGGTGTATTTCACCGCGTTCTGCATCAGGTTGCGGACCACCCGGTCCAGCATGGCCGGATCGGTGCGCACCGACAGATCGGCCAGCTTCACCCGCACCTCCAGCCCCTTGATGGCCGCTTCCGCCGCGGTGTCGGTGGCGATGCGGGTCAGCAGCGGCGCCAGCGCCACGTCCTGCGCCTGCGGGTGGGCGACACCCAGTTCCAGTGCGGCGATGTCCATGATGGAATTCAGCATCCGCTGGGCGGTGTCGAACGCCTCGTTGGCGGCCCCCATCAGCGCCGCCATGCCGTCGGCCCCCGGATGGTTGCCCATCAGATGCAGATAGATGCCCAGCGTCTGCATGGGCTGGCGCAGGTCGTGGCTGGCGGCGGCCAGAAAGCGCGTCTTGGCGGCGTTGGCGTGCAGCGCCTCGGTGCGGGCCAGGGCCAGGGCGTTGTAACTGTGGCGCAGGGCCGCCGCCTTGCGCCGCTCGGCCAGCAACGATCCTGTGATGACCACCATCAGCCCGGTGATGACCAGCCCGGCGGCCAGCACCACCAGGGCGGTGGTGCGGTTGGCATCCTGCTCGAACGCCGCGGTGGCGGCGATGTCCACCCGCCAGGGGCGCCCGAACACCGCCATGGCGATCTGCCCGCGCCGCCGCCCGTCGTTGGCATCCGGTTCCCGCCCATCCCCACCGCCGGAGCCATAGAGCCGCCGCCGGGTGCCGGGATCGAAGCCGTCATAGATGGTGATGGTCAAGTTTTCGGCAAAGGACGGCTCCAGAACCGCCCGCATCAGATCGCCCATGCGGAAGGGGCTGTAGACGAACCCCCGGATGGCCCGTTGGCGTTCCTCCATCGTATCCGCCGGCTGGCCGTGGGCATAGACCGGCAGATAGATCAGGAAACCGGCCTGAACGTCGTAACCGTCCTCCTGCACCAGCCGCACGCGCCCGGTGGCCGCGGCCCGCGCCGTGTCCCGCGCCCGCTCCATGGCGACACGGCGCTCCGGCTCGGAAAACATGTCGAAACCGAACGCCCGCAGATTGCGCCCGGCGAACGGTTCGAGAAACAGGATGGGATAGGCGTCGGGCAGCGTGCTGTGGGGGGAAATGCGATAGTCCGGAAACCCCTCCGCCCGCACGGCGGCTTCGTGGGCGTCGCGGTTGCGCGCCTCCACCCGCGGGGAAAAGCCGATGCCGAGGATGCCCGGGTAGTGATCCTCCACCCGCAGGCCGGCGACATAGGTGCTCCACGCCTGCCGGTCGGGGGTGTCGCCCCGTTCGGCCTGGGCGTCGATCAGCGCCACCCCGCCGCGCAGGATCTGTTCATAGCTGGCAAGGCGGGTGTCGAGGGTTTCCTCCAACTCCTGCCCCAGGTCGCGAAAACGCTGTTCGGCCCGCCGGTCCGCCTGCCGGTCCAGCATGGCCCAGGCCAGCAGGGTCAGCGCCAGCCCGACCATCGCCACCGCCGCCGGCTGCCAATACCACACACGCGCCCACACCGGGGGAGGCGCGCGGCGGCCGTCGATGGCGTCGGCGTCCGGCCCCATGGCCTCATCCCCCCGCCTGACGCAGGGTCTGGGTCACCATGCTGTGGAGATAGGGCGGCATCACCGGCTTTTGCAGCACCGGCACGCCGCGGGCGCGCGCCGCGTCCAGGGCGTCGGTGCCGGTATCGCCGGTGATGATGATGCTGGGGATGGGGTGGCCGGCGGTGGCGTGGATGCGCTGGATCGCCTCCAGCCCCGTCCGCCCTTCGCGCAGGCGGTAATCGGCCAGGATCAGCGACGGCGGTTCGCCCGCGTCGGCGATGCGGTCCAGGGCGTCGTCCTCGCTCTCGGCGGCCAGCACACGGAACCCCCACGCCTCCAGAAGGATGTGAAGCGCCTGAAGCACCGACCGTTCGTCATCGATGACCATAATCAGGTCATGCGGCATAACCATCCCACCCTGTTGTCCGCGGCCCGGACGCCGCCGGACCGACATCCTTGAGTGTTTTACGCAGGAATCGGTTGAGATGCGCAAGAGCTTCCGCCATTCTCCGCCTTTCGGCGGGGGGTCTTTATGCCTCCCCGGATAATCCCCGGAGGCTGTCCGGGACAGGGCATGAAGGTCGAGCGATGACGGGCGAGCGGATCTACCTCTACGACACCACCCTGCGCGACGGGGCACAGACCCAGGACGTGGATTTCACCGTCGCCGACAAGATCGCCATCGCCCGCGACCTCGACGCGCTGGGTATCGATTATGTGGAGGGCGGGTGGCCCGGTGCCAACCCGACCGACGATCAGTTCTTCGCCGATCCCCCGGCTTTTTCCCGCGCCACCTTCACCGCCTTCGGCATGACCCGGCGGCCGGGGCGCAGTGCCGCCAACGATCCCGGTCTGGCCGGGCTGTTCAACGCCCGCTGTGCGGCGGTGTGCATGGTGGGCAAGACCTGGGATTTCCACGTCGATGTGGCGCTGGGCATCCCCCGCGACGAAAACCTGGAACTGATCCGCGACAGCGTCGCCGCCGCCCGTGCCGCCAAGGGCGAGGCGCTGTTCGACGCCGAGCACTTCTTCGACGGCTACAAGCGCAACCCCGCCTATGCCGCGTCGTGCATCAAGGCGGCGTACGAGGCCGGGGCGCGCTGGGTCGTGCTGTGCGACACCAACGGCGGCACCCTGCCCCACGAGGTGGAGGCCATCGTCCGCCAGGTGATCGAGGAGCACGGCATCCCCGGCGACCGGCTGGGCATCCACTGTCACAACGACACCGAAAACGCCGTCGCCAATTCGCTGGCCGCGGTGCGGGCCGGGGCGCGGATGATCCAGGGCACCCTGAACGGGCTGGGCGAACGCTGCGGCAACGCCAACCTCGTTTCCCTGATCCCCACGCTGATCTTGAAGATGGGCTATCGGACCGGGGTGAAGCCGGAAGACCTGCCGCGCCTGACCGAGGTCAGCCGCAACCTGGACCGCATCCTCAACCGGGAATCCAACCGCCACGCGGCCTATGTCGGGGCCAGCGCCTTCGCCCACAAGGGCGGGCTGCACGTCTCGGCCATCGAAAAGGATCCCGACACCTACGAACACGTCCGCCCCGACGCGGTGGGCAACCGCCGCCGCATCGTGGTGTCGGATCAGGCCGGGCGGTCCAACGTGCTGGCCCGGCTGCGCGATTTCGAGATCGACGGCATCGACCCCGCCGACCGCCGCATCGGCGCGCTGGTGGACCTCATCAAGCGCCGCGACACCGAGGGGTATTCCTATGACGCGGCCGAAGCTTCCCTGGAACTGCTGATCCGCGGCCATTTCGGCACGGTGCCCAGCTATTTCACCCTGGAACGCTTCTGGGTCACCGACGAACGGCGCTACCGCCTGAACGGCGCTATGATTACCGAATCGGAAGCGGTGGTGAAGCTCACCATCCCCAACACCAACGACGCCCGGCTGGAAGCGGCGGAGGGCAACGGGCCGGTCAACGCGCTGGACAACGCGCTGCGCAAGGCGCTGGAGCCGACCTATCCGGCGCTGAAGGGCATCACACTGACCGATTACCGCGTGCGCATCATCGCCAACGAGCGCGGCGAACGGGTCGGCAGCGGCACCCGCCCGCGCGTGCTCATCACCACCCGCGACAGCAGCACCGGCAAGGAATGGGCGACGCTGGGGGTGTCCACCGACATCATCAACGCCTCGGTGGACGCGCTGCTCGACGCCTATACCTTCAAGCTGTTGAAGGATGGGGTGGAACCGTGGCCGGGCGCTGCTGCGCCCTGAATCCCGTGCGGCTCCGCCGTTTCCTGAACCTTTCACGACCTGCGGCTATCGGTCTGTCATGACGTCCGGCAAAGATCCCAACCGCCCGTCCATCCTGGGTGGGCCGACCATCATCCTCGTCCATCCCCAGATGGGGGAGAACATCGGCGCCTGTGCCCGCGCCATGCTGAACTGCGGCCTGACCGACCTGCGTCTGGTCAAGCCGCGCGACGGCTGGCCCAATGAAAAGGCGGTGTCAGCCGCGTCCGGCGCCGACCGGGTGCTGACCGACGCCACCCTGTACGACACCACCGCCGACGCCGTGGCGGACCTGGAGGTCGTCTACGCCACCACCGTGCGCACCCGCGGCATGATCCAGGAATTCGTCACGCCCCGCGTGGCCGCCGCCGAGATGCGCGCCCATTACGCCGCCGGGCACAAGGTTGGCATCCTGTTCGGGCCGGAGCGCACTGGGCTGGTCAACGACGACCTGACCCTGGCCCACCGGTTGATCACCGTGCCGCTCAACCCGTCCTTCTCGTCGCTCAACCTGGGGCAGGCGGTGCTGCTGATGGGCTATGAGTGGTTCCAGACCGGCGAGATCCCGCCGGACCGGGTGCTGCACACCGGCGCCACCCGCCCGGCCACCAAGGCCGAACTGCTGAATTTCTTCGACCATCTGGAAGGCAAGCTGGACACCACCGGCTTCTTCACCACCCCGGAAAAGCGCCCCTCCATGGTCCGCACCATCCGCAACGCCTTCGAGCGCATGCAGATGACGGAGCAGGAGGTTCGGACCTTTCACGGGATTTTGACGGCGCTGACGGGCAAGAGCAAAAGCCAGACGTGATCCCGCCCCACCCGAACGCCCCGGTCCGCAACGGTCCGGGGCGTTTTGGTATGCGCGGAAATAAGGATTTTTATCCTTTGACATTGGCTGAAATTCCTATTATCTAATCGGTGTCAGGCAGCGTCGGGGTTCCCCGCATCCCTGGCACGGAGCCAACCTTCACCTCTTGTTTACGCCGATACCCATCGGCCCGCCCCGGCAGCAACCGCTGCCGCTGCCTTTCGACGCCTCCATGATAGGAATATTTACATATTATGGCGGCATTTCTTCTTGTGTGCTTGAAAGGAAACACTCATGCCTCTCAGCCCCGACTTCATCGACCTTCCCCCTGCGTCCGGCAACGGAACCGCAACCAGCTTTTCCATCGGCACCGTGCCGGAAACCGCCGCGTGGCTGACCGTCACCGTCGGGGGGGTGGTGCAAACACCGGCGGCCTACAGTGTGTCAGGGTCGAACGTGATCTTTGACGAGGCGCCGCCGGCCGGAACCCTCATCACCTTCCGTCTGGCCAAGCTGAACACCAGCGGCGCCATTGCCGGTACCTATTCCGGCGGCGGACCGATCACCGTCGATGCCTATGGCCGGGTGACGGCCATCGAGAACGGCACGCTCCCCGGTTCACCGGAGTTCCAGACCGTCCAGACCTTTACCTATACCGGGGCCGAACAGCTCTTTACGGTTCCCTCCAACATCAGCCGCATCAAGGTGACGATGTGGGGCGGCGGCGGGGCCGGTGGCACCGCGGGGACCGGCGGGGCCGGCGGCTTCGCCCAGGGGATCGTCACCGTGGCCCCCGGCGACATCGTGAAGGTCATTGTGGGATCGGGCGGCGCCTTGTCGGTGTCGCGGGGTTTGACACCATCCTACAATTACGGTGGCGGGGCCGAGGGCGCCAGTATCTACGGCAGCCGGTTGGCCGGAAGCGGTGGCGGGCGCAGCGCCATTCGCCTGAACAACGGGACCGATGACGTGCTGACCGCCGGGGCCGGTGGCGGCGGAAGCGGCGACACCGGCAGCGCAGTGAACGGCGGGGCGGGCGGTGGCCTGACCGGCGGCAGCGGCGGCGGCCAGGGTGGTTCCCAGACCGCCGGCGGCATCAGCGGCCCCAACTCTTATTTCAGCGGTATGGCCGGCGCCAAGTACCAGGGCGGTTTCTCGGTGAACGCCGCAGTGAACAGCTCCTCCGCTTATGGAGCCGGCGGAGGCAGCGGCTATTACGGCGGCGGGGCCGGTGGCGCGTGGATCGGCGGCGGTGGCGGCGGCTCCAGCTATATCGCCCATGCGGCGGTCTCTGCCGGCTCGACCGAAGCCGGGAACGGCCAGACTCCGCCGGGCACCAGCGATCCCCATTACCAATCCGGTATCGCCCACGGCGGCGCCCTGGCCACGGCAGGCGGCCCCGGTCTGGTGGTCATCGCCTATTGATCCTGCGGCCAAGCCCGCTTTCCCCACTCGTTTGCATGAGGCATCCATGAGCGCCTTGAATCGCGTTTCCTCGTCCATGGTGCAGCACGGCACCAAACATCTCGACACCATCCTGGCATCGCTCAACCGACAGCCGTTCGACGTTATGGCGTTCGGTGCGCTGGGCAACGATGCCAATGACGACACCGCCGCCATCCAGGCGGCCATCAACGCGGCGGCGGCAGCGGGCGGCGGGGCCGTCTTCCTGCCGGCCGGCGTCTACCGCACCACCGCGGCGCTGACCATCACCGCATCCAACATCGTCCTGCGTGGCGAAGGGATGGCATCGGTCCTGAAAGCGGCGGCCACTGCGATCAACATCGTGGAGATCGGTGACGGCACCGCCAACCCCAACAACACCGTGGTGGAAAACCTGCGTTTCACCGCAACGTCGGCCATGGATGCCGGGACTCACGCCATCGTCCTGCGCAACGGCCGCAATCTTATGGTGAGCAATGTCCGCCTCGACGGTTACGGCACGCTGTATAACGGCATCCGTCTGCTGGG
Organism: uncultured Rhodospirillaceae bacterium; assembly: GCA_937927415.1. GTDB lineage: Bacteria > Pseudomonadota > Alphaproteobacteria > Azospirillales > Azospirillaceae > Azospirillum. The sequence continues at coordinate 161,085 of CALBDS010000043.1, forward strand.
CGGAGAACAGCAGACCATGTACACGGTGCAGAACTTCATGATCGACGGCGTGCAGAATCACGGCATCGTGGTGGATGCCCACGCCGGCCACCCGCCCCAGCATCTCTTCCTCAGCAACGGTACGGTCAGCGGCGGTACGGACGGCATCGTGCTGCTGAGCGCCAGCGAGGTATCCGTGTCGCTGGTTGAATGCCTGGGCTGCACCCGGTACGGGCTGAGCACGGCACCCGCTTCGGAAGCCAGCGTGCGCAGTGTCCGATTGAACCAGTGCCTGTTCAATGGCTGCGCCGAAAACGGCGTCTTTTTGGCCTCGGACGGCGGCACGGTCCATGACGTGCAGGCCAACGGCTGCCGGTTCGCGTCCAATGGCCAAAACGGCATCAGCATTGCCACCGACACCACCGTGCTGTCGGGGTGCCTGGTGACGGACAATGGCCAGAACGGTGTGGCCACCACCAACTCTTGCCGCAATCTGGTCATCAACGGCAGCCAGATCAGCGCCAACAACACATCCAACGGGGCGTATCACGGGGTCTATCTGGCGCCTGGCACACAGAATTTCGTTGTCCAGGGGAACCAGATCGGCATCGGATCCCATACGGGGGTCAACCGGCAGAAGTATGGCGTCTTTGTCGATACGACCATGAACAGCCATTACCTCGTGCGCAACAATCTGGCGGTCGGCAATGTCCAGGGCGGCGTCTATGACGGTGGCCTGACCACGCAAAAAAGCGTTGGCGACAACATCGCCTGAACCGGACTGTGAAACCGGGCGTGCCGACTCTTGTCGGCACGCCTTCCCTCCCTGTCAGGCAACCGCCCGGTTCATGGCGTACCACAGCCTGCCGATGGGCGGGGATTGGGTCAGCCCGCACGCCGGATCGGGAAACCCGGCACCCACCGCCTCGGCCCTCCCCACCATGCCCGACACACCCTTCAGAGCACCGGGGACCATCTCCAGCCCCAGGAAACGGTCGAGATCCACCGGCCCCGGCAGCGACAGCGGCAGGGTCAGGTCGCGGGTGAAGCCGAAACGGTTGTAGTAAGGTGCATCCCCGACCAGCAGCACGATCCGGTGCCCGGCCGCCGCCGCCTTGTTCAGGCTCATGCGGATCAGCTTGCTGCCCAGACCGCCGCCCTGCCAGTGGGGGGCCACGGCGATGGGGCCGAGGAGAAGCGCCGGCACCGAACCGCCGATGGTGACCGGCCAGTACCGGATGGTGCCTTCCAGGGTTTCGTTGCCGTCCTCGTCATGATCGATGGCGACAAGGCACAGGTCGGCGATCGGGTCCACACCCTCGCGCAGGCGATAGGCGGTCTTGGTGAAACGGCCAGGGCCGAAAGCCTTGTCCAGCAGGGCTTCGATGGCGGCAGCGTGCCGCGGCTCCTCGGTCGTGATGATCATCGGTACGGGTCTCCCGGCGTTCGGGGAAGATGAAGGGGGATGGGACCGCGCCTTCTGCCGGACGGAGACGTATGGGGTCAGGGGATCAGACCTGACCGATTCTCCCGGCGTCTGCACGCGATCCAAGGAGCGCCGCGCCCGCGCTGAGCGCGGCGTGCGTACGTCGTCGGATGCGTATGGAAAGCAGACGCGACATGGACCGATCTTTCGGCCGTTGCGGGGAATTCGGATATAACAGGTTCGTTACGGTCCTTCAATGGCCTGGGGGACTGCCGGAACCGCGGGGGTGATCTTCCGTTTTTGCCGGGCCACCCGTCCCCGGACGGACGGCCCAGTCCTCCACCCCATAGCGGGCCAGGATCGCCGCCAGTTCGCCGCCGGACCGCAGCCGGGCAATCCCGGCGTCCAGCAGCCCGACATAACCGGCCGCCCGCGGATCCACCGGGGAAAAGGCGATGTAGACCGGCACCGGCGTGCCGATCTCCAGCACCATCACATCGCCTTGCAGACCCATTTCGGTGATGGTCTGGGACAGGACCGCCGCGGAATCCAGAGCCGCGTCGATGTGGCCGGACATCAGCCGGCGCAGGTTGGCGGCAACCACATCGTCCCCGCGGGCCACCAGCACCCGCCCGGTCGGCGCCTCCTCGTCCTGGCGCAGATAGGCGTCGATGGGGCCGTTGTCGTAGGTGTAGCCCATCGCCACCCCCAGCCGAAGCTGGCGCAGGGATTCCACCCCGGTGTAGTGGAAGGCCGCGCCCGATTTCAGCCGGTCGGTGCGCAGGGCCAGCGCGTTCACCTGCATCCCCACCGGCTCGCGCCCGAACACCAGATCCCGCCCGTCGGTCATGGTGGCCCCCACCGCTCCGCTGAACAGGCCGCGGCGCACCCCCTCCAGCGTCCGCGGCCAGGACAGCAGGTGGTAATCCACCCGATGCCCGGCTTGGGCGAAGATGGTTCGTGCAATTTCAATGACATAGCCTGGGTGGTCGGAATCCGGATCGCAATTGTACGGGCACCACAGATCGGACCGCAGGCTCACCACATCGGCCCGCGCCGGCAAAGCGGCAAGCCCACAAAGCACCATCACCAGGATCAGGGTCGTCACCCGCCCGACGACACCACCGGCAGCCGGTTCCGGCACCGCCATCCGCATCCCCATCACCGGCTGGCCCCCTGTTTTTCCCGCCTTCCCAGGCACGCTCCCCGACGGTCGATTTATGCTTTACATTAGCACACATTATCCCGCACCGCTTCCAATTGACACACCCACCCTCAACCAAAGGTGCATGCGCCGGCGTATGGCCCTTTCGGGCCGGGAATTAGCCGCTCCTTAACGGTTCCGGCGTTCCCATGGGAAAACGTTCTTTTCTCCGTCCGGTGATTGTCTGCCCGGTGCTGCCGTGATCCGCCCCGCCCCCTCTCCCCCCTCCCCGTTCCCGGCCCTGCCCGCACCGGATGCCGCCCCGTCCGATGGCGGCGCCGACGGGGTGGCGCCCGAGGCGCTGGATTACCTGTTCGCCGACGCACCGTTGCCGGCGGATCCGGCGGACTTTCCGGCTCAGCCGGGGGGATCCGTCGTGCCCGTTGCCCCCGCCCCGCCCGACGGACGGGCGGCGGGGGACGGCAGCATCCGCGCCGCCCTGGCCCGCAAGCTGTGCCGTCTGCTGCCCGGCCTGCCCGCCGACAGCCACAACGCGGCGGCACAGGCCATGTGCCGCACGCTGGAAACACTGGCCCACGATCACATCGTCCATGTTCGGGCGGCACTGGCATCGGCCATCAAGGACGTGGCGTGTGCGCCGCCGTCGGTGGTGCGGCAACTGGCCCAGGACGTGGAACGGTCGGTGGCCGAACCGATCCTGCGCTGCTGCGCCGCCCTGCCCGACCGCGATCTGCTGGACATCATCGCCGGCCACCCGGCCGGATGGGCGCTGGCGGCCATCGCCGGGCGGGTTCGGGTCACGCCGCCGGTGTCCTCGGCCATCGCCGGGGCCGGCGACACGGCGGCCACCGGCATCCTGCTGGACAACACCGGCGCCATCATCCCCGAACCCGTGCTGGAGCGGTTGACGCAGGAGGCCCGGAACCGCCCCGATTGGGGGGACAAGCTGGCCCGCCGCCCGGCCTTTCCACCGCGATTGGCGGTGAAGCTGGCGGCGTTTGTGGACCGTTCGGTGGTGGAGGTGCTGAAGGCCCGCCCCGATTTCGACGACGCCACGGTGGCCGAAATCGCCGCCACCGTGCGCCGCCGGGTGGACTGGATCGAAAACCACGATCCCGCCGAACGGCCGGAACGCCGCGCCGTGCGGCTGCACCGCCAGGGCCGTCTGGACGAGGCGTGCATCGGCGATGCCCTGTCGTGGGATGAGCCGGGCTTCGTGCACGCCGCCCTGGCGCTGGCGTCGGGGCTGGACCCGGCCGTGGTCGGCCGCATCATCGAATCCGGCAACCCGCGGGCGGTGACGGCGCTGGTGTGGCGCTGCGGCTTTGGGATGCGCTGCGCCATGCTGGTGCAGGCGCGGGTGGCGCGCATCGCCCCGCGGGCCATGCTGAACGCCCGCATGGGGACCGAGTTTCCCCTGTCCCCCGCGGACATGCGCCGGTCGCTGGCCCCCTACGGGGCCGCCGGCCCGAGCCGGTGACCGGCCATTACTGGATCTGGGGGGTCATCACCCGGCGCAGTTCCTCTTCCGACTGCTCGCGCACCGGCGTCACGATCTCTTCGCCCGATCCGGCGGGGGAGAAGGCCACGATCGGCTGGTTGCGGGTGTTCACGCACACGGTGCGCCGGGCTTCCAGTGCCGGATCGTCGGTGCCCCCACCCGGCAGCAGCGACAGCAGCCACGGGCGCTTGATCTCCCCGTCCGGCAGGGACGAGACGGCGTAGTTCAGCAGCGGCCGACAGGCGCTCTGGGCCTGAAGCAGCGGCGCGTCCACCACCGGCGCCGCCTTCAGCGCGGCATGGTAATCGGACACCGTCTGCGCCTGGACCGGCAGCGCGCCCAAGAATCCCAGGCCGAAAACGACGGCTCCGGCAGTTGCGAGGCGAGACATCCTCTTTCTCCTTTCTGGTATGACCATGGGTCACAAAAGCGGTTCAGCGAGCCATTTTGGAACGATTCACCGGAATTGATCCATCGTTCTTGATCCGTACGCCCTTCCGCCCTTGCCCTGAACACGGATTCGCGGTACGAAGCCGGCCTAAATCATCAGGGCGCTGGATCCCCGAAGAACATCCCATCCAATTGGTTGGTCCTCCGCGGAAAGGGGGACGCACATCATCAGGGAATGCTCCATGGCACGCAAGAAGATCGCGCTCATCGGCGCCGGGCAGATCGGCGGCACTCTGGCCCTCCTGGCCGGTCTCAAGGAGATGGGCGACATCGTCCTCTTCGACATCGCCGAAGGCATGCCGGCCGGCAAGGCCCTCGACTTGGCGGAAACCTCCCCGGTCGAAGGCTTCAACGCCAAGCTGTCGGGCGGCAACGACTACTCCGTGATCGAAGGTGCTGACGTTGTGATCGTCACCGCCGGCGTGCCGCGCAAGCCGGGCATGAGCCGCGACGACCTGATCGGCATCAACACCGGCGTGATGGTTTCGGTCGGCGAGAACATCAAGAAGTACGCTCCCAACGCCTTCGTCATCGTCATCACCAACCCGCTCGACGTGATGGTGTGGGTGCTCCAGCAGGCCTCGGGCCTGCCGCCGGAAAAGGTCGTCGGCATGGCCGGCGTGCTCGACTCGGCCCGCTTCCGCTACTTCCTGGCCGACGAATTCAACGTGTCGGTGGAAGACATCACCGCCTTCGTGCTGGGCGGCCACGGCGACACCATGGTCCCGCTGACCCGCTATTCCACCGTCGCCGGCATCCCGCTGCCCGATCTGGTGAAGCTGGGCTGGACCACCCAGGAAAAGCTGGACAAGATCGTGCAGCGCACCCGTGACGGCGGTGCGGAAATCGTGGCGCTGCTGAAGACCGGCTCGGCCTTCTACGCCCCGGCGGCCTCGGCCATCGAAATGGCCGAAAGCTACCTGAAGGACAAGAAGCGCGTCCTGCCCTGCGCCGCCTACCTGACCGGCCAGTACGGCCAGGACGACCTCTATGTGGGCGTTCCGGTCATCATCGGCGCCGGCGGTGTCGAGAAGATCGTCGAGATCGAGCTGAACGACGAAGAGCGCAAGATGTTCGACCACTCGGTCAACGCCGTGAAGCAGCTCGTGGACGTCGTCAAGAAGCAGCAGGCGGAAAAGAACGCCTGATCGGGCGTTCCATCCTCCTTGAAGCTGCCAGGGGGATGCGCCGGAACCATCATGGGTGCGGACGGTTGAACCTCCCGCCCATGGTGGTACACTGGCGCCGGCTCGGCTTGTCGAACGGATTAGAACTGTTCGCACAAAGGCTGTGCCGCGCGGCGTAGTCCCCCGCGTCCTGCCATCGTCAGCCGACCTAATAAACAAGATGGACGCCCAATGAACATCCATGAGTACCAGGCCAAAAGCCTGCTGAAGAAGTACGGCGTCGCGGTGCCCCGCGGCGGCGTCGCTTATACCTCCCAGGAAGCCGAGACCGTCGCCCGCGAGCTGGGCGGCCCGGTCTGGGTCGTGAAGTCCCAGATCCATGCCGGCGGCCGCGGTGCGGGCCGCTTCAAGGACAACCCCGAAGGCAAGGGCGGCGTCCGCGTCGTCAAGTCGATCGAGGATGTGGGCAAGAACGCCGGCGAAATGCTGGGCCACGTTCTGGTCACCAAGCAGACCGGGCCGGACGGCAAGGAAGTCAAGCGGATCTATGTCGAGGAAGGCGCGGACATCAAGCGCGAACTCTACCTCGGCATGCTGGTTGACCGTGGCACCGGCCGCGTGACCATCATCGCCTCCACCGAAGGCGGGATGGAGATCGAAGAGGTTGCCCACAACACGCCCGAAAAGATCATCAAGGTTGCCGTCGATCCGGCGTCGGGCATCTCCGGGTTCCACACCCGCAAGATCGCCTTCGGCCTGGGCCTGGAAGGCAAGCAGGTGGGTGCGGCTGCCAAGTTCCTGACCGCCATGTACCAGGCGTTCATGGATCTCGACTGCTCGATCGTGGAGATCAACCCGCTGATCGTCACCGGCGCCGGTGACATCCTGGCGCTCGACGCCAAGATCAGCTTCGACGACAACGCGCTGTTCCGCCACAAGGACGTGGAAGAGCTGCGCGACGAGGCGGAAGAAGATCCGTCGGAAATCGAAGCGGCCAAGCACAGCCTCAACTACGTCAAGCTCGATGGCAACATCGGCTGCATGGTCAACGGCGCCGGTCTGGCGATGGCGACCATGGACATCATCAAGCTGTACGGCGGCGAGCCGGCCAACTTCCTCGACGTCGGCGGCGGTGCGACGAAGGAACGCGTGACCGCGGCCTTCAAGCTGATCCTGTCCGATCCCAACGTCGAAGGCATTCTGGTCAACATCTTCGGCGGCATCATGCGCTGCGACGTGATCGCGGAAGGCGTGGTGGCGGCTGCCCGCGAAGTGCACCTGCACGTTCCGCTGGTCGTGCGCCTGGAAGGCACCAACGTCGATCTGGGCAAGAAGATCCTGTCCGAATCGGGTCTGCCGATCCTGTCGGCCGACAACCTCGCCGATGCCGCTGAAAAGGTGGTCAAGGCCGTGAAGGAGGCCAAGTAAGATGGCTGTTCTCGTTAATTCCAATACGAAGGTCATCTGCCAGGGCTTCACTGGCGCCCAGGGCACCTTCCACTCCGAACAGGCCATCGCCTACGGCACCAAGATGGTCGGCGGCGTGACCCCCGGTAAGGGCGGCACCAAGCATCTGGACCTGCCGGTGTTCGACACCGTGGCCGACGCGGTGGAAAAGACCGGCGCCAACGCCTCCGTGATCTACGTGCCGCCTCCCTTTGCGGCCGACGCGATCCTGGAAGCCATCGACGCCGAAATCCCGCTGGTGGTCTGCATCACCGAAGGCATCCCGGTGCTGGACATGGTGCGCGTGAAGCGCGCGCTCGCCAACTCCGGCACCCGCCTGATCGGGCCGAACTGCCCCGGCATCATCACGCCGGACGAATGCAAGATCGGCATCATGCCCGGTCACATTCACAAGCGCGGCAAGATCGGCATCGTGTCGCGTTCGGGCACGCTGACCTATGAAGCCGTGGCGCAGACCACCGCGGCCGGTCTGGGTCAGACCACCTGCATCGGCATCGGCGGCGACCCCGTCAACGGCACCAACTTCGTCGATTCCCTCCAGCTCTTCCTGGACGACCCGGAGACCGAGGGCATCATCATGATCGGCGAAATCGGTGGCGACGCCGAGGTGAAGGGGGCGGAGTTCATCCGCGACTCCGGCACCAAGAAGCCGGTGGTCGGTTTCATCGCCGGGCGCACCGCTCCTCCGGGCCGCCGCATGGGCCATGCCGGTGCGGTGGTGTCGGGTGGTAACGACACCGCCGACTTCAAGATCGACTTCATGAAGAGCGTGGGCATTGCCGTGGCGGACAGCCCGGCGAGCCTCGGCTCGACCATGCTGAAGGTCATGAAGGGCTGATGGCGATGGCGCGGAAGACACCCTCTTCCGCGCCGTTCCATTTCAGGGCGCCGTCCCATCCTGGCGGCGCCTGTTTCACATCAACGGATGCAAAGGGAACCGGGCGTATCCGCCCGAGGCAAGAACCATGTCGGTGAATCTGGAGAGGTCTTCGTTCCTGTTCGGCACCAATGCCAATTACGTCGCCGAGCTTTACGCCCGCTACCTGCAGGAACCCGCCAAGGTCGATCCGAGCTGGGGCGACTTTTTCAAAGAGCTGGACGACGACTCCCGCGCCGTGCTGGACGAGCTGCGCGGTGCCTCCTGGACCCTTCGTGACGAAGAGCCTGCCGGCCTGGACGAGGATATTCCCGTGGCCGGGCGGGGCAACGGCAAGCTGATCGCCCACACCCAGGCCACCTTCGGCGGCGTCTCCCCCGATCAGCTGCGTCAGGCGGTGCTGGACAGCATCCGCGCCCTGATGCTGATCCGTGTGTACCGCGTGCGCGGCCACATGAACGCGCATTTCGACCCGCTGGGCCTGGAAAAGCGCACGCCGCACGCGGAACTGGATCCGGCCACCTACGGCTTCGGTCCCAACGACTACGACCGCCCGATCTTCCTGAACTACTCGCTGGGGCTGGAAACGGCCACCCTGCGGCAGATCCTGGACATCCTGACCAAGACCTACTGCGGCACCATCGGCGTGGAGTTCATGCACATCCAGGATCCGGAAGAAAAGGCCTGGATCCAGGAGCGCATCGAGGGCGGGCGCAACCACACCGATTTCACCGTCAACGGCAAGCGCGCCATCCTGGATCGCCTGATCGCGGCGGAATGCTTCGAAAAGTTCCTGCAGATCAAGTACACCGGCACCAAGCGTTTCGGCCTGGAAGGCGGTGAATCCCTGATCCCGGCGCTGGAACAGATCCTGAAGCGCGGCGGCCAGCTTGGGCTGAAGGAAGTCGCGCTCGGCATGGCCCATCGCGGCCGTCTGAACGTGCTGACCAACTTCATGGGCAAGCCGTTCCACGCCGTCTTCTCCGAATTCCAGGGCAACCCCTCGGCACCGGAGAACGTGCAGGGTTCGGGCGACGTGAAGTACCATCTGGGCACCTCGTCGGACCGCGACTTCAACGGCAACGTCGTCCACCTGTCGCTGACCGCCAACCCGTCGCACCTGGAATGGGTCAACCCGGTGGTGCTGGGCAAGGTCCGCGCCAAGCAGATGCAGCGCAAGGATGACGACCGCGAGCAGGTGTGCGGCGTGCTGCTGCACGGCGACGCGGCCTTCGCCGGCCAGGGCATCGTGGCGGAAACGCTGGGCCTGTCGGAGCTGAAGGGCTACCGCACCGGCGGCACGGTTCACGTCATCATCAACAACCAGATCGGTTTCACCACCAACCCGCACTTCTCGCGCTCGGGCATCTATTGCTCGGACATGGCGAAGATGGTGCAGGCGCCGATCTTCCACGTGAACGGCGACGACCCCGAATCGGTGGTCCACGTCAGCCGCATCGCCATCGAATACCGCCAGCGTTTCAAGAAGGACGTGGTGGTGGACATGGTGTGCTACCGTCGTCACGGCCACAACGAAGGTGACGAGCCGGGCTTCACCCAGCCCATCATGTACAAGGTCATCCGCAGCCACCCGACCACCCGCGAACTCTACGCCAAGCAGCTGGTGGCGGAGAACGTGGTGACCCAGGCGGAAGCCGACCAGATGGTCGCCGACTTCATGAAGAAGCTGGAAGGCGAGTTCGAGGCCGCCAACTCCTTCAAGCCCAACAAGGCCGATTGGCTGGAGGGCAAGTGGAGCGGGATGGAAGGCGCCAAGGAAGGCGACGACCGCCACGGCAACACCGGCGTCAGCCTGGACGTGCTGAAGGAAGTGGGGCTGAAGCTGTGCGAATACCCCAAGGACTTCAACATCAACCCCAAGATCGCGCGCCAGCTTGATGCCAAGCGCAAGATGATCGAAACGGGTGAAGGCCTCGACTGGGCCACGGCGGAAGCTCTGGCCTATGGCACGCTGGTGGTCGAGGGCAACCCGGTCCGTCTGTCGGGCCAGGATTCGGGCCGCGGCACCTTCTCCCACCGCCACGCGATCATCCACGATCAGGTCAACGAGTCGAAGTACGTCGCCCTCAACCACATCCGCGAGGGGCAGGCCAACTTCGAGGTGCACGACAGCCCGCTGTCGGAAGCCGCGGTGGTCGGGTTCGAATACGGCTATTCGCTGGCCGAGCCGCACTCGCTGACCCTGTGGGAAGCCCAGTTCGGCGACTTCGCCAACACCGCCCAGACCATCATCGACCAGTTCATCTCCTCGGGTGAATCGAAGTGGCTGCGCATGTCCGGTCTGGTGATGCTGCTGCCCCACGGCTACGAAGGCCAGGGTCCGGAGCATTCCTCGGCCCGTCCGGAACGCTTCCTCCAGATGTGCGCGGAAGACAACTGGCAGATCTGCAACATCACCACGCCGGCCAACCTGTTCCACGCCTTCCGCCGCCAGGTCCGCCGGCCGTACCGCAAGCCGATGGTGCTGTTCTCGCCGAAGTCGCTGCTGCGTCATAAGCTGTGCATCTCCAACCTGGCGGACTTCACCGGCGACACCCACTTCAAGCGGGTTCTGCCGGAAACCGCCACGGACATGGTGGCCAACGACAAGGTGCGCCGCGTCGTGGTCTGCACCGGCAAGGTCTATTACGACCTGCTGGCCGAGCGCACCGCGCGCGGCATCAAGGACGTCGCCCTGGTCCGTCTGGAACAGATGTACCCGTTCCCCCGCACCTCGCTGACCAACGAGTTCGCCAAGTACCCGAACGCGCAGGTCGTGTGGTGTCAGGAAGAGCCGGAGAATCAGGGTGGCTGGCAGTTCGTTGACCGCCGGATCGAGGATTGCCTGACCGCCATCGATCACAAGGCCCGCCGTCCGGTCTATGCCGGCCGCATCGCCAGCGCCGCCCCGGCCACCGGCCTCCTGAAGCGCCACAATCAGGAACAGGCCAAGCTGATCGACGACGCGCTCACCGTCCGTTCGTAACGTCACGCCTCACGCCCGAGCAAAAAAAGAAAGCTAAAGAGGAACACATGGCTACCGAGATTAAAGTTCCGACCCTGGGTGAGTCGGTGTCCGAAGCCACCGTCGCCCGCTGGCTGAAGCAGCCGGGGGCCGCCGTCGCCCTCGATGAGCCGCTGGTGGAGCTGGAAACCGACAAGGTGACGCTGGAAGTCAACGCCCCGGCGGCCGGCACCCTGGCCGAGATCATCGCCGCCGAAGGCGCCAACGTCGAAGTGGGCGCCGTGCTGGGCATCCTGTCCGACGGTGCCGCCAACGCCTCGGAAGTGGCCAAGCCGATCCAGGCCAAGCCGGAACCCACCCCGGCCGCCCCCGCCGCCGCTCCGGCCCAGGCCGGGCATGAGCCGATGCCGGCCGCCAAGAAGATGATCGCGGAAAAGGGCCTGGATGCCGGCTCAATCGCCGGCACCGGCAAGGACGGCCGCGTGACCAAGGGCGACGTCATCGACGCCGCCAAGAAGCCGGCCCCGGCCCCCGCGGCGGCTCCGGCCCCCGCGAAGTACCAGTGGGCTGCCGGCACCGCCGGCGAACGTCCGCGTGCGGCACAGGAAGAACGGGTCCGCATGACCCGCCTGCGCCAGCGCGTTGCCGAACGCCTGAAGGAAGCCCAGAACAGCGCGGCCATGCTGACCACCTTCAACGAGGTGGACATGACCAACGTCATGGCCCTGCGCAACGAATACAAGGACTTCTTCGAGAAGCGCCACAAGGTGCGTCTGGGATTCATGTCCTTCTTCGTGCGCGCCGCCATCCAGGCGCTGAAGGAAATCCCGGCCGTCAACGCCGAGATCGACGGCACCGACATTGTGTACAAGAACTACTACGACATCGGTGTGGCCGTCGGCACGCCGCAGGGTCTGGTGGTTCCCATCGTGCGCGACGCCGACCAGATGAGCTTCGCTCAGATCGAAGGCAAGATCGGTGAACTGGGCAAGAAGGGCCGCGACGGCAAGCTGTCGATGGAAGACCTGACCGGCGGCACCTTCACCATCTCCAACGGTGGTGTGTACGGCTCGCTGATGTCCACGCCCATCCTGAACCCGCCGCAGTCGGGCATTCTGGGCATGCACAAGACCATGGACCGCGCGGTCGTGGTCAACGGCAAGGTCGAAGTCCGCCCGATGATGTATCTGGCGCTGTCCTACGACCACCGCATCATCGACGGCAAGGAAGCGGTCACCTTCCTCGTCCGCATCAAGGAATGCATCGAGGATCCGCGCCGGCTGCTGCTGGACGTGTGATAAAGCACGGGGAAAAGCGGGAGGGCGCCGCCCTCCCGCAACCCTCCCGCCAAAGGCCGGGGGCCTTTGGAAACCCAAAAGAAAAGGGCCGGAAGCGTCAGCCTCCGGCCCTTTTCTTGTGAGCGAATAAGCTCAGCGCATGACGGCGAAGGACAGATCCTTGCGGATGCCGCCGTCCAGGCGGGCGTTCAGGTCGTCCATCATTCGGGCAACCATTTCCTGCAGCGTCGCGTCACGGTTGGCGGGGGTGATGTTCTCCGCCGTGGTGGTGGAACGGGTCACAAAGGATTTGGTCGAACCGCGGTGGGTGGTGGCTCCCGACACTTCCGCGGTGATTTCCACCTCGATCCGCCCGTCATAGCGCATGGACTGGTCGTTGGTGAAATAGCCCGTGATGCCGCTGGTCGCCTTTTGCAGCGGCACCGCCACCAGGCTGGCGTCCTTGATGGTCACGCGGGCCGTGCCGGCGGTGCCGGCAGCGCGCAGGCGCTGCTGCGCCCAGATCTGCACCGCCTGGGACGGCGACACCGGCGCTGCGGCCTGCCCCGCCGGGACACGGGATGCGTCAACCACATTGATCGACGCCACCGACAGCATGATCGGCGCGTAGCTGGAAAAATCCACCGGCCGGGCCGACACCGGCGGCTGGCTGGTCGAACAGGCGGACAGCGCCGCCGCCATCACCGCCCCCAAAACCAGGGCGCGGCGCGGCACTACGGAACGACGGGTCACAGTCGGACACTCCGGGCTGAAAGGCAGCCGGGGGTCATGCCCCCGGCTTGGTTGCGTAAATCTGATCCAGATCGGCGTCGGAGAAGCGGTAGGCCGAGGAACAGAACTGACAGACAACTTCCACCTGCCCGTCATCGGTCTTCAACCCCGCCACCTCGTCCCGCGGCAACCGGCCCAGCATGTCCGTCACCTTCTGCCGCGAGCAACGGCAGCCGAAGCGCAGGTGATGGGGGGTCCACACCCGCACGCCGTCTTCGTGGAACAGACGGAACAGCAGGTCGCCGGCCCGCAGGGCCGGGTCCAGCATCTCGTCGGCGGTGGCGCTGGCCAGCAGCACCATGGCGCGGCGCCAGCCGTCCTCGTCACCATCGGCCAGCCGCACCGCCTGCCCCGGCTCCGGCAGCCGCTGGATCATGATGCCGCCGGCCCGCCACGGACCATCCTCCCCGTCGCGGTCCACCGCCACGGTGATGCCGGTGTCGATCTGCTCCGACTGGCGGAAGTAATGCTGCACGCAGTCGGTCAGGGTCTTGCCCGACAGTTCCACGATGCCCTGGTAACGGTCGGTGTTCGGCCCCTGATCGACGGTGAAGGCGATGTAGCCCTTGTTCAGCAGGGCCGGCGCGGGGGCGATGGCGATATCCTCCGCCACCGCTTCCACGGCATCGGCATCGAACTGGGCATAGGCCCGCACGTCGCCGGTGGAGGTGACATCGGCCACCACCAGCTTCATCGGCCCGTCGCCCTTGGCCTGAAGGGTGAAGATCCCCTCGTATTTCAGCATGCTGGCCAGCAGCACCGCCAAGGCCGCGGTTTCCGCCAGGAAACGGGCCACGGTGTCGGGATAGGCGTGACGGGACAGGATCTCGTCCAACGCCGGACCCAGGCGCACCATGCGCCCGCGCAGGGCGGAGGCTTCGATCTGGAACGGCTGCACCAGATCGTCGAGGGCCGTATCGATGGACTGGGAAGAAGGTTCGGTCATACGCGGATCACACGAAAAAAGAGGTCAGAGACCCAGGCACCAGGCCAGGACCGCCTTTTGCGCATGGAGCCGGTTTTCCGCCTCGTCCCAGACGGCCGACTGGTGGCCGTCCATGACCGAATCGGTCACCTCTTCCCCACGGTGCGCGGGCAGGCAATGCTGGAATATGGCGTGCGGGGCCGCCAATGCCATAAGGGCATCGTTGACCTGATAGCGGCCCAGAACCGCGTACCGCTCGGCCTTCTCCTCTTCCGTGTGGTTCATCGACACCCAGGCATCGGTGACGACGCAATCGACACCGCGCACCGCGTCTGCCGGGTCTTCCAGCAGGACGATGCGCCCACCCTCCGACGCCGCCCACTGGACGAGCGACGGCGGCAGGCACAGGCTGGGCGGGCAGGCCAGACGCAGTTCGAACCCGAACCGCACCGCCGCGTGCACCCAGCTTGCCGCCACGTTGTTGGCGTCGCCCACCCACGCCACCGACCGGCCGGTGATCGGCCCCAGACGCTCTTCGAACGTCTGGAGGTCGGCCATGATCTGGCAGGGGTGGGATTCGTTGGTCAGCGCGTTGATGACCGGCACCGTGGCGTACGTCGCCAGTTCCAGCAGCCGCTGTTCCGCGCCCGTGCGGATCATGATGGCGTCCACGAAGCGCGACAGCACGCGGGCGGTGTCGGGGATGGTTTCCCCGCGGCCCAGCTGCATCTCGTCGCTGCGCAGCACCACGGGCGTGCCGCCGAGCTGGGCCATGCCCACCTCGAACGACACGCGGGTGCGGGTGGACGGCTTTTCGAACAGCATGGCCAGCGTGCGCCCGGCCGCCAGCGAGCGGTACGCCGCCGGGTCACGCTTCATCGCCGCCGCGCGGTCGAGAATCCCGCGCAGCGTGGCCGTGTCGAAATGATGGATGTCGAGGAAATGCCGGGGCGTCGTCATGGGGCGATCTCCTGTGCCGTGCGGTCCAGGATGGCGATGGCCTCGTTCACTTCACCCTCGCCGATGATGAGCGGCGGCAGCAGACGCACCACATTGTCGCCCGCCGGCACCGACAGCATGCCGTTGGCGCGCAGCTTCGCCACCACGTCGCCGTTGGTGGGCACGCACTTCAGGCCCAGCATCAGCCCCTTGCCGCGCACTTCCGTAAACACCGACCCGCGGCGGGCCACCAGCTCTTCCAGCTTGGCGTGCATGTAGGCACCAACGCGCTCGACGTTTTCCAGGAATCCCGGTGCGAGCAGATGATCCATCACGGCGTTGCCCACGGCCATGGCCAGCGGGTTGCCGCCATAGGTGGAGCCGTGAGTCCCCGCGGTCATGCCCACCGCCGCCTTTTCGGTGGCAAGGCAGGCCCCCAGCGGGAATCCGCCGCCGATGCCCTTGGCCGAGGCCACCACGTCGGGGGTGATCTCCGCCCATTCATGGGCGAACAGCTTGCCGGTGCGGCCCATGCCGGTCTGGATTTCGTCCAGGAACAGCAGCAGCCCGTATTCGTCGCACACCGCGCGCAGGCCTTGGAGGAACTCCACGGAGCCTTCGCGGATGCCGCCTTCACCCTGGATGGGTTCCAGGCAGATGGCCGCCGTTTCGTCGGTGATGGCGTTGCGCACCTCGTTCAGGTTGCCGAACGCCACCTGATCGAAACCGTCGGGCATGGGGCCGAAGCCCTTGATCAGCTTTTCCTGCTTCGCCGCCGCGATGGCGGTGGTGGTGCGCCCGTGGAACGCCTGTTCAAAGGTGATGACGCGCCACTTCTGCGGGTTGCCGGTGGTGTAATGGTACTTGCGGCAGACCTTCAGCCCGCACTCCCACGCTTCCGCACCGGAATTGGTGAAGAACACAGTGTCGGCGAAGGTGTTTTCCACCAGCCGCTTGCCCAGCGATTCCTGTCCCGCCACCCGGAACAGGTTGGAGGTGTGCCAGATCTTCTTCGCCTGCTCGGTCAGGGCAGCGATCAGAGCCGGGTGCGCGTGGCCCAAGGCATTCACGGCCACACCCGCGGCGAAATCAAGGTATCGTCGGCCCTCCGTGTCGAAGATGTACGGACCTTCCCCCCGCTCGAACACGACATCCGCACGGGCATAGGTGGGCATGACGACGGGAATCACGGCACAAACTCCCAAAAGCAAAAAGGCCCGGCGGGCACCGTTGCACGCCGGGGACGGGAACTATCGGGGGATTACCCCCTTCTGTCAATCGAACCGATGGGATTTCGCCGATCAGGCCTTCAATTTGTAGCCGCTGCGCACCATGCGCCACGCCAGCCACCACAAGGCGATGTCGATGCCCAGCATCACCACCAGCCCCACGGCCAGCGTGCCGTCCGACCGCCCGATGAAGCCATAGCGGAACCCGTCGATCATGTAGAAGAACGGGTCGAAATGCGCCACCCACCAGAAGGCGGTGGGCAGGTTTTCCACCGAATAGAAGGTGCCGGACAGGAACGACAGCGGCGTCACCACGAAATTGGTCACCGCGGCGATGTGATCGAACTTTTCCGACCACACCCCGCCGATGAAGCCCAGCAGCGACAGCAGCGTCGCCGCCATCACCGCATGGAACACCACGAAGAACGGGTGCGCGATGCCGATGGGCACGAACAAGGCGATGGCGACCGCCGTCACGATCCCCACCACCAGACCGCGGGTGACGCCCCCCAGCACGAAGCCGGCGACGAATTCCATGGGTGAGAGCGGCGGCATCAGAATATCGACGATGTTCCCCTGCACCTTGGCGATCACCACCGAGGAAGAGGTGTTGGCAAAGGCGTTCTGGGCCAGCGCCATCATGATGAGGCCGGGGGCCAGAAATTCCATATAAGGAACGGTGCCGATCATGCGCACCGCCCCGCCCAGCGCCAGGGCGAACACGGCGTAGAACAGCAGCGTCGTCACCACCGGCGCCCAGATGGTCTGCTGATGGACCTTGACGAATCGCCAGACCTCGCGGGCGTAGAGCGTCCACAGCCCGATCCAGTTGACGGAACCGATGGTGCGCGGCATGGGAGGAAGCGGGTGTGTCATCGCCTGTGGGTACCCAACGCATCGTGTCGAACGGCACGGGAACCTAGGCCGGTCGCCGGTCCAGGGCAACCTTTACCAACGGAAGAGCCGCCATGCCACCTGCCCGCCCCCCCAAACCGATCACGCCCGAATCGCTGGAACGCTCGGCCCTGCGCTATCTGGAACGCTTCGCCACCTCCGCCGCCAATTTCCGCCGGGTGCTGATGCGCAAGGTGGATACGGTCTCCCGCGCCAACCCCGCCATGGACCGCGAACAGGCCGCCGGCTGGGTGGAGTCGCTCATTGCCCGCTACATCCGCGCCGGCCTGCTGAACGACGCCGCCTATGCCGACATGAAGGCCGGCAGCCTGCACCGCCGCGGTGCTTCCACCCGCGCCATCCGCGAAAAGCTGACGGCCAAGGGCGTGCACCGCGACGATGTGGACCATGCGCTGGCCGACCTGGACGCCGACACCGACGGCCCGCTGGACCGCGCCGCCGCCCTGGCGCTGGCCCGCCGCCGCCGGCTCGGCCCCTTCCGCCCGGCGAACAGGCGCGCGGCGTTCCGCGACAAGGATCTGGCCGCCCTGGGCCGGGCCGGATTCGATTACGCCACCGCCCGCAGCGTCATCGACGCCGAAGACGATTCCGAGTAACAAGGAAGCAGAAACGAATTCATATGAATGTTGTTTTCTTTTCCTTGCCGACTGAAATCAACATTCCCTGGACTTATCAATTTTATCGGATTTATTCCTGATATTATTGATCGACAGGGAATTGTCATGATTGAGTTTCTTATTGGAACCGGTGCCATTTCGGGAACGCTGTACGCTGCCGCCTATATTTTCCTGCCACGCTATTTGTCGAAGAACATTCCGTCGCCAGAAAAACGCTCGGAATCCGAAGACAAGAACCGTGCCATCATTTCCGCGACCTTCGCCGCCATCGGCGCCATTTTCGCCTTTCTCTACAATGTGTATGACGATTCCGGCAAGGAAGCCCTGCGGATCGAAAACGAAGCCCGCAGAACCCGCGGTCAATACATCGAAAAGCTGAACGGTTACACCCGCGAGATCTTTCACGCCAACCCGGCCGAGGTGGTGTCCATGCTCTATTCCGTGGGTCTGATGGCCCACGAGGATCCGGAAATCCACCAGATCATGACCGAGGTGATGAAAAGCTACCTTCAGAACCAGCTTCCCCTCCCCGCCGGCGTCGATTTCGCCGGCGTCACCCCCCTTGCCCCCATCGGTGTGGGGGCGCAGACGGCGGTCAACGTGCTGGGCTGGCGCAACCGCACCTTCGACACACCGCACAGGGAGCCGGACCTGAGCCATCTGCTGCTGAAGAACGTCAACTTCCACGGGCTGGACGGGTTCGGCAAGGCGCTGTTCTACGGTTCCAAGATCCTGGGGTCCGATTTCCGCTACGGCGATTTCACCGGCACTCGGTTCAGCGGCGCCAGCTTCGACGACTGGATCGCCTATCAGACCGACGAGCACGGCGGCCCGTGGACCGATGCCGTTGCCCAGCAACCGGATTGGGTGTGGAAGCGTTACAACTACGGCGCCAACTTCACCGGCGCCACTCTGGAACGGGCCGAATTCCAAAACGCCGGGCTAGCGGGGGCCATCTTCGTCAACGCCAGACTGGCCGGTGCCCGGTTCGACGGTGCCAACCTGACCCGTGCCGACTTCACCGGCGCCATCGACATCGACAAGGCATCCTTCGACGGCGCCTGTTCCGATGACATGAGCCGGTTCCCCGAGTCCCTGAAACGCACCCCCGGCCTTCGTCCCCGCTGCTGAGGAACGGCCTCAGCCGTCCAGGGTGAACATCAGCAGCAGCGTGCGTTGAAGCGGGCTGAAATTGTCATCGGACACCAGATAAACGTTCAGCCGGCCATCGGCCCCGACCCGGACCGACAGGCCTTCGTAATTGTCCAGCGGCAGGGGCGGCCCCAGGGCCGCAACCTCCTCGCCCTCCAGCACGCCGCCGGGGCGCACGGCGGCGGCGGGCACCCGCACCAGCCGCGCCCCCCACCCGGCCAGCAGCGAAATGTGCCGTTCCAGCACCAGAAGCCCGCCGTCGGGCAAGGCCGCCGCCGCCGTCGGGCGGTAGCCGGGCCGGGCGTGATACGTCAGCCGCCGCCAGTCGTCCGCCGCCGTGGGCAGCCCCGGCGCCAGCCAGCCGCGGCGCACCGGGTTGCCGGTGTCGTTCCCCTCCTCCAGCAGCAGCATCCGGCCGTCGGCGAACAGGGCCATCGCCTCCAACCCGCCGTTGAGGGGGGTGGTGGCGGTGTCGGCCGGCACCGGCAGCGATACCGGCAGCGCATCCCGCTGCCCCATGGCGGCGGGATAGCGCCACACCCGCGGCGTCCCTTCGAACGACACCAGCCAGTCACCGGACGGCAGCCGCAGCAGGTCTTCGGAATCGGTGGCGCGCTTCAACCCTTTGGCGCCGGTGCCGGCCAGCGGCTGGATGGTCAGTTCCGACGCCCCGGCCAACCCGCCGCCCGCGTCATAGGACAGATCCCCCCGCACCACATGGCCGTGGTCGCTGATGGCGGCAAAGCGCCGGCCCTCGTCGAACACCGCCACCCCCGACAGGCCGCCGATGCCGCCGCCCCGGATGTCGATGCCGCCGCGGAAGGTCAGGCGGCCCAGACGCACCGGCGCGTCCCCGCCGGTATCCGGCACCACCCGCTGAACCGTGTGCGACGGCACCCGGTTGCCGCTGTCGGCGGCACAGGCCACC
This sequence comes from uncultured Rhodospirillaceae bacterium, assembly GCA_937927415.1. Classification (GTDB taxonomy): domain Bacteria; phylum Pseudomonadota; class Alphaproteobacteria; order Azospirillales; family Azospirillaceae; genus Azospirillum. The sequence goes on from CALBDS010000043.1 coordinate 180,816, forward strand.
GTCAACGCCAGAGCCATGAGAAAGGGTGTCCAGCGCCTCAGGCGCCCGCGGTGATGAAACATCGCCTTTCCTTCCCATAACCGACGTGAAAATCAATAGGCGATAGGCCAGAACAACGCTTGCGGAAAGGCTGGCCGCAGCCGGTTAGACCCTATACGGACGGAAGTACACCGTTTGCTTTTCCCCCGTGGTCCCCCAAACACTCTAAATACTCAAGGTTCCGCGGTGCTGCATACTCCTGCATCGCGTTCTCGGGGTTCCGCATCAGGACCAAGCACCGCCCATGCTCAAGGACACACGGATCATGCCTGTCCATCTTCCCCCCGACCGGCCCGGTGGCGGCGACGGGGAGGCCGATGATCCCCGTATGGCCCGCATCCGCGAGCTGGAAAGCGAGTTGCGGGAACTGCAGCACCGGGCCAAGAACAGCCTGCAGCTGGTCCTCAGCCTGCTGAAGCTGCAAACCGGGCGCATCCGCGACCCCGACGCCCGCGCCGCCTATGAACAGACGCTGGTCCGCATCGAGGCGCTGGCCATCCTCTACCGCCAGCTTCACGAGGCGGGATCCGGCACCCATGTGGCGCTCGGCCGTTATGTGGAGGCGCTGTGCGACACGGTGAAGGCTGGCACCCCCGGCGGGCTGTCCACCATCCCCATCACCGTCACCGCCGAACCCATGGAGGTCGGGCTGTACGAGGCCATGCCCCTGGGCCTGATCGTGGCGGAACTGGTGTCCAACAGCCTGCACCACGCCTTTCCCGATCAGGGATGGGTCCAGGTATCCCTGACCCACGCCGGGGAACAGCGCGGGCGTCTGGTGGTGGAGGACAACGGCCGTCCCCTGCCCGCCGGCTTCGACACCACCGTCGATGACGGGCTGATGCTGGCCGAGGCGCTGGCCGCCCAGTTGGGCGACACGCTGGTGACCGAAACGGACTCCACCGGCACCACCGCCGCCGTCAATTTCCCGCTGTAACACCGCGTCCGTCGCTGCCGCCCATGAAAAAAGGGGGGCCGAAGCCCCCCTTCCATCCGGCGGTGCCGCCTTATTCCATCCAGCGAAAATCCTGACCTGCGGGCCACTGGCGTCAAATACGGCTTTCTTTTCCCTCTCCCCGCCGGGGAGAGGGCTGGGTGAGGGCCGGATTTCGCGCCGGAGGCCCGAAATCCGTTGCAAAGCAACCGCAAATCTGAGGTTTGGAGAGCCTTACGGCTCGATTTTCGGGCTATCGCGCGAAAATCGGCCCTCACCCCACCCTCTCCCGGGGCGGGAGAGGGCAAACGTGGCGCGATCGGAGGTCAGAGGTCAGAACTTTTCAGCTCTGGTATTATTCCAGCCCCTCGAACAGGGCGGTGGACAGGTAACGCTCGGCAAAGCTGGGCAGGATCACCACGATCAGCTTGCCCTCGTTCTCCGGCCGGGCGCCGACTTCCAGCGCCGCGGCCAGGGCGGCACCGGAGGAGATGCCGACCGGGAAGGCGTCCAGGCGGGCGGCCTTGCGCGCCGTCTCGAACGCGCGCTGGTTGGAGATGCGCACCACCTCGTCGATGATGGCGGTGTTGAGGGTTTCCGGGACGAAACCGGCGCCGATGCCCTGGATCTTGTGCGGACCCGGCATGCCGCCCGACAGGACCGGGCTGTCCTCCGGCTCCACCGCGATGGCCTTGAACGTCGGCTTGCGGGCCTTGATGACCTCGGAAATGCCGGTCAGGGTGCCGCCGGTGCCGACACCGGAGATCAGGAAGTCCACCTGCCCGTCGGTGTCCTTCCAGATTTCCTCCGCCGTCGTCTTGCGGTGGACCTCCGGGTTCGCCTGATTCTTGAACTGCTGGAGCATGTAGGTGTCGGAGCCGGTCGCCACCAGTTCCTCCGCCTTGCGGATCGCGCCCTTCATGCCCTCGGCCGCCGGGGTCAGAACCAGTTCCGCCCCCAGCAGCTTCAGCATCTTGCGCCGTTCGACCGACATGCTTTCCGGCATGGTCAGGATCAGCTTGTAGCCCTTGGCCGCGGCGACGAAGGCGAGCGCGATGCCGGTGTTGCCGGAGGTCGGTTCCACCAGGGTGGTGCGGCCGGGGGTGATCGCGCCCTCCGCTTCCGCCGCCTCGATCATGGCGCGGCCGATGCGGTCCTTCACGCTGGCCAGCGGGTTGAAGAATTCCAGCTTGCCGACGATCTGGGCCTTGGACCCCGCCTCGTCCGCCAGACGCTTCAGGCGCACCAGCGGGGTGGCGCCGATGGTATCGACGATGCTGTCGTAGATCCGCCCGCGAAACTCAGACCCAGCCATTCTTTTTACTCCCAAAAGACGTGATTTTGATCATTTCACACCTTGCAGCCGATTTTACCCGGTGCATGAGCGAAATCAAATGCTAAAATCGATGCGTTCTTCGGTTTCGCTTTCCACACCCGCGGCGCGTGCGCGCATGCACAGGTCCTCGATGGTGATGGAATCGAGCTTGGCCATGCATTCGGTCTGCAGGTCGGTCCACACCGGCCGCACCACCAGATGGCCCAGCACGGAACCGGCGGGTTCCTCCACCGGGTCGGTGGCGGTTTCCATGGCCCGCACCACGCGGACGATTTCGCCCAGGTTGATCCGCCGCCGTTCGCGCGCCAGGCGGTAACCGCCGCGGGGGCCGCGCACGCCGGCCAGGATGCCTTCACGGACCAGTTGCTGGAGCACCTGTTCCAGATAACGCTTGGGGATGCCCTGGCGGCGGGTGATCTCGCCCGACTGCACCGGCTCGGTCCCGGCGTTGTAGGCGATGTCCAGCACCGCTTCGATGGCGAACATCAGCTTTTTCGAAATACGCAGCATCGCTCTTCCGCTTCCCCCTTATCGTCCCGTGGACCCGAACCCGCCCGTGCCGCGGGCGCTGGCGTCCAGGGTGTCGGTTTCCGTCCAGACGGCGCGCTCGTGACGGGCGACGACCATCTGGGCGATGCGCTGGCCCCGTTCGACGGTGAAGGGGCTGCGGCCATGGTTGACGAGAATCACCCCCACCTCGCCGCGGTAATCGGCGTCGATGGTGCCGGGGGCGTTGAGCACCGTGACCCCATGCTTGAGCGCCAGACCCGAACGGGGCCGCACCTGCGCCTCGTACCCGGGGGGCAGCGCGATGGCCAGGCCGGTCGGCACCAGCACCCATTCCCCCGGCGGAATGGTCAGGGGGCTTTCCACCGCCGCCAGCAGGTCGAGGCCCGCCGAATCAGGGGTGGCATAATGGGGCAGCGGCAGATCCTCCCCATGGGGCAGGCGGCGGACCGCCACCGTCACGGTGCTCATACGGTGTCTCCGGTCTGGATGGTTGGAAGATGCTCGGCGATGGCGCGGGCCAGCCGCTCCGCCACCGCCTCCTTGCTCATGGTCGGCCAGGATTCCTCCGCACCGTCGGCGCGGATGACGTGGACCGTGTTGGCGTCGCCGCCAAAGGTCTGGGTGCCCAGCCCCACATCGTTGGCGACGATCCAGTCGCAGCCCTTGCGCAGCCGCTTGGCGCGGGCATAGGCCGCCACGTCGCGGGTTTCGGCGGCGAACCCCACCACCAGCGCCGGGCGCCTCTCCCCCTTGGACAGGGTGGCGAGGATGTCGGGATTTTCCTCCAGCTCCAGCACCGGCGGACCGCCGCCGTCCTTCTTCAGCTTGTGGCCGGCGGCCCCCTTGACGCGCCAGTCGGCGACGGCGGCGGCGCACACCGCCACATCGGCCGGCAGCGCCGCCCGGCAGGCGTCGAGCATCTGCTGCGCCGATTCGACGGCGACGGTGGTGCAGCCCGGCGGATCGGGCAGCCGCACCGGCCCACTGACCAGCGTCACATCGGCCCCCAGCCGGGCCAGGGCCGCGGCGATGGCGTGCCCCTGCTTGCCCGACGAGCGGTTGGCGATGTAGCGCACCGGGTCGATGGCCTCCACCGTCGGGCCGCTGGTGACCAGCGCCCGCCGCCCGGCCAGCGGACGCGGCGCGGCCTGTTCGGCGAAGAAGGCGGCGATGGCGGCGACGATCTCCAGCGGTTCGGCCATGCGGCCGGGGCCGTATTCGCCGCACGCCATATCGCCGTCGTTGGGGCCGACGCGGCGCACGCCGCGGCGCTCCAGCGTGGCCAGATTGGCCTGGGTCGCCGGGTGCAGCCACATGCGCACGTTCATGGCCGGGGCGATCAACACCGGCTTGTCGGTGGCCAGCAGGGCCGTGGCGGCCAGATCATCGGCCATGCCGGCGGCCATGCGCGCCATCAGATCGGCGGTGGCCGGAGCCACCACCACCAGATCGGCGTCCCGCGACAACTGGATGTGGCCCATGCTGGATTCGTCGGTCAGCGACCACAGATCCTGATACACCGTGTCGCCGGTCAGCGCCTGCACCGACAGCGGCGTGACGAACCGCGCCCCCGCCGCGGTCAGGATGGCCCGCACCGAGGCCCCCCGCTCCTTCAGCCGGCGGATGAGGTCAAGGGACTTGTAGGCGGCGATGCCGCCCGCGATGACCAGCAAAATCCGCTTGCCGGCAAGCGGAAAGGAGTCGGGCACGGCGCACCTCGGGCAAGGGGTGGAACGGACGGGATCGGTTTGACAGTTTTCTGTGTGGAATTCAAATATTCCATCACACGGCACCGGACAAGAGCGACGCAACGCACAAGGCTGAGTCGCGAAATCCGGGGGTCACGCCCGCCGCACCCCCGATGCGCCCCGGCGGGCGGTCATCGCAGGAGGGGTGCAGGCGATTAATTCCTGGCATCTCTCGTGCGTCGGTTGTAGCGTCGGAAATCGGTCGATTTATTCTCAATACGCCGTTAATTTGGGTGTCATGGTCGCCGCCACATCCATCCTTCTCGTCGAAGACACGCCTTCGCTTGCCCGTGTCTACGTCGAATATCTCAAGAAAGAAGCGTTCACCGTCGTTTCGGTCGAAACCGGCGCGGACGCGCTGGCGGCTGTGGACGACGGGGCGCCGCGGGTGGTCCTGCTGGACCTCCAGCTTCCCGACATGCACGGAATGGATGTGCTGAAGCACATCGCGGCCCAGGGGTTGCCCTGCGCGGTGGTGGTCATCACCGCCCACGGGTCGGTCAGCGTGGCGGTGGAGGCGATGCGCTACGGCGCCTATGACTTCCTGGTCAAGCCCTTCACGGCGGAGCGGCTGACCATCACCGTCCGCAACGCCATGGAACGGCTGCGGCTGGCGCAGATCGTCGATACCTATCAGCGCGACCTGGGGCGCGACCGTTACCATGGCTTCATCGGCTCGTCGCTGACGATGCAGGCGGTCTATCGAATCGTGGACAGCGCGGCGTCGAGCAAGGCCACCGTGTTCATCACCGGCGAATCGGGCACCGGCAAGGAGGTCTGCGCGGAAGCCATCCACCGGCAAAGCCCGCGGCGGGACAAGCCCTTCGTCGCCATCAACTGCGGCGCCATCCCCAAGGATCTCATGGAAAGCGAGATCTTCGGGCACATGAAGGGGGCGTTCACCGGCGCCATTTCCGACCGCGAGGGGGCGGCGGCGCGGGCCGAGGGCGGCACGCTGTTCCTGGATGAAATCTGCGAGATGGAGCCGAACCTCCAGACCAAGCTCTTGCGCTTCATCCAGACCGGCACCTTCACCCCCGTGGGCGGCTCGCGGCTGGAAAAGGTGGATCTGCGCATCATCTGCGCCACCAACCGCGATCCCCTGAAAGAGGTGGAAGAGGGCCGGTTCCGCGAAGATCTCTATTACCGCCTGCACGTGATTCCCATCCACCTGCCCCCTTTGCGGGAGCGGGAGGACGACGTGCTGGAAATCGCCCGCGGCTATCTGCAGGAATACGCCGCGGAGGAGAGCAAGGGCTTCCGCCGCTTCGACCCCGAAACCGAACACATCCTGCGCACCTACCACTGGCCGGGCAACGTGCGCCAGGTGCAGAACGTCATCCGCAATGTGGTGGTGCTGCACGACGGCGACAGCGTGCTGCCCGAAATGCTGCCCCCGCCGCTGGGCCGGCAGGGGCGCACCCCCCCGCCCCAGGCCGCCGCCGCCGCCGCCGCCCCGTCCGGCCCCCGCCCGGTCAAACCACTGTGGCAGGTGGAAAAGGACGCCATCGAAGGCGCCATCGAGGCGTGCGACGGCAACATTCCCCGCGCCGCCGCCCTGCTGGAGATCAGCGCCTCCACCATCTACCGCAAGCGTCTGACGTGGCAGGCGGAAGGCAAGCTCTGACCGTGGGCGCCACCACCACCGTGCGCACGCTCCGCCGTCTGGCGGAGGAACGCCTGACCGCCGCCGGGGTGGACACCCCGGCGCTGGATGCCCGCCTGCTGCTGGAACACGCGCTGGGGCTGGACCGCAGCGGCCTGCTGGCCCGTGCCGACGATGCGGTGGCGGCGGCGGACGCCGCCCGCGCCATCGCCCTGATCGAACGGCGGGCGGGGCGGGAACCCGTGTCGCGCATCATCGGCGAGCGGGGGTTCTGGACGCTGGACCTGACGCTGGCCCCCGACACGCTGGACCCCCGCCCCGACACCGAAACGGTGGTGGAGGCGGTGCTGAACAGCCTGCCCGACCGGAACGCGCCGGTGCGCATCCTGGATCTGGGCACCGGCAGCGGCTGCATCCTGCTGGCGCTGCTGGCGGAGTTGCCCGCCGCGCGCGGGCTGGGCATCGACATCAGCCCCGGCGCCGTGGCCGCGGCCACCGCCAACGCCGCCCGCAACGGCCTGTCGGACCGCGCCCGTTTCCAGACCGGCCACTGGGGCTGCGGGCTGACGGAACGCTTCGACCGGGTGGTGTCCAACCCCCCCTACATCCCCAGCGCCACCATCGCCGGGCTGGAGCCGGAAGTGCGCCTGCACGACCCCCTGCGCGCCCTGGACGGCGGCGGCGACGGGCTGGACGCCTATCGGGCGCTGGCGGCACAGGTGCCGGATCTGCTGGTCCCCGGCGGGCTGGCGGCGTTCGAGGTGGGCGCCGGGCAGGATGCCGACGTGGCCGCCCTGATGACCGCCGCCGGGATGGAACTGGACGGCATCCACCGCGACCTTGGCGGCGTTTCCCGCTGCGTGTGTGTGCGCAAACGCTGACAAAGAGGGGGAAACCCTAAAAAACGGTTGGATTGGGGCGTTCAAGCGGCTAGGGTGCGGGACGGCGCGAATCCGAGACCGGGCGGGTGATAACCCCCCCGCGGCGTTTCCAAGGGAGCAGCCCCCAACAGGCGGTTCCGCCGGGATGGAAACCGGAACACGTCATTTATGAATCCCCGCAACCGACCCGCGGCCAGGATGCCGCGGCGGGCCAGGTGGCCATGCCGCCACCGGAGCGCGCGAGGGCGATGCATATCTCTTGCATGGGACCCCTAGACCCGGATGAGACAAGGACCGAACAACAGGCGTTCGCGCAACCGTGGCGGTGGAAGCAACAACGGCGGCGGGGGCAACGGCGGCGGTGGTGGCGGCGGCGGAAACAACAACCCTGGCCGCCGCCAGAACGTGCCGTTGCGTCACCAGACCTTCGACAGCAACGGCCCGGACGTGCGTATTCGCGGCAACGCGTGGCAAGTCCATGAAAAATATCAGACTCTGGCGCGCGATGCCGCCACCGCGGGCGACCGGGTGATGGCCGAGAACTATCTGCAGCACGCCGAGCATTATTTCCGCATCATCAACCAGATCCAGGAAGCCGAAAACCGGCAGCGGGAAAGCCGTGGCGGCAATCCCGGCGGCGGTGGCGGCAACCCCGGCTTCAACACGGCCGCTCCCCAGCCCGGGGGGGACGAGGACGACTCCGGTGCGGAAAACGAAGACGGCGGCGACGCCGGAACCGAACGGACGGCGATCAACGCCTGATCCGGGCCGGTCAATGGTATGAACCGGGCCGCTGTTGATGGGAAAAGCCCATGAAACCGGGATTTCCCGCAGTTTTATGGGTCGGGGCCGCTGCCGGGCGTTGACTTGCGCGGCGGTCCTCTCTATAGAGCGTGGCTCGTTTTTCCTGTGATGATGTTACGGAGTATTGTGTCGTGAAACGCACGTTCCAGCCGAGCAAGCTCGTCCGCAAGCGCCGGCACGGCTTCCGCGCCCGCATGGCCACCGTGGGCGGCCGCAAGGTCCTGGCCCGTCGCCGCGCCCAGGGCCGCAAGGTTCTCTGCGCCTGACCGCGATGACGGCGCCCAGCCCACGGGTCGGGCGCCTGAAGCGACGGCCGGAATTTCTGGCCGTGGCCGGGACGCGCCGCAAACACGTCGCTCCCGGTCTTATCCTGCAGGTGCGCCGACATGACGAACGGCAGGCCCCGCCCCCCGGCGGGCCGGTGCTGCGTCTCGGCCTCACCGCCAGCCGCAAAGTGGGCAATGCGGTCGTGCGCAATCGGGCACGCCGCCGCCTGCGCGAAGCGGCACGGCTGATTTTGCCGTTCCACGCCCGTCCAGGCCATGATCTGGTCCTGATCGCCCGCCAGGAAACCGCGGTTCGCCCCTGGGCCGACCTGCTGGCTGACCTGACCGCGGCGCTCAAGCGGCTGGGCCTGTGGCGTGAACGCGCCGACGGGGATGTGACCGCCATCCGGGATATGCCGGTCCGGGAAACCCCGGTCCGGGCCGATCCCGCCGCATCACGCCCCCCCCTGTCACAGGAAAGCGCAGCGGACGCACCGCCCCCGGCGGATGCCGGGCCGGCGGCGCGGCACGGCTCATGAGTCCCCTGGCTCATGGGCTGCGTGCGCTTGTCCATCTCTACCGCTGGACATTCTCCCCCTTCGTGGGGCATCACTGCCGCTATCTTCCGACCTGCTCCCAGTACGCGCTGGAGGCGCTGGCACGGCACGGGGCGCTGCGCGGTACCTGGCTGACCATCCGCCGGCTGGGACGCTGCCACCCGTGGGGCGGGTCGGGATACGACCCGGTGCCGGACCCGCATGCGGAGTCGGGACCGTCGGCGGACCGCGGCAACCGTTCCTGCTGCGGCCCGGCGCACCACGATCACTAAACCGGGGCGGCGGCCGCGCCGCACCGGACCAACAGGCTGGACGGACACTCTCGGGAAGCCATGACCGAACAACGCAATCTCCTCCTGGCCATCGTGCTGTCGATCGCCATCCTGCTGGGGTTCCAGTACCTCTACACCCCGTCGCACAAGCCGCCGCCCGCCGATCCGGCGCAGCAGACGGCGACGGTGCCCGGCAGCCCGGCGGCCATCCCCGGCGGCCCCGCCGCACCGGAGGCGCCGAAGGACCGCGCCCAGATCCTGGCCGAACAGGCCGGGGCGCGGGTGCGCATCAACACCCCGTCGCTGCACGGCTCGATCAATCTGACCGGCGCGCGAATCGACGATCTGACCCTGGCCGCCTACCGCCAGACCCCGGACAAGGACAGCCCGGAAATCGTGCTGCTGGCCCCGGCGTCGTCGGATGCCGGCTATTACGCCGAATTCGGCTGGGTGCCGGAGGACCGCTCGATCCCCGCCCCCGGCCAGGATACCCTGTGGTCCGCCCCGGCCGGCGCCACCCTGACCCCCGATGCCCCGGTCACGCTGACCTGGGACAACGGCCAGGGGCTGGTCTTTGAAAAGACCATCGCGGTGGACCGGGACTTCATGTTCACCGTGACGCAGAAGGTGCGCAACACGACATCCAAGCCGGTGGCGCTGTTGCCCTATTCGCTGGTGTCGCGCCACGGCACGCCGCCCACTTCGGGCTATTACATCCTGCACGAAGGCCCGCTGGGCGTCTTCAACGGCACGCTGACGGAAGAAAAGTACGACAGCCTGAAGAAGACCCCGACCATCACCAAGACCTCGACCGGCGGCTGGATCGGCATCACCGACAAATATTGGCTGGTGTCGCTGGTCCCCGACCAGAAGGAGGCGGTCACCGCCCGTTTCGTCTACAACCAGCGTGGCAGCCAGGACCGCTATCAGGTTGACGTGATGGGTACGGCCCAGACGGTGGAGCCGGGGGCTACGGCGGAAAACACCGCCCGCCTGTTCGCCGGGGCCAAGCAGGTGAAGCTGCTGGATGCCTATAAGGAAAAGTTGGGCATCGCCAACTTCGACCTCGCCATCGATTTCGGCTGGTTCTATTTCCTGACCAAGCCGTTCTTCTACGCGCTGGATTTCCTGGGCACCCTGTTCGGCAATTTCGGCATCGCCATCCTGCTGTTCACCGTGGTGGTGAAGGCGGCCTTCTTCCCGCTTGCCAACAAGTCGTATCATGCGATGAGCAAGATGAAGAAGCTCCAGCCCAAGATGCAGGAACTGCGGCAGAAGTACGCCGACGATCAGGCGCGGATGAATCAGGAGCTGATGGGCCTGTACAAGCGGGAAAAGGTCAACCCCGTGTCGGGCTGCCTGCCCATCCTGATCCAGATCCCTGTGTTCTTCGCGCTGTACAAGGTGCTGTTCGTCACCATCGAAATGCGGCACGCGCCGTTCTTCGGCTGGATTCACGACCTGTCGGCGCCCGATCCCACCACCATCTTCAACCTGTTCGGCCTGATCCCCTGGCACCCGCCGGCCATGCTGATGCTGGGCGCCTGGCCGCTGATCATGGGCGTGACCATGTGGCTGCAGCAGAAGCTGAACCCGGCGCCGCCCGACCCGGTGCAGCAGAAGGTGTTCATGTTCCTGCCCATCGTCTTCACCTTCATGCTGGCCAGCTTCCCCGCCGGTCTGGTGATCTACTGGGCGTGGAACAACCTGCTGTCGGTGGCGCAGCAGTGGGTCATCATGCGCCAGGACGGGGTGAAAGAGCCGCTGGCCTGATCCCTGGTTTCATGCTTCTTTCGGGGCTTCGCCGTGGACCGCGGCGAAGCCCTTTTCTGTTTCTTCCGTCTGTTGCTGTCAGGATTGTTCACGATGACCGATGCCCCCTCCTCCGGCCCCTCCCTCACCGCCGCCCTGTCCGATGAGGAGATCGAAGCGGGGCGCCTGCTGTTCGCCCAGGAATGTGATTTCGTCTGGGGGGCCGACCGTCTGGACCAGTTGCCGGAAGCGGCCTTGCCCGAAATCGCCTTTGCCGGGCGGTCCAACGTGGGCAAGTCCAGCCTCATCAACGCCCTGACGGGGCGCCGGACGCTGGCCCGCACCTCCAACACGCCGGGGCGCACCCAGCAGCTCAACTTCTTCAACCTGGGCCGGCGGCTGATGCTGGTGGACATGCCGGGCTACGGCTACGCCAAGGAATCGAAGGAGAAGGTGGAGGCGTGGAACACGCTGGTCCGCCGCTTCCTCAAGGGCCGGGTCACCCTGCGCCGCGCCTTCGTTCTGGTGGACGCCCGCCACGGGCTGAAGGCCAACGACGACGAGATCATGAAGATGCTGGATCAGGCCGCCGTGATGTATCAGGTGGTGCTGACCAAGGCCGACAAGGTGAAGCCCCCCGCACTGGTCACCGTCAAGGCCGCCACGGAAAAGGCGCTGAAAAAACACCCCGCCGCCTTCCCCGAGGTCCATATCACCTCCTCGGAAAACGGGACCGGCATCGCCGAATTGCGGGCGGTGATGGCGCAGATGGCCGAATCCGCCCCGCTCCCCTGACCTGAACCGAGGGTCGCGCCCATGCACCTGTCGCCGGCGTTCGTCTTCCTGATCCAGGCGCTGCTGCTGATCGTCGTGCCGTTCGCCCTGTGGCGGGCGGCGGGGGTGCGGCGGGTGGCGCCGATGGTGGTGGTGCAGATCCTGTTCGGCATCGCGCTCGGCCCCTCCCTGCTGGGCCGCGTGGCGCCGGAGGCGTGGGGCACCCTGTTCGGGCCGCCGGCGCTGGGGCCGCTGGTGGGCTTGAGCTGGCTGGCGGTGGTGTTCTTCGCCTTCCTGACCGGGCTGCACCTCGACGTGGCCGACATGCGCGGGCGCGGGCGGGCGGTGGCGGCGGTGGCGCTGTCCAGCATGATCGTGCCCACCATCGCCGGCACCGGGGCCGGGGCGTGGGTGGCCGATGCTTTTCCCGCCATGGCCGGGCCGGCGGCGACACCCGTCCTGTTCGCCGCCGGGTTCGGCGTGTGCCTGGGGGTGACGGCGCTGCCGGTGCTGGGGGCGATCCTGCGGGAAATGGGGCTGACCGCCACGCCGCTGGGCACGCTGGCCCTGGCCTGCGCCGCGGTCAACGACGCGCTGCTGTGGGTGGCGCTGGCCGCGTTGCTGGCGCTGGCCGCCGGCGGCGGCGGGGCGGAGGTGGCGGTCGCCCTGGTGGGTGGTGCCGCCATGCTGGCGGTCCTGTGGGGCGGGGTGCGGCCCTGGCTGACCCGCCGGCTGGGGGATGCGCCGCCGGTTCTGGACGACGCCCGGCTGATCGGCATCTGCGGCCTGCTGCTGCTGACGGCGGCGGTGAGCGAGGCGGTGGGGCTGCACTATATCCTGGGCGCCTTCCTGGCGGGAACCGCGGTGCCCAAGCGGCTGGCCGCCGCCGTGCTGGCACGGGTGGAGGCGGTGACCACCCTGGTGCTGCTGCCGTTCTTCTTCACCCTGACCGGGCTGAAGGTCACGATCACCGCCGATTCGCCGGACCTGTGGACCGTGTTCCTGCTGGCAACAGCCGTGACCGTCGCGGCCAAGCTGCTGGGCAGCGCGATCCCGGCGCGGCTGGCCGGCGTGCCGCCCGCCGATGCGTGGCGGCTGGGGGCGCTGATGCCGTGCAAGGGGCTGATGGAGGTGGTGGTCCTGACCGTGCTGCTGGACGCCGGCATCCTGTCGCCCGCCGGTTTTTCCGCCCTGGTGCTGATGGCGGTGACGGTCACCGCCCTGACCCAGCCGATGACGCAACTGGCCGCACAGCTTACGGGTGCCGACACGAAAACTCCGCTAGGCAGGACCGCCGGGTTCCGATAAAGAAACGATCCATGTCCACGCTGACGGATGGTAAGTCCTGTGCCGATGACCGAACGTGAAGAATGGCTGGGCAAGGCCCGCACCCTGTCCGAGGCTCTTCCCTACATGCGCCGCTACGCCGGGCGCACCTTCGTCATCAAGTATGGCGGCCACGCCATGGGTGACGACAGCCTGGCCGAGCTGTTCGCGCGCGACATCGTGCTGCTGAAGCAGGTGGGCATCAACCCCGTGGTCGTCCACGGCGGCGGGCCGCAGATCGGCCAGATGCTGGAGCGGCTGAAGATCAAGTCCAGCTTCATCGACGGCCTGCGCGTCACCGACAAGGAGACGGTGGAGGTGGTGGAGATGGTGCTGGCCGGCTCCATCAACAAGCAGATCGTCTCCGCCATCAACAAGCAGGGCGGCAAGGCCGTCGGCCTGTCGGGCAAGGACGGCCAGCTCATCATCGCCCGCAAGTTGCGCCGCACCCAGCGCGACCCCGACAGCGCCATCGAACAGGTGCTGGATCTGGGCTTCGTCGGCGAACCGCACCAGATCAACCCGCAGATCATCCACGGGCTGACCCAGGCCGACATCATCCCCGTCATCGCCCCCATCGGCGTGGACCGCCAGGGCGAGACGTACAACATCAACGCCGACACCGCGGCGGGCGCCATCGCCGCCGCTCTGGGGGCGACCCGCTTCTTCCTGCTGACCGACGTGGCCGGCGTTCTGGACAAGAACAAGGAGCTGATCCCGCGCATGTCGCTGGAGGATGCCCGCACCGCCATCGCCGACGGCACCGCCAAGGGCGGCATGATCCCCAAGATCGAAACCTGCATCGATGCGGTGGAACAGGGTGTTGACGCCGCGGTGATCCTGGACGGCCGGGTGCCCCACGCCCTGCTGCTGGAGATCTTCACCGAGGGCGGTGCCGGGACGCTGATTGGCCGGGAGTGATCCCGGCCCCATATAAAGTCTCATGAACGATCTGCGCCGTCAGTTGCTCCGCCAGATGGAGGCGATCCGCCAGCGGTTGGACCCCAAGGTTCTCGACCGTGCCCGCTGGGCCGCCTTCGGCAAGGTTCCCTATGACCGGGACGAGGCCCGGCAGGCGGTCAGCCTGTTCCTGGACTCGCGCGACGACGGCGGCGCCTTTCGCGCCAAGCTGGAAGCCGCCTTGCGCCAGGAGGGGGAATCGCTCGACCTTCCGCCCCCCGCCGCCGCTGAGGGTGGAACGCCGGACCCGGCCTCCCCCCACCCGCTGAAACCGCGGCGGATCGGCCGCATCACCTGACCACCCGGAAAGCCGGTTCGCCCCGGAGGTGCCGCGATGCTGCAGGTTTTCATCAACGAGGGCGGGCGACTGATCCGGACGCGCTGGACCGAGGGCACGCCCCTGCCCGGCGCCACCGTGTGGGTGGACCTGCTCAACCCCACCGCGGACGAGGTGGCGGCCGCCGAACGATGCCTGGGCCAGCGTCTGCCCACCCGCGCCCAGATGGCGGAGATCGAGGATTCCAGCCGCCTGCGGCCCGGTGCGGAGTCGCTGCACATGACGGTGCTGGCGCTGGTGTGGGCCGACACCGATCAGCCGAAACTGGCCCCGGTCAGCCTGGTCCTGGCCGGCGGGCGGCTGGCCACCATCCATCACATCGACCCCCAGCCGTTCCTGACCTTCCGTCGCAAGACGACCCACCGCGGCTTCGCCCCGGCACGGGCCGATGCGGTGATGACCGCCCTGCTGGAGGCGCTGATCGAGCGCACGGCCAACGTGCTGCGCCGGGTGGGAATCGAGCTGGAAGCCATGGGGCAGCGGGCGTTCCACCGCGGCACGCCGGGCCGCACCGCCCCGCCGCGCGACGACGGGCGCACGCTGCGGCGGCTGGGGCAGGCCGGGCAACTGGTGGCGAAGGCCCACGAAAGCCTGTCGAGCCTGCACCGGATTCTCGATTTCTTCGCCCGCGGCAGCGGCGACGCCCTGCTGGGCAAGGATGCGCGGCGCTGGTCGCGGGGGGCGGCGCTGGACACCAAGGGGCTGTATGAATACGCCCAGTTCCTGGCATCGAAGGTCCGGCTGCTGCTGGAAACCACGCTGGGCCAGATCAACGTCGAGCAGAACGAGATCGTCAAGATTCTCAGCGTCGCGTCGGTGGGGCTGTTCCCCCCCACCCTGATCGCCAGCCTGTGCGGCATGAATTTCGTGTCGGAGCCGGGGCGCCACTGGGCGTTCGGCTATCCTTTGGCAATGCTGGCGATCATCGCTTCGGCGCTTGTCCCCATGTGGTATTTCCGCCGGAAGAGGTGGATGTAGCCATCCCCGGACAAAGGGAGGACACCCCTTTTGGATGCGGGCGAGCGCCGCGAAGAGGGGGTAGAGTGGCCCCATTCAACCAAGCGGGCACCCTCCCATGACCCATACCCTAACCGATCCGGTTTCGCCGCCTTCCGCCCGGGGGGAACACGGGGTCGCCCGCGACGCCCGCCCCGCCCTGCCCCCGGACCTGTTGCCGCCGCCGCACCCCCATGTCCCGAAGATGCGCGGGCTGACGCTGGTGGTGGTGTGGGTCGGGCTGGCGCTGGCTGCCTGGGCGATTGTCGCGGGGCTGGGATACGGGCTGTACGCGCTTATTCTGGCGCTGCTGGATTGAGCGTGGATCGGGACGGGTGGACTACCCCGGATGGTTTGTCGGCTCTGGCCTTCCTGCGGCAAATGGTCCAAAGTGGCGGGCAGCCGCGCTACAGACGGCGAACAGTCAGGGGGCCGGTTCTTTCATGCTCACGCTCTACACCTTCGCCACGCCCAACGGTCACAAAGCATCGATCCTGTTCGAAGAGCTGGGCATCCCGTACCGGGTCCATGCGCTCGACCTGATGGCCGGGGAGAACAAGACACCGGCCTACAAGGCGATCAGCCCCATCGGCAAGCTGCCGGCGGTGGTGGAAGAGTTGCCGGGCGGGACCCAGCGGCGGCTGTTCGGGTCGGGGGCGATCCTGCTGCATTACGCCCAGTGCACCGGCCGTCTCCTGCCCGACGACGACCAGCAGGGCGAGGCGCTGTCGTGGCTGATGATGGGGGTCAGCGACCTTGGACCCGCGGCGGTGGACATGTTCCGCTTTTCGGTGCGGGCGCCGGAAAAGATCCCCTACGCCATCGACCTGTTCAAGGGTGAGCTGGTCCGCTGCTACGAGGCGCTGGAAGAGCGGCTGGGCGCGGTCGAATATCTGGCGGAAACCTATTCCATCGCCGATATCGCCTGTTTCCCCTTCATCGCCGCCGCAGCGGTGGCCGGCAGCGGGCTGCTGGACCGTTACCCCAACATCAAACGCTGGCACGACGTCGTCAAGGAACGCCCGGCGGTGCAGCGGGGCATGGCCGTTCCGGCCTGATACCCGGCCTGATCGCCACGGGCCGTTCCGGAGTTTTCCACATGCCGATTCTTCCCCGTCTGTCCGAACTGCACGCCGACATGGTGCTCTGGCGCCGTGACATCCACGCCCATCCCGAACTGGCGTACGAAGAGCACCGCACCTCCGACCTCGTGGCCGGGGTGATGGCCGGTTGCGGGATCGAGGTGCACCGCGGCCTGGGCGGCACCGGCGTGGTCGGGGTGATCCGCGGACGCCAGCCGGGCGAGCGCGCCATCGGCCTGCGCGCCGACATGGACGCCCTGCCGATGCCGGAGGCGAACGACTTCGCCCATGCCTCGTGCAATCACGGCAAGATGCACGCCTGCGGCCACGACGGCCACACCACCATGCTGCTGGGGGCGGCGCGCGCCCTGGCCGAATCGCGCAATTTCAAGGGCACGGTCTACGCCATCTTCCAGCCGGCCGAAGAGGGCAAGGCCGGCGCCCAGCGCATGATCGACGACGGGCTGTTCACCCGCTTTCCCATGGACGAGATCTATGGGCTGCACAACTGGCCGGAAATGCCGGCGGGCCGCATCGCCGTGCACCCCGGCCCGGTGATGGCGGCGGCGGACCATTTCACCGTCACTGTGTCGGGTCTGGGCACCCACGCGGCCATGCCCCACCGCGGCGTCGATCCGGTGCTGGTGGCGTCCCACATCGTCACCGCCGCGCAAAGTCTGGTCAGCCGCGGCACCGACCCGCTGGACGCGGCGGTTCTGTCCATCACCTGGATCGAGGCCGGGACCACCTTCAACGTCATCCCGTCGGAAGCACGCCTGCACGGCACCATCCGCAGCTTCCGCCCCGACACCCGCGAACGGCTGCACGCCCAGTTCTCGCGGCTGGTGGACAATGTGGCCGCGGCCTTCGGCGCCAACGCCGAGTTGGAACTCGACCCCGGCTATCCCCCCACCGTCAACAGCGCCCCCGAAGCCCAATCTGCCGCCCGCGCCGCCGCCCTGGTGGTGGGGGACGCGAATGTGGACTGGGCGCCCCCGCCGTCCATGGCGGCGGAGGATTTCGGCTACATGCTCCAGCAGCGACCCGGCTGCTACATCTGGCTGGGCCAGGGGGAGGCGGAGCCGGGGGCCAAGCTGCACAACCCGCGCTACGACTTCAACGACGCCATGCTGCCGGTGGGGGCCAGCTATTGGGTGACGCTGGCCGAAACCCTGCTGCCGCTGGACTGATACCGTCCGCCCTGTCCGGCCGGGATCACTCCGCGGTTTTCGGCGGGCGATAGGCGCGGCCGGGAATGGGGAACAGCCCGGCGGTCAGGCTTTTCCCCATATGCTCGGCCTTGGCATAGGCCCGGTCGGCATCGGCGGGGGACAGCACCTCGTCGCAGGTTTCCCGGAACAGCGCCAGCCAGCGGGTGAAGTGCTCCGGCTCCAGACCCAGCCCCACATGGGTCATGAAGGGGCTGCCCTTGTAGCGCCGGTTGCCGATCAGGTGTGCCGCCCAGAAATCATCCAGCTGGCCGAAATGGGCGTCCCAATCCAGGTTGGCCCGCTCGAACACCGGCCCCAGATCGGGGTCGGCGCGCGCCCGGTCGTAAAAGCGCCGGACCAGCCGGGTCACATCGTCCATGGTGGCCGTGGCCGAAGGGGGAACCGGATCGTGGGGCATGGGCGGCCTCGTCAAACAATGGATGAAACGAACAATATCCGTTGTATCCCGAACATCACAGCGGGGCAAGGCGGGGCTGCGTTGGGCACAGAACGTCACTGGGTCCAAGGGAGGCTTTCGGTGAGAGCCTCAGCCGCGACCAGCGGCGGCATGAGTCCCCCAGAGTTGCGGTCTGGGAACACCTTCTGGATCTCAGCTTATCGCTGGGATGACGATGGAACGTTTTTGTCTGCCCATGCATTGCACGATGTGGGAATGCCGTGCGCCGGCCGTCAACCGGGACCATCGGGGCGGGGGTCGGTTCCGTGACCCAACAGAAACCCCCGCGTCTCCGCCACCGCCTCGCGCAGCCCCACCCGGCGGACCTCCACCCCTTCGGGGAAGGCGCCGAACAGGCGGCTGGGCATCATGGGGTCGAGCAGGACGAACACGCCCACGTCGTCGGCGCGCCGCACCAGCCGCCCGAACGCCTGTTTCAGGCGCAGGCGCGCAATCATGTCCTCGTACCGGCGGCGGCCGAAGCTGTTGCGCCGCGCCCGGTGCAGAATGTCGGGCCGCGGCCACGGCACACGGTCGAACACGATCAGCCGCAGCGACCGCCCCGGCACGTCCACCCCGTCGCGCACCGCGTCGGTGCCCAGCAGACAGGCGTGCTCCTCGCCCCGGAAGATGTCGATCAGGGTGGACACGTCCAGCGGGTCCACATGCTGGGCGTAGAGCGGCAGCCCCGCGGTGTCCAGCGGCTCCACGATGCGGTCATAGACGGTGCGCAGGCGGCTGATGGCGGTGAACAGCCCCAAACCCCCGCCGCCCGCCGCCAGGAACAGCTCGCGGTAGGCCGCCGCCACCTGAGCCATGTCGTCCTTGCGCACGTCGGTGACCACCATCACGCGGGTCTGGTTGCGGTAGTCGAAGGGCGACGGCACCTGTGCCCGCACCGCCGGCCGCGGCAGGTGGGACGCACCGCTGCGCGCCTCCGCCGCGATCCAGTCGGCCTGAACGTCGCCGGTGCCGTCGGTCAGGGTGGCGGAGGTGACCACCATCCCGTGCGCCTGCCCGGCCAGCGCCTCGGCAAAGGGCACGGTGGGATCGACCCAATGACGGTAAAGGCCGACGTCCACATCCCGCCCCTCCGCCCGTTCCACCGCGAACCAGTCCACATAGGACTCCGGCGTGGAATTGGACAGGGATGCCAGCATGTCCCGCCACGCCGCCAGGGTCAGCGTGCCGCGGCGGGTCAGGCTGCGCGACAGGGCGTCCAGGCGGCGGCGCTGGTCGCTGTCCAACTCCGCCGCCTCGTCGTCCAGCCGCTTGGCCAGTTGGCGGGCCAGGCCGGTCACCGGCTCCGCCAGCCGGGCCAACGCCGCATCCAGAGTGGCCGCCGCCTCCAACAGCCCTTCGACGGGATGGGCGGTGTCGGCCTCCAGGCTGTAGGGGCCGGCGTCCCCGGCGGTGCGGGCATAGACCTGGGCGCGGGCCAGCAGCAGGAAACGTTCGGTGGGGCCGGTGGGGTTGTCGGCCGACAGCCGCGCCGCCCACCCTTCCGCCGGCAGCACGCGGGCGTTCTCCAGCACCGCGTCCAGCAGAGCCGCCGCCTCGTCGTCGCCGGCCACCACGTCTTCCATCCGGCGCTTCAGCCCGCGGGCACGGCCCCGCCCGCCCTCTTCCACGCCCAGAAACCAGCGGCGCAACTCGTGGGTTTCCCGCCCGGTCAGATGGCCGGCAAAGGCGCTGTCGGCGGCATCGAACACATGATGCCCCTCGTCGAAGATAAACCGGGTGGGCTGGTTCATGTCGTCGCCGCCGCCCAGAGCCGCCTGGATCATCACCAGCGCGTGGTTGGCGATCACCACATCGGCCCGCCGTGCGCGGCGCACGCTCTTTTCGATGAAGCACTTGGCGTAATGGTCGCACGCGGAATAGACGCATTCCCCCCGCCGGTCGGCCAGCCCCAGCGTGCGCGGACGACCCAGCAGATCCACCAGCCAGCCGGGGAAATCGCCGCCCGACAGGTCGCCGTCGCGGGTGGCCGCCGCCCAGCGGGCCATCAGCCCGGCCGCTACCATGGCGGCACCGCCGTACTGGGTGGGGGCGGCGCGCACGGCGTCTTCCAGGTTCAGCAGGCAGAGATAGTTTTCCCGCCCCTTGCGCAGCACCACCCGCCGCGCCTTTTCCGCCGGGTCGGGGAACAGCCGGTCAAGCTCGGCGTCGATCTGGTGCTGCAGGTTGCGGGTGTAGGTGGACACCCACACCGCCCCGCCGTTCTTTTCCGCCCACACCGTGGCCGGCGCCAGATAGCCCAGCGTCTTGCCCACCCCCGTCCCGGCCTCCGCCAACACCACGTTGGGGGTTTCCGGGGCGGGCCGGGGAGCGAAGGCGGCGGCGACGGCGCTGGCGTAGTCGGCCTGCTGCGGGCGGGGTTCGGCCATCTTGCCCGCCACCTCGGCGGTCAGCATCCGCGCCAGACGGCGGCGGGCCTCGTCCGGTTCGACGGCGGTGTGGGTGGGGGGCGGCAGCGGCGCCCCTTCCTCCCACTCCTTCAGGCGGGTCCAGACCTTCAGCCCGGCGAGCGCACGGGCGCGCTCCGGCCCCTGGGGCAGGTTGAGCGCGTGCAGCACCGGCCCGGCCCACGGCCAGCCGGCCTTGCCCATCTCCCACGCGATGGCCGCGGGGTCGGATGCCTCCTCCCGCCCCGGCGCGGCCAGGATGCGCAGCAGGCGCGATACCGCGCGCAGCAGCGCCACCGCGTCCGCCTCCAGCCCGTCGGGGATGGGCAGGCCCAGCGCCTCCGACAGCCCGCGGGGGGTGGGCAGGCAGAAGGTCGCCGGCTTGACGAAGGCATAGAGTTCCAGAACGTCGAAGGCCGGGAACGGCTCCATCCCCAGCCGCCGGGCCAGCGCCCGCCCGTGGCACACCACCGGCATGGTCCCGCGCAGCCGCCCGGCCAGCCGGTCGAGCGGCAGATTCTCCACCTCCCCCTCCGGCGACAGGATCACCCCATGGCGCGCGCGCACCACGACGGCGGGGGCCTCGTCGAGAGGAAAAAAGGGGGCTTGGACGGCGGGACCGGGCATGGCGGCGACTATAGGCGGAAAACAGGTACAAAGCGAGCACGCCCTACGGCCGTCCCGTCCATCGCCGGCATGCTTCCAACTCTGGCAAAGACATTGACAAGCAAGCGTTTCATGATAATGGTCAACGGGATATCTTGCTTAAGAATATGACGAGGCTGCCGTGGTTTCCTTCAATCTCGCCTCCCTCTTCCAGAAAAAGACCGCGGAACCTCAACCGGCCCCCCCTGCCATGGCGCCCGATCTCAAATCCTATGAGCTTTTGATCGGGGATAGAACCTACCAAATCTTGAACGATGCCCGTGACCACCTTCTCGGACATTCGCTCGATTCCGGCAAGACATGGGAGCCGTGGCAGTTTCTCCTTTACAGCCGATTGATCGGCCCCACCGCCACGTGCCTGGACATCGGCGGCAACGTCGGCGTCAACGCCTTGGCCATGGCCGCCCAGGCGGACAAGGGACGGGTGTATTCGTTCGAACCGATCCCCTTCGTGCACGATCTGCTGGCCCGCAACGTGACGCTCAACGGCTTCACCAACATCGTGCCGGTGAATTGCGGCTGTTCCAACGCCAACACGATGGAAACCATCGTCTATGACCGGGACAAGCTGGGGTGTTCCCACCTGATTCAAGCCGGCGGAACGGCGGTGGCGCATGATCCGGACGCATCGGTGTCCTCCGTGCCGGTGTTCCTGCGCCGCCTGGACGACTGGATCGCAGAAACCGCACCCGGCCCGATCGATTTCGTCAAGGTCGATGTGGAAGGGTTCGAACTGGAGGTGCTGGAGGGCGCACCATCCCTGTTCACGGCCGGCAAGGCCCCGCCCAGCATCTTTGAATTCTCGGTGCTGCCGCAGCGGGGCATCTTCCAGTTCTCCGCGGACATGGAACCGCGCCGCACCAGTTTCCCCGATCATGCGAAGGACGTGACGTTCTTCCTCCGGCTGCAATCCCTGTTCCGCCATCTGTTCCTGATCGGGCGTGACGGCCGGCTTCATCCGATCAGCAGCTACGCCGATCTGCGCATCAAGCTGCTCAACGGCTATCCCAACGACGATCTTCTGTGTCTCGATCAGGTGCCGGACGGGATCACCGATCTGATCGACACCCGCTTTCCCTTCCAGCCCCAGGTGCCGCCGCGGGCCTTCGCCACCGCCGCCGGGCTGGCCGTCGCCCTCAACACCCATGAAGATGGGTGCGCCGGGGAGCAGATGCACATCGACGGCACCCGGGCCGGTCTGGCCCTGTCGCTCCAGCGCCCGGCCACGCTGACGCTGACCTTCGCGCCGGTCTACACCAAGCACGCCCCCACCCCGGTCGGGCCGGTGCTGGTGGCCAACGGCAACGACGTGCGGTTCGTCACCGTCGCCGATACCGAGGCCGAGGTGTCATTGACGCTGGAACCGGGCGAGCATCACATCTTCCTGGAAAGCGAATTCTCCTTCAAAGCCGCCGATTATTTCGGCAACGCCGCCGATACCCGCACCGTCGGTTTCCGTTATGACTGGAGGCTAAGCGCCCGATGAAAAGTGCCACCGTCATCCGCCACGTGCATTTCGAGGATCTGGGCAGCATCGCCCCCGTGCTGGACGCGCGCGGCTACCATATCCGCTACCTTCAGGCCGGAACCGATCCGCTGGACACCCTGGATCCGCTGGCCCCGGATCTGCTGGTGGTGCTGGGCGGCCCCATCGGGGTGTACGAGACCGACGATTACCCCGTCATCGCCCAGGAAACCGCACTGGTGGCCCGGCGGCTGGCGGCGGGACGCCCGACGCTGGGCATCTGCCTGGGCGCGCAGGTGATGGCCGCCGCACTGGGGGCCAAGGTCTATCCCGGCCCGGCCAAGGAAATCGGCTGGGCGCCCATCACCCTGACCGAGGCGGGGCGGAACTCGCCGCTGGCGCCGCTGGCCGAGGATGGCGGCATGGTGCTGCACTGGCACGGCGACACCTTCGACCTGCCGCCGGGAGCCGAACTGCTGGCCTCCACGCCCCTGTGCCGCCATCAGGCGTACCGGATCGGCTCCACCGCGCTGGCCTTCCAGTTCCACCCGGAAGCCCTGGCCGCCCGGTTCGAGGAATGGCTGATCGGGCACGCCGCGGAAATCGCCGGGGCCAAGCTGTCACCCCGCGCTTTGCGGGCGGACACCGCGCGGTGGGGGGAAAGCCTGGAACGGCGGGCGCAGCGGTGCTTTGGCGCCTGGATCGAGGGGGTGTGAAGGGGATCCTCCCCTTCACGCTTCCCCAGCCAAGGGCCGGGAGGCCCTTGGATCCCGGTTATACCTCCGTCTGAGGGCGATATTATAAAATTTCAGCGGCGCGGATGGCGTCGTCCAGGGGAGCCAGGAGGTCGCCAAGGGTGCCGTCGTGTTCCGCCGGCGTGGCAAAGCTGAACATCGCCACCCGCACCGATGCCGCCGCTTCCACACCGGCAAGCCACAGGTAATGGGTTTCACGGCGACCGTCCTCGTCGGTCACCATCACCGCGGTGGCGATGATGCCGCCGCCGGGGCGGTCCTCCAGCACCCGGTCGGACGCCCGGCCGTCGTCAGGGCGCACGAAACGCAACGCCACCTCGCGCAGGGTGTAGACGGGGCTGTCCTTGGCGGGAATCACGTCGGCCACCAGCCGCAACACCCCCCGCCCGCCCGGCGGGCGCAGCGCCAGCACCGGCTTGCCCTCGTGCTCCTCGGTGTCGATGGCCCAGTCGGCGGGAATGCGAAAACGCACCACCTCGTCCCACGCCACCACTCGGGTTTCCGGTCCGCTCATCGTCTCTCCAGGGGTTTTCAACGCAAGACCTCCTCCACCACCGCCCGCACCGCATCGCGCACCGGGCCGGGGCGCGGGGTGTCGGCGAAGGTGGTGAACCAATGGTCGGGCGGATTGCGCCCGGCGGCCCGGTGCCATGTCAGGGCGCGCAGCACATCCTCGGCCTCTGGCGTCGGGGCTTCGCACGGGTCATGGCCGCTCAGGATCGCCCAGATCCCGGCCCAGCAGCGCCCCACCGTCCACGGGTTGTACCCGCCCCCGCCCACCACCAGCACGCGGGGCGCCAGCGGGATCAGCCCGCGCACCGCATCCCACAGGGCATGGTTGGACAGTTCCAGCCGGCTCAACGGGTCTTCGGCCAGGGCGTCGGCCCCGCTCTGGATCACCAGCACCTCGGGCGCGAAGGTGCGGCCCAGCGGCAGCACCGCGTTTTCCATCACATAGGCCATTTCGGTGTCGTTGAAACCCTGCGGCACCGGCAGGTTGCGGGCGGTGCCGCCGGCACGGTCCTCCACCGTTCCGGTGAAGGGCCAGCGGTTGGCCTCGTGCACCGAAATGGTCAGCACCCGCCCGTCGCCGGCAAAGGCCTCCTCCACCCCGTCGCCGTGGTGGGCGTCGATGTCCACATAAAGCACCCGGCGGAACCCATGGTCGAGCAGCCGCAGGATGCCCAGCACCGGCGCGTTGAAATAGCAAAAGCCGCTGGCCCGGTCGCGGCGCGCATGGTGGGTGCCGCTGGCGGGGCTGTAGACGACGCCCGGCCCTTCCGCCAGCCGGTCGGCGGCCAGCAGCGCCGCGCCCGCGGACGTGGCGGGACGGCGGTACATTTCGGGAAAGATGGGGTTGTCGATGCGGCCCAGGTTGAAGCGGGCGCTGGTGACCGGATCGACCCGCTGCGCGGCCTCCGCCGCCCACACCGCATCGATGAAGGCGGGATCGTGGAACCGCGCCAACTCCGCCGCCGACGCCATCGGCCCGTCGCAATAGACCGCCCCGTCCAGCCACCCCATGGCCCGGCACAGGTCGATGGCGGTGGACACCCGCGGAATGGACAGGGGATGGCGGGTGCCATAGCTGGAATGGCGGTAGATCTCTCCGCCGATGAACACCGGCGGCGGACTGGGCTTTCCGTCCGCCCTCAGTCGGCGGGCGCGGCCATCCGGCCGCTTGCCTTCGCAGGCACGAGCCTGCGGGGCCGCGGTCGCGGCCCTGACCGCCGAACGCCCGTCGGGACTGGCGTCCGGCGGAATCATGGGGCACCCCACGCCCGCAGCGCCGCCGCCGCATCGGCCACAACCGGCCCCCAATCATCGGGGGAGGTCTGACGGAACAGGCGGGCCGTGGGATACCACGGGCTGTCCGACCGCCCCAGCAGCCAGCGCCAACAGGCGTCATGACGCAGCAGCACCCACAACGGCAGCCCCAGCGACCCGGCCAGATGGGCCGCGGCGGTGTCCACACTGATCATCAGGTCCAGCCCGGCCATGCGCCGGGCGGTGTCGGCAAAATCGTCGATGCCGACCGTCCCGTCGGTCAGGCCGGGAACGGTTCCCGCCGCCGGCCCCATCTGCAGGCCGATCCATTCCACCCCCGGAACCGCCAGCAGGGAGGCCAGCGCCGCCGTCGGCAGGGACCGGCGCGGGTCGCCGGTGTCGTCGCCGCTGCGCCACACCAGCCCCACCCGCCGACACCCGTCCGGCCGCCGCTCCGGCGGGGCGGCCGGCGGCAACGCTGATGGGGGCACCGTCTCCGGCGTGGTGCCGAACAGGCCGGGCAGGCTCATCAGCGGGGCAACAGCGTCGAACGCCGGGGCCTGCTCCAGCGGGTACACGGCATCGACGCCGGGCAGGCGGCGGAACAGCCGCACCAGCGGAGCCGGGCATTCCACCACCACCCGCGCCCCCGACCGGGCCGCGGCCAACGGGATGTAGCGGCTGAACTGGATGCCGTCGCCGTGCCCCTGTTCGGCGTAAAACAGCAGCGTCCGGCCGGGCATCGGCTCCCCCCGCCACAGGGGGCGCCCGCGACGGGGCACGGACACCAGCCCGTCGAGACGGGATTCCCAATCCACCCACCCGTCGGCCCAGCGCCCGGCCTGCAGCAGCCGGTGGGCGCGGTTGAAGCGGTAGAGGGGCTTGGCCGGGTCCAGCACCACCGCGCGGTCATAGGCGCCGATGGCGTCCCCTCCGCGCCCGGCGTCCCCCAGCGTCACCCCCAGATTGAACCACACCCCGGCGTCCGCCGGGTCCAGGCACAGGCTGCGCCGGTAGATCAGGCAGGCCCCCGCATAATCGCCGGTGCCCTTCACCGCGTCGGCCAGCCGCCGCCACGCCGCCGCGTCGGTGCCCGCCCCCAGCGCCCGGCGGAACCAGCCGGCCGCCCCGTGATAGTCGCGGGCGGCAAAGGCGATGCCCCCCAACTCCGCCGCCGCGGCCAGCAGGCGGGGGTTGAGCGCCAGGGCGTGGCGGAAACCCGACACCGCCGCCCCATCCCCGCCGCGGGCGAGCGCGCCGTTGAACCACGCCGCCACGTCACCGGGCCGCAGCAGCGCCGCCCAGCGGTACAGCGCCGCCGCCGCCAGCCGTTCCCCCCGGTCGAACAGCGCGTCCGCCGCCGCCGACACCGCCGCTGCCAGGGCGTCGCCGTCCAGCCGCCGCATCGCCGCGGCCAGATTGGCGCGGTAGGACACCGCCGCCGGGTGCAGGGCCGCCGCCTGGGCCATGGTCGTCACCGCCTCGGCAAAGCGCCCGCGCTGGGCCAGCACCACGCCGGACAGGTGCAGCGCATCGCCATGGCCGGGGTCGCGCGCCAGCACCGCGGCGTACCCCGCCGCCGCCGCCGCCGCCCGCCCGGCGCGATGGCAGGCCACCGCGTCGGCCAGCAGACTGTCAATTGTCAATGGGCTGCTCATGCCATGAGGTTATACGCACAAAGCAGGTGTAGCGAAACCGACACCTTCCCCACCTTGTCGGCTTTGCGACAAAGGTTAAACGGTTCTGAAACTTGGCCGAAAGCGAACGGAATCAAGGTTCTGGAATAAAATCATCCGCTGGCACAGCTATTGCATTTTTTCAGCCAGCCCGATCACCCCCGGACGGGCGTACCCGCCGGGGGACCGCACAAATGCCGTACCACTTTGCCGGTTCATGCGCGACGACCCGCGCACGTCCACGGCCGCAGGAGACCGGAATGCACATCGTCGTCTGTATTAAGCAGGTGCCAGACAGCGCGCAGATCCGCATCCACCCTGTCACCAACACCATCATGCGTCAGGGTGTACCGGCGATCATCAATCCCTATGACCTCTTCTCGCTGGAAGAGGCACTGCGCATCAAGGACGCGACGGGTGCCCGCGTCACGGTCCTGACCATGGGTCCGCCCATGGCCGAGGCGGCGCTGCGCAAGGCCCTGTCCTTCGGTGCGGATTCCGCTGTGCTGCTGACCGACCGCAAGTTCGCCGGGTCGGACACGCTGGCCACGTCCTATGCGCTGACCTCCGCCATCCGCAAGCTGGAGGAGGAGGAGCCGGTCTCCATCGTGTTCTGCGGCAAGCAGACGGTGGACGGCGACACCGCCCAGGTCGGCCCCGGCATCTGCACCCGCATGGGCCTGCAGCAGTTGACCTACATCACCAAGATCGAAGACGTCGATCTGAAGACGAACCAGATCACGGTGCAGCGCCGGTCCGAAGGTGGGGTGCAGGTGCTGAAAACCTCCATGCCCTGCATGATCACGATGCTGGAAGGCACCAACACCATCCGCTTCGGCACCATGGACGACATGTTCCGCGCCGCCCGCACCCCGCTGAAGGTGTGGAACAAGGATTATTGCGTCGATGACGAGAACAAGGTCGGCCTGAAAGGGTCGCCCACCGTGGTGTCCAAGGTGTTCGTGCCCAAGCCGCGCGCCGAACGGGCCAAGTTCATCGAGGTGGACGGCGGCGATCCCGTCGCCTTGGCCGCTGCCGCGGTCGATACCGTCTTCACGGTCCAGCCCAAGCTGGCCGCCGACCTGCTCGGCGCCGCCGCCGCCGGCCACTGACAACCGCTAGCCCCGACGAGGCGACGACGATGAGCCAACCGAGCAAGCCGCAAGGACGCCGTTTCCAGCTTCCCGAACACCTGAAGGTCTATCAGGGCGTGTGGGTGATTATCGAGCAGGAACGCGGGCAGGTCCATTCCGTATCGTGGGAGCTGGTGGGCGAAGCCCGCAAGCTGGCCGACAAGCTGGGGGTCGAGGTGGGGGCCGTGGTGCTGGGCGCCGAAGGCCCGGACCTGAACCGCATCTGCGGCGAGTCCTTCGGCTACGGCGCCGATGTGGTCTACAAGGTCACGCACCCCTGCCTGAAGGATTACCGCACCGAACCCTATTCCAAGGTGATGACCGAGGTGGTCAACACCTACAAGCCGGAAATCGTGCTGCTGGGCGCCACCACGCTGGGCCGCGACCTGGCGGGCGCCATCGCCACCACGCTGACCACCGGCCTGACCGCCGACTGCACCGAACTCGACATCTACGCCGAGAACCGCAGCCTGGCGGCCACCCGCCCGACCTTCGGCGGCACGCTGCTGTGCACCATCCAGACGCTGGCCTACCGCCCGCAGATGGCCACCGTGCGCCCGCGCGTGATGGCCATGCCCGACCGTGACGACGCCCGCGTCGGCCGCGTGATCGAGGTGACCCCCACCCTGGTGGAAGACGAGATCGTCACCAAGGTGCTGAACTTCATCCCCGACAGCGCCCAGAACGAAGCCCAGCTTGCCTTCGCCGACGTCATCGTGTCGGCCGGCAAGGGCCTGGGCAAGCCGGAGAACATGAAGCTGGTGTGGGATCTGGCCAAGGTGCTGGGAGCCGAGGTGGGCGCGTCCCGCCCGCTGGTTCAGGCGGGCTGGGTCGGCAACGACCGTCAGGTCGGGCAGACCGGCAAGACCGTCCGGCCCAAGCTCTACATCGCCGCCGGCATCTCCGGCGCCATTCAGCATCGCGTCGGCATGGAAAAGTCCGACCTGATCCTGGCCATCAACACCGACCCCAACGCCACCATCTTCGACTTCGCCCATTACGGCATCGTGGGCGATGCGCTGAAGATCCTGCCGGCCCTGACCGAAGCTTTCTCCAAGAAGCTGGCGGTCAACCGGATGGCAAGCTGACAACGGGCCGAAGGAGGACCACACGACATGGTTGAGAAGTTCGACGCCATCGTCATCGGCGCCGGCCCGTCCGGCAACGCGGCGGCCTACACTCTGGCAAAGGCCGGGCTGAACGTCCTGCAGCTTGAGCGCGGGGAATACCCCGGCGCCAAGAACGTCCAGGGCGGCATCATGTATTCGTCGGAACTGGAAAAGATCATTCCGGATTTCCGCGACGACTGCCCCACCGAGCGTCACATCATCGAACAGCGCATCTGGCTGCTGGGCGACGACAGCTACATCGGCACCAACTACCGTTCCAACGCGTTCAACAACGACGCCCCCAACCGCTACACCATCATCCGCGCCAACATTGACAAGTGGTGGGGCGAGAAGGTGCGCGGGGCCGGTGCGCTCCAGATCTGCGAAACCACCGTCACCGAACTGATCCGTGACGAGGCAGGCCGGGTGATCGGCGTGCGCACCGACCGCGTGGGCGGCGAGATCCACGCCGACGTGGTGGTGATGGCCGACGGCGTGAACGCGCTCCTGGCCAAGCGCGCCGGGTTCCAGACCGAAGCCAAGCCGGAAAACGTCGCCCTGGCGGTCAAGGAGATCATGTTCATCGATCCGCAGCTCATCGAGCAGCGGTTCGGGATCAAGGACGACGAGGGCGTCGTCATCGAGATCATGGGCAAGGTCACCAAGGGCATGGTGGGCACGGCGTTCCTCTACACCAACAAGGAATCGCTGACCATCGGCATCGGCTGCCTGATCTCCGACTTCAAGACGGGGAACACCGCACCTTATAAGATGCTGGAGGATCTGAAGAACCATCCGGTCATCAAGCCGCTGATCGACAACGCCGAAATGAAGGAATACGCCGCCCACATGATCCCTGAGGGCGGATACAAGGCGGTGCCGCAGCTTTACGGCGACGGCTGGATGGTGGTGGGTGATGCCGCCCACTTCAACAACGCCGCCCACCGCGAAGGCTCCAACCTCGCCATGGCCTCGGGCCGCATGGCGGCGGAAACCATCATCGAGCTGAAGCGGTCCGGCCGTCCGATGACCACGGCCAATCTGGCCGCCTACAAGGCGAAGCTGGACGACAGCTTCATCATGAAGGATCTGAAGAAGTACCGGAACCTGCCGGGCGTCATGCACGGCAACAAGCAGTTCTTTACCGACTATCCCGACCTCCTCAATGGTGCGGCGCACAATCTCTTCACCGTGGACAGCGTGGACAAGCTGACCAAGGAGAAGGAGATCATGAAGTCCTTCGCCAAGAAGCGGTCGGTGATGGGTCTGGTGGGTGATGCGTTCAAGCTGGTGAGGGCGTTCCGATGAGCCACATGATCAAAGTCGAAGAGAAGCTGTACCAGAACCGCTACATCGTCGATGAAAGCCGTCCGCACATCACGATCAAGAGCGAGGAAACCTGCAAGACCTGCGAAACGCAGCCCTGC
Organism: uncultured Rhodospirillaceae bacterium; assembly: GCA_937927415.1. Classification (GTDB taxonomy): domain Bacteria; phylum Pseudomonadota; class Alphaproteobacteria; order Azospirillales; family Azospirillaceae; genus Azospirillum. Next base: position 211,070 of record CALBDS010000043.1, read on the forward strand.
ACCTGGTGCTGCCCCGCGGCCTGCTATTCCAAGAACGAGGCCGGCACCGTGACCCTGGTCACCGACGGCTGCCTGGAATGCGGCACCTGCCGGGTGGTGTGCCAGGACAAGGAAAATGTTCTCTGGGACTACCCGCGCGGCGGCTACGGCATCAGTTATAAGTTTGGCTGAGGATCGCCGCCACTCCATCCCGGCGGCCGGACCCTCTCCTATCCGCCAAACTCTGGAACCCCCTCCGGCCCGACCGCCGGAGGGGTTTTCTTTTTGGGGCCGCGGCCGTCTTGACAATCCATACAATTCCATCGCCCTATGGAACCGTCTGGAGCGATGGGAGGAACGAGCATGAGCCGCGACCGACACGGGGACGCCTCTACCACGGCAACCCTGTGGGTGCCGGTGATCGCCGGGCGGGACCGGCCGGTCTATCTCGCCATCGCCGACGCCATCGCCGACGCCATCGCCGCGGGACAGTTGACGCCCGGCCAGCGGCTGCCGCCCCAGCGCCAATTGGCCGCCCGGATGGGCATCGACTTCACCACCGTCAGCCGCGCCTATGTGGAGGCCCGCCACCGCGGGCTGATCGACGCGCGGGTGGGCCAGGGAACCTTCGTGCGCGGCGACGCCGCCCCCACCCTGCCGCCGGCCCCGCCGGCCCCACCCGCCGCCGAACCCCAGGGGCTGGTGGACATGACCATGAACCAGCCGCCGGTGCCGGCGTCTCCAGCTCTGCTGGAGGAGTTGCGCGCCGGCATGGCGGCGGCCCTGCCCGCCGGGCTGCCCGGCTTGCTGCACTACCCCGACGGGCTGGACCCGGACGCGGCGGAGGATGGCGACAGCGGTCCGGCCGCGGCGGCGTGGCTGGCCCCGCGGCTGCCGGACGTTCCGGCCGACCGGCTGCTCACCGCACCGGGGACGCAAGGGGCGCTGCTGGCGCTGCTGACCCTGCTGACCCAGCCCGGCGATACGGTGTGCACCGAGGCGCTGACCTACCCCGGCTTCAAGACGGCGGCGGCCCAGCGGGGCCTGCGGGTGGTGGGGCTGCCCATGGACGCGGACGGGCTGGACCCGGACGCGCTGGCCCGCTGCTGCGCCCAACACCGGCCGGCGCTGCTGTACTGTACCCCGACCCTGCACAACCCCACCACCGCCACCATGCCGGTGGAGCGCCGCCGGGCGGTGGCGGCGGTGGTGCGGCAGCACGGGCTGGCGGTGCTGGAAGACGACGTGTACGGCCCCCTTCCCGCCACCCCGCTGCCGCCGCTAGCCGCCTTCGCGCCTGAGCAGGTGTTCCACATCGCCGGGCTGGCCAAGTGCCTGTCACCGGCGCTGCGCATTGCCTATGTGGCCGCCCCCTCGGCGCGGCAGGCGCTGCGGCTGGCGGGGGTGCTGCGGGGGGCGGCGCTGATGCCCTCCCCCATCACCGCCGCCATCGCCCGGCGGTGGATCGGCGATGGCACCGCCGCCCGGCTGTGCGCCGCCATCCGGGCGGAGGCGGTGGCCCGGCGGGCGATGGCGGCGTCCCTGCTGCCCCCCGGCTGCGTCACCGGGCCGCAGGAGGCCTTTCACCTGTGGCTGCCGCTGCCGGAGGTGTGGCCGCGCGCCGATTTCGCCGCCCATCTGCGCGCCCGCGGCATCGCCGCCGTGACCGCCGACGCCTTTGCCGCCGACACCGATCTGCCGCTGTCCGACGTGCCGGAAGCGGTGCGCCTGTGCCTGGGCGCCCCCCGTGGGCGTGAGGGCACCCGCCGGGTGCTGGCGGTGGTGGCCGAGGCCCTGGACCGCCTGCCCGCCGCCCCCGGCACCATTATCTGATCCATACAATATCGACCAATCAATACAATCAATCCCCTTGCGCGGCGGGGATTGATTGCATACAGTGCGGCCGTCTCCCGGCTTCATGAAAAGGCGCATGATGAACGACCATGCCCCCAGCCCGTTTTCGGGCGCCCCCGCCGCCGCTCCCCTCTACGCCGCCCACCGCAAGATCCACCCGAAATCGGTCAAGGGCCGGTTCCGTCGGCTGAAATGGTGGCTGTCCGCCGTGTTCCTGGCGCTTTATCTGGTGCTGCCGTGGATGCGGTGGGACCGCGGCCCCGGCCTGCCCGATCAGGCGGTGCTGTTCGATCTGGAAGCCCAGCGGTTCTACCTGTTCGGGGCCGAGCTGTGGCCGCAGCAGGTCTACATCATGACCGGGGCGATGATCCTGGCGGCGGTGGGGCTGTTCCTGGCGACCGCCGTCGCCGGACGGGTGTGGTGCGGTTTCGCCTGTCCGCAAACGGTGTGGACCGATCTGTTCGTGTGGGTGGAAGCCTGGGTCGAGGGCGACCGCGGCGCCCGCATCCGCCTGGACAAGGGGCCGCGCGACGGCGCCTATGTGATGAAGAAGACGGTCAAGCATGCCCTGTGGCTGGCGATCTCCGCCGTGACCGGGGTGACGGCGCTGCTGTACTTCACCGACGCCCCCGGCTTCGTGGCCGATGCGGCGGGCTTTGCCGCCTCGCCGCTGGTGCTGGGGTGGATGGCGTTCATGACCGGCTCCACCTATCTGATGGCCGGGTTCATGCGGGAACAGATGTGCCTGTACGTCTGCCCCTGGCCGCGGATCCAGGCGGCGATGCTGGACGACGACAGTCTGGTGGTCACCTATCAGGGCTGGCGCGGCGAAGGCCGGGCGCCGCTGCGCAAGGACCAGAGCCACGCGGACCGGCAGGCCATGGGTCTGGGCGACTGCATCGACTGCGGGGCCTGCGTCCACGTCTGTCCCACCGGCATCGACATCCGCGACGGGCTGCAGATGGACTGCATCAGTTGCGGCCTGTGCGTCGATGCCTGCAACGACGTGATGGCCCGCATCGGCCAGCCCGGCAACCTGATCCGCTTCGACACCCAGACCGCCCAGACGGTGAAAGCCGCGCGCAAGGCGGAAACCCCCGCCGTGCCCACCCGCTTCGTCCGCCCGCGCACCATCGTCTATACCCTGCTGCTGGTGACGGTGAGCGGGGTGACCGCCATGGGGCTGGCGCTGCGCCCCACCGCCGACGTGACGGTGCTGCGCGACCGCGCCCCGCTGTTCGTCACCCTGTCCGACGGGCGGGTCCAGAACAGCTACACCGTCAAGCTGTCCAACATGACGCCGCAGCCGCAAAGCTTCCGCCTGTCCCTGTCCGGCATCCCCGGTGCCGCCGCGACCGTGGCCGGGTCGGCGGAGGGCAGCGCGCCGGTGCTGACCGCCGGAGCGGACCGGGTGGAAACCGTCCGCGTCCATGTGCGCGTCGCCGCCGGCCTGCCCCCGTCTACGCCGCTGACGGTCACCCTGACCGACACCGCCACCGGGCGGACGCACAGCGCCGATACCGTGTTCCTGGCGCCCTGACGATCCAATCAATCCATACGGCCAAACCTGTACGGAATGCCGCCTCCGCGGCCACTCGCCCCCCAGCCTCCCCCGAGTCGGAGGCGGGGGGCTTTTTTCTGCCCACCAAAAGTCACTGATTGTATGAATTGCTGACGGTTTTGTTGCCTGCGGCAACAGCAATTACCGCCTCATAATTCGGCAAGCTGCGCATGATCTGTTCATTGCTGCGCGCAAACGCACAAAACGATTTCACTTCGGGTCGGAAAAGAGGATTCGTCACAAATCTTCCATACCCGGAGAAGGTCAAGAACAATGCGTATGACCATCAAATTCGTTCTGCTGCTTGTTCTCTCCTTTCTCGGGGGATTGCTGCTGCTCAGCGATGCGATCGGTCTGCGGGCGCTGGAGAACGCCAACGAAGACATCAAGACGATCTATGAGGATCGCGTGGTTCCCTTACGGGATCTGAAGGTCATTTCCGACGCCTACGCCGTGTTCATCGTCGATGCGTCCCACAAGGTGCGCAACGGCAACTTCACCTGGGCGGAAGGATCGGCGTCGGTCGCCAAGGCCGAAGCCGACATCCGCAGCCGCTGGACGGCCTATCTCGCCACCTATCTGGTGCCGGAAGAAGCGGAACTGACGGCCCGCGCCAAGCCGCTGATGGCCGCCGCCGACGCCGCCGTCATTCGGTTGAAAGGCATCCTGTCCACCCGCGATTCCGCCGCCCTCGACCAGTTCGTGAAGGCCGAGCTTTACCAGACCATCGACCCGCTGACCGACATCATCGGATCGCTGATCGACCTTCAGGTCCGGGTGGCCGGGGAAAGCTTCGCCGACGCCCAGGCCCGCTATGGCAAGGCCCACACCATGTCCCTGGTGCTGCTGGCGCTGGGGGCAGCACTGGTGCTGGCCGGCGGGCTGGTGGTGCTGACCCGCGTGGTCCGGCCCATCGGCCGGCTGACCGAGGTGATGACCCGGCTGGCCGGCGGCGATCTTGGCGTGACCATCCCCCACACCCACCACCGGGACGAGGTGGGCGACATGGCCCGCACGGTGGAGGTATTCAAGGCCAACGGCCAGGAAAACGAACGCCTGCGCCACGACCAGGACCGCCAGCGCCAGGATGCGGAAGCCGCCAAGCGCGCCGCCCTGGAACAGATGGCCCAGACGGTGGAGCGGGAAACCGGCAACGCCGTGGAACAGGTGGCCGGCAACAGCCGCCGGATGCACGAGGCCGCCGCCGCCATGGCACGGTCGGCCGACGCGGTGGGCACCAACAGCCAATCCGTCGCCGCCGCCGCCGAACAGGCGCTGCGCAACGCCCAGACCGTGGCCGCAGCCTCGGAGGAGCTGGCATCCGCCATCCACGAAATCGGAACCCAGGTGACCCAGGCCGGCACCGTCAGCCGCCGGGCGGTGGAAACCGGCGCGCGCACCCGCACGACCATCCTGTCCCTGTCGGAAACCGTCACCCGCATCGGCGACGTGACCCGGCTGATCCAGGACATCGCCAGCCAGACCAACCTGTTGGCACTCAACGCCACCATCGAAGCGGCGCGCGCGGGCGAGGCCGGCAAGGGATTCGCCGTGGTGGCGCACGAGGTCAAGAACCTCGCCAGCCAGACCGCCAAAGCCACCGAAGACATCGCCGAACAGATCGCCGCCATCGAAGCCGTGACGCACGACGCGGTGGGGGCGGTGCAAGCCATCGCCCAGGGCATCGCCGAGATGGACGGCATCGCCGGTTCCATCGCCACGGCGGTGGAGGAACAGGCCGCCGCCACCCAGGAAATCAGCCGCAACATCCACGAAACCGCGGCGGCGGCCGAGGAAGTGTCCCGCCGCATCGCCGAAGTCTCACGCGAAGCCGGAACGACCGGCACCCAGGCCGGCACCGTGCGCGGGGCGGCCGACCACATGGCCGACAGCGTGGCGGAATTGCGCACCATGCTGGTGCGCGTGGTGCGGGACAGCGTGACCCATATGGAACGCCCCCAAACGGCGGGGGCGTAAACCGGCGGCGTCACCGCCCCGCCACGGTCATCCCGTCGATGCGCACGGTGGGGGCGTCGATGCCGGTGCGGGGATCGAGATCCCCCGCCGGAACCAGGGCGCGGAACATGGCCGGCAGGGTACCCGCCACCGTCATTTCCGCCACCGGGTGGGTGATCCGCCCGTTCTCGATCCAGAACCCGCTGGCCCCGCGGCTGTAATCGCCGGTCACCGGGTTGACGCCGAAGCCCATCAGTTCGGTGACGTAGAAGCCCGTGCGGATGTCGGCGATCAGGTCGTCCACCGTGCCGCGCCCGCCCTCCAGCCGGACATTGCCCGGCGCCGGCCCCGGCATCCCCCCGGCCCCACGGACCGCGTGGCCGGTGGGCGTCAGCCCCAGTTGCCGGGCCGAGCGGACGTCCAGCAGCCACCCCGTCAGCACGCCGTCATCGATCAGCGCGCGGCGGCTCCCCGTCACCCCCTCCCCATCGAAGGGTTGGGAGCGCAGGCCGCGGGGCTGCACCGGATCGTCGATCACCGACACACCCGGGGCGAACACCGCCGTGCCCAGAGCGTTGCGGAGAAAGCTGGTGCCGCGGGCCACCGCCGGTCCCGACACCGCCGCCAGCAGATGGTCCAGCAGCGACCCCGCCACCGTGCGGTCGAACACCACCGGCACCGCGGCGCTGGGCATCTTGCGCGCGCCCAGCCGGCGGGCGGCGCGTTCGCCGGCGATGCGCCCGACCTCCGCCGGGCTGCGCAGGCTGCCGGCGTGGGTGGCGGAATCGCTGTCGCCCCCCCGCTCCATCCCCGCCGGGCCGGACGCCAGCACCCACGCCCCCATGGCGTGACGGGTGGCCGACCACGCCCCGGCAAAACCATTGCTGCCCGCCAGGGCGACGCGGCTGCGGCTCCACGTCGAATCGATCACGCGGGCGTTGGTGACGGACGGCACGGCAAAGGCGGCCACCTCCAGCGCCAGCGCCCGATCCCGCAGGGTGTCGGGGGCCGGTTCCCCCGCCTCGTCGAGATCCAGATCCGGGGCCAAGCCGGGCCAGCCGCCCGCCGGCACCTCGGCCAGCCCGCAGAAGGGATCCTCCGGCACGGCCCGCGCCATGGCGAGTGCCCGCGGCACCAGATCGGACACGGTGTGGCAATCGAGATCGCTGGTGGACACCACCGCCTGCCGGGCGCCGACGAACACCCGCAGGCCCAGCGCCACCGATTCGGCCCGCACCAGCCGTTCCACCGCACCGGATCGCACGGCGACGTTGAGCGACTCGTTCCGCCGCAGCACCGCGTCGGCGGCATCGGCCCCCTGCCGCCGGGCGGCCTTGACCAGTTCGTCCAGCAGGGACAGATCCTTGTCCGGGGTGTGCAACGTGGGGGAAGCGGTCATGAGCGGTTTTCCTGTGCCGGGTGACGGCGCCAGTATAACGGGTGCGGCAAAAAACAGAGATCCGAACTCACGCTCATTTTCCCTCTCCCCACCGGGGAGAGGGGCGGGGTGAGGGCTGGATTTCGCGCGACAGCCCGAAATCCATTGCGAAGCAACTCCAAACCTCATGCTTCGAGAGCCTGACGGCTCGATTTTCGGGCTGTCGCGCGAAAATCGGCCCCCACCCTGCCCTCCGCCCGGCGGGGGGAGGGGCGTTACCCCGATTCGTTAACCTGAGTTCGTTGCCCTGGGCAAAAAAGAGCGCCCTTGCATGCGCAGGGTCCGATCCCAATAATCCGCCCCTTCCGCCCGGCGCACCCGCCGGGACCGTTTCGACACCTGTGACAGCAAAAGGCGTTTGCCATGCGTGCCTTCGACGGCCAGCATTCCGACCGTATCACCATCAAACGCACCCGCGAGCAGAAGGTGCTGCAGCTCCAGCAGCTCAAGGAGCAGCTCGCCGCGCTGAAATCCCACACCGCCCCCACCATCCGCGAGGCGCTGGTCAAGCGCATCGCCGACCTGGAAGCGGAACTGCGCGCCCCGGTGGAACCCCGCGCCCCCCGCCGCACCGCCCCGCACCGCTGATCCCCTCCCCCGTCCCGGAGACGCCATGACCGCCCCCGCCACCACCCCGGCCCGCCACGGCGTGTTCGATCAGGCGTGGCTGCTGCTGATGCTGCCGCCGCTGTTCTGGTCGGGCAATTTCATCCTGGGACGGTTCGTGGCGGGGGAGGTGCCGCCGGTCGCCCTGGCCTTCTGGCGGTGGACGCTGGGGGCGCTCATCACCCTGCCGTTCGCCTGGGGGCATCTGCGCCGCGACTGGCCCACGGTCCTGCGGCACTGGCCGATGGTGCTGCTGCTGTCGGCGCTGGGCATCGCGGCGTTCAACACCCTGGTCTACATCGGTCTGGCCAGCACCACCGCGCTCAACGGCGTGATGATGCAGTCGGCCATGCCGGTGCTGATCGTGCTGATGAGCTTCTTTCTGTTCGGCGACGTCATCACGGCGGCGCAGGGATTGGGCATCGCCATCTCGCTGACCGGCGCCCTGACCCTGATCGCCCACGGCGACCCGGAGGTGCTGGCGGGCTTCCGCTTCGCCGCCGGGGACGTGTGGATCTTCGCCGCCGTGCTGGCCTATGGCGCCTACACCGCCCTGCTGCGCAAACGGCCGGCGGTGCATGGGCTGTCGTTCGTGGTGGTGACCTTTGCCGTCGGCGCGCTGATGCTGCTGCCCCTCTATGTGTGGGAGGGGATGAGCGGCCATCCGTTGCGGCTGACCCCGGTGTCCCTCGGGGCCATCGCCTATGTCTCGGTGTTTCCGTCGATCCTGGCCTATCTCTGCTTCAACCGGGCCGCTGCCCTGATCGGGCCGAACCGCACGGGCCTCAGCATCCATCTGATGCCGGTGTTCGGCAGCCTTCTGGCCATCCTGTTCCTGGGCGAACAGCCCCACTGGTATCACGCGGCGGGCATCGCTCTGATCGCCGCGGGCATCCTGCTGGCCACCCGCCGTCCCGCATAACGGGGCCGCGTGACGGGGCCGTTGCTCAGGGCGCGCGGGTGATGGCCGACAGCGGCCCGTTGACCGCGAAGATGTGGGCCACGATGCCGGTGATGCCGAAGCCGGTCAGCCGCGCCACATGCTTGTCGCGGTAACGCTCCGCCGCCGCGGTGTCGCGGAACAGATAGACGCCGCCGGCCCGCTTTTCCGCCGGGCTTTCGGTCCAGATCTTCCACAGCAGGCCGTCTTCGGCGGCGATGTCGCGGGCCAGCCCGTCGAACGCCTGCGCCATCTCCGCCCCCCAGGGGCCGTCATAGGGGAAATCGACCTGGAAAAGCACGGTGCCCATTGCCTTCATCCTTCCGACGGTGAATCCGATCCCGATCCGTAGCGGGCTTCCATGAAATACAGCCCGTCGGGCGGGGCGGTGGGGCCGCCCTTGGAACGGTCGCGGGCTTCCAGGGCGGCGCGCACGCGATCGGCCGTCCATTTGCCGTTGCCGACCAGTTCCAGCGTGCCCACCATGTTGCGCACCTGATGGTGCAGGAACGACCGCGCGGCGGCGCGGACGTGGATCTCCTCCCCCACCCGCTCCACGCTCAGCCGGTCCAGCGTCTTTTCCGGGGAATTGGCCTGACACAGCGCGGCGCGGAAGGTGGAGAAATCGTGCCGCCCCACCAGAACCTGCGCCGCGTCGTGCATGGCGGCGGCGTCCAGCGGGCGCGGAACGTGCCACACCCGCCCGGCGTCGATGGCCGGCGGGGCGCGGCGGTTGAGAATGCGGTACAGGTACGACCGGCCGAGGCACGACATGCGGGCGTGAAAGGCATCGTCCACCGCCTCCACCACCAGAACGGCGACGGGCCAGGGGCGGACGTGGAAATTCAGCGCGTCGCGCAGCTTCAGCCCGGTGATCGGGCGTTCCAGGTCGAAATGCACCACCTGCCCGCGGGCGTGCACCCCGGCGTCGGTGCGGCCGGAGGCATGGACGCGCACCACCTCCCCCGACAGCCGCTGAACGGCTTCCTCAAGGGTCTGCTGGACCGAGGGGCCGTTGTCCTGCCGCTGCCAGCCGACGAAGGGTGTGCCGTCGTATTCGACCGTCAGTTTCCAGCGCGCCATGCCCTACGCGCCCAGAACCGTTCCGGCGGGCACGGCGAAGCCGCGCAGGAAGGCTTCACCGTCCACCGGCGCCTTGCCCGGACGCTGCACCCGCACCAGCCGCACCGCCCGCCCGTCGCCGCAGGCCACCGTCATGCGGCCGTCCAGCAGCGTGCCGGCAGCGGCCCCCGCGGCTTCCCCCGCCGGTTCGGCGGCCAGCACCTTGATGCGTTCGGTGCCTGAGCCGGTGCCCAGATCGAACCAGCAGCCGGGCCAGGGGGTCAGCGCGCGCACCTGCCGTTCGACGAAGGCGGCGTCGCGGGACCAGTCGAGCCGCCCGTCCTCGCGGGTCAGCTTGGCGGCGTAGGTCACGCCGTCCTCCGGCTGCGGCTCGGCCGTCAGGGTGCCGGCGGCCAACCCGGCCAGCGCCGTGACGATCATCCGCGCACCCAGGGCGGCCAGATCGTCGTGCAGGCTGCTGGCGGTGGTGGTGGGGGTGATGGGCACCGCCTCCTTCAGCAGCATGGCGCCGGTGTCGAGACCGGCGTCCATCTGCATGATGGTGATGCCCGTCTCGGCATCGCCGGCCAGGATCGACCGCTGGATGGGGGCGGCCCCGCGCCAGCGCGGCAGCAGCGAGCCGTGAACATTGACGCAGCCCAGGCGGGGGGCGTCCAGCACCGGCTGCGGCAGGATCAGGCCATAGGCGGCGACCACCGCCACATCGGCGTCGAGGGCGGCGAAATCCGCCTGCGCCTCGGCGGTGCGCAGGGTCTTGGGCGTGCGCACGGGGATGCCCAGCGCCTCCGCCGCCTTGTGCACCGGCGACGGCTGCACCTGCTGCCCCCGCCCCGCCGGGCGCGGCGGCTGGGAATAGGCGCAGACCACCCGATGCCCGGCATCGGCGATGGCCCGAAGGGTGGGCACGGCGAAATCCGGCGTGCCCATCATAATCACGCGAAGCGGGGCGGCGGTCATGGGATGTGAATCCGAAATCAGGCCGGGGCCTTCTGGCGCTGCTGCTTTTGCAGCTTGCGCAGGATCATACTGCGTTTCAGCGACGACAGATGATCGACGAACAGCACGCCGTTCAGGTGATCGATCTCGTGCTGCAGGCACACGGCCAGGGTACCTTCGGCCTTGATCTCCTTGGCCGCGCCGTGCTCGTCCAGATAGCGCACGGTCACCGACGCCGGGCGGACAACCTCGGCGTAATGCTCCGGCACCGACAGGCAGCCCTCTTCATAAGCGTGCAGGTCCTGGGATTCCCACACGACTTCCGGGTTGGCCATCAGAAACGGCTGGTTGGGTTCGTCCTTTTCATGGACGTCCACCACGATGATCCGCTCCGACACGCCGACCTGCGGAGCGGCCAGACCGATGCCGTTGGCGTCGTACATGGTTTCCAGCATATCGCGCATCAGCGTGGCGACACGCTTGTCCACCGCGGCGACGGGCCGGGCGGTCTGTTTCAACACCGGGTGGGGAGCGACGAGAATCGGCAGGATGGCCATCGGAGTATAGCGGACCTGATGTGCGTGACGGGAGAGGCGGTATCATCAATACCTATGATGCCCCCGCCGTCCCGTCAAGGAACGGCGGGGGGTAGGCCGGGCTGCGAACTGGTGACAGACCCTCGCCCCACCGGGGAGAGGGGAAATCGCTCACTCCCCGCTGCGGACGATGGGGGTGCCGATCATGCTGAGGAATTCGCGCCGGGTGGACGGATCGGTCCGGAAGGCGCCCAGCATCCGGCTGGTCACCATGGTCACCCCGGTCTTGTGCACGCCGCGGGTGGTCATGCACTGGTGCTGCGCCTCGATCACCACCGCCACCCCCTGGGGCTGGAGGATCTCGTCGATGGTGTTGGCGATCTGGGCCGTCATCTTTTCCTGGATCTGCAGCCGCTTGGCATAGGCATCCACCAGCCGCGCCAGCTTGGAGATGCCCACCACCCGATGCCGCGGCAGATAGGCCACGTGCGCCTTGCCGATGATCGGCACCATATGGTGTTCGCAATAGGATTCCACGCGGATGTCGCGCAGGATCACCATCTCGTCGTAGCCGTCGGTCTCCTCGAACGTGCGGGACAGGATTTCCGCCGGTTCGATGGTGTAGCCGGCGAAGAATTCCTCGTACGAGCGGACAACGCGGTCCGGGGTGCCCACCAGCCCCTCGCGGGTGGGATCGTCGCCGGCCCAGCGGATCAGGGTCCGCACCGCCTCTTCGGCCTCGGCTCGGGTGGGCTTGGGGGCCGGGTCAGACTTCACAGCGGTCACAATGCACGTCCTCTTGCAAACCTTGACGCTACGGGCCGGAACGATTGTCACCGGCCCCAGCCACGTAGGGCGCGCACCCCATACGTCAACCCATCGGGGGAACGTTAGATGAAAATCTCAGCCGAATAAAAGGGCAAATAAATCTGTAGAGCACAAATCAATTCAAACGTATGGTCTCGTGCGGGCTGTCGAGGGAAAAGGCCGGAACGGCGGCATCAAACATCTCACCTGTATCGGTTTCCATCTGATAGCTGCCGACCATGATGCCGGACGGCGTGGTCAGGGGCGTTCCACTGGTGTATTCAAAGGATTTTCCGGGCGGCAGGCGGGGCTGTTCTCCCACCACGCCCGGCCCGCGCACCTCCTGCACACGGCCCAGCGCGTCGGTGATTCGCCAGTAACGGGTGCGGAGCTGCACGGTTTCGCCCCCCTCGTTCTGGATCTTGACGTGATAGGCCCAAACGAAATGGTTCTGGGAGGGGATCGACTGATCCTCCAGGAAAACCGGCTCGACGGTGATGCGGATATCGCGCGTGACCTTGGTGTACATGACCGACCTCCCGCCGCACGGGTCCCTCGCGGCGTCTTCCCTGGGGCCGAGCATAGAAAGGCACGCCGCCGCCTGTCCAGAGTTACGGACGACGGAACGGTCACACGGTCTGCGGCACCTCGTGAACCTCCACCGGATGGGGGGTGTGGCGGGCCAGAATCGCCAGCGCGCGCTCCTCATGCCCGGCGTCGGCCAGATGGACCCACAGCAGAATGCCGCCCTTGTCCATGTGCTGGCGCAACGGTTCGCTGCGCTTGTCGCTGAACCACGAGGCAAGAACGCCGCCCAGCGCCCCGGCACCGGCCCCGGCCGCCGCCGCGACCGCCGCCGCCGCCAGCGCCGTACCGCCGGTCGCCAGAACGGCGCCCGACGCCAGCACCGCCCCCACATAGGCCGGCACGCCGATGGCGACCCCCTGGGCGTTGCCCTCGTCCTCCGGCGCCACATAGGACTGGCGGGGGATGGCGGGATCGTGCTTGAGCGCGTCGATGTCGGGCGGCACGTAGCCCAGACGCTCCTTCAGCGTCGCGTCCCCGGCCATCAGGCTCAGTTCCCGCCGCTCGAATCCGGCGATGGTCAGATCGTCCACCGCGCGCTGCAGCGCGGCGGGATCGTCGAAGACCGCCACCGCCTCGCGGATCCGGCCGGCAGCCGTTGAAGAGGGAGAAGTGGTAACGGCATCGGCCATGTCCGGTCATCCTCTGCTGCCCGTGGGGGGAGTATCAGGAATAACCGGCGCAGGCCCGTCGGGGTTCCCCGCGTATCTGATGGGCAAAGCCCCGGATCAGGGCTGGGGCGTGCCGGCCGCCGCCGGGGGGATCGCGCCGCGCGGCGGCGGCAGGGTGGCGACGAACCACCACAGGCCCAGACCGATCAGCACGGCCTTGACCACCAGGAACAGCACGATGTGCCGGGCCAGCGGGTTGCGGGGCTTGTCCGGGGCGGGGGATGGCGGCTGGGTCATGGGCGGGTCGATCTGTCGGAGAAGGGAATCTGATGCGGCGCATTGGCCCTTTGGGTACACTGCCGCAACCGATCATGGGAACGCAATGCGCCGGCGCACCCGCCGGGCGGGAAGACAAGGGAGTTGGGGTCGTGAAACGTCTGGTTCTGGCAGCCCTGCTGGCGTCGGCCGTGGCTCTGCCGGCGGCGGCGGAAATCAATCTTCTCGCCACCGACGATCTGCTGAAATACGTCACCGACGGCAATCTCAACGCCGCCCGTGCCGCCATCATGAAGGGCAGCAGCCCCAACATGGCCGACCCCGGCGGCAAGACCGCGCTGATCCTGGCCATCAACGCCGGACGGTTCGACATGGTGCGGCTGCTGCTGGACCAGGGGGCCAACCCCAACAACGCCGACCGGGTGGGCAACACCCCGCTGATCTGGGCGGCGGAAAGCGGCCAGACCGACAGCATCGAGGCGCTGGTCAAGCGCGGCGCCCGCATCGACCAGGAAAACCGCCAGGGTTTGACGCCGCTGATGATCGCCGCCCGCGCCGGGCGGGCCGATTCGGTGGAACGGCTGCTGAAGGCCGGGGCGCGGGTGGACCTCGCCGATTACACCGGCCGCACCGCCCTGGGCTGGGCGCAGGAGGGGCGCAATTCCCGCGTCACCACCCTGCTGCGCCAGGCCGGCGGCCGGTGACGCCCGCCGCGTTTGGGGCCGGGCGATGATGTCCACCGCCTTCGGCGGGCCGGGGCCGCTGTTTCTGCTGCTGCTGGCGCTGGGCATCGATGCCGTGCTGGGCGCGTGGCTGGGCCGGGTGCTGCCCGACGTGGCCGGGGCCACCCAACGGCTGTGCGCCGTGCTCGACCGCCGCCTGAACCGCCCCGACCGGCGGGAAAAGGACCGGCTGCTGCGCGGCGCGCTGGTGATTGCGGTGCTGCTGGCCGTGGCCGCCGCCGCCGGCTGGGTGGTGGAGGCGCTGGCCGCCGGCGGTTCGGGCCTGGGCACGCTGGTCAAGCTGCTGGTGCTGCTGGCGTGCCTGCGCGGCGGCATGGCCTTCGCCCGCGTGCGGGCGGTGCGCCGGGCGCTGGACCAGCCGGGCATCGAAGGGGCGCGCGCCGCCGCCGCCGGCCTGACCCGCCGCTACATCCACGCCATGGACACCCACGCCGTCGCCCGCGCCGGTGTGGAGCACGCCGCCCGCAGCTTTTGCCGCAAGGTGGTGGCGCCGTCCTTCTGGTTCATCCTGCTGGGGGTGCCGGGGTTGCTGATGTGGTGCGTGGTGGACGGCGCCGACGCCGCCATCGGCCGCGCCGGGCCGCGGCACGAACGCTTCGGGCTGACCGCCGCCCGGCTGGACGACGCGTTGAACGCCCTGCCCGCCCGGCTGGCCGGGCTGCTGCTGGCCTTCGCCGCCCCGTTTGCCGGCGGCAACCTGTCGGCGGCCCTGCGCACCCTGCGCACCGACGCGCGCCTGTCCCCCTCGCTCAACATGGGCTGGCCGCTGGCGGGCATGGCCGGGGCGCTGGATCTGGCGCTGGCCGGACCGCACAAGGACGGCGGGGTGACGGTCACCGAACCGTGGATCGGCCAGGGCCGGGCACGGGCCACCGCCGCCGACACCGGCCGCGCGCTGGCGCTGACCACGGTGGCGACGCTGCTGCTGGCGGGGCTGGTGGGGCTGCTGATGGTGGGGGTGGCGCGGCTGTGACCCGCGCACGTTCCGAACGCCGTCAGATCAGGGCGAAGGGGTTGTCCCCACTCTCATCCGCCAGCCGGCCCAGAAGCAGGTCGCGCATTTCCACGACCAGCCCCTCGATCTCCGATCCACGCTCCTCTTCCGGCTTGCGCAGGATGTCCATCAGATGGGTGGCCAGCAGCACCAGGGCGGCGCGGACGCATTCGTCGGGGGGAAAATCCAGGTCCAGCGTGTCGCGCAGGAACACGCCCAACTGGTCGGGATCGTTCCACGGGTGCAGCGTCACGCCATCGAACGGCTCAAGCCCGAGGAACAGGTCGTTGAGCGCCATGGCGACGGCGTAGATGTCCTCGCTGGCGTCGTCCTGGGTGCGGACGCCGGTCAGGGCGTCGTGAAAGGAATCCAGGCAGCGGTCCACATAGCTGCGGACCAGCAGCGTGACCACCGCCTCATCCCCTAGGTCGTTGGTGCCGCCGGTCTGGGGCGTCACCGGCTCCAGCAGGGACAGCACGATCGGTTTCGGCTTTCCGGTGTGATCCATCGCCTGCTCTCTCCGATGACCGCTTATCGTTGCGTCGTATCTCTGGAGATAGCGCCAAACGCCCCGCCTGTCCACGACGCGACGAAATCAGATCCACAAACCGGGGCAATACCCTTGTCAGCACACAAGAGGGGAGATGAGGAAACATCCGGCTCTGCTGACCGGACCGCCATGCTCCGGTATGACCAGGGCCTTACGCCGAAGAGGCTATCTCACATCCTCCCGTGGTTGGGTTAGGCTGGTCCGCAAAACAAAGCGGCATACAAACGGTCACCGGGGAGGTTTTTCGATGCTCAAGGCATGGCTGGGTGCGTGCGCCCTGACCACAGCGTTTCTGTGTACCCCCGTGGCGGCGGAGGAGCTGAAGATCGGCTATTCGCTCGCCCCGACATCCCACTACGGCGTCAGCGCCACGGCCATGGCCGAAGAGCTGGCGAAGCTGTCCAACGGCAAATGGACGCTGAAGCAATACCCCGCCAACGCGCTGGGCGGTGAACGCGAGATGGTGGAAGGGGCGCAGATCGGCACCGTGGACGTGGTGGTCACATCCTCCGGCCCGGTGGGGAACTTCGTTCCCGACACGCTCATCACCGACATCCCCTTCCTGTTCAAAAACTACCAGCACGCCCATGCGGTGCTGGACGGCCCCATCGGACAGGCCATCCTCGACCAGTTCCCCAAACACGGGCTGATCGCGCTGGCCTGGGGCGAGAACGGCTTCCGCAACCTGACCAACTCCAAGCACGCCGTCCGCACGCCCGAGGATGCCAAGGGCCTGAAGATCCGCACCATGGAGAATCAGGTCCATATGACGGCGTTCAAGACGCTGGGCGTGCTGCCCACGCCCATGGCCTTCCCCGAACTGTTCACCGCCTTGCAGCAGGGCACGGTGGACGGGCAGGAAAACCCCATCGGCGTGATCCTGTCGGCCAAGTTCGCCCAGGTGCAGAAGTACCTGACCGTCTCGCAGCACGTCTATTCCCCCGCCCTCATCATCCTGTCGCCCGCGGTGTGGGACCGGCTGAACGACGAGGAAAAGGGCTGGTTCAAGCAGGCGGCCAAGGTCGGCGCCAAAGCCATGCGCGACAAGGCCGAGGCCGACGCCGCCAGCGGTGTGGAGGAACTGCGCCGCCAGGGCATGGAGGTGGTGACCCAGGTGGACCCGGCGGCGTTCCAGGAGGCGCTGAAACCGGCCTATGCCCAGTACGCCAAGACCTTCGGGCAAGAGCGGATCGACGCCATCCGCAATTACAAAGACTGATCCGGGGAACGGCCCCCATGCTGGCGGTCCTTGGCACCGTCGAACAAGCGATCATGCGCTGGACCCTGCGGGCGGCCATGGCTCTGCTGGTTCTCGCCGCGGGCATCGCCTTCTATCAGGTGGTCACGCGCTTCCTGTTCGAGGAGCCGTCCACCTGGTCGGAGGTGGCGGCCCGTTCGCTGACCATCTGGATGGTCTATCTGGGCGTGGCGGCGGCGTTCCGCACCGGCGCGCTGCTGGCGGTGGAATTCCTCTACACCCACCTTGCCGGCACGGCCCGGCTGGTGCTGACGGCGGTGATCTTCGGCCTGTCGCTGGGGGTGCTGCTGGTGATGGTGTGGGCCGGGTGGGAGATGGTGCTGCGCGCCCGCTTCCAGATGCTGGCGGGGGTGGAGAACCCCATCACCGGCACCGGCATTTCCATTGCCTGGGTCTATGCCGCCGTGCCCACGGGGGCGGCACTGGCCATCGTCGGGCTGCTGGCCCGCACCGCCGAACAGGTGCGGGGCCTCCTGGCCGAACGCGCCGGGACCGCGGCCCCCACCTCTCATGAAACCTACGAGGTGTAGGCCATGACCGCGTTCATGATGGCGGCCATGGTGGCCCTGTTCGCCCTGTCGGTGCCGATCGCCATCGCCATTGCCGCGGCGTCCATCGGCGGCATCGCCTTCTTCACCTCCATGCCGCTGGTGGTGGTGGCGCAAAAGCTGATGACGTCGCTGGACAGCTTTCCGCTGATGGCGGTGCCTCTGTTTATCCTGGCCGGCAACCTGATGGAATCGGGGGGCATTTCCGCCCGGCTGGTGGATTTCGCCAAATCCGTGGTCGGCGGCATCCAGGGCGGGCTGGCCTGTTCGTGCGTGCTGACCTGCATGATCTTCGCCGCGGTGTCGGGGTCCAGCGTGGCGACCACGTTCGCCATCGGCGCCATCATCATCCCGGCCATGATCGCCCACGGCTACCCGCGGGAATTCGCCGCCGCGCTGCAGGCCACGTCCGCCGAACTGGGCGTCATCATCCCGCCGTCGATCCCCATGATTCTGTATGGCGTGTCGGCGGAGGTGTCCATCGGCGACCTGTTCCTGGCCGGCATCGGGCCGGGGCTGCTGATCGGCGGGGCGCTGATCCTGTTCACCTATCTGATGTGCCGCCTGAACGGCTGGGGCAAGGGTGACCGGGACGGGCGGCTGGGCTTCGTCCGCGCCACCGAACGGGCCGCCCTGGCGCTGCTGATGCCGGTCATCATCATCGGCGGCATCTATCGCGGCGTGTTCACCCCGACCGAGGCGTCGGCGGTGGCGGTAGTCTATGCCTTCGTGGTGGGGATGGGGGTGTACCGCGCCATCGGCTGGCGGGATCTGGGGCCGATCCTGCGCAAATCGGTGCTGTCGTCGGCCATCATCATGTTCGTGATCGCCGCCGCCGGGCTGTTCAGCTTCCTCATCACCCGCGCCGGGGTGCCGGCGGCCATCGGTGCCTGGATCGCCGGGACCATCGGCAGCGGCTGGGCCTTTCTGCTGGCGGTCAACGTCTTTCTGTTCGTGGTGGGGATGTTCATCGAAACCTCCGCCGCCATCATCGTGCTGGCCCCCATCCTGGCGCCGGTGGCGGTGCATTTCGGCATCGACCCGGTGCATTTCGGGCTGGTGATGATCGTCAACCTGGCGCTGGGCATGGTGACGCCGCCGTTCGGGGTGAACCTGTTCGCCGCCTGTCAGGTGGCGAACGTCGGCATCGAACGCATCATCCCGCGGCTGGTGCCGTTCGTGTTCGTGATTTTCCTGTGCCTGATGGTCATCACCTATGTGCCGGGGCTGACGCTGCTGTTCCGCGGCCTCCCCTGAAGGAGCCTGTTCCATGAGCGACACCATTGCCTGCATCGACCCCAGCACAGGGGAAGCGTTCGACAGCATCCCCCGCGGCACCGCCGCCGACATCGACGCGGCGGTGGCGGCCGCCCGCGCGGCGTTCGAAGGCGCGTGGGGGCGGCTGACGGCGGCGGAGCGCGGGCGGCTGATGCACCGCCTGTCCACCCTGATCCTGGAACACGCCGACGCGCTGGCCGTGCTGGAATCCCGCGACGTGGGCAAGCCGCTGGCCCAGGCCCGCGCCGACGCGGTGGCGTGCGCCCGCTATTTCGAATTCTACGGCGGGGCGGCGGACAAGGTGCATGGGGACACCATCCCCTATCTCGACGGCTACACGGTGATGACGCTGCGCGAACCCCATGGGGTGACCGGGCACATCATCCCGTGGAACTATCCCATGCAGATCATCGGGCGCAGCGTCGGGGCGGCACTCGCCATGGGCAACGCCTGCGTCATCAAGCCGGGGGAGGATGCTTCCCTCACCACCTTGTACCTGGGCCGGCTGGCGGCGGAGGCCGGGCTTCCCGACGGCGCGTTCCGTGTCGTCACCGGCTATGGGGAAGAGGCCGGAGCCGCACTGGCCGCCCATCCCGGCATCAATCACATCTCCTTCACCGGCAGCCAGGAGGTGGGGGTTCTGGTGCAGCAGGCCGCAGCCCGCAACATCGTGCCCGTCACCCTGGAGTTGGGGGGCAAGTCGCCGCAGGTGGTGTTCGCCGACGCCGACCTGGATGATGCCCTGCCCTTTCTGGTGCGCGCGGCCATCCAGAACGCCGGCCAGACCTGTTCCGCCGGCAGCCGCGTGCTGATCGAACGGCCGGTTTACGAGACGGTGGCGTCCCGCATCGCCGAACGGTTCGCGGCCCTGACCGCCGGCCCGGCGCTGGAGGATCACGACCTCGGCCCCCTCATCAACGCCGCCCAGCGCGACCGGGTGGCCGGGATGGTGGATGCGGCGCGCGCCAACGGCTTCCGCCTGCTGGCGGCGGGGCGCATCGCCGCGTCGGCCCCCACGGGCGGGTTCTACGTGCCGCCGGTGCTGTTCGGCGGCGTCGATCCCGATGCTCCCCTGGCGCAGCAGGAGGTGTTCGGCCCGGCCCTGGCCCTGATCCCCTTCGACGGCGAGGAAGAGGCGCTGCGCATCGCCAACGGCACCCCCTACGGCCTTGTCGCCGGGGTGTGGACCCGCGACGGCGGGCGGCAGTTGCGCATGGCCCGGCGGCTTCAGGCCGGGCAGGTGTTCATCAACAACTACGGCGCCGGGGGCGGGGTGGAACTGCCCTTCGGCGGCGTCAAGAAGAGCGGGTTCAACCGCGAAAAAGGGTTCGAGGCGCTGTACGGCTTTTCCACCGTGAAAACCATCGCCATCCGGCACGGCTGACCGCCGCGAACCACGGGGATCACCCAACGGGAAGGAACGAGAATCATGCAAACCCTGACAATCCGCAACGTGGACGAGGATCTGGTGGAGCGCCTGCGCGAACGGGCGGCGCGCAACGGCCGCTCGGTGGAAGCGGAAATGCGCGAAATCCTGTGCCGCGCGCTGGCCCCCGACCTGAAGGCCGAGGCCCTGCGCAAGCTGGAAGGCTTCCGCGCCTCCGTCGCCGGCGGGCGGCTCACCCCGTCCGATCTGCTGATGCGCCAGACGCGCGGCACCGTCTGACACTGTTCTGCGCAAAGCCTGACACATCAGGCTTTGCGCATGCCCTCAATCGGCGGGCGCGGCCATCCGGCCGCTTGCCTTCGAAAGGCACGAGCTTAGCAGGGGCCGCGGTCGCGGCCCTTGGGAAGAAGGAAGACAACGCATGCGTCTGCGAGGGAAAGCCGCCATCGTCACCGGCGGCGGATCGGGATTTGGGGCCGGCATCGTCCGCCGTTTCGTCCAGGAAGGGGCGCGGGTGCTGGTGGCCGACCTGGATGCGGATGCCGCCGCCCGTGTGGTGGAGGATTCGGGGGCCGGGCCGGGCCGCGCCCTTCCCTGCCGGGCGGATGTGTCGGTGGATGCCGACGTGGCGGCGATGGTCGATCAGGCGGTGGCGGCGTTCGGGCGGCTGGACATCATCGTCAACAACGCCGGCTTCACCCACCGCAACATGCCGATGACCGAGGTGGACGAGGCCACCTTCGACCGCATCTATGCCGTCAACGTCAAATCCATCTATTTGGCCGCCCGCCATGGGGTGCCGGTGATGCGGGACCAGGGCGGCGGAATGATCCTCAACATCGCCTCCACCGCCGGTATCCGGCCCCGGCCGGGACTGACGTGGTACAACGGATCCAAGGGGGCGGTCATCACGCTGACCAAATCCATGGCGGTGGAACTGGCCCCCGACCGCATCCGCGTCTGCGCCATCAACCCGGTGGCCGGGGAAACCGGCATGCTGCACCTGTTCATGGGCGAGGATACCGAGGACAAGCGCGCCCAGTTCCGCAGTTCCATCCCGCTGGGCCGCCTGTCCACCCCCGCCGACATCGCCCACGCCGCCCTGTTCCTGTGCTCCGACGAGGCGGAATTCCTGACCGGCGTGTGCCTGGAGGTGGATGGCGGGCGCTGCGTCTGATACCGGGCCGAAAAGAGCCGACCAGAGGTCGGAACGTTTCGGCAATGGTATGAGCATCACCGGCCCGTCTGGCTGTGGGGGGCGGACACCGGTTTCGATTCCGGCGATCCCCGCTCCCGCAGCCAGATGCCCAGCACCACCAGCACCGCCACCGACAGGAATTCGCTCTGCCAGTTCTGCAGGCTCTCGTACCAGAATTCGGCGTCGGCCAGGGTGTCGGCGACGGTGTGGGGCGGCTGGCCGTGCAGGGCCGCCTCCTCGCTGGCCCGCCGGGTGCTGCCCAGCAGATGCAGGACGAAGGAGATCAGGAACAGCGCCACCAGCGCAAGGCTGAGGGAATGGGCATAGACCCGCAACAGCACCCCACCCCGCCGCACCGGCCCCGGCAGGGCCGCGGCGGGAACCGACGCCCCCTCTTCGTCGTCTTTTCCATCGGGATCGCGGGATTCCGGTGATCCCCGCTGCACCAGAACGGCGGTCAGCACCACATAGACCGCCATCTGCAGGAACTCACTCTCCCAGTTCTCGAACACCGCCGAGATGAAATGGCCGGTTCCGAGATAGGCGGCGAAGCCAATGGGAGGAGCGTGATGAAGCCGCAGTTCCTCCGCCTCCGCCCGCCATCCGAACACCGCCTGCCCGGCGATGGCCCCCAGGAACAGCAGCATCAGGGCTATGGTCAGCCCGTTGTCGTGCAGAAAGCGTTTCATCCCGCATCTCCTCCCTTGGGTCAGGGGGAAACGCCTGGGCACCCCGTCAGGTTTCCGCCGGGACCCCGCCGCCGCGGACCATACCGGCCGCCTGCACCAGCAACTCCGGCCCGGCGCCGGGACGGTGGACATTCTCCGACAACAGCCGCCGCCACGCCCGCGCCCCCGGAATGCTCTGGAACAGCCCCAGCATGTGGCGGGTGATGGCGTTCAGCGGCACGCCGCGGCGGCACTGCTCCTCCACATACGGCAGCATGGCTTCCACGATCCCGTGCCGGGTCGGCGTTTCGCGGTCCTCGCCATAGAAACGCCGGTCGGCGTCGGCCAGGATCCACGGATCCTCATAGGCCGCGCGCCCGATCATCACCCCGTCCAGATGCGGCATGTGTTCGGCGGCGGCGTCGAGCGTGCGGATGCCGCCGTTGATGGAAATGTCGAGATCGGGGAACTCGTCCTTCAGCCGGTGCACCAGCTCATAGCGCAGCGGCGGAACATCGCGGTTTTCCTTGGGGCTGAGGCCCTTCAGCCACGCCTTGCGCGCGTGGACGATGAAGCGGGTGCAGCCCACCGCCCGCACCGTGCGGACGAAACCCAGCAGGGTGGGCCATTCCTCCATCGCGTCGATGGCAAGGCGCGTCTTGACGGTGACGGGAACGCGGGTGGCCTCCTGCATGGCGGCGACGCAGCGGGCGACCAGATCGGGTTCGGCCATCAGGCACGCCCCGAACCGCCCCGACTGCACCCGGTCGCTGGGGCAGCCGACGTTCAGGTTGATCTCGTCATAGCCCCATTCCTCCCCCACCCGCGCACAGACGGCCAGATCCGCCGACTCCGACCCGCCGAGTTGCAAGGCGACCGGGTGTTCGGCGTCGTTGAAGCCCAGCAGCCGCTCACGGTCGCCGTGCAGGATCGCCGCCGATGTCACCATCTCGGTATAGAGCAGCGTGCGCCGGGTCAGCAGGCGGTGGAAGAACCGGCAATGACGGTCAGTCCAGTCCATCATCGGCGCAATGCTGAGGGGGTGCGTGGTCATCAAAGAAGAACGCTTGTCGGTGCGGGAAAGCGTGGGAGATACGCCGGAGGGACGGGGTTGGCAAGGGGGACGACGCGGGGGGGCCGCGAAGGGCCGTCCGGCCCTTCGCACATCCCGGCCAAGGGCCGGGCGGCCCTTGGATCCCGGTCTATGGGGCAGACCACAGCCGCCCAAGATTGTGGTAAGTTCAAGGGATCAGGGCAAAATCTCCTGCACCACCTCGAACCCTTCGAACTGCGGCGGGCCGAGGTAGAGATTGCCCGAGCGCGCCGCCCCGCCGTGGGACCGGCGGAAGGCTTCGGATTTGGTCCAATCCTCGAAATGGGCGCGGGATTCCCAAACGGTGTGGGACGCGAACAGGGTGAATTCCTCCGTCCCCGGTCCGCGCAGCAGGTGAAAGGCCACGAAGCCCGGCATCCCCGGCAGGTTGGTCTGGCGTTCGCGCCAGATGCGTTCAAATTCCTCTTCCGATCCGGGGGCGATGCGGAAACGGTTCATGGCGATGAACATGGGGCCGGTCTTCCTTCCTTCGTTACATGTCGCCGGTGAGGATATCCTCCACGGCAAAGGGCCATTCGGCGGGAAAGGCGGAGGCGGGCAGCCCGCATTCCAGGGCGGCGTCGCGCACCGCGCGGGGATAGGCGCGGCGGACCAGCGCCTCCAGATCGGTGCGCAGGATGGGGCTGTCGTCCAGAATGTCGCCGATGCCGTCGCGGCCCTGGGCGATGGCCTGCCGCCACGCCGCCGACCGGCCGTCGGGACGGAACCGCCATTTCAGCATCACCAGCATCACCGCCGCCAGATGCCGCAGCAACTCCCGCCGTTCCGACGCTACCAGCGCCTCCAACTCGCGGGCGATGCGGGGGGCATCCACCGCCTGCACATGGCCCGAGCGCAGCAACCCGGCCTGCCGCGCCAGCCACGCGGCGCGGTCGTCGGTGTCGTCGGGGAAATAGGGGATGGTGGGGGGATGGGGCATGGCGAAACATTAGCAGAGGCAACCCACCCGGACCATGACCTGATCCTCCCATCCCCTTCTTTGTCCGACGGTCACTGTTCTCCCGGCCGCGACTTGCGGATGGAGCGGCTGAGCAGGATCACCGGCACGATGCCCACCGCCACGATCGCCAGCGAGGCCGAGGCCGCTTCCGCCAGCCGCTCGTCGGAGGCCATCTGGTACGCCCGCACCGCCAGCGTGTCGAAATTGAACGGGCGCACGATCATGGTGGCCGGCAACTCCTTCATCACGTCCACGAACACCAGCAGCGCGGCGGTCAGCAGGCTGCCGGTCATGATGGGAGCGTGGACGCGCAGCAGGGTGCGGCCCGGCGTGCTGCCCAGCACGCGGGCGGCGTGGTCCATGTTGGGACGGATCTTGCCCAGGCTGGCTTCGATGGTGTTGAACGACACCGCCAGGAACCGGACCATATAGGCGAACAGCACCGCCGCGATGGTCCCGCTGAGCAAAAGCCCGCTGGACACGCCGAAGGTCGCGCGCAGGAAATGGTCGAGCGCGTTGTCAGCCTGGGCGAAGGGGATCAGCACCCCCACCGCGATCACCGATCCCGGTATGGCATAGCCCATGGACGCGACCCGCACCGCGCTTTTCAGCAGCGGCGTCGGCCGCAGCCGCTGACCATAGGCCAGCAGCACCGCCAGCGTCACCGCCATCAGCGAGGCGATGGCCGACAGGGTGAAGCTGTTGCGCGCGATGTCGATGAAGGTGCGGCCCAGCCGCTCGTCGCCGGTGCGCAGCGCCATTTCCAGCAGGATGCCCCCCGGCACCACGAACCCCAGCAGCAGCGGCAGAAGGCAGGCGGTCAGGGCGGCGGCCGCCTTCCACCCCGTCAGCGGCTGGGCCGGCAGGCGGCGGTAACGGGTGGTGGTGTGGTGGAACTTCGCCTGCCGCCGCGACCAGCGTTCCATCAGGATCAGCACCAGCACGAACAGCATCAGCACCGCCGCCAACTGGGCGGCGGCGGTCGGTTCGCCCATGGCGAACCATGTGCGGTAGATGCCGGTGGTGAAGGTGTTGACGGCGAAATACTGCACGGTGCCGAAATCGGCCAGCACCTCCATCAGCACCAGCGCCAGCCCGGCGACGATGCCGGGCCGGGCCAGCGGCAGCGCCACGGTGAAGAAGCTGCGCCACGGCCCGCGGCCGAGCGTGCGGCTGACCTCCAGCACGCACACCGACTGTTCCAGGAACGCGGCGCGCGACAGCAGATAGACATAGGGGTAGAGCACCAGCGTCAGCATGGCCGCCGCCCCTTCCACCGTGCGGATGTCGGGAAACCAGTAATCCCGCCGCGTCCAGTGGAACAGGGTGCGCAGGCCCGTCTGAATCGGGCCGACGAACTGCAAAAGGTCGGTGTAGGTGTAGGCCATCACATAGGCCGGCACCGCCATGGGCAGCAGCAGCGCCCATTCCAGCACCCGGCTGCCGGGAAAGCGGCACATGGTCACCAGCCATGCGGTGCCGACCCCGATGACCGCGGTTCCGGCCCCGACCATCACCACCAGCCGCACGGTGTTGCCCAGATACTCCCACAGCACGGTCTGGACCAGATGGTCCCACACCCCGTTCGTGGGCATGAACACCCGGCTGGCCACCACCATCACCGGCAGCGCCACCAGGGCCGCGATCACCAGCGTCGCCAGGGTCCAGCCGCTGAGGAACGACCGCCGCGTCAGGGCCGGCGGGGCGGAGGGGGATTCGTCAAAGGTCTGGCTGGTCACGGGCGGGCCGGGAGCGTGGTGGTGGAAAGCCCGTATTGTTCCATGGGGGAACGGCTAAAGGCAATGATAATGACTTGCAGATTTGGACGGTGAACTCAGATCAACAAACCGGGGCATTTCCCCTCTCCCCACCGGGGAGAGGGCAGGGTGAGGGCCGATTTTCGCGCCGGAGGCCCGAAAATTGAGCCGTCAGGCTCTCGAAACATGAGATTTGGTGTTGCTTCGCAACGGATTTCGGGCCTTCGGCGCGAAATCCGGCCCTCACCCCCGCGCTTTCGCGCGCCCTCTCCCCGGCGGGGAGAGGGGAAATGAACCTGAATGCGTTGCTCTGACGTGGCGATTTGGGCGGTCGGGTCAGTCGCACGTGACGGGGCGGCGGCTTTTTGCCCGGCCCGGCCCATCGTCATCAGCCGGCACCCGGCGCGCCGTCTGGGAGGGGGATTCGCCGTACTGCTCGGCGTAATAGGCGGAGAACCGCCCCAGGTGCCAGAACCCCCATTTCATGGCGACCTCCGACACCGTAGCGCCGCCCCCCTGCGAGGCGATCAGGTCCCGCCGCGCCCCGTCCAGCCGCTGCTGGCGCAGCCATGATCCGGGGCCGATGCCGACCGTGTTCATGAACGCCTGCCGCAACGCCGCCGCCGACACCCCCAGCCGCAGCGCCAGTTCGCTGATGGTGTGCGGTTCCTCGCTTTCGGTGGACACCAGTTCGCGGGCGCGCTGGAACAGACGGAAATCGGCGCCGGACCGCAGCCGCAGCGCCCGCCCGCCGGACAGGATCCGTTCGAACAGATAGGCCAGCTTGTCGGTCATCAGGTCGGCCAGAAGCTGCGACTGTTCCGGCACCGCCGTCAATTCGCCCGCCATGCCGCTGACCAGCAGCGACAGGAACCATGTGCCCGCCACATCGGCGGCGGAAAAGCCGGGGGCGATGTGGGCCGGCACCGGCCGGCGCACCTCGGGCGGCAGGCGTTCCTTGTCCACCGTCACGATCAGCATGTCGCTGTCGGCGGGCAGAGAGACATGCATCTCCTCCCCCCCGTGCAGCATGACGATGTGCCCGTTGGGAATCCGCGTCGCGTTGATCCGCCCGTCGTCGATGGTGGTCAGCGGCTGGACGAACACCATCCGCCCCAACGGCGCCACCACCCGCTGTTCGATGGCGACGTTGATCCATTCCCGCGCGATCGTCACGCCGGGCAGGTCGAGCGTATCGACCGATCCGTCGTAGCTGCCCGGTTTCAACTGCACGTAGCGTTGCATCCAGTGGTGCAGGCCCCATTCCTGCTCGCTGGCGTCCGCAAAGCGCCGCCGGTGCAATTCCATCATCCACCCTGGTTCTTTGTTTCCGGCCTCGGAATTAAAGCGTCAGCCTAAATCATAGTCAATCCCATCAATGACTAATTTTTAATCAATGCTGCATCGCAAAACTGGATAGCTGGCCCCTGGGGCTTTCCCTATCGTCCTTTCCGGTCACACTGTGGAGGTACCATCGTGGTCCAGTTCGAACGGCTCGCTCTTTGTGCGGTGATGATTTTCGCCGCGGTGCCGGCCCTGGCGCAGCAGGCGCCGACACCCTTCAAGCCTGAACAGCTCAGCGTCAAAGGGGCGATCGACCCCGGCCCCAACCTTTTGATTCATCAGCAGGAATGGAAGGGCGCCGGCTCGACGGCCGTGTTCTCCAAGGACGATCTGTCCTTCAAGGGCCTGATGACGGCGGGGAACATGGCGCAGATGCTGGTGGGGGTGGACGGCAAGACCGCCTATACCCAGTCCACCTTCATGAAGCGCATCACCTACGGCGATCTGGAACATGTGCTCCAGATCTTCGACATCGCCACCCTGAGCCCGGTCAAGGAGGTGATCCTGCCGCCCAAGGCCGCCATGTCGCTGGGCTATGCCGCTCTGCTCCAGCAGAGTGCGGACGGCAAGTTCGTCTATGTCCAGAACGGCACGCCGGCGTCGTCGGTGACCGTGGTGGACGTCACCAAGGCCGCGGTGACGCAGGAAATCCCAACCCCCGGTTGCTGGGGCATCTACCCCTCGTCCAAGGGGTATAAGTTCACCAGCCTGTGCGGTACCGGCACGGTCACCACCTTCAACCTGACGCCCGCCGGCACGCTGGCCGACTCGGCGCAGAGCGCCAAGGTGTTCGATCCGGACAAGGATCCGCTGTACATCACCTCGGCCACCGCCGGCGACGACCGGCTGTTCCCGTCCTACAACGGTTCGATCCTGCGGATCTCCGACGCCGACAAGGCCGCCAAGCTGGTGGAATCGGTGAAGATCAACGAAGGGATCGAGGGCAATTGGGCGCCCGGCGGCTATGCCCCCATGGGCTACAGCGAAAAGACCGGCGTTGTCTTCGTCGGCATGCACGCCGACGCCAAGAACGGCAGCCACAAGAACGCGGCCGAGGAAATCTGGGCCTATGATCTGAAGGCCAAGAAGCTGCTGTCGCGCACGCCGGTCGAGCACATCATGACCATCACGGTCACCAACGACGACGTGCCGGTGGTGTTCGGCCTGACCGAAGACCCCAAGGTCATCCGCTTCACCGCCGACCCCAAGGCCGGTTTCGCCCTGAACAAGACCGGCGAGGCCAAGCTGACCGGCTATCCCTATGTGGCCGCGGTGACGCCATGACCGGGGGCGCGTGGGGCGCTCTCGCCTCGGGCACGGCGGTGGTGTTTACGACGCTGCTGTTCGCCCGCGCGGCCATGCATAAGCTGTGGGACTTCACCGCCTTCACCGGCTATGTCGCCGATTACCAGTTGATGCCGGAATCCTGGTCCCGCGTGGCCGGCGGCGTGGTGCTGGGGGCGGAGATGCTGGCCGTGGCCGCCCTGGTGGTGCCGGGCGGGCAGGCGGTGGGGGTCGCCCTGGCCATGGCGCTGCTGCTGGGATACGCCGCCGCCATGGGCATCAACCTGCGCCGGGGCCGCGACCGCATCGAATGCGGGTGCGGCGGTGCGGTCCAGCCGCTGAACCGCGCGCTGATCCTGCGCAACCTGGGCCTGTCGGCGCTGGCCGCCATCGGTTTCATCGGGTCGGATTTCGGCCTGCTGGCACCGGAAGCCGTCGCGGCGCTGATGTCCGGCGTCACCTTGTGGATCGGCTATGTGCTGGTCGATCAGATCCTCGCCAACGGCGCTTACCTTCGCCGCCGCGCCTGAGGCGCCGGTGACCGTGGAGACAAGACAATGGAAACCGTGAACGTGTTGACCTTTGCCGTTGGGATGCTGTGGCTGGTGGTCATCGCCCTGATCGTGGCGCTGTTCGCGCTGGCCCGTCAGGTGGGCGTGCTGTTCGAGCGCATTTCGCCCATGGGCGCGCTCATCAACGACTCCGGGCCGAAGGTCGGGGATGTGACGCCGCAGTTCTCCCTGCCCAGCCTGACCGGGGGCGAGGTCGCCATCGGTCCGCGTGCGGGCCGTGCAACGCTGGTGTTCTTCGTGTCGCCCACCTGCCCGGTGTGCAAGAAGCTGCTGCCGGTCCTGCGCTCGGTCCGTCAGGCGGAATCCAAGTGGCTGGATGTGGTTCTGGCCAGCGACGGCGAGCGGGAAAAGCACGAGCGTTTCATCGAAACCGCCAACCTGTCCGCTTTCCCCTATGTGGTGTCCACCGAACTGGGGCTGGCCTACCGGGTGTCGCGGCTGCCGTTCGCCGTCCTGCTGGACAGCAACGGGGTGGTCCGCTCCAAGGGCCTCATCAACTCCCGCGAACAGTTGGAAAGCCTGTTCAACGCCCATGAGATGGGCGTGGGGTCGATCCAGAGCTTCCTGGACGATCCGGCCCAGATCCGCACCTGACGCTGTTCCGACCCGTCTCAAGGAGAAACCGACGTGATGAATCTGTTCGACTCGATCCTGGAGAGGATTGACCGTCTGACCGAGCGGAGCACCCGCACGGTCGCCAAGACCAGCGGGCGGCGCAGCTTTCTGGCCCGTGCCGGGGGGATGATGCTGGGCGGGGCCATGCTGCCGCTGCTGCCCTTCGACCGCACCTTCGGGCAGGCGCTGGCCGCCACCCCCACCGACGGCGATGCGCTGACCTGCGAATACTGGCGTTACTGCGCGCTGGACGGCAACCTGTGCAGTGCCTGCGGCGGCTCGATCACCCAATGCCCGCCGGGTTCGGAAGCGTCCAAGGTGTCGTGGGTCGGCACCTGCCGCAACCCCAACGACGGCAAGGACTATCTGGTCGCCTACAAC
This sequence comes from uncultured Rhodospirillaceae bacterium, assembly GCA_937927415.1. Lineage (GTDB taxonomy): Bacteria > Pseudomonadota > Alphaproteobacteria > Azospirillales > Azospirillaceae > Azospirillum. The sequence continues at coordinate 240,869 of CALBDS010000043.1, forward strand.
GACTGCTGCGGCAAGCCCATCTGCGCTAACAGCCCGTCCTGCCTGCGTTCGGAAGGGGAGCGCCCCGGCTACCGCATGGGTCTGCACAACGACATCAATTGGTGCATGGCCAACGCGTCCAAGGGCTACCATTGCACGGTGGCCATTCTGGTCGGTCTGGCTGAATGAGGCTGGGTGCCTTGACGCTGACGCTGGCGGCGCTGATGGCGTCGCCGGCGTTGGCCGCCGGCCAGGGCGAAACGGTGTTCAATCAGGTCTGCGCCGCCTGTCATCAGCCGGGTGGTGTGGGGGCGCCGGGTCTGGCGCCGTCGCTGGTGGATCCGCCGTTCTGGCAGCGGATGGGGGCCGGTGCTCCGGGCTATGTGGCCGGGGTGCTGGTGGGGGGTCTGTCCGGCACCATCGAGGCGCGGGGGGAAACCCTGATGGGTCTGGTGATGCCGTCGCAGGAATCGCTGAGCGATGCCGATCTGGCCGCCGCCGCCACCTATGTTCTGAAGGATCTCAACGGGATCGGGACGGGCGTGGACCCGGCCGCGGTTGCCGCCGCCCGCAAGGCGCCGCCGTCGCACGCGGCCCTGCGCGCCCAACGGAAGGAGGCTTCACCATGACCGTGCGCGCGAACCGGATGCGGGGCCTGAGGATGCGTGCCGCTCTTGCCATGATGGGTGCCGGTGCTCTGCTGGCGTCGGTTTCCGGGGCGCGCGCGGACGGCTACACCCCGACGACCAACTACATCCTGCGCTGTGCCGGGTGTCACAGCATGGACGGGTCCGGCCATCCGGTGGGTGGCATCCCCGATTTCCGCGGGTACATCGGGGCGTTCATGAACGACGACGACGGCCGCACCTATGTGGTGCGGGTGCCGGGGGTGGCGGGTGCCGGCCTGAGCGCCGCGGAAACCGCCGCCGTGCTCAATCTGGTGGTCGCCAACTGGGCCGGCGATTCCAAGCCCACCACTTTCCGCCCCTTCACGGAAGCGGAGGTGGCCGAGCGCCGCACCCGTCCGGTGACCGACGTGGTGGTGCTGCGGCGCGACATCGCCGCGCGGCTGGTGAAACAAGGGCTGCCGATGGCGGAATACCCCTGGCCGTAAGGCTCTCTTGGGGTTCGGGGCAAACCCGACGGTTCACCTTTTCCCTCCCCCGCATATGAAAAGGGCGCGCCCCTGGACGGGCGCGCCCTTTCGTGGCAACCGGCTGATGGCTTACTTCCAGCCGGCGCGGTCCATGATCCGCAGCGCCTCGGCGTTGTTCTTGCCGTAGACGGCGGCGTTCAGCGGATCCTCCTTGAACGGACCCCATTCGATCAGGACCGGGTGCACCCACGAGCCTTCGACGATGGGGTATTCCATGTTCTTTTCAGTGAACAGCTTCTGGGCCTCGGGGCTGACGAGGTATTCCAGGAACTTGACCGCTTCGGCCTTGTGGGGGGCGTTCTTGGCGACCCCGGCGCCGGAGATGTTGACGTGCGCGCCGCGCCCCTGCTGGTTGGGAAAGATCACCCCCAGCTTGGCGGCGATGGCCTTGTCCTCCGGCTTGGTCGAAGCGGCGATGCGGGCGAAATAATAGGTGTTGGACAGGGCCACGTCACCTTCCCCCGCTGCAACACCCTTGATCTGGTCGGTGTCGCCGCCCTGGGGCTTGCGGGCCATGTTGGCGACCACGCCCTTGGCCCAGGCTTCGGTCTTGGCCTCGCCGTCGGCGGCCAGCAGCGACCCCACCAGCGACTGGTTGTAGACCGAGGTCGAGGAGCGCACCAGCACCCGGTTCTTCCACTTGGGATCGGCCAGTTCCTCGTAGGTGGCGATCTCGCCCGGCTTCACCGCGTCCTTGTTGTAGATGATGATGCGGGCGCGCTTGGACAGGCCGAACCAATAGCCTTCGGGTTCGCGCAGGTGGGCGGGGACCACCTTTTCCAGCAATTCCGAACGGGTGGGCTGGAGCACCCCCGCGTCCTGCGCCCGCCACAGGCGGCCGGCGTCCACGGTGATGAGCACGTCGGCGGGGCTGTTGGCGCCCTCGTTGCGCATGCGCTCGATCAGTTCGTCTTCCTTGCCCTCGATCAGGTTGACGGTGATGCCGGTCGCACGGGTGAAATTGTCGTAGAGATCCTTGTCCACGTCATAGTGACGGGAGGAATAGACGTTCACCTCGGCCGCACCGGCCATGCCGGCGGCCATCATGGCCGTTCCGAAAAGAGCGGCCGCCAGACCGCGCATCCGTACCGTCATCGTACCTGATCCTCTTGAGCAGAACTGTTTTGCGGGACATCCGGTGCAGGCCGGACCGTTGCAAAACCTTGACGGCCGCCGCCGCCGCTGTCAAGCGCGAATGATAACTGTTCTCAGTATTGAGTGGGCATACGGCAACAGGTGCGGCGCCACCGCATCACAGGGGCGGTATCGCGGGTATTGGGCGCTTGTACCCCTTTCGGAGGGGCCTATAATCCCCCTGCCATTACCGGGTCTTTGGCCCCGCCGTTCCGATTCTAAGGAGTCTGGCCAATGCGCTGGATGCGCTTTTTGCCGTTTGCCGCCCTGTTGACCGCTGTGTCCGCCGCCCTTCCCGTCACGCCCGCCGCGGCGGTGGATTACGCCAAATCCGCAGCGGAGATGGGGCCGGAAGGGGTGTGGACCAACGTGTGCGACATCGACCGCATGACCGATACCCGCATGTGCCGTCTGATGAGCTATCGCCTGTTCGACGATGGGAAAGAGGTGGGGATCATCGCGCTCAGCGTCATTCCGACCGGCACCGACTATCACCTGTTCGTCACCGCCAGCCAGGGCATGATCGACGATTGCGCCATCCGCGTTGACCGGCAGCCGCGCATCGAAAGCCACATCGCCACCATCAACATGTGCATGTTCCCGAACTTCGTGTCGGGCCGCACGGTGGAGCAGTTCCGCAACGGCACCTCGGTCCTGGTGCGCATCAATTTCCTGCGCGGTGGCAAGCGCGACGTGGATTTCGCGCTCAACGGCTTCGGTCGCAATTTCGAAGAGATGCAGCGCAATCTGCACTGATCCGGCGGGACCGCCATCATGGACCCGCTCATCCTGTGGATGGCCGTGCTGGTGGAGGGGATGGCGGCGGTCAACGCCGCCGTCACCCTGTTCACCCGAAGCCGGCGGGCGGCGTTTCTGATCGCCGTCAACACCCTGCCGCCGGTGACGCTGGTGGGCGTGTTCGGCGATGCCCTGTCCGATGGCCTCGTGGGGTGGCGGACGATGTTGGCGGTGGGGCTGGCGTATTTCTACGCGTTCCGCCAGGGCTGGATCGCCCCGGCCTGGTTCGGCACCGGCGGGGACGACACCACGGAATACGGTGCGCACACCGGCTCCGGCTCGCTGACGCGACGGGACGGCGGGGGCGATGACGCGCTGCTGGCCGTGGCGCTGACCAACATGGCCGGGTGGCTGCTGGCTGCCCCGTTGCTGGGGATGATGGCGCGCACCGGGCCGTTCGACGGGTTCGACGCCATCGGAATCCTGCTCTACCTGCTGGGATCGGTGCTTCAGAGCGGCAGCGCGCTCCAGCGGTTCCGGCTGGGCCGCACACCCCCGCCGCCGGGGCAGCCGCTGACCACCGGGTTCTGGAGCCTGTGCCGCCACCCCGACTGTTTCGGTGACATGCTGATCTTTGCCGGGCTGGCTGCGCTGTCGGCCTCGCCATGGGGGCTGGTGGCGCCGCTGGCCTGCGCCGTCCAATACGGGCTGGACGCCATTCCCTTGCGCGAACAGGCGGGTGCCACCCGTCACGGCCCGGCCTGGGACGATTACCGGGCGCGGGTGGCCTGCCTTATTCCCTTCGTCTGGTGACGGGAGCGTTGGGCTACCGCCCAAACCCGTTCGGGGCGATGCCCCATAGGCGCTAACATG
>CALBDS010000044.1 GCA_937927415.1 uncultured Rhodospirillaceae bacterium
AGGACACCGCCCTTTCACGGCGGCGACACGGGTTCGAATCCCGTCGGGGACGCCATCACTGCCCGCTGATTATCAGCAGGCATCTTGCGGACGGCCGCGGCGCTTGTCGCCGTGTACGACGTCCCCGTCGTCTAGAGGCCTAGGACACCGCCCTTTCACGGCGGCGACACGGGTTCGAATCCCGTCGGGGACGCCACATCCGGCCACAGGTCGGATGTTTCGGCCATCTTTCTTCCCGGATATCCGCCATGCTGGACAGCTTTCTCCTTGCCTTTCCAGCTTTGTTCTCGATCGTCAACCCGATCGGTATGGCGCTGATTTTCAGCCAGGTGACCGCCGGACGTTCAACGCGCGAGCGGGCGCAACTGGCGCGGCTGGTGGCGGTCTATTCGGCCGTGGTCATGCTGACCGCCCTGTGGGCTGGGGCCTATGTGCTGAATTTCTTCGGAATCTCCCTGGCGGCTCTGCGGATTGCCGGCGGCTTCGTGGTGGCCGAGCGCGCTTGGGCGCTGCTGACGGCCCCCGAAGCCCACGAAGCGCGCAAACAGGAACAGGCCGCCCCCGCGGGCACGGTGCAGGAATCGGCCTTTTTCCCCCTGACCATCCCCTTCACCACCGGGCCGGGCACGATTTCCGTCGCCATCGCCCTGGGCGCCACCCGTCCGGCCAATCCGGCGGCTTTGGGCGGGTTCTTCATCGGCATGTCGGCGGCGGCGGCGGCCATCGCGGTGCTGATCTGGCTGTCCTACCGCTCCGCCGACCGGCTGGTGGATCTGCTGGGCCAGACCCGCGCCCACATCCTGACCCGGCTGTTCGCCTTTCTGCTGTTCTGCGTCGGCGTGCAGATCCTGCTGAACGGCGTGCTGGGGGCGGTGGAGCCGCTGCTGAACCGTTAAGAAAGATCACGGACGGCAGGACCGGATCACCGCCGTCACCTCGGTTATGGTGTCCGGGTCGAGCCGTTGCTCCAACACCCCCCGCCACAGACCCCGCTGTTTCAGGCTTCCGGCGATGCAGGAACAGCTTTGCGCGCAGAGGGGGGCCTCGGCGCCGTTGCCGACACAGGATTCCACGCAACTTGTGTGAAAGGCGCGTTCTTCGCTGTTGATGGGGGACAGGCCGGCAGCGGTCAGGCCCCACAGCGCGGCGAACAGCACCGGCTGGTGGATGAGATAGACCGCAAGGCTGTGCCGTCCCAGCCAGACCAATGGGGCCGCCGTCCGGCCCCCTCCCTGGGCGCGCGCCCACCCTTTCGCGTCCCACAGCTTTCCCAGAGCAATGCCCACAAGCATCACCCCGAACCACGGCACCAAAGGCACGTAATCATTGGCGTCGGGGTCGTGGGCGGCCATGCCGATCCAGGACAGCCATGGCGGATCGAACAGCGGCAGCGCCGCCCAGCCGGGCAGGGCCAGCACGACGGCACCAGCCACCAGCGTTGCCGCCGCCGGCAGACGCAGGAACCCCAGCCCCAGCAGGCTGCCCACCGCCAGATGATGCAGCACGCCGAACAGGATCGGGCTGGCGGGAAAGACCGCCAGCGACACCATGGTGATGGCCGCCGCCGCCACGGCCAGAACCAGCCACCGGCGGCGGAAACGGCGGGCGTCGAAACCGGCACGGGCCGTCAGCACCAGCGACACCCCGGCCAGGAACAGGAACGACGACAGGATGACGGCCCGTGCCGCCAGCCACGCCGGGGCGGTGAACAGATCCAGCCTCAGCCAGCCGAAATGATTGAGATCCCAACACAGGTGGTACAGCACCATCGCCACCACCGCGGCCCCGCGCGCCGCATCAATCCCGGCCAGCCGGGGCCGCGCCGGGCTTCCCATCCGGGCATCAGTCGGCATGGGGCGCGCTGGAGGTGGTGACCGCCGAACGCCGCACGGTTTCCCGGTGCAGGATATAAAGGCCGCTGGCCGCCACCACCGCCGCCCCGACCAGGGTCCAGGCATCAGGAATCTCGTCCCAGAACATCCAGCCGAACAGCAGGGCGAACAGCAGGGCGGCGTAATTGAACGGCGCCACCACCGCCGCCGGCGCCATGGCATAGGCGCGGGTCATGAAAAGCTGCGCCACACCGCCGGTCAGCCCACAGCCGGCCAGCAGCAGCCAATCCCACCCCCGTGGCGTCACCCAGACGAACGGCTGCGCCAGCGCGCACAGCAACGTGGTGATGAGGGTGAAATAGAAGACGATGGTGGTCGGCGGTTCGGTGCGGCTCAATTGCCGGATGGTGACCATGGCCAGCGACTGGCACACCGCCGCCCCCAGGGCCACCAGCGTCCCCATCTCGAACACGTCGCCGGTGGGGCGCAGCATGATGAGCGTGCCGCCGAATCCCACCGCCACCGCCATCCAGCGGAACAGCCCGACCCGTTCCCCCAGCAACGGCACCGACAGCGCCGTCAGGAACAGCGGCGAGGTGAAGTTGAACGCGATGGCCGTGCCCAGCGGCAGCAGGTGGAACGACCAGAACATCAGCGACATGGCCGTCAGCCCGATCACCGACCGCCACAGATGGCCCAGAGGAAGCTGGGTGCGCAGGCTGACCAGCCCACCGCTCATCGCCACCGCGATCCCCACCGGCACCAACGCCAGCAGGTTGCGGAAGAAGGTGACCTCGGCCAGCGGATACCGCTCCGCCGTCAGTTTGACCAGCAGGTTGAGGATGGAAAAAATGAACACCGACACCAGCATCATCATGATGCCGAGCGGTGCGTTTTCCGTGCGGATGTCGGGGGGAGCGGCGGAGTCTTTCACGGGCCGCACGGTAACAAAACGGCGGCCCCCCGTCACCGCGGGGACGGCGGCGGTTCCATGCCGCGGGGGAATGGCGGGATTGCGGCCCGGCCATTCCCCTAGCGGTTATAAGCTTATTTATCGCCCAGTTCGGCCCGGATTTCATCTTCGGCCTGCACCCAATGGTCCATGGCGCGGCCTTCGGGGCGGCCTTCGCTTTCCCAGATCTGATAGGCGCGTTCCTGGATCAGCCGGTTCTGCTCGCCGTTCAGCAGCCCTTCGGCGATGTGCATGTTGACCCGCGCCAGCGACACCAGCTTGCTTTCCTCGATCGCCCCTTCGGTCACCTGCATGGTGGTGGCGGAAACATACTGGGCGAGGTTCTTCAGGTTTTCCTTCACCTCGTCCGGCAGGGGGCTGGCGCCGTTCTGCATCAGCGACTTGATGGCAACCCAGATCTTGAGGTTGTGGTCCAGGGCGATGCTGACCTTTTCGGGGCTGTCGGCTTCGATCAGCAGAGTGGCGGCGTGGGCCAGAGTGCGGGCGTCGTCCTCGGCCTGGGTGAAGCTGGTCTTCAGGATGGCGTCGGCACCGGCATCGATGATCGCCTTGGCGGCCGGCGCGGCAACGGTGGTGGCTTGGTCGGCCGCAGCGGTGGAGGTGCGCTTGGACATGTGTGATGTTCCCCGTTTCGTTCGTTCCGCGCGCCGGGGGTAGGACCGGCCCGTTGGTGCGCGGGTCAGAGTGCCGTGGTGGGAAAGATTAGTAAAGCCGGAAGCCGGAGGAGCCGGTCCTGAAAACCCGCTCTCCATCGTCGCAGGGGACGTGCCGCCGTTTCAGTCGCCGCCCAGGGCGCCGAACGGCAGGCGGAAGGTGAACCCCAGCACGTCGCTGTCGTCCCGCCCGTCGCTGCCGCTGCGGATGTGGCTGTACCCCAGCGTCACCCGCGAGCGGTTTTCAAAGGCATAGCCGATTTCGAGCTGGGAGCGGAACTCCACCGTTTCCCCATCGGGGCGCAGGCGGCGAGGGGTATAGCCGGCGCCGACGCTGGGGGTGAAGGTGAACGCCCCCACCGGCACGTCGAGCAGCACCCCCCCGCCGGTCACGGCCTGTCCATCCGCCGCTGGTCCCGCCGACAGCCAGGGGGTCAGGGCGGCATAGGGCTGGAGCCACTGCAGCAGCGATCCGCCCAGGCGGTATTTGTCGTGCAGCCCGAAAAGCTGGTCGGCCCGGTCGGGGCTGGCACCGCCCATGGGGCCGACTCCGGGGGGAAACACCCGAACCCCATCGGCCGGGGCGGGCAGGGCGCCGATGGTCCAGCCCGCCGGGGCGTCCACCCGGCTTCCCGCTCCCTCGCTTCCCATCGGGGCATCCCGTGTCTGCGGGGCCGCCATGGCCGGCGTTGCCATGGTACAGTTCCCCGCGACCGCCAGAACGGCGGCAAGGAGGTGGACGGGACCGGGGCGGGCACGTTCCATGGGCATCCCCATCGGGCCGGGCGGTGTGGCGCCAAGTATGACGCCGGGGTCCATTATCGCACCACAAAATAAAGGGATGCCACCACTGTTTCGCAAGGAGAGGGTGGACGGCATCCCTTATCGCTCAACCGCAAACCGTTCAGCCGAAGAAGCCGATCCGTTGGGTGATGGCCGATCCGGTACGGGTTATCAGTTCGTACAGGCCCAGCATCGGGCGGAACAGCCGTTCGTTTTCCTGGCGGTAGTTCTGGCTTTCGTCGCTGACATAGGTGGCGGGTTCGCCGTAATCGGCATCCTCCGGCCCCTGGTCGGTGGTGGCGGGGAAGATGTCTTCCAGTTGCGCCACGGCGGTGGGGATGTCCAGGTGCAGGATGCGCGCGATCACCCGGTCGCGGGTGGTGGCGTGCTGGCTGGAGAATTCCGGAATGTGGGTGGCCAGCCGGAAAATCTCGTGGATCAGGGCAAGCCGGATGGCGTGCAGCAGCCGCAGGCCCGTGCGGCAGTCGTCACCAAGCAGGGCGGCGCAGCCGGGGCCCGTGCGGGCCAGCCCGTCGCGCAGCATGGTGTGGTCACGGTAGAGCTTGCGGAAGACGCGCATCTGCCGCACATGGGCCGGGCTGCTTTCCAGATGGTCGGCCAGATTGCGCATTTCCTCGGCCCGCGCCGGTTCCCGCTCACGCGCGGCCAGCGTCAGCCAGAGTTCCGGGTCCATCATGTCGATATAGGCCTTGAGCGCGTCCGGCTCGGAAATGGCGAAGCCGTATTCGACGATGCCCAGCAACTGCCGGAACCGCGGCGACCGGGCGTAGAGGGACGCGAACCGTTCGGGATCCTTGTCGATGGCCGCCCCGAAACCGCCGATGACGTTCGCCGGCAACCCCTGCTGCAGCAGGATGGCGTTGTGGGGGATGGCGCGGATCTGGGAGATGTTCTGCTGGTCGATGCTCTCGGCGCTGCCGTCGTGCTGGCGTTTGAACGCCCGGCTTCCCGAGGGGTAGAGCAGGCTGCCGCCGAAGGTGCCCACCAGCACCGCGTAATTGGGATCACCCACCAGCGACACCTGGAACTCCTTCACCGTGGTGAAGAGTTCGGTGATGTAGTCGTTCTCGTCATAGAAGGGATCGTCGTTGCCCGACGGACGGTCGCCCAGCATGTATTGCACGATGCGGGTGACCACGGCAAAGGCCGACGCCTCGGTGACGAAGTAGAGGAACCCGTCACCACCCTGGAAGCTGACCTCCTGCTTGTAGGGCACCCCCAGTTCGGCCAGCGACGACAGCCACGCCGGGGATGCGATGTAGGACAGCCGCTCGGTGAAGCTGGCCGGGTGGGCGCCGCGGCCGATGGATTCCCCGTGGGTGTCGAACACCACAAGCTGCACGCCGGTCAGCCCGTGCTTGCGGAACAGCCGGGCCACACGGTTGCGAAGCCGTTCGATGGAGGCGGCAGCCGGCGTCTGGCCGAGATAGCGGCCGGCGTCGGAATAGCCGGTCTGGATGCACAGCCGCCCGCGCTTTTGCACATAGGCGCGGTAATGGGGATTCTCCAGCAGCGTGTCGATGACCCGGCTGCCCAGTTCCAGCGCGCGTTCGGTCTCGAACAGCGGGGAGATGTCCAGCCGGTCCTCGATCCCGAACAGGCGCGCGTAATAGAGCGCGGTCAGTACGGTGAACGCCGCCTCGCTCTCCGCGATCAGGAAGCGGACGGGCACGCTGGAATCGGCGTATTTCAGCATCTGCGCCACGACCATGAACAGCCGCTTGGCCGATGTGCGCTCGCCGGTCAGGGACCCGAAATTGATGGCGACCGGCTGCACCGTGTCCAGCAGATGGGTCAGCCGTTCCAGATAGGATTGGCGGAACCGGGGATCGTCGGGGGCGGTTTCCAGCCCCACCGCCTTGCGGATGGCGTTGTGAAGCTGGGTGGAGTTGATGCGCACATGGGTGTGGGCCGTGCCCAGCCCATAGTTCGCCAGTTCCGCCCGCAGCACGCTCAGCCGCAGCACCGCCGGCACCGCCTCCGCCCCCCGCGCGCCCAGCAGGCGGATGGCGCGGTTCACCCGCTCCACCAGAAACGCCCCGTCGGTCAGGCGGAAGGCGCGATCCTCGTGCATCCGGCGGGAAATGCGCTGGAGGTGCTTTTGCGAATCGAGCCGCTGGGGATCGTGGACGGCGAAGACGCTGATCTCATCCGTGATCTCGTGGATTGCCAGCACCAGCCGGGATTCGATCTGCTCCAGCGTGTGGCGCAGTTCCTCGTCGTCGGGCACGGCGGCGCGGGCGGCCTGCACCTCGGCCAGATACTGGCGCAGCTGCTGCAACTGCACCTTTTGCCGCTTGTGCAGCATGTCGGTCCATTTGATGTCCGACCGCCCGTCGATGTCATAGCCGACCCAGCTTGCCACCGTCAGCAGCTTGGGCGTCAGTTCCGTCCATTGTTCGGGGTAGAGGGTGGCCGCTTCCGCGAAGATCAGGCCGTAGAGCCGGCGCAGCGCCGTCTGGATGTTGGCCAGGGCGTGCAGCGACAACTCATGCTCACGCGACAGCGTCAGGTTGGCGTCGGGGCGGTGCTCCGACCGGGCCATGCGGGCGATCAGGGCGGCGCGCTTGGATGCGGTCAGCGGCTCGCCGTGTTCGTCGCGGTCCAGCGCCAGACAGGCCAGCGCCGTCATCAACGGCCCCGACAGGTTGAAGGTCGGGTGGGCGGTGATGACGATGCCGAACACCTCCGCCTCCACCCGCCGGCGGAAGACGTCGAAGGGCAGGGGCGGGGCGCCTTCGTCCGGCTGGGCGATGGTGCGGACCAGACGGCGGATGATGGCGTCGTTGGCCGCCGGGTCGGTTTCCCCCAGCTTGGCGGCGAATCGCCGGGTGCGGGCCAGGAACCCTTCGGCGGACAGGTGCTGGAGCAGTTGCTCCAGCGTGCCCAGGTCCAGCGTTCCCGCCGCCAGCCGCCGGGTGATTTCCAGCGACAGGTGCAGGATCGGGTTGGTGAAGGGATCCTCCTCGCTTTCCCGCATGAAACGGTCGAGGCAGGCGCCGAGGTCGGCCACCAGGGCGGCGGAATCCTGCGCCGCGGGCACGGGGAACCGGGCCGCCGGCTCCGTCAGCAACGGCCCGGTCGGCAGGGTCCAGCCGGCGGTGCCGGTTTCCCCGGTGCGGCCGTCATCGGCGCGGCGGCGGTTGGACTCACGGGTGTTGCGGACGGGTTTGGCCTCGGCCTCGGTCATTAGGAAAGTTCCCGAATGGTCTGGTCAACAATAGGGGAACGATGCGGTGCAACAGGTCGGGTGTCAATCGCCGTCATCGCCACTGGTGTGACCAGTGGTGTCCGCCGGCAACGCCGCCATCAGACGCCCCAGCGCCGCGGTCCAATCCCCTTCCGCCGGTTCCCGCCGGATGGCGGTCAGGGTGGGATACCACAGGCTGGCCGGCTGGTAGCCCCAACACCAGTGGCCGGACGGTCGGACCAGGATATGGCCGGGACGCCCCAGGGCACCGGCCAGATGGGCGGCGGGGCCGTCAACGGCGATGATGTGATCCACCACGCTGAGGGCGGCGGCGGTGTCCACTGGTCGGTCGGCGGTCAGGGTGACGATCCGCGGGGCCGTGCCGTCCGCCGCCGGTCCGCCCGGCAGACGGGGCAGGGACAGACGGGGCAGGGGCGGTTGCGCCGCGTCGGCGGATGGGGCGATCCAAGCGATGTTCCAGCGGCCGTCCGCCAGCACGCCGTCGATCACCGATCCCAGCCGATCGGCCTGTTCGGGCGGCGGGGCAACCAGACCCAGCCACGGCCGGCTTTCGCCGCCCTGCACCTGCTCCTTCATGCGCTGCACAAGAGCCGCCGGGGCGCGCAGGGAGGGGGTGAGGGCGGTCAGGGCTTCGCGCCGGGGGGCCAGCACCACGGCCAGCCCGCTTAGCGAACACCACAGGTCCGCACCGGCATAGGCGCCGCGGGGATGGCCATAGGCTCCCTCCACCCCCGGCACCGTGGACAGGAGTTGCGCCATATCGGGCCGCGCCAGCACCCGGACCGGCCCGTCCTGAAGGCTCGCCAGCGCCAGCAGGCGGGCCAGCAGGATGGTTTCCGTCAGTGGCAGGCGGGCATCGACCAGCAGACGCCGCCCCGCCAGCGGCGAACCGTCCCAAAGCGGGGGGCGCGCGGCCTCCGGCTCGGCGGCAAACGGGCGCATCTGCTCGGCCAGAACCGGCCATGCCTTGGTCACATAGCCCTGGCGCAGGTCCAACTCGGCCTGCAGCCACAGCCGTTCCCCGGCGTCGGGCTGCATCTCCGCCACCCGGTCCAGGCAGCGGCGGGCGCCGTCGGCGTTGCCGGTGTCGATCAGCGTGCGCGCCAGCCCCAGATAGGGCTGCGGCGAGCGGGGGAACCGCTGGATCAGCGCCGACCATTGGGCAATGGCCGCGGGATAATTGCCCTGGCCGCGCTGCGCCTCCCCCAGCAGGAAGCGGGGAACCATGGCGTTGGGGCGCAGGGCGGCGGCTTGGGCCAGCGTCTGCGCCGCCTCGGCGCAAGCGCCGCGGGCCAGCAGGATCCGGCCGTGGATCATCAGCCCATCCGCATGGGTCGGGTCGATGGCGCGGGCCTGTTCGCTGGCCTCGTACGCCTCGTCCACCCGGCCGAGTTCCACCAGCGTTTCGCTCAATTGCAGCCACAGCGCATGGTCGCCGGGGGTGGTGGCCGTGGCATGGCGCAGCAGGGCGGCGGCGGCCGTGCGCTTGCCCTGGTGGCGCAATATCTTCGCCATTTCCCGGCAGGCCATGGGATGGCCGGAATCGGCGGCCAGGGCGTGGCGGTACTGCTCCATGGCGCCGTCGATGTCACCGGCGGCCACCAGCATCCCGGCGTAATTGCACCGATAGACCGGGTGGTCGGGCGTCAGCATCAGCGCCCGCTCGAAACAGGCCCGCGCCTCGTCGAACTGCCGGGTGGCGGTGTAGGCCAAGCCCAGATTGGCGAAGGCGGCGGGGTGATAGGCGTCCAGCGCCGTGGCGCTGCCCAGGGCCGCGATGGCGTCGGTGGTGCGCCCACTTTGCAGATGGCAGCAGCCGAGCGCCACATAGGCGTCGGTGAAGTGGGGTTCGGCATCGACGATGCCGGCCAGGATGGCGGTGGCCTTGCCGGGCTGACCGTTCTGCATCAGCACCATGGCCTGATTCATGGCCTGGGTCTGGGTGGCAAGGTCGTGGCCGGCGGTGGTCACCAGCGATGCCACCGACGGCCCCCGTGCGGGCAGGGACGGACGGTCGCTCATCATGCCGCTCCCCCGGTCCCGGCCAGCCCGTCGAGGGCATCCAGCAGCGGGGCCAGCCCGTCCGGCTGCCCGCGGCTGACGGCCGCCGCCCCCGCGGCCGCACGGGCGGCGGCTGCGGGGTCGTCGATCACCGTCGCCACCGCGCGCCCCAGCAGCGAGGGGTCGCCCCCGCCCGCGACGGTGACACCGCAGCCCAGCCGGGCCAGGGCATCGCCGTTCAGACCATGCTCCAAATGCTGGCTGAGCAGCACCTGCGGACGGCCGGCGGCCAGGGCGGCGCTGGCGGTGCCGATGCCGCCGTGGTGCACAACGACGGCATGATCCGCCAGGGCGTCGTTCAAGGGGGGCGGGTGGTCGTACACCGTCACCCCCAGCGCCGCCAGGGCACCGGCCAGCCGTTGCGAGCCGCGGCGGACATAGGTGCCGACGCGGATGTCCCGCTCCCGCGCCATCTCGGCCAGCGCCACCAGCGCCGGCATGGTGGGGGGAAAGTCACCGCCCAGATAGGCGAAGACCGAACGCAGGTTGGCCGGCGGCGGCAGGGGCGGGGGCAGCGGTTCCAAGGGGGCGTAAAGCGGCTCCAGCCGCAGGTCGCGGTAGGGATCGAACAGCCCCAGCCCAAAGGCGAAAGCGCGGTCGCCGCCCACAAGCGCCCCCAGGGATCCCAGCGCCGGTGCCTGGCGAAGGGCCTGGATCTCCTCCGCCACCTCCAGGATGCGGGCGGCGGGGATGCCCGCCCCGGCCTTGGGCGCCAGCGGCGGCAGTTCCGCCAGATGGCGGGGGGGCAGGGTGAAACCCGTTCCCACCGCCAGAACGGGAAAGAAGCTCCAGGCGGTCAGGGTCAGCACCGGCGCGTAATCGGCGACGATCACGTCCGGCCGCAGCACCTCCAGCAGCATTTCCCAGCCGCGGACCGCCGGCAGCAGGGTGGATGCGTGGGAAAAGCCGGCGCTGTAGAGGATGTCCGGCAGGCTGCCCAGCGGCAGCCGCGTTCCCGCCAGCGTGTGGTTGGCGCCGACCAGCGGCGCCTGGAACAGGGGGGCGGTGACGCCCAGCACGTCCGCCGCCGCGTCCAGGCTGCGGACGGCATAAACCACATCGTGCCCGCGCGACCGCGCCGCGTCGGCAATCCGCCGCAACATGGTCAGGTGGCCGTACCCGGCCCCCAGTTCCCAGGCCAGAAGAATGCGCGCCATCGTATCTTTCTTACCGCACCGATCGCATCGTCACGCCAGGATCAGCACCTTGGGCTGGCTGGGCACGATCTGGCTGCCGGGGCAGTTGGTGCTGTTGTGGATGTTGAGACTGAGCATCTTATCGGCCGGCGGCCCCATGAAGAACACCTTCACGCTGGTCAGCAGCTTGCGTTCCGGCCCCATGACCATGCCCGACGCCACCCCCATGGCCACACCGGGGTTGTCGCCCATGCTGAGCGGCACGATGCTCAGCATGTTGTGCGACGGGCAGCACATGGTCAGGATGGTCGGCGCCGTCGGGATGCCCGTCGGCGTCATGGCGATGTTGGGATAGGGGATCGGGACCGGGCCGATCGGCGGGATCGGCGTCAGGCAGACGTCGGGAAAGCCGAAATTCATCCCCATCATCTGGCAGGTCGCAAAAACCACGGCGGTTCTCCCCTCTCGAAGCAACGGATGCGGCGGACGGTACCGGCGCTCAGGTCATGCTGATGCGCGAACCGGTAACCACCACGTCATCGACCGCCGAAACCGATGCGCGGGTCCCGCGCACCACCGCCGTTTCGCTGGCCTGATACACCAGATCGCGCGCCTGAACCGTGTCGGTCCCATGCACCAGCCGCGTGCTGGTCCCGGCGGATGCGGTCCAGCGTTCGGCCACGCTCATCAGCGTCAGCGCCACGGTCTTCAGCGTGTCGGCGGTGGCTTCGACCACCCGGCCGACCAGGGACGCCCGCTCCACCCGCACGGACAGGCTCTGTCCCACAAGGGCGGTTTCGGGGGCGGCCGCATTCAGCCGGCGCTCCGCCGACAGGGTGAGGTCGGGGGCGGCGATGGTCAGCCCGCGGCCGTCCCCGGCGGTCAGCGTCAGGGCCGCCGCCGCATCGCGGTCCAGCACCGCCAGGACGCGCTGGCCCACGCGGCCATCCGCCAGCAGCAGCACCGTATCACCCACCGCCGGCTCGATCAGGCACGACACCGCCCGGCGGGCCTCCAGGCTGATGCCGCCGGCCGCCACCGTCAGCCGCCCGCCGTCGCTGGCAGTGACGGTGCCGACGGTCAGGGCGGTGTCCGCAACGGCTGGGGCCGGTGCGGGGGTCGTCATCTCCGGGCCGGAAGAATCGCTGTGCAGGGGAAGACGATCGACGTGCATGGGAACGTTTCCTGATAGGGGGAAGGCGGGGGCTGGAACCACGTACGGCCAGGAACGGTCAGGTCGTGGGCGGGACATGCCGGCGGGCCAGGGGGGTGAAGTCCTCCGCCTCCTTGCGGTGGGGATCGGTGCCCAGCGCGCTGTTCCGGTTGGACCCGGTCCACACGCTGTCCGTTTCGATGATGTTGTGCAGGCTGGTCCGGTGAAGCTGGGCGTTCAGCACCCGCGCCCCGGTCAGGTTGGCCCCGGCGAAATCCGCCGTGATCAGATTGCAGTCGCTGAACGCCGTGCCCTGGCAGGTCGCGGCCCCGAACTGGGCCTGCTCCAGATAAGAGCCGGAGAAATCGGCCCAGGTCAAATTGGCGTTCTGGAAATTGGCCTGCATCAGATTGGCCATGCGGAACGACGCCCCCGTCAGGTCGGCGCCGGTGAACAGCGAGCGCGGGGCCAATGACCGGTCCAGCCGCGCGCCGCGCAAGGCCGCGTTCATGAACACCGCCTGGGTCAGATCACACCCCTCGAACACAGCACCATCCAGCGCGCAGTCGAGGAAATTGCACTGGGGAAAGGAGAAGCCGGACAGGTTTTGCCCCACCGCCGATCCTTCGATGAAGGCGCAGCGGATGAAGCGGGTGCCGGCCAGGCCCAGGACGGCAAAGTCGGGCTTGTGCAGCGTCACCCCCAGCAATTCCGCCCCCGACAGGTCGGCGTTGCCCAGCGTGCCGCCCATGAGCGAGGATTCGGTCAGGGACGCTCCGGCAAAGCGGCTGCCGGTCAGGTCACAGTCGCTGAAGGCGCAGCGGAAGATCCGCGCCCCGTCGAACCGCGCCCCGGCAAAGCTGCAGGCGGTGAAGGCGCACATCTCCAGATCCACCCCCGTGAAGTCGGCGCCGGTGAAGTCGCACTTGACGAACGCGGTCATCCGCGGCGCCGTGCCGGTCCAGCGGGTGCCGGTCATGTCCGCCTTGGACACGATCAGCGATTCCAGCCGGCTGCCGGTGAACACGGCGTCGGTGAACCGGGTGCGGGAGACGATGCCGCTCTTGACCGCCAGCGTCCCCAGATCCAGGCCGGAGCAGTCCAGATCCTCCGCAATGCCCAGAGAGGACAGCAGGTCCTGCAGCTCGGCGGCGGTGACGGCGCCGGATGTCTTTTTCACTCCTGATGTCTGCATGGCCGTCACCATTTCTCGCGGCGGGTGAACACGGTCAATCCGAAATTGGTGCGGTCGAGTGCTGTGCCTTCCAGGTTGGCTTCGTCCAGCATGGCGGAATACATGTTGGCGTCGGTCACCCGAGCATCGCTCAAAAGCGTCTTGCGGAACACCGCGTTGAAACCGTCGGCCCCGGCCAGATTGGCCCGGCGGGCATCGGCGACCGTGAAATGGGCGCCGCGCAGCGAGGCCCCCGACAGGTCCGCCCCGGTCAGGTCGGCCATGGTGAACACCGTCTGATCCAGCCGGGCGCCGGTCATCCGCGCCCCCGGCAGGGTGCATTTGAACCACGAGGTGCCCTCGGCATCGCACCACGACAGATCGGCGCCGGTCAGATCGGCCTTGCTGGCGGTGCTGATGTACCGGATATGGGCGCCGCGCAGCGACAGCCCCGGTGCGGTCAGGTCGGGCAGCCCCACCCGTTCCAGCCGCGCCCCCGACAGATCGGCGCCGGTCAGATCGGCCTGGACCAGGGCCGCCAGGGTGACCGACATCCCGGCCATGCGGGCACCGGGCAGGAGCGGTTTCACCCAGGCGGCGGATTTCAGGACCGAACCGGACAGATCCGCGCCGGTCAGGTCGGCCTCGATGGTCAGAACCCCGTCCAGCGTGCAGCGGGACAGGTCGGCGCCGGTCAGCACCGCCTTTATCATCATGGCCTTGGTCAGATCGGCCCCGGCAAAGCGGGCGTTGCGCGCCCGCACCGCGCACAGGTTGCATTCGGCCATGGCCGCCCCGGCGAAGCTGGCGCCATCCAGCACCGCTTCGGTGAAGACCGCCTGTTCCAGCCGCGCACCGTCGAAGCAGCAGCCGGTCAGGTCCGCCTTTTCCAGCAGCACCCCCCGCAGGTCGGCGCCGCGGAAATCCATGCCGGCCAGCCGGGCACCGGCCAGATCGCGCCCGGCCAGCGTGTTCCCCTCCGCCAGCAATTCGCGGACATAGGCGCCCAGATCGTCGGCCAGGGCATCCGGCCACGGCGCGTCCGGGCGGACCGCCATCGGGGCGATCCGGCGGGCGGCGGCCATGGCGGCCATCACCTCTTCCTCCTGCTCGGCGGGGTCGGGGATATCCTGGCCCTGCTCCTTGGCCTGGGCCAGCATCGCGGGGTCGATTTCGATGCTGCGCAGGAAATCCGACGGCCCCGCCGGGTCGGGGCGGGCGGGCGGGCGCAGGGCGGCGGGCTGCCACGCCGCCGTTTCGCGGGCCTTACGTTTGCGCTGCTCCAGGGTTTCGGGAACATAGCCCAGAACCTGACCGGCGGCTTCGGCTTCCGCGCGCCGTTTTTCCACCTCGGCCAGCACCTCGTCGCGCTTTTGCGCCACCTCGTCCAATTTGGCCTTGGCGTGGTCGATGATGGCCTTCAGGTCGATGTCGAATTCCTCGATCTGCTTGGGCGTCACCACCGGGCCGAGGCTGCTGCGGTCGATGGGCGGCAGGTCGATAGGCTTGTCGGGGGGCATCTGGTCCTTGACCTGCTCCAGCGCCTTGCGCCGCATCCCCTCAATGCGCGCCACCATGGCATCCAGGGCAGCCTCCCGCTCGGCGGCCAGGATGGCCTCATCCTCGGCCGTGCGCGGGGGGGACAGATGGCTGTCGGCCAGGGCGTACAGCCCGCCCTCGGCCGGGTCGAGCCGCAGGTCCAGAATTTCGCGGTAATAGTCGATGGGGCGCGGCGGATCGCCCGTCCGCTCCCACGCCAGCATCACCACCTCCACATCCAGGGCGTCGCTGTCGGCGATTTCCACACCGGCGCGGTGCAGGGTCAGGCCGCGGTTCAGGTGGGGGAACAGCCACAGGGTATCGATGCGCGTTCCGCCCTCGATGAACTGCGCCGTGCCGTCCGGCATCCGGCGGCGCACGAACACCCGCGCCCGGATGTCGGGCAGCCGGCCGCTCTGCACCGGCCGTTCCGGGTGCATCCCCGCCACGGTGAAGGGCGTGGCCGGATCCAGATAGCCGGGGAACCACTGGTCGGGTGGGGCGGCGTTGAAGATCCGCCAGTCGATATCAGCGGCCAGACCGGGGAAATCCTGCTTCAGCCATTGGCGGTCATAGGTGCCGGCCCGCCCGTGCCGCTGGGGCCAGGCGATGTCGAGCGGCCCGAACCCGGCGGGTTCGGGGGTGTCGCGCGGGCTGGTGATGAGGTGGGCCGGATGTTCGACGTTGGGCAGCGGTGCCGGCTGCTCCCCCGCGGCCATCTGATTGATCGCATCGTGGCCCTTGCCGACCGGGTTGTCCTTGAACCCCGGCCCGCCGAAGGCGTTGGCCCAGGTCAGCGGCATGGCGGTGAACGGCCGGGGGGCCGTGGCCATGGCCCGCTGCGGGCCGGGGGAGGGGGTCCAGAAACGGTCACCGAAGACCAGAAGCCGCTTGTCGACCGGGCCGATGCGCAGCGACGGTTCGGCAACGGTTCCCGCCGTGCCGGGTGTGGGATAGGCGTTGCCGCCGACCAGCACCTCGGCATGGGGCTTGGGCATCGCCAGATCCAGGATCCCATCGCCGCCCAGCACGCCCATGACCTCCGGCCACATCTTGCTGTCGAGCAGCAGGCGCTCGGGAGCCTGGAAATCGAAATAGGCCATGGCGGTGACGGCCAACCAGTGACGGCCGCGGTGGCTGAACGGCTTGGTCAGGATGCCAAGCCGCATCGGTTTGACGATCTGCATCGGTCGGTCCCGCTCAAAGCATCGACTTGATCGTTTTGATATCCGTGTCGATGTTTCCTAGTCTCGTATCGATCGCGCCGACCTTGGTATCAACCGCACTGTTGATATCGGTCTTCAGGGTGGTCAGCTTGGCATCGATTTCACCGACCAGTTCGGCCTTGTCCTTCTTGGCCTGGGCATCGCCCTGGGGGTTGACCTCGGTCTTGTAGCCAAGGAAACACTCGAACATATAACCGATATAGATGTCGGCGGTGGCGGCAAAGGTGATGGCCAGCGTTCCACCGAAGAAGTTCTCGTTGACGATGCCCAGATAATTGGAATTGGTGATCCCGAAGAAGTTCTCGTTCACGGCCGCCATGAAGCTGGACGTCACCGCACCGTGATAGACTTCCTTGGTATTTCCCTTGGTGTAGGAATCCGAATCCCCTTCCGAATAAGACGTGGCATTGCCATAGGAAACGGAATCACTGTCGCCGTTGTTGTAGGAATAGGTGAAACCGTACATGGAACTGCGGGCTTCACCATAGAAGATCGAATCGTCAAAACCATAGAAGACGACGCGATCCGTGCCCCAATTGGTGGTGTAGGTATCACCGATGTAGGTGTTATAGAAATCGCCGTTGACGAAAAGATGCTGATCGCCCTGGATGTGCAGGTATTCGTCGCCTTCCACATAGCGGTAATCATTACCCACGACACGGGTGTGGCGGTCCTTTTGCACGACCTCGTGCAATTCACCATCGGTATAGTCCAGGCGCTGGCCGCGAGCGGTGATCGCCAGCATCGGCGACGTCGGGCTGTCGTCGAAAACGATTTCGTGATACTTGCCGCTGTAATCGGGGTCCTTGCTGTTGTCGCTTCCCCCCGCCGACGTTCCCGATCCTGATCCCGTGGCCGCGGCGGTTTTCGCACGGATCTTGGAACGGATGACCGAGCGCCAGAGGTTGCTGGTGGTGTCCGCTTCCTTCGGCCCCATGCCGGGCTTGTATTCGCTCTCGGTCGCATCATCGTCCGGCTGGGTGCGGAAGATGTCGTAGGCAGGCGCGGCAAACGATTTGCCGGTGGGGAAAGAGCCGAAGTTATACCCGTTGAAGCCGGTGACCGTACGGGTGAAGTTACGATTGGCCTTGATCTTCTCGTGAGCGTTTTCCTTGGCGTCCGGTTCGATGTGATCGTTCCGGCTGCCGTCCGAGTAAGGCTTGAATTTCTCCAGGCCGTCCTTGACGTTGGCCAGCATCGCCTGGACTTTTTCGTCGTCGGTCGGGTTATAGACCGTATGACGGGTGTTGTTGGCGCGGGAATTCAGGCTGCCGATGACGACGGGGGAGTTGGCGGTGTTGGAGGGGTAGAGCAGGACCACCGTATCGCCCTTGCGGGGCGTGAACCGCACACCGAAACTGTCCCCGGCCCACAGCTGCGCCACATCGGCCCACACGGTATGGGTGGGATCGTTGATGAAGTTCGGCAGGACCTCGACCCGCCCGGACGTGTCCGGAGTCTCGGATTGGACGACACCCAATTCGATCTGGGACATGACACTCACTCTCCTGTTCGCGGCGCTGCGGCGGCTGGGACGGTTCGGGGCAATCAGGCGTCTTGCAGATGCCGCAGATACGTCAGCATTTCACCCAGCGGGGTGATCTGGTTGTCGTCGAAATCCTGCTGGTCGGAGGGCAGCAGCGGAACATAGCGGCTGGCCGCCGGGAAGGCGACGAATTCGTTGTGATAGCCATCCTTGCCGATGCGGTGGCGGACGCGCTTGAGCACGAAGCTGCCCTTGACCTCATCACGCGCCGATCCGGTCAACTGGACCGTGTAGCCCGGCACCAGATTGGGGCAATAGCTGCGGCCGCGCAGCACCACGGCGGAGGATTCGAACGAAGCCTGCCGCTGGTCGTTCATGGCTTCCAGATGCTCGACGCTGGAAGCACTGCCCTTGGTCCATTCATAGGGCAGGTCGTAATCGGCGCCGCTGGTCGATGTGGCGGGCAGCCGCAGCAGGTCGTGGGTGTGCAGGGGGATGGTGACCAGACGGCTGGGAACCACGCGGTGTTCCAGCGAGCAACTGTCCACCTCGTCGGGGCGGCGGCGGTCGGACGCCGAATAGCCGTGCCGCAGCGTTACGTTGGACGAGGAGAACGGCATCGTGGAATCCTGAATCATCATCAGGCTTCCGGCCTCGCTGTGTTGGTAATAGTAAAAAATGCCTTCCTCGGCCATCAATTGGCGAATGAAGTTGTAAGAAGAAACACTGCTTTGGGTGAAAAATTCATACTGATGATAGGTCCCGACCGTCAGGAATTTACGGTTGGAGATGCGGTGATCGTCGAGAACCGTCTCGATCATGTCGATGGCGGTCTTGCTGTGGAAAATCCGGCTGCACCGCGTCATGCGCAGCAGGCTGAAATTCGGCACGATCTTGAAGCAATAGAAGGCGTGGCGCGGGTTGGTTCCCAGAAAGGTGGCCGACAGAACCACACCGCTGAAGTAACGCTTCGGCATGGTATCGGCCTGCAAAACCAGCGTGGCCGGCGCGTTCACGAAAGGCTTCAGAGGGAGGGAGTGATTCGGCGACTGAATGTAGACCGAGAAGAGGTAATCGCCGAACAGCGATTCCTCGCCCTCGAACCCCACCACCTGAAAATCCGTGCCGATACCAACCAAATTGAGATCGATGGTCAGTGGGTTCATGGTCGCAAGGTCCGTGGCAGGGTTGGGGGTGGCGGGCAAGCCGGGGAATGGCGCCATGCCGGTTGCGCCCGTGTGGCTTCCGCTTTCACGGGTTGGCCGGTCATGTTAAACATCCTTACGTCGCATACTACGGATAATCACGCTGACAAAAGAATTTATCGTTCTTTATCTGACGAAAATCCCCCGGCGGCCGGTCGGGCAGGGGGCCGTCCCGATAAAACGACACGGGGCGGAAATTCAATATTCTCTCCGGTGCCAACCGAAAATCCAACAGCCACCGATGATTGAGGCGATATACCCACAATAACTATTCTTAATATTAGGACCTCAAGGATAATCTTGCCTTTCGACCTTTTTTGGCGGGAATTGTTGGCCGATAAACGGGCGAAGGAACGTGGCTCAACACAAGCTTTTGTCGCGGCCGATAAATCGTATAATCAATCTTATGGAAAATCAAGTTGGTCGGATTGGACAGGGGGTTGATTGGGCGCGCCCGCGGTCCGACATCACCTCGGCATGGGATCCGCCGGATCCCCGCGTGACGGAAACCAGGATTGGCACCGACGGAGGGGTTGTGGGAATGCTCATCGTCTCCAAAGCCGCATCACACCTGTCGGAGAACGAGGTGACCCCGCGCGGCCATGTGCTGTCCCGGCGCTCGGTCCTGGCCGGAGGAGCCGCCGCCCTTGCCATGGGCAGCGCGCCGCTTCAGGCCGGGGCCACGGCCTTCACGGTTCAGACCACCGTCCGGCCCACCGACACCGCCGCCGACGCGGTGACACCGCTCAAATCGGCCACCACCTACAACAATTTCTATGAATTCGGGCCGGGCAAAAGCGACCCGTCCCGTTATGCCGGCAAGCTCCCCCTGCGCCCCTGGCAGGTGGTGGTCGATGGTGAAGCCGGCAAACCCGCCACCTTCGGCATCGACGATCTGCTGCGTTTTCCGCTGGAGGAGCGCATCTACCGGCTGCGCTGCGTGGAGGGCTGGTCCATGGTGATCCCCTGGACCGGCTTTCCCCTGGCCGAACTGCTGAAACGGGTGGAGCCGACCGCCAAGGCCAGATACGTGGCCTTTCAGACCGCGCTCGACCCGCAATCCATGCCGGGGGTGATGTATCCCATTCTCGACTGGCCCTATGTGGAGGGTCTGCGGCTGGACGAGGCCATGCACCCACTGACCCTGATGGCGGTCGGCATGTACGGCGACCCGCTGCCCAGCCCGAACGGCGCGCCGATCCGGCTGGTGGTTCCATGGAAATACGGTTTCAAATCCATCAAGTCGGTGGTCCGCATCACCCTGGTGAAGGAACAGCCCCCCACCGCCTGGAACCGCTTGCAGCCCGATGAGTACGGTTTCTACGCCAACGTGAACCCCGAGGTCAGCCACCCCCGTTGGAGCCAGGCCACCGAGCGGCGGGTGGGCGATTTCTTCCGCCGCAAGACCCTGCCCTTCAACGGGTACGGCGACGAGGTGGCCGCGCTTTACCGCGGCATGGACCTGCGGACCTATTATTGAAGGGGATTGGCGGATGTCCCCGGCAAAGACCGCCCTGACCGTCGCCCTGTCGTCCCGCTGGGCCAAGCCGGCGGTGTTCGCGGCCGCTCTGGTTCCCCTGGGCTGGACCGTGTGGCTCGCCTTTACCGACGGCCTCGGCCCCGAACCCGTGGCGGAGGCCGTGCGGCAGAGCGGGCTGTGGGCCATCCGTTTCCTGATGCTGGCGCTGGCGGTGACGCCGCTGCGGATCGTCACCGGCCTGCCCGTCCTGGCCCGATTCCGCCGGATGATCGGGCTGTTCGCCTTTTTCTACGCCCTGCTCCACCTGCTGACCTATGTGGGGATCGACCAGTTCTTCGATTGGACGGCGGTGTGGCTGGACATCGTGAAGCGGCCCTACATCACCATCGGCATGGGCGGTTTCGTGGTTCTGCTGCTGCTGGCCGCCACCTCCACCGCCGGGATGGTGCGGCGGCTCGGCGGGCGGCGGTGGCGGGCGCTGCACAAGGGCGTGTTCGCCGCCGGTGTGGCGGGGTGCCTGCATTATGTCATGCTGGTGAAGGGCTGGCAGCCGGCCCCCTTCCTTTACGTTGCCATTCTGCTGGTGCTGGTGGGGGTGCGCCTTGCCGCGGCGGTGCGCAGCCGTCCGCCACCCCACCGCCGCAAGGGGGAGCGCGTGGCGGTGACGTAAAAGAATCACGGATCTTGTGGGATCTTAAGGCGGTTCCGGCGCGTTCCCGCAAGCGGTGAAGCCACAGCCAGCCACCCACAGGGGATCCCCGTGCCCATGCTGCTTCCTCCCGTCCAGCCGAGCCACACCGCCCCGCTGTCCACCGCCGCGGCACCCGCCCTGCCCCGCGCGCGCATCCGCGAAGGCCTGCCCTACCCTCTCGGCGCCACTTGGGACGGTCTGGGGGTCAACTTCGCCCTGTTCTCGGCCAACGCCACCCGGGTGGAGCTGTGCCTGTTCGACCGTGACGGCCGGCGGGAGCTGGAGCGGATCGAGTTGCCGGAGTACACGGACGAGGTGTGGCATGGCTATCTGCCCGACGCCCGCCCCGGAACCGTTTATGGCTACCGCGTGCATGGCCCCTACGAGCCGCGGGCCGGGCACCGCTTCAACCCGCACAAGCTGCTGCTCGACCCCTATGCCAAGGCGCTGGTAGGGCCGTTCCGCTGGTCGGACGCCCATTTCGGCTACCGCGTCGGCTCGCCGCGCGGGGACCTGTCGTTCGACCGGCGGGACAACGCGGCGGGGATGCCCAAATGCGTGGTGGTCGATCCCGCCTTCACCTGGGGCCAGGACCGTTCGCCGATGGTGCCGTGGGAAAAGACCATCCTGTATGAGACCCATCTGCGCGGATTCACCATGACCCACCCGGCGGTGCCGCCGCAATTCCGCGGCGGTTTCGCCGGCATGGCCCAGCCGGAGGTGGTGGACTATATCCGCTCCCTTGGGGTGACCTCGGTGGAGTTGCTGCCGGTCCATGCCTTCATCGACGACCGCATGCTGATCGAACGGGGGCTGCGCAATTACTGGGGCTACAACTCCATCGGCTTTTTCGCGCCGGACCCCCGCTATCTCTCCACCGGCGCCATTTACGAGGTCAAGGAGATGGTCGCCCGCTATCACGAGGCGGGGATCGAGGTGATCCTGGATGTGGTCTACAACCACACCGCCGAGGGCAACGAGATGGGGCCGACGCTGTCGTTCAAGGGGATCGACAACGCGTCCTATTACCGGCTGGCGCCGGACCCGCGCTATTACATCAACGACACCGGCACCGGAAACACCCTGAACCTGTCCCACCCGCGGGTGCTGCAGATGGTCACCGACAGCCTGCGCTATTGGGTGACCGACATGCATGTGGACGGGTTCCGCTTCGACCTTGCCACCATCCTGGGGCGCGAACCCCACGGTTTCGACCAGGGGGGCGGGTTCCTCGATTCCTGCCGCCAGGACCCGGTGCTGTCGCGGGTCAAGCTGATCGCCGAGCCGTGGGACTGCGGCCCCGGCGGCTATCAGGTGGGCGGCTTTCCCCCCGGCTGGGCCGAATGGAACGACCGCTACCGGGACACCGTGCGCGCCTATTGGAAGGGAGACGAGGGCAAGCTGCCCGATCTGGCCGCCCGGCTGACCGCATCGGGGGACCTGTTCAACCGTCGGGGGCGCAAGCCGTGGGCGTCGGTGAATTTCGTCACCGCCCACGACGGCTTCACGCTGGCCGATCTCGTCTCCTACAACGACAAGCACAACGAGGCCAATGGGGAAGGCAACCGCGACGGCCACGCCCACAACCTGTCCTGGAACCATGGCGCCGAGGGGCCGACCGACGACCCCGCCATCGCAGCACTGCGCCGGCAGCAGATGCGCAACCTGCTGGCCACCCTGCTGCTGTCGCAGGGAACGCCCATGATCCTGGCCGGCGACGAGTTCGCCCGCACCCAGAACGGTAACAACAACGCCTATTGCCAGGATAACCCCCTGTCGTGGATCGACTGGGCGGCCATCGACGACGAAGGGCGGAAGATGACCGATTTCGTCCGTCAGCTCATCGCCCTGCGCCAGAGCCACCCGCTTCTTCGCCGCGGCCGCTTCTTCGCCGGCGTCTACAACCCCGACCTGGACGTGAAGGATGTGACCTGGATCACCCCGGCGGGCATGGAGAAGACCACCGAACAGTGGCATGATCCGCTGGCCCGCTGTCTGGGCATGCTGATGGACGGGCGGGCGCAGCCCACCGGCATCCGCAAGCCGGGGGTGGAATCCACGCTGCTTCTGATCGTCAACGCCCATCACGATATCGTGCCCTTTACCCTGCCCGCTGTGCAGGGGGGTGGTCGATGGGTGCGGCTGCTCGACACCGCCGACCCCGACGGTGCGGCCATCCATGCCGTTCACAGCGGCACCACGGTGCCGGTGGTCGGACGGTCGCTGCTGCTGCTGGAACGGTTGCCCGAGCGCAAAGCTCACGGATAGCCGGGGCCGCCGCCGCGGGTGCGGCGAAATGGCGCATCTGAATAAATCCAATTTTACATAAATGACATAAAATCGGGAATGGGGGCTGATACCCTGCCGCTGTTCCGCCCACCAAGCGCATCAATGATGCCCCAGGAGAGAGCGTATGGGAGAGATCCATTTTCTGCGCTTTCTGATCGATGCGGAGCGTGACCCGGACCTGCGCGCCGCGCTGCGGCGGTCGGCCCGTCACCTGCGCTCGGTCAGCGATCTGGCGGATTTCGCCCGCGGGCGGGGGTATGTCTTCGATCCTCATGATGTTCCGGTGGAGGCGGCGCAGCGGTCGGTGCTTGGCGGCCACCATCCTGCGGCATAAAGGCCACGCCCCAGCCGGACATGAGCGGGGTGCGCGCTTTCCGATTCTCAATGAACGGCATTCGTATAGAATGTCGAATATCAACGCGGGCGAGCGCCGATCCGGCCTTCGCCTTTCCCCATTGCGCCATCGCCAGCCGGCCCCAAGGACCGCGGACGCCATGCAAGGCACCGTTATCTACGCCCCCGCCACCTTCGAGGAACGGGGTGTCGCCGTGTCCTTCACCACACCGCTTCTGTCCCAGACCCGCGTGCGGGTGGACGAACGCCGCCGGCTGGAGGTGTTGATCCCCTCTTTCTCCGAGGGCAAGGGGATCTATGTGGTTCCGTGGAAGGTGGTGCCGGAGATGGTGGCCATGACCGTCCACGACCGTTATCTGCATGAACAGATCGTGCGGCTGGCCGCCTGCTCGCCGCAGGAGATCCGCAGCGCCCAACTACGCGCCGCCCGTTCGGGGCTGGCCGGGCCGGAGGGCGCCAAGGCCGCCCGCGTCACCCTGGCCGAGGATCAGAAGTACCGCGCGCTCACCAACGTCCTGCTGATCGTGGAGGTGCTGCGCGCCGCCGGGCTGGAATCCGCCGACCTCGTGCGCTCCGGCCTCGACAGCAAGGAGATGGAGGCGCTGACCCGCAGTTACCTGACGCGGGCGGCGGCGTCCTTCGCCATCGACCCGGCCCAGCTTTACGAACGCATCGCCACCCTGGCGGAGGTGGTGTGGCCCATCGGTCTGGTCCACGCCCCCGAACCGGGGCGGCTGCGCCGTCGGCTCCGCGGGCTGGCCGATTTCCGCGACAGCCTGAACCAGTGGGCTGACGAGCATCCGTGCGACGCCGCCCCGGTGGCACGCTTCTGCGCCTCGGTCGCCACCCACACGCTGGGCCGCGGGGAAGAGTTGCTGGCCGATTTCGACCGGCGGGCGCGGGCCATCGGCACCATGATCCGCGACTGGGCCACGCAGAGCGCCATTTTCCGCGAGGATTCGGAAAAGCTGACGTGGCTGGCCGACGGCTGGGATTTCATCCTGGGTGCCTGGAACGACGCCCAGACCCGCGACGACCTGCAGGAACAGGCGATGACGGTCAACGAGATCTTCCGCATCCTGCCGCTGTTGCCGACCACCGAAACCGCCCGCGACCAGCATGCCGAAGCCTGTTCGGTCATGGCCCAGCACCGCCGTTCGGTCCGGGCCTATGAAGACTGGCGCACCGGCGTTCTGGACACCGAAGCCGTGCACCGCATCGAAGCCATCAAGGCCAAGGCCGCATGACCGACCCGCGCGATACGCTGCGGGATCTGCGGCACACGCTGCACGATATCCCGGAAGCGAAATTCGTGGAAATCGTCCGGTTGCTGGAACAGGTGGGCGACCTGCCGGAGGTGCGGGATACCTTTGCGTCCATCCGTCCCCGGCTGGCCCGCGTGCGTCCGGCGCGCCGCCCGACCCTGAAGCGCATCTTCTGTGACCCGTTCGAGGATGTGTTGGAGGCCGCGCGCATCGCCGACGTGCCGGTGGGGCGCGTGGAGCGTGCCGCCATCGACCCGCTGTGGCGGGTGGTGGAACAGCGCGGCGATCCCAGGCAACTGGCCACCCTGGAACAGGCGGTGCGCCGGTTGGACGGCCATGATGCCAAGGGCCGTCACACGCTGGGCTGCCGCCTGTGGTGGGTGGCCGGCACCGCCCTGCGCACCGCCCTGGCCGAGGCGGAAAAGAGCGTCACCGTCCTGCGCGACCTGTTCAACGGCGACCCCGAACTGGTGCGGCAGGCCCAGGACATCGCCGATTTCCAGGATCTGGGCCACCTGATCGCCCAGACCAAGGCGTCCCTGCCCCCCAAGCCGATCCCGGCACTGGATGCGGAATCCATCGCCATCATCGGTGACGCCGTGCGGGAAGCGGCGAAGCAGGCCCCGCTGAAGCCGGTGTTCGTGCTGCTGGTGGTGGCGTCGCGGATGCGCCGGCCCGCCGACCTGCTGGCCGTCCTGGGCGACATGGATTTCGGCAAGGCCCACCGGCACAAGCCGGCCATCGTCGCCCAGCTTTCCGGTCTGGTGGTCACCGCGCTGGAGGATCGCAGCCAGCGGTTGGAGGGGCTGGATACCCTGGCCCACGATCCCGCCGCCGCCGTCGATCTGGCCGAACAGATGGTGCAAAGCCTGGAATCCACCTTGTCCGTCATGGGCACCTTGAACGAAACCGCCTATGATGCGCGCTTGGACGAGGTGCGGCAGGCGGTGCGCGGCATGGTGTCCACCACGGTGATCGCACCGGCACCGGCGGCGGTGGCCTCATCCCTGCCCCGGCTGTCTCCGCCGGGCACGCCGCCCGCCCCGCCCGACGACGACGCCCAGGCCCGCGCCGAGGATCACATCCGGGCGCTGCGCCGCTGCCAGGGATTCGCCGGAACGCTGGGGCTGGAACCGCAGGTGGCGGACACGCTGAAGACCATCGGCCAGACGGTCGAAAAGCAGGCCGCGGTGCTGATGAATGGCCTGGACCGGGTGCCGCGCACCGACGACAGCCTGCTGTCCATGGAACAGGCGCTGTTCTGCACCGTGCGTATGCTGGAACTGGCTGTCGGTCCCGCCCCGGCCGACGCCTTGCGGATTCAGGCGATGCAGGCTATGGACGACGCCTTCGACGGGCTGTCCGGGTAAGCGTTTCGTGACCGATCTGTTTGGCGATGCCGCCGGCATTGTGCTGTCGCTGGTGATTCTGTGGCTTCTGCTGCGTCTGGTTCTGTGGACATGGCGCTACAACCGCCGCCAGATGGCCCGGCGGCGGCGGCAGGCGGCTTATGCCGGCTATATCAACAGCGAAACCTGGAAGGCTCTGCGGCAGGAGGCGTTGGAGCGGGACGGACATCGTTGCCGCCTGTGCAACGCCCGCCGCGGGCTGGAAGTACACCACCGTTATTATCCGGGGGTGATGGGAACGGAAACGGTGGATGCCCTGACCACCCTCTGCCACCCCTGCCACGAAGGGATCACCGAGATGCTGCGTGCCCGGCGGTGACCGTTTCTGTGAGACCGGCTTTCCTTACAGTTTCGGTTCTATGGTCAGCATGACCAGCATGAGACCGTTGATGGCGGTGGCCAGAACCACCACCCACACCGTCATCACCGGGTTGATGAGCAGCGTGCCGACGACCGCCACCAGAACCACCAGCAAAAGACCGATGGCCATCAGGCTGTCACGAGTCGATTCCATGATGTTCGTCCCTTTCCATTCACAAGACCGTCATGCCGGCTGGCAACAGTCGGTCGGGCAGACGGATGCGCATTGCGGCCCATCCGACCGTTTGCGGCATTCGGTGCATTTGGCGGGGTCGATGACATAGGTGCCACGCTTCACGCTGATGGCCCCGTTGGGGCACACGGCAACGCAGGCGTCACAGGCAACGCATTCGGCGGCGATGATCCGATAGGCCATGATAACGTCCCGCCCTCACTTGTTCTTGCGGGTCAGCAGGAAGACAAACACGCCGATGGTGACGACAAAGACGCTGCCGGCACCGACCAGGGCGATATAGGTCTGGGTATCGAAGTTCATGGGGGTGTTCCCTTTGCCGGACGATCCGATCCCCCAAGGCTAGGGATATGGCCCTGCCCTGCCCTTGCGAATCCGCAATGGCTGGCGCGAAAATCGGCAGGGTGCGTCATTTCGCGCCAGCCGTGCGCCCTCATCGTGTTTGCGAAACATGTTGGCGGGGTGATGTCGCTGCCGGTGATCCGTGCCCGTACAAACACGCGGCGGAGCGACACCACCCTTGCCCTATCAGCCCGGATCGGGCAGCCCGCCGGTCTGCACGATGAAGCTGATGATCTCGTTCAACCCCTGCCCGGCCTTCAGGTTGGTGAACAGGAACGGGCGGTCGCCGCGCATCTTCTTCGCGTCCCGGTCCATCACCTCCAGGCTCGCGCCCACGTGGGGGGCAAGGTCGATCTTGTTGATGACCAGCAGGTCGGAGCGGGTGATGCCGGGGCCGCCCTTGCGCGGGATCTTGTCGCCCGCCGACACGTCGATCACATAGATCGTGATGTCGGCCAGTTCCGGCGAGAAGGTCGCCGCCAGATTGTCGCCGCCGGATTCGATGAAGATCAGATCCAGATCGGGGAACTTCTCCACCATCTGATCGACGGCGGCGAGGTTGATGGAGGCATCCTCGCGGATGGCGGTGTGGGGGCAGCCGCCGGTTTCCACGCCCATGATCCGCGACGGGTGCAGGGCGCCCGAACGGGTCAGGAACTCCGCATCTTCCTTGGTGTAGATGTCGTTGGTGATGGCGGCGACGTTCCAGTCGTCGCGCATCCGCTTGCACAAAGCATCGGTCAGCGCCGTCTTGCCGGACCCGACCGGGCCGCCGATGCCCACGCGCAAGGGGCCGGTGTGGCCGCGGGTGATGGGGGTGAAGGTCATGAGCGGAACAGCCTCGTGTACTGTGTTTCGTGAGTGATGGAGGTCCAATCGACCATTGGCGCCCGGCTGCCCAGATCGTCCGGCCCGGCATCCGCCGCCCACAGCGCCATGGTGTGGGCGACATCTTCCAGAGCTGCCAGCGCCCGCTGGCCGTCGGTCTGGCCCAGCGGCACCAGCCGCACGCCCGCCGACACCAGATTGGCGGCGACGGCGTGAGTGAACCCTTGCAAAGTATCGGCCAACGGGATGCCCGCCAGGGCCGCCGCCAGCCCCACCGCCACCGGATGGGCCGGGGCGCGGCCCATATCCTTGATGATGGCGGCCCAACGGTCCAGCCCGTCCAGCGGCCACGCCGCCCGCACGGTGGTGAGGAACGCCGCCCCTTGGGCCGAGGACTCCAGCGCGGTTTCCGCCGATGCCCGCATCACGTCGGCCCGTTCCACCGCCCAGCGGAACCTGTCCTCGTCACCCGCGCTCACCGCCCGGTGGGTCAGCGCCAGAAACACCCCGTCGGCCCGCCCGGCCCCGTGCTCCAAAACCGCCGTCACCCACTGGGCAAGCGTGGCGCGGTCACGGACGAATCCGGCCTCCGCCGCCTTTTCCAGCCCGTGGCTGTAGGTGTAGCCGCCGGTCGGAAAGCTGGGCGACAGCCACGCCAGCAGACGCAGAAGAGGGGTCATGAGCCGCCTCCCCTCTCCCCCTCGGGGAGAGGGGCGCGCAGAGCGCGGGGGTGAGGGCCGGATTTCGCGCAGAACGCCCGAAATTCGTTGCGAAGCAACCCCAAATCTGGATTTCGAGAGCCTGTTGGTTCGGTTTTCGGGCTGACGCGCGAAAACCGGCCCACACCCCAGCCCTCTCCCCAGGGGGGAGAGGGAGAATGGGAAGGATTAGTGATGGTGGTGGTCATGGCCATGATGGTGATGCCCATGATCGTGGTCGTGCTCGTGATGGTGGTGGTGACCGCCACCGCCAGCATAGGCCCCGGATTCCGGTGAGAAGGGTGCCTCCACCGCCGTCACCGCGGCCCCCAGCCCGTGCAGCATGTCCACAATCACATGATCCCACCGCAACCGCACCGCCCCGTCGCGGATTTCCACGGGCAGGTGCCGGTTACCCAGATGCCACGCCACCCGCGCGAGATCCGTGGCGTCGGCGCAGCGCACCTCCGCCAGCTTCTCAGCGGCGGCGGCCACACGGATGAAGCCGCCCTCTTCCAGCGCCAGACCGTCGCCGTGCTCCAGCGCCACCGCCCGCGGCAGGTCGAGCAGGAACGCGGCCCCGGCATCGTCGGTCAGGCGGATGCGGCGGCGGAAACGGTCGTCGTGGGACAGGGTGACGGTGGCGACGGCCTCCGCCTCCGGCCAATGGCCGGCGGAGATGGCCTGTACGGCTCGGCGGGTCATCAGCGGGTCTTTCTCATCAGAACAGGAAGTAACGCTGGGCCATGGGCAGCACGTCCGCCGGTTCGCACAGCAGCAGCGCGCCGTCGGCCCGCACCTCGTAGGTTTCCGGGTCGACCTCGATGTGGGGGGTAGCGGCGTTGTGGATCATGCCGGCCTTGGTGATGCTGCGGCAACCCGACACCGCCAGCAGCGGACGGGTCAACCCCAAGGTGGCGGGCAAGCCCGCCTCCAATGCTGCCGCACTGACGAAGGTGACGGAACTGGCCGTGCGCGCCCGGCCGAGCGCGCCGAACATGGGGCGGTAATGCACCGGCTGCGGCGTGGGGATGGAGGCGTTGGGGTCGCCCATGGGGGCGGCGGCGATGGTGCCGCATTTCAGCACCATATCCGGCTTCACGCCGAAGAAGGCCGGCGACCACACCACCAGATCGGCCAGCTTGCCCACCTCCACCGATCCCACATGGGGCGCAATGCCATGGGACAGGGCGGGGTTGATGGTGTATTTGGCGACGTAACGCTTGACCCGCACGTTGTCGTTGTCGCCCGTCTCATCCGCCAGCCGGCCCCGCTGGACCTTCATCTTATGAGCGGTCTGCCATGTGCGGATGACCACCTCCCCCACCCGGCCCATGGCCTGGCTGTCCGATGACAGCATGGAAAAGGCGCCCAGGTCGTGCAGGATGTCTTCCGCCGCGATGGTTTCCCGGCGGATGCGGCTTTCGGCGAAGGCCACGTCCTCGGCGATGCGGGGGGACAGGTGATGGCAGACCATCAGCATGTCCAGATGCTCATCCACCGTGTTGATCGTAAAGGGCCGCGTGGGGTTGGTGGAACTGGGCAGGACGTTGTTCAGGCCGCAGACCTTGATGATGTCCGGCGCGTGGCCGCCGCCGGCCCCTTCGGTATGGAAGGCGTGGATGGTGCGACCCTGGAACGCCGCCACCGTGTTTTCCACAAAGCCGGATTCATTCAGCGTGTCGGTGTGGATGGCCACCTGCACGTCGAACCGCTCGGCCACGTCCAGGCAGGTGTCGATGGCCTTGGGCGTGGTGCCCCAATCCTCGTGCAGCTTCAGCCCGCAGGCGCCGGCCCGCACCATCTCTTCCAGGGCATCCCCGCGGCTGGCGTTGCCCTTGCCGAAGAAGCCCAGGTTGATGGGCAGAGCCTCCGCCGCCTGGAGCATCCGCGCCATGTGCCAGGGGCCGGGGGTGCAGGTGGTGGCGTTGGTGCCCGCCGCCGGGCCGGTGCCGCCGCCCAGCATGGTGGTGACGCCGCTGTAAAGCGCCTCGTCCACCTGCTGCGGGCAGATGAAATGAATGTGGGCGTCGATGCCGCCGGCGGTGATGATCTTGCCCTCGCCGGCGATGACCTCGGTGCCGGGGCCGATGACGATGGTCACGCCGGGCTGGACGTCGGGGTTGCCGGCCTTGCCGATTGCGGCGATGCGCCCGCCCTTCAGCCCGATGTCGGCCTTGACGATGCCCCAGTGGTCGAGGATCAGGGCGTTGGTGATGACGGTGTCCATCGCCCCTTCGGCGTTGGTCATCTGCGACTGGCCCATGCCGTCGCGGATCACCTTGCCGCCGCCGAACTTCACCTCTTCGCCATAGATGGTAAAGTCCTTCTCCACCTCGATGATCAGGTCGGTGTCGGCCAGACGCAGGCGGTCGCCGGTGGTGGGGCCGTAATGGGCGGCGTAATCGGCGCGGCTGATGCGGTTTGCCATTGTCTCAATCCCTTACAGAGCGCCGTTGACAAGGCCGTTGAAGCCGTGGACCACCCGCGCGCCGTCATAGGCGACCAGCGTCACGCTGCGGGTCTGGCCCGGCTCGAACCGCACCGCCGTGCCGGCGGGGATGTCCAGCCGGTATCCCCGCGCCGCCGCCCGGTCGAACTGCAGCGCCCCGTTGGTCTCAAAAAAGTGATAGTGGGAACCCACCTGAATGGGCCGGTCGCCGGTGTTGGACACATCCAGCGTCACCGTCGGACGGCCCGCGTTCAGTTCGATTTCCCCCGCCGCGGGAAGGAGTTCGCCGGGAATCATCACGTAACCTCTCAGCGGATGGGGTTGTGAACGGTGACCAGCTTGGTGCCGTCGGGGAAGGTGGCTTCCACCTGGATCTCGTGGATCATCTCAGGAATGCCGTCCATCACCTGGGCACGGGTCAGCACGGCGGCACCGTCGCGCATCAGTTCGGCCACGCTGCGTCCGTCGCGCGCACCTTCGACCACGAAATCAGTGATGAGCGCCACGGCTTCCGGGTGGTTCAGCTTCACGCCGCGTTCCAGACGGCGGCGGGCCACCTGGGCCGCCATAGCGACCAGAAGCTTGTCTTTTTCCCGTGGAGTCAGGTTCATGGCCCTCTTTCCTCACCCTTTTTCTTAAATGACCCACAGCCGCGGCAGTCGGTCCGGCAACCCCGCCGCCCGCGCCCGGAACCCGGCCCAGAAACGGCCGTAGCTTTCGCGCAGGCGCCGGGCGTCGGTGTCGAGGAACCGCACCACCAGCACCCCACCGACACACGTCGCCCCGGCGTGGCCGCCCACCCCCTCCAGCAACGCGCGGGCGTCGTCCAGCCGCTCTACCGCGTTGGGGGCGGCGTAGACGATGCTGCCATAAGCCACGGCCCCGGCAAAGCCCGCCGGATGGTCCAGCACCGCGGCGCAATCGCCGTCCAGATGCAGCGTGTCGGCCCACACCAGCCGCCCGTCGCGGCGGATCTCCCACGCTTCCCGCGCCAGACCTTCCGTAAAACGTTCGCCGCGTGCGATACGCCCGAACACCAGCAATTCCCCCGCCAGCACCCGGCCCGTGCCGGCCACGTCGATGCGGGTAGAGCGGTTCAGGCGGGCGCGGTCGAACAGGATGGTGTCCTGCGGCAGCCATTCCAGCCATCCGCCGTCACCGCAGGCCAGTTCCACCCCCATGGTCACGTCAGGACCGGCGGAGCGGTAGACCTTTTCCGCCGCCTGAGCCACCATCTGCGCCGAAGCGCCGTCGCCCACGCGGGCCGACACCTCCAGCCGGTCACCGCCCACCAGCCCGCCGGACGTGGTGACCAGCACCGCCATGGGCGGTTCGCCGGCCCCGGGCTGGGGGAACAGGAAGCGCAAGGGATCGTGGTGGTAGAGATGGGCCAACCGGGACCCATCATCGCCGGTGCGGACAAACGCCACCTCCGCCCGGCCATGGATGGTCAGCCGCTGGGTTTCCTTAAGGTGATTTCTTACCTGAAGAAGATCATTCATCAAATTGAAAAACCAAGGAAAGCGACCGGGTGAGGGCCGGTGGTACGGACGGAAAACAGCCCTCACCCGGTTCCACGCTGCCCCAAGGGGCGAGCATAGCTCTCAAACGGTCAGGTGACGGCGCACCTCGGACTCGACCATGCCGGCGGCATCGCCCGCAAGCACGATCTCACCCCGGTCCATCACCGCGAAATGGTTGGCAAGGTCGCGGGCGAAGTCGAAATACTGCTCCACCAGCAGGATTGCCATGTCCCCCCGCGCGCCCAGCATGCGGATGACGTTCTCGATCAGCTTGATGATCGACGGCTGGATGCCCTCGGTCGGTTCGTCCAGGATCAGCAGCCGCGGGCGGGTGACCAGCGCGCGCGCGATAGCCAACTGCTGCTGCTGCCCGCCCGACAGATCGCCGCCGCGGCGCTTCAGCATGGTCTTCAGCACCGGGAACAGCTCGAAGATCTCGTCGGGGATGGTGCGGTCCTTGCGCGGCAGGGCGGCGAAGCCGGTTTCCAGATTTTCCAGCACGGTCAGGCGGGGAAAGATCTCCCGCCCCTGGGGCACGAAACCGATGCCGCGGCGGGCGCGCTCGGCGACGGGCAGGCGGGCGATGTCCTGCCCCTCCCACATCACCCGCCCGTGGCGCAGGGATTCCAGCCCCACCACGGCGCGCAGCAGGCTGGTCTTCCCCACCCCGTTGCGGCCCAGCAGGCAGGTGACCGCCCCCTTGGGTGCCTCCAGCGACACGCCGCGCAGGGTGTGGCTGGCGCCGTAATAGAGATGGGCGTTTTCAACGGTCAGCATGACGCGGCATCCCCCTTAGCGGCCCAGATAGACTTCGATGACGCGCTGGTCGTTCTGCACCACGTCCAGCGAGCCTTCGGCCAGCACCGACCCTTCGGCCAGCACGGTGACCTTGGCGCCCAGCCGACGGACGAACTCCATGTCGTGCTCCACCACCACCACCGAGCGGTCGCGGTTGATGTCGAGGATCAGGTCGGCGGTCTGCTCCGTCTCGTGGTCGGTCATGCCGGCCACCGGCTCGTCCAGCAGCATCACCGCCGGTTCCTGCATCAACAGCATGCCGATCTCCAGCCACTGCTTCTGCCCGTGGCTCAGCGCACCCGCCCGCATGGCGCCCTTGCCGGTCAGGCCGATGCGGGTGATGGTCGCCTCGATCCGGTCGCGGTCGGCGGACGGCAGGGTGAAGAACAGGGTTTTCCACACCCCCCGCTCACCCTTCAGCGCCAGTTCCAGATTTTCGAACACGGTCAGGTGTTCGAACACCGTTGGCTTCTGGAATTTCCTGCCGATACCGAGGTTTGCGATGCGGGTTTCATCCAGTTTGCGAAGATCGACCTGTCCATCGAACAGCACGTCGCCGTGGTCGGGCTTGGTCTTGCCGGTGATGACGTCCATCATCGTGGTCTTGCCCGCCCCGTTGGGACCGATGATGGTGCGCAACTCGCCCTTCTGCAAAATCAGGCTGAGGTTGTTCAGCGCGCGGAAGCCGTCGAAGCTGACCGACACGCCGTCGAGATAGAGGATCGAGCCTTCGGCCTTGTCATGCATTGTGCTTGCGCGCCACGGGGGCGCCCTCCCGGATGCGGGTGCGGATCTGGCCGGCCAGACCCAGCAGCCCCTTGGGCATGAACAGGGTGACGACGATGAACAGGCCGCCGAGGGCGAACAGCCACACCTCGGGCATGGCGCCGGTCAGCCACGTCTTGGCACCATTGACGGCAAAGGCCCCGATGATGGCGCCCACCAGCGTGCCGCGCCCGCCGACGGCGACCCAGATCGCCACCTCGATGGAATTGGCGGGGGAGAATTCGCTGGGGTTGATGATGCCCACCTGCGGCACGTACAGGGCGCCCGCCACACCCGCCAAAATGGCCGAGACGGTGAAGACGAACAGCTTGGCCGCCGTGACGTCATAGCCCAGGAAGCGCACCCGGCTTTCCGCATCGCGGATCGCCATCAGCACCCGCCCCAGCTTGGACGTGACGATGAAGCGGCACAGCAGGTACGCCACCGCCAGCAGCAGGGCCGAGGCCACATACAGCCCCACCCGCGTGCCCTGCGCCTGCATCGGATGGCCCAGGATGTCCTTGAAGTCGGTCAGGCCGTTGTTGCCGCCGAAGCCCATCTCGTTGCGGAAGAAGGCCAGCATCAGGGCATAGGTCATCGCCTGGGTGATGATGGAGAAATAGACCCCGGTGATGCGTGAGCGGAAGGCGAACCAGCCGATGACGAAGGCCAGCACCCCCGGCACCGCCGCAATCATGATCATGGCAAAGACCGGGTTGTCGAACCCCCACCAGTACCATGGCAGTTCCTTCCAGTTCAGGAACACCATGAAGTCCGGCAGTTCGGCGTTGCCATAGACGCCGCGCCCGCCGATCTGGCGCATCAGGTACATGCCCATGCAATAGCCGCCGAGCGAGAAGAACGCCCCGTGCCCCAGCGACAGCGCCCCGGCGTACCCCCACACCAGATCCATGGCCAACGCCAGCAGGGCGTAGCACAGGTACTTGCCCAGCAGGCTCAGCATGTAATCGGGCACGTGAAAGAGCGAGGTGGCCGGCACCGCCACATGCAGCACCGGGATCAGCACCGCCGCCACGGCGGTCAGGGCCAGGAACACCGGCCAGCCGCGGCGGGATTCCAGCGCCATCAGGCGCGAGGTGATCGGACCCATGGGTTCAGGCCTCCGCCGCGCGGCCCTTGAGCGCGAACAGACCGCGCGGCCGCTTCTGGATGAACAGGATGATGAAGACCAGCACCAGGATCTTGCCCAGCATGGCGCCGGCATAGGGTTCCAGAACCTTGTTGACCACGCCCAGCGACATGGCCCCGGCCAAGACACCCCACAGGCTGCCCACCCCGCCGAACACCACCACCATGAAGCTGTCCACGATGTAGGTCTGGCCCAGGTTGGGGCTGACGTTGCCCACCTGTGACAGCGCCACACCGGCCACCCCGGCGATGCCGGAGCCAAGGCCGAAGGTCAGCGCGTCCACCCAACCCGTCTTGATCCCCATGCACGCGGCCATGGGCCGGTTCTGCGTCACCGCCCGCATCCGCAGGCCGAAGGAGGTGTAACGCAAGCTGGCCGCCACCGCCGCCAGCACGGCCAGGGCGAAGATGACGATGGCGATGCGGTTCCAGGTCAGCACCAGCCCCGGCACCGCCTCCCACGCGCCGGTCATCCAGACGGGGTTGGCGACCTCTTTATTGGTGGCGCCGAACAGCGAGCGGACCACCTGCTGCAGGGCCAGCGAAATGCCCCAGGTGGCGAGCATGGTTTCCAGCGGGCGGCCATAGAGGAAGCGGATAACCCCGCGTTCCAGCGCCACGCCCACCGCACCGGCCACCAGGAACGCCGCCGGGATCGCCAGGATCAGATAGAGGCCGAACACCGAGGGCGGTAGCCACGCGCGGAACGCCTCCTGCACCACGAAGGTGGTGTAGGCGCCCAGCATAATCATCTCGCCATGGGCCATGTTGATAACGCCCATCACGCCGAAGGTGATCGCCAGCCCCACCGCCGCCAGCAGCAGCACCGACCCCAGGCTCACGCCTTGGAACAGGTTCAGCGTGACGGCCACCGCGGTTTCCCGCCGCTCGATGGAGGCGGTCAGATCCTTCACCGCCTGCCGCACCGCCGGGTCGGGATCGTTGGCGAGCGGGGCCACGAGGAAGCGCACCTCCGCCGACAGGGTGCCGCTGAGATCGGCCACCGCCTGCAGCCGTTCCGCGGCGTCGGGGGAGGCGAGCGCGGACCGGGCCACCGCCGCCGACAGCGCCGCCTTGACGCCCGCGTCGGTTTCACGGGCG
The DNA here is from genome assembly GCA_937927415.1 of uncultured Rhodospirillaceae bacterium. GTDB lineage: Bacteria > Pseudomonadota > Alphaproteobacteria > Azospirillales > Azospirillaceae > Azospirillum. The sequence goes on from CALBDS010000044.1 coordinate 36,151, forward strand.
AGCGCGCCCTTCAGCAGGGCCACCGCTTCCGGTGACGGGTCGCTGGCGGCGGCCTGAGCGGCGGCCAGACGGCGGGCGGGATCGGGGGAGGTCAGGTCCAGCCGCGCCGCCAGCCCGGCCAGGGCCGAGCGCAGCGCGTTGTTGACCGTGATCTTGGTCAGGTCGCGGGTGGGGGACGTGCCGGCATCCGCCCCGGTCAACGGGTCGGTCAGGGCGGCTTCCCGCCCGGTGACGGCGCCGATCAGCACGGCGCCATCGCTCTTGCGCACGAACAGAGCACCGGATTCCATGGCCCGCAGCACCGCCAGCGCGCGGGCATCGCCGGTGCCCGCCAGCCGTTCGGCGGCGGCGATCTTTTCGGCAAAGCCGTCGGCGGCCAGCCCGGCCAGCGCGGATGAAAAGGTGCTGTCGTCGGCCGCACGGGCCGGCAGTGCGGCCCCGAGCGCCAGCAGAACGAACAGCACCTGCAACAGGCGCACGCACCGCATGGAAACCCCCATTTTCTTTAAACGCGTGGTGCCGGTGATCCCGTCCGGTCACTCGCCATTCCCACGGAAACGGATGCCCCTTTGCGTGGGAATGGGGACTGACAAGGGCGCCCTCTCGGCGGGGCCGCCCCCTCTCCGCCCCCGCCGGGATGGCGGCGGGGACGGAAAGGGGCGTCCGGGCGCCGCTTACTTGGCGGCGGCGGTGCCGTACTTGGGCGCGGTGCAGTTGCCGCAGACCCACGGATAGGTCCAGTCGGCGGTCAGCTTGGCGGATTCGGGGATGTAGGGCGACCAGGCGTCGGCCTTGATCGGACCCTTGGTCTGCCAGACGATCTGGAACTGGCCGTTGGCCTGGATTTCGCCGATCATCACCGGCTTGGACAGGTGATGGTTGGTGTTCATCACGATGTCATAGCCCGACGGCGAGCGGACCTTCTGCCCGTACATGGCCTGACGCACGGCGTCCACGTCGGTGGTCCCGGCCTGCAGCACCGCCTGAGACCACATCTTGAAGCCGATGGCGGTGGCTTCCATGGGGTCGTTGGTCACGCGCTTGGGGCTTTTGATGAAGGTCTGCCACTGCTTGATGAAGGCGTCGTTCTCGGCCGTGTCCACCGACATGAAGTAGTTCCAGGCGGCCAGATGACCGACGAGGTTCTTGGTGTCGATGCCGGCCAGTTCCTCTTCACCCACCGAGAAGGCGACGACGGGAATATCGGTGGCCTTGATGCCCTGGTTGGCGAGTTCCTTGTAGAAGGGCACGTTGGCGTCGCCGTTGATGGTGGAGACGACGGCGGTCTTCTTGCCCTGGGACGCGAACTTCTTGATGTCGGCGACGATGGTCTGCCAGTCGGAATGCCCGAACGGCGTGTAGTTGACCATGATGTCGTCCTTGGCGACACCCTTCGACAGCAGATAGGCCTCAAGGATCTTGTTGGTGGTGCGCGGGTAAACGTAATCGGTGCCGGCCAGAACCCAGCGTTTCACCGAACCGCCGTCGGCCCCCATCAGGTAATCCACCGCCGGGATCGCCTGCTGGTTCGGAGCCGCGCCTGTGTAGAACACGTTGCGGGAGGACTCTTCACCCTCGTACTGGACGGGGTAGAACAGCAGGCCGTTCAGTTCCTCGAACACCGGCAGCACCGACTTGCGGCTGACCGAGGTCCAGCAGCCGAACACCGCGGCCACCTTTTCCTTTTGCAGCAGCTCGCGCGCCTTTTCCGCGAACAGCGGCCAGTTGGACGCGGGGTCAACCACCACCGCTTCGACCGGACGGCCCAGCAGCCCGCCCCGCTTGTTGATGTCGTCCACCATCATCAGGACCGTGTCCTTCAGGGTGGTTTCACTGATGGCCATGGTGCCCGACAGCGAATGCAGCACGCCGATCTTGATCGGCTCGGCCGCCTTGGCGACACCGGCGGCCAGCATCGCCGCCGCCATCGCCGTCCCGGCCACCAGCCCCTTCAGCCCTTTTCCCCACTGACCCAGCATCGACTGCCCCATTGTTATTCCCTCGTTCGGGTTTGCGTCGGTTCTTCGCATCGCAAAAGGGATGCCAACCGGGCACGAGGAGCAAAGTGGCGGAATTGCTTGGGCCTTGCGGGGGGAAACCGCGTCTTATCCGAAATAAGTGCCTATTTTATAGTCTTTCATGCCTAAGGATCGACATTAGCGTAAAAAATGTGCAGACAAAGCACGCCAGGGGTCCTGGTTTATCCATCATTTTTATTATGGTTATAAAGAATTAAAATAAGGGCGTCCAACAAACATACGAAAATCCGTTCGTTTATCGAACAATCAACTGCCGCGGTAGGTCGAATAGCTCCACGGCGACAGCAGCAGCGGCACATGATAGTGCTGCTCCGGGTTGGCAATGGCGAAGCGGATCGGCACCACATCCAGGAACGGCGGCGCCGACACCGGATGCCCGGCCCCCTGGAAATAGACCCCGGCGTGGAAGTGCAGTTCATAGACCCCGGCGTGGAGATCGACCCCGGCCAGCATCGGCCCGTCCAGCCGCCCGTCGGCGTTGGTGACCGCGCGGGCGATCACCCCACCCTCCCCCACCCGGATCAGATCCACCGGCAAGCCGCGGGCCGGGACACCGGCGGCGGTGTCGAGGGCGTGGACGGTCAGCCGCCCGGTGGGGGCCGGCTCCACCAGGGTCAACAGGCGCATCCATATGATTTTGTCCACCTCGGCCAGGGCGGCGGCGAACTCCACATCCGGCGGGTTGGTCACGCGGCGGGCATAGGCGGCCAGGATGTGATGCTTGGTGGCGTGGCGCACCGCCAGGATGAAGGGGAAACCGAAACGCCCGGTATAGGCGGTGTTGAGGGTCTGGAACCGCGCCATTTCGTCGGGAGTCAGCCGGTCCAGGCCGGCGGCGGCCTGCTCGGTGGAGGATTCCGCGGTCAATTCACCCGCCACCGCCGCCCGCCCGGCCAGATCCGGGTGGGCACACAGCAAGGCCCGCTGCCGTTCGGCCCCCGCATCCCGGACGGCCGCCACCAGGGCCGCGTGAAACGCCGTGACCGAGGCGAAGGGCCGGGCGGCGAAGGCCCGTTCCGCCACCCACGGCGAATGCTCGGCCAACCCGCCGAAAGCGGTGATGAAACCGGCGGCGTCCAGCGCGTTGACGGCATCGAGGGACAGGCGGGCCATGGAATCCTCACCAAAACGCGAAAAGGGTGTCGGGCAGCACAGCACGAAACGCGGTTCCCGGCAATGGGGCCTCATGCCGGTTCCCGGCAATGACGTCTCATGCCGGTTCCCGGCAATGACGTCTCACGCCGGTTCCCGGCAATGGCGTGTCATGCCGTTATTCCGGTAAGGGGGTTGAACGGAACGGCAACGGCGCGGTAGCCTCCCCACCACCTTACGGACAACCGGACCGGGGTTTCTTCCCGTGCGCTTCATCCACGCCGCCGACATCCATCTGGACAGCCCCATTTCCGCGCTGATGCCGCGCGGCGACGAGCCGGCCCGCGCCCTGGCCGACAGCACACGCCGCGCCTTCACCGCCATGACCGATGCGGCCATCGATATGGGCGTGGATTTTGTGGTCATCGCCGGCGACCTGTATGACGGCGACTGGCCGCACATCTCAACCGGCCTGTTCTTTGCCGAGCAGATGTGCCGCCTGCATCAGGCCGGAATCCGCGTGGCGGTGGTCAAGGGCAACCACGACGCCGACAGCAAGATCACTCGCCATATCATTACCGAGATGCCCAACACCGTGGTGTTCGACCACAAGCGCCCGGAAACCGTCCGCTGGGACGATCTGGGGGTGGCGCTGCACGGGCAGAGCTTTGCCGCCGGGCCGGTCACCGCCAATCTGGCCGCCGCCTATCCGGCACCGGTCGCCGGGTATCTCAACATCGGCGTACTCCACACCGCGGCGGAGGGACGGCCCGGCCACGGCCCCTATGCCCCCTGCACGGTGGGACAACTGGCCGCCCACGGCTATGATTATTGGGCGCTGGGTCACGTTCACAGCCGCGAGGTGCTGAACCAAGACCCGTGGATCGTCTTCCCCGGCAATCTGCAGGGGCGCAACGTCAACGAACCGGGGCCGCGCGGCTATTCCCTGGTGACCGCCGAGGCGGGACGGGTCCGCAGCGTGGAGCACCACCCCTGCGATGTGCTGCGGTGGGCGCGGGTGACGGTGGACGTGACCGGCTGCCCCGATGTGGAAGCGGTCAACCGCCGGGTGCAGGCGGTGCTGAGCGATGCCGCCGCGGCGGCGGATGGGCGGGCGCTGGCGGTGCGGTTGCGGCTGTCGGGGGAAACCCCGGCCCATCACCGGCTGTCCTGCGACCCCGAGCAGATGGCCGCCGACTGCTGCGGTGCAGCAGCGTGGACGGGTCGGGACATCTGGATCGAGAAGATCCGCCTGGACACCCGCCCACCCGGAGCCACCGCCCCCTCCGATGATACCCCATCGTCCGATGCCTTGGCAGCACTGCTGCGAAACATGGACGCGGTGGGCCGCGACACGGCCCTGCAGGAACGGATCCGCGGCGAGGCCGGGGCGCTGGTGGACAAGCTGCCGCCCCTGGCGCGCCGGCACGCGGAGCTGGACGGCATCGACGATGCGCTGCTGGCGGAGATCCTGGCCGACGCGCAATCGCTGCTGCTGTCCCGCCTGCTGGACGCCCCCCAGCCGGGGAAGGGAACCGCGCCGTGAGGATCGACCGCCTGACCCTCGACTGCTACGGCCATTTCCGCGACCGGGACTTCGACCTGTCCGGCGAGGGCGTACGGCTGCACATCGTTCACGGCCCCAACGAGGCGGGGAAATCCACCACCCTGTCGGCCATCGGCGACCTGCTGTTCGGCTTTCCCCACATCAGCCCGTACAATTTCCGCTACAATTACGACCAGTTGGCGGTCAGCGGCACCCTGACCGCCCGCAGCGGCGAGCGACTGAGCTTCCGCCGCCGGAAGAACGGCAAGATCCTGATCCCCAACGGGGCGGGGGAGGTGCCGGCGGACGGCAGCCGGCTGCAGTCCTTTCTGGGCGGCGCCGACCGCGGGCTGTTCGAACGGATGTTCGGCCTGGACCACGCCCGGCTGCGCCAGGGCGGCCGGGCCATGCTGGAGGAGGGCGGCGACCTTGCCCGCCTGCTGTTCGAGGCGGGCAGCGGCCTCAGCGGCGCCATGGCCCTGTTGGACCGGCTGGAGGCGGAGGCCGACGCCATCGCCTCGCTGGGCCGGCAGTCGAAGAACCGCCGCTTCAATCAGGCCCTTGAGAGTTTCCGCGACGCCCACGACCGGCTGAAGCACGAAGGCCGTTCGGAACAGGAATGGAACCAGGAGCAGAAGAAGGCCGCCGCCGCCCGCAGCGTCCGCGATGCCGTGGTGGAAGAGCTGGCGGGCGTGCGCGCCCGGCGCCACCGCATCCACCGGCTGCTGCGGGTCCTCCCGGCGCTGGCAGCCCTGGATGAGGCGCTGGCCGCTCAGGCCGCACTGGGCGCCGTCCCCGACCTTCCCGACGGGTTCGAGGATGATTGGCGCGCCGCCCAGACCGCCGCCCGCACCGCGGCAGAGGATGCCGCCCGCGCACAGGCCCACTGGGCCGGGCTGGCGGCGGAGCGGGAACGCTGCGGCGATCCCGGTCCCCTGCCCACACTGGCCGACGACATCCGCCGTCTGCATCGGGAGGCCGGTGCGGTCGGCTCCCAGCGTGCCCAGGAACCGGCGCTGATCCAGGCGCTGGAGGCCGAGGGGCAGCGGCTGGCGGCTCTGGTGCAGAAGCTGGGGTTGGACGGCCCGGCCGACGCGGTGGCGGACCGTGTGCCCCCGCAGCCGCTGATGGCCGGGGTGCGCGAACGCATGGACCGCCGGGCCGAGTTGGTCGCCGCCGAAGCCGCCGCCCGCCGCCGCCATGGGGAGGCCATGGCCCGCGCCGCGGCAAGTGCCGCCGCGTTGGACGGGGCCGCCACCGCCGCCGATCCGGCGGAAGCCGCCGCGGCGCTGGAGGAGGCCGGACGGCTGGGCGACACCGCCGCCGATCTGGCGGAGGCCCGCCGCCTGCGGGACCGGGCGGCGGAGGAATGCCGGCAGGCGATGGACCGGCTGGACCTGTGGACCGCCGGGGTGGAGCGGCTGGCCGCCACCCCCTTCCCCGACGCCGATACGGTGCGGCAGCGGGAACGCGACCGCACCGCCCTGGACAACGCCCGCACCCGCAAGCGGGACGAACGGGACGCCGCCTATGCCCTGTGCGCCCGGCTGGCGGGGGATCTGGCGGAAATCCAGGCCGCCGGCCCGGTGCCCACCCCCGATGCGGTGCGGGAGGCCCGGCGCAGCCGTGACCGGCTGTGGCGCACCCTGCGCACGGCCCTGGCCGACGGTTCACTCCCTGCCGACCCCACCCTGCCCGACCGTTTCGAGGAATCGCTCGCCGCCGCCGACGCCCTGGCCGACCGGCAGGAACAGGAAGCGCAGCGCGTCGCCCGTTTCGCCACCCTGTCCGGCCAGAACCTGCAGGCCCGGATGCAGCGGGAGGCGGCGGATGCGGCCCTGGCCGCCGCCGACGCGGATCTGGCGGCGTGGGAACGGGCCTGGGCGGACCTGTGGGCGCCCACCGGGCTGATCCCCGCCGATCCCGCCGCCATGCTCGGCTGGCTGGGGCGCAAGGACGAGATGCTGCGGCTGGCCGATGCCGTCGCCCACGCCGCATCGGCGCTGCACCGGGCCGGGGAACGGGACCGGCTGGCCGCCGGCCACCGCCGGACGGCGGCGCTGGCACTGGGGCTGCCCGCCGACAGCGGCACGGCAACCCTGCGCGCGGCGGTCACCGCGGCCACCGAACGCCGGGCCACCCTGGACAAGCTGCGCCAGGACCACAAGGACCACCTGCGCGACGTGGACGCCGCCGCGCAAGAGGTGGAACAGGCCGCCACCGCGGTCCAGTCATGGCAACGGGACTGGGCGCAGGCCATGCCGTCCCTGGGGCTGCCGCCCACGGCCACCCCGGCGGAAGCCGCGGCGGCACTGGCCCTGTGGGACGAGATCCGCGGGTGCCTGGACAAGCGGCGGGATCTGGCCGGGCGGCTGGCAGCGGTGCGGGCCGAGGGAGCCGTCTTTGCCGCGTCGGTGGCCGCACTGGTGGCGCAAGCGGCTCCGGCCTTGGATGACATCACCGGGCGCGACGGGCTGGAGGTGATGGCCGAGGCGGTGCGGCGGCTGGCCAACGCGCAGGAACGCGCGGCCCACTGCCGGCGGCTGGACACCCAATGCGCCGACGCCCGCACCGCCCTCGACGCCGCCCTGCGCGCGCAGGAGGAGACGGCCCGCCGGCTCACCGCCCTGCGCGGGCACCATGGGCTGGGGCCGGATGACGACGCCATCGCCCTGGCCCGCACCGCCGCCGAGGCGCGCAAGGCCGCCCAGGCCGTCGCCAAGGCCCGCGCCGCCCTGGCCGATGCCGGGGATGGTCTGGCCGAAGCGGACCTGCGCCGGGACGCCGCCGGCCATGATCCCGACAGCCTGAAGGCCGAATCCCAGTCGTTGGACGACGAGGAGCGGGTCTTGCAGCAGCGCAAGGACGAGGCCACCAGCACCCTGGCCCTGGCCGAACAGACGCTGGGCGCCCTGCGGTCGGCCCGTGGCGGGAATGAGGCGGAATGGCAGGCCCGCGATGCCGCCCGCGCCATGGGCGACCACGCCCGGCAGTGGATGCGCCTGCGCGCCGCCGCCCTGCTGCTGGCCGAGGCGGTGGAGCGTTACCGCGCCACCAACGAGCAGCCCTTGCTGAAACGGGCCAGCGGGCTGCTGGCCGCCATCGCCGCCGGTCCCGGCAACCCCATCGTCGGTTTGAGACCCGATTACGGCCGGAACAGCCGCCCGGTCCTGCTGGCCGAACGGGCCGACGGCACCACCTGCGCCGTGGAGGGCATGAGCGAGGGCACGCGCGACCAGCTTTTCCTGGCCCTGCGCATCGCCGCCATCGAACAGTATGCGGCGGAAAAGGATCCCCTGCCCTTCATCGCCGACGATCTGTTCATCACCTCCGACGAGGATCGCACGGTGCCGGGGCTGCAAGCACTGGCGGAACTGGGTGGCCACACGCAGGTGATCCTGTTCACCCACCACCGTTATGTGGTGGACACCGCCGCCGCCTGTCTGCCCGCCGCCGCGGTCAGGGTCCACCGTCTGTAAGGTCGAACCCCTGCGGCGGCTGCCCGCCGCGGTGGAGAACGGCCATGTGGGCGAAGGCGACCTCCAGCCCATGGGTGAAGCGGGGCGTGTCGAACAGCGGCGCCCGGTCCCGCTCCGCCGCCAGCCGGGCGCGCAGAGCGGCCCGCGCGGCGGCGTCGCGTCCAAGATGGACGGCCGCGGCGCGGTAGTCTTCAGCCGTCGCCACCGCCAGTTCGGGCAGGCCCGTGGCGTGCAGCAGACTGGCCGCCACCCGCGCGGCAAAGCCCGGCCCCAGATGGGTCAGCACCGGCAGCCCGGCCCACAGGGCATCGCTGGCGGTGGTGTGGGCGCCCACCGGATGGGTGTCGAGGAACAGATCGGCCAGGGTGAATAGCCCCAGATAATCGGCCAGCGGACGGCGGGCGGCGAACACCAGCCGTGCCGCATCCACCCCGTGGGAGCGGGCGGCGGCGCGCAGCGCGTCCATCGCCTGATCCGGCCCGGCCAGCAGCCACAGCACCGAACCGGGCACCGCCCGCAGAATGTCCATCCACAGGGCAAAACGCGCCGGGGTGATCTTGTAAAGGGCGTTGAAGGCGCAGAAGACCACCCCGTCCGCGGGCAGACCACAGGCGGCGCGGCCCGGCGGCGGGGCGATGGGGCGGGTGCGGTCGTTGGGCTGGTAGCAGCGGGGCAGCCGGACGATGCGCTCGCTGTAACCAGCCTCACAACCCGGCGGGGTGACCACGGCATCACCGATGATGTAGTCGATGAACCCCGCCCCCATGGTGCCGGGATAGCCCAGCCATTGCACCTGCACCGGGGCCGGGCGGTGGGCGGTGATCTCGGGCCGCGCACCCTGGGTAAAGCCCTTCAGGTCGATCAGGATGTCGATGCCGTGGCCGCGGATCGCCCGCGCGGCGTCGGCGTGGGACAGGCCGCGGATGTCGTGGAAGGCGTCGAAGCCCCGCCGCAGCCGCGCCCGCATCGGCCCGCCGTCGTCGGGACCATAGGAATAGGCGGCGACGTGGAACCGGCGGCGGTCGTGGCACTCGATCACCTCGGCCAGCAGGACCGCGGTGGCGTGCTCGTGGAAATCGGCGGAGAGATAGCCCAGCCGGATCGGCGTGTGCGGCGGGCGGGACGGGGCCGGCAGCGGCGTGACGCTGCGGGTGCGCCACGCGGCATAGCGTTCGGCGCAGGCCCGCTCCGCCGCCGGCCCCGCCCCCTGCCCCAGAAAGATCCACGGGTGGATCTGGTGCGAGGTGCCGGCCAGCGCGGTCAGGCTGCGGGACAGCGGCTCCAGCCCGTCCCAGCGGCACAGGTGGCGGCGCTGCTGCACCAGTTGCCCCAGCACCCCGCCGGGATCGGGCAGCCCGGCCGCCAGGGCGCGGGACAGGGCCGTGACCGCCGCATCCCCCCGCCCCAGATCCTTGAGCGACACGCCGAGGTTGGCGTGGATTTCCGCCACCGCCGGGGCCAGCGCCGCCGCCACCCGCCAGCGGGCCACGGCGCGGGCGTCGTCGCCGCGGTCGCGGGCCACCCCGCCCAGCCCCACCCACGCCGGCATCAGGCCGGGATCGATGGCAAGGGCGCCGCGGAACGCCGTCTCCGCCGCCTCCAGCCGTCCCAGATCCCGCGACACCGTGCCCAGATTGGCAAGGGCCGGGGCATAGCCGGGCATCAGCCGGGCCGCGGCGCCGTAATGATGGGCCGCCTCGTCCAGCCGCCCGGTCGCCTGCAGCAGCACCGCCAGATTGAAATGGATGCCGCCGAAATCCGGCAGCCACGCCAGGGCGGCGCGGTGGTGCGCCTCCGCCTCCGCCGTCCGGCCGCGGCGGCGCAGGGATTCGGCGTAATTGCTGCGGGCCACCGCCTCGTCGGGGGTGCCGGGGGTGCCGAGCGCGTCCAGGGCGGCGCACAGGCCGGTCAGAGCCGATTCCGACGACGGATCGGCGGCGAGCGTACGACGGCACGCCGCCACCGCCGCCCGGGCCTGGGTCAGCGGGTCGGACACCGGCTCATTTCCGCAGCCATTGGCCGTTGGCCCCCATCACATACTGGCCGGTGGGGGTGCGGGCGATCAGCTCCTTGCCCGCCAGCGCCTGCACCGATTCCAGCGGGGTGCCGTTCTGGGCGGCGATGGCGCGGTAACGGGACAGGCGGGCGGCGTTGATCGACCCGACCAGCGATTCCACCGCCGCCGGAGCGCCGGGGCGTGCAGCCACCAGCCCGTCCGGCCGTTCCCCCGCCTGCCCCGCGGCCTTGGCGGCGGCCAGGGCGTCGTCGGCATGGGCCGGCGGGGCGGCAAGCCACAGCAGCGCCAGGGCAAGGGCGGCGCCGAAGCGCGCGGCGCGGATCATGATCCCTCCTTCGCCACCGACGCCGGCGGCAGGCCGAACAGGGCGGGATCGTTGCGGATGGTCTGCTCCAGATCCCGTTCCACCCTCACCCGCACCTCCTGTTCGATGCGGATGTTGAGGTTGATTTCGATGGGTTTGTCCGGCACCTCGACCTTCACCGTGGGCGCACAGCCGGCCAGCGCCGCCGCGGCCAGCGCCAGGACATGAAGCCCCCGGAACGACGGGGTGATGGAACTGTTTCGTCTCTGCCGCACCCGTTCCCCCATGCTCATCATGGCGCACCGGATCTGACCCGCGGCGCCAGCCCCTCGCCCAGCCGCTGCGGCAGGCGGTAACTGTCCAGCCCCCGCCGCACCACCCGGTCGAGAGCACCGCTGAGATTAAGGGTCAACGCCACCGGAGTGCCATCATAGAATGAGGGGTTGGCCCCGCGAACGACCAGACGCGCCGCCATCTCCTCCCCCACCGTGCCGTCGAGCAGCATTTCCAGGGTGTCGTAACGGAAATCGCTGAGCGCCTTCATCACGGCACCGACCGGCGTGTCACCCTCCGCCTGCAGAGCACCGCGGGGCGCGCGGGCGGAGTCATAACGCACCACCCCCGGCTCGTCGGCGGCCAGCCGCCCGCTTTCGATGCGCAGCCGCCCGCCGTTCAGCACCATGGGCACCCGGCCCGACAGCGCGCCCGTGCCCTCCAGCCCCGCCACGTCGGCCAGCGCCAGGACCGTGGCCACATCCACCCCCACCACCTCCAGCGTCAGGGCGGCGGCGGGACCGCCCTGGGCGGGGGTGATGACGAAAGGGCGGGTCAGCAGCCGCCCGCCGGCCCACGCCGTCTCGATCTTGGTGACCGAAATCTTGCCGTTGCGGCGCAGGCCGAACACCGCTTCGGCGTCGGTCATGAGGGTGCCGGCGTCCACCCGTTCGGCGGTCAATGCCGTGTCGTCGGGGATGGTCGGCGGGTTCAGCCCGGCCAGCGGCACGCGGCCCGACAGGCCGGCGAAGTCCACCGGCCCGGCCTGCCCGGCGGCTCCGCCGATCTCCGCCACGCCGTTGCCGTCCCAATGCCCCCCGGTCCAGACCAGCACCCCCCGGAACGTCAGCCGTCCGGTGGTGGCCCGCAGTCCCCAGTCGGGGGGAAAGGGAACGGCGGCCAGATCCGGGACCGTCAGCGACAGGTGCACCCGCCCCTCGCGCAGCAGGTCGGACCACGGGTGGTCCACCGCCAGCGACACCGGAGCGCCGCGCCACCCCTCCGGCCGCAGGGTGATCGCGGTGCGGGAGACGCCGGTTTCGCTCACCGTCGCCTGCATCCCCGGCCACCCCGCCGCCGCCAGCCCCGCTTCGGCCAGCGCGCCCAGCAGGGTCGGCCACAGGGCCACCAGCGCCCCCAGCCACAGCAGCAGCATGAGCAGACGCAACCCCCGGCGCCAACCCCGCCCCTGTTGATCCGTCGCGGTTCGGTTCCTTTTGCGCAACGCCTGTCTGCCTTTGACCTTTTGCCGGAACGCCGGGGTGCGGGCACGGTGACGCCTGTGGCGGCATACGGGGGGAATGTGTCGGCAGAGCGGCGCGGATACAAGTCCGCTTTGAAATCGGCCCCGCTTTCCCCTATCGTCCGGGCCAGCGGACAGCAGATGGGAGATGTCATCACATGCTGCGGTTATCCCGCGTCATCCTGGCGGCGCTGGCAGTCGCCGTCCTGTTCATTGGGGAGGCCTTTGCCTTGGATCTCGAAAACACCCTGTACCTTGACCTGAAGGACGGCCGCGTCGTCATCGAACTGCGGCCCGACCTGGCGCCCAACCACGTGGCGCGCATCAAGGAACTGACCCGCGAAGGCTTTTACGACGGCGTGGTCTTCCATCGCGTGATCGAGGGCTTCATGGCCCAGACCGGCGATCCCACCGGCACCGGCATGGGCGGTTCGGGCAAGAAGCTGAAGGCGGAATTCAGCAAGGAACCCCACGTCCGCGGCATCCTGTCCATGGCCCGCGCGCAGGACCCGAACAGCGCCGACAGCCAGTTCTTCATCTGCTTCGCCGACGCCCGCTTCCTGGACGGCCAGTACACCGTCTGGGGCAAGGTGGTCGAAGGGATGGAATTCGTGGACCAGATCAAGAAAGGGGCCAGCAGCCGCAACGGTCAGGTGACCGACCCCGACAAGATCGTCAAGATGCAGGTCGCCGCCGACGCCAAGTAATCGGCACCAAAACAATCGGCCTTGCGCATGTCCGCAAGAAGGGCCGGGTGCCAGAGCGCCCGGCCCTTTCTTTTGCGTCAGTAATCCCACTCGAACTTCACGCCGACGCTGGTGCCTTCGCTGCCGCCCACCTTGGCCTCGGCGCGAACGGTGTCGGTCAGGTCGATTTCCACCTTGGCCCGGCTCTGGTCGGCGCCGATCCCCTGCTCCACACCGACATAGACGTTGCGGCTGATGTAGCTGCCGGCCTCCAGCCCGCCGGGCTGGCCGTTTTCCCCTTGCGAGAATTCCAGCCGGTCCACCCCCAGCGTGCGGCGCACCGTGTCCAGCATCCCGCCGCCGCCGTAACCGGCCAGTTCCGCCGCCGACTGGGCCAGCTGCACCGCCTCCGCCGCGCCCAGTTCGCTGGCCGGCTTGCCGAACAGCACGCGGGCCAGCACCTCGTCCTGCGGCAACCCCTGGGGGGAGGTCAGGGCAATCGACGGATGGCCGGCGGTGCCGGTCACCTCCACCTGGGCCGTGACCTGATTGGCCGTCGCTTCGGCCAGGAAATCCAGGCGCGGGTCGATGGACGGGCCGCCGTCGAAATCCAGATTGCCGCGGCTGAAGGCGAAACGCTTGCCCAACAGGTCCAATTGCCCGCGCAAGACCGACAGCCGCCCGGTGACCGCCGGGGCGGCGGCGGTCCCGCCCGCGTGCAGGTTGCCGCCCATTTCCAGATCCAGCCCGCGCCCGCGCACGAACACCTGCCCCGGCACGTTCACCCGCACGTCCAGCGCCAGGACGAACGGCGCATCAGCCTCCCCGGCGGGTGGGGCCGGGGACGGGGCGGCGGTCTTGCGGGCGCGCACGCGGCCCACCTCCTCCACCTTCAGGTCCACCACATTGGGGGGCAGGCGGTTGGGAATCCGCACGTCCGCCCGCTCCACCCGCACGGTTCCGGCCAGGAGCGCACGGGCGAAGGTCCCGGTCAGCGTCAGATCGGCGCCGATGCGCCCCGTCACCAGATCGATGGACAGCAGTTGGGCGTTGGTGGCCCGCACCCGCAGGTCAAGCTGCCGCCCCTCCTGGGCCCAGGGGCGCACGGTGCCGCTGGCGGTGATGCTGCCGCCCCCGGCGGTGCGCCCGGTCAGGGATTGCAGGGTGAACACCTGCCCGTCGCCCACCAGCCGGGCGGCGATGTTGGTGATGACTGCCCCGCTGGCCTGATTCTCATAGCGCCCGCCGGTGATGGTCACCGCCCCGCCCAGCCGGGGATCGCCCACCGTGCCTTCGGCCCGGACATCCACGGCCAGGGTGCCGCCCACCCGGTCGCCGCTGGCCGCCAGCAGGTCGTTCAGCCGCGCCAGTTGGAAATTCCCCTGAGCGGAGGCCGACAGGGCGCCCCCCGGCGGCACCGACACCGCCAGCGTGTCGGGATCGAGCACCAGCGGGGCGGCGGCGCGCAGGGTCAGCCGCCCGGCGTCGCGGGCGGACAGGGTGCCGGTGGCGGTGACACGGTTGTCACGCCACGATCCATCGATGGCGGCGTCGATCCCCGACACCCCGGCGGCGGCCATGCCGGCGGCACTGGCCCCGGACAGCCGCAGGGTCATATCGGCCCGCGGTGCCCGCACCGTGCCGGCCAGCTTCACGGTCAGCCCCAGCGTGCCGTCCAGCGCCAGCGACGGATCGACCAGGGCGGCCAATGCCAGGGGAAAACGCTCCAGCGCCAACGTCCCCTTCATCTCCCCGCCGGTCAACCCGCCGTCCGCCGTCAGCCGGGCCGCACCGCTGCTCAGCGCCAGGCCGGTGACGGTGTACTGCTGTGGCCCGATCTCCACCGTCGCCGGTCGGGTCAGAGTGACCGTCTGCCCCGCCGCGCGGGCGGTCAAAGCCGTCAGGCGGACGCGGGTGCGGTCGTCGGTGCGGGCGGCCCGGCCCGACAGGGACAGGCTGGGCGCCTTGTCCCCGCCCCCCCGCACCGCCAGCTTGAAACCGGCGTCGGCCAGGGAACCGTCGATGCCCGCCGTCACCTCGGTCAGGGGGGTGCCCGCGGCCGCCCCATCGCGCAGGGACAGGTCGGCCTTGCCCGCCGCCGCCCCCAGGGCGTCCCGCACGGTGGCGTCCAGGGACAGGCTGCGGGCGGCCACCAGCGGCCCATCAGAGCCGCTGACGCGCAAGCCTTGGGCCTTGGCCGTCACCGCGGCGTCCTGCCGCCCGTTCTGGCGGCTGAGGGTGACGGCGAAGGACGCCTGCCCCGCCATATCCAGGCCGGTCAGGGCGGAGAAGGTCTGCAGCGCCGGCAGGTCGCCATCCAGCCGCCCTTCGGCCATCAGGGTGTTCATGGCAACGGTCACGCCGCCGGTGATGCGGTTCCGCCCCGCCGTCACCGACAGGTCCGACAGGCTCAGGGTGTCGCCGGTCAGGGCATAGGCGCCGGCCACACCCAACGCCTGCCCCTCCAGCGTGCCCCCGAGCTGCACACGGCCCTGCGGCGCCTGCGGCAGCCCGGCGGCGGTGGCCGACAGGGTGACGCGGCCGAAATCACGACCGTTCACCACCAGGGCGCGGGTGTCGGCCCTGGCCTCCACCGCCAGCGCGTCCACCGGACCGGCGGCGGTGACGGTGACCTCCGCCCCCCCGGCCAGCGGCAGCCCGGCCAGCCGCTCCAGCACCGCCAGATCCTCGGCCTGCAGGGTGGCGGCGGCGTCCAGCCGCCCGTCCGCCAGCACCGCCCGCCCGTCGGTCAGGCGGGCGTAGGGGGACTCCAGGGTCACCCCGGTGACCCGCATCGCCCCGTCGGGGGCCACGGCGGCATCGGCGGCGAAACGTGCGGCACCGGCCAGCGGTTTTCCAGCCAGGGCGGACAGCAGCGCCAGATCGGGGGCGGTGGCCCGCACCTGCGCTTGCGCGCTCTGCCCCCAACCGGCGGCCGTGCCGCTGGCGGTGACGGTGGCCGCCGGGGCGGTGAGGGTCAGGGCCGACAGGTCCACCCCGCCGGTGGCGGTGTCGAGGGTGGCGGCCACCTCTGCCCGCACCTCCTCCCCGGTCAGCGGCGCCAGGGCGGGATCGTCGGACAGCAGATCGCGGACGGTGGCGGTTCCGGCAACGGCCAGGGCCGTCAGCGGGCCGTTGACCCGCCCCTCGACCCGCGCCGTGCTCCAGGTCACCGGGGTCAGGGTGTGCAGCGGCGAATCCGCCGGAGCGTCGAAGCGGAAGTCCAGCGCCAGCGCCGATCCCCCCGCCCCGATGCGGCCCGACAGGGCCAGGGTGCCGGCGGCAGCGGTCAGGGTGGTGGGACGCAGGGTAACGGCACCGTCGGGCGCCACCAGCGCCCCGGCACTCAGGGCCGGGCGGTCTCCGGCCAGGGCGGCGATGGGGGCACCGGCCAGCGCCTCGATCACCCGGCGGGCGTCGGCGGTGGCGGTCAGGGTGATGGCGTGGCCGTCCGGCGTCCCCTCGATCCGTACAGCGGTGTCCAGCCGCGCCACGTCGCCCGCGGCGGCGGCGATGGTGCCGCGCCAGTCGGACAGGGTGCCGTCCCCTTTCAGGTCAAGGTGCAGCGGCGGTGCGCCGGGGATGCCCGCGGCCTGCACAATCACCCCGCCCGCCGGCTCCTCCCCACGGATATCCAATCGCAGGGTTTCGCTGGCGGCGGTGAAGGCGATGTCGGCGGTCAGGCGGCCCGGTTGTCCGTCGATGCGGTCCACGGCGGCGGTCAGGGCCGCGTCCTTGCCGTCGGCGGCCAGCCGCCCCGCCGCCGTCAGGCGCAGCCGCGCCGCCTGCCCCGCCAGTGCCGGGCCGAGATCGATGCTGTCCACCGCCAGCCGGTCCAGCGTGACCGACACCGGCAAGCCCGGCAGCGGAGAGCCGGTGTCCGGCTCGGGCGGCGGCGGGGCCGTGTCGGCGGGGGCGGCGACGGGCGCGCGGTCCACGGCGATGCGCGCGGCCTCCAGCGCCGTCACATGCACCCGGCGGGACAGCAGGTCGGCGGGGGCCAGGGCCAGCCGCACCCGCTCCAGCACCAGCCACACGCCTTGGGCGTCCGCCACGGCGATCCGATCGGCGGTGACGGTGGTGGGCGACAGGGCCAGCCCGTCGATGTCCAGCCGCAGGCCGGGGCCGGAGGCCGCGGTTTCCACCGTCGATTCCAGCCATGCCCGGCCCGGCGCACTGCCCAGCCACACGACCGCGGCCCCCACCGCCACCAGCAGCAGCAGGACCAGCGCCGCCAGCCCCCACAGCACCCGGCGTAATACCGTCGCCCACGAAACCGTCGCCCACGAAACCGTCGCCCACGAAACCGTCAACGCCGCGCCTTTCCCATCCGGTTTCCCCCTTATGTGGCCTTGAAGGGGCGGGTTGTGAAACCCCATACCCCCTTTGCGGTCCTCAGAACGCCTGTCCCAGGCTCAGGTAGAGCTGCCAGCGGGCGTCCCCCGACTGGGGATTGAGCGGGAAACCAACGTCCACCCGCAAGGGGCCGAAGGGCGTGTAATAGCGCACCCCCAGACCCGCCCCCACCCTGAACGGCGTGGAAAAGTCGGGAAAGGCGCTGTCGTACACCCCACCCGCATCGACGAAGGGAACCACGCCGATGGTATCGGTGATCTTATAGCGCAGTTCCACCCCCGCTTCGGCCAGGGAGCGCCCGCCGGTGGGCTTGTCGGCGCTATCCCTCGGCCCGGCCTTCTGAAAGGCAAAACCGCGCACGGAGCCGCCGCCGCCGGCATAGAAACGCCGGTGCGGCGGGATGGCGCTCAACCCGGCGCCGGTGATGCTGCCCAGCGACAGCCGCCCGGCCAGCACCGCGGCATCGCTCAAGCCCCAATAGGCGCTGCCTGTGGCCCGCGCCTCGACAAAGCTGCTTTGGGTGTCGCCGCCCATGGGAAACCAGGGGGTGAGCGAGCCGGTGATCCGGTAGCCCTCCGTCGGGTTCAGAAGGTCGTTGGAAGCGTCGTATTTCGCCGCCAGCGGCACGCCGAACAGGGCGCTCTGCACCTCCCCGTCGGTGACGGTCAGCCGGGCGCGCTCCGCCGTCAGCCCGGCGGACACCGACAGCCGTTCGCTCAAGACCCGCTCCACCACGCCCGACAGGATCACCGCATCGCGGCCATAGGCCGGCGGGTTGTCGGTCACCGCCGTGAACGACAGGACCAGCGATTGGTGCGGCGTCAGGAAATCCGGTTTGCGGAAGGTGGCGCCGAAGGTGAAATCGGTCTTGTCCAGCCCGCCGGAACTGGCCGAACGGGCGCTCAGCCGGGCGATGTCCACCGACAGCCGCAATTGCTCGGCACCGCCGAACAGGTTGCGGTGCCCCCAATAGCCGTTCACCCCGAAGCCGTCGGCGGTGGTGTAGGTGACGCCTGCACCGATGAAGTGCTGCTTGCGTTCGCTCACCATCACCATCACCGGCGTCACCCCGTCCGGCCCCGGCTGGTCGGCCAGCGCCACCCGCACCATCTCGAAGGTTTCCAGCTTGGCGATGTCGGTGCGCGCCGCGGTCACGCGGGCGGGGTCGTAGACGTCGCCCTCCTTCCACGGGATGCGCCCGCGGATGAGCGCCGGGTCCACGTCCTTCACCCCCTCCACCGTCACCGGGCCGAAGCGCACCAGCGGGCCGGGATCCACGATGAAGGTCACGTCCATGGTGCGGTCGGAATGG
This sequence comes from uncultured Rhodospirillaceae bacterium, assembly GCA_937927415.1. Lineage (GTDB taxonomy): Bacteria > Pseudomonadota > Alphaproteobacteria > Azospirillales > Azospirillaceae > Azospirillum. The sequence continues at coordinate 54,498 of CALBDS010000044.1, forward strand.
TCCACCACCACCCGCCGGTCGGTCACCTTGGCAAAGGCATAGCCCGCCGCCACCAGACCGTCGGTCAGCCGCGTCTGGGCCGCCACCACCGCCGGCCCCCGCGCCTCCTCCCCCGGCGGCAGGCCCAGGGAATCGGCGGTGATGACCGGGCCGGGCAACGGGGCGCCGTTCACCGTCTCCAGCGTCAGGGTCTTGAAGCGGTAGACCGGCCCGGTGTCCACCGTCAGGGTTACCGCCAGGGGCGTCACGGCACGGTCGATGGTGATCGCCAGCCGCGCGTCGTAATAGCCGGCGGAGCGCAGGGCCGCCCCCAGCCGCTCCCGGTCGGTGTCGGCCCGGCGCTCCAGCCCGATCAGCGAGGGCGGCGGCGAGTCCTTCAGCGAAAACAGGGCCGAAGATTGTTCAAGAACGCCGCGAAGCCCGTCATCCGCCACCCCTGTCAGGGTGACGGTGTAGGATGCCGCCGGTTCGGGCGGCTCATCGCTGCTTTCCCCCGCGGGGGCCGGTGTGGCGGCCGGAGCGGGGATCCCCTCGTCGTCGGCCAACACCAGCACCGGCAACGCCAGGGCCGCGGCAACAGCCGTGACGATCCAGGGGGAAGCGCGGTCATAAAATGTCATGACGATCCGGCGGGCAGCGGCGGGATGGGGAAAGCAGAAACGGTACCGTGAGACTCTAGCGAAACGAAGCATGTCTGGGATCGAAAAATGGTCCTACACCGGACGGCCATCGTGCTTGCCCCGGATGGGCCTTTCATTATATTGCATGGCAACAGAAACAACCGGCCGTGCCCACCAGATGCGATTTGGCGGGCCGTTTTGCTATGGGTAAGACGGTTCGGCGGCCGCCACTTTACTCGGATGAGCATGACCCTCCGTAACGTAGCGATCATCGCCCACGTTGACCACGGCAAGACCACCCTGGTTGACCAGCTTCTCAAGCAAGCCGGCTCCTTCCGCGAAAACCAGCAGGTGGCCGAGCGCGCCATGGACTCCAACGATCTGGAGCGTGAGCGCGGCATCACCATTCTGGCCAAGTGCACCTCGGTGCTGTGGAAGGATCTGCGCATCAACATCGTTGATACCCCCGGCCACGCCGATTTCGGCGGCGAGGTGGAGCGCATCCTGTCCATGGTGGACGGCGTGGTGCTGCTGTGCGACGCCGCCGAAGGCCCGCTGCCCCAGACCAAGTTCGTGCTGGGCAAGGCGCTGAAGCTGGGCCTGCGCCCCATCGTCGTGGTGAACAAGGTGGACCGTCCCGACGGCCGCCCGCACGAGGTGCATGACGAGGTGTTCGACCTGTTCGCCTCGCTCGACGCCTCCGACGAGCAGCTGGACTTCCCGACCCTGTTCGCCTCGGGCCGCAACGGCTGGGCCACCACCGATCTGGAAAACGGCGCCCGCGAGAACCTGGAGCCGCTGTTCGAGCTGATCCGCGACCACGTGCCGGCGCCCCGCGTGGACAGCGCCGACGAGCCGTTCCGCATGCTGGCCACCACGCTGGAAGCCAACCCCTATCTGGGCCGCCTGCTGACCGGGCGCATCCAGTCGGGCCGGGTGAAGCCCAACATGGCGATCAAGGCCCTGTCGCGCGACGGCAAGATGCTGGAACAGGGCCGCATCAGCAAGGTTCTGGCCTTCCGCGGGCTGGAGCGCGTGCCGGTGGAAGAGGCCGAGGCCGGTGATATCGTGGCCCTGGCCGGTCTGTCGCAGTCCACCGTCGCCGATACCCTGTGCGCGCCCGAAGTCAACGATCCGCTGGAAGCCCAGCCCATCGACCCGCCGACGCTGGCCATGACCTTCTCGGTCAACGACAGCCCGCTGGCGGGCCGCGAAGGCGACAAGGTGACCAGCCGCATGATCCGCGACCGCCTGATGCGCGAGACGGAAGGCAACGTGGCGCTGCGCGTCCGCGACACCGAGAACGGCGATGCGTTCGAGGTGGCGGGCCGCGGCGAACTCCAGCTCGGCATCCTGATCGAAACCATGCGCCGCGAAGGCTATGAGCTGTCGATCAGCCGCCCGCGCGTGCTGTTCAAGACCGACACCCTGAACGGCCAGCGTCTGGAGCCGATTGAGGAAGTCGTGGTTGACGTGGACGAGGAATTCTCCGGCGCCGTCGTCAACAAGATGGCCGAGCGCAAGGCCGAAATGGTGGAGATGAAGCCCGGCGGCGGCGGCAAGACCCGCATCGTCTTCCACGCCCCGTCCCGCGGTCTGATCGGGTATCAGTCGGAATTCCTGACCGACACCCGCGGCACCGGCATCATGAACCGGCTGTTCCACGGCTATGCCCCCTACAAGGGGCCGATCGCCGCCCGGCGCACCGGCGTGCTGATCTCCAACTGCGACGGCACCGCGGTGGCCTATGCCCTGTGGAATCTGGAAGACCGCGGTCCGATGCTGATCGATCCCGGCGTTCCGGTCTACACCGGCATGATCATCGGCGAGCACACCCGCGGCAACGACCTGGACGTGAACGTCATCAAGGGCAAGCAGCTCACCAACATGCGTGCCAGCGGCAAGGATGAGGCGGTCCGCCTGACCCCGCCCATCCAGATGTCGCTGGAAAAGGCGCTGTCCTACATCGCCGACGACGAGTTGGTGGAGGTGACGCCCAAGTCCATCCGCCTGCGCAAGCGTTACCTCGACCCCAACGAGCGTAAGAAGCACCAGCGCGCCGCCGCTGATGCCTGATCCTATGCTTTTCCCCCTTGCTCCCTATGGGGCAAGGGGGAAAGCTTTTCCGGGCCGGCATTTTGTTCCGGCCCCCGCCCTGGTATTCCCCGGAAAACCGGCGTTCCCGTGCGGGGCGCGATAAAGATTCACAACAAAAGATCCCCTTTCCGGTGTGGTTCTTGCTTGGAACCGCCGGGGTTATGCACAAAGGGATCTTTCCATGTCGATCAACAGCCTTGACCGATCGGGCGACAGCCCGTACAGCGCCCGCCGTTCCGGGGACGGGGTGGCGTCTTCCGGCACTTCCTCCTTTGGGTTGACCATGGCGCAGGACGGTGCCGACAACGGTCTGTCCATGGACCGGCTGCAGGTGGACCTGCCCAACGGCTTTTCGGTCAGCGCCACCCATATCGGCCGCGGCAGTGCCGGCTTCAGCACCCAAATGCTGGCGTCCATGCAGGATATGGTCGGCTATCTCAGCACCATCCGCCCGACCGGCGAGGGACCGCCCAGCGGAGCGCCGGCCAACGCCCGCTGCCCCGATACATTCTCAGCCCCGACGTCCGACGGCGGGATGCTCACATTGCATTACGAAACGGAAAGCGACGGCGGCAACACCGACCCATCGGCTGCCGCGGCCATGCAGAAGGCCATCGAAGCAGCCCTTGGCCGCTATCAGAACGGTGGGACGCCGGCGCGACAGCCCTCCCTCGCCGACCTTTACCAGTCCCTGCTGGCGAACGCCGGTTGAGCCGTCAGCGGCGGCCGATGAGCATGGCGGAGCGGTGGTTGCCAGCCACGGTTCCCCGCACCGCCTGCGGCACCCTGCACGGAACAGCCTTGGGTAAGAAAGAGACGTTTTCCAGCCAAAGATCAGCGCATAGCGTGTTCGGTTGTGCAATCGCAGTCCCTCGGAATACATAAGTATTCATAGAGCGATTCGGATCAATTCCCATCAAAAGACAACTGGAATCCCTCCATCACCATTCTTTCAACATTAAAATTTACTGGTTATATTTCACGATCGGCTTGCCTTCCTGCCCGTGCCTCGCCACGCTTGCGCAACGGCAGGCATCGAACGCTGGACATAGCGGCCATCGGGTCGGTGTTTGCCGGATTTTGTCCACGACATTCCCACTTTGACAATTCCAGGGGTAAGCTCATGCATAGGCTGTCCCGCTTTATGCCCTTTGCCTGCGCCGTGCTGATGGCGGTGGTTCTCTCCGCCTGTTCGGTGCGCCTCGTCTCCGATTATGACGCCGAGATCGACAGAGGCCTGACGCAGTTCAACACCGATTTGACGGCGTTCGTGAACAAAATGATCGCCGTATCAAACACCCCGGCCGGGACCTATTCATCCAATCAGGATTTCTACATCGCACAGGACGCGAAGCTGTCCACCCTGGTCGTGCGGGCCGAGGCCCATAAGGTGCTGAACAGTTGCCCGTCCACCCAGGTCATCAAGAAAGCCCTGCAAAGCGTCACGCCGCCGTCCTCGTCCGGGACGGCGCCCCTGCCCATTCCCATGCCCGATCCGGCACAGGTCGCGGCCCAGATCGGCGAGAATGACTGTTCGGTCGTGCTTTTGAACCTGATCCGGACCGGGCTGGATCAGATGCGCCAGTTCCATATGATGCAGAATCAGAAAGGGATTCCCGCCGCCGCCCACGACCCGCTGCTGGTCGGTGGCATCGGTTCCCTGGTGCGCGCCGCCCTGACCGTGGAAATCGCCAAGAAAACCGGCGGCTCCGTAGCCGGGGCTTCCTAGGTTCAAGCAGCATCGCCTGAACCGTAAAACCCATTGAAAATCAAAAATTTGGGCTGCTCCGGTGCGCCACTGAGCATGCGGAAGGCCAAGACGAGCCAATGTGAAGGAGTCCCGAAATGGCACTCGATATCGATGGAATTCTCAAGGCGATGGTCACCGCCGGCCAGGGGCTTGCCGGCACCGTCTGGCAGGACATCCAGGTCTATGCCGTGCCCGAACTCAAGAAGATCGCAACCCAGATCGAAGCCATCGAGACGGCGATGCTGCAACCGAACCCGCCCTACACCCAGGAAGGGGCGAAGGTTCTGCTGAACATGCAGATCACGGCCTCGGTCGGGGTGATCGTCGCCATGACCAGCCTGACCCTGATTGCCGTGCAGACGGCCATCAACACGATTCTGGATTCCATCAAGACGGCGGTGAATCAGGCCATCGGCTTCGTGCTGATTGCCTGAACGGTTCGGGGCGGGGGCGTGTGCCCCGCCCTGTTCCCCAATCGTACGGGTTCAGGCCATCCCAGCTTTCTCCACCCCCGCCCGACGGCGCTGGAGAAAATCACGGAACAGGCAATCATCCTCGCTGATGTGGTCCACCAGCCATTGCCCGGCAAAATCCACGATGGTGACGCCGGGATCGCCGTGTTCCTGCTCCAAAAGGGTCAGAAAGCTGTTGATCTGCTTCAACAACCCATCGTGGGCTTCCTTGTGGGCTGCCGCGTCGGGGTAATGATGCTCCCGCATCATGCGCTCTTCATGATCGAAATGAGCGCAGACCTCGGCCACCAGCGCGTCCAGCCGTTCGCGGAACGTGTCCTGATCCTGCATCAGCGCCGGATCCGCCAGGGTTTGGAAATGGGTGATGAGGGCCTCGTGCTCCCGGTCCAGTTCGGGGACGCCCAGGATCAGCGCGTCCGACCAGGCGATTGTTTCCATGATTCCCTCCCCCACCATGCGGGGCGGTTTTCGTGCTTTCCGTTCATAAGACAAGTCTGAGCCAATCCCGAAGGAAGGCAATAGAAAACCCCTCCCGAAAGGCATATGCGGGAGGGGTTTCGTTGTCGCAGGGGCATCATCCCCGCCCCGAACCGTGACGGTCGAGGCGGGGATGGAAGGCTCCTCAGTCGCGCTTTACGGTGTCGGTCTTCAACGCCGCCTGTGCCGCCGCCAGACGGGCGATCGGAACGCGGTAGGGCGAGCAGGAAACGTAATCCAACCCCACCGACTCACAGAACTGGATCGACGCCGGGTCGCCGCCGTGCTCGCCGCAGATGCCCAGCTTCAGATTCGGGCGGGTCTTGCGGCCGCGTTCGGCGCCGATGCGCACCAGTTCACCCACGCCGTCCTGGTCCAGGGTGGCGAAGGGGTCGTGCTCCAAAATGCCCGCCCGCTGATAGTCGGGCAGGAAGCTGCCGGCATCGTCACGGCTGATGCCCAGGGTGGTCTGGGTCAGGTCGTTGGTGCCGAAGCTGAAGAACTCCGCACTTTCCGCGATGTCACCGGCCCGCAGAGCGGCGCGCGGCAACTCGATCATGGTGCCGACCGTGTAGTCGAAGCTCTGGCCGGTGGCCTTCTGCACCTCGGCGGCAACCCGGTCGATCACCGCCTTCAGGATGTCCAGTTCCTTGCGGGTGGCGACGATGGGGATCATCACTTCCGGCGTCACCGGGGTGCCGGACTTCGCCACATCCGCCGCGGCGGAGAAGATGGCGCGGGCCTGCATCTCGTAGATTTCGGGGAAGGTGATGCCCAGACGGCAGCCGCGGTGACCCAGCATCGGGTTGGCTTCGTGAAGCTGGACAGACCGCTGGTGGACGCGCAGTGGATCGGTCCCGGCGGCGGCCGCCACCTCCGCCATTTCCTTGTCCGTGTTGGGCAGGAATTCGTGCAGCGGCGGGTCGAGCAGGCGGATGGTCACCGGCAGACCGGCCATGATGGTGAACAGTTCCACGAAGTCCTGCTTCTGGAACGGCTCCAGCTTGGCCAGCGCCTTGCGGCGGCCTTCCTCGCTCTCCGCCAGGATCATTTCGCGCACCGCCAGGATGCGGGCGGGGTCGAAGAACATATGCTCGGTCCGGCACAGCCCGATGCCTTCGGCACCGAACTTGCGGGCGGTGGCGGCGTCCAGCGCGGTTTCGGCGTTGGCGCGCACCTTCATCCGGCGGATCTCGTCGGCCCAGCCCATCAGGGTGGCGAAATCGCCCGACAGTTCCGGCTGAACGGTGGGAACGGCGCCCAGCATCACTTCGCCGGTCGAACCGTCGATGGTGATGAGGTCACCCTCCTTCACCTGCACGCCGCGGACCGACATGACCTTGGTCTTGTAGTCGATGCGCAGTTCGCCGGCACCGGCCACACAGGCACGGCCCATGCCGCGGGCCACCACCGCCGCGTGGCTGGTCATGCCGCCGCGGGTGGTCAGGATGCCCTTGGCCGCGTGCATGCCGTGGATGTCTTCGGGGCTGGTTTCGATGCGGCAGAGGATCACCGCATCGCCCAGAGCCGCCTGGGTTTCCGCGTCGTCGGCGGAGAACACCACCTTGCCCGACGCCGCACCGGGGGACGCCGGCAGGCCCTTGGCGATGATCTTGCGCTCGGCCTTGGGGTCCAGGGTCGGGTGCAGAAGCTGGTCGAGCGACGCCGGGTCGATGCGCGACACCGCTTCGGCGCGGGTCACCAACCCCTCGGTCGCCATATCGACGGCGATGCGCAGGGCGGCCTGGGCCGTGCGCTTGCCGGTGCGGGTCTGGAGCATGTACAGCGTGTTCTGCTGCACGGTGAACTCGATGTCCTGCATGTCGCGGTAGTGTTTTTCCAGCCGCAGACGGACGTCGTTGAGCTGCTTGAACACCTCCGGCATCACCTCTTCCATCGAGGGAAGCTCGGACTTGTTGGCTTCGCGCCCGGCGATGGTCAGGTGCTGCGGCGTGCGGATGCCGGCCACCACGTCTTCGCCCTGGGCGTTGACCAGATATTCGCCGTAGAAGGCGTTCTCACCCGTGGACGGGTTGCGGGTGAAGGCCACGCCGGTGGCGCAGTCGTTGCCCATGTTGCCGAACACCATGGACTGCACATTGACCGCGGTGCCCCATTCGGCGGGGATGTCGTGCAGCTTGCGGTAGGTGATGGCGCGGGCGTTCATCCACGACCCGAACACCGCACCCACGGCCCCCCACAGCTGTTCCTGCGGGTCCTGCGGGAAGGGGCGGCCCAGTTCGCGTTCCACCATCGCCTTGTATTCGACGATCACCGCCTGCCAGTCGGCGGCGGTCAGGTCGGTGTCGAGGGTGTAGCCGCGGTCGCGCTTCACCGAATCGAGGATCTCCTCGAAATGGTGATGCTCCACGTCCAGCACCACGTTGCCGTACATCTGGATGAAACGGCGGTAGCTGTCGTACGCGAAACGGGCGTCACCGGAACGGGCGGCCAGGCCGGCGACGGTCACGTCGTTCAGGCCCAGGTTCAGCACCGTGTCCATCATGCCGGGCATGGAGGCCCGCGCACCCGAACGCACCGACACCAGGAGCGGGTTGGCGGCATCGCCGAACACCGCGCCCATGGACTGTTCCACCTGCGCCAGGGCGGCGGCAACCTGATCCTTCAGTTCCGTCGGATAGGTGCGGCCATTGGCGTAGAAGTAGGTGCAGACCTCGGTCGTGATGGTAAAGCCGGGGGGGACAGGAAGCCCGAGGTTGGCCATTTCGGCCAGATTGGCTCCCTTACCGCCCAGCAGATTCTTCATGTCCGCGCGGCCCTCGGTGTTGCCCGCACCGAAGGAGTAAACCCACTTGCTCTCGCCATGGCTCGCCATTGGTGGATTCCTTAACGTTTCACCGTGCCTTTTTATCGCCGTCGGCATAAGCCAACGGGCGCCGGCCCTGTTCAGGCGTCCGGCGGTAGGACCAATATGTGACGGCGCTTGGGCCACACGCAAGCGGCTTGGCCGGTCATCCCCCTTTCATAATTGCAGATCAGCCGCCCGGAATTCTTCGAAAAAAAGGGTTTGGGGGATTCGAAAGAACCGTTCCGGTCGCCGTTTGCCGCACCCGTCCGCCGGGGGTGTGCCGGATTTCCGCCACCCGGCAATGGCACACCTCACGAATCGGGCTTTTTCGCGGTGCAACCCGCCAATTCCGCGTCCAGTTCGGCCCCCAGCAGCACGGCATAGGCCGACAGGTTCATCCACAAGAGCAGCACCACCGCCGCCCCCACCGACCCATAGGTTTCGTTGTAGCTGGCGAAGTGGGAGACGTAGAGGGAGAAGCCGATGGAGCCCAGCATCCATAACGCCACCGCCGTGGCGCTGCCCCAGGTGATCCACCGCCACCGCACCGTCCGCCGCGACGGGGCGAAGCGGTAGACGACCGACAGCGCCAGGATCAGGGCCACCGCCAAAATCGGCCAGCGGACCAGCGCCACCAGCCCGGCCAGCGGCCCCAGGGGCAGAAAGGCCAGCACCGCCGGCACCACCGCCACCATGGTCACGGTGAGAAGGAAGAACACCAGCCCCCCCAGCGTCAGCCCCATGGACAGCAGCCCCAGAACGACGATGCTGCGCCGCTCCTCCTCCTCATACGCGATGTTGAGGGCGGTGATGAGGGCATTCACCCCGCGCGAGGCGCTCCATAAGGTCAGCATCAGGCCCAGCCCGACCCCCACACTCAACCCCCCGCCGGAAACCGAGGCGATGGCATGGGCCTGCGCCCGCAGCATGGACAGGATATCGGGGGGAAGCAGCCCGGCGAACTGGTCCACATGCGCCTCCACCCCCGCCGGATCGGCCACCAGACCATAGATCGACACCAGCGCCGCCAGCGCCGGGAACAGCGACATCAAGGCGTAATAGGCAACGCCGGAGGCGACGATCCCGATGTTGTCACGGCTCTGCTTTTGCCACACCCGCCACAGCAGGGTCAAAGCACCGCCTCCCGCACCGCGGCCAGCCGGTTGCGCCCGGTTTCCAGGTCGTGATGACGGGAACCGATGACGATCCGGATCGTGTCGGGCAGGGTCTGGTGCAGGGCGTCGCGGAACAGGGTCAGGGTGCGGTCATACCCCTCCTCCAGCCGGAAGAGGGCGATCGACGGCGGCAGGTCGGTGCTGAGCGCCTGGAACACCCCGCTCCACACCGAATGCACCGGCGCCCCCGGCGTGCTGGTCCCGCCCATGCGCAGATGCTCGTCATCCAGCACGGCGGCGGACCGTTCGAACAGGAACCCCAGCCCGATCAGACGCTCGTCAAGCCCGTCGCCGCCGCCGCGGCGTTCGGCCAGCATGCGCGCGGCGACGGCTCCCTGCCGGCAGACCTCCGCCAGATCGGACAGCAACTCCAGCAGGCTGGCATGGGTCAGCCGGCCCGCCTCCCCGGATGTGCCGTCCATGCGGCCGGAACGGGACACCGCCCAGGCCAGCCACAGGGCGCCGATGCCGATCAGGGCAACCGGCACCGGGTTGTCGCGCAGGACGGTGGCGATGCGGCCCGGACGGCCGTTCAGCGCCTCCTCCACCGCATCGAAAAACCCGCCCCCCATGGCGGCGGGGGACAGGCGGGTTTCGATCTCGTCGATGGTGGCGTCCATGCGCGCACGGATGGCGCGGATGTCGTTTTCGATGGCGGCGGGGTTGGCGGCATCCCGCCCATCCGTCCCATATCCAGTCATGAGCGGCGTTCCTTCCGGCGGTGTCCTGAACGGTCCCACCGGAAACGCCGCCATCAGGCGTCTGGTTCCTTATGCCGATACGGCAATGTCGGTCCTACATCAAATGAGCAGATACCAGGATCTGGCCGCCACCCCGCCAGATCATCTCAAGGGCGACGTAGAGGATAACCAGAAGCCCGACATAGGCGATCCAATGAAACCGGCTGAGCAGACGGGCGATCACGCTGGCCGCCGCCCCCATCAACGCCACCGACAGAACCAGCCCCAGCACCAGAACCCACAGATGCTCGCGCGCTGCCCCGGCCACCGCCAGAACATTGTCCAGCGACATGGACACGTCGGCGAGCACCACCTGCAGCACCGCCGCCCCGACGGTCTTGCGGGGGGCGCTGGCCGTCTCCTCGCCGGCCACCGCCTCGGCGCCCTCGTCCTCCTCCCGCTGGGAGCGGATTTCGCGGAACATCTTCCAGCAGACCCACAGCAGCAGGATACCGCCGGCAAAGGTCAGGCCGATGATGTCGAGAAGCTGGGTGGTGGCGAGCGCGAAGCCGATGCGCAGCACCACCGCCGCGGCGATACCCCAGAAGATCACCCGCGCGCGCTGTTCCGCCGCCACCCCCGCGGCCGCCATGCCGACGACGATGGCATTGTCACCCGCCAGCACCAGATCGATGAAGACCACCTGGGCCAGGGCCAGAAGCTCGGGAAGCAGCGAATCAAACACGCTCGGATGTCCTTGCAAGGCGAAGATCGGTCACCTTGATTAGGCAACCCTACGCTGCTGCGCAAGCCGAGCGGGCCGGCGCCGGTGCAAACATCCGTATGCTGTCGTACCCCGGCCACAGGGGGGCCAGGGTACGGGGCGGGTCAGGCGGCCGGGCGGATCAGGTCGCCCAGCTTGTCCAGCAGGTAGTTCAGATCGTCGGGGGCGAGATCCTCGTACTGGGTCAGGATCCGTTCGATCACCCGGCGGCGGTGCCGCTCCAAGTCCCGATCCTCCCCGTCAAAGGGCGTTTCCTTCAGGACGTCGATGGCGATCCGGCAGGCCGGCAGCAGCGCCGACGGCAGTTTCGCCTTTTCATAGACCGATTTCAGCCCCAACCGCCCGGCGTCGTGAATCAAAAGCCGGGTGTTGGTCAGCGGCACATCGGCCAGATACGACACCGCCGTTTCGAAAAAGGCGACGTCCCCCATGCACAGTGCGCGCACCAGCAGCGAAGGCGTCAGGCGCCGGGTGCGGGCCAGTTGCACCACCAGCCGCTCCAGCGCGGCCTCGTCGTTCTCACCACTGACCAGGGTGGCGGTGGCGTGCTCCCGGCTTTGCAGGATGACGTCGGCGGCGACCTTGGGCGGCAACTCGTGGTTGGCGACCAGATATTGCTGAAGCTTTTCCGACACCACCGCCACCAGCCGCTCGGCGATGGTCAGCGGCAGGCGGGAACGGTGGACCAGCGGCTCCTGCACCGATTCCGACGCGCCGAAACGGTCGATCACCCGGCCCAGGGATTTTTCCCCCAGCTCGGCCCCTTCGTTGGCGACCAGGGCCGCCACCGCATGTTCCGAGGCGTTTTCGATCAGCGCATCGGCCACGCGCGCCGGCACCGACGGGCGGCGGGCGATGGCGGTCTGCTTGCTGTCGCCACCGGAGCGGACGATCTCCACCAGATCCTGCTCGGTCAGCACCTCCGACACGCTCAAGACCGGGATGGCCACGGCTTCCACGTCGCGGGCCAGCGTCAGCGCCACCTCACGCGGGAGCTTGGGGTTGCCCTTCAGGTTTTCCGCCAGCGTCTGGCGCACCCGCACCACGGCGTCGTGGGCCATGACGCTGATGATGTCTTCCGCCAGCCGGCGTTCGGAGTCCGTCAGGGAGGCGTTGTCGAAATTATGCGCGATCTTCGCGGCCAGATCGGCACGGGTGGACGGCGACGGGTCCGACAGCAGGCGGACCACATCCTCTTTGGTGAGCTGTTCGCCATCCTTTTGGGTGAGCTGTTCGCTCATCGGGGTTTCGCTCATGGCAACCGCCTTCTCCCTGCCGCACCGTGGCGGTCTTTTCCGTGCCGCAGCGCGGCGTGTTTGTCCGGAGGCATCGGAGCGCCGCCGGTTGTATGAGTCCTATATTGAATAGATAAGTTTTGCCGGTTCCTTAAAACAGCCCCTTTCGTCCGCGCCGGCCCGACAGGCCGGCGGAATCACACCCCCGGCACCGGGGCTTCGGGCAGGAACGAGCGGCGGGGGCGGGATCCGTGCAGGGCCGCTTCCACCCGCGCGATGGTATCATCCACGTTGATGGTCCGCTGGGACAGGATTTCCAGGCCGCGATCCTCATAGACATAGCTGCCGGGGTGGGACTCGGCCCAGGCGGCGGCGGCGGCGTCGCGTTCGCGCAGCAGGGCGGCGATGTCCGCCTGGAACAGCCGCAGCATGGCCGTGATCCAGCGGTTGACCGGCCACGACGGGCGGGCATGGTCGATGATGAAGCAGTCCAGCATCCGCACCACCTCGGCGGCGGGAAACCACACCTCCCCCGTCACCCAGCGGTTGACGGTAAACAGGCGGATGGGGCGGCCCATGTGATCCATGGCGATGCCCACCAGATGGGAGAGCACGTCGTTTTCCGCGGCCGGACGGCGGAAATCGGGCAGAGCCGCCGGCTCCACCCCCGGCGGCATACCGAGGGCGCGCAGAAAGGTGTGGAAATGCCCGTGTTCGTCGGACGGGCGCTCCCCTTCAGGATGGCAGTGGTAGTAATATTGGGCGTGGTATTCGGCGTCGTAGACATCGCCCGGCGGGTAATGACGCCATTCATAGATGGTGCCCTGGCCGCGCAGCAACTCCCCCACCAGGGTGTCGCCGGTCTTGGCCAGCACCCGCTGGCACAGCCGCACCTCGCGCGCCGCCTCGGCCAGCGCCTCCAGCTCACGGCGGGGCAAGAGGTCGAAGGCGATCGGTTCGTGTGCTTTCAGCCCGCCATGATCCATGGCCGCTCCCATACCGTCCATCGGCCGCCGTCCATCCGGGGATGCAGAACAGTGCGGCATGAAAACAGTATGCCTTCGAATAGCCTTACAGGGCAGGGGTTTTTCTCATCGCCCCCCGCCAATGGCCCGATAAGACGCCGTGCCGGTCCGCAAGGTCCAGGCGACGGTCTGGGTCATCACCGTCTTCAAGGCGGTGTCGAAGGCGGTGACGATGGTGGGAAAGGCGCGGCTGTTCAGCGGCACCACCGCTTCGAACACCTCCCCCGCTTCGATGGTGCGCTGGGGCATGGCGACCAGCTTGACCGACAGGCGCACCCGCACCTGCGACGGTGTGGAATCGGTGGGGGCGGCGTATTCCGCCTGGAAGTCGCGCAGTTCCGCCTTGAGCACGAAATCGGAGCGCAGCCCCACCGTGTCCCGCCCGACCGAGACGATGCGGCGGGAATTCTCGAACGATTCCACCAGCAGCCCCTGGATCATCTTGGGCGCCCGGTCGGTCCACGACACATCGGCGAAATAGTCGAGCGCCGTGGCCGTCTGCGCCACCGCGATGCGGGGGGTGTCCAGGCTGGCGGCGGCGGTGGGGGCTTCGACCAGCAATTGCCACGGTGCGGCCGCCCCCGGAGCGGCGGGGAAATCCGTCGCCGGGGTCAGGGTGTAGAGTTGCGGGGCGGTGGGGCTGATGACGGTGCAGGCCCCGGCCAGCAGGGCTGTGGCCATCCCCCCCAGCAGGAACAGGCGCCGGCCGCCGTTGTGGCCGGAGGAGGCCCGGCAGACCGGGGAAACCGTCGTTACCGGGGAAACCGTCGTCTGGGTCGTCGTCTGAACCGGCGTCATTTGCTGCGCACCTCCACACCCTGGCGGGTTCCGCCGAACAGGAAATTGGTCGGATCGTTTTCCACCCGCGTCAGCACCCGCGACACCTGCGCCGACAGATCGCGCAGCTGGCTGATGAGCAGGCTGAGATCATAAAGCCCCGTGGTCGCAAAATCATGCAAGGGCCGGCGGTTGTCGCCCAGAATGGCGTTGAGTTGTCCCGTGGTGTCGCGGATCGCCTGCGACAGGCCGCGCATGTCCGACTGGAACGCCTTGGCAGCACCGTCCACGCTGGCCAGGGTGCGGCCCGCCTGCACCACGGTGTCGTCCAGATGCGGCCCCAGGGTGGCGGCCGTGCGGCGCAGATCGCCGCTGACGGCGTTGAGGTTGTCCAACGCCTCGGCCACCGCGTCGGCCTTGCCGGCCACGGCCCGCGACAGGCGTTCGGCGTTGGCCAGGGTCTGGCCGATGGCAAGCTGGTTGTCGGGGTTGAGGATCGATTCCAGCCGTTCGGTGATGGCCAGGGCGCGGTTCAGGATCTGGGGGGCGGCATCCACCACCTCCGCCAGGGTCGAGGGACGGGAGGGGATGACCGGGATCTCCTCCTTCGACGTCTCGCGCAGGCGGGGGCTGTCCTCGGTCCCGCCGTTGATCTGGACATAGGCGCCGCCGGTGATCCCCTGCACCTCCAGCGACGCAATGGAATCGGCCTTGATGGGGGTGCCCGGCTGCACCTCCACCAGCACCCGCACGCGGCTGACCCGCTCGGGGTCCAGGCGGATGTCGGTGACGGTGCCGATGGGAATGCCGCGGTAGCGCACCGGGCTGCCTTCCTGCAGGCCGGTGACCGAGCCGGTGAAGTACGTGACGTAAACGTCACGCCCCTCCTTCAACTGGACCTTGGCGATCCACACGGTAAAGCCGAACAGGCCCGCCAGCAACAGCAGGACGAACGCGCCGACCAGGGTGTAGCTGGTGCGTGTTTCCATGACCCTATCCCTCCGCCCGGCGGGCGGCCCGGCCGCGCGGCCCGTGGAAATACTCCCTGATCCAGGGATGATTGTCCTGCAAATGCTCCTCCAGCGTCGCGGCCCGGACCTTGCGGTCCACCAGCACGGCGATGCGGTCGCAGATGGTGGTCAGACTGTCCAGATCGTGGGTGACCATATAGACTGTCAAGCCCAGGCTCCGTTGCAGATTGCGGATCAGCGTGTCGAACGCCGCGGCACCGATGGGATCCAGCCCCGCCGTGGGTTCGTCGAGAAACAGGATATCGGGGTCCAGCGCCAGCGCGCGGGCCAGCCCGGCGCGCTTGCGCATCCCGCCCGACAGTTCCGAGGGGTATTTCGCCCCGGCCGTGGGTGGCAGGCCGCTCATCGTGATCTTGATCCGCGCGATGTCGGCGATCAGACCGGCGGGCAGGTCAGTGTGCTCCTTCAGCGGCACCATGATGTTTTCCGCCACGGTCATGGAGCTGAACAGGGCGCCGTCCTGAAACAGCACGCCGGTGCGGGCCTTCAGCGCCATCTCCTCCCGCGCCGACAGGTGGGCGGTGTCCTGGCCCAGCAGTTCGATGGTGCCGGCGGCGGGACGGATCAGCCCCAGGATCTCCTTCATCAGCACCGACTTGCCGGTGCCCGAACCGCCGACCACCCCCAGCACCTCCCCCCGCCGGACGTCGAGGTCCAGGCCGTCGTGGATCGTCTGGGTGCCGAACCGGGTCACCAGCCCGCGCACCCGGATCACCATGTCGGTTCCCGTCTGGGCCATCGTCACACCTGCAGGAACGAAAAGAGGATGGAAAACAACGCGTCGATGATGATGACCAGAAAGATGGATTCCACCACCGCCTTGGTGGTCAGCCGGCCCACACTTTCAGCACTGCCCGACACCTTCAGCCCCTCGTAACAGCCCACCAGCGCGATGGTCAGGGCGAACACCGGCGCCTTGACGATGCCGACGATGAAATGGTTCGCCCCCACCGCGGCGTGCAACTGCTTGATGAACTGGCCGAAGGTGATGTCGAGCACGAAATAGCTCATCACCGCCCCGCCCAGCAGCCCCATCATGTCGGCGAAGAAGCACAGCAGCGGCAGGCTTATCATCAACGCCACCGCCCGCGGCACCACCAGCAGTTCCATCACGTCCAGGCCCAGGGTGGCGATGGCGTCCACCTCCTGGTTCACCTTCATGGTGCCGATCTGGGCGGTGAAGGCGGAGCCGGACCGGCCGGCGACGATGATCGCCGTCATCAGCGTGCCGATTTCCCGCAGCACCGAGACGCCCAGCAGATTGACCACATAGATGTCGGCCCCGAACCGCCGCAACTGGTCCGCCCCCTGAAAGGCCAGCACCACGCCGATCAGGAAGGTCAGCAACCCCAGGATCGGCAGGGCGTTCAGCCCCGTCTGCTCGATGTGGAACGTCACGGCGCGGAAGCGGATCCGCCATGGTGCCCGGGCCAGTCGCAGGAAGGTGATGGTCATCAGGCCGAGAAAGTTCAGAAGATCCCGCCCCTCCCCCAATGCTTCCACCGTGGCCCGGCCCAGCCGTTCGACCATGGCGCGGATGTGATGATCGGGTCCTGGCACGACGGGCGGCGGCGCCCGGTCGGCCTCCTGCACCGCGGCGAACAGGGCCGCGTGTTCGGGGCGGATGGGATCCACGGCAACCCGGTGCCCGCGCGCCTCCAGCCGTCCGGCCAGCCGGCTGAGCAGCAGGGCGCCCACCGTGTCCAGCGCCTCCAGCCGAGACAGGTCGATGCGCACGGCGTCCCCGGCCCGTTCCGGCCCCAGCCGCTCCAGGGTATCGGCCATGCGCCCGGCCCCGCGCAGATCCCACCGCCCGGCGGCGGTTGCCGTCCATTGGCCCGCGGCCTCATCCGCCGCCGTTTCCAGCCACGCCTGCTGTGGCGCCATGCCCGTCTTATCCTTATCCGGTCAAACCGCGTCCGCCGCTGCGGTGGGTATCATCAGGGTAATAATCCATCCCCGCAACGGCAACGGCCGGCATCCCGATGCAGCGCGGCCATGCAGCGTCTTGCAGTGCAAAACCACAGCGGCCTTCCGCCGCCTTGCCGTGCGGCGGACGGTGCGCATAGACTGCGCCTTATCGCACCTTCCCTCTTCCTCACGGCACGACCATGAACCTGAAAGACCACATCCGCGGCATCGCCGATTTTCCCAAGCCGGGGATTCTCTTTTACGACATTTCCCCGCTGCTGGGGCACGGTCCGGCGTGGCAGGAGGCGGTGAACCGGCTGGCCGACGCCATCCGCCCGCACCAGCCCGACCTGCTGGTCGGCATCGAATCCCGTGGGTTCCTGCTGGCGGCCCCCCTGGCTCTGGCCTTGGGCGTGGGGTTCATCATGGTGCGCAAGCACGGCAAGCTGCCGGGCGACAAGGTGGGCTATTCCTATGATCTGGAATACGGCACCGACACCATCGAGGTGCAGGCCGATGCGGTGAAACCTGGCCAGCGGGTGGTGGTTCTGGACGACCTGCTGGCCACCGGCGGCACCATGGCCGCGGCCATCAACCTGCTGCGGCAGGTGGGCGGCGATGTGCGCGCCGCCGCGTTCCTGGTGGAACTGACCTTCCTCAACGGGCGGGAAAAGCTGGATGTGCCGTACACCGCCCTGATGTCCTACGATTCCTGAAAAACCGGCGATTCCTGAAAAATCGGGTTTTACCCGGCACGGCCCGGCGCGGAACCGGCATCCACGGTGACGGTTTCCGCCGGCTGGCGGGCGGCGGCGGCACGGGCGGCCACCGTCAGGCAGGCGTCCAGGCTTTCGTTCAGCAGCCCCAGCAGCAGCTCGCGGAACGGCCCCTTGTCGCCGGCGGTGCGGGCACGGTCCACCACCTCGAAATAGGTGTCCAGCACCTCGTCGCGCAGGATGATGGGGGGGAAGCCGGCGCGGTTGAGGATCAGGTTGCCCAGCAGGGTCCCCACCGCCATGTTGCCCTGATCGAAGGGGCGGATCATCAGCAGGCGGTAATGGGCCTCCAGGGCCGTTTCGTGGCCGGCCTCCACCCGGCGCAGCCAGCCGCTGAGCGCCGACATGGACACCCGCGCCTTGGCCGGGTCGGGCACCGTGCCGTCGGGGTTGTCGTCGGGCACCCCGTCGCGGTAGCGCCCCGCCGCCGGGTCGATGCCGGCGTAGAGAACCTTGTGAAAGGCCATGACCGTGCGTTCGGTCACCGCCGTGGCGGTCTGTTCGCACAGCCGCGCCGTCAGTTGCAGCGCCTGGAGATGATTGACGGCAAGAAGCTGGTCCTTTTGCGGACGGTTGCGCAGCACCACCCCTTTGTCCAGCACCTCCAGGATCTCGTCGGGCGTCAGATCGGCGCCTTCCAGCGACAGGCAGGCGGCGGTCAGTTCCAGTTCGAACCAGTTGGCCAGTTCGCGCACAGCCGCCGGCGCCAATGGCCGGGCGGCGTCCAACGCCCGTTTCTTGCGCGTGATATCGTCCAGCAATCCCATGGGAATCCCCGCCCCGTCACCGGCCCGGCCCCATGACCCGCCGGGGCCGGACCGCCGTTTTCTGTATAGGGGTTCGCCGCCGTTGCCGGAAGCGGAATTGGTCGGCGCCGGACCGCACCCGCCATGCGGGTTTTTGCCGCTTGCGATGCCCCTTGATCGCACCGGGCTGTTCGTCTTTGATGGCGGCATCCACGGCGCACGGCGCAACACCCCGCGCATCGAACCACCAGACACCGGAGGACCGCCATGACGACCCCCGATTTTGTCACCTGGGATGCGAACATGAGCGTCGGCGTCGAGGTTCTGGACGACGACCACCGACGCCTGCTCGACATGTTCAACGGGCTGCTCCGCACCAACGTGGCGACTCGCGGCAAGGAGGATCTCCAGGCGCTGCTGGCGGGCTTGCGCGATTACACCGACGTCCATTTCAGCCGGGAAGAGGGCATGATGCGGGCGCACGGCTACCCGGATCTGGATGCCCATCTGGCCGCCCACCGCTATTTCATCGACGAAATCGCCAAGCTGCAGGCGGACTTCGAAAGCGGCCACGCCATGATGCTGCGAATCGACCTGATCCTGCTGCTCAAGGAATGGCTGATCGAACACATCCAGACGGTGGACACCCGCTACAAACCCTATATGGCCGACTGATCCCTTCCCCCCGGTGGGGGGAAGGGGGCCGCGCCCGATCAATGGGTGATCGGCTTCAGCGCCTCCAGGGCGTGCTGCTTGCGCTCGTCGAACAGGCTGCCCAGTTCCTCGGCCCGGCTGTCGGACAGGGCCTCGCGCGCTTCCTCGAACAGCGTGCCCTCCTCTTCCTCTATATGGTGCTGCAGCAGTTCGGTCAGCACCTGGAACTTGGCTTCCCAGGCGGTGCCGTCGTCGGGCATCCCGTTCAACTCATCCAGCAGGTTGTTGATGAGGTGATGCTCGTTCAGCCCCTCCGCCGCCTCGGCCTTGGCCTGGCGGACCTTGGCAAGGGCGGCATAGAGCACAGCCTCCTCCACCTTGTCGTGCGCCCACAATTCACGCTGGAGTTCCAGGAACAGGGTTCGGCGCTTGGCCTTCTCGCCGTTTCGCAAGCCTTCCATCTGGCCCAGCATCTCGCGGAACATGCCGTGATCCTGTTCGATGCGCTCGTAGATGTTCATGGGGAACGGTCCTCGTGTGCGGTGTCAGCGTCCCCCCGGTAACAGGGCGGGCGGGTCGGTGTTCCGAACCGGCTGTTTTTGCAGCGCAAGCGGTGGCATAGTCCGGCGCCATGAACATTCTTGCCGACGTCATCCTTCCCGCCGGCCGCGCGGCGGTGGAGCTGTCCTTTTTCGTGCTGCTGCCGGTGATGGTTGTGATGCTCGCCATCATGCGGGTGCTGGAGGCCTTCGGCGTTCTCGACCGGCTGGTGCGGCTGCTGGCGCCGGTGCTGCGGCCCTTCGGCCTGACCGGGCTGGGGGTGTTCGCGGCGCTGCAGGTCAATTTCGTCAGCTTCGCCGCCCCCGTCGCCACCCTGGCGATGATGGAACAGCGCGGCACCTCCGACCGGCATCTGGCCGCCACCTTCGCCATGGTGCTGGCGATGGCCCAGGCCAACGCGGTGTTCCCGCTGGCAGCCTTGGGGCTGCGGCCCATGCCGGTGCTGGTGCTGTCGCTGGTGGGCGGGCTGGCGGCGGCGGCGGCCACCTATTACCTGTTCGGCCGCCATCTGCCGGCGGAGGAGCAGCGGCTGGACGACACCCTGCGCCACCCCACCGCCGACAACGCCAAGGGCATTCTGGACGCCATCAACCGCGCCGGGGCCGATGCCTTCAAGATCACCATCGGCGCCATCCCCATGCTGGTGCTGTCGCTGGCGGCGGTGACGGGGCTGCGCCAGGGCGGGGCCATCGACGCCCTGACCGCACTGCTGGCCCCGCTGCTGGGCGTGCTGTCCATCGACCCGCTGCTGGTGCTGCCCACCCTGACCAAGCTGGTGGCCGGCGGCACCGCCATGCTGGGGGTGGTGGGCGACATGCTGAAACAGGGCACCATGAGCGTGCCGCTGCTGAACGCCAGCGCCGGCTTTCTGATCCATCCGCTGGACCTGACCGGGCTGGCGGTGCTGATGTCGGCGGGGCGGCGGTCGGCGGCGGTGTGGCGCCCGGCGGCACTGGGCGGGTGCGTGGGCATCGCCATCCGCACGGCGGGCCATATTCTTCTTGGGTAGGGCGCCCTTGTGCCATGCGGCATGCTCCGTCTGGCATAGGCGGGCGGTTCCTGATACACCAATAACCGTAACAGACGAGAGCACGGTCATGCGGCGCGCCTCCATCGAGCGCAACACCAACGAAACCCGGATCCGGGTGGCGGTCAACCTGGACGGCACCGGCGTCTACGACGTCCGCACCGGCGTCGGGTTCCTCGACCACATGCTGGAACAATTGTCCCGGCACAGCCTGATGGATCTGACGGTGGTGGCCGAGGGCGACCTGCACATCGATTTCCACCACACCACCGAAGACACCGGCATCGCCATCGGCGTGGCCGTGGCCCAGGCGCTGGGCGACCGCAAGGGCATCCAGCGTTACGGCCATTCCTATGTCCCCATGGACGAGACGCTGACCCGTGTGGCGCTGGACTTCTCCAACCGCCCCTATCTGGTGTGGAAGGTGCATTTCAGCCGCGACAAGATCGGCGACATGGACACCGAACTGTTCCGCGAATGGTTTCAGGCCTTCGCCGGGTCGGCCGGCGTGACGCTGCACGTGGAAAACCTGTACGGCGAGAACAACCACCACATCGTCGAGAGCTGTTACAAGGCCCTGGCCCGTGCCCTGCGCACGGCGGTGGAGATCGATCCGCGCAAGGCCGACGCCGTTCCGTCCACCAAGGGCACGCTGGGCGGATCGCTCTGATCCCCCTGCCCCGCCCCACCCGTTTTCCGACGAAGATCAACGAGGCTTCCCCGTGCCCACCGTCGCCCTGATCGATTACGGCTCCGGCAACCTGCGCTCCGCCGCCAAGGCGGTGGAGCGGGCGGCGGCGGATGCCGGCCTGTCCATGACCGTCACCGTCACCGCCGACGCCGACGTGGTGCGGCGGGCCGACCGCATCATCCTGCCGGGTGTGGGCGCCTTCGCCGACTGCGGCCGCGGGCTGGCGGCAGTGCCGGGCATGCGCGATGCCATGGAAGAAGCGGTAATCCGCGGCGGGCGCCCCATGCTGGGCATCTGCGTCGGCATGCAGTTGATGGCCACCATCGGGCGGGAGCACGGCGACCACGCCGGGCTGGGCTGGATCGAGGGCGAGGTGCTGAAGCTGACCCCCAACGATCCATCCCTGAAGATCCCGCACATGGGATGGAACGAGCTTGAGATCGTCGCGGACCATCCGGTGCTGCGCAACCTGCCGGCGGGGGCGCACGGGTATTTCGTCCACTCCTATCACTTCGTCTGCGCCAACCCGGCGCACACGCTGGCGCGGGTGGATTACGGCGGGCCGGTCACCGCCGCCATCGGCCGCGACAATCTGGTCGGCACCCAGTTCCACCCGGAAAAGAGCCAGGAAACCGGGCTGGCGCTCATCACCAACTTCCTGACCTGGAAGCCTTGAGCGATGACGGAGCAGGCCACGCGCACCGTCACGATTGAACAGGCCGGGGAAAAGCTCCGCCCCGCCGATCTGCATGATCTGTGCGACGCCGCCGACGAGGCCATCCGGGCCGGCGGCGGTTTCGGCTGGCTGACCCCGCCGGGGCGCGAGCTTATGGAACGCTACTGGCGCGGCGTGCTGATCGTGCCGGAACGCATCCTGTTCATCGGGCGGCTGGACGGGGTGATCGCCGGATCCGCCCAGCTTGTCCGCCCCGCCCGCAACAACGAGGCGCAATCCCACGCCTGCACCCTGACCACCGCCTTCGTCGCGTCGTGGGCGCGCGGCAACGGGGTTGCCCGCCGCCTGACCCAGGCGGTGGAGGACGAGGCGCGCGCGCTGGGCTACCGCATTCTCAACCTCGACGTCCGCGCCACCCAGACGGGGGCCATCCACCTGTACGAACGGGCCGGCTTTACCCGGTGGGGAACGCACCCCCACTATGCCTGGGTGGACGGGCGCCCGGTCGCCGGTCATTACTATTACAAAGATCTGACGCTTTCCCCTCCCGCCTCCCAACCGAACGAGTCCCAGCCATGATCCTCTACCCCGCCATCGACCTCAAGGATGGAGCCTGCGTCCGCCTCGTGCGTGGCGAGATGAGCCAGGCGACGGTCTTCAACACCGATCCCGGTGAACAGGCCCGCGCCTTTCAGGAACAGGGGTTCGAGTGGCTGCATCTGGTGGACCTGAACGGGGCCTTCGCCGGCCGCCCGGTCAATGGGGACGCGGTGGAACGCATCCTGGCGTCGGTCACCATTCCGGTGCAGCTCGGCGGCGGCATCCGTGATCTGGCGACCATCGAGATGTGGCTGTCGAAGGGCATGTCGCGGGTGATCCTGGGCACGGTGGCGCTGCGCCAGCCGGAACTGGTGAAGGAGGCCTGCCGCCTGTTCCCCGGCAAGATCGCGGTGGGCATCGACGCCCGCGAAGGCTATGTCGCCGTGGCCGGCTGGGCCGAAACGTCGGAGGTGAAGGCGCTGGATCTGGCGCTGAAGTTCGAGGATTCCGGGGTGGCGGCGATCATCTACACCGACATCAACCGCGACGGCGCCATGGGGGGCGTGAACGTGGAATCCACCGCCGATCTGGCGTTCCACCTGACCACCCCGGTCATCGCGTCGGGCGGCGTGTCGAGCATCGAGGATCTGAAGGCGCTGAAGCGTGAGGAATCCTCGGGCATCCAGGGGGTCATCTGCGGCCGTGCGCTCTATGACGGGCGCATCGACCCGGATGAGGCGCTGGCGCTGCTGTCCGCCCCCGTGACCGAAGGTGCCGGCCAATGATGAAAATGCGCGTCATCCCCTGCCTGGACGTCAAGGACGGGCGGGTGGTCAAGGGGGTGAACTTCGTCGATCTGGTGGATGCCGGCGATCCCGTCGAACAGGCCCGCATCTATGACCGCGAAGGGGCCGACGAGTTGACCTTCCTCGACATCACCGCCAGCCACGAGAACCGCGACACCATCTTCGACGTGGTGCGGCGGACGGCGGAACAGGTGTTCATGCCGCTGACCGTCGGCGGTGGCGTGCGCACGGTGGAGGACATTCGCAAGCTGCTGCTGGCCGGGGCCGACAAGGTGTCGATCAACACCGCCGCCGTCCACCGCCCGGAATTCGTGCGCGAAGGGGCGGAGAAGTTCGGCAGCCAGTGCATCGTCGTCGCCATCGACGCCAAGCAGACCGCTCCCGGCAAGTGGGAGGTGTTCACCCACGGCGGGCGCAACAACACCGGCCTGGACGCCATCGAATGGGCCAAGCGCATGGAATCACTGGGGGCGGGGGAAATCCTGCTGACCTCCATGGACCGTGACGGCACCAAGAGCGGCTTCGACCTGGCGTTGACGCGCAAGGTGGCGGATTCGCTCAGCATTCCCGTCATCGCGTCGGGCGGGGTGGGCACGCTGGACCATCTGGTGCAGGGGATCCGCGACGGCCACGCCACCGCGGTTCTGGCGGCGTCCATCTTCCATTTCGGTACCTACACCATCGGACAGGCCAAGGCAGCACTGGCCGAAGCCGGCATCCCGGTGCGCCCGGTGAAGAAGGCCGCCGCTCATGTCTGAGGAAAAAGCCACAGCGGCGGTGCTGGAACGGCTCTACGCCACCATCGAGGCGCGCAAGGGGGCCGATCCCGCCAGCAGCTACACCGCCAAGCTGTTCAGCCGTGGCGTGCCCAAGATCGCCCAAAAGGTGGGTGAGGAAGCGGTGGAAGCGGTGATCGAGGCCATGCGCGGCGATGCCGACGCCCTGGCCAGTGAATCCGCCGACCTGCTCTATCACCTGCTGGTGCTGTGGGCGGCCACCGGGGTGGAACCGGAAGCCGTCTTCGCCAAGCTGGCCGCACGGGAGGGTACCAGCGGCATCACCGAGAAGAATTCGCGTCCCAAGGGGTGAGACACATGGCCAAGACCTACGATACCGGCAACATCTTCGCCCGCATCCTGCGCGGCGAAATCCCGTGCAAGAAGGTGTACGAGAGCGATTACGCCCTGGCCTTCCACGACATCAACCCGCAGACGCCCACCCACGTGCTGGTGATCCCCAAGGGTCCGTATGTGGATTGGGACCATTTCAGCGCCGAAGCCTCGGACGCCGAAATCGCCGGCCTGATCCGTGCGGCGGGCGAGGTGGCGCGTCTGGTGGGGGCGGCCGAGCCGGGATATCGGGTGCTGTCGAACTGCGGTGAGGCGGCGCATCAGGAAGTGCCGCATCTGCACCTGCACATCTTTGCCGGCCGCGATCTTGGGCGGATGATCGGCAAGGGTGAGTGAGTAAGAGTTGTCGGGGGCTGCTCGCCCCCGACACCCCATGCCGAGGGCCGGCAGCCCTTGCATCCCATAAATAAAGCTCAGTGCGTGCCGTTGGTCTTCAGGCCCAGCAGGCGGGCGGCGTTTTCTTTCAGGATCAAGGGGCGCACGTCGTCCTTGATGGCCAGCTTGTCGAAATCGGCAATCCAGCGGTCGGGCGTGATGAGCGGGAAGTCCGAACCGAACAGCATCTTGTGCTTCAGCAGGCTGTTGGCGTACTGCACCAGGATGGCGGGGAAATACTTGGGCGACCAGCCGGACAGGTCGATGTAGACATTCGGCTTGTGGGTCGCCACCGCCAGCGCCTCCTCCTGCCAGGGGAAGGAGGGGTGGGCCAGGATGATCGGCATGTCGGGGAAATCCGCCGCCACATCGTCCAGATGCATGGGGTTGGAATACTTCAGCCGCAGCCCCGCCCCGCCGGGCATCCCCGCCCCGATCCCGGTCTGGCCGGTGTGGAACAGCGCCGGCAGGCCGTATTCCGCGATCACCTCATAGAGCGGATAGGCCATGCGGTCGTTGGGGAAAAAACCCTGCATGGTGGGGTGGAACTTGAAGCCGCGCACCCCGTACTGCTCCACCAGCCGCCGCGCCTCGCGCACGCCGACCTTGCCGCGGGCAGGGTCGATGCTGGCGAAGGGAATCATCACGTCGCGGTTCTGGGCCACCAGTTCCGCCACCTCGTCATTGGGAACGCGGGGAATGCCGGTGCAGCACTCGGCGTCCACGGGGAAGATGACGCAGGCCATGTTGCGTGAACGGTAGTATTCGGCGATTTCCGGAATGCCCGGCTGGCCCAGGTCATTCTTGAAATACTTGGCCTTGGCCTCCTCCATCGCCAGCGCCTCTTCCAGCAGCGGGGCGCGGCAGGATTTTTCCGCGTGGGTGTGAATGTCGATGGCGACCAGAGAGTCGATGTTCATGATGTTTCGTCCGTGATCAATGTCGAAAGAAGTCAGGCCCGGCCCGTTCGGATCACCACACGGGAAAACCGCCCCTTTCCGTCATTCCCGCGAAGGCGGGAATCCAGGCGTAGAGCCGCGTTCAGCGGCGACATGACTCCCCCCCAAGATTTTGCCTTGGAGACACCTTCTGGATTCCCGCCTTCGCGGGAATGACGGCTTTTTGGGAAAGGAACGGTTCTCCTGCACGGCTTTTATCCCGCAAGAACCGCCAGCGCCTCGCCCACGAAACCACCTCCGGCCATGACGGTGCGGGCCAGGCCGGGAGCGGCGGGGGCGATGTTGGCGGCGTAGAAGCGGGCAAGCACGATGCGGCGCTCCAGATCGGGGCTGGTGTCCCCCGCCTGCTGGCGGGTGCGGGTGGCGACGGCCCCCTTGGCAAGCAAAGCCCCCCCGGCGGTCAGCCCGAACAGCTGCAGATAGGGGGTGGCCCCGGCCAGCGCCTGTTCCGGCGTGCGGCCCGCGGCCAGCAGCCAGCCGGTCGCCTGTTCCAGCGCGTCCAGCGCGGCGGTGAGGTCCGCGGCGGAATCACCCAGCACCGCTGCGGCTTCCACCGCAATGGCCTTCCACTCGGCCAGCAGGGCGGAGACCAGGGCGCCGCCCTGGCGCGGCAGCTTGCGGGTCACGAGGTCGATGGCCTGGATGCCGTTGGTGCCCTCGTAGATCGCGGTCACGCGCACGTCGCGCAGGTGCTGCGCCGCCCCGGTTTCCTCCACCACCCCCATGCCGCCGTGGATCTGGATGCCCAGATCGGCCACCGCGATGCCGGTGTCGGCGCAGAACGCCTTCACGACCGGGGTCAGCAACCCGGCCAGCGCCTCCGCCTCCTCATCATGGCCGCGTTCGGCGCGGTCGATGGCAGCGGCGGTGACATAGGCGACAGCGCGCGCCGCCGCGGTCCGGGACGCCATCGACAGCAGCATCCGCTGCACGTCGGGGTGTTCGACGATCGGGCACGGTCCTGCCCCGTTCAGAGATCGCCCCTGCTTGCGCTCGCGGGCGTAGGCCAGGGCCTGCTGGGTGGCGCGTTCGGCGATGGCGACACCCTGCAGCCCCGTCGCCAGACGGGCGCGGTTCATCATGGTGAACATGCAGGCAAGGCCGCGGTTCTCCTCCCCCACCAGCCAGCCGACGGCACCGCCGGCATCGCCGAAGGCCATGGTGCAGGTGGGGCTGGCGTGCAGGCCCAGCTTGTGTTCGATCCCAGCGCACCGCAGATCGTTGGCGGTGCCGTCGGGCAGGATCTTCGGAGCCAGAAACAGGGAAATCCCCTTGGTTCCCGCCGGGGCGTCGGGCAGGCGAGCCAGAACCAGATGGACGATGTTGTCCGTCAGATCGTGTTCGCCGTAGGTGATGAAAATCTTCTGCCCGGTGATGCGATAGGTGCCGTCACCCGCCGGCACCGCGCGGGTGCGCAGCAGCGCCAGATCGGATCCCGCCTGCGGTTCGGTCAGGTTCATGGTGGCGGTCCATTCACCCGACACCAGCTTCGGCAGATAAGCGGCGCGCAGGGCATCGCTGCCATGGGCCAGCAGCACATCGACGGCCCCCTGCGTCAGCACCGGCCCCAGACCGAAAGCCATGCAGGCGGCGGTGTGCATGTCCATCACCGCGGTGTTGAGCATCACCGGCAGCCCCGCCCCGCCCCAGGCATCGGGCGCGGCCACCCCGTTCCATCCCCCTTCGCGCCACTGGGTATAGGCGGCGGGGAAACCCGGCGGGGTGGTCACCACGCCGTCGGTCCAGCGCACGCCGGTGCGGTCGCCGGGGGTGTTGAGCGGGGCCAGCACCCCTTCGGCAACGGCGCCGGCCTGATCCAGCAGGGCGGTGACCAGATCCTGGTCCAGACCCTCGAACAGCCCGTCGGCGATGATGCCGTCCAGTCCGGCGATGTCGGTCAGGGTGGCGATGATGTCGCGTGTGGGTGCGGTGAAGCTCATGCCGCGTCTCCTCCCTTTTGTGCTTTGCTATTATTGTGATGAAACATAACAATGATGAATGTGTCAAATCCGCTGTGCAGAGGCGGGAAACTTGCTATGTTCCTTACAACCGATCCTTCCCGTTGCCTGCAGACCCTCATCATGACCGACACCATCGCCAAACCACCGCGGACCCGCCGCCCAAAGGCGCCCCCGGCCCCGCCGCCCGGTGACGAGACGCCGGTGGACGCGGCTGAAACGGTGGATATGGGGCTGCTGGGGGAATCCATCGGCTTCCTCTTGAAACGGGTGCAGATGGCGGTGTTCACCGATTTCATCCGCACTTTTTCCCCCGCCGACATCCGCCCGGCGCAGTTCTCGGTGCTCATCATCGTCGCCCGCAACCCCGGCCTGAAGCAGTCGCAGGTCAGTGCCGCACTCAGCATCAAGCGGACCAATTTCGTCCCGCTTCTGGATTCGCTGGAGGCGCGCGGGCTGGTCAAGCGCAAGCTGGCCGCCACCGACCGCCGGTCCCACGCCCTGCACCTGACGGCCAAGGGCACGGCACTGGTGGGCGAACTGACCGCCCTGTGGCACGAGCACGAGGGCCGCATCCGCACGCTTCTGGGCGGTGACGATGCGCATGCCCATCTGTGCGGCCTGCTGAACCGCCTGACGGACATGGGCGGCCCGGTTGACGACGACGCCGACACCGACGCCCCCCCTCCCCCGAAACCCCGCCGCCGGAAACCGGAGTAAAAAAGACGGGATCCAAGGGCCATCCGGCCCTTGGCCGGGAAGCGCGAAGGGCGGGCCGCCCTTCGCTCCCCCTCCTTTGTCAACGGGGAGGCAACCGCAAGGCTCCATCCAGCCGGATCACCTCCCCGTTCAACGCCGGATTCCGCACGCAAGAGAGCGCCAGATCGGCGTATTCCTCCGGCTTACCCAACCGCTTGGGGAACGGGATCGACGCCCCCAGGCTGGCCTGCACCTCGGCCGGCAGCGTGTGCATCATGGGGGTAAGGAACAGCCCCGGCGCGATGGTCATGACGCGGATGCCGAACTGCGCCAGTTCACGGGCCGCCGGCAGGGTCAAGGCTGCGATGCCGCCCTTGGACGCGGCATAGGCCGCCTGCCCCACCTGCCCCTCATAGGCGGCGACGGAGGCGGTGGAGACGATCACCCCCCGCTCGCCATCCTCCAGCGGCTCCAGGGTCGCCATGTCCGCCGCAGCCAGCCGCAGCATGTTGAAGCTGCCCAGCAGGTTGACCCGCAGCACGCGGTCGAACTCCTCCAGCGGCTGGGGGCCGTCGCGGCCCAGGATGCGCTTGGCGGTGCCGATCCCGGCGCAGTTGACCAGCACGCGGGCGGCCCCATGGGCCTCCCGCGCGGTGGCGATGGCGGCGGATGCCCCCGGCCCGTCCGACACGTCACAGCGCACGGCGATGCCGCCGATTTCATGGGCGACGGCGGATGCCACGTCGGGGTTGATGTCGAACACGGCGACTTTGGCCCCGGCGGCGGCCAGCGCGCGGGCGGTGGCCGCCCCCAGCCCCGATCCGCCGCCGGTGACGATGGCAGCCTGTCCCTGGATATCCATGATGTGAACTTCCTTCTTCACGATCACCCTCTCCCGCCCCGGGAGAGGGCTTATCAGGCGGTGGCGCGTTCGCGGCGGGCGGGGACGGCGGCGACCAGCACGTCCGGCCCCGGCCGGTCGGCGTAGAGGGCCTCGATCAGGGCGGTGCGGCGGGCCAGCATGATCTTCTGGTTCAGCGAGCCTTTGTCCGTGATCTCCCCGGCGTCGAGCGAGGGGCGGTCATCCATGACGATGGCGCGGGCGATGCGGTTGGAACTGCCCGTCCCCTTGGCGGCGAAGCTGTCGAGGAATTCCTGAAAACGGGCGCGCACGGCCGGGTGGCGCACCACCTCGGCGTCGGCCAAGCCGCGGGCGAAGTCGGGGCAGTAATCGCGGCAAGCGGCCATGTCGGGCAGGATCAGCATGGCCACGTCGTCGCGGTCGTGGCCGGTGATGACCACATCGCTGACCAACGGAGCGAAGTGCCGCTGGACCTCGGCGCGCAGCGTGCTGACGCTGACCCAGGTGCCGGTGGCGAGCTTGAAATCCTCCGAAATGCGCCCGTCGAAGAGGAAGCCCATGTCGGGATCGGCGGGATCGACGAAGCGCAGGGCATCGCCCATGCGGTAATACCCCTCCTCGTCAAACGCCTTGGCGGTCAGGTCGTCCTGGCGCCAATAGCCCGGCGTGACGTTGGGGCCGCGCAGGCGGAATTCCAGCTTATCGGCGACGGGCACCAGCTTCACCGTCACCCCCGGCGCCGGCACCCCGACCACGCCCGGCCGGTCCACCGCGCGGTTGCAGATCATGGCCGAGGGGGCGGTTTCGGTGGACCCGAGGCTGGTGACGAACACCACCTTTTCCCCGCAGGTCTCGATCGCCATCTCCTCCAGGCTTTCCCAGATGTGCGGCGCCAGCCCGGCCCCGGCGTAGAACAGCGCCTTCAGCCGGCTGAAGAAGGTGCGGCGCAGGTCGGCGTCGGCGCGCAGGTGGGGGACCAGCGCCTCGTACCCCTTGGGCACGTTGAAATAGACGGTGGGGGCGATGTCGCGCAGATTGACGACGGTGGGCCGGATGGCATCACCCACCGGCTTGCCGTCGTCGATGTAATACGAGCCGCCGTTGTAGAGCGCGATGTTGAAATTCTGGTTGCCGCCGAAGGTGTGGTTCCACGGCAGCCAGTCCACCAGCACCGGCGTCTCGTCGGCCAGGAAGGCGTAGATCTGCCGCAGCATTTCCTGATTGCAGCACAGCATGCGCTGGGTGTTGATAACCCCCTTGGGCATGCCGGTGGACCCGGACGTGAACAGCAGCTTGGCCACCGTGTCCGGCCCGACCGCATCGTGGGCGGCATCCACCGCCGCGGTCGGCTCGGCGGCTTCCAGAGCGGCGAAGGGGGTGACGGCCAGACCGTCGGGGATGCCGGTGGTGGTGACGATCTCCACCCCGGCCGGCACCGCGGCGCGCAACGCCCGCTCGAAACGCACGCCGTCGGCGGCGAACACCAGCCCCGGCGTCACCAGCCCCAGCACATGGCGCAGCTTGGCGTAATCGGAACTGACCAGGGAATAGGCGGTGGACACCGGCGCATAGGGGATGCCGGCGTACTGCGCCGCCAGCCCCAGCAGGGCGTGTTCGATGTCGTTGCCCGACAGGATGGCGATGCCGCGGTCGGGCGACAGACCGCGGTCGATCAGCGCCTGGGCAATCCGGCGCACCTGCGCCAACGTGTCGGCGTAGGTCAGTTCGCGCCACCCGCCGTCCGCGGTGCGCTGGGCCAGGAACAGATGATCGGGGCGTTCGCGCGCCCAGCGTTCCAGGCACAGGGTGATCTTGTCGGGGTGGGGCACCAGCTCCATGGCGGAGCGGACCAGCAGAGTGCCGTCGGCCCGGCGGTCCACGGACACCGCCGTGGCGCCGAGGCGCGCGGGGCGCATCGGATGCGTCATGGTAAGCGTTCCTCCCGAGAACGCGCCGGGCGGGATGTTGCGGTCCCGCTTTCCGGCTTTTGCGTGGTGGTGTCAGGGCACGGCGGGGGCGTCGTTGCGCCCGGCCCGCGGCCTTAGAATTCGGTCACCTTCTTGGCCCGCTTCTCCAGGAAGGCACGCAGCCGCTGCTTGGCGTCGTCGCTGCCCTGGGCCACGGCGGCCATCAGCGATTCCATCATGAAGCCCTGGCGGGGATCGGCCTCGGCGATGCGCGGCAGGGCGTGGATGACGGCGAAGTTGGTGATGGGGGCGTTGGCGGCGATGCGCCCGGCCAGTTCCAGCGCCTTGGGCAATCCCTCGCCCGGCTCCACCAGATACTGCGACAGCCCCAGCGCGTAGCCGCTTTCGGCGTCATGCACCCGGCCGGTCAGCATCATGTCGGCCATCCGCGCCGCCCCGATCAGCCGCGGCACCCGCACCGACGCACCACCACCGACGAAGATCCCCCGCTGCCCTTCCGGCAGGGCGTAATAGGCGGTGCGCTCGGCCACCCGGATATGGGTGGCGCAGGCCAGTTCCAGCCCGCCGCCGACCACCGCACCCTTCAGCACCGACACCACCGGCACCCGGCCGAATTCGATCTTCTCGAACGCGCGGTGCCACATCATGGAGTGGGCAACCCCCTCCACCGTCGAGCGTTCGGTGATCTCCGACAGGTCCAGCCCGGCGGAGAAATTGTCCCCGTCCGCCGCGATCACCACCGCGCGGGCTTCCGGCGGCAGGGCGGCGAAGAACGTCTCGATCCCCAGAATGGTTTCATCGTTGAGCGCGTTGCGCTTTTCCGGCCGCGTCAGCCACAGGACCGCCACATCGCCCCGCAGTTCCGCCCGCAGGGAAGCCGGCAGCACCGCTTCCATCATCCGTTCACCGGCAGTCATGGTTCGACCTCACATTTATCAAGCATCATTGTTATGAATTATAACATTTGAGGGCGGGCAGGGCAACGCGGTCTTGGCGTTGTTCCACAAGGTTTTTTCCGCCCTGCCCCGCCTCTCAGCAGGACATGAGCACCGGAACCGTCATGTGCCCCAGGATGTGGCGGGTGCCCCCGCCGCCGCGGTGCAGGCCGGGGAAACCGCTGCCGGCCGCGTGCGCGCCCATCACCAACAGGTCGGCCCCCTCGTCCGCCGCACGGTTCAGCAGCATGTCCATCATGCCGATGCCGTCGGCGGCCAGGATCTCCACCGCGGCGGGAATGCCGTGGCAGGACAGGTGCCGCACGCAATCGGCGGTGCTGGCCTGCTCCTCCTCCGGGTGGCGGCTGAAGACGGCCAGGGTGGCGCCCTCCCCGCCCGCCATCAGCGGCAGGGCGTCGTTGAGCGCGCGGGCCGATTCGCGGCTGTGGTTCCAGGCGATCAGCGGGCGGCGGAACGGCACCGCCACCGGCCCGGCATAGGGCACCACCAGCACCGGGCGCC
The DNA here is from genome assembly GCA_937927415.1 of uncultured Rhodospirillaceae bacterium. Taxonomy (GTDB): domain Bacteria; phylum Pseudomonadota; class Alphaproteobacteria; order Azospirillales; family Azospirillaceae; genus Azospirillum. The sequence continues at coordinate 87,187 of CALBDS010000044.1, forward strand.
CGGCGTGCTGGATCACCTGCTCCACCATGCCCGGCGGCACCAGGGAGGAGCCGTCGTCGGCCTCCTGTCCCAAAATCGCCAGATCGACGTGGCGGGCGGCATCGGCGATGCATTGGATGACTTCCGCCGCACCGCCGCGGTTGGCATCGCGCCATTCGGCCCCCGCCAGCCCCTCGGTAACGGCGGCGAAGGCGTCGCGGCTGGCCGCGGCGGCGGCGCGGTAGGCATCGCCCGGCCACACCGACACCACCCCCACCGAATGGGGCTTGCCGTGCTCGGCGAACAGACCCAGCAGGCGGGCGCCGTGGCGGCGGGCCAGATCCACCGCCAGCGCCAGCCGCACCGGCGCGCGGTGCCCGTGGTCGAGGTGGACCAGAATGTTGCGGACAGGATAGGTGTTCGACATGGGTGTTCCCCCCTACGGCCCCGTCAGGCCGCCTGGCCCGACAGGCCGAGATAGCTTTCGATCACGCGGGGATCGGCGGCCAGCGTGGTTGCCGGCCCCTCCAGCGTCACGGTTCCGGTTTCCATCACATAGCCGTAGTCGGCGATGCGCAGTGCGGCGCGGGCGTTTTGTTCCACCAGCAGGATGCCGACCCCGGTGCGGCGCAGGTCCGACACCAGTTCCAGGATCTCCTTCACGATCCGCGGCGCCAGCCCCAGGCTGGGTTCGTCCAGCATCAGAACCCGCGGCTTCGCCATCAGGGCGCGGCCCATGGCCAGCATCTGCCGCTCGCCCCCCGACATGGTGCCCGCCGCCTGTTTGCGGCGTTCCTTCAGCCGGGGGAACAGGGTGTAGACCTCCTCCAGCGCGTCGGCCGTGCGCTCGCCGCGCGGGCGGGTGTAGGCGCCCAGACGCAGATTGTCCTCCACCGCCATGGTGGCGAACAGTTCGCGCTTTTCCGCCACCAGGGCGATGCCGGCGGTCACACGCTCCTCGATGGACAGGCTGTTCACCGCCCGGCCCTGGAAGCGGATGGATCCCGTGGACGGCAGTATGCCCATGGCCGCGTTCAAGAGCGTGGTCTTGCCCGCCCCGTTGGCCCCCACCACCGTAACGATCTGGCCGGGCTGGATGGACAGGGACACCTGCCGCACCGCCTCGATCCGGCCATAGGAGACCGACACGCGGTCCAGTTCGAAAAGCGGTCCGCTCATTCGATTCCTCCCAGATAGGCTTCCAGGACGGCCGGGTCGTTGCGGATGTCGGCGGGCAGACCCTCGGCGATCTTGGCGCCGAATTCCATCACCACCAGCCGGTCCACCAGACCCATCACAAAGTCCATGTCGTGTTCGACCAGCAGGATGGCCGTGCCCTCCGCCCGCAGGCGGCGGAGCAGGTTGCCGAGTGCCTGCTTTTCCGCGTGGCGCAGGCCGGCGGCGGGTTCGTCCAGCAGCAGCAGCATGGGGTCCAGGCACAGCGCACGGGCGATTTCCACCACCCGCGCCTGCCCCAAGGCCAGCGTCCCCGCCGGGCGGTGCAGGCTGTCGCCCAGGCCGCACCGCTCCAACTGCCGCACGGCCTCGTGCCGCAGACGCGCCTCCTCGGCCCGGTCCAGGCGCAGCACTGCCCCCATCACCCCGGCATGGCCCCGCAGGTGCGCGCCCAGCATCACGTTGTCGAGAACGCTCATGGTCGGCAGCAGCTTCACATGCTGGAAGGTGCGGGCCACACCGCGGCGGGCGACGGCGCGCGACGGCAAGCCGCCGATGCGCGCCCCTTGCAGCCGCACATCCCCCGCCGACGGGCGCAGGACGCCGGTCACGAGGTTGAAGGTGGTGCTCTTGCCCGCCCCGTTGGGACCGATCAGGCCGATGATCTCCCCCGCCTTGACGTCGAAGGTCACATCGCGCACCGCCAGCAGACCGCCGAAGCTCTTTTGCAGCGAACGCACGTCGAGGAGCGGCGACCCGGCGTCTGGCATGTCCCGGCGGGGCAGCGGTTCGGCATCGGTGGGCACCGGCGCCGCCACACGCGGCGGGAACAGCCGCTGCACCAGCGGCCACAGCCCGTCACGGGCGTATTGCAGCAGCAGCACCAGCAGCACGCCGAAGATGATCGCCTCGAAATTGCCCGAGCCGCCGAACAGGCGCGGCAGAATGGCCTGAAGCTGGTCCTTCAGCAACGTGACCACCGCGGTTCCCGCCACCGCACCCCAGATGTGGGCGGCCCCGCCGACCACCGCCATGAACAGATATTCGATGCCGGCGTTCAGCCCGAAGGGGGTGGGGTTGACCGCCCGCTGCACATGGGCGAACAGCCACCCCGACACCGCGGCGAGAAGGGCTGCGTAGACGAAGGCCACCAGCTTCACCCGTCCGGTATCGACGCCGAACGCCTCCGCCGCCGTGACACCGCCGCGCAGGGCGCGGATGGCCCGCCCGATGCGGGAATCCAGCAGCCGCAGCGTGGCGAACGCCGCCAGCAGCACAAAGGCCCAGATGACGTAATAGGCCGCCCGCCCCTCGTACAGCGGATACCCGGCGATGCTCAGCGGCGGGATGCTGGAAATGCCGTCGTGGCGCCCCAGCGCGTCCATGTTGCCGAACAGGTAATAGAGGCTGATGGCCCACGCCATGGTGCCCAGCGGCAGATAATGGCCGGACAGCCGCACCGTCATCAACCCCAGCACCAGCGCCACCACGCCGGTCAAGGCCACCGCCAGCGGCAGCGTCAGCCACGGCGACAGGCCGTAGGTGGTGGTCAGCACCGCCGTGGTGTAGGCGCCGAAACCGCAGAACGCCGCCTGCCCGAACGAGGTCATGCCGCCGATGCCGGTCAGCAGCACCAGCCCCATGACGGCCAGCGCCGCCATGCCGATGCTGTTCAGCAGGGTGATCCAGATTTCCGGGGTGACGGGAACCAGGGGCAGCACGGCGCCCACGGCCAGCAGCGCCAGCCCGGCGCGGCGGGACGCCCCGCCGCCGAAGCCCGCCCACGCGGGCGGCAAAGTCTTGGAGGACGGCACGCTCATTCCTCATCCTCCACATGCACGGTGCGGATGGAACGCCACAGAAGAACCGGGATGATGATGGTGAAGACGATCACTTCCTTGAACGAACTGGCCCAGAAGGACGCGAAGGCCTCCACCAGCCCCACCAGCACCGCCGCGGCGGCCCCCAGCGGGAAGCTGACCAGCCCGCCGATGATGGCGGCGACGAAGCCCTTCAGCCCCGTGAGGAAGCCGGTGTCGTAGAACACCGTGGTGACGGGGGCGATCAGCACCCCCGACAGCGCACCGATGAACGCCGCCATGGTGAAGGCGATCTGCCCGGCGGATGCGGTGGGGATGCCCACCAGCCGCGCGCCCAGCCGGTTGACCGCCGTGGCCTGCAGCGCCTTGCCGGTCAGGGTGTGGCCGAAGAAGGCCCACAGCGCCACGATCAGCGCCGCCGTCACCCCCAGCACCCACAGGCTCTGACCCGTGACCATGGCCGGGCCGATGTCGTAGGTGGCGGTGCTGAGCGGTGCGGTGCGGAACCCCTCCGCCCCGAAGAACAGCAGCCCCAGCCCGACCAGCGCCAGATGCACGCCCACCGAGGCGATCAGCAGCACCAGCACCGACGCTTCGGCCAGCGGGCGATAGACCAGCCGGTAAAGCGACGGCCCCAGCAGCGCCACCGCCGCCAGCGTCAGCGGCACCTCCACCGCCGGTCCCCAATGGCGGGGGGCGGCGACGGCCGCCGCCGCCAGCACCGCCAGCGGCGCGCCGATGCTGACCGCCGCCCCCCGCACAAGGCGGGCGGGCCGGCGGGCGGCGGGGTCGCGGATCAGATCGTCGAGGAGGGCCGCCACCCCCAACCCCACGGCCAGCAGGGCCGTGGGTGGGATCACCCCCCGCTCGAACGCCGCCAGCGTCAGGGCGCCATAGGCGACGAATTCCCCCTGGGGGATGAAGATGACGCGGGTGATGGTGAAGACCAGCACCAGCGACAGGGCCAACAGCGCGTAGACGGCACCGTTGGTCACCCCGTCCTGCGCCAGGAACAAGACGATGGTCGAGTCCAAAACCGCCTCCATGGGCACGCGGGATGCGGATGCTTTACTTCACCAGGTTCCAGGTGCCGTTCTCGACCTTCAGCAGCACATAGCCGCGGTAATCCAGGCCGAAGTGGTCATCCTTGGTGTAGTTGAACACCCCTTGGGAGGCGACGATCTCCCGCTCGCTTTCCAGCGCGTCGCGCAGCGCCGTGCGGAATTCCTTCGTCCCCGGCTTGGCGGTCTTCAGCGCGACCGGAACCACGCGCTTGAGCACTTGTGCCGCATCCCACACATGGGCGCCGAACTGGGCGCGGGTCTGGGGGCCGTACTTGGCCTCGTACTTGGTGACGTATTCCAGCGCCAGGGGGCGCATGGGGGTGGATTCCGGCAGCTGCTCGGCCACCATCACGGGGCCGGAGGGCAGGACCGCCCCTTCCACCGCAGCACCGCCGATGCGGATGAAGTCCTGCGTCACCGACCCGTGGGTCTGGTAGATCGGACCCTTGTACCCGCGTTCGCGCAGCGTGATGTGCGGCAAGGCCGATGCGGTGCCCGATCCGCCCACCAGCACGGCGTCGGGGCGCGCGGCCAGCAGCTTCAGCACCTGCCCGGTGACGGAGGTGTCGGCACGGGCGAAGCGTTCCTCCGCCACCACTTTCAGCCCGGCGGACGGGGCCAGCGTCTTCAGGTCGCGCAGCCAGAAATCGCCCCAGGCGTCGGCGAAGCCGATGAAACCAACGGTCTTGACGTTGTTCTTCTTCATGTGGTCGATGACGGCCATGGCCATCAGCGTCACGTTCTGCGGCATGCGGAAGGTCCATTCGTCCTTGCCCGCCGGCAGGTCGATGGGCGACAACGCCAGATGGGGCACAGCGTTTTCCCGCGCCACCCCGGCCACCGCAATGGCCGCCCCGGTCATCACCGACCCCAGCAGCACGTCGGCGTTCTCTTCCGTCACCAGACGGCGGGCCTGGGTGGTGGCCTGGGTGGGATCGGACGCGTCGTCCACCACCAGCAGCCGGATCTTTTCCCCGCCGATCTCTTCGGGGAACAAGGCAGCGGTGTTCTTGGCCGGAATGCCGATGGCGGCGGTCGAGCCGGTCGCCGGCACGATCAGGCCGACCGTGATGTCGGCCAGAGCCGCACCGGGCACGGCCAGCAGTGCCGCCGCCGCCAGAAGGGTACGGCGCAAACGGGTTCGGGAGAACGAACGGCGTTCGGTCATCAGGGGTTTCCTCCACGCGATTGTCGGATTGTTTTTGTGCAGATGCGGCGCCGGAAAGCAGAGGCGCGGGGATCGATGGTCCGCCGTCGTTGCAGCGGCCATAACTGTTATTGTTTATAACAGTTATGCTCAGTCCCGTAAAGACGGGTTATGACCGTATGGGCGGAATAAAAGGCCGGAAAAAACAAAAAAGCCCCCTTCCCGATCAGGAAGGGGGCTGCCGAAGGAATGGGCGGCATGGCCTTACCGCGCCAGCGCGGCCAGTTGGACAGTCTCGTCGGACACCTGTTCCGGCGTCACCGGAACCCGCTTGTCCAGAAGCTTGCGCCCGGTCATGTGGTCGGGCGGACGGTTGACCGAATCGATGGCGATCAGGGCGCCGTCGCGGAAATAGAACACCGAGAAACGCCGCTCGGCGGGCACCCCGCGCACCACGGTGCGGTCATGGCCGGCAGACAGGCCGACCATCTGCAGCTTCACGTCATACTGATCGGACCAGAACCACGGCACGGCGGTGAAGGGGCGCTCGTGCCCCATCAGGGATGCCGCCGCCGCCTTGCCCTGCTCCACCGCGTTCTGCACCGATTCCAGCCGGCGGGGGGCGGCTCCCTCGGCCACGCGGACCGTGCAGTCGCCGACGGCGACGATGCGCGGATCGTGGGTGCGGGCGCAGTCGTCCACGATGATGCCCCGGTCGCACGCCAGCCCGGCGGCCACCGCCAGATCGTCGTTGGGGATCACCCCGATCCCGGCCACCACCGCGTCGGCGGGGTACACGGTGCCGTCCGCGGTGCGCACGGCGGTGACCTTCCCGCCGCTGCCCTCCAGCGCCACCACCTGCGCCCCCAGCACCACATCGACACCATGGGAACGGTGCAGATCGGCGTAGAAGTCGGAGACGAAGGGGGCCACCACCCGCGCCATCAGCCGGTCGGCCGCTTCCAGCACCGTCACCGCACGCCCGCGCTTGCGGGCCGAGGCCGCAACCTCCAACCCGATGAAGCCGCCGCCGATGACCACCACCCGCTCGGCGGTATCCAGGGCTGCGCCGATGCGGTGGGCATCGTCAAGGGTGCGCAGGCCGAACACACCCTCCAGATCCGCACCCGGAACCGGCAGCGGCCGGACCCGTGCGCCCGTGGCCAGCGCCAGCCCGTCATAGGACAGGCTCCGCCCGTCATCCAGCAGCACCGCCGGCACCGCCCGGTCGATGGACGATACCCGCACGCCGGTCAGCAGCGTGATCCGCTGGCGTTCGAAGAAGTCCAGCCCGCGGATGCCGAGTTGGGCGTCCGTCATCTCCCCGTTCAGCAACGCCTTGGACAGGGGGGGACGGTGGTAGGGCGGCTGGGTTTCGTCGCCGATCAGGGTGATGGGGCCGGTCCAGCCCTCCGCCCGCAGGGATTCCGCCACCTGCAGGCCACCCTGCCCGGCACCGACGATCACCATGCCGCCGATGCCGGTTGCGCTCGCGGCCGGGGCCATCAGCTTTGCGTCTCGGGCAGGTGGAGCGTCATGCCGTCAAGCTCCGGCGTCACCTTGATCTGGCAGGACAGGCGGCTGTTGGGCTTCCGTTCGGAGGAGGTGCATTCCAGCATCTCCTCCTCCGTCTGGGTCGGGGCCGGCAGGCTGCCGGCGAAGGACTCATCCACATAGCAATGGCAGGTGGCGCAGGCGCACGAGCCGCCGCATTCGCCCTCGATCCCATCGACGCCGTTCTGCACGGCGCCCTGCATCACGGTCCAGCCGGTGGGGATGTCCACCACCTGCTCCGCACCGTCGTGGGAAATGAACGTGATCTTGGCCATGGGGATGATTCCTTCCTCAACTCTCGTGATTTTTCTTGTGCTCTCAGCCCACCGCCAGTTCGAGCCGGGTCGGGCTGCGGAACGTGGTGGAGGACATCCAGGGCAACTGATCCTGGACACGGGTGAAATCGGGCACGCGCTTCAGCAGTTCCTCGAACGCCACCTTGGACGCCAGCCGGGCAAAGGCGGTGCCGAGGCAGGCATGGACGCCGCCGCCGAAGCCCAGATGCCCCTTGGGCTTGCGGGTGATGTCGTAGATATGGGCGTTGGGGAACCGGCGGTCGTCGCGGTTGCCGGAGCCATAGGCCAGACAGACGAAATCGCCCTGGCGCATCACCTGCCCGTGCAACTCCACATCACGCTGCAGACAGCGGCGGAACCGCTGGGCCGAGGTGTTGTAGCGCAGGGATTCTTCCATGGCGTCGGCGACCAGTGCCGGGTTGGCCACCAACTGGCGGCGCGCATCGGGATGGTCCGCCAGATTGTAGGCGAACATGGTCAGGAAGCCCGACAGGGATTCGATGCCGGCCATGATGAGCGTGGTGATGGTCATCTGCACCTCGCGGTCGGCCAGCTTCTCCCCGTCCACCTCGGCGTTGATGAGGGCGGTGATGAGATCGTCGCCCGGCTCCACCTTGCGCAGTTCCACCAGCGACTTGGCGTAATCGCTCATCCACTGGAAGGCCGCCAGGTGCTCCGGCCCCTTCTGGCGGGTGGCGGGGTCCGACTGGACCATCAGCACCGCCTTGTCGCGGACCATCTTTTCGTTTTCGCGCGGCAGGTTGAACAGGCCGAACAGAACGTCCACCGTCACCTTGCTGGAAAACTGGCTGACGAAATCGAAGGTCTTTTCGCCCTGGATGGCGTCCAGCGCCCGGTTGGCCGAGGCACGCACCGGCTCGTTCAGCCCTTCCACCGCCTTCTTGGTGAAAGCGAACTGCACCAAACCGCGCAGGCGGTCGTGACGGGGCGGATCGGTGGTGCCCAGGGTGGCCCCGGCGCGGTTGGGCATTTCATCCATCAGATTCCCCCGCGCGGAGGAATAGGTTTCCCAGTCGTTCAGCGCCGTCACGATGTCGTCGTACCGCGACAGAACCCACATGTTGGCCTCTTCCGACCAGAAGCACGGGTATTCGTCACGCAGCGTCTTGTAAAACGGAAAGGGATCGGCATCCACCGCCGGGGAATAGGGGTCGAAACGGAACATGGGCGTTGATCCTCCGCGGCACCCGCCGCATCGCCTCGGGCCGGGTGCCATGTGGTCTTTTTGGAAAATTTCGGGGGGCGGGACATCTCTTTCCGGTCGTCGCTGCGCCCGTCGTGGGACAGAGAATGCCCCAGAACCGGGCCGCCGGAAATGGACGAAGGGGCAAAAAAATTGTACTATTCAGGCAAAATCGGATCGGGGAAGATAAGGGGGCGATGGATGACGACCATGCTGCACCGCGCAACGACGGCGTGGGATGCCGACGGCGTGCCGCTCTACGCGCTCTATGGGGAGGAGGCGCGCAACACCGACGCCGAATTCATCCATATCGAGGACATCCAAAGCCGCAGCCATCTCTATGACTGGGGGATCGGGCTGCACACCCACCGGGGCCTGTTCCAGCTTGTGGTGATGCAGGACGGGGGTGCCCGGGTGCAACTGGACGGTCGGATCATCGACGCCGCCGCCCCTTGCGCGGTGGTGGTGCCGCCGGCGGTGGTGCATTCCTTCCAGTTCCGTCCCGGCACGCAAGGGGTGGTGCTGACGGTGGCCGAAGCCCTGCTGTTCGACGGTGCCAGCCCGCGCAGCCGACCGCTGTTCGAGGCGCTGTTCGTGTCCCCGTGCGTGCTGGATCTGGGCGGGGATGCCCAGGGAATGCGGCGTATGACGGCCCTTTTGGACCATCTGATGATGGAATTCCGCTGGCCGCAGATGGGCCGCGATCTGATGTGCGAATGGCTGGTGCGGGGGGTTCTGGTGCTGCTGGAACGGCACCGGGCGGCGGCGCACGGCCCGTCATCGGCGCCGGAGCGGGTGCGCACCGAACTGTTCGCCCGCTTTCGCGCTCTGGTGGAAGCGCACTTCACCGAACACTGGCTGGTGCCCCGCTACGCCGACGAATTGGGCATCACGGAATCGCGGCTGAACCGGCTGTGCCGGCAGCTTGTCGATCGGTCGGCGTTCGAGGTGGTGCAGGACCGGCTGTTGCTGGAAGCGCGTCGGCGGCTGATCTACATCGCCGCCCCTGTGTCGCTGATCGCCTATGAACTGGGGTTTCAGGACCCCGCGTATTTCAACCGATTCTTCAAAAAGCTCACGGGAAAAACCCCCGCGGCCTTTCGCAGGCAAGCGCGGGGGGAGTGAGGGGAAGAATGTACAATTCGGACGTCAGCCACCATCCCCCCCCGCCGGATCAGAGCGAGGGGGTAACACCGTCAGGCCACTTGACCCTCTCCCCGCCGGGGAGAGGGTTGGGTGAGGGCCGGAGGTCGCGCGTCAGCCCGACATCCGTTGCGAAGCAACTCCAAATCTAAAATTTGAAGAGCCTGGCGGCTCGATTTTCGGGCATCCTGCGCGAAAATCGGCCCTCACCCCGGCCCTCTCCCGGGGCGGGAGAGGGAGAGGTTTTGCCTCTGCAACCCAACGTCTTGTCCCCTTCCGCCCCGTCAGCGGAAGGGGCACGCCGTCCAGATCAGACGGCGTTCTCCAGCACCAGCAGACCAGCACCGGTGTTGGAAATCGGGATGTGATAGTTGCTGTGCACCTTGGACACGGTGCCGGTCATGGTGCCGCGCATGATGAGCCACAGGATCAGCTCGGCCCCCTGGGCGCCGGCCAGACGCACCAGATCGTGGATGGAATAGCGGGTCAGCGCCTCGGGATCGCTGACGATCTTTTCCATGCACATCAGGTCGAATTCCTTGTTGATGAATCCGGCCCGCTGGCCGTCGAGCTGGTGCGACAGCCCGCCGGTGCCCAGAACCACCACCTTCAGATCCTTGGGGAACGACGCCACCGCACGGCCGATCGCCTGCCCCAGCTTGAAGCAGCGGGCCGGGGTCGGCAGCGGGTGCTGCACCGTGTTCACCGCCACCGGGATCGACTTCACGGCCATCTTGGAACGGTCCGGCCACATCAGCGACATGGGCACGGTAAACCCGTGGTCCACCAGCATTTCCTGGCACGAGCAAATGTCGAACTCGTCCGCCACCAGCGAATTGATGATGTGCCACGACAGTTCCGGGTCACCCTGATAGGGGGGCAGCGGCTGCAGGCCCCAGCCTTCATCGTCGTTGGTGTACTGCGGTGCCGCACCGATGGCGAAGGTGGGCATCTTGTCGAGGAAGAAGTTCAGGCCGTGGTCGTTGTAGACGACGATGGCCACGTCGGGCTTCACCTCGTCCAGCCATTCCCGCGCGCGGGGATAGCCGTCGAAGAACGGCTTCCAGTACGGATCTTCGAACAGTTCCCGCGAGATGGCGTTGCCGATCGCCGGGATGTGAGAGGTGGTGATACCGCCAACGATGCGTGCCATGATCTCAGTGCCCCGCCGCCACGAGTTTCGCCTTGAATTCCTCGACCGACATGCCGGTCTGCTGCGCGCCGATGTCCTGCACGTTCAGCCCCAGCATGCCGATGAATTTCGCCAGATAGTAGATGTTGCCGCCGTTATCGAGCAGGGCCAGGACGTTGCGTTCCTTGATGGCCTTGGTCTGTTCCGGCGTCAGGCCGAATTTCGCGCAATAGGCGTCTTCGTCGGCCAGAAATTCCTGCCGTCCGGCAGCGCCGTTGAAAGTGTAGCACATCTTGTTGAGCGCATAGCCTTTGACGGCCATGGCCCCGTCGAAGATGATGGTGCCGGGGATCGGCTCCAGCGTCTTGGCAGGTTCCATAACGTTTCCTCCGGTGTGTGGTTCTTTTGTCCCAGGGCCGCGACGGCGGCCCCGCGGGCACATGCCCGTGGAAGCCAAGCGGGCGGATGCCCGCGCCGGCACTTGAGGCCGATGATATTAAATATTCCAGTAAAGCCGCATCGGGTTGTCGATGAGAAGGGCTTTCTGCTTCTCTTCGGTGGTGGCGATGCGCGGGATCACATCCACCAGATGCCCGTCGTCGGGCATGTGGGATTTCATGTTCGGGTGCGGCCAGTCGGTGCCCCACAGCACGCGGTCGGGGAAGGTATCGACCAGCGTGCGGGCAAACGGCACCACGTCGTCATAGGACGGCGGGCCTTGCAGGCTCAGGCGTTCGGGGCAGCTTACCTTGCTCCACAAGGTGGGCAGGTCGTGCATCAGCCCGACGAAACGCTGGAAATCGGGGTGGTCCACCCCCTTGGCAATGTCGGGGCGGCCCATGTGGTCCACCACCACGGTGGTGGGAAGCTGCTTGATAAAGGGGATCAGCCCTTCCAGATCCTGCGCTTCGAAATAGACGACGATGTGCCAGCCGAATTTCGCGATTTTTTCGGCAATGCCGAGGAAGACCTCTTTCGGCGTGGAGTCCACCAGCCGCTTGACGAAGTTGAAGCGCACGCCGCGCACCCCGGCCTCGTGCATCTCCGCCAGTTCACCCTCAGTCACATTCGGCCCGACCGAGGCCACACCGCGGGCCATGCCGTTGGAGGCCTTCAGCGCATCCACCAGCGCGCGGTTATCGCGGCCGTGACAGGTGGCCTGAACGATCACGTTCCGCTCAAAGCCCAGAAAGTCGCGCAGCGCGAACAGCTTTTCCTTGGGCGCGTCGCAGGGCGTGTATTTGCGTTCCGGCGCATAGGGGAAAACGTCGCCGGGGCCGAACACGTGGCAATGGGCATCGACCGATCCGGGCGGCGGGCGATAGGCCGGCTTGCTGGGATTGGGGTGGAACGGCAGGTAATCGGCGTCCATGGATAGTCCCTTCTCAAAAACCGGGATCAGTCGGCGAAGATCACGCCGTCGAACAGCTTGCGCGCGGTGCGCAGGATGGCGGCACGGGTCACCTGCCCGCCCTCGTCCGTTTCCAGCACCACCGTCATTTCGCCGGTCGGGTGCTCGATGCTCAGGCTCTTGCGCCGCCCGTCGGGCACCACGGCCAGGGCTGCGGCCGGCGATCCCGGCAGGGCGCAGGCGGTGGCGACGCTAACCGCCCCCAGCACGCCGATGGAGGCGTGACAGCGGTGCGGGATGAAGGTGCGGGTGGAAATCGCCCCGCCGTTCGCCGCCCGGCTGACCAGCGACATCTTCGGCACCGATTTGTCGCGCACGTCGCCCAGGTTCATCAGCGGCCCGGCCTTCAGCCGGATGGATTCCAGCCGCGCCTTCAACTCCGTGTTGCCGTCCAGTTCGTCACGGGTCTCATCGCCGCGCACCCCCAGATCCTCGGCCCGCAGCACCACAACCGGCATGCCGTTGTCGATGCAGGTAACGGCCACCCCGTCGATCTCGTCCACCGCGTTGCCGGTCGGCAGCAGGGCGCCGCAGCTTGAGCCGGCGGTGTCGCGGAACTCAACCGGAATGGGGGCGGCGGTGCCGGGAACTCCGTCGATGCGGGCGTCGCCGCGGTAGCTGACCACGCCGCCCGGTGTGGGCACCAGCGCCTCGGCCACCTGGCCCGTGTTTTCCATGAAGATGGTCACCGGGGTTTCGCCGTCGCGGGCCGGAACCAGCCCGCGTTCGATGGCGAACGGCCCGATGCCGGCCAGGATGTTGCCGCAGTTCTGGGCGTCGGTGACGACGGCCTTGTCCACGAACACCTGCAGGAACAGGTAATCCACATCCACGCCCGGCCGTTCCGACTTTTTCACCACCGCGACCTTGGATGTCAGCGGATCGGCCCCGCCCATGCCGTCGATCTGGCGCGGATCGGGCGATCCCATGGCGCGCAGCAGGAAGGCGTCACGCGCACCATTGTCCGCCGGCAGATCTTCGGCCAGGAAATACCCGCCCTTGGAGGTGCCGCCGCGCATCCACATGCAGCGCACGCCCTCAGACATATTTCAGCCCCTTTTCCGCCAGCCGCGGGCGCATGTCGTAGATGTCGAGGCCCAGTTCGCCGGCGGCGAGCCGGACGCGCTTTTCCTCTTCCTTGGCGATGCGGGACTGGGCGGCCTTCAGCACCGTGGCGGCGTCTTCGCGGCGGACCACGCACACGCCGTCATCATCGGCCACGATCACGTCGCCGGCGTTGATGGCGGCCCCGGCGCAGACGATGGGCACGTTCACCGACCCCAGCGTCTCCTTCACGGTGCCTTGCGCGCACACCGCCTTCGACCACACGGGGAAGCCCATTTCGGTCAGCGTGCGGATGTCGCGCACCCCGGCGTCGATCACCAGACCGCGGCACCCCCGCGCCATGGCCGAGGTCGCCAGCAGGTCGCCGAAATAGCCGGCGTCCGACGGCGAGGTGGGGGCCAGCACCAGGATATCCCCCGCCTTCAACTGCTCGATGGCGACGTGCAGCATCCAGTTGTCGCAGGGGGCCGCGGAAATGGTCACCGCCGAGCCGGCGACCTGCGCCCCGGCGTAGATGGGCCGCATGTAGGACGCCAGCAGGCCGATGCGCCCCTGCGCCTCATGCACCGCGGCGACGCCGCATTCGGCCAGCCCGGCGATCACCGCCGCGTCGGCCCGTTCGATGTTTTGCACGACGACGTTCATCACTGTTCATCCGCGAGTTCGGGGAAAGACCGGCCGGGGGCGCCCACAACCTGACGGATTCCCGCCGCCGCCCGCCGGATGGGGCGCGCCGGCAACCGCCGCACTCCCCTGCCGTCCGCGCTGCAAGCGTTGGTGAATCGCATCGAAGGTCCGCCCCCTCGGGAATTTTCTTGGTGTCCGATGACGCCATCATCCGGCGGGACGCGCGCTTTTTCTATTTCGATCTCGCGGCGATCGTATAAGCTTTTGCTATAGACGATCCGAAAACTATGTTGCGATGCAGCATTTTCGATCCGGCAGCCCATTCCGACAGCCCACCCGGTGCCCATGAAAGAGATCCCCAACATCCGCCATCTGCGCGCCTTTTGCGAAGTCGCCCGCCGCGGGTCGATCAGCCAGGCGGCGGAGCATGTCCACCTGTCGCAGCCCGCCATCACCCAGGCCATCGCCAAGCTGGAGGAGGAGGTGGGGGCCGTGCTGTTCGACCGCCGCCCCGACGGCATGGGCGTGTCGGCGGCGGGCACCCTGTTCCTGGAGCGGGCGGAGCGGGTCATCGAGCGGCTGCGCACCGGCACGCGGGAAGCCATCCGCATCGGCGGGCGCAAGGGGGTGCGGGGCTTTCCCGATTTCGACCAGTTGCTGACGGCCGCACAGTTGCGCGCACTGACGGCGGTGGCGGATGCCGGCAACTTCAGCCTTGCCGCCCGCAACGCCGGCATTTCCCAGCCGACCATGCACCGGGCCGCCCGCGATCTGGAACGGCTGTCGGGGTTGAGCCTGTTCGTGCGCACCCCCACCGGAATCACCACCACACCCGCGGCCAAGGCTCTGGTCCAGCACGTCAAGCTGGCCCTGGCCGAGCTGGAGCAGGGCTTTGCCGAGGTGGCGGAGACCCGCGGAGGCGAGACCAGCCGCATCGTGGTGGGCAGCATGCCGCTGTCGCGTCCCTTCATCCTGCCCACCGCCATCAACATGCTGGTACGCGACCGTCCCGACGTGGAAATCAACGTGGTGGACGGCCCCTATGACGATCTGCTGCACGGGCTGCGCCATGGGGAAATCGACGTGCTGATCGGGGCGCTGCGCGACCCGCTGCCCATCGCCGATGTGGAGCAGGAACCGCTGTTCGACGATCCGCTGGCGGTGGTGGCCCGCGCCTTCCACCCGCTGACCCGCAAGCCGGGGCTGACGCTGGACGACCTGCGGGACTGTCAATGGGTGCTGCCGCGCCGGGGCACCCCCACCCGCGACCGTTTCGAGATGCTGTTCGGCCCCGCCCCGCCCCGCGGGCTGATCGAGACGAGTTCCCAGATCCTGGTGCGCGGGCTGCTGCTGGGCAGCGACCGGCTGACGCTGGTGTCGGTCCACCAGATCCGCCACGAACATGATCTGGGCCTGCTGGTCAGGCTGCCGCTGGACCTGCCCGGCACGGCGCGGCCCATTGGCCTGACCATCCGCCGCGGCTGGCGCCCCACGCCGATGCAGGAACGTTTCCTGACCCTGCTGCGGGAGGCCGGGCAACAGGCGGTGTCGCCGGTGCGGCGGTGACGGGGCCATTGATTTTCCGGGCCATTGGTTTTGTGATCGGCAGGCTATTTAAAAATCGAATAGCCCGGCCCGTCATCGAATTTCCTCTGCGCCCGGAAGCGGGATACCCATAGAACGATCAAGGATCTGTGACGCAAGAACGCGAGGCGGCTATGGCGCAGACGGTCAAGGTGGCTTTCATCGGCTTCGGCGAAGCGGCGGGCGCTTTCCGCGCCGGCTGGCGCGATGCTGGACTGACACCCGTGGTTGCCGCGTTCGATATCAAAACCGCAGCGTCGGACCTCGATGTGCGCAATCAGAAGTGGAATGATTATGCCGCCGCCAATGTCACCGGCGGGGAAACCCCGGGTGCGGCACTCGACGGGGCGGCCATCATCCTGTCCCTGGTCACCGCCGATCAGGCGCTGAACGCCGCCCGTGCCGCCGCCGATTGCATTCCGGCGGGCGCGCTCTACTGCGACGGAAATTCCTGCGCCCCCGGCACCAAGACGCAGGCCGCCCACCTGATCGAAGCGGCGGGCGGGCGCTATGTGGACATGGCGGTGATGGCCCCGGTGTACCCCAAGCGCCACCACACGCCGCTGCTGCTGGCCGGTCCCCACGCCGACGACGCCCTGGCCGCCCTGACCGCACTGGACATGAAGGCGAAGGTCGCCGGGCCGGTGGTGGGTGCCGCGTCGTCCATCAAGATGATCCGCTCGATCATGATGAAGGGGATGGAGGCGCTGTTCCTGGAATGCGTGCTGGCCGGGCGCAAGGCCGGGGTGGACGATGTGGTGCTGAGTTCGCTGGACGTCACCTATCCCGGTTTCGATTTCAAGGCCAAGGCCGCGTACATGCAGGAACGGGTGATGACCCACGGCATCCGCCGCGCCGCCGAAATGCGGGAAGTGGCGCGCACCGTGGACGACCTGGGTCTGGGCGGCACCATGGCCCGCGCCACGGTGGACTGGCAGCAGCGGGTGGGCGATCTGAAACTGGATGCCAAGGCCATCGGCGCCGACGATTACGGCGCGCTGGCCGATGCCATCCTGGCGAAACTGGGCGCCGTCTGACGCCGCTATTCTGAACACAAGAACAATTCTCTCCGAAACGAGGAAGCGATGAAGATCTGCGTTGCGGGCGCCGCCGGCGCTTTCGGCATGAAGCATCTGGAGGCGGTCGCCGCCATCGATGGGATCGAGGTGGTGTCGGTGGTCGGCGGCGAGCCGGACGACATCGAAGGCTTCGCCAAGGAACGCGGCATCCCCCACTGGACCAAGGATCTGAACGAGAGCCTGCAGCGCAGCGATGTGGAGGCGGTGATCCTCGCCACCCCCACCCCGGTTCACGCGGCGCAGGCCATCCAGTGCCTGGAACACGGCAAGCATGTGCTGGTCGAAATCCCCATGGCCGACAGCCTGGCCGACGCCGAACGGCTGGTCGCGGTGCAGAAGGCCACCGGGCTGGTCGCCATGGCCGGTCACACCCGCCGCTTCAACCCCAGCCACCAGTGGATCCACAACCGCATCAAGGCCGGCGAGCTGAAGGTTCTGCAGATGGACGTGCAGACCTATTTCTTCCGCCGCTCCAACATGAACGCGCTGGGCAAGCCGCGCACCTGGACCGACCATCTGCTGTGGCACCACGCCTGCCACACCGTCGATCTGTTCCAGTACCAGACCGGCGAGGTGGCCGATAAGGTCCAGGCGCTCCAGGGGCCGATCCACCCGACGCTGGGCATCGCCATGGACATGAGCATCGGCATGAAGGTTCCGTCGGGGGCCGTGTGCACGCTGTCGCTGTCGTTCAACAACGACGGGCCGCTGGGCACCTTCTTCCGCTACATCTGCGACAACGGCACCTACATCGCCCGTTACGACGACTTGTACGACGGCAAGGAGAACAAGATCGACCTCAGCGGCATCACCGTGTCGAACAACGGCATCGAGCTGATCGACCGCGAGTTCTTCTCCGCCATCCGCGACAAGCGCGAACCCAACGCCAGCGTTGCCCAGTGCCTGCCCGCCATGCAGACCCTGCACCGGCTGGAACAGTGCCTGAACGGCTGAACGGAGGATTGCCCATGAACACGCGCACGCTGGGGCCGTTCACGGTATCGGCCGTCGGGCTGGGATGCATGAACCTGTCCCACGCCTATGGCGTGCCCCCGGCGCGCGAACACGCCGCGGCGGTGCTGCGGCGGGCGCTGGATCTGGGCATCACCTTCTTCGACACCGCCGCCCTTTACGGTTTCGGGGCCAACGAGACCCTGCTGGGCGAGGTGCTGGCGGAGCACCGCAGCGCCTTCACCCTGGCCAGCAAGTGCGGCATGTTCCGCAACGACGCCGGCGTGCGGGAAATCGACGGGCGGCCGGAGGTGCTGAAACGCACCTGCGAGGACTCGCTGCGCCGCCTGCGCACCGACGTCATCGACCTTTACTATCTGCACCGCTGGGACAAGCGCATTCCCATCGAGGACAGCGTGGGCGCGCTGGCCGATCTGGTGAAAGACGGAAAAATCCGCACCATCGGCCTGTCGGAGGTGTCGGCCTCCACCCTGCGCCGGGCGCACGCGGTCCATCCCATCACCGCGGTGCAGAGCGAATATTCCCTGTGGTCCCGCAACCCGGAAATCGGCGTGCTGGACGCCTGCCGCGCGCTGGGGGTGTCGTTCGTTGCCTTCAGCCCGCTGGCCCGCGGGTTCCTGACCGGCGCGCTGACCGAGGTGGACACGCTGGACGCCAAGGACATCCGCCGGGCCATGCCGCGGTTCACCCCCGCCGGCTTTGCCGCCAACCTGCCGTTGCTTGAGGGAGCAAAGGCGGTGGCGTCCAAGGTCGGCTGCACCCCCGCCCAACTGGCCCTGGCCTGGGTTCTGGCCAAGGGGCGGGACATCACCGTCATCCCCGGCACCACCCGCCTCGACCATCTGGACGAGAACGCCGGGGCGGCGGCGGTCGAACTGGACGCCGCCACGGTGGCGGAACTGGACGCGCTGTTCGCACCGCACGCCGTGCACGGACCCCGCTACAACGCCGCCACCCAGGCGGAGATCGACACCGAAGAGTTCGCGTAAGGCCCGACAGACGCCCCCTTCACAACAGCAAAAGCGGGGGGCCGACCTTTATGATTTGGGAGGAATCATGTCCGGAACGCTGCGCGGCGCCCTGATGGGCGCCGTCTTCACCATTGCCCTCGGAACCGGCACCGCGTGGGCGGGCACCATCAAGGTGGGGGTGATCGCCCCCTTCTCCGGCCCGTTCGCCACCGTGGGCAAGACCTTCAAGGAAGGCATCGAGGTCTATCAGGCCCAGCACGGCAAGACCGTCGGCGGCGACACCGTTGAATTCATCTTCAAGGATCTGGATCAGGCCAACCCGGCCCAGAGCAAGGCGCTGGCCCAGGAACTGGTGGTCAAGGAAAAGGTCGGCTATCTGGCCGGGTTTTTCTTCACCCCCGACGCGCTGGCGGTCGCTCCGCTGATCGACGAAGCGAACATCCCCTGCGTCATCTTCAACGCCGCCACCTCGGCCATCACCGAAAAGTCGCCGCGCTACGTGCGCACCTCCTTCACCTTGTGGCAGAACACGGTGCCGCTGGCCCAGTATGTCGCCAAGCAGGGCGTGACCAAGGTGGCGACGGCGGTCAGCGATTACGGCCCCGGCATCGACGGCGAAACCGCCTTCAAGAAGACGTTCGAGGCCGAGGGCGGCCGGGTGGTGGACAGCATCCGCATGCCGCTGAAGTCCACCGACTTCGCCCCCTTCATGCAGCGCATCAAGGATTCCGGCGCCCAGGCCATCTATGCCTTCCTGCCCGCCGGCCCGACCACGCTCGCCTTTGCCAAGGCGTTCAGCGACACCGGGCTGAAGGCCCAGGGTGTGAAGTTCTACGGCCCCGGCGACATCACCCAGGAACCCGACCTGCCGGCACTGGGCGATGCGGCGGCGGGGATCATTTCCACCTTCAACTACAGTCAGGTCCATGATTCCGACCTGAACCGCGCCTTCGTCGCCAAGCACAAGGAACTGTTCGGTTCGTCGGACACCGTGACCTTCACCTCGGTCGGCGCCTATGACGGCGCCCATGTCATCTACAAGATGATCGAGGCGACGGGCGGCAAGTCCGACGGGCTGAAGGCGGTGGAAGCGGTCAAGGGCATGACGTGGGAAAGCCCGCGCGGCCCGCTGAAGATCGATCCCGACTCCCGCCACGTCACCCAGACCATCTATCTGCGCGTGACCGAGCCGAAGGACGGCAAGCTCCAGAACACGGAAATCGCCGCCTTCCCCAACCAGCCGGACTACGGTTTCAAGGTCGGCAAGTAATCCCTTTTCGGGTTCTGGCCCGCGTTCCGCCGGGGTGCCGGCGGGGCGCGGGTGGTTGGGAGTCTCGCTCATGGAAACGGTATTCGGCATCGCCGTGGACGGCGTTGCGTATGGGATGATCCTGTTCATCATCTCGGTCGGCCTGTCGGTCACGCTGGGGCTGATGCGGGTGGTCAATCTGGCCCACGGCGCCTTTGCCATGGCCGCCGGCTATGTCGCCTCCTACGCCGCCCAGACCATGGGCCTGCCCTATGGTCTGGCTTTGGTGGCGGCGGTGCTGCTGACGGTGGTGGCGACGCTGCCGCTGGAAAAGCTGCTGTACCGCCGCATCTACGGCTCGGCCAACGAGCTTCGTCAGGTTCTGCTGACCATCGGCCTGACCTTCGTCATCGTCGCCGGCATCAATTATCTGTTCGGGCCGACGCTGAAGCGTATTCCGCTGCCCGAGATGCTGACCGGCACGCTGGATCTGGGGCCGAAATCCATCCCCACCCACCGCGCCTTCGTCATCGGCATGGGGGCTGCGACCATCCTGGCTCTGTGGTGGCTGCTGGAACGCACCAGCTTCGGCATCCGTCTGCGCGCGGCGGTGGACGATCCGGCCATGGCCGCGGCCCTGGGCATCCGCACCGAACGGCTTTACATGGCCACATTCGCGCTCGGCACCGGGCTGGCGGCCATGGGCGGGGTTCTGGGGGCGGAACTGCTGCCGTTGGAACCCTATTACGCCATCCGCTACATCGTGCTGTTCCTGGCGGTGGTGGCCGTGGGCGGGGCGGGCAGCATCTTCGGGTCGGCCGCCGCGGCGCTGACGCTGGGGGTGGTGGACACCGCGGGCAAGTACCTGATCCCCAACTTCGGCGAGTTCTTCTTCTACGCCGCGCTGATCCTGATCCTGTTCCGCTGGCCGCACGGTTTCTTCCAGGGGAGGGCGGCATGACGGCCGTCGAAAGCGACAAGATGACCACCAACACCTCCACCCTGCCCCATAGCCGCCCCGCCCTGCCCCGCATCGTGACCGACGCCATGCCGGTGGTGGTCATGGCGGTCGGCGGACTGGCCGCCTTCTGGCTGTTTCCCAACGATCTGGGACTGCTGACCCGCATCCTGGCCGCCGCCCTGTTCGTCATGTCGCTGGACATGGTGCTTGGCTATTGCGGCATCGCCACCCTGGGCCACGCCGCCATGTTCGGCACCGGCGCCTATGCTGCCGGCATCGTGGCCGTCAACTGGGTCAGCGACCCGCTGGCGCTGCTGGCCGTGGGCGGGGTGGCCGGCGGGCTGATCGCGCTGGCGACCGGCGCGCTGATCCTGCACGCCCGTGGGCTGACGCTGCTGATGCTGACCATCGCCGTCGCCCAGATCGTGCAGGAGGTCGCCAACAAGGCCCGCGACTGGACCGGCGGCAGCGACGGGCTGTCGGGCATCGACCCGGCTCCGGTGCTGGGGCTGTTCCGCTTCGATCTTTACGGACGCACCTCCTACCTGTTCGCGCTGGCGGTGCTGATCGTGGGCTTTCTGGTGGCGCGGCGGATCGTGCGCTCGCCCTGCGGGCTGGCCTGCCGCGGGGTTCGGGAAGAGCCGCTGCGCATCGCCGCCCTGGGCGGATCGCCGCGGCGCTATCTGGTGTCCATGTACGCGGTGGCCGGGGTGTTCGCCGGCATCGCCGGGGCGCTGACCGCCATCACCAGCGGCATCGTCGGTCTGGACAGCGTCGGCTTCTCGTGGTCGGCGGAAGCCATGATTATGCTGGTCCTGGGCGGCACCGGCCGTCTTTACGGGGCGGTGATCGGCACCGTGGCGTTCATGGCCATCCACCACATCCTGGCATCCACCGATCCGTTCCACTGGATGCTGTTCATCGGGCTGTTCCTGATGGGGATCGTCCTGTTCCTGCCGGGCGGCATCGCCTCGCTGTCCGCGCGCGTTCTGCCGCTGGTGAAAGGGGGCCGGTGATGATCGACGCACCGCTGCTGCAGGTCGATGGCCTGAGCAAGAATTTCGGCGGGCTGCAGGTGTCCTCCAACATCTCCATGGACCTGCGCAAGGGTGACCGCTGCGCCCTGATCGGCCCCAACGGGGCGGGCAAGACCACCTTCGTCAACCTCGTCACCGGGGTCATCCCGCCCACCGCCGGCACCATCCGCATCGAAGGCCACGACGTCACCCGCCAGTCGGCGGAAGCGCGGGTGCGCCGCGGGCTGATCCGCTCGTTCCAGGTGGCGCGCCTGTTCCGCAGCATGACCGTGCGCGAGCATCTGGAACTGGCGGTGCTGGAGCGCACGGGCCGCACCTTCCGTCTGTTCGCCAACGTCCGCCGCATCCCCGGCCTGGCCGACGAGGTGGCCGAACTGCTGGAGGGCATGGGCCTGACCGCCGTGGCCGAAACCGCCGTGGGCACGCTGGCCTATGGTCAGCAGCGCCTGCTGGAAATCGCGCTGGCGCTGGCGATGAAGCCCAAGGTTCTGATCCTCGACGAGCCGGCGGCGGGGGTTCCGCATTCGGAAAGCCACCGCATCCTGGACGCGCTCGACCGGCTGCCGGACGATCTGGCGGTGCTGATGATCGAGCACGACATGGATCTGGTCTTCCGCTTCGCCAAGCGCATCATCGTGCTGGCGCAGGGGCAGTTGCTGTGCAGCGGCACGGCGGCGGAAATCACCGCCGACCCCCGCGTCCGCGAGGTCTATCTGGGGAGCCGCGCCCATGCCCACTAAGAACACCATGAAGGAGAAGGGCTTTCTCGAAATCGCTGGCCTGACCGCCGGTTATGGCGAAACCCGCATCCTTGAGGATCTGACCTTCTCTGTCCTGCCCAAGGGGCGGGTGGCGCTTCTGGGCCGCAACGGGGTGGGCAAGACCACCACCATGGCCTCCCTGGTGGGGCAGACCACCCGCCACGCCGGCTCCATCCGGCTGGACGGGGTGGAGCTGACCGGCCTGTCGTCGTCGGCGCGGGCCGACGCGGGGCTGGGCTTCGTGCCGCAGACCCGCGACATCTTCAAATCGCTGACGGTGGAGGAAAACCTCATCACCGGGCTGAAGAGCCGCCCCCGTTCGGCGCTGGAAGAGGCCTATGCCCTGTTCCCCCGCCTGAAGGAGCGGCGCAGCAACGGCGGCGGGCAATTGTCGGGCGGCGAGCAACAGATGCTCTCCGTCGCCCGCGCCCTGCTGGGGCAGCCGTCGGTGCTGCTGCTCGACGAGCCGCTGGAAGGGCTGGCCCCGGTGATCTGCGACCAGTTGATGGAGGCGCTGTCGCGCCTGGACATGACGGTGATCCTGGTGGAGCAACAGGTGGACCGGGCGCTGGATTTCGCCGACACGGTGGTCATGCTGGACCGCGGGCGCGTGGTCCACATGGGACCGGCGGCGGCGGCCCGCGACGATCACACGCTGATGGAGCGCCATCTGGGCGTGGCGCTGGCGGCGTAAGGCTTCCTAAAACGATCAGGCCCCCGTCCGCTCGGGCGGGGGCCTGATTGCGTTGAAAAACCGATGAAGCGGCCGTCCGGTCAGGACCCCGGCCCCAGGTTGGGGTTGCTTTCCGCCGCCACCCCATGGGCCACCCGCTGTTCGCGGTAGAAGACGAACAGGCCGCTGCCGATGATGAGTGCCGCCCCCGACAGCACCTGAACGCTGGGTGCGGTGCCCCACACCACCAGATCCAGCACCACCGCCCACACGATAGCGATGTACTGGAACGGCACCACCGCCGCCGCCGGGCTGAGCGCCAGCGAACGGTTCATGGCCGCGTGCCCGACCAGCGCCACCACCCCCAGCAGCCCCAGCAGGAAGAAATCCACCACCCCCGGCATCACCCAGCCGGTGGATGCCACGGCACCGCCGATGATCCCGGTGCCGAAGGTCTGGTACGACACCAGGGTCAGCGTGCCGTCGGCGCGCAGCATGCGGGTGGTCACCAGCCCCAGGGAAAACACCGTCGCCCCGATCAGCCCCACCAGCGAGGGGATGGGGTCGAACGCGCCGGTCGGGTTCAGCACCAGCACCACGCCGACGAACCCCACCAGCACCGCCAGCCAGCGCCGCCAGCCCACCCGCTCCTTCAGCAGCGGCACCGACAGGGCGGTGACGATCAGCGGAGCGGCCATATAAATGGTCATCACGTCGGCCAGCGGCAGCGACCGCACCGCCCAATAGAAGCACGCGATTTCCGTGCTGACGCACCCCACCCGCAGCAGGTGCAGCGGCAGACGCCGCACACCGAACACCGACCGCACACCGTCGCGCAGAATGAGCGGCAGCAGCAGGACCGCGCCGAACAGGCTGCGCACCGCCAGCAGCATGGCGACCGGGTACCCCGTCACCAGCCACTTGCCCAGGGCGTCGTTGATGGTGAACAGCGACATGCCCAGCAGCATCAGCAGAATGCCGGCGCGGGCCGATGCGGCGGGAGACGCCGAAGAGAGGGCGGTGGCGGAGGTGCTCATGGTCTGACCAATGGGGAAATCGAGCGGTGAAGCTAAGCGGAGTGGTGCCGTTCGAGCACCCCCTCCCCCCGCAGGGCGGGCTTGTGCCTATCGCATAGGCATTCTATCGTCTATGGCTTGCGGTCCTGCCGCCCGGCGGCAAAGATCCTTGGGACCGATTCTTTCTCTCCTCCATTCCATTTTCAACCCAGGTGTCTGATGAGCGACCGCGCGCGCGCCGTTCCATCGTCGTCCGTTCTGTTTCCCGTGCTGCTGGTTCTGGCCGCCATGGTATCGCTCCAAATCGGAGCTTCGCTGGCCAAGGGGCTGTTTCCCGTGGTCGGCACGCCGGGCACGGTGGCCCTGCGGCTGGGGATGGGGGCGGCAATCCTGTGCGCGGTGCTGCGCCCCTGGCGGGTTTTGACCGGCAGCGGCATCGCGCCCGCCACCTTGCGGGCGGTTCTGGTCTATGGGGCATCGCTGGGGGTGATGAATCTGACCTTTTACATGTCCCTGCGCACGGTGCCGCTGGGGATCTCGGTGGCGCTGGAATTCGTCGGGCCGCTGGCGGTGGCCCTGGCCGGTGCCCGCCGCATGGTGGACGTGCTGTGGGTGGTGCTGGCGGTGGCCGGGCTGTTGCTGCTGTTGCCGGTGAGCGGGATTGAAGAGGGGGTAGATCCGGTGGGGGCCGGATACGCGCTGGCCGCCGGTGCCTGCTGGGCGATCTACATCCTGTTCGGCAAGAAGGCCGGCAGCGATCTGGGCACGCGGGGCAGCGCGCTGGGGGCGCTGGTGGCGGCGGTTCTGGTGGTGCCGGTGGGGGTGGCCGATGCGGGAACGGCACTGCTGGACCCGGCGGTTCTGCTGCCGGGATTGGGGGTCGCGGTCTTGTCCACCGCCCTGCCCTACGCGCTGGAGATCACCGCCCTGTCACGCCTGCCGTCGGCCACCTTCGGCACGCTGATGAGTGCTGAGCCGGCAATCGCCGCCCTATGCGGCCTTGCCTTTCTTGGGGAAACGCTGAGCCTGCTGCAATGGCTGGCCATCGCCGCCGTCATCGCCGCATCCGCCGGTGCAACGGCCACCATCCGCCCCGACGGGCCACGCCACGGCGCCGATTGAATGTTTGGTTTTCCGCACAATTCAATGTTGGACGACGAGCGCCGCCAGAGCGCGGAGGCGGCGGATGCCACCAGCCGGGCCATGGCCGCGGTTTATGCCGAACTGGGGTACGAGCTGGTTCCGCTGCCTCTGACGCCGGTGGCGGAGCGGGTGCGCTTCATCCGCACCCACCTTCGGCCATCGGCCGGCTGAGGGTCACGCCGCCACCCCGATTTCCGACAGGGCAAAGGGCGTGGTCTGGTACATCTGGTTGATCCAGTTGCCGAACAGCAGGTGCGCATGGCTGCGCCAGCGGTTGACCGGTGGCTGGGACGGCATGTCGCTGGGGAAGTAATGCTTCGGCACCGCAATGTCGATGTCGGCGGCGGCATCGCGGAAATACTCCGCCGCCAGGGTGCCCGTGTCGTATTCCAGATGGTTGAACATGTGCAGCGCCCGGTGCCGTGGGTCGTCGAGCAGACACAGCCCCGTCTCGTCGCTTTCGGCCAGAACGGTCAGACCAGCCCCCGCCGGAATGTCCGCCCGCCGCACCTCGGTCCAGCGGGACACCGGCACGGGAAAATCATCGGAAAAACCGCGCAGAAACGGCGACGACGGCACCAGCGCCCGGTGTCGGAACACCCCGAACGCCTTGTGCGGCAAGTCGTGCTTGGGCATGCCGTGGAAATGATGGACCGCCGCCTGTGCCGCCCAGCAGATCATGAAGCTGCTGTGCACATGGGTCTGGGTCCAGTCGAAGATGCGGCGCAACTCGTCCCAATAGGTCACGGATTCGAAGGGCAACCGCTCCACCGGTGCGCCGGTGATGATGAAGCCGTCGAAACGCTCCGCCCGCACGTCGGCCCAGGGGCGATAGAACGAGGCCATATGGTCGGCCGAGGTGTGGCGCGCCACGTGATGGGTGATGCGCACCAGCGACAGTTCCACCTGCAGCGGCGTGGCGCCGATCAGCCGCGCCAATTGGGTTTCGGTGCTGATCTTGTTGGGCATGAGGTTGAGAAGCCCGATGCGCAACGGCCGGATATCCTGCCGCACCGCATCGGCCTCGCCCATGACCATGACGCCCTCGGCTTCCAGGGTGCGGCGGGCAGGCAGGGTATCGGGAATCTTGATCGGCATGGCGGCGTCGGTCCCTCCAGTATCGTGGGGCTGACGCGCGTGGCTTTGTCCGTTTGGTTGCCGGCTTGGCCACATCCTTCCCGGAAGGGAAGATCCACCTTGCCCGGATCGGCAGGTTGGCGTTGGGCGTCGCCCCAACTCGTGATGCGGGGCGGATCATAAGGGCTGCCTGCAGGCTTGGCAATACCATTGCAGACCTGGATCGAGGGGGGTGCCGGCAGGGGCCTGGGGGAATTTGCGGCGACGGCTTACCTGCCGGCGATCCCCAGCATGGCCGCCGAATTCGCAAGCGGGGCCGGGACGATCAGAGCGCCACCATCGCCCCATCACCGTCACCGGCCAGCACGCTCAGGCTGCCGCGCAGGGCGCCTGTGATGAAGGCGCGTGACAAGTCCACCGCGTCCTCGTTGCAGCCGCGCAGATCGGCGGCGGTCAGGTTGGCGGCGGAAAAATCGGCCCGGTCCAGGCGGGCGGCGGTCAGGCGGGCGCTGCGCAGATCGGCGTTGCGGAACATGGCCCCCGACAGGTTCGACGGCCATGACCGCCCGGTCGGGGAACCATCGGTGCTGTACAGTTCCAAAGCACCCAGATCGGCGCCGGCCGCGAACACCCCGTCCAGAACCGCCCCCTCCAGGTTGACCCCGCACATGATGGCGTTGTCCAGCCGCGCCCCCTTCAGGCTGGCCCCGGTCAGGTCGGCGAAGGCGAAATAGGCGTTGGACAGGATGGCGTTGTCCAGCCGCGCGCCCGCGAACAGCGCGCCGTTGAAATCACAGGCCGACAGGTCCAGCCCGCTGAGATCGCAGCCGGTGAAATCGGCGCGCAGGCCACGCTTGCCGCCGGAAGCCACCCACAGGCTATGGGCGTCGAGCGTCTTGCGGATGTCGCCGGGGATGGTGTCCGCGTCCTTGTGATAGATCGCCCCGGCCAGATGGGCGCCATCCAGATTGGCTTTCGACAGATCCACGTTGCGCAGCACCGCTTCCCGCAAATCGGCGTTGCGCAGGCAGCAGCTTTCCATCCCCACCCCGCTCAGCACCGCGCGTTTCAGCTTGGCCCCGGTGAAGTTCGCCTCCGACAGGTCGGCCCCCGACAGGTTGGCGGCGTAGAGGTTGGCACCGGAAAAATCCCCCCGCGCCATGGACGACAGTGCCAGATCGGCGTGGGCCAGATCGGCACCGGCAAAACTCACCCCGTCCAGGCTGGCATCGCGCAGCGTGGTGCGGTTCTTGACGATCACCTCTTCCTCGGGCGTGCCCTGGTTGATGGTGATGATGTGGCCGGGGCGCAGGTCGGCGCCGGTGAAATCCGCCCCCCGCAGGTTGGCCTTGTGGAAATTCGCCCCCCGCAGGTCGGCCCGGACGAAGCGCGATCCCAGCAACGACGTGCGGCTGAAATTGGCGCCGAACAGGTCGGCCATGGCAAAGCTGATCTCTTCCAGATGCGCATCGGAAAAATCGGCCTGGGTCAGAACCGCTGATTGCAGGTCAAATCCCTTGATCGAAATTTTGGACAAATCCAAACATTTTGCGGTCAGCCTGACACCGCCCGGCTTGCCGGTCACAAACAAGGCGTGGTTGCGCACAAGCTTTAGAAAAGACAGCATCCGCGCATTTTGGGGCTGAGTCCGGCGCATCACTTCTCAGCTTTATTCTGGATAGAGCCGGAAAATCCTTATGTCTTTTGTGTGAAACTTCAATATGAAAATCAGTTAAGCAAAAGACAGGGCAGAACCCCTAATATTCCCGGTTGTGGCGGATCAGATCGGCGTACCACCGGGCCGATGCTTTGGGCGTGCGCTTCAAGGTCTGAAAGTCCACATGGACGATGCCGAAACGGTTGCCGTACCCGCTTCCCCACTCGAAATTGTCCAGCAGAGACCACAGGAAATACCCGCGCACGTCGGCCCCCGCCGTCATGGCTTCGCGCATTTTGGCGTGATAGAGCGTGAGATAGGTGATGCGGTGGGGATCATCGACCGCCCCGTTCGCGTTGACCGTGTCGTTGCCGCCGCAACCGTTTTCGGTGATGACGATGGGGGTGTGGTAACGGCGGGTGATGGTCAGCAGCTCGTCCCGGAAGGCATCGGGAAACACCGCCCACCCGACACCATACGTAGGAGAGTCGGCCGGTGCATCCCCCCACCCATAGCCCCATGTCCGCGACTCGTCCACCTTGGCGAAGATCGGGCCGTAGTGGTTGAGGCCGAACCAGTCCACCGGCCGGCAGATGCGCGCCATGTCGCCGGCCTGCACATAGGGTTCGATGGCCTCGGCCGTGCGCGGGGGGTAATGGCCCAGGAACTGCGGGTCGGGAAAGACGAGGTTCCAATGCTCGTCCAGCAGGGCGGCCGCCTCGGCGTTGGCCGGGTCGTTATGCTCGGGAAACACCGCCTGGCGGTTATGGATGGCACCGATGGAAGCACCGGGGACCAGATCGCGCACCACATCCACCCCGGCTCCGTGGGCGAGGTTGACGTGATGGACCGCCTTCAGATGCGCGGCCCGGTCGGTGATGCCGGGAGCGGCCCACGGAATGGCGTAGCCGAACAGGGTGAAGACGGAAAACTCGTTGAAGGTGACCCACCGCTTCACCCGGTCGCCGAACCGGCGGGCGACGACGGCGGCGTAATCGGCGTACCAGCCGGCGCAATCCCGGCTGGTCCAGCCGCCCAGATCGTCCAGAGCCTGCGGCAGATCCCAGTGGTACAGGCACAGCCACGGCTCGATCCCGGCGTCCAGCACCCCGTCGATCAGCCGGTCGTAGAAATCCAGCCCCCGCTGGTTGACCGCACCCCGCCCGCGCGGCATCACCCGCGGCCACGCCACCGAAAAACGGTAGGCGCCAACGCCGATGTCGCGCATCAGCGCCACATCCTCGACCCAGCGGTGGTAATGGTCGCACGCCACATCCCCGGTGTCGCCGTTCCACACCCCGCCCTGGGTGCGGCAACGGGTGTCCCAGATGCTGGGGCCGCGCCCGTCCTCGGCCACCGCCCCCTCGATCTGATAGGCGGAGGTGGACACGCCCCAGACGAAATCACGGGGCAAGGGGGCGGCATCGGTCATGGCGGCATCCGTCGGGAAGGCTGGAACCATGACCCTAGCACACCCGCAGGGCGGGCGGGAGGCGGCCGGTGACCGCAGCCCCACCCCGCCCGTCCGGGGGGTATCAGCGCCGGATCACCCCTCGCTGCCCATGATGGCCTTGGTTTCCAGGAACTCTTCGAACCCGGCCTCGCCCCATTCCCGGCCCAGGCCCGATTGCTTGTAGCCGCCGAACGGTGCCGCCAGATCGCCGGAGGCGCCGTTCAGATGCACCATGCCGGTGCGCAGGCGCCGGGCCACCGCCCGCGCCTCGTCCACCGTGGCGGCGGTGACGTAGCCGGACAGGCCATAGGGGCTGTCGTTGGCCCGCTCCACCGCCTCGTCCAGGGTGTCATAGGGCAGGATCGACAGGACCGGGCCGAAGATTTCCTCCCGCGCGATGGTCATATGGTCTTCCACACCGCTGAACACGGTGGGCTGCACGAAATAGCCGGCCTCCAGGCCCGCCGGACGCTCCACCCCACCGCACAGCAGCCGGGCGCCTTCGTCGATGCCGGTCTGGATCAGATGGCGCACCCGCTCGAACTGGCGCCGGTTGGCGATCGGCCCCATGGTGGTGTCCGCCGCCCGCGGGTCGCCCACGGTGATGCGGGCGCAGGCCTCGACGGCGGCCTGTTCCGCCTCCGCCAGCCGGTCGCGCGGCACGAACAGGCGCGAGGGCGCGTTGCAGCTCTGCCCGGTGTTGGACATCATGCTGCGGGCACTCCGCCCCGCCGCCTTGGCGATGTCGGCGCTGGGGCACAGGATGTTGGCGGATTTGCCGCCCAACTCCAGCGACACCTTCTTGATGGTGTCGGCGGCGGCGTGGGACACCGAGGCGCCGGCGCGGGTGGAGCCGGTCAGCGACACCATGTCCACCCGCGGGTCGGAGGCCAGCTTCGGCCCGATGGCCGCCCCGTCGCCGTAGAGCATGTTGAACACGCCCGCCGGCACCCCGGCCTCGTGCATGATCTCGGTGAACAGGCGGGCGGAATGGGGGGCGAACTCGCTGGGCTTCAGCACCATGGTGCAGCCCGTGGCCAGCGCCGGCGCCACCTTGCACGCGATCTGGTTGATCGGCCAGTTCCACGGGGTGATCAGGGTGCAGACGCCGACCGGCTCGCGCACGATGCGGGTGGTGCCGCGCACCCGTTCAAAGGGGTATTCCCGCGCCACGGCGATGGCGGTCTGCAGATGCGCCAGCCCCAGCCGCGCTTGCGCCGGGCGGGACAGGGCCTGAAGCGGCGCGCCCATGTCCAGGGTGATGGCCTCCGCCATCTCCTCCAGCCGCTTTTCATAGACCGCGGCCACCGCTTCCATCAGTTCGATGCGCTCGGCCAGGGTGGTGCGGGAAAACGCCGGGAAGGCGGTATGAGCGGCAGCGATGGCGTCGTCGGCGTCCGCCTCCCCGCCCAGGGCCACGCGGCCCGACACCTGTTCGGTCGCCGGGTCGATGGCGTCGATCACCGTGGCGATGCCGACGGGCTTGCGCCATTCACCGTTGATGTAGAAATCCAGACAGTCCCTCATCCCTCGCTCCTTCCGGCCGCCGGCATGGACGGCCCGCGCGTGATCTTATGAATCCGTAGATGTCACGAGGCGGGGCGGTATGCAACCATGCGCACCGTCCCCACCCGTTTTCCGAGCAAACCACGCGGCCACCGCCCCACGGCCGGCGGCGTCCAGGTGAAGCCCCAGCTTGGACCGGCGCCACAGGAAATCGTCGCCGGTGCGGGCGAACTCCTGGTCGGCGCTGTATTCCAGTTCCGCTTCCGTCACACCGCCGCCCAGATCGGCCCCCAGACCGTCCAACCGGGTGGCGGCGCCGATGATCCGCTCCATGCGGGTGCCATAGGCGTGGGCCAGCCGCCCGCACAGCCCGTCCGGCAGCCACGGCCAGCGGGTCCGGGCGTGCACCAGGAACGGCGCGAACTCCGCCCCCGCCATATCGCCCCCCGGCAGCGGTGCTCCCGCGGTCCAGGCCCCCGCGCGGCACCCCAGGGGACCGCACAGCCGGTCCACCGCCTCCTCCGCCAGCCGGCGGAAGGTGGTGATCTTGCCACCGAACACCGACAACAGCGGCACCCCGCCGGCCGTGTCGAGATCCAGCACGTAATCGCGGGTGGCTGCGGCGGCGGAGCCGTGGGAATGGTCGTCGAACAGGGGGCGCACGCCGCTGTAATTCCACACCACATCCGCCGGGGTCACCGGGCGGGCGAACCACCGCGACACCGCACGGCAGAGGTAAGCAATCTCGCCGTCATCGATGGCCGCGTCCGCCGGGTCGCCGGCATAGTCCACATCGGTGGTGCCGATCAGGGTGAAAGCCCCCTCATACGGAATGGCGAAGACGATGCGGCGGTCGTCGTTCTGGACGATGTAGGCGTGATCGCCGTCAAACAGCCGGGGCACGACGATGTGGCTGCCCTTGACCAGCCGCACCGTCTTGGCCGCGGCGTGCCCCAGCCGCATGCGGTCCACCTCCTCCACCCACGGGCCGGCGGCGTTGACCAGGGCGCGGGCCTGCACGGTCAGCGGCGTGCCGTCGGTCATGGATCGCAGATGCGCCCGCCATCCGCCACCCTCCCGCCCGGCCCGCTCCAGCCGGGTGCAGGTGAGAATGCGCGCCCCCCGTTCCCGCGCGTCGAGGGCAGCCAGCACCACCAGCCGGCTGTCCTCCACCCAGCAGTCGGAATAGGCGAAACCGCGGGTGATGCCGGGCCGCAGCGGCGCCCCCGCCGGGTCGCGCCGCAGGTCCACCCCCGACGATCCCGGCAACCGTTCGCGCCGCCCCAAATGGTCGTACAGGAACAGCCCCAGCCGCACCAGCCACGCCGGGCGCATCCCCGGATCGTGGGGCAGAATAAAGTGCTGCGGACGGATGATGTGCGGGGCGGCGCGCAACAGCACCTCCCGCTCCTGCAACGCCTCGCGCACCAGCCGGAATTCGCCATATTCGAGATAGCGCAGACCGCCATGGATCAGCTTGGTGCTGGCCGAGGAGGTGGCGCCCGCCAGATCCCCCTGTTCGCACAGCAGCACCGACAGGCCGCGCCCGGCGGCATCGCGGGCGATTCCGGCGCCGTTGATGCCGCCCCCCACCACCAGCAGATCGACGCAAGCATCCGTGGCCGGGGCCACATCCGGGGCCGTATCGGGCATCGCGCCGTTCCTCCGCCATCCCACGCACCGGGAAAAGGATAGCATTCCCCATAGGGCATGTCCCCAGGAGGGAACCGCCGCCCGCGCATTTTGTTGGCGGTGAACCCCGGCGCTCTCTGTCAGCCGGAAACCCCGGCCAAGGAGATGCGTATGAACCGCCCCATAAGCCAGCCCGCGGCAATCGACGCCGTGATTTTCGATGTGGATGGAACTCTGGTGGATTCCGTCGATGCCCATGCCACAAGCTGGGCCGAAACCTTCCGCCATTTCGGCCATCCGGTGGACATCGCCGCGGTGCGGTCGCAGATCGGCAAGGGTGGCGACCAGCTGATCCCCGTCTTCGTGCCGCCGGAGGTGGCCGACGAGCAGGGTGAAGCCATGGAATCCTTTCGCGCCGACCTGTTTCGCCGCGTGTGGCTGCCCCAGGTGCGGGGCTTTGCCGATGTGCCCGCCCTGTTCCGGCGCATCCGCGCCGATGGCCGGCGAATCGCCCTCGCCTCTTCGGCAAAGCAATCGGAGATGACCGCCTACCGCCGGGCCGCCGGCATCGAGGGGCTGGTCGATGTGGAGATCAGTTCCGACGATGCCGACCGTTCGAAGCCCCACCCCGACATCTTTCTGGCCGCGCTGGAGCGGCTGGAACTGGCGCCGTCGCGGGCGGTGGCGGTGGGGGATTCCCCATGGGATGCCCTGGCGGCGGGACAGGCCGGGCTGTCCACCATCGGGATGCTGTGCGGCGGCTTTCCCCGCGACACCCTGACCGAGGCCGGGTGCATCGCCCTGTATGATTCCCCCGGCGACCTTCTGCGCCGGTACGACGGCAGCCCGATCACGGGCGATCCGCAGCGGGCGGAATAACGCCAACCCCAAAACACAAAGAGGCGCCTGTTTCCAGGCGCCTCTCCAGTTCCCGAAGATCCGCTGAAATCAGCGGACCGCCTTCAGGTTTTCCGCCGACGTCTTGCCGCGCTTGGGATCGCGCTGCTCTTCGTAGGAGATCTTTTGACCGTCAGCCAGACCACGCAGACCAGCGCGCTCAACGGCGGAGATATGCACGAAGACGTCCGGTCCGCCGGCATCCGGCTGAATGAAACCATAGCCCTTGGTGCTGTTGAACCATTTGACAGTGCCCACCGGCATCCTGTCCTCCATCGTAGAAAGTGGCATCGTCCCAAACGGACGACGCATCAGACTGAGTTCCAAAATGGCAACGGACTGGAACCCGAAGGCGCAGCAGAACGGCTGATGGATCAGAATGACGATCCAGACATAAGGTATTGGGAGCGAAGTTCAAGAGCGGATTTGCATCCCCCCCTCTTTTTTACGCCTCGAGCCTTTTTATGGCGCTTTCACAGAGGTTTTATGAAATAATCGTTAAGCAGCCGCGGCTTCAGCTTCGGAGGGGGCCAGTTTGCGGCGCAGCGTATCCATAAACCACGCAAACAACGTCGGTTTTTCCTCCTCCACCGTGTCCGCCGGACGGGTGGCGGGCAGCGTCGTGGCCGCAGCGGACGGTGCGCTTTCGGAAGCGGTGTGCGGTGCGGTGGCCGTGCCGGCCGATGGAGTCTTGTCGGCCGCGGTCGCCTTGCCGGTCGAATCCGCGGCGTTCATGGCGCTGATGGCCCGGCTGCTCAGCCGCACCAGGACGCCGGTGTCCGATTGCAGAAGCTGATCGATGGTAAGGCCCGCCTTCGCCATCTTGTCCGCCAGCCCGGCCCGCTCCAGATCCGCCGACAGTTTCGTGCGGGCGGTGATGTACTCGCTGCGCAACTGCTCCAGCCGGGTCATGTCGGCGTCGGGGCTGGCCTCCAGCGCGTTGATTTCCTTGCTCAGCGATGCCACCTCGCGCATCCCCTTGGCCGCATCCCGCACCCGCGCCGGCAGATTCTGGATCTCCGCCACCCCATCCATGGTCAATTGGCCGTTGGCGTTGCGGAAGGCGCGGAGCGGATCGCTGGCGTCGGGGCGCCGCGCCGCCTCTTCCATCAGCGCCTGGGCGGTGGGGCTGATCGATACCTTGTCGGCCACCGCCGATGGGTTGGCATTGGCATTGGTGGGCAGCTTGGCCGCCGCCGTCATGGCCGAACGATAGGTGGCAATGGCCGTGATGCTGCGCGACGAGGCGCCGGAAACATGGTTGGGGCGGTTGTCGATCTGCATGGCGGGACACTCACTCTGCCATCGCCACGGGGGCGGGCGGCTGGGGGCGGATCCCCCCGTTAAAGCAAATGTCGGGCCAAGTGCCTGTCCCGCAAAAACCCCTTTTAAATCAATTTATTGGCTCAATCGGCAAAAGAGGTGTGAAGATTCTGCCCGGCAGGATCGGGCCGGCAGGACCGCTTTTGCCGCGCCTCAGCCATCCTCCACCAGCCGCCCGCCGTCCAGCCGCACCCAGCGGGTGGCCAGCCGGCGCAAAAAGGCGTCGTCGTGGGAAATGATGACCTTGGCCTGGGGCAGCCCGGCCAGAATGGCCGTCAGCCGTTCCTGGGTTTCCGCATCCAGGGCGTTGGTGGGTTCGTCGAGCAGAAGCACGTCCGGCTCCATCGCCAGCACGGCGGCCAGGGCCGCCAGCCGCTTCTGCCCACCGGAAAGGGTGTGGGTGACACGCCCCGCCAAACCGTGCAGCCCCACGGCGTCCAGGGTCGCATCGGCGATGCGCCGCGCCTCCGCCGGTGATTTGCCGAGGTTGAGGGGGCCGAAGGCCACATCCTCCGCCACCGTGGGACAGAAAAGCTGGTCGTCGGAATCCTGGAACAGCAGCCCGGCGCGGGCGCGGACGGCGTGGAAATCCTTCTCCCGCCGGCGGACCGCACCAAAGGCCTCGACGGTGCCGGAGGCGGGGCGCAACAGCCCGACCATCAGGTGGAACAGCGTGGTCTTGCCGACACCATTGGGGCCGGTCAGGGCCACGGTGTCCCCCGGCCACAGGGAAAAATCCGCCGCGTCCAGCACCGGGGTCCCCCGGTCATAGGCAAAGGACACGCCGGTCAGGCGGAACAGCGGCCCGCTCACCACAGCACGTCCACCAGCCCCAGCGCCGCCATGGCGGCCAGGGCTGCCAGGCCGATGCCCCAATCCCGCGCCGATAGGGGCCGGTCGTCGGCCAGGTTGGGAAAGCGCCCGGTAAAGCCGCGGCAGCGCATGGCGGCGGCGATCCGCTCCGACCGCTCCAGGCTGCGCACCATCAGCATGCCGAACAGCCAGCCGATGCTGCGCCACGTGT
This sequence comes from uncultured Rhodospirillaceae bacterium, assembly GCA_937927415.1. Classification (GTDB taxonomy): domain Bacteria; phylum Pseudomonadota; class Alphaproteobacteria; order Azospirillales; family Azospirillaceae; genus Azospirillum. The sequence continues at coordinate 122,820 of CALBDS010000044.1, forward strand.
GGCGGTTGGCGCCGGCCACGAATCCCCGCGCCCGCATGGCGGTGCGCAGCCGGCGGTATTCCCGGTTCAGCACATCCAGATAGCGCACGGTGAACAGGAACAGATGCACCAGCTTATCCGGTGCTCCCAGCCGCGCCAGCGTCCGCCCCAGCCGCACCGGCCCCAGAGCGCCCACCAGCGCCAGCGTCATCAGCATGACGGCGTTGGCCTTCGCCAGAATGGTCAGGGCCTGCCAAGTGCCGGGGGCCGACAGCGGCGGCAGAGCCATTCCCCCCACGGCCAGCGGCGCCCCCGGCACGGTGAAGGGCAGCGACGCCAGGGCCAGCACCATGAAACCGTCCATGGCCAGCAGCCGGCGCACGGTGGCGCCCAGCGGCAGCCGGACCGTCACCGCGGCCCCCCCCGCCATGGCAAGGGCCGCCAGCAGCGCCGGCAGGTGCTGCAACGCCACCACCAGCAGGGCGAACAGCGCCGCCCCCACCACCCGCAGCCGTGGGTCCGCCCCGCCCCCCTCCCCCCAAACGGGATCGAGGGATGGGCCAAGGACGGCCCCGTCCAGCGATGTGCGGCCGGACATGCCGGTGTCGGCAATCGCGGTCATGGGCGCCGCCCCCTTCCCCGTGTCAGGCCAAAGGCCAAGCCGGCCAGCCCGATGATGGTGCCGATGCCCCCGGCCACGTCGTGCCAGCGCACCTGATCCTGATAAGCGTCGAGCTGTTCGCGCAAGGGGCGGATCTGGCGGGCCACCGCCGCCTCGACCAGCACCTGGATGTCGGCGGGCGGAGCGGACGGGACAGCCTGCTGCGACGGCGGAACGGGTGCCGGTGCGGGTGCTGCCTCCGTGCCGCCGGGCAGGGATGGGGGCAGCACATCGGCGCCCACGGTGATCCGCGCCTGATGCCCGTCGCCGCCATCCACGGTCAGCACATGGTCCACCCGCCGCAGGGCGGTGAAGCGGAAGCCGCCGTCGTTGCCGGTGACACCGGAAAACAGCACCGTGCCATCCGGCGCGGTGGCGGTCAGGGCCGCTCCCATCGCCCGGTCGCCGCCGGTGAAATAGGCGTAGCCGGAAACCTCCGGCCCCTGGGCGGTGGCGAACAGTTTCAGCTTGTGGGCCAGGGCCGGGGATGCCGTCGTCAGCAGCAGGACGGCCAGGAGCGCAGCGCGGTGGACGATCATGGTGGCTCCTCCCCATCCTCATCATCGGAAGGGGCCGGGTCGTCCAGCACCGCCGGCTTGACCCGCAGCACCAGCCCGACGGCGGCGGCGGTGAAGACCGCCTCGATCACCATCACCGGCAGGTGGGTCAGCACCACCAGTTGGGCGGCGGTCAGGAATTCCCGCCCCGACAGGGCCAGAGAGGCCGCGACCGCCAGCCCGGTCAGCAGCACACCCGCGGCCCCGGCCAGGGCGGCGGCCGTCACCGCCGCGCGGGCGTTGCCGGGAAAGGCCCGCCGCACCCGGCGGAAGGCCAGACCGCACAGAACCGCGGGCACCGCCATGTTCATGACGTTGACCCCCAGCACCACCAGCCCGCCGAATCCGAACAGCACCGCCTGGAGCAGCAGCGCCACCAGGATGGCGGGAAAGGCCGCCCACCCCAGCGCCACCCCCGTCAACCCGTTGAGGATCAGATGCACGCTGGACGGCCCCACCGGGAAATGCACCAGGGAGGCGACGAAAAACACCGACGACAGCACCCCCACCTGGGGAATCCGGTCAGGATGCAGCCGTTTCAGCCCATAGGCGCAGCCCGCGGCACTGACCGCGATGCCCGCGGCCAGGACCGGCATGGACAGGACGCCATCGGGAATGTGGGCCATGGCGGGTTACTTCATATCCGTGACACGCACCCACATCAGCCCGCCCAGTTCCACCGCGGCGGCGGAACCGTCCGGCGCCTTCATGGGCGTCTCGCCGTCCACCAGGGCGGCGAAGCCCCACCACCCGGCCCGCGGCATGGCAAAAGCGAACTGGCCGCTGGCGTCGGCCTTGATGACCTGGGTGACGAAGGGATCGGCGGGGGCGGTGACCGAGCCGTCGTTCGCCCATTCCACCTCCACCTCGGCAAAGGGGACCGGGGTGCCGTTGTGGCGGACGATGCCGCGGAACAGCGATCCGGTCCACAGGCCATAGGGCCGGACCAGCGGCTCGATCTCCACCGGCAGCCCCACCAACGCATCCCAGCCCTTGCCGGAACCGACGTCCACCACGGTCTTGGTGTAATGGATGATGTGTTTCTTTTCCGCCGGTTCCCAATAGGGGGCGGGTTCGACGAAGAACACGTAATCCGCCGGTTCCCCCACCCTATAGGTGGCGGTGTAGGCGGCCTTGCCGTCCACATCGCGGCGGGCCAGCGACCCGATCAGGTCGGTGGTCTTGCCGTCCGCCATCACGCCGAACCGCACCGGGGCGCCCATCGCCATCACCGGACCGCGTTCCATCGGATGGGTGAACACCAGATCCAGCCGCACGTCACGGCTGCCCGTATCCGGTACGATATCGGTGGACGGCAGCAATTGCTGGAAATGCGCCTGTGCTGGAACCGGCGCCAGGGCCGCCGCGGCCATCAGCACAGCCCCAACCGCCGAAACGGCAAACGGAAATCGAAACACCCGCGGCCCCCAATCGTTGACGCAGCAAACCTTCATACGATTTTGAAAATTTTCATATCGTTGATGGCAGGTCAAGAGGCTTTGGCGTCACCGGATGCCGCACACGCTTAAATGGATTTTTTCCGCCGCCGCCGGCCGCCGCGGGGGGCGTCATTCTCGCCCGCGTCATCAGATCCCCGCGCGCCCAGAATCCCGCGCAGGGCGGCCAGGGTGCGTTCATAGGCTTCCGCATCGGGACGGGGACCGGCGGGGGGCGCGGGCGGCACCTTGCTCTCCGGCTCCGGCGCCTGTTCCGGGGCGGGAACCGGCCCTTTGTCCGGGGCCGGGGGCGGCGGCAGGTCCGGTTCCGGTTCGGCCGGCTCGTCCCACAGATAGGAGGGGGGCGGTTCCTCCTCATCCTCGTCGGGGTGGGAACGGGCGAACAGAATGTCGGGGTCGCGGATGGCGAAACGGCCGAAATCGGCCGGCTCCGGTTCCGCCTCCTCTTCATCCTCGGGGGGCGGTTCCGGCGGGCGGGCAGCGGTTTCGACCGGGGGAGCCTCCCCATGGGCACGGTCGCGGATGGTGAAGGAGAGAATATCCTCCATGGGGATATCCTCCTCCGCCGGGCTGTCCTCGTCCGCGTGCTCCTCGGCGGGATGGACGGAGGGATGTTCCCGCTCCTCGCGCAGCCGGTTGAACAGGGCGCGGCGGAAATCATCGATGTCGAAGTCCTCTTCCGCCTCGGCCACCGCGGGCGGCGGCGACGGGGGAACCTCGATTTCGGCGGCTTCGCCCAGATCCAGGATGTCGTCGTCGTCCCACCCCGCCTTCGCTTCCACGGGCGGCGGGGGCGGCGGCGCATCCTGTCCGGCCAGCATGGCCTTCAGCGCGGCAAGCCGCTGGTCGAGGGAAGCGGGATCGTCGGACGGCGGCGGGGCCGCGGGGGCCACGGTTGCCACCGGCTTGGCCGGTTCCGGCGGCGGGGCGGGCCGAGGGGGCGGTTCGGGGGTGGGGTGATCCTCGGCATGGTGGGCATCGGACCGGCGGCGGCGCAGCCGATCAAGAAAAGATCCCTTGCGGCGGGGCGGTTGCGGTTCGGGGGCCGGAGCCGCGGCAGCCGGCGGCGGCGGCACCGGGGCCGGAGGGGGGGCTGCGGGAAAAGCGGCGGGCGGCGGGGCGGAGGGTGCGGGACTGGCACGGGGCGCGTCCCGCTCCAGCCCGGTTTCCACCCAGAACGGCGGGCGGAAATCGGGGGGGATGACGCTGGCGATGTCGGCGGCGGAGGTGGAGCGGTCGGCATCCCGCTCCGCTTTTTCCACCATCGCCCGCAGGGCCGACAGGTCCTGATCCGTCGCCGGATCGGGATCGCGCGCCGGCGTGCCGAACGCCGGATCGGGCAGGCCGGACTCCTCGTCGTCCTCGTCCGGGTGAAAGCCGAAATCCGGACGGGCGGGCGGCGGTGACACCGCCGGTTCGGCGGCATCCCCATCCTTTTGCGCCGCCGACTGGATCAGCGAGCGCAGGGCGGCCATGGTGTCGGTCAGATAAGCGGGCGGCGGCTCGTCCACCACCTCCGGCTCATCATGCTCCGGCACGTCCGGCTCGGGGGCGGTGTCCACCAGATCCAGGGCGTCATCGTCCGCGTCCCCGTCATCCGGCCCATCCGGCATGGGGACCGGTGGCGGCGGGGCCGCGGGCGCGGAAAGATCCACGTCGTCACGGAACAGGGCGGGCAGCCAATCCTCGTCCTCCGCCTCATCCAGATCGGCGGCGGGGGGTGGCGGGGAGCTTTCCTCCTCTTCCCCCATCAGGCGGGAAATACGCGCCAATTCCTTTCGGAAATCATCGCCGTCGTCGTTGCGCACCGCGCTTGCCGGAACCACCGGAGGGGCGACCGGCGTCTCGTCCCCATTATCCTCATCGGAGTCATCCTCTTCGGGCAGGGCGGACAGGCCGCGCAGGGCATCCATCATGCTGCCCAGCGGCGGCAACGGCTCCTCAGGGCGGGAAAACGCGCTTTTGGGGCGGCGCGGGGGCGGCGAATCACGGTCCGGCTCCGGGTCCGGCTCATGAGCGGCATCCACCAGCCCGCGCAGGGCGGCCAGGGTGGATTGAAAACGGTCCTCGACCTCGGCGGTGGCGGCCTTGTCCACCATGGTTTCCAGCACCGGCCCGTCGGGCGTCGGCACAGGCCGGCTTTCCACGTTGCGGGAATCGCATTTGGAACAGCGGAAGTGGGGGGCGAGCGACAGAACGGGGTAACCGGGGCCGAACCGGCGCTCCAGATCCAAACGCGGCAAGGTTCCCTCGTGGCCGCAGGCGCGGCAACGCATCAGCACATCGACATCAAGGTCGCGAAGGAACAGCATGCGGGACATGGCGCCAGTATAGCGAGCCGTCCGGCCTTGCCCAGCACTATCCGGTTCCCGTGGCGTCGCCCGTTCCCCGTGTCCGTCCGTTCGCCGGATCTCCGTCGCACGTTCGCTCATACTCTGTTAGGTAGGAAGCGGAAGCGGCGGGAAAAGAGCGGATATCATGGATGTGCGGCGGGTCGCGGCGGTGCTGGCCCCGCTTCTGGTCTGGAGCGGCGGAGCGGCGGGGCAATCGCTGCCCGACGACACCCTGTTCGACCCGGCCCAGGTGGTGGCCGGCATCACCCTGTCCCGAACCCAATGCCGGGCGCTGGAAGAGCGTCACACCGCCGTCTGGGTGTCCGCCGGGGGAACGACGGCTTGCCTGCGCTATTACGCCGCCGGACTGGCGGTGGACGGCGGCAACCCGGTGGCCGCCCTGTGGATGCACGGCGACATCATGGGACCCAACCCCAGGCAAGCGGACAAGCACCAGCGCGGCCTTGGCCCGGCGGCGATGATCGCACAGGAACGGACACTGGCCGACCGTTACGGCGTCCCCTTCATCTTTCTGGGCCGCCCCGGCAGCTACGGCAGCGCCGGGCGCCATTACACCGACCGTCATCGCCCGCGTGAAGCCGCCCTGGTCGCCGCCGCCATCGAGGCCCTGACCAAACGCTACCGCATCGGCGGCTGGACCATGGGCGGGCACAGCGGCGGCGGCACGCTGGTGGCGGAGATGCTGTCCCGCCGCACCGATATCCGCTGTGCCGTGATTTCGTCCGGTGCCGCCGCCTTCCGCGCCTATCTGGAAGCCCGCGGGCTGACGCAGGCTCTGGCCCGCCCGGCGGACTGGTTCGATCCGGCAGCCTCGCTTGACGCCGTGCGCGCCGATCCGCGGCGGCATGTGATCGTGATGGGCGACCCGCGCGATTCCAACGTGCCCTTCCCCACCCAGACCCTCTACGCCGAGGGGCTGCGCCGCCGCGGCCATGACGTGACCCTGATCCCGCTGGAACGGGCCACCGACGCCCGCCACCACGGGCTGGTGGATTGGGCGGAAGCCGCCACCGGCCTGTGCGCCCGCGGCGAATCCCCCGCCGCCATCACCGCCATGATGCAGGCCATGCCCGATCCCCCGCCCCGGATCAGCAACTGAACCGGCGGTCAGCCCTCGATATAGGTCAGCAGCGGTTCCCAATCGGCCCGATGCTCGGCGGCGCGCTTGCCGCCCATGTCGAACAGGGTCAGCCCGGTCGCGGCGGCGTCGGGGTAGATCTGGCTGTCGCGCAGCCGGGTCACCACCGTATGCCCCACCCCGTCCAGGAAAGCATCCAGCCGTTCCGCCGCCTTGGTCCGCGCCTTCAGCCGGTTGCCGACCACCGCCACCTGCTTCTTGTTGCGGGCGATGGGTTTCAACTCGTCCAGCTTCTTCAGGAACCGCTGGGTCGCCTGTTCGTCGAAGGCGCTGGGCAGCACCGGCAGCACCACCATGTCGGCCAGCCGCACAAGATCCTCGATCTGTTTGGTCTTCAACGCCGCCGGGGCGTCGATGACCAGCCAGTCGGTGCCCTTGGGCGCACCGTCGATGTCCTTGGTCCAGTCCAGCCCCAGCACCGGCACGGCACCGGCCGGGCGGCGGTCCAGCCAGCCCAGGGAGGATTTCTGACGGTCCACATCGGCCAGCACCGTGGTGTGGCCCGCCTTGGCAAAGGCGGCGGCCAGATGGGTGGCGATGGTGGTCTTGCCACACCCGCCCTTGATGTTGGCGACCAGGACAGCTTTCATGGTCAAAGACCCTATGCCAGACGGTGGGCTTTTGACCAGAAGGGTTTTGCGGCGTCGAACCGTTCCCACGCATCGCACAGTTGCGGCTCCAGCGCCACCGTCCCGCGGGCCAGCCAGCCGATGACCACGCCCGCCGCCCGCGCCTCGCCCACCGACGGGCTGGTGCCGTCGGCGTGCAGCGCGTGCAGCAGGCGGGTGGCCGTCGCCACGTCGTTCAGATGACCAAGCTGATCCTGGAACTGGCCCAAAAGCTCGATATAGCGGCGCACCGGCTTGTCGTCGTACAGGTCGCGGAAGAAGTCGGCGGTGTAGCGCAGCTTCTTCATGGCGATGCGCAGCTTGTGGCGGTCGGCGATGGACAGATCCTCGAACCCTTCGCCGCGCTTGCGGACCTTGCGGTACCGCTGGGTCAGCAGGCTGTCGGCCAGATGGCCGATGGGTTCCAACAGACGGATCGATTCCTCGCTGACCGGCTGCGCCCGCCAGCCGCGGGTATCCAGCCATTCCGCCACCTGCAGGGTGAACAACCCGTAGCGCGCCGACGACAGCGCCGCGCGCACCGCCTCGTACGCCTCGGCGCGGCCCTTCTGAACCGCGGCTTCCAGGGTTTCCAGATCCTGCGGCACCTCGCCCCCGTGCTCGCCCGCACCGGCGAAACCGGCCTTCACCGGGGCCAGAAGCTCGGTCAGGAACACGTCCCAGTCGCGGGCCGGGCCGAAGGTGCCGGCCAGCCACTTCACCTCCCCCTCCAGCCACAGGGTCTGATCCGGCGGCAGGAACGGCTTGAACACCACCAGCGCCGAGCGCAGGCGGCGGAGCGCCACGCGGGCCTGATGCACCCCCTCGGGATCGTCGCCGGCCAGCGCGCAATCCTCGTTGGCGCCAAGCTGCTCCAGGCAGTTGCGCACGATGCGGCACAGCACCCCCTCCACCGTGCAGGCGGCATCCAGCTCCACCCGCCCGGCCTTGACCGCCCCGCCCAGTGTGCCGTCGGCCAGGGCATAGCCGCGGGCGGCCTTGGTCCGCCGCTCCACCCGCACCGGCGCCACCGCCGCCAGTTCGCGGGCCAGCGCGAACAGGGCGCGCGGCTCACCCTGTTTCAGTTCAAGCTCCACCTCCGCCACCGGGTGGGTGCGGCCGGTCGGCCCCCGCACCTCCCCCTCGTCGAACGCCACCTCGATGGTGGTGTCGCCGTGGGTGATGGTGCGCACGGTGCGGTGGATGTGGGTTTCGAAGACGGGGGCCAGGGTCGTCCGGTCGATCCCGTCCAGATGCGCCAGGGCGGCTTCGTCGGTGACGAGGGTGAAATCGGGGGTCGGGCCGGGCACCACCCATTCCCATTCGCCGCGCGACAGGCCGGCACCGTCGCTGTCGGGGGCGGATTTCAGGGTCTGGACGAAACGGTCGTCCTCCCGCCGGACGCGGAAGCTGACCAGCCGGGCCGACAGGTCGCGGTCGGGGGTGTCGTAATAGGTGGCTTCCAGCGTGCGGGTGGCGGCGCGGCCCTTGCCCCGGCCGCTGACCGTCGGTGCGGTGCGAAGCGACTCCATATCCTGGGGCCGGACGGCCAGCTTGAGTTCGGTTTCGCGGTTGCTGCTGCTGTCGCCGTCGGCCATGGTCCGGTCTGCATCCCCATTCGTCACCGGCCGAGCCGGCATACCTCATATGGTGAACCGTACATCGGGCGCAAAGCCTCGCCTAGCGCACAAAAATGGAGTTTTTGTTACGGATTAATGACGCAGGCGCAGGACTGGCACCGGAATCCTTGACCGATCCCCCGGTCCTGTCCCCAATACCGCCGCCGCGACGGGCCGCGGCACGGCCGGAGGGAGGCGGCGGACATGTACCGTTCCAAACTGTTTTTCCGTCTGTTCTCCATGCTGACGCTGGTGGTGGCCCTGTTCTCTTCGGCCATCTACCTGTTCTCCGTGCCGCTCATCAAGGAAGCGGCGTACGAGATCGAACTGAACGCCAGCCGGACGATTCTGGACAATGTGTTCGAACTGGCCAGCAAAATTCACGTCAATCTGGAAACCCACCGCAAGCTGGCGCTGGACTGGCACAAACGCCAGCTCCGCAACATCCTGGATCTGGTGGAATCCTACATCGATTACATCGAATCCCGCGCCGAGCGCGGCGAAATCAGCGCGCAAGAGGCCCGCCGGCTGATCTTTGACGGGCTGCGGACCTTCAAATACGGCAACAGCGATTACATCTGGGTCACCGATTACAACTCGGTCCTGCTGTCCCACCCCGACCCGGCGTTCCAGGGCCGCGACGTGTCGGAAATCCTCGACGCCCAGGGGCAACGGCTGCTGGGCCGCATCGTGGACATCGCCCGGAGCGAGGGGGACGGCTGGTACACCTACCCCTGGTCCAACCCCCGGCGGGGGGAGGGAAGCGGGGAAAAGATCTCCTATTTCAAGAATTTTCCCAAGCTGGGGGTGGTGATCGGCACCGGCGTCTATCTCGACGATATCGACGAGGAGGTTGCCCGGCGCAAGGAGGACGCCATCCGCGACCTGCGCCAGGCGCTGCGCAACATCCGCATCGCCAAGACCGGCTATGTCTATATCTTCGATTCGTCCAACCGGATGATCATCCACCCCAACGCCAACATCGAGCAGCGGGATTTCGCCGATCTCAAGAACCCCGCCACCGGCCGCCCGATTAATGAAGAACTGAAAGCCGCCATCCCCACCGGCAACCCGGTTTTCTATTTGTGGGACAAGCCCAGCGACCCCAACAACTACGCTTACGAGAAAATATCCTGGGTCCGGCATTTTGAGGGGTTCGACTGGTACATCGCCTCCTCGGTCTATGTGGAGGAGTTGCGGCGCAGTTCGGAAACCCTGGCCAACCGCATCCTGCTGATCGCCGTAGCGGTGATGGTGCTGGCGACCAGCCTCGGCTATTGGGCGGCGCGGCGGCTGGTGGCGCCGCTGAACCGGCTGGCCGACACCGCCCGCCGGGTGCGCGGCGGCGATCTGGAAGCCCAGAGCGGCGTGACACGGGACGACGAGATCGGCACCCTTGCTACCACCTTCGACGACATGATCCGGCGGCTTAGGGACAACATCGCGTCCCTCGACAGCCGGGTGCGGGCGCGCACGGCGGATCTGGAGGAAACCAACCGCCGCCTGCAGGACGCGGTGCAGGCCCAGATGCGGGCACAGGGCGAACTGGCGGAGAGCGAGGGGCGGCAGCGGCTGATCCTCGACGCCATTCCGGCCAGCGTGGCCTATCTCGACCGCGACCGGCGGCTGCGCTTCGTCAACCGGCAATGGGCCACCCTGACCGGCCAGCCCAAAACCGCCCAGTTGGGCCGCCGTCTTGCCTCGGTCCTGGGCACCGCCGTCTATTGCCCGATCGCCGAGCAGGTGGAGGCGGCCTACCGCGGTGCCGACATCAGTTTCGAGCACGTCTTCCAGCCCGGCCCCGGCGAATCGGTGGTGGCCAAGGTCACCCTGATCCCCGAACACGGGGCGGAGGGGCGGACGGCCGGGCTGTTCGTCCTGGCCATCGACCGCACGGCGGAAAAGGAAACCGAACGGCAACTGATGGAGGTGCAGCGGCTGAAGGCGGTGGGGCAGTTGGCCGGCGGGCTGGCCCACGACTTCAACAACCTGCTGTCGGTGATTCTGGGGAACCTGTCGGCGGCACAGGAGAAGTTCGCCGGCGTGGACGGCCTCGACACCTATCTGGAGCCGGCCACACGGGCCGGACGGCGGGGGGCCGACATCACCAGCCGCCTGCTGGCCTTCGCCCGCCGCCAGCCGCTGCGCCCCATCGCGGTGGAGGTGTGCGCCCTGATCCGCGATATGGCGGTGCTGCTGACCCGCTCCTTCCCCGCCTCCATCACCGTCATCGTCCCGCCGGAGGGGCAACGCTGCTGGGTGCTCGCCGACCCCAACCAGTTGGAAAACGCCATCATCAATCTGGCGTTCAACGCCCGCGATGCCATGAGCCGCGGCGGCATCCTGCGCATCGACGTCACGCCGCGCGATGTCACCGCCCCGCTGACCTATGACGAAGCCGTGGCCCCCGGCGCCTACGCCGAAGTGCGGGTGGAGGACACCGGCAGCGGCTTTGCCGCCGACGCCCTGCCCCGCGCCTTCGAACCCTTCTTCACCACCAAGGATCATGGGTCGGGGCTGGGGCTGTCGATGGTCTATGGCTTCGTCAAGCAGTCGGGCGGCTACATCCGCCTGGACAGCGAACCGGGGGCGGGGTCGCGGGTGCTGCTGCTGCTGCCCCGCACCGACGAGCCGGAGGACCGGCGCACCGCCCAGCCCCTCGCCCCCGGTGCGGCGATCCAGCCCGGCGAACTGGCCCTGCTGGTGGAGGATGATGCCGACGTGCGCCAGGTGGTGCGCGACCATCTGATGGGTCTGGGCTATGCGGTGCTGGAAGCGGCCAGTGCGGCGGAGGCGCTGGAACTGATGGACGCGGTGGAGGGCATCGCGCTGGTGCTGTCGGACGTGGTGATGCCGGGGCCGCTGAACGGGGTGGAACTGGCCCGGCGGGTGCGCGACGGCCACCCGGCCATCCAGGTGGTGCTGATGAGCGGCCTGCCGGTTGACAAGGCGGCGGAGAGTGGCGTGCCGGTGCTGCAAAAGCCGTTCAGCCGTCAGGTGCTGATTGAGACACTGCGCCCGATGGCCCATAATCCCGACGGGGAGCGTTCCAACCAGCCGATGCGATGATCGGGAAAACAAACCGTTGAACACAAAAAAGCTGGTGTATCTGGTCGATGACGAGGCCGACATCCGGACTCTGGTCTGTGCCACGCTGCAGGATTACGGTTTTCACACCGTCGCCTTTGCCAATGGCCGCGACGTGCGCATCGCCATCCGCCGCCAGCCCCCCGACCTGTGCATCGTCGATCTGGGCCTGCCCGACATGGACGGGCTGTCGCTGGTGCGCGAGTTGTGGGAGGACGTGCGCTTCGGCGTGGTGATCCTGTCGGGCCGCGGCGCCCTGTCCGACAAGGTTCTGGGGTTGGAACTGGGGGCCGACGACTATATCGCCAAGCCGTTCGAGCCGCGCGAACTGGTGGCCCGCGTCAAAACGGTCATCCGGCGCCGCGACCAGCTTCTGTCCATGTCGGCGGCAGGGGCGGCGGCGGTGGCGCGCTTCGCCGGCTGGACCTTCGACCTGGGCAACCTGTCCCTGACCGACGCCGCCGGACGCATGGAAACCCTGAGTGCGGCCGAGGCCGGGTTGCTGCTGGCGCTGCTGAAAGCGCCCAAACGGGTTCTGTCGCGCGAGCAGTTGCAAAGCGCGCAGGACGACCGCGACGACGGCCCCTTCGACCGCAGCATCGACGTGCGCATCTCCCGCATCCGCAAGAAGATCGAGGCCGATCCCCGCCATCCGCAACTCATCAAGACGGTCTATGGCGCCGGGTATCTGTTCGCCGGCGATGTGGAGTGGTCGCGCCCGCCGGGGTGAACGTGATCCGTCCATGAGCGGGGCGACCGCTCCGACCCCGTTTGGAGGTTGGCACCTCCAAACCTCCGGCGTTTTTTATTGATAGACTTTCAAAAGACTCACACAGTCGTCATCAATAGATCTGATATTATTTTTAAAATAATATTCATGACGATATTTGTTGACTCTGGCAAATATCATAAATAATTTTCTTCTCAACCAGAAACATCAAGAAAATACTATCAATCTTTGATGGTGTTTTCTTGTTTTAGTTGATTGGTGAACTCATTCGCCTCTAAACCTTGTCAGTTCCTTGATGACCTCCGGCAAGGACTTTTAACCCCCCTGCATTCCTGAAGAATTTTTGTATCCATCGGCCGCAAGACACGCTGATGGCCGCGAACATCCCGCCTTCCATTCCCTGACGTGTGAGGAATTATCATGACCACAGCCGACGCCACCGCGCCCAATATTCTGATGATCGTCGTCGATCAGTACCGTTACCCGCGCTTTTCCTATGGTGAGGGCGGCGGATTTGCCGCCCCGCTGAATCAGATCCTGGGTTTTCAGGATCCACAGGACGGGGAGTTGAAGGACAACCGTTATGCCCCCTACTTCCCCGGCCTGCTCAAGCTGCGCAAGAACGCGGTGGCTCTGCACAACCATATGATCGCATCCAGCGCCTGCACCCCCAGCCGTGCGGTGATGTTCACCGGCCAATACGGCGCCCGCACGGGCGTGACCCAGACCGATGGGATGTTCAAGGATGGCGAGGCGCCGCTCTTTCCCTGGCTGAAGGCCGACGGCTATCCGACCATCGGGCACTGGATGCGCGCGGCCGGCTATTCGACCCATTATTTCGGCAAATGGCACGTCAGCAACCCGCGCGGCCATTCGCTCCAACGCTTCGGTTTTGCGGATTGGGAGTTGTCCTATCCCGAACCCCATGGCGCTGCCATCAACAATCTGGGCCTCTACCGCGATCCGGGATTCGCCGACAACGCCTGCCTGTTCCTGCGCCGGCGCGGGATGGCGCTGCCCTATAATTACGGGGTTGCAGAGGATGCCGGACGGGTGGTCGGCGATGGCACGCCGGCCACCGACGCCGCCTTGCGCCCCTGGTTCGCGGTGGTGTCGTTCACCAACCCCCACGACATCGCCACCTACCCGTCCGTGATCTCCCAGGCGCTGCCCCCCACCAGCGACCAGGATGACAGCAAGAAGACCCAGCCAGTGTTCGGCCCGCTCGACGTCCCGGACTGGCATCAAAAGTCGAAGCCGCCGACCAACGGCACCACGCAGCTTCCGCTCAACCCCCTGAACTTTCCCCAGGATTGCGCCGGGTCGATCCCCAACTGGAACGAGGATCTCTCCACCAAGCCGTCATGCCAGTTCGATGCGTCGTACAAGATCGGCCTTGCCCTCTCCGCCAAGGCCGGTTACGGCGCCGTGGCCGCTTTGAATGGAAACGGCGCGGACACCTCCATCCGTGACGACAAATGGACCGCTGCGGTCGAACTGGCCCTGAAATTCACCATCCCGTTCCAGATTTCCCAATATCCGCAGGACTACACCACCCAGTATGTGCAGTTCTACGCGTGGCTTCACTCGCAGGTCGATCCCCACATCAACCGCGTGCTGGAGACGCTGGAGGAAACCGGGCAGGCCGACAACACCATCGTCATCTTCGTTGCCGATCATGGGGAACTGGGCGGCGCCCATGGGATGATGCTGGAAAAATGGCACGTCGCCTATGAGGAAACGGTCCATGTGCCGATGGTGGTCCGCTTCCCCCAATCCATCGCCGGAAACGGTTCCCTGCAGCATGTGTACGACGTGACCAGCCACGCCGACCTGCTGCCCACGGTGCTGGGGCTGGCCGGCGTAACCGGCGGCGCGCTGGACGCGGTGGCGGCGGAACTCGCCCCGCATCACCAGATGGCCAATCTTCCCGGCGTCGATCTGACGCCGACGCTGAAAAACCCCGGAACCCCCGTCGCCTACCCCGATGGCACGCTGCGCGAAGGGGTGCTGTTCGTCACCGACGACGAAGTGACCGAGCCGGCCAAGGGAAGCATCATCACCCAGCCCGACTATCATGATGCGTTCGAGGTCTACAAACAGACGGTGAAAGCCGTGCTGCACGGGGCACCCGACCGTCCCCCGGTCCCGGGGCTGACGCTTGGCCCGGTCCGCCAGCCCAACCACATCCGCTGTGTGCGCACCAGCACCGCCAAGCTGGCCCGCTACTTCGACCCCAACGACCGGAATCCGCAGGAGTGGGAGATGTACGACCTGACCGCCGATCCGAACGAGATGACCAATCTGCTTCAACTCACGGTGACGCCCCCCAAGGCGCGGGAAGACCTGCCCGCCGGCATCGATCCGGTGGCGGTGCAGGCCCTGGCCGACCATCTCCTCACCCTGTTGGATGATCTGGAAGCGCGCGCCCTGTCCACCTCCCAGGAAGAAGCCGTGCCGGCCTGATCCGTAACAGGTCGGCGGGCGTCGGGATAATGCCAACGGCCTTTGATGGTAACCCATCAAAGGCCATCGCATCAATCGCCGGCGCGGGCACGAACTGAGCAGGGGCCGCGGTCGCGGCCCTCCAGCGGCACAGGTCAAAGGCCCGTGCCGCTGGTCTTACTCCACCGCTCCCCCCGCGGCCCGCCACGCGGCGAAACCGCCGGACAGGCGGTGGATCACCCCCTGATAGCCGGCGGCCTGCATCTTCTCCGCCGCCGGGCCGCAGCGGCGCCCGGCCTGGCAATGGAACACCAGTTCCTTGCCGGGCACCACCGGCACGCGGGCCGGGTCGAACGACGACAGCGGCACCAGCACCGCACCGGGGATGTGGCCGGCGGCGTGCTCGTGGGGTTCGCGCACGTCCACCACGGTGACGGTGCCGTCCTTCAGCCAACCCATCACCGTTTCCGGCTCGGCGAAGCGGATCAGGCCATCGGCGGAATCACCGCCGCCGAAAATGCGGGAGAAAAAGGAACTCACGGCTCAACACTCCTTACACGTGGGATGAGGGGGAACGGCCACCGCGCAACACGATGTAGATGGCCGGAATGACCAGCACCGTCAGCGCCGTCGAACTGAACAGCCCGAACAGCAGCGAAATGGCGAGGCCCTGGAAAATCGGGTCGGTCAGGATGAAGGCGGCACCGATCATCGCCGCCAGGGCGGTCAGCACGATGGGCTTGAAACGGATGGCCCCGGCTTGCAGCACCACGTCGCGCAACGGCGCACCCGTGGTCTGCAGATGGCGGATGAAATCCACCAGCAGGATGGAGTTGCGCACGATGATCCCCGCCAGTGCGATGAAACCGATCATCGACGGGGCGGAGAACGGCGCCCCCAACAGCCAGTGACCGGCCAGAATGCCGATCAGGGTCAGCGGCACCGGCACCAGGATCACCAGCGGCAGCTTGAAGCTGCCGAACTGGGCCACCACCAGCAGATAGATGCCGAGGATCGCCACCGCGAACGCCGCCCCCATGTCGCGGAAGGTGACGAAGGTGATTTCCCACTCCCCATCCCACAGCACCGACGGGCGGCTTTCGTCCGCCGGCTGGCCGTGCAGGGCCACGGGCAGGCCGGGGGCCAGATCCTTCAGCCGGTCCTGCACCGCCATCATGCCATAGATGGGTGCTTCGAACCGCCCGGCCAGTTCCGCCTGCACCATCTCGGCAAAGCGGCCGTCGCGGCGGAACAGCGGGAAGGACGCCGGCTCGCGGGTCATGGTCACCAGATCCCCCAACTCCGGCGCGCCGCGGCGGGCCGGAACGGGCGTGGACAGGATGCGCTGGGACACGAACAGGTCCGACGTGGGCAGCCGCACGGCGATGTCCACCGGCGCCCGCCCCGCCCCCTGATGGGAATAGCCCACCGTCACCCCGCCCATCAGCGCCTGGAGCGTGTCATAGACCGCCTGCTCCTCCACCCCGAAGAATTCGAGGTTTTCGTGGTTGAGCGCAAAGCGCAGCCGTTCGGCGGGCGCGTGGAAGCTGGTGTCCACGTCCACCACGAAATCCACCTGCCGGAAGGCGGCTTCCACCGTGCGGGCGGTGTCGCGGCGGCTGTCGGCGTCGGGGCCGTAGACCTCGGCCAGCAGGGTCGCCAGCACCGGCGGGCCGGGGGGCACCTCCACCACCTTCACCACCGTGCCGTCGGGCAGCGGCAGACCGGCCAGCCGCCGGCGCACATCCAGCGCGATGGCATGGCTGGCGCGGGCACGCTCGGCCTTGGGGCGCAGGTTCAGTTGCAGATCCCCCTGCCACGGGCGCGACCGCAGGAAGGAATGGCGCACCAGCCCGTTGAAATTGAACGGTGCCGCCGTCCCGGCATAGGCCTGGATGCTGGTCAGTTCCGGCAGGTCGCGCAGGCGCCCGGCGGCGGCGAACAGCACCCGCTCGGTATCCTCCACCGCCGCCCCGTCGGGCAGGTCCACCACCACCTGCAACTCCGACTTGTTGTCGAAGGGCAGCAGCTTGACCGTCACGTTCTGGGTGTAGAACAGTCCCGTGGACAGGATCGTCGCCCCGCCCACCAGCAGAAGGAAGGTCCAGGCCCGTGCCCGGCTCGCCACGATGGGGGCGGCAATGGCGGTGTAGAAGCGGCCCAGCCGCCCGCCGGTGCCGGCATCGTGCCCATGACCGCCCGCCGGTGTTTCGCCGGGGCGCAGCTTCACCATCAGCCAGGGCGTCAGCACCATGGCGACGAAGAAGCTGAACACCATGGCGGCGGAAGCGTTGGCGGGGATGGGACTCATGTACGGCCCCATCATCCCCGACACGAACATCATCGGCAGCAGGGCGGCGATGACGGTCAGGGTGGCGACGATGGTGGGGTTGCCCACCTCCGCCACCGCCTCGATGGCCGCCTGCAGCTTGGGGCGGCCGTCCTTCATCGACCAATGGCGGTCGATGTTCTCCACCACCACGATGGCGTCGTCCACCAGGATGCCGATGGAAAAGATCAGCGCGAACAGGCTGACGCGGTTGATGGTGTAGCCCATCAGCCAGGACGCGGCCATGGTCAGCAGGATGGTGGTGGGAATGACCACGAACACCACCACCCCTTCCCGCCAGCCGATGGCCAGGGTGACCAGCACCACGATGGACACGGTGGCGAGCGCCAGATGGAACAGCAGTTCGTTGGCCTTTTCATTGGCCGTGTCGCCGTAATCGCGGGTGACGGTGACGTCCAGCTCGTCCAGCACCGGCAGATGGATGGCGTGCAGCCGTTCCAGCGCCCGTTCCGCCACCACCACGGCGTTGGCCCCGGCCCGTTTGGCGATGGCGATGGTCACCGCCGGCACCCGCGGCATCTCCGCCCCCTCCGCGCCGGGGGTGAGATGCCAGGCCCGCGCCTCGTCGGGCCGCGCCCCCACCACCACCGACGCCACGTCCTTCAGATAGACCGGGCGGCCGTCGCGGGTGGTCAGCAGCAGAAGACCGATATCGGGCACCCCGCGCAATGTCTGCCCCGCGGTCACCGGCACCGACCGGCCCCCATCGCGCACCGTCCCCACCACGAAGGAACGGTTGGCGTTCTTCACCTTGTCCACCAGTTGGTTGAGCGTGATGCCCAACAGCGCCAGCCGTTCCGGGTCCGGTTCCACCCGGATCTGGTCGGGGCGCCCGCCGACCATGTAGGTCAGGCCCACATCGTCGGTCTTCACCAACTCGGCCAGAAGCTGGTCGGCCACGCCCCACAGGCCGTTGTCGGTCCAGCGGGCGGCGGCCTCCGGCTTGGGCGACAGGGTGAGGGTGAGGATCGCCACATCGTTGATACCGCGCCCCACCACCAGCGGTTCGGGAATGCCCAGCGGCAGACGGTCGTAATTGGCGCGCAGCTTTTCATGCACCCGCAGGATCGCGTCATCGGACACGGTTCCGGCCAGGAAGCGGGCCGTCACCACCACGCCGTCGTCGGCGGTCTGGCTGTAGACGTGCTCCACCCCGTCGATGGCCTTGACGATCTCTTCCAGCGGCTTGGTGACCAGTTCCACCACGTCCGGCGCGCGCAGCCCGTCGGCGCGGACATGGATGTCCACCATCGGCACGCTGATCTGCGGCTCCTCCTCCCGCGGCAGGGACATCAGCGCCACCATGCCGGCGGCCAGCGCCAGCAGCAGCAACAACGGTGTGAGCGGCGAGCGGATGAAGGTCCGCGTCAGCAGCCCCGACAGACCATGCGCGTTCATCGTCCGCTCTCCGGCCCGATCAGAGCATCACCGGCGCGCAACCCGGACAGGATCTCCACCCCGCCGGGGTGATCGCCCATGGGCGGCATCGCCCGGCCCAGCCGCACCACCACCGTGCGCCCATCGGCCAGCCGCACCGTATCGACACCCAGCTGGCGGGTGACGAAGGCGGCGGGAATCACGATCGCCGGGCGCTGACCCGTCGCCACCATGACCCGCACCCGTTCGCCGACGAAGGTGTCGTCCAGCCCGCCCACCGTCGCGTCGGCCACCACCTGCCCATCCATCAGTTCGGGATAGACCAGGGTGACGGTGCCGCGGGTCAGGCTTTCCGGGGCGGTTCCGTCGCTTTCTCCCGGCACCGGGGACAGGCCGCGCTCGCCCACCAGCACCGGGTCGCCGGTGCGGATGAAGCGGGCGTGGCGTTCGGGCAGCCGCAGGCGCAGCACCGAACGGTCGGTGGCGAGTGTGGCCACATTTTCCCCCGCCATCACCACGGCCCCATCGATGACCGGCACCGCCAGCACCCGCCCCGCCGCCGGGGCCAGCACATCACCCTCGCGGGTCTGCTGCTCCACCACCGCGCGGTCGGCGGCCATGGCGGCGCTCTGGGCCTTCAGAACGTCCAGCGCGGTGCGGGCGTCGTCGAGCCGCTGCTGCGAGCCGCTGCCGGTGGCCCGCAACTGCGACGCGCGGTCAAGGTCGGTCTGGGCCTGGCGCATCTGCGCCTGAAGCGAGGCCAGCCGGGCATCCAGGGCGGCGCGCTGCAACGCCAGCTTGGGGTCGCGCACGGTGGCGATCACCTGCCCCTCGGCCACCCGGTCGCCTTCCCGCACCGTCAGCCCGTCGATGGTTCCGGCGATGCGGGTGCGGGCGTTCACCTGCCGCACGCTCTCCACGGTGGCGAACACCGCCTTCAGATCCTCCACCGGGCGGCTTTCCACCGTCCAGCGGGCCGCGGCGTCGGCGTTGGCCGGGGCGGCGTTGGCCGGGGCGGCGTCGACAAGGGCGGCGCTGACAGGCGTCAATGACACGAGCAGCGCCAGGGACAGAATGGAACGGACGGTCATAGGGGGAACCCGGCGGCGGTTGGGGCCATAAAGAGGCTTGACCACTAAATAAGACTTATCTAATTTAGTGTCAATGAATACAACACTCCCCCCCGATGGGCTGCGGCCCGCCGTCCGGCTTCTGAAGGCGCTGTCGAACGAAGCGCGCCTGATGATCCTGTGCGAATTGGGAACGGGGGAGTGCTGTGTGGGCGATCTGGTGGCGGCGGTGGGGTTGAGCCAATCGGCCCTGTCGCAGCATCTGGCCCGGCTGCGCGCCGACGGGCTGGTCCGCACCCGGCGCCAGTCGCAGACGATCTATTACGCGGTCGCCAGCCGGGAGGCCGCCCACGTCATCGCCGTTCTGGCCGGTCTGTACTGCCCGGCCAAGAGCGGCGGTCCGACCGAAAGGACCGAAGAACCATGAGCATCGACCGCATCGTCATGGCGTTCGCCGGCACGGTGATCCTTGCCAGCCTCGCCCTGTCGCAGCTTCACGATCCGGCGTGGCTGTGGCTGACCGCCTTTGTCGGCGCCAACCTGTTCCAGGCGGCGTTCACCGGCTTCTGCCCGCTGGCGATCGTGCTGAAACGCCTGGGTGCCCGCCCCGGCGTGGCGTTTTCCTGAGCCTCTTACGATAGGATAGACCACATCATGCATAAGAACTGGCCGCAAATGGCGACGGAACTGTCGGGTGCCCTGCGTGAGGTGCGCACCGGCGCGCCCGACGTGATGAAGGCCTTTTCCGGCATCGCCCAGGCGGCGCTGAAGGCCAACGCCCTCGACACCAAGACCAAGGAACTGATCGCGCTGGCCATTGCGGTGGCGATCCGTTGCGACGGCTGCGTCGCCTTCCACGCCGAAGCGGCGGTGAAGCAGGGTGCGACCCGCGACGAGGTGATGGAAACCATGGGCATGGCGATCTACATGGGCGCCGGCCCCTCGGTCATGTACGCCGCCCAGGCGGTGGAAGCCTATGACCAGTTCAAGGAAAAGGCGGCGGGCTGAGGCCGCATCAGGCTGCGGGGCGTAACCCAGCCCTGCAAACAGCGCGGGCGGCGGGTGGGGGGTGGGCCGGTACACTCCGCCGCCCAACCGTTCAGCCGCCGTCCAACCATGCCTATTCCGTCTCCGGCCCTCCGCAGCACCGCCACCGTCGCCCTGACGCTGGCCATCGCGTTGACGGGGGGCAGCCTCTTTACCCTGCTGGGGATTCCGGCCTCGTGGCTGATGGGGGGCATGGTGGCGGTGGCCGTCGGCGGGGTGGCCGGGACGCCGGTGCTGATGCCGCCCAAGGTGGCCGCCGGAGCCTTCGTTCTGCTGGGGGTGTCCATGGGATCGGGCATCACCCCGGACATTCTCCACCAACTGGCCCGCTGGCCGCTCAGCATGGTGTTGCTGTCGGTGGCGGTGCTGGTGTCCATGGTTGCCAGTGCCGCATGGCTGGAGCGGGTCCACCGCTGGGACCGCGCCACCGCCGTCTATGCCGCCGTACCGGGGGCGCTGGGCATGGTTCTGGCCTTTGCCGCCAACAGCAACGCCAACCTGCGGCGGGTGGCGCTGGCCCAGAGCCTGCGGCTGTTCACCCTGGTCATCGCCATGCCGTGGATTCTGACGTGGCTGATGGGGGCGTCCGGTCCTGTCAACGGTGCTGCGGCCGTGGGGGCCGGGCTGCGCGACACGGTGCTGATGCTGACCGCCGCATCCCTGGGGGGCTGGGTTCTCACCAGGCTGCGGGTGGGGGGAGGCTGGCTGATGGGCGCCATGCTGACCAGCGCCATTCTGCACGGCACCGGCACCGTCCATCACAACATGCCGCCGTGGCTGCTGGTGGCGGGGTTCACCGCCACCGGGGCCGTCATCGGCAGCCGGTTCCGCGGCGTCAGCATCGGCGCGTTGCGCGCCGACCTGCGCCCGTCGCTGGAAAGTGTGGGGCTGGCGATGGTGCTGTCGGCGGGTTTCTCGGCGCTGGGGGCGCATTTCCTGTCCCTGGCCTTCGGGCAGTTCTGGCTGGCCTACGCCCCCGGCGGGGTGGAAGCCATGGCGGTCATGGCCTTTTCCCTGGGGTTGGACGCTGCCTTCGTCGGCACCCATCACATCGTCCGCATCATCGGGCTGACCGCCCTGCTGCCGGTGTGGGCCAGACGGGCGGCGTGAACCGCTGCTGACACAATCTGACAGCGCGCAGGCGTACGGTCGGGGACACCGGACAACGGGGTCCGGTTGCCGGACCAAGGAGCCACCCGCCATGACCACCCAAATTCCCACCCTCTTTCCCGTCCCGCCTGCCGCCGTGCGGAACTGGGTCGCCGTCGCCTCCGCCGAGCATATGCGGATCGGGCGGGCCGGCGGCTTCATGCAGGTCTGCCACGGCAAGGAAGCGCCGCTGCGCCGGATCCGCCCCGGCGACCGGGTGGTCTATTATTCCCCCACCGAAACCTTCCGGGGAAAGGACCGGCTGCAATCCTTCACCGCCCTGGGGGTGGTGAGGCCCGGCACCCCCTACCCCTTCGACATGGGCGGCGGGTTCGTGCCGTACCGCCGCGATGTGACGTGGGCGGCGGCGGAGTCCGCCCCGATCCTGCCCCTGCTGGACGCGCTGGAGTTCACCGCGGGCAACCGCAACTGGGGTTACCCGTTCCGCTTCGGCCTGTTCGAGATCGGTGCCGGCGATCTGGATCGCATCGCCCAAGCCATGAGAGCCAGCCCCATGAGAGCCGAAGCGATGGGCGCCTGAGCCTCATCCCATACGGGCGATCCGCCACAGCCCGGCGGGGTTGCTGTAGGGGTCGAGGCGCACATGCTGCACCTTGCCCGTCCACACGAAACGGTATCCCGACCACAGATCCTCCACCGCGACCGAGGCGTCGTCGGGCAGCCCCAATTCCCACAGCGGCACCTCGAACCCGCATTCCTGGGCGTTGTAGGGGTCCAGGTTGACCACCGCCACCACCACGTTGCCGCGGTCGGGCGTCAGCTTGGCATAGGCCAGCATGGTGTCGTTCCAGGCGTTGAGGAACAGCAGGTTGGTGAAGTGCTGCAGGGCCGGGTTGTCGTGGCGGATGGCGTTCAGCCGGGCGATGTAGCCGCGGATGTTGCCGGGCCGGTCCCAATCCCAATGGCGGATCTGGTATTTTTCCGAGTGGTTGTATTCCTCCTTCCCCGGATGGGGGTCCGCCTCGCACAGCAGATAGGGGGTGTAGAGGCCGTAGCTGGGCGACAGCGTGCCCGCCAGCACCGCCCGCGCCATGTGCGCCCCCCGCCCGCCGTGGCTGAGCGCCGGGGGCAGGATGTCGGGGGTGGTGGGGAAGAAGTTGGGGAGCATATAGTCCTTGGACGGCCCGTGGGTCAGTTCCCACAGATACTCCATCAGTTCGCCCTTGCCGTTGCGCCAGGTGAAATAGCTGTAGGACTGGCTGAACCCCAGCTTCGCCAGCCGCCGCATCAGCTTGGGCCGGGTGAAGGCTTCGGCCAGGAAGATGGCGTCGGGGTGCCGTTTGCGCACCTCGGCGATCAGCCATTCCCAGAATGGGAACGGCTTGGTGTGGGGATTGTCCACGCGGAAGATCCGCACCCCTTCCGCGCACCAGAACAGCACCACGTCGCGCAGGGCGAACCACAGGTCCGGGTAGGATTCGCGGTAGAAGCTGACGTTCACAATGTCCTGATACTTCTTCGGCGGGTTTTCAGCGTAGCGGATGGAGCCGTCGGGGCGCCAGTAGAACCACTGCGGATGCTCGCGGATCCACGGGTGATCGGGGGAACATTGCACGGCAAAATCCAGGGCGATTTCGATGCCGTGCCCCTTCGCCTCCGCCACCAGGGCGCGGAAATCGTCGAGCGTGCCGATCATGGGATCGATGGCGTCGTGCCCCCCCTCCTCCGCGCCGATGGCATAGGGTACGCCGGGGTCGCCGGGGCCGGCGTTCAGGGTGTTGTTGGCGCCTTTGCGGTTGCTGCGCCCGATGGGGTGGATGGGCGGGAAATAAAGCACGTCGAACCCCATGTCCCGCACCATCGGCAACAGCCCTATCACGTCGCGCAGGGTGCCGGGCCGCCCCGGATCGGAAGAGGCCGAGCGGGGAAAGATCTCGAACCAGGAGGAAAAGCGCGCCGCCCGCCGGTCCACGAACACCTGCAGGTCACGGGGATAGCGGGAAAGATAGGCCCGCTCCCCATTGGCCTTCATCGCCGCCCGCGGCTCGTCGGACAGGGCATAGGCGATCACCTCGGCCCCGTCCAGGGCATGGAAACGCGCCACCACGGCCTCCAGCGTCCGCCGGGCGTCACCTTGATTCTGCCGGGCGGCCTGTTCGATGAAGCGGCGGCCCTCGACCACCTCCAGCCCCACGTCCAGACCGGCGTCCACCTTCTTCTTGAAATCGGCCCGCCAGCTTTCCCACACGTCGCGCCAGGCGGCGACGGTGTATGTTACCATGGTGTTGCGGGTCAGCGGCACATGCCCCACCCAGCGGTCATTGTCCACCAGGGTCATGGGAACCTCGCTCCACGCCTCCTCGTCGGCGGCGCGGAAGAGGACCGCGGCCCCCAGGACGAAGGTGCCGTCGGTGTAGACGTCGGCCCACACGTCCATCACGTCGCCCACCACCCGCTTGACCGGGAAGCGGCCACCATCCACTTCGGGATAGACCTCTTCGATGGTGATGCGGTTGGCGGCGATGGTGTCCATCCAGGCTTCCGATGAGTCACCCGCCGGCGTGCCAGACGGAGAAACCGGGTGGTGCAGCCGTGGACCGGCGGCGGTGATGGTCATGCGTCGTCCCCTGTTGGTTCCCAGACAGCAGAGGGCGGCACGGCCCGCGGCAAATCTTCCCCTTGACGTCAACCGCCGCGGTGGGCGCCAATCAGCCGGGGGAAAGGCCGCCTGTGCGGGTGCCGCATCCCTCGCCGGGGAAACCCGCCGGGGATGGGAAAGTTCCCTGCCAGCGGCCAAGGATCAGGGTCAGAGGAAGGAGCGGAACATCAATGCCCGCCGATAAGAACGGCCACACCAAGGACGGCAAAATCCGTCTGGACAAGATCGACATGGTTTCCGGGCGGCTGAAGAACCGCGAGGAATACGACAAGCGCCTCGCCAAGCTGCAAAAGGAACTGCTGCACATCCAGCAGGCCTATTGGCATTCCAAACGCCGTGCCATTCTGGTGTTCGAAGGCTGGGACGCCGCCGGCAAGGGCGGGAGCATCCGCCGCCTGACCGAACCGCTGGACCCCCGCGGTTTCCATGTGTGGCCGATCTCCGCCCCGACCAAGGACGAGCAGGGCAAGCATTACCTGTACCGCTTCTGGACCAAGCTGCCGGCCCCCGGCACCTTCGCCATCTTTGACCGCTCGTGGTACGGGCGGGTGATGGTCGAGCGGGTGGAGGGATTCGCCAGCAAGGAACAGTGGAAGCGCGCCTACGGCGAAATCCGCGAATTCGAAAAGATGCTGACCGACGACGGGGCGCGGATCATCAAGCTGTTCATGCACATCACCCCCGACGAACAGCTCAACCGCTTCCGCGAACGGCTGACCAACCCCTACAAGCGTTGGAAGCTGACGGAAGAGGATCTGCGCAACCGGGCGCGCTGGGACGATTACACCAAGGCCATCGAACAGATGTTCGATGAAACCTCCACCCCCAACGCCCGCTGGCATGCGGTGGCGGGCAATTCCAAATGGACCGCCCGCATCCGCGTTCTGGAAATCATCACCGCCGCATTGCGCGAGGGGGTGGACATCAGCCCGCCCCCCATCGACCCGGAGATGGCCGAAGCCGCGGCGGAGGTGCTGGGCGTCCACGTCAGCAGCCTGCTGCGCGCCGCCCCGGCGGAATGAGGCCGGGGGGACGGCCCCCGGCACGCCCCCTCACCGCCCCAGCTTCGCCGTCTTGGCCGGGTCGATCCACCAGTTGTCGGGGAACAGGGTGCTGCGGAATTCCTGGTCGTATTTCCGCGGGGTGTCGGGGATGCCGAACCTGTCCCACGCCGCCATCCAGCTTTCCGGGTTGTACCAGTGGGGCACCATGTAGAAGCTCCACAGCAGCACCCGGTCCAGCGCGCGGGTGGCGGCCTTCAGCGAGGCCTCGTCCCCGGCGGCGATGACCTTTTCGATCAGTTCATCGACGATGGGATCATGGACGCCGGGGTAATTGGCCGATCCCCGCTCCCCCGCCGCCGCCGAGCCGAAGAAGGCCCGCAGTTCGGTGGCCGGCGGGCTGGCGAAGCTGAAATTGGTGACGATGGCGTCGAAGTCGAAATCGTCGGAACGCGCCTCGTACTGGGCGGAATCGACGCTGCGCAGGCTGGCGTCCACCCCGATGCGGCGCAGGGATTCCACATAGGGCTGGATGACGCGGCCGAGGCCGCTGCCCGCCACCTCTAGAAACTCCACGGTCAACGGCTGGCCGGCGGCGTTGGCCAGACGGCCGTTTTTCAGCTCCCAACCTGCGTCCTTCAGCAGGCGCAACGCCTCGCGGGTTTCGCTGCGGCTGTTGCCGGTGGGATCGCCCGCCGGGGGCTGGAACGGCTGGGTGAACAGCCGCGGCGGCAGCCGGTCGCGGTACGGCTCCAGCAACGCCAACTCGTCCGGCCCCGGCAGACCGCTGGCGCCATAGTCGGAATTGGGGAAGTTGGACAGGGTGCGGTGGTACTGCCCGTACAGCAGCGTCTTTTGCGTCCAGGCGAAATTGAACAGCAGTCCCAAAGCCTCGCGCACCCGCGGGTCGGCGAACTGGGGCCGGCGGGTGTTGAAGCGGAACGCCTGCGCCCCCAGCGGCAGGGCCGAGGGGATCACCCGCTTGACCACCCGCCCGTCGGCGACGGCGGGAAAATCATAGCCGGTGGTCCAACGCTGCGCCCGGTTTTCCACGCGGATGTCATAGGCGCCGGCCTTGAACGCCTCGAACATCACGTCGTCGTCGCGGTAGAAGTCCTGTTTGATGGTGCCGTAATTGTAAAGGCCACGGTTGACCGGCAGGTCGCGGCCCCAGTAATCGGCCACCCGCTCATAGGTGATGGAGCGGCCGGGATCGACCGACACCGTGCGGTAGGGGCCGGAGCCGAGCGGGGCTTCCAGCGTGGTCTTGGCGATGTCGCGCCCGTTGGCGGTCCACCAGTGGCGGGCCTCCGGCGCCATGGTGGTGGCGAAATCGATGATCGGCTTGATCTCGCCGCGGCTGGACAGGGTGATGCGCACCCGGCGGTCGTCCAGCGCCTCCACCGTGCGGATTTTCGCCAGGGTGGATTTCAGCAGCGGGTTGCCGTGGGCCTGAATGGCATCCCAGGTGAACACCACGTCACCGGCGGTCACCGGCACGCCATCGTGCCAGCGGGCGCGGGCGTCGAGGGTGAACACCGCCTCGCTGCGGTCGTCGGCGACCTGCACGCTCTCGGCCAGCCGGGCATAGGCGGCGTCCAGTTCCCACCCCGACACCACCATCAGCGGATCATAGGTCAGCCCGATCAGCCGCGGGCGCACGCCGCGCACCGGAATCGGGTTCAGATTGTCGAAGGTGGGGGGAAAGTTCGACGCCACCGTGACGGTGCCGCCCTTGGGCGCGTCGGGGTTGGTGTGGGGGAAATGGGTGAAGCCGGGCTTGAACATCGGCTCGCCGAACTGGCGCAGCGCCGTGACCGGCGGCTCCAGCGTGGCCGCCAGCGCACCGCCGGCCCACAGCAGCAGGGCGGCAGCCGGCAGCAGGCGCCGCATCATCATGGGGCACCCCCGTCCACCCGCGCGGCCCGGTTTTCCAGCAGGTGGGAATCCACCAGCCGCAGCAGGGAATCCAGGCGCTTGTCGTTGCGCATGATCCGCCGCACCGCCTTACCGTTGCGGGGGTCTTGCAGCATCCACGCCTCCGCCGCCTCGTAATGCTCGGGGTGGATGGACAGGATGTAGATCGCCGCCTGCTCCGCCGA
The DNA here is from genome assembly GCA_937927415.1 of uncultured Rhodospirillaceae bacterium. GTDB lineage: Bacteria > Pseudomonadota > Alphaproteobacteria > Azospirillales > Azospirillaceae > Azospirillum. Next base: position 150,171 of record CALBDS010000044.1, read on the forward strand.
GGTGATGGCCGGCTCGTTCAGCTTTTCCAGAACCGCGGCGATGTACATGGGCAGCAGTTCGGCGAAATCGACCTTGACGTTCTCCTCGTCGTCGCCCGGCGGCGGGGTGTGGCCGATCTCCTCCATCATCTCCCGCCGCTGTTCGGGCGTGAGGTCGAAGAAGGCGGCCAGCCCCATCATCATCTCGCAGAGCCGCTTCTTACGGATCATCCAGTTGGCCCCCTCCGCCACCTGGGCGCTGAGGCTGGTCAGGAAATCTTTCAGCGGGTCGGGTGCCGTGTCATAGACGGAGCGGGCCAGCGGGGCGATGGGTGCGGACATGGGCCGTGTCTTCTTCGTTGGAGCGGGAAAGGAGGTTCAGCCGGCCAGGGCGGCCAGGGCGTCCTGATGGGTGCGGGGATCACCGGCGGCGACCACCTGGCCCGCCGATGCGGCACTCAGCGGCAGCCCCTGCCAGTCGGTCATCATACCGCCCGCCCCGGTCACCACCGGCACCAGGGCCGCGAAATCATAAAGCTTCAGCCCCGATTCGACCACCAGATCGCAGTGGCCCGCCGCCAGCAACCCATATGTGTAGCAATCGCCGCCGTACACCGTGACCTTGGCCCGGCTCTGCACCCGGCGGAAACCGTCGATGTCGCTGCCGGGGAACAGGTCGGGCGAGGTGGTGCCCAGCAACGCCCCCGCCAGCCCGCCGGCACAGGCGCGCACGCGGGCCGGCTGGCCGTTGAAGGTGGAGGGGTGGCCGGCAGCGCCGATCCAGCGGTCGCCGATGATCGGTTGGTCGATCACCCCCAGCACCGGCACCCCATGGTGCAGCAGGGCCACCAGCGTGCCGAAGATCGGCCGCCCGCTGATGAAGGATTTGGTGCCGTCGATGGGATCGATCACCCAGACGTATTCGGCATCGAGGTTCTTCGTGCCGAATTCCTCGCCATAGATGCCGTCGTCGGGGCGCTCGGCCTCCAGAACCGCGCGGATGGCCTGTTCCGCCTGACGGTCGGCGACGGTCACCGGGGACTGGTCGGCCTTGTCGTCCACCGCCACGGGAGTGCGGAAATAACGGCGGATCACCGGCCCGCTGGCGTCCACCAGACGCCGGGCAAGGTCGATGAAGGCGGTGGGACAGGGTTCGGTCATGGCGGCGGTTTCCCGGCTGTCGTGTGTGCCCCGCATCCTAAACGCCCGTCGGCCATGCGCAATGAAGAGTTTGCCGTAACCCGTCCCCTATGGCACCAAAGACGCGCCGCCGGCCCCGAAGGGATAGCCCGACCATGATCCCCGATCCCCATCCGCACCGCCCCAACGTCTATGCCGCCGCCCCGCTGGACCGCGCCGCCCACCGGCGCAAGGATCCCGCATGGCTGGCCCAGGCCCTGGCCGATCCCGCCACGCGGGTTCTGCCGCTGTGGCGGGGCCAGAACCTCGTCACCGGCGGGACGGAAGCACCCTGCGCCGCCCTCCTCTCCGGTTCCGCCGCCCGTTCCCTGGCCGATGTGGCGGGGGTGGAGCCGGTGTTCCTCGGCCTTTACGGCGATGCTCCGCTGTTCGCGCTGGACCTGACGGCGGTGGCCGAGCCGCTGGCCCTGCCCGAACTGGCCGAAAACGGCTCGTTCTTCGATCTGCGCGTGATGGGTCCGCTGATGGAGGGGGGCGAAGCGGCGGTGTGCGCGTGCGCCCGCGGGCTGGCGTGGTGGAACGCCCGGCACCGTTTCTGCGGCGTCTGCGGTGCCCCGGCGACCTCGGCGGAGGGCGGGCACGTGCGGGTGTGCAGCAATGCGGATTGTGCAACGCACCATTTCCCCCGGACCGATCCGGCCGTCATCATGTTGGTGCATGACGGGGCGGGCCGCTGCGTTCTGAGCCGTCAGGAGAAGTGGCCGCCGGGCATGCATTCGGTGCTGGCCGGATTCGTCGAGCCGGGCGAAAGCCTGGAAGACGCCGTGGCCCGCGAAGTGTTCGAGGAGGTGGGGCTGAGGGTCACCGATGTGCGCTACCGCTCGTCGCAGCCGTGGCCGTTCCCGGCCTCGCTGATGCTGGGTTTCACCGCGCGGGCGGTGGACACCGACCTGACGGTGGACGGCAGCGAGTTGGAGAGCGCCATCTGGGTCTCGCGGGACGAGATCCGCGCCCTGCCCGCCGTGCCGCCACCCGACGCGCCGTTCCGTCTGGCCCGTCCCGATTCCATCGCCCACCGGCTGATTGCGGAGTGGGCTTCCGGAAACGACTGAGGAGAGCGCCTGATGAGCCGTCTGCTGAACCGCGTGTCCCTGTTCCGCGACATGGTGGGAGCGACCGCCGCCACGGTCCGCCGCCGGCTGCGGGGCCGCCCGCTCAACCCCGCCTGGCCGGGGTGGATGGAGGCGGCGCAGGAGACGCTGCGGCAGCAGACGCTGCGCGCCTTCCTCATGACCGGCCCCGACGGGGCGGGAATCGAACGGTCGCGGGCGGCCATCGACGCCATGGAGGCCAAAGCCCCGGTGCTGCGGCGGGTGGAGATGACGGCGGACCATCTGGGCGGACGCCCGGCGCGGCGCGCGCGGTCGGGCCGGGTGGCGCGGCACGCGCTGTTCCTGCACGGCGGCGGCTACGCCTATTTCGCCAAGGGGCACAACGGGCTGATCGCCGCGGTGGCGGAGGCGTTGCAGGCCGACACCTGGGCGCCCGACTACCGCCTGATCCCGGAACACCCCTGGCCCGCCCAGTTGGAAGACGCGCTCGCCGCCTATGACGCCCTGCTGGCGGCGGGTGTGAAGCCGGAAAAGCTGGTGGTGACGGGGGATTCCGCCGGCGGGCATCTGGTTCTGGCGCTGCTGCTGGCGGTGCGCGACAGCGGCCGTCCCCTGCCCGCCTGCGCCATCGCATTCTGCCCGTGGACCGACACCGACCCGGCCCGGCTGGAGGATTACCCCAGCGCGCGGAGCAACGCCCGCACCGACTGGGTGTCGGTCGCCATGGCCGAACGCTGGGCCGCGTGGCTGCGGCGCGACCAGCCGGACCACCCGTATCTGTCGCCGGTGTGCGCCGACTGGCACGGCATGCCGCCGCTGCTGGTCCAGGGCGGCACGGCGGAGATGCTGATCGACGTGATCGCCGCCTTCGTGGAAAACGCCCGCCGCTTCCCCGGTAGCCTTGTGGAGTACGACCCGGTGGCGGGCATGCCCCACGATTTCCAGGCCTATGGCGAGGTGCTGCCGGCGGCCAAGGCGGCGCTGGAACGCGCCGGTGCCTTTGCCGCCCGGTACGCGCGGTAAACCTCAGCCGCCGGCGGCGGCGATGACCGCCCGTGCCGCATCCCGGCGGCGGGCGGCCAGCCTGTGCCGCCCCTCCTCCGCCGCCTCCGGCCCCAGGGCATAGGCCAGGAACTCCGGCAAGCGGCGGATCACCCCGCGCCCGCCCCAACGGCCATCGGGGATTTCTGTGGGGAACACCCACACCCGCGGGGCCACCGCGTCGAACGGCACCCCTTCGGCCTCTGCCACCGCCGCGGTGATGCCGTGGACGATGGCGCTGCGGCGGTCATCGTCGTACAGCCCTTCCATCACCGACGGGATGAAGCGGTAACGCGGTGAGGGCGCCGGCTCTCCCCCCACAAAAACCTCGGGCCGGTGCAGAAAGATCAGGCTGACCGCCCGCGCCCGTTCGTTGGCGGGGTCGATCCCCTCGTTGCGCATCAACAGGTCCGTCACCTCTTTCAGCAGGGTGGTTTCCGCCGCCGGGGTCAGGGCACCGGCGGGGATGAAAGCGTCCAGCATCGGCATGTCCAATCCTTTCCGTCACGTTGCGATGGGCCGATGGTCGGCCTTTACGCCCGTCGGCGGGAGCGGCAGAATTGCCGTTTTTCTGGGGAAATCGGACAAGCCATGACGCTGATCCGCATCTGGGCGTACGATGGGATTCTGGCTTCGGGCGTGGCGGGGCCGGTGGATGTGTTCACCGCCGCCAACAGCCTTACCGCGCGGCGGGGGGAAACCGGGGATCCGGCGCCCATCGTCTGGCGGGTGGAAACACCGGACGGGCGCGCGGTGCGCACCGCCTCCGGCCGGAGCATCGACGCCGACGGGATCATCGACGGTCACCGTCCCGCCGACGCGGTGCTGCTGACCGCCCCCTTCGTGGCCGATATGGACGCTGCCCTTGCCCGCCGCCCGGTGATGGCGGCGCTGGCGGAGGCCCTGCGACGCCGCCATGCCGCCGGGTCGGTCATCGCCACCTATTGCACCGGCAGCTACGTGCTGGCGGAAGCCGGGCTGCTGGATGGCCGGATCGCCACCACCCACTGGGACCGCCGCGCCGATTTCGCCCGTCGCTATCCCCGCGTCACCCTGCGCGCCGCCGAGGTGCTGACCGAACAGGACGGAATCCTGTGCGGCGGGGCCGTCACGTCCTTTCTGCTTCTGGCCCTGCGGCTGGTGGAGCGGTTCGCAGGCGATGCGCTGGCGGCGGACACCGCCCGTCTGCTGCTGATCGAACGCAACCGGGCATCGCAGGCGTCCTTCGCCGATCTCCGCCAGGAGCACGGGCACAGCGACCCCCTGGTGGCCCGTGCCCAGCAGCGGATGGAAGGGATGCTGCACCAGGGATGCCGCCTGCCCGACCTTGCCGCCGGCCTGGGCGTCAGCGAACGCACCCTGAACCGGCGGTTCCGGCAGGCGGCGGGCATGGCGCCGCTGGACTATCTCCAGGCGTTGCGGGTCGAAGCGGCCAAACGGCTGCTGGAATCCGGCGGGATCACCCTGGACGAGATCTGCCACCGGGTGGGGTACGGCGATGTCAGCACCTTCCGCCGGCTTTTCAAGCGCAAGACCGGCCTGACCCCGCGCGGGTATCAGCAGCGGTTCGCCAACCCCGGCCTTACGTCTTCACCGCCCCGGTCTTCACCGCTTCCAGATTGAGCGCCGCGGCCAGCAGGGCGCGGGTGTAGTCCTGCTGCGGGGTGGCAAAGATCGCCTCGGTCGGCCCCTGCTCCACCACCACCCCATCCTTCATGACGATGACGTGGTTGGACAGCGCCCGCACCACCCGCAGGTCGTGGCTGATGAAGAGATAGGCCAGGTTGTAGCGCGCCTGCAGACCGCGCAGCAGGTCCACGATCTGCGCCTGCACCGACATGTCGAGCGCGCTGGTGGGTTCGTCCAGCACCAGAAAGCGGGGTTTCAGCACCAGCGCGCGGGCAATGGCGATGCGCTGGCGCTGGCCGCCGGAAAATTCGTGGGGGAAGCGGTGGCGGCTTTCGGGGGGCAGGCCCACCTCCTCCAGCGCGGTGGCGATGATGGACTCACGCTCGGCCCGCGAGCCGATGCCGTGGATGTCCAGCCCCTCGCCGATGATCTGCCCCACCGACAGGCGCGGCGACAGGCTGCCGAAGGGATCCTGGAACACCACCTGCATCTGCCGGCGCAGGGGCCGCAGCCGCTTGGCCTGCCAGCCCTGAATGTCGGTGCCGTCGAAACGGATCCCCCCTTGGGAGGAGGTCAGCCGCAACAGCGCCAGCCCCAGCGTGGTCTTGCCGGAGCCGGATTCGCCCACCACCCCCACCGTGTGCCCGGCGCGCACGGTCAGCGACACCCCGTCCACCGCCTTCACATACCCGGCGGTGCGGCGCAGCACGCCCTTTTTGATGGGGAAATGCACCTTGATGTCGGAGGCGGCCATCACCTCCGGCGCGTCGGCGGCGGGGGTAAGGGCAAGGCCGCGGGGTTCAGCGGCCAGAAGCTTTTGCGTGTAGGGGTGTTGGGGCGCGGCGAACACCTCGGCGACATCCCCCTGTTCGACGATCTCCCCCTGGTTCATCACGCACACCCGATCGGCCATCTTGCGCACCACGCCCAGGTCGTGGGTGATGAGCAGCAGCGCCATGCCGAACCGTCGCTGCAGATCCTTCAGCAGTTCCAGGATCTGCGCCTGGATGGTCACGTCCAGCGCCGTGGTGGGTTCGTCGGCGATCAGCAGGTCGGGTTCGTTGGCCAGCGCCATGGCGATCATCACCCGCTGCCGCTGCCCGCCCGACAGCTCGTGCGGATAGGCACCCAGGCGGGCTTCCGGCTTGGGGATGCCCACCAGCCGCAAAAGCTCCAGCGTGCGGCGGCGGGCGGCGGCGCGGTCCAGCCCCTTGTGCAGGAACAGGGCCTCATTGACCTGCTGCTCGATGGTGTGGAGCGGGTTCAGGGACGTCATCGGTTCCTGAAAGATCATGGCGATGCGGTTGCCGCGCACAGCGCGCAAGGTCGCCTCGTCCGCCCGCACCAGTTCGGTGTCGTTGAAGCGGATGGACCCCGACGGATGGCGGGCCATGGGATAGGGGAGAAGCTGGAGGATCGACAGCGCCGTCACCGACTTGCCCGACCCGGATTCGCCCACCAGCGCCATGGTTTCGCCCCGCGCGATGTCGAACGACACCCCGCGCACCGCCGGGGTGGCGCCCCCACCCTGGCGGAATTCCACCGACAGGTTGCGGACGGTCAGAAGGGTGGTGGTCATGGCTTCCCGCTTCCCGCTTGAGTCCCAAGGTGCGCGATGGTCTTGCGCGGATCGAAGGCGTCGCGCACCGCCTCCCCGATGAAGATCAGCAGGCTCAGCATCACCGCCAGCACAAGGAAGGCGGTCAGCCCCAGCCAGGGCGCTTGCAGGTTGGATTTACCCTGGGCCAACAGTTCACCCAGCGACGGCGACCCCGGCGGCAGGCCGAAGCCCAGAAAATCCAGCGCCGTCAGCGTGGTGATGGAACCGTTCAGGATGAAGGGCAGAAAGGTCAGCGTCGCCACCATGGCGTTGGGCAGCACATGGCGCACCATGATGGTCAGATCGCCGGCCCCCAGCGCGCGGGCGGCGCGCACATAATCGAAATTGCGCGCCCGCAGAAATTCCGCCCGCACCACCCCCACCAGCGACATCCACGAAAACAGCAGCAGCAACCCCAACAGCCACCAGAAATTCGGCGTCACCACGCTGGACAGGATGATGAGCAGGAACAGCGTCGGCAACCCCGACCAGATTTCGATGAACCGCTGGAACAACAGGTCGGTCAGCCCGCCGAAATAGCCCTGCACCGCCCCGGCGGCGATGCCCACCACCGACGACAGCGCCGTCAGCACCAGCCCGAACAGCACCGAGATGCGGAAACCGTACAGCATCCGCGCCACCACATCGCGCCCCTGATCGTCGGTGCCCAGCCAGTTTTCCGCCGACGGCGGGGCCGGGGCCGGAACCGGCAGGTTGTAGTTGATGGTGCGGTAGGAATAGCGGATCGGCGGCCACACCGCCCACCCCTTGGCGGCGATCAACTCCTGCACATAAGAATCGCGGTAATCGGCGTTGGTGTCGAATTCCCCGCCAAAGGTGGTTTCGGGGTAATCGTGGAAAACGGGCGTGTAATAGGCGCCGTCGTATTTCACCAGCAACGGCCGGTCGTTGGCGATGAATTCGGCGAACAGCGTCACCAGAAACAGCACCAGGAAGATCCAGAACGACCACCAGCCGCGGCGGTTGGCGCGGAAATTGGCCAGACGGCGGGCGGTCAGCGGCGACAGGGGGCGGCGGCGGAACAGGGCCATGGTCACACCCTCCGCGCGTCGAAATCGATGCGGGGATCGACCACCACATACATGATGTCGCCCAGCAGATTCATCAGCAGCCCCAGCAGGGTGAAGAAATAGAGCGTGCCGAACATCACGGGATAGTCACGGTTGATCGCCGCCTCGAACCCCAAAAGCCCCAGCCCGTCGAGGGAGAAAATCACCTCGATCAGCAACGCCCCGGTGAACAGGATGCCGATGAACGCACTGGGAAAACCGGCGATGACGATCAGCATGGCGTTGCGGAAGATGTGGCCGTACAGCACCCGCCGTTCGGTCAGCCCCTTGGCCCGCGCGGTGATGACATACTGCTTGTTGATCTCTTCCAGAAAGGAGTTCTTGGTCAGCATGGTCAGGCCGGCGAACCCGCCGATGACCATCGCCAGCACCGGCAAGGCCATATGCCACAGGTAATCCAGGATCTGCCGCCACCACGGCATGTCCGCCCACCCCTCCGACACCAGCCCGCGCAGGGGGAACCAGTCGAGATAGCGCCCGCCGGCGAACACCACGATCAGCAGCACCGCGAACAGGAACGACGGGATGGCGTAGCCGACGATCACCGCGCCCGAGGTCCAGACGTCGAAGGGGTGCCCGTCGCGCCGCGCCTTGGCGATGCCCAGCGGGATCGACACCAGATAGGTGATGAGCGTCGTCCACAGCCCCAGCGAGATCGACACCGGCATCTTGTCCAGCACCAGATCCACCACCCGCCGGTCGCGGAAATAGCTGCTGCCGAAATCGAACTGCAGGTAGTTGGTCATCATCAGGACGAACCGCTCGTGCAGCGGCTTGTCGAAGCCGAATTCCTTTTCCAACTGCTTGATGAAGGCGGGGTCCAGCCCCTGGGCGCCGCGGTAGCGGCTGCCCGCCTCCCCCCCGCCCCCACCGGCGGCAGGCGTGCCGCCGGCATCGCCGCCGCCGCTGCCGCCGATGCGGGCGGTGGCTTCCACCGCGGTGCCCTGCATGCGGGCGACGATCTGTTCGATGGGACCGCCGGGGGCGATCTGCACGATCAGGAAGTTGATGACCATGATCCCGAACAGCGTCGGGATGATGAGCAGCAGGCGGCGGATGATATAGGCCAGCATGGGGGCGGCGCCTCCGGGGTCTTCGTCAGCGGGGCATCAGCGGCGCAACGCGCCCGCTTTCTGCGGATCGACCCACCATGTGGTCGGGAAGCCGTGGGAATATTTGCCCCGCTTTTCGGGATAGCCGAAGCGGTTCCAATAGGCCAGCCGGTCTTCGTCGTTGTACCACAGCGGCACCACGTACCAGCCCCACAGCAGCACCCGGTCCATGGCGCGGGTCTGCGCCTGGATGGTAGGCAGATCGGTGCCGGTGGTGATGCGGTCCAACAGGGCATCGACCACGGAATCACGGATGCCGGCGAAATTCCCCTGCCCCTTCACGTCGGCCACGGCGCTGGAGTAGTAGGATTTCAGCTCCGGCCCCGGCGGCGGGAAAAAGGTCAGGCCCAGATTCACCGCATCGAAGTCGTATTCGTCGGTGCGCACCTTGTACTGGGCGCTGTCGATCACGCGGATGGCGGCGGTGACGCCCGCCTTCTTCAGCGTCTCCACATAAGGCTCGTACAGGCGCACGAAGGCCGGATCGGCCAGCAGGATTTCAAAGGTGAAGGGCTGGCCGGTGGCGGCGTTGACCATGGCGCCGTTCTTCAGCTCCCACCCCGCCTCCTTGAACAGCCGCAGGGCCTCGCGCAGGTTGGTGCGGGTCAAGCCGTTGCCCTCGGTGGCCGGCGGCTCGAAGGCCTTGGCCAGCACCTGGGGCCGCAGCTTGTCCTTGAAGGGATCGAGGATGGCGATCTCCTCCGGCGTCGGAGCACCCTTGGACCCGTATTCGGAATTGGGGAACCAGCTTTTCAGCCGCTTGTACTGACCATAAAGCAACTGGCGCTGGGTGGTTTCGAAATCGTACAGCCAGTTCAGCGCCTCACGCACGCGGATGTCCTGGAACTGCGGGCGACGGGTGTTGAACACCAGCCCCGACAGGCCGGCGGGGGTGTTGTCGGGGGTGGTGCGGCGGACGACGCGGCCGTCGCGCACCGGCTCGGCGTCATAGCCCGTGGCCCACCGCTGGGCGCGGTTTTCTTCGCGGAAGTCGATGCGCCCGGCCATGAAGGCTTCGAACATCACCGTGTCGTCGCGGTAATAGTCGTAACGGATCTCGTCCATGTTGTAGAGGCCGCGCGACACCGCCAGATCCTTGCCCCAATAATCGGGCACGCGCTCATAAGTGATGGAACGGCCGGGATCGACCGCCTTGATGCGGTAGGCACCGGACCCCAGCGTCGGTTCCAGCGTCGTCTTGGTCAGGTCGCGCCCGCCGCTGGTCCAGTAATGCTTGGGCATGGGCGTCAGCCCCGCCGCCGCCATCACCGTCTTCATGGTGTCGCGGGTGCGCAGCGTGCATTTCAGCCGATGGGGGGTTTCCGCCGCACAGCCCTCGATATCATCATAGAAGGAGCGCAGGAACAGCCGTCCCTCCTTGCGGATGAAGTCGAAGGCGAAGACGAAATCCTCCGCCGTGATCGGCTGGCCGTCGTGCCACTTGGCCTCTGGCCGCAGGTTGAAGGCGACCCAGCTCTTATCCGCGGGGTATTCCACCGTCTCCGCGATCAGGCCATAGGCCGACGACAGTTCGTCCGCCGAGCCGGTCATCAGGGAATCGCTGATAAGCCCGATGCCCGCCGGCCATGTGCCCCGCTCGATCAGCGGGTTCAGGGTGTCGAAGCTGCCAAAGGCACCCAGCGTCACCGATCCGCCCTTGGGCGCGTCGGGGTTGGCGTAGGGCCAGTGGGGCATGTCGGGGCCGTACAGCGGTTCCCCGAATTCGGCGATCGCCCAGGCGCGCGTCACCCCATCGGGCAGGGTTTCCGCCCGCACGGGCACAAAGGCCGCCGCCACCCACAGCACCGCCGCCGTCACCGCCAGACGGGCGGCCGTCGTCACCGTCATCATCCGTCCCCAACCCGAAAAACCGTTGTTGTCCCAAGGTTGGCATCCCTCCCACCCGGATCAAGGCAGAGGCCGCCCTTTGCGACCATCGGCCAAGCTTACGCCGGGGGCAAGGGGGCATTTCCCGTTTGTTGCCCGGACGGCGGGCGGCGGGGTTGCTTTTCATCGCTTTCCCCGCGGCGGCCGGTGTGGAATTGCTTTTTAACGGAGCCTCGTTTGCCACCCTTGCGCCCCGTTTGAAAGACAAATATCTCTGTCCAAGAGTAAATGTTGAAGAGACGATAGTAATTCTGCGGTCTTTACAGCGCAGATGCGGAATTTATTGTGCTCTGCAACAGAAGGATCCACATGGGATCCCCACAAAAACCCGGGAAATCCCCCAATCGTCGTCTGGTTACGGAGTGACGCCCATGCCGCTTTTCGACCATCCGGACTTTGACGCCCACGAACAGGTGATCTTTTGCGCCGATGCCGACGCCGGCCTGCGCGCCATCATCGCCATTCACGACACCACCCTGGGACCGGCGCTGGGCGGGTGCCGCATGTGGCCCTATGCCTCGGATGCCGAGGCGCTGACCGACGCGCTGCGGCTGTCGCGGGGCATGACCTACAAATCGGCCATGGCCGGGCTGCCGCTGGGCGGCGGCAAGTCGGTCATCATCGGCAATCCCCGCACGGCCAAGACCGAGGCGCTGCTGCGCGCCATGGGCCGCAGCGTGGAGCGGGCCGGGGGCCGCTACATCGTGGCGGAGGATTCCGGCACCACCGTCACCGACATGAAGGTGATGGCCCGGGAAACCGCCCATGTGGCCGGTATCCACGACAAGGCGACCGGCGACGGCGGCCGGCGCAGCGGCGACCCGTCGCCGGCCACCGCCTACGGCGTGTTCGTGGGGCTGAAGGCGGCGGTGCGCCATGCCCTGGGGCTGACGGACCTGGACGGGTTGAGGGTGGCGGTGCAGGGGGTGGGCAATGTGGGCGGCCATCTGGCCCGGCTGCTCAAGGATGCCGGCGCCCGCCTGATCCTGGCCGACATCGACGCCGCGCGGGTCATGGTGCTGACCCGCGAATTGGGGGCCGAAGCGGCGACGGTGGACAGTATTTTCGACGCCGATGTGGACGTGTTCGCCCCTTGCGCCCTGGGCGCGGTGCTGAACGACGACACCCTTCCCCGGCTGCGCTGCCGGGTGGTGGCCGGGGCCGCCAACAACCAGTTGGGCCGTTCCCATCATGGGGAGGAGTTGCGGCGGCGCGGCATCCTCTACGCCCCCGATTACGTCATCAACGCCGGTGGAATCATCGACATCCACCATGAACGCATCGGCTACGACCCCGAACGGGCCATCCGCCACATCGAAACCATCGGCCCGACGCTGCAGGCGATCTTCGCCCGCGCCGACGCCGAGGGCCAGCCGACCGGCGCCATCGCCGACGCCATGGCCCGCGAACGCATCGGCAAAGGATAACTACTCCAGCGCGCTGCCGACGGAGGGATGCAGCGACAGGGTGACGCGACGGTTGCGGGCCAGGCTGACCGGATCGGTGCCCGGTGCGATGGGACGGGTGTCGGCGTAGCCGACCGCACTCAGGCGGTTGGGGGGGATCTGCTGCTCCACCAGCAGCCGCACCACCGCCGCCGCCCGCGCCGCCGACAACTCCCAGTTGGAGGGGAAGCGGCCCGAGGTGATGGGCACGGAATCCGTGTGCCCTTCCACCACCAGATCGCCGGGGGCGGCGCGCAGCAGCGGGGCAAGGTAGACCAGCAGCGCCCGCCCCTCCCGCGTCAGGTCGGCCTGTCCGATGGGAAACAGGATGGCATCGCCGATGTCGATGGAGATGCCGGTCTGCTGCACATGCACCGCCACGCCGGGGGGAAGGCCCATGGCCTCCAGCCGTTCCCGCCACTGTTCGCTGAGCGGTTCGGGGGCGGGGGCCGCCACCTGATCGGGGTTCAGGCGCGGGCGGGCATCGGGGGATGCGGCATCCTCGGCCACCGGCGGGGGAGATGGCGCGGAAGCACTTTCCACGCTGTGTTCGGCCACGGGGGTGTCGGCGGGCGGCACCTTGGGCAACTGGTCCTTGACCGAGGTGATCGCCATCAGCATCACGAACACGGAAAACAGCAGCGTCACCATGTCGGAATAGCTGAGCAGCCAGATTTCCTGATCGTCGTCGGCGGGCGGAGCGGCATAGCCGCGGTCCGGCTGCCACGTGGCCGGGATCTCGCTGTCCAGCGGCTCCAGATGTTGGCGGATGTCGGCGGGGGTGATGTCAGTCGGAGCCATGGAGTTCGTCCTGACGTTCGCGGGTGAACTCGGCCAGCGCATCGGCCACCACCGTGGGCGACCGGCCCAGCCGCACCAGCAGGATTCCTTCCAGAAGAACGTTGAGATTGCCGACCCGGCGGGCGGTGCGCTGCTCCATCTTGATGGCGATGGGTTTGAAGACGACGTTGGCCAGCACCACCCCGTAAAAGGTGGCGACCAGCGCCACCGACATGTGCGCCCCCACCTCGCCCACGCTGGCGGTGCCCAGGCTGGCCATCAGCCCGATCAGCCCCACCAGTGTCGCCAGCAGGCCGAAGGCGGGGGCCAGACCGGCCAGGGTGCGGAACAGCTTGGCTTCCACCGCTTCCCGTTCCACCAGCTTCTGGATGCGCCAGTTCATGACATGCAGGATGTCGTTGACCGGCGAACCATCGACGACAAGCTGCAACCCCAGCTTCAGGAACGGGCTGCGCACCCGACCCAGCACCGCTTCCGCCTCGCGCACCTGGGCACGGTGATGGCTGCGGGCGAAGTCCAGCAGATCGGCGATGTCCTGATTGATGGGGGCGTCGTTGCGGAAGATCGCCAGCAGCGCCGACAACGCCGACACCAATTCCGACATACGGAAAGCCAGGAACGCCGCAACCGCCACACCACCGCCGACGATGGCGGCACCCGTCGGGTTCCACAGCACCTGAACCCCATGCTCGGCACCGATGTAGGCCAACAGGCCGGCGGCCCCGGCCACCCCAAGCACGGTGGAGGTCATCACCCCCGCAGAGCGGTGCCCCGCGGATTTCGGTTTTGCCGTCGCCATGATCCGCCCCCTGCCTTACCCGCGTCCCAACAGCCGGGCCAGCAGGCCGGGACGTTCAGGGGGGGATTCTTCGGTTTCCTCGCCCGCGGCGGCCGCCGGGCCGGTGTCCTCCGGCGGGGGTGCTGCTCCGGCGGGGGCCGCGGCGGGCGTGGCGGCCGCCCGTTCATCGGCGGCATACCCCTGGAACAGCCGCACCCCGGCCGCGAAAGCGGTGTCGAGCGCCGCCGCCGTGGCGCAGCGCCACAGCACCAGCCGCTCCGCACCAAACCGCTCCACACCCGCGGACAGACGCACAGGGTCGGGGGCATCGGCCCCCATCACCTTGACGAAATCCACGTCGGCGTCGTTCAGGTCCAGGGTGTCCAGCGCCTCCAGCGGCACACGGTCCAGCGCCACGCCGAATCCCAGATCGGTCAGCCGTTCCACCGCCGCGGTGAAACGGGGCGGGGACAGACCGGCTTCCCAACTGGCAAGCTCCACCGTCAGCCGCCCGCGCACCTCCCCCGGAATGGTGCGGACCAGATCGCCGAAACCGTCGTCCAGCACGGTGGCGATGTGCAGGTCGAAGGAAAAGCGCCGCTTCGCCCCGCCGCGGTCACGGGCGATGTGGCGCAGCAGCCCGCGGTCGAGCATGGCCCCCACCTCGTGCCGCAGCCAGTCGTCCCGGTGCAACGCCAGATCCAGGCGGGAATCCAGCTCGTCCAGCGACACCGCCAGTTCGGTCAAAACCGCCTTCGGCGCCGCCGGATCGGCGAAGGACCACAGGGTTTCCTCCCGCAGCAGCGGCTCCACATTGGCGCCCGCCAGGGTGCGTTCCATCTCCAGAAGCCGGCCCAGGGTGGCGCCGGATACCGGCGGGGTGACGGTGGCCGACTTCCCCGGCGCTTCCGCCGCACCCGGCATCAGGTCGGCGATCAGCCGCGCCATCTCGGTCCCCAGGTCGTACACCCGGCAATGCACCAGCCCATAGCTGTGATGGCGCAGCACATGGGCCAACGCCCCGGCGCCGCGCTCCAGCGCGTCCCGTGCCGCCACCGGTGCGATGACCAGCACCCGGAACCCCGGCAGGCGGAACACCTCCCGCGGGTGGGGACCGGCCCAGCTTTCCAGATAATGCAGCAGCGACAGAGAAAAGCGCGGATCGTCGGCGTGTTCGACGGCCCCCAGATCGACCAGCAGAGCGGCCATGCCGGCACCCTTGTCCCGCAGATCCAGCAGGCGCCGGACCAGGGCGGGGTCAAGGGGGAGATCGGCCGCAGGATGGGGCTTCATGGTCATATGCTCCGCAAAGGGTGCGGACAGGCCAAACACAACAATCGCATTTGAGTGATTTTCGCGCTGTTTTCCCGATCCTGCAATGGTACGCTTTTACACGCCTCCCGCCGACAATTCGATAACCTCGTTCGTAATATCTTCTTGACGCAAGCGCCGCTCTGCCGCGGTCAGGCTGGACAACGTCTCGTCAACGTTGCGCCGGGCCGACACCATGACTGCCAGACGGGCGGCGTTTTCAGCGGCAAAGCTTTCCATGGCCGCATGGGTCAGTTGGGCGAACAGATATTCGTCCGCCAAACGCTCAACCAGCCGTTGAGGATTCAGATTCGTCAGCGGCGGCGGACCGGCCGCCCCCGGCCCGGTCACGCGGGCCGGGTCCACCGGCAGCAGCCCGTCGCGCACGATGCGTTCGGCCATCCCCTCCATCCGCGGATAGACCACATCGACGCGGCCCAGGGTGCCGTCCAGAACACCGGCATAGATCGCCTCGGCCACGGCGCGGGCGGTGGTGGGCACGGCGTCGGTGTGGGTGGCCATGGCCACCGACCATGCCACCGTCCGCCCGCGTTCCTGCGCCAGAAGGACACCCCGGCTGCCGACGATCCACAGCGTTCCGGCATCGGCCACCGCGGCCAGCAGCCGTTCGGTGAAGGCCCCGGTGAAGCCGTGCTCGGGCGAGAACAGAATGACGGTGGTGTCCTGGTGGAATCCATTGCCGAACACCGGGCGGATCCCCCCGGCGGGCAGCCGGTCGAGCAGGGCCACCCCGCGGGCCAGAGCGGCGGCCATGATGCCGGCATAGGCGCGGATGGCCGGCAGGGTGTCGGCCGCCTGCCGCTGGCGCACGGCGGCCAGCGAGCGCATGGCGTCCACCACCTGCCGCAACCCTTCGATGTTCTGGCGCCGGGCGGTGACCTCGGCCAGCCGTTCGGCCATGGCTACCTCCCGCCGGTTGCCAAGGCCTGATGCACCGCGTCCATCAGCCGGTCGCGGGCGGCGGGGTCGATGCCCGCCACCGCCCCGGCCAGCGTGGCGCGGAAGGCCGGAATCCGTTCCAGCGGCTGCGAATCGAGCAGCCCCTCGGTCAGGGCCAGCAGGGCCGCCACCTGCAGCGCCAGCGGCTGCGGCGCCAGCCGCGGCTGGGCCAGCAGGGCGCGCATCCGCCGCCCGTGCTCCACGGCGCGGGCGGTGCGGGCGTCCACCATGCCGCCGAAGCGGGTGAAGGCTTCCAGCTCCAGAAACTGGGCGTAATCCAGCCGCAGGCTTTCGGCCAGGGTGCGCAGGGGGCCGGGCTGGGTCTTGCCCCCCACCCGCGACACGCTGCGGCCCACGTCCACCGCCGGCTTCTGCCCTTCGTGGAACAGCTTGGCGTCCAGGCAGATCTGCCCGTCGGTGATGGAAATCAGGTTGGTGGGGATATAGGCGCTGAGGTTGCCGGCCTGCGTCTCGGCAATGGGAAGTGCGGTCAGGGAGCCGCCGCCCAGTGCGGCGGTCAGCTTCGCCGCCCGCTCCAGCAGCCGGGCGTGGAGATAGAACACGTCGCCGGGGTACGCCTCCCGCCCCGGCGGGCGGCGCAGCAGCAGCGACAATTGCCGGTGAATGGCGGCGTGCTTGGTCAGGTCATCGACGATCACCAGGGCGTGGCGCCCGGAATCGCGGAAATACTCGGCCATGGTGAAACCGGCGAAGGGGGCCAGCCATTGCAGCCCCGGTGCGGCATCGGACGGCGCCACCACGAACAGGGTGTGGGCACCGGCACCGCCGCGGCGCACCGCCTCCACCACCTCGCGCACGCTGGATGATTTCTGGCCGATGGCGATGTAGACGCAGACCACATCCCCGCCAGTCTGGTTGAGGATGGCGTCCACGGCGATGGCGGTCTTGCCGGTCGCGCGGTCGCCGATGATGAGTTCGCGCTGCCCGCGGCCCAGGGGGAACAGGGCGTCCACCACCAGCGTGCCGGTGGCCATGGCCTCGGTCACCGCCGCCCGCGCGGCGATGGGCGGGGCCGGGCGCTCCACCGGGTCCAGCCGGTCCGCCGCCACCGCCGGCCCGTCGTCCAGCGGGCGGCCCAGGGGGTCGAGCACGCGGCCCAGCACCCCCTCGCCCACCGGCACCGACAGGATCTGTCCGCTGCCACGCACCCGGTTACCAGCCATCAGGTGGGATGATTCCCCCAGCAGCACGCAGCCGATGGTGTTCTCGTCCAGATCTTCGGCCAGGGCGGCGACGTCGCCGGGGAACAGCAGCACCTCCCCCGCCCGCGCGTCGCTGAGGCCGGAGACGCGGGCGATGCCGTCGCCCACCGATTCGATGCGCCCCACGCTGTCCACCCGTGCCGTGGTGTCGGCATCGGCCAGACGCGCCCCGGCGGCACCCGTCCAGGCGTCAAGGGATTGGGAGAGGCTCGGCATCGGCAGGTTCCTTTCGCGCCCGCTCCGCCGCCACGGCGGCATCCAGCACACCGCGCCAGGATTGGGCCAGCACCAGGGCGGGGAAATGCAACTCCACCCCCGCCACCAAGGCGGGATCGGTGTGGATGTCGAGCGGGACCGGACGGCCCAGCACCGCCGACAGATGCGCGCCCCACGCCGCACGGGTGGCGGCGTCCACCGGATGGGCGGCGACCACCGTCAACGCCTCCCCCGGCGGCAGCAGGTGGGCACGGCGCTCGTCGGGTTCCGCCGCCAGCGCGTCGCAGGCGCGGGCGAACAGCACCGGCGTGGCGTCCGCCGCCACATCGGCCACCAGCCGTCCGGCGAGTGCGGCGGCCAGGGTGACGGCGTGGTCCTTCAACCCGGCCAGCGCGTCGGCGCGTTCCTGCGCCAGCCGGGCGCGGGTGTCGGCCAGCAGCCGGTCGGCCTCGGCCTGGGCGGATTTGGCCAGGGCGGCGCGTTCGGCCTCCGCCGCCGTGTGGGCTTCGGCCAGCAGCCCGGCGCGTTCGGCCTCCAGGGCGGCGCGGTCGTTTTCCACCGCGCGGCGGGCCTCCTCGGCGGCGGTGCGTTCGGCGGCGGCGGCGGTGTGGATGCGCGCCTCCTCCGCCTCCCGCGCGGCGATCACGGCCAGCACGGGGCGCCACAGGAACCGGCGCAGCAACCACACCAGCACCAGAAAATTGACCGTCTGCAGGGCGATGGTCCAGCCGTCGATGGTCATCGGCCGTCCCCCTTATTCTTCTTGGTCAAAGCAGCCCCGATCAGACGAAGGGGTTGGCGAACAGCAGCAGCAGCGCCACCACCAGGCAATAAATCGCCATGGTTTCGATCATCGCCAGCCCGACGAACAGAGTGCGCGACAGGGTGTTCGCCGCTTCGGGTTGGCGGGCAATGGCCTCCATGGCGGCGGCGACGGCGCGGCCCTCGGCCAGCGCCGGGCCGATGGCCCCGAAGGACACGGCCAGCGCCGCGGCCAGGATGCTGATCATCTGGACGGTCATGGGTTCACCCCTTCTCAACGGTTCCGGCGGCACCGGCGATGAAAACGGCGGCCAGGATGGTGAAGATATACGCCTGAACCAGCCCGGTCAGGGTTTCCAGCAGCATCAGCGGCACCGGCACGAACAGCCCGGCCAGCGCCAGCACGATGCCGATCACGAACTCCCCGCTCATGACGTTGCCGAACAGGCGCACCATCAGCGAAAAGGCCCGCGTCACCTCCCCCAGAAGGTTCAGCGGCAGCATCAGCACCGTCGGATGGGCGAAGCCGGCCAGATAGCCGCGCACCCCCCGCCCGCGCACCCCATAGAACTGGGTGGCGGCGAACACCACCAGCGCCAGCGCCGCGGCGGTTTCCAGCGACGCGGTGGGCGGGTGCACGCCGGGCAGCAGACCCGACAGGTTCGCCACCGCCAGATAAAGGAACAGCGTGCCCAGCAGCGGCAGGTACCGCCGCCCGTCGGTCTGCATGGCGTCCGACACCTGCCCGGCGATGGTCAGGACGATCAGTTCCAGCACCGTCTGGCGCCGCCCGCCGCCCGCCGGGGACAGGCGGCGGGTCAGCAGCGCCGACGCCGCCACCATCACCGCCATCAGCCCCCAGGTGGTGACCACCGGCAGCGTGACCGGCACCGGGCCGATGGTGAAGACCACGGCCACCGTCAACGGTGAGTCGCTCATGATCCCCTTCCCCGGCGCAGCATCACCCGCCGCGCCCCTTCAAATCCCGCCAGGGCGGCCAGCAGCACCGGCGCCCCCTGGAACGCCGCCACCACGAACACCCCGGCGGCCAGCGCGAAACGGCCCAGATGCAGCGCCACCCCGGCGAGAGCGTGTTTCCGTTGACCGGAAACACGCTCTCTCTCTGCTTCTTCCTCAAACGCCGGCGCCGCATCCGCGGCTTGGCTTCCGCGGCACGTGCCGCGCGGCGGCGGTCGCCGCCAGAGCCGTTTCCGGTCAACCAAAAACGGCTCTAGCGCGCCGCCGCCCAGCAGCAGCCGCACCTCCGCCGCCAGGGCACGGAAGAAGACGGCTCCCACGGCGGCCCCGGCCGCCAGCCCCGCCAGGATGGGCAGGGGCGACAGGTCCAGCGGTGCGCTCATTCCCGGCCGATCCTTTCCCACGCCAGCCGGCAGCCGATGACGACGCCGGCGAACAGCAGCGACACGCTCCAGAAGATGCCCGACTCCGGCCAGCCCAACACCCGGTCCAGCCAGCGCCCGGCGAACAGCCCCAGCAGGGCCGGCGCCACCACCAGCCACCCCAGCGCCCCGATCATCGCCAGATTGCGGGCCAGGGGCCGTTCCCCCGTGGACAGCCACAGGGCGCGGCGTTCGCGGTGCCGGCGCACCGGATCGGCCAGATGGTGGCCGTCGGGGTCGGGGGGGCGGGTCATGGCAATCCTCCTCCGAATCCGTGATCCGACGGCGTCCGCCCGGCGCGCAGATAGCCCAGCATGTGCCGCACCGCCGTCCAATGAAGCCGCTGGGCGCCGGTGCGCGCCCCGGCCTCTTCGCTTTCCGTCTGGCGGAAACGGGCCAGCACCTCGGTTTCCAGGCGGGCGAGGTCGTCGCCGGGCACGGCCTCCGCCGTGGCGACGGCGATGGTGTCGCCATCACTGACGGTCAGCACCCCGCCGCGCACGGCGCAGAACTCCTCCCGCCCCGCGCCGTCGCGCCACGCCAGCACCGACAGCGACAGCGCGGTCAGGAAATCGGCGTGGCCGGGCAGGATGCCGAAGGCGCCGCTGGGATCCTCGGCCCGCAGATGGGTGATGCCGTCGCGGCGGACGGCGATGGCGGTGGGAGTGGTGACGGTCAGCTTCATGACGCCCCCTCCCCCTGCTTCAGGCCCGTGCGGGCGTCGTCGAGCGAGCCGGTCATGTAAAGTGCCTGTTCCGGCCAGTCGTCGGTTTCGCCATCGAGAATGGCGCGGCAGCCGGCGATGGTCGCGGCCAGCGGCACCGACACGCCGCGGCGCCCGGTGAAGGGTTCGGTGACCAGGAACGGCTGGGTCAGGAAACGGATCAGCCGCCGCGCCCGCCCCACCACTTGGCGGTCGGACGCGCTCAATTCCTCGATGCCCAAAAGCGCGATGATGTCCTGCAGCTCGCGGTACTGGGCGATGGTGCGGCGCACCTCCTCGGCCAGCCGGCAATGGGCCTCCCCCACGTGCAGCGGGTCGAGCAGCATGGAGGTGGAGGTCAGCGGATCGACGGCGGGGTACAGCCCCTCCGCCGCCATGGCCCGCGACAGCACGATGGAACTGTCCAGATGGCTGAACAGTTCGGCCACTGCCGGGTCGGTGAAATCGTCGGCGGGGACATAGACCGCCTGGATCGCCGTCACCACCGCACCGGGGACCGAGGCCACGCGCTCCTCAAGCTCCGCCACCTCGGTCGCCAGGGTCGGCTGATAGCCCACCCGCGACGGCAGCCGGCCCAGCAGCCCCGACACCTCCGCCCCCGCCTGGACGAAGCGGAACACGTTGTCCATCAGCAGCAGCACATCGCGCGCCGCCTCGTCGCGGAAATACTCGGCCATGGCCAGTGCTGTCATGCCCACCCGCCAGCGCGCCCCCGGCGGCTCGTTCATCTGGCCGAACACCAGGGCGGTGCGGGCCAGCACGCCGGAGCGGCCCATCTCCTCCCACAACTCCTGCCCTTCGCGGCAGCGTTCGCCGATGCCGGCAAAGACGGAAATGCCGGTGTAGCGTTCGACCATGGTGCGGATCAGTTCCATCACCAGCACGGTCTTGCCCACCCCCGCACCGCCGAACATGGCGGCCTTGCCGCCGCGGGCCAGCGGGGCCAGCAGGTCGATGACCTTGATGCCCGTCTCGAAGGGTTCGCGGCGGGGATTCTGCCGGGCCAGGGGCGGGGCGGCCCGGTGGATCGGGCGGCGTGGCGCATCGGCGGGCAGCGCCGCACCACCGTCCGCCGGGTTGCCCATCACGTCCACCAGCCGCCCCAGAACCCCGTCGCCCACCGGCACGGTCAGCGGGCCGTGCCAGCGGCGCACCGGGGTTCCCCGGCGCAGGCCCGCGGTGTCCTGCAGCGCGATGGCGCGGACGGTGGTGGTGTTCAGATGGGATTGCACCTCGGCGGTCAGGGCCGTTGGCCGGTCCCACAGCACCGCGATGCCTTCGTTCAGGGCGGGCAGCCCGTCTTCCGCGAACCGCAGGTCGAGCACCGACCCGCGCACCGCCACGACGGTTCCATCCCCCGGTGCCTGTTCGCCGTCCGTCATGATCCCATCCCGGACCGTTTCGACTGCTGCCTTATTCAAAGGTACGACGGGACGGGGACCGGCGATAGGATTCCCATCACCGCAGCCGGTCCACCTTTGTCATGGCTGCCGCGCGGGGAAATCGGATCATGGCCCCTTCGATCATGCCACCAGGATGGCCCGCAACCCCTGGAACGCCGGATCGAGCACCGTGGAGTCAGCCTCGGAGGGGTAAACGGCATAGATCGGCAGGGTCAGGGGACGGTCTTCCGGCAGGATCTCGCCCACCCCGGCATCCACCAAGGGTTGCACCAGTTGGCGGGGGAAATGGCCGGTGCCGCCGCACTGCCGGACGAAATCCAGCCCCAGCGTGCCGACGCTGATCGACACCGGGGCCGATTGGGCGTCGGGACGGTGCAGGCTGATGTCGCGCCGGAAGGCATCGCCCCAGTCGATATGAACGTACTGTTCCTCTCCCGCCCCCGGCCCGGCCGGCACACGGAACAGCACCAGCTCCTCTTCCAGCAGCAAGTGGGCCGACAGCCCCGGCAGGACGCGCGGCGAATAGAGCACGGCCAGATCCAGCGTCCCGTCCCGCAGCCGCTGGATCAGCTCCTCGGGCTGGCCGACATCGCAGCGCAGGGCGATGTCGGGGGCGTTCTGGCGCATCCAGGGGATCCAGCGGTGCAGCAGACGGTTCCACAGCCCCGCCTCCCCGCCGATGCGCAGCAACGCCCGATGGCCGGCGGGCAGAGACGCTTCCTGGCGGGCCACTTCCCACAGGCGCAGCATGGCGGCGGCGTGGCGCTGGAACCGGGCACCGGCCGCCGTCAGGCTGGCCCCCGCCTTGGTGCGGACGAACAGGCGGCAGCCCAGAAGCTGTTCAAGCTGGCGAATGCGGGCGCTGACCGTCGATTGGGTCACGTGCAGCCGCGCCGCGGCGGCGACGAAACCACCGGCGGCCACGACCTCCAGGAACGTCCGCGCCATTTCCGTATCCATACCGCCCTACACCCAGCTCCCTGCTCTCGACCGGTGACGTCACCATAACGCATCGGTATTCCCGATGATATCCATCAATAAATTTCGCTTTTTGCACTATGGTATGACGGTTAGCTTCCCCAGCCAATCCAGGCCCGGCAGCATCCGGGCCACCGCCGGGCCTCCCCCCGGCTCCTGTTTGATTGAGGAGTGCTGACGTGTCGATCTCCCGTGCCGTTTTCCTTGCCTCCGCGCTCGCCCTGAGTGCGACCGCCGCCTATGCCGACGGCGATGCCGCCGCCGGTGAAAAGGTGTTCACCGCCTGCAAGGCCTGCCACACCATCGAAGCCGGCGGCCCGAACCGCGTCGGCCCGAACCTGCACGGCATCGTCGGCCGCAAGGCCGGCACCGCCGCCGGTTTCACCTATTCCAAGTCGATGCAGGATTTCGGCGTCACCTGGGACGAAGAAAAGCTGAACGCCTACATCACCGACCCCAAGGCGACCGTTCCCGGCAACAAGATGGCCTTTGCCGGTGTGAAGGACGACGCCAAGCGCGCCGACCTGATCGCCTATCTGAAGAGCCAGTCGCAGTGATCCCGTGACCCGGCCCCCGCGGCTCCGGTCCCCCGGCCGGAGTGCGGGCGCCGGGTCATGGACAGCCCGTGTGGGGTCCCCTCCCCGCACGCCCGGGCGGACGGCGAGGCGGCGGGTTATCCCCTTATCCCGCCGCAGCGCCGTCCGCTTCGGCATTGGGGTCTCCCGGTGCTGTTTCCCACGCCAGCCCCGGCAGGGCGATGGACCGGCGCCCGGAACGGTCGGCGCGGCAGACGATGTGACCGCGCTGCTCCATATAGGTCAGCAGCCGCCGGGCACGCCCCGCCGACCGGCTGCCGCAGGCCCGCGCCACCTCGTGGTCGGACGGGCACGGGTCGCCGTTCAGTGCGGCCCGCGCGATCATCAGATAGACCCCCTGAATATCTTCCGACAGGCCGGACGCGATGGCCTGCACCTGTTCCCAATCGGGCACCTGCGCCGTGGCGGCGGCGTCCACCCCCGCCCGCGCTGCGGCCAGACGGCGGCGGAAGGCCGGAAGGTCCAGCGGCGGCCCCGCCACCCGGCGGATGCGGCAGCGCACGAGAAAATCCTGATACAGCACGGCGACCGAGCGGAAGGCGGCGTCGGGGTCGGCCAGCACCTCGTCCATCACCGCGTCGATCTGCGGGCCGGGATCGGGGGGCGGTTCGGCGGGCGGCAGGTCCGCGTCCTCCCCCTCGGCGGACGCGGCGGTTTCGCTGGCCAGCAGGATGGCCGGGCGCACGCGGGCCAGTTGCGCCATCACCTCCGCCGTGGACGGCGGGGGGCGGCGCGGCGGCGGGGGCGGCGCCAGGGCCGGTTCGGTGCTGGTCAGGATCAGGTCGCGGGCATCCTCCACCGGGGTTTCCGGCAGGGGCAGCAGGCGCGGGCTGCCGCTGCGGGCCGCGGTTTCCACCGCCCCGATGCGGATGGGCAGCGGGCGGCGCGACAGGGCGGGGCCAAGGGCGACGAAATGGCCGCGCTCCAGATCACGGAAGCTTTCCGCCTGCCGCCGCTCCATGCCCAGGAGGTCGGCGGCCCGCGCCATGTCGATGTCGAGGAAGGTGCGGCCCATGAGAAAGTTGGAGGCTTCGGCCGCCACGTTCTTCGCCAGCTTGGCCAGCCGCTGGGTGGCGATGACCCCGGCCAGCCCGCGCTTGCGCCCGCGGCACATCAGGTTCGTCATGGCGCCCAGCGACAGCTTGCGCGCCTCGTCCGACACCTCGCCGGCGGCGGCGGGGGCGAAAAGCTGGGCCTCGTCCACCACCACCAGCACGGGATACCAGTAATCCCGCTCGGCGTCGAACAGACCGCCCAGGAAGGCGGCGGCGGCGCGCATCTGCGCTTCCGTATCCAGCCCTTCGAGATTGAGCACGACGGAGACGCGGTGCTGCCGCACCCGCCCGGCGATGCCCTGCAGCGCCCCTTCGGTGTGGTCGGCGGCATCGACCACCACATGGCCGAAACGCTCGGCCAGGGTGACGAAATCCCCCTCGGGATCGACGATGATCTGCTGCACCCAGGCCGCCGACTGTTCCACCAGCCGGCGCAGCAGGTGCGATTTGCCCGACCCGGAATTGCCCTGCACCAGCAGGCGCGTCGCCAGCAGCTCTTCCAGATCCAGCGCCGCGGGCGTGCCGCCCGTGGTCGTCCCCATCTCGATCGCCAGCTTCATGCCCGTCCCAACAAAACCGTCCTGCCCGGAAAGCCGGCCTCTATACAGCAAAACCGCCGCCCGTGGGGAGCGGCGGTTTCGCAACAGTCCGGCGGGAAACGGTTACTCCGCCGCCACCGCCTCCTGCGCTTCCTTCATGGTGCCGGTGTTCTGGTAGCGGATGTGCCAGGAGAAGGCTTCCTCCAGCAGATGCGGCGTGTGCCCGCCCCGCTTCAGGGCGCGGCGGAAGTAATCGTCGGCCATGTCGCGGTAGGTGGGGTGGACGCAGTTGCGGATGATGATTTCCGCCCGTTCCCGCGGGGCCAGCCCGCGCAGGTCGGCCAGGCCAACCTCGGTCACCAGCACGTCCACGTCATGCTCGTTATGGTCAACGTGGCTGACCATCGGCACGATGGACGAAATCGCCCCGCCCTTGGCCAGCGACTTGGTGACGAACACGGCCAGATAGGCGTTGCGGGCGAAATCCCCCGACCCGCCGATGCCGTTCATCATCTGGGTGCCGTTGACGTGGGTGGAGTTGACGTTGCCGTAGATGTCACACTCCAGTGCGGTGTTGATGCCGATGACGCCCAGACGGCGGATGACCTCCGGATGGTTGGAGATTTCCTGCGGGCGCAGCAGCAGACGGCCCTTGTACGATCCGATCTTCGGCAGCACCTCGGCGTACTTGTCGGCGCTCAGCGTGACCGACGAGCCGGAGGCGAAGATCAGCTTTCCGGCGTCGAACAGGTCGAAGGTGCTGTCCTGCAACACCTCGCTGTACATGGTCAGGTCGTGGAACGGCCCCTCGATCAGCCCGTGCAGCACGGCGTTGGCGATGGTGCCGATGCCGGCCTGGAGCGGGTTCAGGCTGCGCGACAGGCGGCCCTTGCGCACCTCGCTCTCGAAGAACTCGATCAGGTGGCCGGCAATCGCCTTGGTCTCATCGTCGGGCGGCAGGATGTTGGCCGAACTGTCCGCCTTGCGGGTCACCACGATGGCGGCGATCCGCGACGGGTCGATGGGAATATAGGGCAGGCCGGCACGGCTTTCCGGTGTGACCACCGGGATCGGCTCGCGGAACGGGCGGCGGGTGGGGATATAGACATCGTGCAGCCCTTCCAGCTCCAGCGGCTGGGTCAGGTTCAGCTCGATGATGACCTTTTCCGCCAGGATGGCGAAGGTGGCGGAGTTGCCGATGGAGGTGGTGGGAATGATCCCGCCGTTCTCGGTGATGGCGCAGGCTTCCACCACCGCGACATCAATCGGCCCCATCTGGCGGGACCGCAGCAGTTCAACGGTTTCCGACAGGTGCTGATCGACGAACATCACCTCGCCGCGGTTGATGGCGCGGCGCAGGACGGGATCGGCCTGGAACGGCAGACGGCGGGCGAGAACCCCGGCTTCCGTCAGGATCTTGTCCACGTCGTTGCCCAGCGAGGCGCCGGTCATGAGAGTGATCTTCAGATGGTCGGTCGCCGCCCGCTCGGCCAGTGCCAGAGGCACCGCCTTGGCATCACCGGCGCGGGTAAAGCCGCTCATTCCCACGGTCATGCCGTCCTTGATCAGCATGGCCGCTTCTTCCGGGGACATCACCTTGCCCCAGAGCGACTTCAAACGGATTCGATCCTGATACATCAAGCGTCCCTATGGTTTCTTGGCAATTCTTGGGCTGTGCCGAGGGAGCGTTTCCGTTTATTTTTTCTTTCTTTGTACGTAAGGCGAAATGATATGTCCCTGCAACAGACAGAATGGAATATCAGCATCCTCTTGCCCGCATACCGGGCCGTATGGGGTCAAAGGATTTTCGCCTGCTCCACGATCCACCGCCGAAACGCGGCCAGCGGCGGGTATTGCCCCCGTGCGGGGGGGTGCACAAGATAATAGGACCGGGCGCTGCGGTGGGGCTGGTCGGCCATGGGCACCAGGGTTCCCGCCTGAAGCTCGCCCTGGATCAGCAGCGTGGGCAGCAGCGCCACCCCCAACCCGGCGATGGCGGCCTGGGCGGTGATGGCGAACTGTTCGAAATGCATGCCCGTGCCGGCGGGGCGGGCGATGCCGTGGGCGGCGAACCATTCCATCCACGCATAGGACCGGCTGGTGGTGTGGAGCAGCGGCAATGCCGCGAGTGCCTCCGCCCCCGCCGCCGGGTGGGCGGCGCGGAAGGTGGGGGAGGCCACGGGCAGCACATCTTCCCCCATCAACCGGTCACAGACGGCACCGGGCCAGTCGGGATCCCCGAAATGGATGGCGGCGTCGATCTCTTCCCCGCGGAAATCAAAGGGTTCCAGGCGGGTGATGACATGCAGGATCACTTCCGGATTGCGGGCCTGGAAATCGGGAAGCCGCGGCACCAGCCAACGGGTGCCGAAGGTGGGCAGCACCGCCAGCGCCAGCACGCCGCCCTTGGGCGCTGCGATGACCCGCAGGCTGGCCGCCCCGATACGGCGCAGAGCGTCGGCCACCGATTCCGCGTAATCCTGCCCGGCGGGGGTCAGGGAGACGCGCTGCCCCTCCCGCACGAACAGGGGGCAGCCCAGCAGATCCTCCAACCCCTTGATCTGGCGGCTGACCGCCCCTTGAGTCAGGCCCAGTTCCTGCCCGGCGGCGGTGAAGCTGCCGGTGCGCGCCGCGGCGTCGAAGGCGGTCAGCGCGCTCATGGACGGCAGGTGGCGGCGGCGGACGGACATGGCGCAACACTCCGGGGCCAAGAAGAGAGGGGCTACCCCATGAGAATAACTCATACCTTCGGGAAAGGAAGTCGGTTGCGGCCCGCCCCCATCCCCGCCACACTGCCGGGCGGCACCAAGCACATGATGCAGAAAACGGATTGGCAGTCATGAAAACGGGCGGGCAGTTGATCGTCGCGGCACTGGAGGCGCAGGGGGTCCGGCGCGTCTACGGCGTGCCGGGGGAAAGCTATCTGGCGGTGCTGGACGCGCTGCATGATTCATCCATCCGCACCGTCATCGCCCGCCACGAAAGCGGTGCCGCCATGATGGCGGAGGCCGAGGGCAAGCTGAGCGGGCGCCCCGGCGTGTGCTTCGTCACCCGCGGCCCCGGCGCCACCAACGCCGCCGCCGGCATTCACATCGCCCAACAGGATTCCACCCCCCTGGTGGTGTTCGTCGGCCAGATCGAACGCGCCATGCGCGGCCGTGATGCCTTTCAGGAGGTGGATTACCGCCAGATGTTCGGCGGCATGGCGAAATGGGCGGCGGAAATCGACAGCGCCGACCGGGTGCCGGAGATGGTCAGCCGCGCCTTCCACACCGCCATGAGCGGGCGCCCCGGCCCGGTGGTCCTGGCTCTGCCCGAAGACATGCTGGCGGAGACTGCCGATGTGCCGGTCGCGGCGGCGGCCGAAGCCCCCACCCCCGCCCCCTCCCCGGCCCAGGCGCAGGAGGCTGCGCGCATGCTGGCCGCTGCCCGGCGCCCGCTGGTGATCGCCGGCGGATCCCGCTGGACCCCGGACGCGGTGGCGGCGCTGCGCACCGTCGCCGAAGCGTGGCGGGTGCCGGTCGCCTGTTCCTTCCGCCGGCAGATGCTGTTCGACCACACCCACCCGCTCTACGCCGGAGATGTGGGGCTGGGCATCAATCCCAAGCTGATGGCCCGCATCAAGGACGCCGATCTTCTGGTCCTGCTGGGCGGACGGATGTCGGAGGTGCCGTCCCAGAGCTATGAGCTTCTGGGCATTCCCGAACCGGGGGTGCCGGTGATCCACGTCCATCCGGGGGCGGAGGAACTGGGCCGGGTCTACCGCCCCGCCCTGGCGGTCAACGCCACGCCGGGGGCCTTCCTCGACGCGCTGGCGGCGCTGCCGTCGTTTGCCGCCGCTGCGGACTCCGCCGCCGCAGACTGGGCGGATGCCGCCAACGCCGACTATCGCGCCTGGAGCGGCACCCTGCCCACCACGCCGGGCGCGGTGCAGATGGGGGCGGTGATGGGGTGGCTGCGCGACACCCTGCCCGATGATACCATCATCGCCAACGGGGCCGGCAATTACGCCACCTGGATTCATCGTTTTTGGCGCTTCCGCCGGTTCGGCACGCAACTGGCCCCGGTGTGCGGCAGCATGGGCTATGGCCTGCCCGCCGCGGTGGCGGCCAAGCTGGCGAACCCGGATCGGACTGTGGTGTGCTTTGCCGGCGACGGCTGCTTCCAGATGACGGGGCAGGAATTCGGCACCGCCGCCCAGGAAGGGGCCAACATCATCGTGGTGGTGGTGGACAATGCCATGTACGGCACCATCCGCATGCATCAGGAACGGGAATATCCGGGCCGGGTCAGCGGCACCGCCCTGCGCAACCCCGATTTCGCCGCGCTGGCGCGCGCCTATGGCGGCCACGGCGAAACGGTGGAGCGGACGGAGGATTTCGCCCCCGCCTTCACCCGTGCGCGGGACGCCGGGCGTCCGGCCATCCTTCATGTGAAAATCGACGGGGAAGCCATCACCCCCACCCGCACCCTGTCCGACATCCGCGCCGCCGGGCGCCCCCGCTGATTACCGTTTAGGAGAGCCATGTCCATGACCTCATCCGACCTTCTCGCCCGTCTCGGCGTCACCCTGTCGGCTCCCGGCACGCCCGGCCTGACCGCGCGCTCCCCCATCGACGGGGCGGTGCTGGGCACGGTCCCCGCCGCCACCCCGGACGCGGTGCAGGCGGCGCTGGAACGGGCGCAGACCGCGTTCCTGGCGTGGCGGGCGGTTCCGGCCCCGCGCCGTGGCGAACTGGTCCGCCTGCTGGGCGAGGAACTGCGCGCCGCCAAGGAGGATCTGGGCCTGCTGGTAACCCTGGAAGCCGGCAAGATCATCCAGGAAGGCCTGGGCGAAGTGCAGGAGATGATCGACATCTGCGATTTCGCGGTCGGTCTGTCCCGCCAGCTCTACGGCCTGACCATCGCCTCGGAACGCCCCGGCCATTCCATGCGCGAAAGCTGGCACCCCATGGGGCCGTGCGGGGTCATCAGCGCCTTCAACTTCCCCGTGGCGGTGTGGGCGTGGAACGCGGCTCTGGCCCTGGTGTGCGGCGACCCGGTGGTGTGGAAGCCGTCGGAAAAGACCCCGCTGACGGCACTGGCCTGCGCCGCCCTGTTCGAAAAGGCGGTGGCCCGCTTCGGCGATGCCCCCGCCCACCTGCTCCAGGTGGTCAACGGCGGGCGCGACGTGGGCGAGGCCATCGCCAAATCACCGCTGGTTCCCATCGTGTCGGCCACCGGCTCCACCCGCATGGGCCGGGTGGTGTCGGTGACCGTGGCCGAGCGGTTCGGGCGCTCGATCCTGGAATTGGGCGGCAACAACGCCATGATCGTGGCCCCCTCCGCCGATCTCGACATGGCGGTGCGGGCGATCCTGTTCGCGGCGGTGGGCACCTGCGGTCAGCGGTGCACCACGCTGCGCCGGCTGATCGTCCACCGCAGCGTCAAGGACACGCTGCTGGCCCGGCTCCGGGCCGCCTATGCCACCATTCCCATCGGCGACCCGCGCGAAACCGGCACGCTGATCGGCCCGCTGGTGGACGCCGACGCCTTCCGGGCCATGCAGACCGCGCTGGAACAGGCCAAGGCCGAGGGCGGCACCATCGTCCAGGGCGGCGCCCGCGCGCTGGCCGACCGCTTCCCCAACGGCTGGTACGTCGCCCCGGCCCTCGTGGAGATGCCGGAACAGTCGGCGGTGGTGCGCCATGAGACCTTCGCGCCCATCCTCTACGTGCTGACCTATGACACGCTGGACGAGGCCATCGCGTTGCAGAACGGGGTGCCTCAGGGGCTGTCGTCCTGCATCTTCTCCACCGACCTGCGGGAAACGGAACGGTTCCTGTCGGCCACCGGCTCCGACTGCGGCATCGCCAACGTCAACATCGGCCCCAGCGGGGCGGAAATCGGCGGCGCCTTCGGCGGGGAGAAGGAAACCGGCGGCGGGCGCGAATCCGGCTCCGACGCCTGGAAGGGCTATATGCGGCGCCAGACGGCCACGGTGAACTATTCCTCCGCCCTGCCGCTGGCGCAGGGCATCCGCTTCGACGTGGGCTGAGATCATGGATGGCCGTTCCCTAACCCATGGGCTGTGGGGGCGCACCGCCCCCGCGGCCCCGGCCACGGTGCCGCTCGGCGGCGACACGCGGGCCGATGTGGCCATCGTCGGCGCCGGTTTCACCGGCCTGTCGGCGGCCCTGCATCTGGCCGAAGCCGGCACCAGCGCCGTGGTGCTGGAAGCCGAGGAGCCGGGCTTCGGCGGCTCGGGACGGAACGTCGGGCTGGTCAATGCCGGCCTGTGGCTGCCCCCCGCCGACATCGCAGCGGCGGTGGGGGTGGAGGTGGGGCACCGGCTCAACACCGCCCTCGGCGCCTCCCCGGCCCTGGTGTTCTCCCTGATCGAGCGGTTCGGCATCGCGTGCGAGGCGGTGCGCAACGGCACGCTGCATCTGGCCCACGCCCCTTGCGGCTTTGCCGATCTGGAACGGCGGCACCAGCAGCTTTCCGCCATCGGCGCGCCCGTCACCCTGCTGGACGAACGGGAAACCGAAGCGCGCACCGGCAGCCGCGCCTTTTACGGCGCCCTGCACGACGCCCGCGCCGGCACCATCCAGCCGCTGGCCTACGCCCGCGGGCTGGCGGCGGCAGCCCTGGCGGCGGGGGCGCGCATCCACACCGGCACCACCGTCACAAAGCTGGAGCGGGGGGCGGACGGCTGGCGGGTCATCACCCCCCGCGGCACGGTGACCGCCGATACGGTGATCCTGGCGACCAACGCCTACACCGGCGCGCTGGTCCCCGGCCTGTCGCGGACGCTCACCCCCGTCCATTACTTCCAGTGCGCCACCGAACCCTTGCCCGAACGCGCACTGGCGGAGATCCTGCCGCGGCGGGAAGGCACCTGGGACACCGGCATGGTGATGGCGTCGTTCCGCCTGGATCAGGCGGGGCGGCTGATCGTCGGCTCCATCGGGCGGCTGGACCATGCGGCGGCGGCGGCTCATCGCACTTGGGCCGCGCGGGTGATGCACCGCGCCTTCCCCCAGACCCGCGGGCTGGCGCTGGACGGCGGGTGGTTCGGGCGCATCGGCATGACCGACGACCACATCCCCCGCTTCCACGAACCGGAACCGGGGTTGCTGGCCGTCATCGGCTACAACGGCCGTGGCATCGGGCCGGGCACGGTGTTCGGCAAGGCGCTGGCCGCCTTTGCCCGCACCCGCGATGCCGATGCCATGCCCCTGCCCCGCATCGCACCCCACGCCTGGCCGTGGCGCCCGGTGCGCGCGGCCTATTGGGAAGCCGGGGCCGTGGCGTGGCACACGGTTGACTGAAACAAAAAAGCGCCGCCGGACGGCTCCGGCGGCGCTTTCCATCGTCGGTGCTGTCCGGTTAATGGGATTGGGCGGCGGCCACGCCGATCCCGGTCTGCGACCGGACGAACTGATCCTCGAACACCTCGTCGGCGGCGGCACGGTCAACGCTGCCGTCCAGACGCGACACCAGCCACGTGACGGCAAAGGCCACCGGCATGGAAATCAGCGCCGGGGTGTCCCAGGTGATGATCGGCGTGGTGAAGCCCAGAACCTTCACCCAGATCCCTGGCCCCAGGATGGTCAGGCCCACGGCGGTGACAAGCCCCGCCACCCCGCCGGCCACGGCCCCGCGGGTGGTCAGCCCGCGCCAGAACATCGACAGGATCAGCACGGGGAAATTGGCGCTGGCGGCGATGGCAAAGGCCAGACCGACCATGAAGGCGATGTTCTGCTTTTCGAACAGGATGCCCAGCCCCACCGCAACCACGCCCAGCGTGATGGTGGCGATGCGCGACACCCGCATTTCCGCCCGCTCGTCGGCTCGGCCCTTGCGGATCAGGCGGGAATAGAGGTCATAGGAAACGGTGGTCGCCCCCGACAGGGTCAGCCCCGACACCACCGCCAGGATGGTGGCGAAGGCCACCGCCGAGATGAAGCCCAGGAACAGGTCGCCGCCGATGGCGTGGGCCAGATGGATGGCCGCCATGTTGCCGCCACCGCGCAGGCCCGTGACCACGCCCTCGGCGTTGCGCAGCAGATAGCTGTCGTTGCCGGCGATCATCACGATGGCGCCGAAGCCGATGATGAAGGTCAGGATGTAGAAATAGCCGATGAAGCCGGTCGCCACGAACACCGACTTGCGCGCCGCCTGCTGGTCGGCAACGGTGAAGAAACGCATCATGATGTGCGGCAGCCCGGCGGTGCCGAACATCAGCGCCAGCCCCAGCGACACCGTTTGCCACGGGTCCTTCACGAAATTGCCGGGCATCATGATGCGGTTGCTGCCCTTGATCTCGATGGCGCGGGTGAACAGGGCATCCAGGCTGAAGCCGAAGGCCATCAGCACGCTGAACGCCATGAAGCTCGCCCCCAGGAGCAGCAGGATCGCCTTGGTGATCTGCACCCAGGTGGTGGCCAGCATCCCGCCGAAGGTGACGTAGAGGATCATCAGAATCCCCACCAGCACCACGGCATAGATGTAATCCAGCCCGAACAGCAACTGGATCAACTGCCCCGCCCCGACCATCTGCGCGATCAGGTAGAAGGCGACCACGGTCAGCGAACTGCACGCCGCGAACAGCCGGATGGGCCGCTCGTTCAGCCGCTGCGACAGCACGTCCACAAAGGAAAAGCGCCCCAGGTTGCGCAGCGGCTCGGCAATCAGGAACAGGATGATCGGCCAGCCGGCCAGCACCCCCACCGAATAGATCAGCCCGTCATAGCCCGAGGTGTAGACCAGCGCCACAATGCCCAGGAAGGAGGCGGCGGACATATAGTCCCCGGCAATCGCCAGCCCGTTCTGGAAGCCGGTGATCCCGCCGCCCGCGGTGTAGAAGTCCGCGGCCGAGCGCGTGCGCCGCGCCGCCCACCACGTCAGCCCCAGCGTCGCCAGGACGAAGACGAAGAACATCACGATGGCGGTGACGTTGGTCGCCTGCTTGGTCACCGCCCCCTCCAGGGCACCGGCGGCCCAGGCGGTGGCGGGGAAGGCGGCGGCAGCCGCCGCGATGGTCAGGGAAAGGCGGCGCATCAGCGGGTCTCCTCCACGATCTCGCGGATCAGGCCGTCGAAACGCCGGTTCGCCTGAAACACATAAACGCCGGTCAGCAGGATGGCGAAGACGATCACCCCCACCCCGGCGGGGAAACCCAGCGATGTGACCCCACCCTCGACCACCGGCGCGCCCATCTGCTGGGGCATCAGGGCCACGGCCAGGATATAGCCGTAATAGATGACGACCATCAGCGCCGACAACAGCCAGGCCAGCCGCATACGGCGGGCCACCAGATCCCGATATTTCGGGTTGGCCTGGATTTTCTTACGCAACGCGACATTCATACTGGCGTACCTCCTCAATGCGCTTTTTCTTATGAAGACCTGCCGTCGTCCGTGGTGTCGGACGGCAGGTTGAACGCGACGCTGAACGCCCCCCAGTGGCGTCCATGGACCACGATGGGGGCGCTGGCGATCTTGATGAGCGTGTGGTGCCCGCCGCCCAGATCCCGCCGCATGGTGTGCAGCGTCGGCTGGCGTGAGCGCGCCGCCTTCAGCGCCGCCCGCGTGCGGAACAGCCGGCGCTGGCGGCTGTGGGCGGCGTTCCAGTCGGGATTGCTGCTCTGGGGCATGCTGTAGCGGCGGTTGTGGGTGGGCACATAGCCGTTGCGGTCGCTGACGATGGCGAACACCACCCGCGGGTCGCCGGTGACCAGCGGTTCCTGAATCGCGGGCAGCAGCCGGTCGGCGAAGTCGGTGAAGGCGGTCAGGACCTGCTCCGGCGCGGTGCCCGCCACCGGGCGGTAATCCTCGTCGAACAGGGCGTCGATGCCGATCCGCCCGGCGGTCACCGCGGCGTCGAACGCCTGGGCCACATGGCGGGCGGCGTCTTCGGCCATGCGCAGGAACGGGCTGTCGGGGGTGGGCACCGGGCTGGCGGCGATGGCGTCGATCAGGGATTCGCACGTCTCCAGCACCGCCACCAGCCGCTCGTCGGCAGCCTTCAGCGCGGTGGTGGAGGTGGTGCCGGCCTCTTCCAGCGCCGTCACCTCGCCGGTCAGGGCGGCGCAGTGGTCCAGATTGCCGCGGGCACTGCCGGCAATCGCCAGGATGGCGTCGCCCACCGCCGTGAAATCATCGTCGATCTGCCGGATGAAGCGTTCGATCAGGCCGGTCCCGGCCCGTGCCTCCTCCGCCCCCGCCGTGGCGGCGGCGCTGTGCTGCAAGAGCGCGTCCACCTGCCCGTTCAGGGTGGTGACGGTGCGGGAAATCTCCTCGGTCGCCTTGCGCGCCTGTTCGGCCAGCCCCTTGACCTCGCGGGCGACGATGGCAAAGCCCTTGCCGGCCTCGCCCGCGCGGGCCGCCTCGATGGTGGCGTTGAGCGCCAGCAGGTTGGTCTGCTTGGAAATCCCCTCGATCATGCCGGAAAAGGCGGCCACCTGCCGCAGGGACGCGGCGATGCCGCCCAGATGCTCCTCGATCCGGGCGACCCCGCCGATCAGGGCGGCGATGCTCTCCACCGCCTGATGAAGCACGGTGCGCGACCGCCCGATGTCGTCGGCGGCGCGGACGGAGGCGTCCCGCGTGGCGTCGGCCTGCTGGTGGATGGCGCGGTTGGCGGCCACCATGGTTTCCACCGAACGGCGCACGGTGGCGAACTGCGCCGCCTGGCGTTCGACCACCGCCGACACCTCGTCCACATTGCCGGTGATGTCCGACAACTCCAGCCCCAGCGTGCCCATGCGCTGGGCCAACGTGGTGAGAATTGCCACCAGAACGGCGGGATCGTCCGAAGCGGTGGTCATTGGAACGACTCCAAAGAACAAAACAGGGGGAAAAGGGGGGCCGGACAGCGAATGCCCGGCCCCTCAGGTCAAGGACGCATGGTGCAAGGACAACGGGATGTCTGCCCACGGCATCCCCGGTGCGCGCGGGAGGCCGCACCCTGCCTCTGATGTTCAGGATCCCAGGTGTGGTTCAGGCGGCAACCTTGGCCGCCGGGGCGCGCAACGGCGTCTTGGCGTCGGTCAGCCGGGCGGCGTCAGCCTCGGCCCCGGCGGCGATCAGGGCGCGGGCCGGGCGCATGTCGCGGCCGTTGTTCACCGTTACCGCCCCGGTCACCACCCCGCCGGTGATGCCGAACAGGGTGTAGCGCCCGCTGCCCCGGTCGCCGCGCACCAGCCATTCATCGGCATCGCACGATCCTGCCACCTGGACGTTGATGCCGTACTGGTCGGTCCAGTACCACGGCACCTCGAACCCGCACGGCTCGCCGGTGACCATGGCGCGGGCCACCCCCGCCCCCTGGTTCTGGGCGTTGGCCCAGGTCTCGTACCGGCGATAGGCGTTGAGGTGGGGATGCCATTGCCGGGCCACGTCACCGGCGGCGTAGATGTCGGGATGGCTGGTGCGGCCGCAGGCGTCAACGACGATGCCGTCCTCCACATGCAGCCCCGCCGACACCGCCAGCTCGACGTTCAGTTCCACCCCGACGCCATAGACCACCAGATCCCCGGTGAAACGGCGCCCGTCGGCGGCGGTCAGCGTGATCTCGCCGTTCTTGGCCTTCACCGCCTCCACCAGTTCGCAGCCGAAGGCGAAGGTAACGCCGCGGCCCTCGTGCAGGGCGCGCAGGTCGTCGGCCAGAGGCGTCGGAGCGGCGCGGGCCATCAGCCGGTCGCCGCGCTCGATCACCGTCACCGTGCCGCCCATGGTGACGACGCTGGCCGCCACCTCCAGCCCGATGACACCACCGCCCACCACCAGCACCCGCCGTCCCGGCCAGATGTGGCCGCGCAGGGCTTCGGAATCGTCCAGCGTGCGGACGGTGTGGACGCCGCCGCCCAGATGGTCCAGCAGCGGATAGGGCCGCGCCCGCGCGCCGGTCGCCAGCAGCAGCCGGTCGTAGCGGATGGTTTCGCCGTCGGCCAGTTCCAGCGTGTGCGCCTCGGCATCCAGGGTCACGGCGGCGATGCCGAACCGGGTTTCGATGGCGTTTTCGGCGTAAAAGCTGTCGGGATGGATGGTCAGCCGGGCGGTTTCCGGCTTGA
This sequence comes from uncultured Rhodospirillaceae bacterium, assembly GCA_937927415.1. GTDB lineage: Bacteria > Pseudomonadota > Alphaproteobacteria > Azospirillales > Azospirillaceae > Azospirillum. Next base: position 187,011 of record CALBDS010000044.1, read on the forward strand.
TCAGCACTTCCTTCGACAGCGGCGGGCGTTCATAGGGCAGATGGGGTTCGGCCCCGACGAACAGGATGCGCCCGCCGAACCCGAAGGTCCGCAGGGTGGCGGCGGCCACCGCCCCCGCCTGCCCGCCGCCGACGATGACATAGGTCTGAGTGTTCGAGGTCTGTGTCATCGCCGCCTCACGCCGCCAGAGCGTTCTGCGCGGCCGGAACGGCGCTCATCATCCCCATGCCGGCGATCCATTCGTCGATGGGGTGGTAGTAATGGGTCACCGCCTGATAGGGGCCGACGGCGTTCATGGCGGCGAAGGCGGCGATCCAGGCGCGGATCTCCTGCCCGCCGCGCCCGCCCTGGGCCAGGATGTCCTCGTCGCGCAGGGCGGCCAGGGCGTCCATGTCGGCGGTGGCGAACAGGGTCATCAGCTTGCGGTCCCACTCGGCGTTGAGCGGCAGCGACTGCCCCTTGCCCTCGGCCAGCAGGCGGCCGGTGCGCAGCACGTTTTCCTGGCGGCGCTGGCGGGCCTCCGGCGTCGGGTTGCGGCCGGCGATGAGGAATTCCTCCACCTCCGGCGGGACGGATCCCATCTGCGGCGTGGGCGGATCGTGGGACAGACCGCCGGAACCGATGATGAGCACCCGCTCGCTCAACCCCCCGAGGAAACGGCCGACCGCGGTCCCCAGCGCCACCGCGCGGCGGCACGGCGGCAGCGGCTTGGCCGCACCGTTGACGAAGATCGGGATCACCGGATAGCGGCCCACGGTGCCGCACAGGAATTCCAGCGGCTGGGTGAAGCCATGGTCGGCCTGCATGCGGTAGGAATAGGCGAGATCGATGTCCTGCGCCTGCACCGCCTTGACCAGATCCAGCGCCAGGGCTTCCGGCACGTTCAGCGGCCCGTGGCCGATGTCCCAGTCACCGGCGCACGCCGCCCGCAGCCCGACGCAGAACGGCGGCATCAGGTCGTAGAAGAAACCGTTGAAATGGTCCGGCGCGAACACGACGACCAGTTCGGGATCGTACGCCGCCACGTCCTCGGCCAGTTTGGCGAAGGTGGCGCGGGCTTCGGCCTCCACAGCGGCGGGGGGATGGATATAGTCCATCATCGGCGTGTGCGAGGCGCAGATCAGCTTCACGGGCATGGGTTTCCTCCCGGTTCGGCGCCGTGGGGGCCTTGGGAACAAGTAAGACCGTCAGGGGCTTTGCCCCCGACACCCCCAGCAAGGGCGTCAGCCCTTGCATCCCATCAATGGGGTACAGGGGCCGTCGGCCCCTGTCGGGGAGTGTCGAGGGGCGGATGCCCCTTGACCCTGCACTGCTCCCAAGCTCAAGGGCGCGGATTTTGTTGATTTACAGGTCCAGACCACCGGCCACGTGGCGGATGCCGCGGATGGCAAGGCCGGCGTCGGCGTTGATGAGCACGCCGCTCAGCGTGCGGTTGTCGGCGCGGGATGCCAGCATGACGAACGGGCCGGTGAAATCGGCGGGTTCGGGGAAGAACTGCAGCGGCAGGATCGAACGGATGGCATCCGGCGTGCGGGAATCCATGATCCGCAGGTCCTGCTGCCCCAGCGATTCCGGCCCGCGCAGGTCCGACGCCATCCCGCAGGGTGCTACCCCGTTGACCCGCACCTTGGGCGCCAGTTCATAGGCCAACTGCCGGATCAGCCCCACCGCCGCGTGCTTGGATGCGGTGTAGAGCGGCCCGCCGCCCGCCGGGTAGAAGGCGGCGTTGGACAGGGTGAAGATCATCGACCCCTGGCTTTTCACCAACTCCGGTGCGGCCGCCTTGGCCCCCAGCAGGTAGCCCTTGACGTTGATGGCGAACAACTCGTCGAAGCCCTGGGCCAGCCGGTCGCCGTCGGTCGCCAGCAGCCCGGCGCCGTGGTCCCAGATGGCGGCGTTGCCGACGAAGCAATCCAGCGTGCCGAACCGGGCGACGGTTTCCGCCACCGCCCGCCGGTTGTCGTCCAGGGAGCGCACGTCCCCCTGAACCGCCACCACGTCGGCGCCGAAGTCGGCGTTGAGCTGCGCCACCTTCTCCGCCGACCGTTCCAGCACGCCGATGCGCGCCCCTTCGGCCAGGAAGCGTTCCACCACCGCCCGGCCCAGGCCGGAGCCGCCGCCGGTGATGAGGACCGCTTCCCCCGCCAGCCGGCCCGAGGCGGCGGCGCTCATGCCGCGGCCTCGGCCACGCCGTCCACCTCGACGAACAGGCTGTCGCCCTCGACGATGACGGGGAAGGTGCGCAGCGGTTCGGTGGCCGGCAGGCACATGGGCCGCCCGGTCTTCAGGCAGAACCGCGCCGTGTGCAGCGGGCATTCCACCGTGGCGTCATCTTCCAGATAGCCGTCGGCCATGGAAGCGTTGCCGTGGGTGCACAGATCCGCCACCGCATAGAAGGTGCCGTCCACGTTGAAGACGGCAACCGCCGGCGAACACTCCACCCGGCGGGCATCGCCGGGTTGGAGGTCTTCGACGGAACAGACGAAGATACGGGCCATGGTCAGAAGAAAATGCTGATGCTGGGGGCGAGCAGGACGAACTGGTCCAGTTCGATCTGGCGGTCGTAGATTTCCCACCCGGCGCCGCCGGGGATGCGGCGCAGTCGGTCGCGGCGGGTGCCGATGAAATCATAGTGGTCCTGCGGCTTGGCCGCGCGGTGCAGCAGATAGTTGCACGCCACCAGGATATCGTCGGGATCTTCCCACGACAGGATGCGCACGTTGCTGACGATGTGGCGGGTGCGCGACACCGGCTCTTCCGCCCAGGCGTTGCCGGTTTCCAGCCGCGCCACACGGCGTTCCAACTGGAACTTGTCCTCGTTGTAGATGAAGGTCGTGGGCGGGGCGATGCCCTTGCGGCGGTCGCGGGTCTGGGCCAGGGTGTTGGTCTTCATCACATAGGTGATGTCGTCGGCCAGCAACTCCAGCCAGGGACGGAACTTCCATTCGTCCAGCAGGGCCGCTTCGTGGTAGAGGAACTGCTCCACCTCGTGCTGCAGGGCCATGGGCGCCCAGGCGATGGCGGCGGCGGGCTTGTCGAGAACGGCGGCCTCAGACATGGACGACCTCCTTTTCAAAAGCGTTGGTGCGGGACTGGATTTCGTCCCAGCTTTCGGCGCTCATCATGTCGGCCCACCGCTGGTAGAAGCCGCGCGCCGCCGTTTCGGCGAAGGTGTAGTTGGTGATGCCGGGGATGCCGTCGGCGCGGCGCTCCTCGAAGCCCAGCCCCATCTGGATGCAGAATTCGGACTTCTGCGCCACATGCCCGCGCAGCACCTTCTGCACTTCGATCCAGTTCTCGGTGTCGTCCTGTTCCAGGAAGCCGGCGGGGCCGAAAGCGCGGGCGTGGCTGCGGATCAGCGCGTCCTTCACCTCCTGCGGGGCCTCCTTGTCGGCGATGCAGAAGGCCCAGACTTCGATCTTGTCCGGCCCGCGGGGGTGCCAGATGCGCAGGGTCTGGGTGCCGTTCAGCCACGACAGCGTGGGGAACATGGTGTTGTGCCCGGCCAGACGCAGGGCGCGCACCCGGCCCAGACGCGCTTCGGTTTCGGCGAAGGTCTCGCGGAAATAGGCCGAGACCTTACCGTCCACCCACACGTTGGCGTCGGCTTCCTTGGTGAAGAAGAAGGCGCTGCCGTGGCCGTTGCCGGCGAACTGCACACCACCCTGGGCATCGGCCCACACCGGCCGCGCGGTCTGGCCGCTGCCCAGCGGGGCGTCGCGGTCCTCAGGCGTGTTTTCCGGCGCCTTTTGCAGCACCTGCACCGCCGAGATGTGGGTGAAGGGGGCGTGGTACTGGTCGCTGCAGAACTGCTCGGCGGCGAATTTCCAGTTGCACTTCACTTCCCACTTGTGGATGCCGCCGACCACTTCGGTCCCGCCTTCGCGGCGGTCGAGGAAGCCGTCCAGGTACCACTTCATGTCGCCCAGATACTCTTCCAGATCCGGCGTGGATTCATCCCAGCAGCCGAACACCAGACCCTTGTAGCTGACGACGCGGGGCACGCGCACGGCACCCCATTTGCTCTTGTCGAGCGAATTGCGGTAGGCCTGCTCTTCCAGCGGCACCATGGTCAAGCCGCCGTCCAGGCCAAAGGCCCAGCCATGATAGGCGCAGGTGAAGGCGCGGGTGTTGCCGCTGTCGGCGTGACAGAGCTTCATGCCGCGGTGACGGCACTGGTTGAGGAAGGCGACGATGCTGCCGTCCTTCTGCCGCACCACGATCACCGGATCCTCGCCCATGAAGGTGGTGAAGAAGTCACCGGCCTTGGGGATCATGCTTTCGTGGACCAGGAACAGCCAGCTCCGCGCAAAGATGCGTTCCAGCTCCAGATTATAGATGTCCGGGTCGCTGTAGATGGCCGGGGTGATGGTGCCGGAACGGGCGTTCACCAGGCTCCGGACGTCGATACGGTCGCCCATCGGGCTGTCTCCTCCAGATACCGTTGGTTGGGGGTTTCTTGGCTCGCCGTTTGAAAATGTCCATAAAGCCGGTGCGGGTGAAATATTTTGTTCCTTGCATACAAAGACATTTAACGTCTTAATGAGCCTATGGAACTCCGTCACATCCGCTATTTCATCGCCGTGGCTGAAGAGCTGAACTTCACCCGCGCCGCCGAACGGCTCCGGACGGCCCAGCCGTCCTTAAGCCAGCAGATCCGCGACCTGGAAGAGGAGGTGGGAACCCCGCTGCTGGAACGGACCAAGCGCCGCGTCGCCCTGACCGCCGCCGGCCGTGCCTTTCTGGACGAAGCGCGGCTGGTGATGGCGCAGACCCAGCGGGCGGTGATGATGGCCCGCCGCGCCGCGCAGGCGGAGCAGAAGAAGCTGACCATCGGCTTCCTGCCCTCGGCGGAGGTCAAAATCTTTCCCAGCGTTCTGTCCAGCATCCGCGCGCTATACCCCGATATTCAGGTCGAGCTTCGCCACATGACGACGGCCGAACAGCGTGATGCCCTGACGACTGGCAGTATCGATATTGCCTTCATGCGCCTCCCCGTGGACGAAATCACCATGGTCTATGATGTCGTCTTGATGGAAAGGGTCGTTGTGGTCCTACCAGAATCCCACCCTCTGGCGCGACTTGATGAGATACCGTTGGAATCCCTGGCCGAATTTCCCTATCTGCGGGTGGCCCCGAACCATGCGGGCAATCTTCACGAGATCACCGAGAACCATTGCCGGGCCATGGGCGTCCCCCTTCGCCCCCTCCAGGACGTGGAAAACGTGCTGACCCTGCTGACCCTGATCGGCATGGGCATCGGCTTCGGGCTGTTGCCCGACTATGCCGAGCATCTGGTTTTCAAGAACGTCACCACCCGCCGGCTGGCCGGTCCGGCGCCCATGGTCGAACTGGCGATGGTGCGCCGGGCCGACCGCGACTTTGCCGCCCTGTCCGGTTTCGTCGATCTGGTGAAGCGTGCAGTGCACAAAGATTAAGACATATCACATCTGAATAAGAAAAGGATTATGTATTGGCGCCGCGCGGGCGGCCTTCTTCATCCTGGCGCCCATCGTGAAAAACGCCCTTGGGGGAGGAAGGTTCATGTCCCATTCCGCGACCGGAACGGCGGTGCAGCAGCCGGAACTTCGCTCGCTGTGGTCGGCCATTGCCGGCGGCGAAGTGAAGCTGCATTACGTCAACGCCCGCGGTGTGCGCACCCGCGTGCTGGAGGCGGGCACGGGTCCGCGCACGCTGATCCTGCTGCACGGCATCGCCGGGCATCTGGAAGCCTACATGCGCAACATCCTGCCGCACGCCGAACACTTCCGGGTGATGGCGATCGACATGCTGGGCCACGGCTTCACCGACAAGCCCGACCGCAATTATGAGATCGACGATTATGTCGAGCATCTGAAGGATGTCATCGACGCCATCGGCGAGGAAAAGGTCCACCTGTCGGGCGAATCCCTGGGCGGCTGGGTGGCGGCGCGGTTTGCGGCCCGCTATCCCGAGCGCATCGACCGGCTGGTGCTGAACACCGCCGGCGGCATGATCGCCGATCCCAAGGTGATGGAGCGGCTGCGCACGCTGAGCCTGGCCGCCGTGCGCGCGCCCGACCGCGAAGCCACCCGCAAGCGTCTGGAATTCCTGATGCTCGACCCGTCCATCGTCACCGAGGATCTGGTGGAGGCGCGTTTCGGCGTCTATCGCCTGCCCGGCATGGCCGAAGCGATGGAACGCATCATGTGCCTGCAGGACATGGATGTGCGCCTGCGCAACATGCTGACCGAGGACGAGCTGGGCCGCATCACGGCCGAAACCCTGGTGCTGTGGACCACCCACGATCCCACCGCGTCGGTGGAGGTCGGGCAGCGGCTGGCCAATCTGGTCCCCAACAGCCGTTTCGTGGTGATGGAAAACTGCGGCCACTGGCCCCAGCACGAAGATCCCGACACCTTCAACCGCATCCACATCGATTTCCTCAAGGGCTGACGGATCATGACGGCAACCCTTGAAACCGCTGCGGCCACCGCCGCCGCGGCCCGGCTTCTCGACGCCTCTTCCAGCGGCAGCCCCTGCGCGCCGCTGGCCGACCTGCTGACGCCGGGGGACGTGGAGACGGCCTATGCGGTGCAGGAGATCAACACCCGCCGCTGGCTGGCCGAGGGCCGGGTGCTGGCGGGGCGCAAGATCGGCCTGACCTCGCTGGCGGTGCAGAAGCAGCTTGGCGTCGATCAGCCCGATTACGGCATGCTGTTCACCGACATGGCGGTGCCGGACGGGGAAGCCATTCCCCGCCACCGCCTGATTCAGCCCAAGGCGGAGGCCGAGGTGGCCTTCATCCTCGGCCGTGATCTGACGTCGGAACACATCACCGTGGCCGACGTCATCCGCGCGGTTGACTATGCCCTGCCCGCCATCGAGGTGGTGGACAGTCGCATCCGCGATTGGAAAATCACCATCACCGACACCGTGGCCGACAACGCCTCGTCGGGCCTGTACGTGCTGGGCGGGCCGCCCCGCCGTCTGGACGGGCTGGATCTGCACGGCTGCACCATGGAAATGACCTGCGGCGAGACGGTCTCGACCGGCGCGGGTGCGGCGTGTCTGGGCCATCCGCTGAACGCGGTTTTGTGGCTGGCGCGGGTGATGGCGCGGGCGGGCCGTCCGCTGAAGGCGGGGGACACGGTTCTGTCGGGTGCCTTGGGTCCGATGGTCCCGGTGACGTGGGGATCGGTGGTGGAAGCGCGCATCGCCGGGCTTGGCTCGGTCCGCGCCGCTTTTGCAAAGGAATGACACAGATGAGCAAAGCGAAGATCGCCATCCTGGGATCGGGCAACATCGGCACCGACCTGATGATCAAGGTGATGCGCCACGCCAAGCACCTTGAGATGGGCGTGATGGTGGGTGTGGACCCGGAGTCTGATGGTCTGGCCCGCGCCCGGCGGATGGGGGTGGCGACCACCCACCAGGGTCTGGACGGGCTGATGGCCATGCCGGAATGGGCCGACATCAAGGTGGTGTTCGACGCCACCTCGGCCTATGCCCACAAGAAGCACAGCGAGGCGTGCATCGCGGCGGGCAAGCAGGTGATCGACCTGACCCCGGCGGCCATCGGCCCCTACACCGTGCCGCCGGTCAACCTCGACACCCACCTGGACCAGCCCAACGTCAACATGGTGACCTGCGGCGGGCAGGCGACCATCCCCATGGTCTACGCCGTGCGCCGGGTGGCCAAGGCGGTGCCCTATGCCGAGATCGTGGCGTCGATCTCGTCGAAATCGGCCGGTCCCGGCACCCGCGCCAACATCGACGAGTTCACCCAGACCACCCGCCGGGCCATCGAGCAGGTGGGCGGAGCCACCCGCGGCAAGGCGATCATCATCCTCAACCCCGCCGAGCCGCCGCTCATCATGCGCGACACCGTGTTCGTGCTGTCGCAAGGGGCCGAGCCGGAGGCGATCGAAGCCTCGGTCGAGGCGATGGTCAAGGAGGTGCAGAGCTACGTGCCCGGCTACCGCCTGAAGCAGAAGGTGCAGTTCGAGCGGTTCGGCAACAACGATCCGGTGCGCATCCCCGGCTACGGCGAATTCTCCGGCATCAAGTCGTCGATCTTCCTGGAGGTGGAAGGGGCGGCCCACTACCTGCCGGCCTACGCCGGCAATCTGGACATCATGACCTCCGCCGCCATGGCCACCGCCGACCGCTGGGTCGAGCGCACGCTGGCGGCGTGAGGGAAAGGGGAAACGGTCCCATGAGCAAGCTCTACATCCAGGACGTGACCCTGCGCGACGGCATGCACGCGCTGCGGCACCAGTACGACCTGTCCACCGTGGTGGCCATCGCCCGGGCGCTGGACGCCGCCCGCGTGGACGCCATCGAGATCACCCACGGCGACGGGCTGGCGGGCGGTTCGTTCAACTATGGCTTCGGCAGCCACACCGACACCGATTGGATCGCGGCGGTGGCCGATGCGGTCAGCCACGCCCGCGTGACGGTGCTGCAACTGCCCGGCATCGGCACCAAGGAGGAGCTGAGTGCCGCCTATGACGCCGGGGCGCGCAGCGTGCGGGTGGCGACCCACTGCACCGAAGCCGACGTGTCGAAGCAGCACATCGAGCACGCCCGCAAGCTGGGCATGGACACCATCGGCTTTCTGATGATGTCGCACATGATCCCGGTGGAACGGCTGGTGGAACAGGCCAGGCTGATGGAATCCTATGGTGCTGAATGCGTCTATGTGGTGGATTCCGCCGGTGCGCTGCTGCCGCATCAGGTGGCGGAGCGGGTGCGGGCCTTCCGCGCGGCGCTGAAGCCGGACACCCAGATCGGCGTGCACACCCACCACAACCTGACCCTGGGTGTGGCCAACGCGGTGGCGGGGATCGAGGCGGGGGCGGTGCGCGTCGATGCCTCCCTGGCCGGCATGGGGGCCGGGGCCGGCAACGCGCCGCTGGAAGCCCTGATCGCCGTGCTCGACCGCATGGGGCTGGAACACGGCTGCGACCTGTTCGCGCTGATGGACGCCGCCGATGATCTGGTGCGCCCGCTTCAGGACCGCCCGGTGCGGGTGGACCGCGAAAGCCTGAGCCTGGGGTACGCCGGGGTCTATTCCAGCTTCCTGCGCCACGCCGAGCGGGCCGCCAAGACCTATGGCATCGACACCCGCGAAATCCTCGTCGAACTCGGCAACCGCAAGATGGTCGGCGGGCAGGAGGACATGATCGTCGATGTCGCCCTCGACATCCTCAAACAACGCAGCGAAAAAGAGGTGGCGGCGTAACCCGTCAATCTCCCCCTTCCGCCCCGGCCCGCTGCCGGGACGGGAGGGGGAGAAGGGCGCCCCCCCGCGCGATCCCCCACCGAACGGCATCGAGCAGCGGCCGTTCCAGCAGCCGATAGACCCCCACCGCCACCGCCACGCCCAGCGCACAGCCCACGACGGCAAAGGCGATGTCCCCGCCCGCCCCCTCCATGGGCAGCCCCGCCGCCTTCCACGCCGCCCGCAGAACGCCCAGCGTGAACAGGTGCGACAGGTACAGCGAATAGGACGCATCGCCGATCAGGCGGAACAGGGGAATGGTGCGCACCCGACCGCGGTTTTCCAGGCACAGCATCCCCGCCACCAGCAGCACTGCCGGCAGCCCCCACGCCACCAGCCGCGCCGACCCCGACACCGCGTAATCCTCCATCACCAGCGTCGTCAGCAGCGGCACCAGCAGCGGAAGCGCCAGCACGCCCGCCCATCCCAGCCGCAGGGAGCGCAGCCGCCCGGCGCGGTGGAGAACCCCCAGCATCATCCCCGCCAGGAACTCCACCATCAGCGGATCGGTGTAGGTCACCCCGATGGCCCCGGTGGGCCGGATGACGATCCCCGCCAGCACCAGCCCCAGCATCACCGCCGGCACCGCCACCAGCCGCACCGCCGCGGTGCAGCCCACGAACAGGGCGAAGACGAGATAGAAGAACATCTCGAACTGCAGCGACCAGCCGGGCACCAGCACCGGAAACGCCATGTGGTCGAACGCCGGATGGAAAGTGGGCACGAACAGGAACGACGCCAGGATGTGCCACGGATCGGTGGAGCGGTTGTGCAGGGCCTGCGGCACCGCCACGGCGATGGCGACGCTGAGCGCCGTGAACACCCAGTAAAGCGGCACGATCCGGACGATCCGCTTGCCCAGAAACCCCATGGGGGAGCCGCGCCCGTCGCCGGTATCGCCATCCGCGGTGATGGTCCACATGATGAAGCCGCTGATGACGAAAAAGATGTCCACCCCCGCGACCCCCACATGCCCGAAGGGGCCGAGGCTGCGGAACAGCGCCGGAAGCTGGTCGATGGCGTGAAAATACAGCACGAGGAACGCCGCCAGACCGCGCAGGTACTGGATGCCGGCAATGGTCTTCATCAGGGGCGCCCTTATCGGCAGTGGGACTGTGGGGGTGGGTTTATGGTTTGGGGGATGGGGCGGCTTTTCAAAAACTCTTCCTGCCTACCCCCACCCCTGGCCGAAGGGAGTACCCGTCATCCCCTGGAAAAGCGGTCCCGTCATGCCCACGCTCAAGACAGGAGCTTTCGCCACCGGCGGGGGCGGAACGGACGGACCGGCGGAGAGCGGCATGACACGGATATTGTTGCTGGGTGCGGGCAAGATCGGCAGCATGATCGCCCACCTTCTCCATTCCACCGGCGAATACACGCTGACCGTCGCCGACCATGCCGCGGCCAGCCTGCATCATGTGGCGGAGAGCGAGGCCGACCGCATGGTGCTGGACGTGTCCGACCCGGCGGCCCTGCGCCGGGCCATGAACGGCCACGCCATGGTGGTGTCGGCCCTGCCCTTCTACCTCAACGCCACGGTGGCGGCGGTGGCGCGGGACGCGGGCGCCCATTACTTCGACCTGACCGAGGATGTGGCGACCACCCGCCGCGTGCGCGCGGTGGCGGAAGGGGCTGCCACCGCCTTCGTCCCCCAATGCGGGCTGGCGCCGGGGTTCGTGTCCATCGCGGCCTATGATCTGGCCCGGCGGTTCGATTCCCTGCGCGACGTGCAGATGCGGGTGGGCGCCCTGCCCATCTTCCCCACCAACGCGCTGAAATACAATCTAACCTGGAGCACCGACGGGCTTATCAACGAATACTGCAACCTGTGCGAGGCAATTCACGAAGGCACGGTGCACGAGGTTCTGCCGCTCCAGGGGTTGGAGCGTTTCTCCCTCGACGGGGTGGAGTACGAGGCCTTCAACACCTCCGGCGGGCTGGGGACGCTGTGCGACACGCTGGCCGGACGGGTGCGGACGCTGAATTACAAGACCGTGCGCTACCCCGGCCACCGCGACGCCATCAAGTTCCTGGCCCAGGATCTGCGGCTGGCCGAGCGGCGCGACCTGTTCAAGGATGTGCTGGAAACCGCCGTGCCCATGACCAAACAGGATGTTGTTCTGGTCTTCGTCACCGTCAGCGGCCATCAGGACGGGCGGCTGATGCAGGAAAGCTTCGCCCGCAAGATCTACAACGCCACCATCGGCGGCGTGCCGTGGAGCGCCATCCAGATCACCACGGCGGCGGGCATCTGCGCCATGATCGACCTGCTGCGCGACGGCAAGCTGCCCCAGCAGGGCTTCGTGCGGCAGGAGGACGCCCAACTGTCCGATTTTCTGTCGAACCGCTTCGGGCGCCATTACGCGGAGGGATGATCTGCGACCATCGCAGTATTGACCGTACGGGCGCGTCTTCATCTCCTATTCTCCGGAACAAAAGAACCGGGAGGAATCGGAAAATGAAACGGGCGTTCACGGCAACGATGGGGGCAATACTGGGGGCCTGGCTGCTGCTGTCCGGCCCCGCGGCGGCCGTGGACGAGCCGGCGGGGTATCGCATGGACGGGTATCGCAGCCCCACCCCCGCGGGTCTGGCCGGGGCCGCCACGGTGGACACCGCCGCCGCCCGCACGCTGATCGACGGCGGACAGGCCATCCCCATCAACGTGATGAAGCTGGACCGCTCCACCCTGCCCGGCGGTCCGTGGATCGTGGCGAAGCCGTTTCTGCAGATCCCCGGCAGCGTGTGGCTGCCCAATGTGGGTCTGGGCGATCCGGGGCCGGAGTTGACCGGCTGGTTCGGCCGCCAGCTCGACCGGCTGACCGGCGGCGACCGGGGCCGCGGGGTGCTGTTCTATTGTCTGGCCGATTGCTGGATGTCGTGGAACGCCGCCAAGCGGGCGCTGTCGCTGGGCTATACCCGCGTCTATTGGTACCCGCTGGGGGCGGACGGCTGGGCCGAGGCCGGTTTGCCCACCGAGGAGGGGCACCCCCTTTCGTTCGATTAGCCGCTATTGAACGAAGGTAGGATGGCGCGTCTCCCCCCGCGGGGCCTACCCTGAAGACCGGCCCGCCTGACGGGCCGCAACACACCAACAGCTTTTAGGGAGACTCTCCGATGAAGACCTGGCGCAAGCCCAAGACCACCGAAATCGCCGTGGGCACCGAAATCAACGCCTACGCCTGCGCCGCTCTCTGAGCGGTGCTGTCGGCGGCGGGCGCCGCGTTTCCCCATGTGCCTCCCCGTACCCCAAGGAGCGCGGCGCCCGTTCGTTCAGAGGATGCTTCCCCCCAAGGGGTGCCCATGAAAATCCTGGTCCTGGGATCCGCCGCCGGCGGCGGCTTTCCCCAATGGAATTGCGCGTGCGACGGCTGCCGCCGGGCGCGCTCCGGCGACCCCGCCGCCCGCCCCCGCACGCAATCGTCCATCGCCGTCAGCGCCGACGGTGACCGCTGGGTGCTGTTGAACGCATCGCCCGATCTGGGCGCCCAGCTTCTGGCCTCTCCCCCGCTGCATCCCCCCGCCGGGCAACGCCGCGGCAACCCGCTGGCGGCGGCGGTGCTGACCAACGCCGACATCGACCATGTGGCCGGGCTGCTGACCCTGCGCGAAAGCCATCCCTTCGCCATTCACGCCACAGCGCGGGTGCTGGGGGTGCTGGACGGCAACAGCGTGTTCAACGTGCTGAACCGCGATCTGGTGCCGCGCCGCTCCATCGGGCTGGGCACGCCCTTCACCCCCGCCGACGCCGCCGGCACCCCGCTGGGGCTGGAGATCGAAGCCTTCGCCGTTCCGGGCAAGGTGGCGCTCTACCTGGAAAACACCGCCGCCGGGCCGAATTTCGGGTCGGTGGCCGAAGACACGGTGGCGCTGCACGTCCGCTCCATGGTGGATGGATCGTCGTTCTTCTACATCCCCGGCTGTGCCGCCCTGCCCGGCTGGCTGGCCGACCGGCTGAGGGGAGCGGGGCTGGTGCTGTTCGACGGCACCACCTGGACCGACGACGAGATGATCCGCACCGGCACCGGCACCAAGACGGCGGCGCGCATGGGCCATATGGCGATGTCGGGGCCGGAGGGCAGCATCGCCGCCTTCGACGGGCTGGGGGTGGGGCGCAAGGTCTTCATTCACATTAACAACACCAACCCCGTCCTGCTGGAGGATTCGCCCGAATGCCGGGCGGCGGAGGCGGCGGGGTGGCAGATCGCCCATGACGGGCTGGAAATTTCGGGCTGGAGCTGACCCTATGACCGAGCTGTTGTCCCCCGCCGCGTTCGAGGCGGAGTTGCGCGCCATTGGCGAACGGCAATACCACGACCTCCACCCCTTCCATCAGCTTCTTCACGGCGGCAAGCTGGCCAAGGGGCAGATTCAGGCGTGGGCGCTGAACCGCTTCTATTATCAGGTGTCGATCCCGCGCAAGGATCTGTCAATCATGGCGCGCATGGATGATCCGGCGCTGCGCCGCGTGTGGATGCAGCGGGTGCTGGACCATGACGGGCTGGGGGTTGACGGTCAGGTGGACGAAAGCAAGGTCGGCGGCATCGAACGCTGGCTGCGGCTGACCGACGGGCTGGGGCTGGACCGCGATTACGTGATCTCGCTGGAGGGGCTTCTGCCCGCCACCCGCTACGCGGTGGACGCCTATGTCCATTTCGTGCGCGACCATTCGCTGCTGGAAGCGGTGGCGTCGTCGCTGACCGAGCTGTTCGCCCCGACCATCCACCGCGAGCGCATCGCCGGGTTCGAGCAGAACTACAGCTTCGCCAACGACGCCACGCTGTCCTATTTCCGCAAGCGCCTGACCGAAGCGCCGCGGGATGTGGAATTCGGCCTGCAGTACGTGCTGGACAACGCCCGCACCCGCGAGCAGCAGATCCAGTGCCTGCGCGCGCTGCGGTTCAAGACGGAACTGTTGTGGGCGCAGTTGGATGCGCTGCATCATGCCTACGTCACCCCGGCGCTGATCCCGCCCGGCGCCTTCGTGCCGGCGGACATGGACGCGCCGCGCTACAGCCGTTAAAGGGCACCCATGACGGACTCCCCCACCATTTTCGAAGACAGCCGCGTGCGGCTGGCGCCCGGTGTGATGCTGCGCCACGACCGGGCGCGGGACGAATGGATGCTGCTGGCCCCGGAACGGGTGCTGGTGCTGGACGACACGGCGCTGGCCGTGGTCCGCGCCACCACCCCCCGCGACGCCGGCACGGTGGGGGAGGCCATCACCCGGCTGGCGGCGGAATACGACGCCCCGCGCGCCGACATCGCCGCCGACGTGCTGGAGATGCTGAACGACCTGCTGGCCAAGGGGTATGTGGTGCCATGACCTGCCTGCTTCCCCGTGCAACCCACGCCGACACGCTGGCCCCGCCCTTCGCGGTGCTGGCGGAACTGACCCACCGCTGCCCCCTGCGCTGCCCCTATTGCTCCAACCCCCTGGCCCTCGACCCCGCCAGCCGGGAGATGGACACGGCATCCTGGAAACGGGTGCTGGATCAGGCGGCCGACGCCGGGATGCTGCAGGTGCATTTCTCCGGCGGCGAACCCTGCGTCCGCAAGGATCTGGAAGAGCTGGTGGCCCACGCCACCGATGTGGGCCTTTACACCAACCTCATCACCTCGGCCGTGCTGATGGACGAGGATCGCCTGATCCGCCTGCGCGATGCCGGTCTGCAGCATGTGCAGATCAGCCTGCAGGACACCGAGGCGGAGGGGGCCGACCGTATCGGCGGCTTCAAGGGCGGCCATGCCCGCAAGCTCGCCGTGGCGGAGATGGTGACCCGGGCCGGGCTGGCGCTGACCATCAACGCCGTGCTGCACCGGCACAACATCGGCCGGGTGGACGCGTTCATCGACCTCGCCCTGGACCTGAATGCCGGACGGATCGAGATCGCCAACGTGCAGTATTACGGCTGGGGGCTGGTCAACCGCGCCGCCCTGCTGCCGTCGCACGAGCAGTTGATCGCCATGGACACGGCGGTGCGCGCCCGTCTGCCGGACCTCAAGGGCCGGATCGTGGTGGATTACGTGGTGCCCGACTATTACGCCCGCCGTCCCAAGGCGTGCATGGGCGGCTGGGCGCGGCGGTTCATGAACGTGACGCCCTCGGGCCGGGTGCTGCCGTGCCACGCAGCGGAAACCATTCCCGGCATGGATTTCGAGACGGTGCACGAGCGCACCCTGTCGGAGATCTGGCGCGACGGCCCTGCCTTTGTCCGCTACCGCGGCACCCACTGGATGCCCAAGCCCTGCCGCGACTGCGACCAGAACGAGGTGGATTGGGGCGGCTGCCGCTGTCAGGCGCTGGCGCTGGCCGGTGATGCCGACGCCGCCGATCCGGTGTGCGAGAAATCCAGCGCCCATGCGGCGGTCGCGGCCCTGCGCGATGCCGATGCCGCGGCCCTGGACACGCCGTTCCGCTACCGCGGCAGCCCGGCGGAATAACGCCGCACCGCGGGAACGCCGTCCGCCCGGTGCCGGTTGATGGGTCAGGATCCATCACGGCATCGGAGGCCCGCCATGCACACCCACGCCATGATCGCCACCCACCCGCAGGTGCGGGGGAATCCCGACGAGGCGCTGATCCGCTGCATCGAGGAATGCGCCGATTGCGCCCAAAGCTGCATCGCCTGCGCCGACGCCTGTCTGGGCGAAGGGATGGTGGCCGACCTGACCCAATGCATCCGGCTCAACCTGGACTGCGCCGATGTGTGCGCCGCCACGGGTGCGGTGCTGTCCCGTCGCACCGGCTCGAACGAGGCCGTCGTCCGCACCCTGCTGGAAGCCTGCGCCACCGCCTGCGAACGCTGCGGTGCCGAATGCAGCCTGCACGCCGTCGAACACGAACATTGCCGGGTGTGCGCCCAGGAATGCGCGCATTGCTTGTCGGCCTGTCGCACGGTGCTGATGGGGTTCGGCGGGGCGGCGGTCAACTGACCCCAAATCGGCAAACCCGGCACGGCCCGAACGATCCCGGCTTCCCAAAAATCATTTCCCGTGATACAGCGCGAATTCCGATTTAAATAACGAGAATTCGCTGTAAATGACTAAATATAACCGCGTTCCCATGGGGGAATTCGTCCGCACCTGGGCGCGGGTGGCGGGATTGAGTTTTGGGGGGCCGGTGGGGCAGATCGCGGTCATGCACCGGATCCTGGTGGATGAAAAGCGTTGGGTGGGGGAAGCGCGGTTTCTCCACGCGCTCAACTGCTGCATGCTTCTGCCGGGACCGGAGGCGCAGCAGATGGCGACCTATATCGGCTGGCTGCTGCGCGGGCCGGTGGGGGGGCTGATCGCCGGGGGGCTGTTCGTTCTGCCCGGCTTCATCGCCATCATGGCGCTGAGCTGGATCTACGCCATTCATGGCGGTGCGGGGCCGGTGCAGGCGCTGTTCGTCGGGTTGAAGGCGGCGGTGCTGGCTGTGGTGCTGGATGCGGTGATCCGCATCGGGCGGCGGGCGCTGACGGGGTGGTGGAAGCGCGGGCTGGCCGCCGGGGCCTTTGCCGGGCTGTTCATTTATGACCTGCCTTTTCCCCTGATCGTGGCGGCGGCGGGGCTGGTCGGGCTGGGGCTGGCCTGGGCCGGGGTGCGGGGCATCGGCAACGGCATGGGGCATGGAGGCGACGGGGCGGCGGCCGGGCTGGCCGATGCCGACAGCCTGATCGGGGCGGAAACCCCGGCCCACGCGCGCCCGTCGCACGCCTGGACCCGGCGGGTGCTGCTGGTGGGGGTGCCGCTGTGGCTGGGGCCGGTGGCCGCACTGGTGCTGGCGCTGGGGCCGCAGAACGTGTTCGCCGCGGTGGCGGTGTTCTTTTCCAAGATGGCGGTGGTGACCTTCGGCGGTGCTTATGCCGTGCTGGCCTATGTGGCGCAGCAGGCGGTGGAGCATTACGGCTGGCTCCAGCCGGGCGAGATGCTGGACGGGCTGGGCATGGCGGAAACCACGCCGGGGCCGCTCATCATGGTGTTGCAGTTCGTGGGCTTCATGGCCGGATTCCGCGAACCGGGCGGGCTGTCGCCCCTGTGGGCCGGGACCCTGGCCGGCTGTCTGGCAACATGGGTCACCTTCGTTCCCTGCTTCCTGTGGATCTTCCTGGGTGGCCCCTACGCCGAGGCGCTGCGCCACAGCCGGGCGCTGTCGGGGGCGCTGTCGGCCATCACCGCCGCGGTGGTGGGGGTGGTGCTGAATCTGGCGCTCTGGTTCGCGCTCCACACCCTGTTTGCCCGCCTGACCCCGGTGCCGGTGGTCGGTGGGCGGGTGGATGTGCCGGACCTTGCCAGCGTCAACGGCCCGGCGGCGGTGCTGACCGTGGTGGCGCTGGTGCTGACCTTCGGCGTCCGGCTGGGCACCGTGCCGGTGCTGGCGGTGTGTGCGGGGTTGGGGATGGGGTGGTACGGGGTAATGGGCTAGGTTCTGTGGATATTTAGCGCAGCCAGAAACTACCTCGCCGTCGTCACCTTGGCCGCTATCATCCTCTGGTTGCGCTAAATATCCACAGAACCTAGCCCAACAGCCTGAATTGGGGAGGACGTCGGGTCGAAAGATTGCCGCTCTCTCTATCTGGCGGCACTTTCCGCCGCCACCAACACAAAGGGCATTATCGCAGATTTCGTACAATAGCCTGATCCATCCAAGCTCGCCTTGACCGCCTGCGCGCGCAAGCTGGTCGTCCGCCTCAACGCCATGCTGGCCAAAGGCGCAACTTGGGAGGCCAGCTCAGCCTGAGAACGCCGACGCTCGGCGCTCGTCGCCGACCGAATGCCAAACCAAACGAACCGGGAGCACGGACGGGTCAAGGCCGTCGCCGCCCAAGGGGCGGGCGCGCGCCAGCGCGAGCCTTGACGCGGAGCACTCCCGGTTCATGAACTTTCTTCGTCGAACACGGTTGCTCCCCCCGTGGGACATGACCGCAGCGAAAGCGTGACGCCGTTTAAATAGGCGAAAACCTGTTGCTCAAGGTGATCCACAGCGTCACCTTGAGCGATGGCGTCGAGATCACTGACACCGCATCAGACGACGATGCCTGACCGCTCCGTCACCCAATGTCCCGCCTCGCCCCCAGCAAAAACCATGCGCTTCCTTGAGAACGGCCCTTCGATACCAAACGACCTTCTCACCGCCCGCGACGAGGGGCGGGTCGTTTTCTTCTGTGGGGCCGGCGTGTCTCGGGCGAAGGCCGGGCTTCCGGATTTCATCGGGCTGACCACGACGGTTCTCGATCAGTTGGGCGCAGCCGCGGGCAGCGAAGCACGGCGCCTTTTCTCCAGTATGAGAGACGGGGCGCCGATCTCTGCCGACCACATCTTCGGGCTGCTGGAGCAGGATTTCCCCTTTGATGTGGTACGGGCGAAGGTCTCTGAAGCACTCCGTCCTGCCCGGCGTGTGGACACGTCGGCCCATCGGACCCTTCTGGACTTAGCCCGTTGTCCCGACGGCGCCGTTCGCCTCGTCACCACCAACTTCGACCGCCTGTTCCTTCGGGTGGCGGAACGGACGGTCAAATACTGGACACCGCCCCTCCTGCCGGACCTGCGCCGTCGGGCGACGTTCGAGGGCATCGTGCATCTGCACGGGATCACCAACAAGGATTACACCGGGATCGAGGGGGAGGAGTTCGTGGTCTCCTCCGCTGATTTCGGACATGCCTATCTGTCAGAAGGCTGGGCGGCGAACTTCATGCGCCAGCTTCTGCAACGGTTCCAGATCGTGTTCGTCGGCTACAGCGCCGACGACCCGCCCATCCGATACCTTCTGGAAGCCCTCGGCCGCACCGCCACCAGCACGGCCGGTCTCTACGCCTTCCAGGACGGCCTACCGGACGAGGCGCAGGCGCGGTGGCGGTCCAAGGGCGTCGACGCCATCGCGTATGACGGCGCCGACAGACACGCCGCGCTCTGGTCCACCCTGGACGCCTGGGCGGCGCGGGCGCGCGATCCGCAGGCTTGGACGGGGTCGGTCATCGCCATGGCCCGCCGCGGCCCCGCCGATCTGGCGCCCCATGAGCGTGGGCAGGTGGCCCACCTTGTCTCAACCGATTATGGCGCGAAGGTTCTGGCACAGGCGGACCCGCCGCCTCCGGCAGAATGGCTGTGCGTCTTCGACCCGGCGATCCGCTTCGGAAAGCCTGGAAACCTTGGACGGTACTTCGAGGTGGGGGAACACGTCGATCCCTTCGATCGCTACGGCATTGACGACGATCCGGCTCCTGCGCGGGTCGCCCCGGACGATCACTTCACCAAACGGGAGGTTCCAAAGGGGGCCTGGAGCGCGCTCGCGACCCAAACCGGGAACTCCCCCGCCGGGCGGGCGGCGACGTTCGCCGGACCCGCCGCCAACGCGCCGGCGGCCTTGCCGCCGCGCCTGTGGTCTCTGGGGGTTTGGCTGTCGATGGTGTGCCACGAGCCGGCCGCGGTGTGGTGGGCGACGAAGCAGGGCGCGCTGCATCCCGATGTTCGCGACTGGATTCGGTGGGCGGTCGATCACAAGGCCGAGCGGTTCGGCCCCGTCGTGAAGCGGGCGTGGCGTCACCTGCTGGCGTCTTGGGCGGAGGAGTACTCCTGGGGCCGGCGCGACTGGTACGATCTGAAAAAGGAATTGGCCGCCGATGGATGGACTGTTTCAACGGCGGAACGCATCGCGACGACGCTCCAGCCGCGCCTGACGGTCGCCGGCCCATTCTGGAGCGGACCCATCCCGCCACGGGATCAGCCCGGCCTCGGGATGGATCAACTGTTCACCCTGCAGGTCGAATATCCGGAGTGGCAAACGGACGTTGACATTCCGGTGGCGCATCTCGCCTCGATGGTCCGGGCGGTCGGGCGGATGCTCGAACGCGCGACGGTTCTGGAAGCCGAGTCCGGAAAATCCGGGCTTCGGCTTGAGCGCCCCTTGACGCCAGACCCGGATGTCCGTTCCAACGACCCATCCTTCATCCTTGGACTGGACGGCCTTCTCGCGAAGTACATCAGCCTTTTCAATCAACTAGTCGCGCATTCGGCGTCGGCGGCCCACACCGAGCGGACCTTCTGGCCGATGGACGATCACGTCTTCGCCCGGCTTCGGATGTGGGCCGCCGGCCGCAAGGACCTGACCACCCCGGCGGAGGCCGGGCGCCTGTTGACCGGCCTGTCGCCCTGTGCGTTTTGGGATGCGCATCACCAGCGCGATTTCCTCGTCGCCATCGAGGCGCGATGGGCGGCCTTCCCGGCGCGAACACGATCGGCCTTGGCGGGAAGACTGGTGAAGGGGCCACCGCGGTGGCCGCGTGAAAACAGAACAGAGTTCCGTGAGCGGCGCGCCGCCTACGCTCTGGATCGCATCCATTGGCTGAAAGCAAAGGGGATCGACCTTCCGGCCCCTGCGGAAGCCATTGAGGATCTTCGACGAGCCGCCCCGAAATGGCACGAGGAGCACGCGGCGGGGGCCGCGGTGTCGATGGAGGGCCGCGGGGGCTTGGTCGTGACTGACCCATCCCCGACACCGCTCCTGAACGAGCCTCTGGCATCGCTGATCGACGCCGCCGACCGGCTTCGGAGACGTCACCCGAAGGACTTCTTGCGTGAGGAGGACCCTTTCCAGGGCTACGTCCAA
Source organism: uncultured Rhodospirillaceae bacterium (assembly GCA_937927415.1). Lineage (GTDB taxonomy): Bacteria > Pseudomonadota > Alphaproteobacteria > Azospirillales > Azospirillaceae > Azospirillum. The sequence goes on from CALBDS010000044.1 coordinate 207,866, forward strand.
CTGAAGCCTGTCCGGGCGCTGGCGGCCCTGATGCTGCGAACGAAGACCGGCGAGTTCCCGACGACCAGTTGGAATGCTTACCTCAACAGCGAGGCGCGCAAGAACGACCGGTCACGCCTGACGGCCCTGATCGCCTGCCGCCTGACCGCCCTGCCCATGTCCGGTCTTGCGACGATTGCGCATCCGGTGACGTCTTGGATGCGCGTCAGCGCCGAAACGCTGTTTCGCGATCACCCTGACGCCTTCCGCGCGCTCTGGGACGCCGTATTGCGCCTGCTTCGAGCGGAGCCGGACGTCGGCAAGTCGACGATCATCCATAGCAGCCGGGGCCGTGATTGGCTGGCAGAGGGCATCAACGCTCCGGCAGGCCGGCTTGCCGACGCGCTGTTCGAACATCCGGTGCTTAAAGACCGTCCGTCGGACAGTTGTCTTCCGCCCGAATGGCGTCGTTATGTGGAAGAACTCCTCGATTTGCCGGGGAGCCAGCAACTCCATGCAGCGGCCGTTCTGTGCCAAAGGCTGGATTGGTTCCACGCCGTCGATCCGGGTTGGACCGAAGCACGCCTGATCCAACGGGCGGAAACCGGCGGTACGGACGCCGTCTCGGCGTTCTGGGACGGACTGAGGTACGCAGGCCGTTTGTCGCTTCCGCTCTTTCTCCGCGTGAAGCCCCTGGTACTCGCGCGGGTCTCGGGAGCGCAGGAAAGGGAAGCACCGGCCTTTGCGGCGATGCTCCTGTTTCGCTGGATTACGAAAGGGGACGGACATCAGACCCGCATGGTCACAGACGAGGAACTGCGCGATTGTCTGCTGCGGGGTGGAATTGAGTTTCGTCACCAAGTGCTGTGGAATTTGGCCAACTGGCTGAAGGAAGACACGGCATCGCGCCGGGGCGATGTGCTGGCGTTCCTCCGCAACGTCTGGCCGCGCCAACACATCGCCAACGGCTCGCGAGAGACCGAGGGGCTGCTCCGGGTTCTGCTCACTCTGGATGACGATTTCCCGTCGGGGGTGGAGGCGGTGATCCGCTGCCTCACGCCGCTCGACCGGCACGCCTCCATGGCAATGTATGACCTTGACGAACCGGACACGCCGGAAGGGGCTCTGGTGCGGCGGTTTCCCGACGCCGTGCTGAAGATCCTGTACCGGATCCTGCCGGTCGACATGGCCCTCTGGCCCCACAACACCCGCGCAGTTCTGGGACTCATCGCGGAACAGGACTCCACCCTGGCCATGGATTCCCGGCTGCTGGAACTCCGGCGGAAACTGGAGCGGGGCCGATGACCCTAGGTTCTGTGGACATTTAGCAGGCTGCGGAAAAATTCATGTTTGGGCACCACGCTTGAATGAAACGGAATATTTTACCCTGCTTTGACCGAATTTAATTCGCCATATCGAGCATGACGCGTAGCAATGATAAACATTTCTTTGAGACAAATTGTTTTTCTGCAGCCTGTTAGCGCAGCCAGAGGACAATAGCGGCCTGCTGCACCAGCCAGCGGTGGAAGCTGTGCGCCTCCGCCGAACGGGGGCCGGGGGCCTCCAACAGGAAATACTGGCCGGTGCGCACCCGCCCCGCCGGTCCCAGCGGCTCGGCCAGCCGCCCGGCCGCCAGGGGCCGTTCCACGAACAGCCGCGGCACCACCGCCAGCCCCAAGCCCTCTTCCGCCGCCTGGATGGCGAAGAAGGTGTGGTCCACCTCCAGCCGCCGGGGAAAGGCGCCGGGGTCAAGCCCCTGGGCGGCACACCACGCCGGCCACAGGTCGGGGCGGGCGCGGATGGTGATGATGGTGTGGGCGGCCAGCGCCGCGGCCCCGCCCGGCTCGTCCGGCCCCGGACGGCAGACGGGCGCACTCACCTCCTCCATCAGCGGCACCGGGGGCAGGCCCGCGAAATGGGCCACGTCGCGGCGGATGGCGTAATCGAAGCTTCGGCCGCGGTCCACCGGCCCGGTGGCGGTGGTCAGGGTCACCTCCACCTGCGGCCAGCCGCTCCGGAAATCGGGCAGGCGCGGTAACAGCCAATGCATGGCGAACGTGGGAATGCAATCCACCCGCACCCCACCCGGCCCGCCGCCGCCGCGCACATCCTCCGTCGCATCCTCCATCTGGGCGAACAGCCCGGCGATGCGGGTGAAGTAGCGTGCCCCCGCCGGGGTCAGCGCCACCTGCCGCCGCGAACGGTCGAACAGGTCCAGCCCCAGATGGGTTTCCAGGGCGCGGATCTGGCGGCTGACGGCGCCGGGGGTGACGCACAACTCCTCCGCCGCCAGACGGAAGCTGACATGGCGGGCAGCGGCGACGAAGGCGCGCAGCGCGTTCAGGGGAGGCAGGCGGGACGGCATCCGTTGAGTTTTTCTCAACTGTTGCCGGCGCACAAGTCGTTTTCGCCGACGCCCGCCGGGCGCTAGGCTGGGGCCGGACATCACCTGAACACCGGACAAACCGCCGCCATGATCGCACCAAGGCTCGTGCTGTGCCTGGGTCTGTCCCAACTCGTCTGTTGGGGAACCACCTATTACCTCGTCGCCATTTTCGGGGAGGCCATGGCCGCCGGGCTGGGAATGGGGCTGTCGTGGATCCACGGCGGCTTCACCGTGGCGCTGGTCGCCATGGGGCTGGTGTCGGCACGGGTGGGCCGCATCATCGACCGCCACGGCGGGCGGGGCGTGATGGTGGCGGGATCGCTGCTGGGGGCTGCCGGCTGCCTGATCCTGGCCGGGTGCGACGGGATGACGGGGTATTACGCCGCCTGGGTGGTGCTGGGGGTGGCGATGCGCTGCTGCCTGTACGACGCCGCCTTCGCCGCGTTGGCGTGGGTGGGCGGGGCATCGGCCCGGCGGCCCATTTCCCACATCACGCTGCTGGGCGGGCTGGCGTCGTCGGTCTTCTGGCCCATCGGGCAAACGCTGATCGAGCGTCTGGGGTGGCGGGGGGCGCTGGTGGTCTATGCCGGGTTCCTGCTGGCAACGGTGCCGCTGCATTGGCGCATCCCCGGCGGGGAAAGGCGGGTGGAGGCGTCATCCCCCCTCCCCGCCGCCGCCCCGGCCGAGATCCGCGGGGATGCCCGCCGGGCGGGGGTGCTTTATGCGGTGATCGTGGCGTCCACCGGCGCGCTGGCATCCGCGTTGTCGGCGCACATGATCGGGATCATCGCCGGTATGGGCATGGGCCTGGGCGTGGCGGTGGTGCTGTCGTCGCTGCGCGGCGTCGGCCAGTCGGCGGCACGGCTGGCGGAGGTGCTGTTCGGAAAGCGCCTGTCCCCCGCCGGGCTGGCGGTTCTGTCCACCGCCCTGTTGCCGGTCAGCGCCGGGTTCGGCTTTGCCGCCGGGGTGTCGGTGGCGGCGGGGGCTGCCTTTTCCGTGCTGTTCGGGGCTGGAAACGGGCTGGTCACCATCGTCCGCGGCACGCTGCCGCTGGTGCTGTTCGACCCCCGCACTTACGGCACCACGGTGGGGCGGCTGATCGCGCCGGGCTTCTACGTCTCCGCCGCCGCCCCGCTGCTGTTCGCGCTGGTGATGGAACGGTTCGGGGCCGCCGCCGCCCTGCCCCTGTCGGCGGCACTGGGCGGGCTGGCGCTGGCGGCGGCGGTGCTGCTGGCCTGGGATGGCGCCCGTCCCCGATTTTGGTTCGGGTCAGGCCGCGGATGATGCTATGGCGGGGCGTGTCCGTTACCGGAAAGGCGTTGACGTGTTTGATTCATCCGTTCTGTTCGCCATGGCCGCCCCGTCGGAATACGGCCCCCGCCTGAAAGCGCGCATCACGCCCGTCATGATCGGCATCGGGCCGGTCGAAGCCGGGGTGAACCTGACGGCGGAACTGGCCCGGCGCGCCCAAAGCGGTGATACGCCGTCACTGGTGGTCAGCCTGGGGTCGGCCGGTTCCCGCACCCTGCCGCAGACCGGCATCTTCCAGGTCACGGCCATCTCCTACCGCGACATGGATGTGTCGCCCTTGGGATTCGAGAAGGGGCGGACGCCGCTGCTGGATCTTCCGGCGGTGATCCCCCTGCCCCACCGCATTCCCGGCATCGCGGAAGCCACCCTGTCCACCGGGGCGAACATCGTGTCGGGGGCGGGGTACGACGGCATCGACGCCGATATGGTCGATATGGAAACCTATGCCGTCTGGCGCGCCTGCCAGAAATTCGCCGTGCCGATGATCGGGCTGCGGGGCATTTCCGACGGCAAGGCCGAGTTGACCCACATCGCCGACTGGAAGGAATACCTTCACGTCATCGACGGCAAGCTGGCCCAGGCCCTCGACCATCTGAAGCAGGCGCTGGCCGAGGGGCTGGTTCCGGCATAAGGCCGTCAGAACTCGATCCCCGCCTGGGCCTTGACGCCCGCGCGGAAGGGGTGCTTGACCAGCGTCATCTCGGTGACCAGATCGGCGGCCTCGATCAACTCGGGCTTGGCGTTGCGGCCGGTGACGATCACATGGGTGTCGGCCGGGCGGCCGGTCAGCACCGCGATCACCTCGTCCAGGGGCAGGTGGTCGTTGCGCAGAACGATGTTCAACTCGTCCAGCACCACCATGCGCACGTCGGGATCGGCGATGGCGGCCTTGGCCTGCGCCCACGCCGCCGCCGCCGCCGCCATGTCGCGCTGGCGGTCCTGGCTTTCCCACGAGAAACCCTCGCCGTGGGCGTGGATGGTCACCAGTTCGGGAAAGGCCTCCAACACCGCGCGCTCGCCGGTGTCCCACTTGCCCTTCACGAACTGGATGATGGCGGTCTTCATACCGTGGCCGATGGCGCGCATCACCATGCCGAAGGCGGCGGTGGATTTGCCCTTGCCGGTGCCGGTGTGGACGATCAGCAGCCCCTTCTCGATGGTCTTGCCGGCCATCATGCGGTCGCGGGCGGCCTTGATCTTCGCCATTTTCTCGGCGTGAAGACGGTCCTGGTCCTGGTCGCTCATGCTGTCGGCTCCGCGGCGATGATGTGGAAGAACGATCCCGACACCCGGCCCCGCACCCCGCCCAGCGCGCCCAGGTCGCTGCCATCGGCGGCGGTGGCGGTGAACAGGGGCGTGTCGCTGCCGGGATCGGCGACGGTGGCGTAATGGAATTCGTGCCCGCGCAGGGCCGTTCCTCCGTGCCCCAGCGGCCCGCCGGCCAGCAGCACCGCCCGACGATAGCCCAGATGCATCTTGCGCCGGGCAAAGGACGTGCGGTGGGAGAGCAGCCCCAGCATGGGATGGGTCACCCGCTCCGCATCCTCCAGCGACTGGCCCAGCACCATATAGCCGCCGCATTCGCCATAGACGGCACCACGCCCGGCAAAGGCCGTCAGCCCGGCGCGGAACCCGGCGCAGACCGCCAGATGCCCGGCGTGCAGTTCGGGATAGCCGCCGGGCAGGTAGACGGCATCGGCGTCGTCCGGCGGCGCCTCGTCGGCCAGGGGAGAGAAGAAGCGGATCTCCGCCCCCTCCCGCCACCAGCCATCGAGCAGGTGGGGGTAGGCGAAGGTGAAGGCGGCGTCGCGGGCCACAGCGATGCGCTGCCCGATGGGCGGCAGGGCCGGTTCCCCCGATCCGCGCACGGTCCGGGTGGCCTGGGCGAGGTCCAGCAGCGCCGGAATGTCCAGATGCGCGGTGACGAAATCACCCAGATCGCGCAGGCGGCGGTCAAGCTCCGGCGTTTCCCCCGCCTGCACCAGCCCCAGATGGCGTTCGGGCAGCGACAGCGACGGATCCCGCGGCAGGTTGCCCAGAACGGGAATGCCCAGATCCCGAATGGCATCGCCGCACAGGCGGGCGTGGCGGGGGCTGCCCACGTTGTTCAGCACCACCCCGCCGATGCGCACGTCGGGACGGTAGGTGGCAAAGCCCTTGACCAATGCGGCGGCGGATTGCGACTGCCCTTTCGCGTTCACCACCAGCACCACCGGCCAGCCGGTGCGGGCGGCGATGTCGGCGGTGGCACCGCTGCCGAAGGCCGGGTAACCCTCTGCTCCCGGCACCCCGTCGAACAGGCCCATCAGCCCTTCGCACACCACCAGATCCACCCCCTGCCCCACCCGATGGATCAGGGTGTCCAGCAGGTCCGGCGCCATGGCCCAGGTGTCGAGGTTGACGCTGGGCCGCCCGGTTGCGGCGGTGTGAAAGGCGGGATCGATGTAGTCCGGCCCGGCCTTGGCCGCCCCCACCTTCACCCCGCGCGCCGTCAGGGCCGCCAGCAGGCCCAGAGTCAGCGTGGTCTTGCCGGTCCCCGACGCCGGGGCGGCGATGATGATGCCGCGGGCCGGTCCTTCTCCCCCTTCGCTCATGTCATCCCCGCCATGCCAGTTGCGCCCGCAGACCCACCACGTCGCCCACCAGAATGATCGCCGGCGGCTCCAGCCCGCTGTCGGCCATGTCGGCGGCACAGGTGGCAAGCGTGGTTTCCAGAACCTTCTGCCGTTCGGTGGTGGCGTCGGCGATCACCGCCACCGGGGTGGAGGCGGCGCGCCCCCCCGCCATCAGTTCCGCCGCGATGCCGGGCATGGCCCGCCACGCCATATAGAGCACCAGCGGCGCGCCCGTCGCCGCCAGCGCCCGCCAGTCCGGCCCGCCGCCCAGCGAATAGCCGGTGACGAAGATCACCGCCTGGTTGTTGTCGCGGTGGGTGACGGGAATGCCGGCATAGGCCGGGCCGGCGATGCCCGAGGTGATGCCCGGCACGATGCGGAACGGGATGCCCGCCCCGGCCAGGGTCAACGCCTCCTCCCCCCCGCGGCCGAAGACGAAGGGGTCACCACCCTTCAGCCGCAGCACCCGCTTGTTCTGCCGCGCCAGTTCGACCAGACGGCGGCTGATGTCGTCCTGCTGGGCCGACGGACGCCCGCCGCGCTTGCCGGCGAATTCCAACTCAGCCTGCGGCCCGGCCAGTTCCAGGATGCGGGGATCGACCAGCGCGTCATGGACGATGACGTCGGCATCGCGTAGACCTTGCAGCGCCAGCAGCGTCAGCAGGCCGGGGTCGCCGGGTCCGGCCCCCGCCAGCCAGACGCTGCCCGGCGCGAAGGGAACCTGGATGCTCTCGGGAATGGGGGCCGCGTGGATCATGGCGGAAGGCTCAGCAGACGAAAACGGGGATGGGACGGGCGGAGACGGCAAGGCGTTGCGGCGCGGCTGGACCACCGGCACCTGTGCCACCGCGGCCACGCGGGCGGCGGTGGAGGCGCTGTTGACCGGTGTCTTTCCCGATCCGGTGACGGTGACCCTGCCCGGCGGCCAGCGCCCGGCCTTCGCCCTGGCCTGGACCGACAAGGGTGATGGTTGGGCGGCGGCGGGCGTGGTCAAGGACGCGGGCGACGATCCCGACGTGACCCACGGCGCCCTGATCCGCGCCAGGGTGTGGCGGGGGGAGCCGGGGCGCGGCCTGATCTTCCGCGCCGGGACGGGCGTGGGCACGGTGACCCGTCCGGGGCTGCCGCTGCCGGTCGGGGAACCGGCCATCAACCCCGTGCCCCGCGCCATGATCGCCCGGACCATCCGCGAGGCCGCGGGCGACGACGCCGATTTCGTGGTGGAAATCTCCATCCCCAACGGCGAGGCGCTGGCGAAAAGCACCATGAACGGGCGGTTGGGCATCGTCGGCGGGCTGTCGATCCTGGGCACCACCGGCATCGTGGTTCCCTATTCCTGCTCCGCCTGGATCGCGTCGATCCAGCGGGGGGTGGACGTGGCCCGCGCCGCCGGTCTTTCCCATGTGGCGGCCAGCACCGGCGATCTGTCGGAACGCGCCGCCGCATCCCGCCACGGGCTGGACGAGGTGGCGCTGATCGACATGGGCGATTTCGCCGGGGGCACGCTGAAATACCTGCGCGGCCATCCGGTGCCCCGGCTGACGCTGGCCGGCGGCTTCGCCAAATTCTCCAAGCTGGCACAGGGGCTGCTGGACCTGCATTCCAAGCGCAACAGCGTCGATCTGGAGTGGATCGCGGAACAGCTTGCCGCGCTTGGCGCCGACACCGCCCTGGTGAACGCGGCCCGCGGCGCCAACACCGCCGCCCAGGTGCAGACAATGGCCGCGGCCGCCGGCCTGCCGCTGGCCGACCGCATCGCCGCCCTGGCGCAGGAGACCGCCCTGGCGACGCTGGACGGCGCGCCGGTGGCGGTGGAGGTGATCGTCACCGACCGCCAGGGCCGCATCACCGGGGTTGCCGACTGGAAAGGCCCCCATCACTCCCCCACGGGGAACCCGCCCGCGGGATAACCGGGGCGGTAGCGGCGGATGTGTTCGGGGTCGTAGAGCGCGCTGCAGCGGAAATCCTCCGCCCCCAGGGCCGGACCGACGAGGATCAGGGCGGTGCGCTCCATGGGGGCTTCGGCCACCAGGGCGGCGATGGTCGCCAGCGTGCCCTTCACCACCCGCTGGTCGGGCCAGGACGCGCGGTAGACCACCGCCGCCGGGCATTCCGCACCATAAAGGGGGGTGAGCCGCGCCGCCACCTGATCCAGCACATGGATCGACAGGTGGATGGCGAGCGTGGCCCCCGACCGGCCCATCACCTCCAGCGTTTCGTTGGGCGGCATGGCCGACGCCCGGCCCGAGGTGCGGGTGAGGATCAGCGACTGGCTGACCTCCGGCAGGGTCAACTCACGGCCCAGCGCGGCGGCCGCCGCGGCAAAGGCCGGCACGCCGGGGGTGATGGTGTAGGGGATGCCAAGTTCGCGCAGCCGCCGGGTCTGCTCGCCGAGCGCGCTGTAAACCGACAGGTCGCCGGAATGGAGCCGCGCCACATCCTGCCCCGCCTCGGTCGCCCGCAGCATCTCGGCGATGATGTCGTCCAGCGCCATGGGGGCGGTGTCGATCACCCGTGCGCCCGGGGGCGCATAGGCGATGATTTCCCGCGGCACCAGCGACCCGGCATAGAGGCACACCGGGCAGGCCGCGATCAGGTCGCGGCCCCGCAAGGTCAGCAGGTCGGGAGCGCCCGGTCCGGCGCCGATGAAATGGACGGTCATAGCGGTTTACCCGATCAATCCTCTCAACCAAACGCAATAGCACAGGTGGCGACGGAGGTGTTCATCCGCGTGACCGCCAGCCGCCCATGCCACCCCACCGCGGCCAGGGCCGCCGCCTCCGCCACCGACGGCACCCCCACCAGCGCCGCCACACGGGCCGAGCGGGTGTGGGTACGGGCCTGCACGGCTGCCAGCGCCGCATCACGCACGATGACCAGCGGCAGGGACAGCGCACGGGCCGCCGCCCGGATGCCGGGTTCGTAGCGTTTGCGCGCCGCCGTCGCCACGACCATCCGTTCCCCCCTCCCCGGATGAGGCAGGGCTGAAAGGGCACGGCGCACCAGCGCCACGATCTCCGCCGCGGGGCAGCCCTTGCGGCATCCCACGCCGATGGCGATCATGACGCGTCCCACGGCTTTTCCACCGTCCACAGGGTGATCGGCATCAGCGGTTTCCACCCGAGGAAGCCCCCCAGCGGCTGGGCGCGGGCCACCGACAGGCGCACCAGATCACCGCCCAGACGTTTCTTCCAGTCGGTCAGCGCCGCCTCCGTCTCCAGGGTCACGCCGTTGGCGGCCAGCCGCCCGCCGGGCTTCAGTGCGGCCCAGCAGGCATCCACCACGCCCGCGTTGGTCAGCCCGCCGCCGATGAACACCGCGTCGGGCCGCGGCAGCCCGGCCAGCGCGTCGGGGGCGGTGCCCACCACCAGTTCCAGCCCCGGCACGCCCAGCGCCGCCGCGTTGGCGGGAATGCGGCCGGAACGGTCGCCGCGCCCCTCCACCGCGATGGCGCGGCAGGACGGATCACACAGCATCCATTCGATACCCACCGATCCCGACCCGGCCCCCACATCCCACAGCAGCCCGCCGCGGCGCGGCGCCAGGAAGGAAAGGGTGAGCGCGCGGATTTCCCGCTTGGTGATCTGGCCGTCGTGGTCGAACCAGTCGTCGGGCAGGCCGGGGGCCAGCGGGATCACCCGGGCACCCGGTTCCCCCACCACCTCCACCGCCACGGTGTTGAGATCGGCAAAGGGGTCCGCCGGAGCCTCGGCGGCGGGGAACGAGGCGATGCGTTCACGCACGCCCCCCATGGCCTCCAGCACCGTCAGCCGGCTGGCACCGAAGCCGCGGGCGGACAGGAGTGCCGCCAGCCTCCCCGGCGTGGTGCCGTCCCAACTCAGCACCAGCAGCCGGGCGCCGGGGTGCAGATGGGGGATCACCAACTCCAGCGGGCGGCCGTGAACGGTCAGGCACCCCACCTCCTGCAACGGCCAACCCAGCCGGGCGGCGGCAAGGCTGAAGGAGGAAGGAGCGGGGAACACCCGCATCTCCGCCGCCGGGACCAGCCGCGACAGGGTGGCGCCGATGCCGTACCAGGAGGGATCCCCGCTGGCCAGCACGCACACACCCTGCCCCCGCCGGGCCAGCAGGCCGGGAAAGGCGTCCGACAGCGGGCTGGGCCACGCCATGCGCTCCTGACCCGCGCACTCCGGGATCAGCGACAGGTGGCGGGTGCCGCCGATGACGAGCGCGGCATCGGATACGGCCGCGCGGACGGAGGGGGACAGGCCGTCCCACCCGTCCTCGCCGATGCCGGCAATGGTCAGCCAGCGGGTCATGCGGTCCCCATACGCTGTTTTGTGCTATGCATCGCCTTCCCCATCCCCAACGGCGGCACGATCCCATGATGAAGGCCCTGATCCTCGGCGGCACCACCGAAGCGTCGGCCCTGGCCCGGCGCCTGAGCGGGCATCCGGCCATCGACGCCCAGGTGTCGCTGGCCGGGCGCACCGCCCATCCGGTGCTGCCGCCGCTCCCCACCCGCATCGGCGGTTTCGGCGGGGTGGAGGGCCTGCGCGACCATCTGACCATCAACGGGATCGGCGCGGTGGTGGACGCCACCCATCCGTTCGCCGCCCGCATCTCGGCCAACGCGGTTGCCGCCTGCGCTCAAGCCGGCGTGCCGCTGCTGGTGCTGACCCGCGCCCCGTGGGAGGCCGGCGCCGGCGACCGCTGGACCGGGGTTCCCACCATGGCCGCGGCGGCCGAGGCCGTGCGCGGGGCCGCCGGTACGGTGTTCCTGACCGTGGGACGGCAGGAACTGGCCCCGTTCGAGGCCGCCCCCGATGTCCGCTACCTGATCCGCGCGGTGGACCCGCCCGATCCCATGCCGGCCCTGCCCCACGCCACGGTGATCCTGGACCGCGGCCCCTTCACGGTGGAGGGGGAGGAGGCGCTGATCGACGCCCACGGCATCACCCTGATCGTGTCCAAGAACAGCGGCGGCACCGCCACGGCGGCCAAGCTGGAAGCGGCCCGGCGCCGGGGAATCCCCGTGGTCATGGTCACCCGCCCGCCGGCCAGCGGGGCTGTGGTGGTCCACAGCCCGGCCGACGCGCTGGCGTGGCTGGAGGGGCTGGCCGGGCATCAGCCCCCCTTGTAGGAGCGGGGCGTGTAGACCCACGGCGTTTCCCCCTCCCCCCGCGGCACCAGCCGGGTGTGGGACGCGCCGATGATGACCACGGTGCGCATGTCGGCCATCGCCGGGTCGCACGCGCCCAAGGGCACCACCGTCAGCCGCTCGTCGGGCCGCCCGATGGCCTGCCCCAGGATCACGGGCGTGTCGGGCGAGCGGATCTCCCGCACCGCGTCGAACGCCGCCCCCAACTGCCACGGGCGGGCGCGGGAGATGGGGTTGTAGAGGGCGATGACGAAATCCGCCTCCGCCGCCAGCCGCAGGCGGCGCACCACCACATCCCACGGCTTCAGGTTGTCCGACAGGGAAATGGCGCAGAAATCATGCCCCAGCGGCGCCCCCGCCCGTGCCGCCGCCGCCTGCATGGCCGAAATGCCGGGGCACACGCGGATCGGCACCGCGGCCCAGCGGGGATCGGTCCCCGCCTCCAGCGCCTCGAACACCGCGGCGGCCATGGCGAAGACGCCGGGGTCGCCCCCCGACACCACCGCCACCCGCCGCCCGTCGGCGGCCATGTCCAGCGCGTGGCGGGCGCGGTCGATCTCCACCCGGTTGTCCGACGCGTGGCGCACCTGCGGCCCCGTCTTGCCGATATCGGCCGGCACCCGGTCCACATAGGGGCCGTAGCCGACGATATCGGTGGCCTGCTCCAGTTCCCGCACCGCTTCCGGCGTCAGCCAGTCGGGCGTGCCCGGCCCCAGCCCGACGATGGCGACCCAGCCTTGAGTGTCAGTGCTCATCCCCGATTCCCCACGCCCGGAACCACGATCATGGAGAAATACGGCGCCTTGTCCGGCACCTCGCGGAAGGGCATGAACCGCTGCTCTTCCATGGTGGCGCGCTCCACGTACCACGCGCGGTCAGCCAGACCCGCGGCTTCCACCGCCCGGCGCACCTTGGGCAGGTTCTGGCCCAGCTTCATCACCACCGCGGCGTCGGCGCGCTTCAGCGCCGTGGTCAGCGCCTCTTCGTTCAGCGAGCCGGGGATGATCGACAGCACGTCGTCGCGGATGTTGAGCGGACGCGGCAGCAGCGACGCCGCCCCGGACACCGAGGTCACCCCCGGCACCACTTCGGTGGGAAAACGGCCCGACAGGCGGAAGAACAGGTGCATGAACGAGCCGAAGAAAAACGGGTCGCCCTCGTTCAGCACCGCCACCGACCGTCCGGCGGCCAGATGCCCGGCCAGCACCTCGGCGGAGTCATCGAAGAAGGCTTCGATCCGGCGGCTGTATTCCGGGTGATCGGGGGGCAGTTCCACCGTCACGGGATAGACCATCGGCACCTCGGTCTGTGTGCCGGTCAGGTGGGCTTCCACCGTGCGGCGGGCGTTGCCGGACCCGCCGCGCTTGGTGAAATAGGCCACCACCGGGCAGGACCGCAGCACCCGCACCGCCTTCAGCGTGACAAGTTCGGGATCGCCCGGCCCGGTGCCGATGCCGTACAGGGTGCCGGGGGTGGGGGAAGACGTGCTCATTCCGCGTCGCTCGCCAGTGCGTTGACCGCCCCCGCCGCCATGGCCGACCCGCCACGCCGGCCGCGGATGGCCAGATAAGGAACCGAAAAGGGATTTTCCGCTAGCGCGTCCTTGCTTTCCGCCGCCCCGACGAAGCCGACGGGGAAGCCCAGGATCGCCGCCGGGCGCGGGGCGCCGTCGGCCAGCATTTCCAACAGGCGGAACAGGGCGGTCGGGGCGTTGCCCACCGCCACCACGGCACCGGCCAGATGGGGCCGCCACAGCTCCAGCGCCGCCGCCGAGCGGGTGTTGCCGATGTCCTGCGCCAGCCCCGGCACCTCCGGCTTGCGCAGGGTGCAGATGACCGGGTTGTCGGCGGGCAGGCGGGCACGGGTGATGCCGTGGGCCACCATCTCGCTGTCGCACAGGATCGGCGCCCCGGCGCGCAGCGCCGCACGGGCGGCAGCGCCCACATCGGGGGAGAACATCATCTCATCCGCCACCTCGACCATGCCGCAGGAATGGATGATGCGCACCACCACCGCCTTCAGGTCATCGGGCAGATGGTCCAGGCGCGCTTCCGCCCGGATGGTGGCGAAGGACTGCCGGTAGATGGCGGCGCCGTCGCGGATGTAGTCGTAGGTCGGGGCTGACACGGGTGAACGTCCTTGAGAGGTTTTTTCTTTTAGAGATCGGCGGGCGGCAGGGTTGACAGGAACGTTTCCGCCCCTTCCCCCGCCACGGTCCGGGCGCGGTAGAGAGCATCAAGCGACGCCACCTTGTCCACCGCTTGCGCCGGGGACAGGTCCGGCCAGCGGGCGGCATCGGACGGGGCGGCGTTGACATCCACACCGTAGCGCCCGCCCCTGGCGGTCAGGGTCACCGCCGCCGGGGCCGGATGGGCGCAGCCCTTGGCACAGCCCGACACATGGACGGCCGTCACCGCCGCCACCAGGGCCGGCGCCCGCCGCGCCAGTTCCAGCGCGTCGGCGTGGGTGTCGGTGGTGCCCACGTCGCAGCCGCCGATGCCACTGCACGCGGTCAGCCGCAGCCGCACGTCGGCGGGGTCGAGCACCCCGCCCAGCGCCAAAGCCCCTACCCCCTCCGTGACGCCCGGCAGCAGCAGCGCCCGCCAGGGGGTCAGGCGGATCTCGCCACTCCCCTGCCGTTCGGCAAGCCCGGCCAGCGCCTCCAGCCTGTCCACATCCAGCCGTCCGAAGGGAAAGGCCACCCCCAGCCAGTCCGGCCGCACCCCCAGCACCGCCCGCGGCGGTCGCACCGGCGGCGTGGGATCGGCCAGCGGCACCAGGCCGGGCAGAGCCGCAAAGGCCCCGACCCCGGTTTCCCGGATCAGCCCGGCCATGCGCCGGGGGGCGGCCTCGCGTCCGGCGCGCAGGGCGATGAAGGTGCGCGCGATGCCCGCGGCCACCCCGGCCACCTGCGCCGGGGCGCACAGGCCGATGGGCACCGCCGCGGCCAGGGTCCCGCCCAGCGCCACGCGGAAGACGAAGCCATCCCCGCCCGCCCCGCTGTCATCCGGCACGGCGTCGAACCGCACGTCGGTGGAACTGTCGGCCAGATGCCCGGCCCCGCCGCCGCACACCAGCCAGCCGAATTTCGGGGTCAGGCCGCGCACCCTCTCATCCGCCGCCAGCCGGGCGTCGAGCGCCAGGGCCGCGGCGCGCACGTCGAACCCCTGCGGGTCCAACCCGGCGGCGGGCGCGGTCAGCACGTTGCGCACCGCCTCGCTCTCCACATCCGCGGCCAGCAGGCCCAGGGATTCCAGGGCGCTGTAGAGCGGCCGCAGCCCGTCCGCGCTCAGCCCGCGAAGCTGGAGGTTGCCGCGGTGGCTCAAGTCCACCAGCCCGTTGCCAAGCTCCCGCCCCAGGGCCGCGATGCGCCGGGCCTGACCGGCGGCGAGGATGCCCGCCGGGACGCGCACCCGCACCAGCAGCCCGTCGCCCACCTCCATCGGCGCCAGAACACCGGGGCAATAGCCGCGGCGCCGGGGTTCATTGCGGGGCGGGATCATGGGGCGGCCTCCTCTCTCAGACGGCGCAGATCATCGCCGACGGCGTTGCGGCGGGGGTGCCACAGGCCGCGGGCCATGGCGTCGGCGAAACGGTCCAGCATGGCGCGGGCGGCGGCGGGGTTGGCGGTGCGCAGGAATTCCAGCACCCGTTCATCCTCCACATACGCATCATAGAGAATGTCGAAGTGATGGGGCCTGACCACGCGGGTGGATGCCGCAAAGGCGAACAGATTGTCCACCGCCGCGGCGATGTCCGCCGCCCCGGCGGGGCCATGGCGCATCATGCCGTCGATCCAGCGGGGGTTGGCGGCGCGCCCGCGCAGCACGCGGGCCAGTTCCTCGCCCAACGTGCGGACGGTCAGCCGGTCCGGCTCGGCGCTGTCCAGGTGATAGAGGGCCGGATCGGCCCCCAGGGCCGCGGCGGCAGCGGCAAACCCGCCCTCGAACTGGGCGTAGCCGTCGTGGGACAGCAGGTCGTGTTCCCGCTGGTCCTGATGGTGGACCAGGGCCTCCGCCCCACCGACCCGGCGGCGGAACAGGGACGGCAGCGCCACCCCCTCCAGTCCGGGACCATAGGCGTGGCAGCCGCCATCCAGATAGGCCCGCCCCAAATCGCCCGGCAGGTTCCAGTCCCCCGACGCCAGCATCCCCGCCAGCGCCGTGCCGTACCCGCCGGGTGCGGCCCCGAACACCCGCGCGGTGGCCAGCCGCCCGGCGCGCTCCGCCGCCACCCCTTGCGCGGTCAGCTCGGCCGTGTCGCGGGCGGCGGCGGCGGCCAGCGGATTGACCTCGGGGCTTTCGTCGCTCAGCCCGGCGACGGCACGCACCGCCTGATCGAACAGCGCCACCTGCTGGGGGAACACGTCGCGGAACAGGCCGGACAGGCGCAAGGTCACATCCACCCGCGGACGGCCCAGCAGCCCCGCCGGCATGATCTCGTACCCGGTGACGCGGCCCGATCCCCCCTCCCACACCGGACGCACGCCCAGCAGCGCCAGGGCCTGCGCCAGCTCGTCGCCGCCGGTGCGCAGGGTCGGCGTGCCCCACACATCCACCACCAGCGCCCGCGGCCAGTCGCCATGATCCTGCAAATGACGGGTCAACAGCGCATCCGCCGCCTTCCACCCCAGCGCCCAGGCGGTGGGGGTGGGCACGGCGCGGGGATCGAGTGCAAACAGGTTGCGCCCGGTCGGCAGGGTGTCGGCCCGCCCGCGGGCCGGGGATCCCCCCGGTCCCGGCGCCACGAAACGCCCGTCCAGCCCGGCCAGCAGCGCCACCCGCTCGGCGGTACCGCACCCCGCGATGGCGGGCAGCAGGGTGGCCCGCACCCGCGCCAGCACCGCCGCCGTGCGGGTCCAGGCGGGATCCGGCACCTCCGCCCCCGTCAGCAGGGCGACGGCACGGGCATCGAGGGCGGCGCGGTGTTCCGTCCTATCCAGGTTCAGATCCAACGCCAGGGCGCGGGGCAGCGCCATATCGGCCCCCTCCCCCCGGCCATGGGGGAAGCGGGCGACGGCGGCGGCAAGGCGGGCGGCGGATTCCGCCGTCGGCGGGGTGGCGAAGACATGCAGCCCGTCGCGGATCTGCATCTCCTTCACGTCGCACAGATGGGCGTCCAGCCGGTTCAGCACCTCCGACGGGTCGGCGTCGGGGGTCAGGTTGCAGTCGGCGGCGATGCCGGTGCGCCATGCCAGATCGGTGATGCGCTCCTGCAGCAGCCCCAGCCGCCGCGGGTCCATGCCCGCGGCCTGCGCGTATTCATCGATGGCGGTTTCCAGATCGGCAAGGTCGCCGTACAGCCCGGCCTGCATGGGCGGCGGGGTCAGATGGCCGATCAGAACGGCACCCAGGCGGCGGCGGGCCTGCGCCCCTTCGCCGGGGTTGTTGACGATGAAGGGATAGAGGATGGGCAGCGGCCCGGCGACGATCTCCGGCCAGCAGGCGGACGACAGCGCCACCGCCTTGCCCGGCAGCCATTCCAGCGTGCCGTGCGCCCCCAGTTGCACCAGCGCGTGAATGCCCGCCACATGCCGCAGCCACAGGTGAAAGGCGTAATAGCCGTGGCTGGGCGGGGTGTCGGGGTCGTGGTGCTGGGCGGTGGTCAGGGGACCGTGGCCGCGGCTGGGCTGCACCGCCACGGTGACGGCGCCGCAGCGGCGCATGCGGAAACGGAACCCGCCGTCATCGGCCAACGGGTCGGCGTCCGGCGCGCCCCACGCCGCGGTGATGCGCGCCAGGGCCGCCGTGTCGGCAAGGCGGCGGTAGGCGGCGAACCCGAAATAGACACCCTCCCCGGACGGATCAGACGTCAGCGACGCCAGCAGGCCGGCACCGTCCGCCGGGATGCCGGCGACGGCATAGCCCTCATCCCGCAGCAGGGCCAAAATCCCCACAGCACTGGCCGGCGTGTCCAGACCCACCGCCCGGCCGATGCCGCCGCCGGGGCCGGGATAGTCCGACAGCACCAGCGCCAGCCGCCGTTCGGCCCGCGGGGTGGCGGCCAGACGCACCCACGCCGCGGCCAGATCGGCGGCCCACGCCACCCGGTCGGGCAGCGGACGGATCAGGGTGGGGGCGAATTCCAGATCGGGGTCGGTTTCGGCGTCCGCCTTGAAGGCGATGGCGCGGGTCAGGATGCGCCCGTCCATTTCCGGCAACACCACGTTCATCGCCAGATCCGCCGGCCCCAGCCCGCGGGACGCAGCGGCCCATCCGGCCTCGGTGCCTGTGGACAGCACCACCTGGAGCACCGGCACCCCCGCCGCGTCCAGCGGCGAGCCGCTGCCCCCCGGCGGCACGGCGGAAAAGCCGGTGGCGTTCAGCACCACCGCCGTCCCGGAATCGACCAGCGTCCGCGCCACCCAGGCGGCGGCCTCCGCCTCCTTCAGGCTGGCGGCGAACAGCGGCAGCGGCGCCAGCCCGCGGTCGGCCAGCGCATCGGCCAGCGCGAGCACCGGCGCCACATCGCCCGCCAGCAGGTGGGAGCGGTAGAACACCACCGCCGCCACCGGCGCCCCGTCCTCCACCCGGCCCGCCCAGCCTTCGTACCGGCCGAAGCGCGGCACCGGCGCCGGTTCGGTCCACGGCGCCGGGTGCCCGGCCAGCGTGGCGGCGTAGCCCAGCAGCGAGGCGGCGTTGTCCGGCCCCCCTTCGACGAACAGACGCCACAGGCGCGATACGGCCTCGGCCGGGACGGTGCTCCACCCTTCCAGATTGGGGTCGGGGCGGGCGTCGCCGGGCAGCACGGCCAGCGGGATCGCTCCCTCCCGGCACACCTCCACCACCCGCTCCAGGCCGTAGCGCCAGTATCCGGCCCCACCCAGCAAGCGCAGCACCACCATGCGGGCCGAGCGGATCACCCGGTCGATGAACAGATCCACCGACAGCGGATGCCCCAGCCGCGCCAGATTGACCAGCCGCAGCGTGGGCAGGTCCGGGCATCCGTCCCGCCCCTTGCGGCTTTGCCCCTTGCGGTTTTTCCAGGCGGCGGCCAGCGCCGACAGGTCGCTGTCGGAAAAGGACAGCACCACCAGATCCGCCGGGGACAGGCCCAGATCAACAGCCTGCGGCTCGGCGGTCAGGTCATCCTGGCGGGCGGCAAGAAGATGCATGAGAGGTTATTCCGTCAGCGCCTTGGTGACGGCGGCGACGTCCAGCCCGGTTTCCCCGATCACCACCAGCCGGCTGCGGCGCTCCTCCTCCGGTTTCCAGAAGCGGTCGAAATGGGTCTGCACCCGCACGCCCACCCCCTGGACCAGCAGGCGCATGGGCTTGCCCGGCACATGGACGAAGCCCTTGACCCGCAGCACCCCATGGGAGGCCGCCACCGCCGCCACGCGGGCGGCCAGGGCGTCGGCCTCGCTCTGGTCGGGGATCTCCACCACGAAGCTGGTGAAGTCGTCGTGGTCGTGGTCGTCTTCCGTCTCGTGATGGCTGGGGCGGTTGGCAAGATCATCCTCCGCCGCCGCGTTGATGCCCAGCACCACGCGGGCGTCGGCCCGGCCGTGGGGACCGTGGACGATCTTGGCGTCCCGCGGCAGGGTGGCGCGGATCAGCTCCTCCACCTTGGACAGCCCGGCGGCGTCCACCAGATCGGTTTTGCTGACCACGATCAGGTCGGCGCACAGCAACTGGTCCTCGAACACCTCTTCCACCGGGGTTTCGTGGTCCACGGTGCCGGCATCGGCGCGCTGGGCGACCAGTGCTTCGGCATCGGGAGCGAAGCGGCCTTCGGCCGCGGCGGCAGCGTCCACCACCGCCACCACCCCATCGACGGTGACGCGGGTGCGCACAGCGGGCCAGTTGAACGCCTTCACCAACGGTTTCGGCAGGGCCAGCCCTGAGGTTTCAATGATGATGTGTTCCGGCGGCTCGGCGCGGGCCAGCAGCTTTTCGATGGCGGGGACGAAATCGTCGGCGACGGTGCAGCACAGGCAGCCGTTGGCCAGTTCGATCACGTCGTCCTCGGTGCAGGTGGACACGCCGCAGGCGCGCAGAATGCCGCCGTCCACGCCCACATCACCGAATTCGTTGATGATGAGCGCCAGCCGCCGCCCGCCGGCCTGTTCCAGCAGCGAACGGATCAGCGTGGTCTTGCCGGCCCCCAGAAAGCCGGTGATGACGGTGGCGGGAATCTTCGACGGCAAAGCCGGCATGGCTGCATCCTTGGCGTGAAAAGGGATATCAACGGGGGGCGGGGGAACGGCGCCCCCGGTCATGCCGCGCATCGCAATCCTTCCTTCCCCGCCCACCCGGCGGACAGATGTGATGGGTCGGCCCCGGTCGAAGGGGGCCGGTCCGGTGGCAGGTTTCCTGGCTTGCGGGTTATCGCCGGTCCCCCGCCTTCCCAGCCCGATCAGGGGCCAGTGGCATCCGGGGGATGGCTCGCCGCACACAGTTGCGGGGGCAGCCGCGGCCTTGGGGGGAGAAAAGCGCCCCGCACCGCGTTCCCTTTTACCCCCGTCCCGTCCAAACCGGCGGACAGCACGGGGCACCATCGGAAGGGCCGCAGCATCGCAGGGTCGCCGGCGTTTTACAAGATCATGACCACCCCCGCGCGGCAATCGCGCGAAGGGGCCATCCCATCAGCCCGGCATGACGTTCCGCCCGACGAACGCATCCAGGCTCCGGCGCAGGGCCGCCACCCCGTCGGCGAGCCGGCCGTCTTCGGCCCCCTGCTCCACGTCCCGCTCCAGGGCAGCGGCGGCGGCGGCCAGATCCCCATGGCCATAGGTGGCGGCGGACCCGTGCAGCCGGTGGGCGATCCGCCCCACCGTCTCCCGGTCCCCGGCCGCCCACGCCCGGCCCAGGGTTTCATCGAGATCCCGTGCCACCGCGGCGAAAATGGCTCCCAGCCGTGCCGCCGGTGCATCCGGCGGCACGGCATCGCAGGAAAGGTCACCAAGGCGGCATGACGGTGCGTGGCGGGCCAACGCCGCCGCCAGGGCGTCGGGGTTGATGGGCTTGGTCAGAACCTCGTCGATGCCGGCGGCCATGTAGGCATCGCGGTCCTGGCGGTTGGCGTTGGCGGTCAGGGCGATGACCGGGGTCAGCGCCCCCATGTCCGGCAGGGCGCGGATGCGCCGGGTCGCCTCCAGCCCATCCATCCCCTCCAGCCGGATATCCATCAGGATCACGTCGAAGGACTGCTCGGTCACGGCGCGCACCGCCTCCTCGCCGCTGGTGGCACAGGTCACCCGATGACCGCCGGGGGCAAGCCATTCCAGAATGAGCAGACGGTTTTCCGGCCCATCCTCCACCAGCAGGATGTCCATCGGAGCCGGCGTGCCGGGACCGGCGGCGGCCGGACGGTCGGGAAGAGGGGCCGCCACCGCATCGGGGGCAACCTCCGCCGGGAAGGAGAGGCGGAACAAGGCCCCACCCTGACGGCCATTGGTCACGCTGACCGTTCCTTCCATCCGCTCCACGATCTCGCGGACGATGGCAAGGCCCAGGCCGGCACCGCCCGGCCGTCCGCCGCCCACCTCGCCGCGGGCGTAGGCGTCGAAGATGTTGCCGTGCACCGGCTCCAGCACGCCGGGGCCGGTGTCCTCCACCTCCAGGACCAGACAGGAGCGGCCATCGGCGCGCCGTTCGGTATCCACGCGCACCATGACCATCCCGGCCTCGGTGAATTTGACGGCGTTGGCGGTGAGGTTGAGCAGCAGTTGCCGCACCCGCAGCGGATCGATGAGATAGGCGGGGCGCACGGCGGGGGCGGCGGCGACGGTCAGGCGCAACCCCTTCGCCGCCGCTTCCGGCTGCAGGATCGCCGCCACCTCCCCGGCCAGCGCCCGCGGGTCGGCGGCCTCCGGCGTCAGGGTCACGGCACCGGCCTCCAGACGCGACAACTCCAGCACATCGTCCAGAAGCCGGACCAGATGCCGCCCCGCAGTCTCGGCAATGCCCAGGCGGCGGTCCTGGTCGGGGCCGGGACCGTCGCGGCGCACCAGCCGGATCATGCCCAGCACCGCGTTCAGCGGCGTGCGCACCTCGTGGCTCAGCCACGCGAGGAAGGCGGTCTTGCGACCGGCCAGGGCCTCCAACTCGGCGCTCTTGAGTTCCAGGGCGTGGGTGCGGGCGGCGACCAGCCGTTCCAGATTGGCCTGCTGGTGCGCCAGCGCATCGACGGCAAGGCCGACGAAGTGGTAGGTCAGCCCCAGAACCACGATGACCAGGGCAAAACCGAACATGGTCAAGCCGGCCTCGTCGCTGGGAAAGGGACCGGCCTTGGCCGCGACGGTGCCGACCGTGGTCAGGGTCAGCACCAGAACCGCCAGAACCGACCCGGCCAGACCATGGCGGACCGCGGCCACCAGTGCTGCGGCAAAAGCCAGGATCGCCACGTGCGGAATCGTGACCGTGGACAGAAGAACCGGCAGCGGCACCAGCGCCAGCGTCACCAGCAGCTTCGGCCCCACCGCCAGCACCGCCCGGCGCCGCTCCCACAGCAGCGCCAGCGGTCCCAGCAGGAACAGCCCCAGCGCGTTGCCGGTCACCACGATGAAGATCTTCATCAGCACCCCACCCGCCCCGCCGTCGGGGCTGAAGGAGCCGATGCCGAGCAGCGGGTCCTTGACCACCAGAAGCGAGCAGGTCAGCAGCGGCGGAACCACGCATACCCGCAGGAGATAGGCGGCCAACCGGCCGTATGAGCCGCCACTGTCCACGCCCCCACCCATGCTCCAGGGGCCGAGACGCCGATCCGCCGCCCCGGCCAGCCACACCTGCAGAACGTCCAGCGCCGCGGTGGACAGGATGGCCGCCGTCGCCAGGGGCCACGGCAGGCCAAGACGCAATCCGTAATAGACGGTGGACGTGGCCACCGCCGCCGAACCGATCCACGCCAGCCCCGCCGTCCCCAGCGCCCGCACGCACAGCAGCCCGACCCCGGAGCTGAGCCAGATCACGGTCCAGTTCGCCTCGGGAATCCGTGCGACGCGCACGCTGGCATAGGCCCCGGCATAATAAGCCAGAGCAAAAACGCATCCCAACGCGATACGATATGGAAAGCGGTTGAGGCTGGTCATGATGAACCTGTCTTGCTCCTGGCGGATACGCCGTTGTATGATAGAAACGTCCCGTCCCGTGACGATATCCGACGGTCATCCGTTGTTTACCGAAACGTGATATCCCACGGTTTTACCGCCGGATCATTTTATCCGCGCACCACTGGGGCCGTGTTTTGCACGCATCTTGTTCCTGTTTCCGCAGCGGGTGAAAGAATGGTACAGGCCACGGTCATGGTTGTGGAAGACGCCGTCGAGCTTCGGGAACTGTACGCGGGCTTTCTCGCCGATGCCGGTTACCGCGTTCTGCACGCGCCCGACGTGACGACCATGCGGCGGTTGCTGACACAGGAAAATCCCGATCTGGTCCTGCTCGACATCAACCTGCCCGACGGCAACGGGCTGGACATCGCCCGGCGCCTGCGCATCCGCGATCAGGCCGGGCTGATGTTCGTCACCGTCCACACCGACGACGAGGAGCGCATCGGCGCGCTGGAGGATGCCGGCGACGATTACGTCACCAAGCCGGTGGACCCGCGGGAGCTTCTGGCCCGCGTGCGCAACCTGCTGCGGCGGAAGACCCGCGATTCCTACCTTCATTTCGCCGGCTGGACGCTGGATCTGGTGCGCCGGGCGCTGTTCCGGCCCGACGGCACGTTCCTGGCGCTGACCACGGGGGAATTCAACGTGCTGGCCGCCCTGGCCGCCATGCGCCCGAACCCGGTGAACCGCGAATATCTGCTCGACGTCATCAGCAACCGCGACCGCGACAACGTCAGCGAACACACGGTCGATATGCTCATCATGCGGCTGCGCCGAAAAATGAAGCATGACGACGGGCGCCCCGCCCCCATCGTCACCGTGCGCGGGGTCGGCTATGCCCTGGCGGAGGATGACGTAAAGGCGGAGTGACGCCCCGCCTCTGACCGTGGCAGGCCCCATCACGGGGTCCCGCCATGGACCGCTGTTCGGGCGTGGGATTCCAACGCTGCCAGCGCCGCTTCCAGTTCCGCATCCACCGCCTGAATCAGGGCGGGGGACGTGTCGTTTTGCGCCGCCGCCGATTCCAGAGCCGCCGCCGCCGCGGACAGCGCCGGAAAGCCATAGGTGGCGGCGGAGCCTTTCAGCCGGTGGGCGATGGCGGCCACCCGTGCGGGATTGCCGGCGGCGGCCAGGGCGGCGCGCTGCTCCCGGCAAATGGCGGCGAACAGGCCCATCAGGTGGGCCAGACGGTCCGGGGCGACGGTTTCGGATAAACGGGTTTCAGGCCGGCGGGGGGCCGGTGCCCCGACGGAGCTTCGGGCCGGGGCGTGCCGGGCCAGCACGGCGGCCAGACGGTCCGGGTCCAGGGGTTTGGGCAGCAGGTCGTCGATGCCGGCGGCACGGTATTCCACCTCGTCACCCGACGAGACGTTCGCGGTCACGGCGATCAGCGGGGTCAGGGCCGCCGCCTCGTCGGGGAGTGCCCGGATGCGCCGGCTGGCCTCCACCCCGCTCATGCCGGGCAGCCGGATGTCCATCAGGATCACGTCGAACCGCCGGTTTTCCAACAGCCCGAGCGCGGCCTCCGCGCTTTCCACCTCCGTCAGCCGGTGCCCGCCGGGGGCGAGGAAGGCCCGCAGAACCGCCCGGTTCTCCGCCGCATCCTCCACCACCAGGATATCGAGGGCGGGCAGAACCGGCGTTGCCGTGGCCGCCGTCGTGGAAGGCGGGGCCGCGGGATCGGCCGGCAACTCGACAATGAACAGCGCACCGCCGCCCGGCCGGTCGGACACCCGCACGCCCCCGCCCATCGCCGCCGCCAGCCCGCGCACGATGGCAAGGCCCAGCCCGCTGCCGTGGGGACGGCCCAGCCCCTCGACACGGGCGAAGGCGTCGAAGATGGTGCCCTTCACCGCGTCGGGCACGCCGGGGCCGCTGTCGGCCACCGACAGCACCAACCGCCCGCACGCCCCCCGATCCGCCGCCGGGGCGGTGTCCAGCGTGACGGCGATGCCGCCGTGCCGGGTGAACTTCACCGCGTTGGACAGCAGGTTCAGCAGGATCTGGTGCAGCCGGCGCCGGTCGAGCCGGTAGCACGGCCCCACCCTGCCGGTGATGTCCACCGTGATCTCCAGCCCCTTTTCCGCCGCCGCCGGACGGAACAGCGCCACGGCGTCGCGGACCAGCCCGGCGGCATCGGCTGGTTCCGGCGACAGGGTCAGGCGCCCCGCTTCCAGCCGCGACAACTCCAGCACCTCGTCCAGCAGGGCGACGAGGTGCCGCCCGGCCCCGTCGATCACCCGCAGCCGCTCGGCGTCGGCGGCGGCGGCCGGGGTGCGCTGCATCAGCCGCACCATGCCCAGCACGGCGTTGAGGGGGGTGCGCACCTCGTGGCTGAGGTGGGCGAGGAAGCGGGATTTCAGCGCCGCGTCGGCCTCCGCCCGCTCCTTGGCCTGCCGCAGCACGGATTCCACCACCGCCGACTGCTGGCGAAGCTCACGGGTGCGTTCCTGCACCTGGCGTTCCAGCCCTTCGTTCAGCCCGGCCAGTTCCGCCGACAGGTCGCGCACCTCGTCGAAGGCACGCATCACCCGGCGCCCCAGGATCAGCGCGTGCATGAACAGGAACGCCAGAACCCCGAACGGCACAAGGTCGATGCCGTCGAACAGGTGGGCGTACATCATGGCGTCGTGGGCGACCGACAGCATGAAAAGCCCCGCCCCCAGCCCCAGCAGCGCGGCACCATGGTGCCGCCGCCGTGCCGCGGCGATGATCCGCACGATGAAATACAGGATCGACAGGCCGAGCAGCAGGCTCGCAAGGTCGCGGAAGCGGGTGAAGACCATCGGCTCGGCCAGCAGCACGAACAGCGCCCCGGCCCCGCCCAGCAGGTCCATCCCCCGCCCCACCCGCCGGTGCAGGCAGCCGGGCAGCAGATGATCCAACGCGTGAAAATAAATGGGCCAGAACAGATAGATCGGCAGATATTCCAGCCGGTAGGCAAGGGCCGCATCCACCTGTGGGAACAGGGTGGTCAGCAGTTCGCTGGTGCACAGCATCCGCACCGCGCTGGCCGACAGCAGGCCGGTCATCAGGTAATAGGTGGACCGCTCCCCCCGCCGGGCGAAGGCGGCCACATACGCCGCCAGCAGCAGCAGCGACAGGGCCACGCCCGACGACACCAGCAGCCGCGCCGTCCAGGCATGCTGAAGCCCGTCCCCCCGGGCCAGCAGCAGGCTGGCCCCAATCCCGCCCTCGTGGTGGAAATGGTTCGACACCTCGATGGCGATGTCGGCGACCCGCAGGCCGGCGGGCACGGTGACGAAGCGCGTGGCGGTCTGGGCGGTTTCCCCGGCGGCGGTCAGGGCCGGAACACCGGCGGCGGCGACGGGTTCGCCGTTCAGCCAGACCCGCGCGGCCGATTTCACCAGCGGGACCTGGAGCGTATAGGCGGCCCCGTCCGCCGGCAGCAGGACGCGCAGACGGTAGGTCGCCGCCCCCACCGATCCCATGACGCCGCCGTCCGGCAGCGGCTGGCCGTTCCAGATGCCGGGCAGACGGGTCACGGACCAGCCGTCGGCGGAGCCGGGAAACCCGGCCCCGCCCTCGGCCCCCGCCAGCCGCCCCCAGGCGGTCAGCCATTCCCCGTCCAGCGCCAGCACCCCACCGTCGGGCACCCCCGCCCGCAGGTCGAGCAGCCCGCCGCGGGCGAACGGCCCCTCGTTCCCGGCCCGGACCGCCCCGGCCCCGGCGCACAGCCCGACGGCCAGGATCAGCGCCATCAGCCGGACGGCGACGTTCCGCACGGTCTTAGAACTGCCCCGGCTTCACCCGGAAGATGTCGGGATCGGCGGGGTTGGCGATGTAGGACAGCCGGACCACCGGCTTGCTCTCCGCAGCCTTGTCCGGGGTCTTGTCGCCCACCTTGGCGCTGGCCGCCTTTGCCGCCCCCTCCTTTGCCGCCCCCTCCTTTGCCACCTCGGCCGGACGGGCCAGCCCGCTCACCACCAGCAGGACGGCGCGCGCTTTGGCGTCCGTCGCCCGGAACAGCAGGACCGAGCCGTCCGGCAACTGGGCGTTCATCGCCACCCCGGCGGGGGGGAAGGGCTGGTCGCTCAGATAGGCCTGCAAGGTGGTGGCGTTGGCCAGCAGCGTCTCGTTGGTGGTGGCGCCCGGTTCGTGCGCCCACAGCACGTTGACGTGGATCAGCTTCTTGCTGGAATAGCCCAGGATGTAGCTGACCCGTGCCGGCCCACCACCGGGCAGGAGATCCTTCACCGTCACCGACAGCGAGGTGGTGCGCTCCACCGGGTTTTCGGACCGTTCGATGTCGGTGTCCTTCGACCCGAAATCGCTGCGGATGGCCTTGCGAAGCTCTTCCTCCGTCATGCCGAACTTGGCGGACCGGAAACCCTCCACCGTGGCCGGCGCCCGCTGGGCCGCGGCATCCTCCCCCGCTCCGGCGGGCGACGAGCCGGTGGATGCTGCAAAGGCCGTGCCGCCATGGGCGATCCCGGCGGCGAACAGAGCCGCGAGCAGGGCGGCAAACATCGTGTTCATGATAAAGACCCTTCTGGTACGCATGGTCATTGGTTTCAGAAAACGTGGAAGACGGTCCGCACATAGACGCGGTAGCGATCCATGGGCACGGCATCGCTGTCCCGCAGCCGTGCCGCCACCGTCGCTTCGGCGGACACCAGATCGGTCAGGTGCACCGTGGCACCGACCCCGGCGTCGGTCATGACGGCCCGCCGCCCGCCGGTCAGCCGGACCAGCCCGGTTTCATAAAAGCCGTAGAGGTCGAGGCCGCGGACCGGCGTCCCTTCGACCCACGGCCGCGCATCCCAATGCAGTTCGGCCTGGCCGAAGGCGCCGTCGTCGCCGGTCAGCGCCCCCGGCGGCAGCGCCCGCAGGGACGAAGACCCGCCGATCTGAAAGAGCTGGTCGCCCGGAAGCTCCCGCAGCGTGCTGATCTGCCACGCGCCGCGGACCTGCACGGTCCATTCCCCGGACAGGCGGTGGAAAGTGTTGAGGTCGCCGGTGAGAAGCGGCGCCGTCCGGCTCTGTCCTCCGACGGTATCGGTCAGGCGGGCCAGCCCGGCCGACTGCGACGCCATGACCGATGTCTCCTCGTCGCCGTAATAGAACGACAGCCCCGCCGATCCCTTGGTTGACCGGGTGCCGGAAAGGGTGGTGCCGGCAATCCGGTTGGACGACTGGCCACGGGCCAGTGCGGCCACCAGCGACACCTGCGTGCTGTCGCCGGTCCACAGCGGATGGCTGCCGGTCAGCGAGACCGAATGGGAGGTGCCGGTGATGCCGTAATGCCGGTAATCCCCCTTCACGATCTCCGTCCGGCTGCCGGTGAGGCCAAGGCCGATCCGCCCGCCGCCGGTCCGGACCGGCAGGTTGTAGGCAAGGTTGCCCATCCGCGTCCCTTGCGAGCCGGAGGCATAGGCCGACACCCGGTCGCCGGGGGTGAACAGGCTGCCCATGCGGAACAGGGCGCCACCCTGCCCGCGCCCAGTGGCATCGAACCCGTAATTGTCCGCCGACAGGTCCAAGGATGTCCGCGACGGCTCGAACACCGCCAGTTGCAGATCGGTCAGGCCGAACGCGGCGCCGGGCTGGAGGGCGGCACGGACCTGCGCGTCGTTGGTCAGGTTGAAGCGCAGCACGTCGCGGTGAAGGGTGCGCGTGTCGAGCACCGTCCCCGGTTCAGCCTGAACACGGTCGCGCACATAAGACGCGCCCAGAACGGCGGCCCCCTGGACGTCGATCCCCTCCACCCGTCCTTCCACGAGCTGGATGCGCACCCGCCCGCCCTCGATCTTCTGGGCCGGCAGGACGGCGCGGGCGGCACTCTGCCCCTGGGCGTCGTAGAGCCTGTTGACCTCGGCCACCATCTCCTGCAGGTCGGCGAAGGTCACGCTGCGGCCGGCAAAGCGGCTCTCGACCGCGGCCAGATCCTCCGCCGGCAGCAGGCGGGAGGGATCGAAATCCACGCCCGACAGGTCGAAACGGCTTCCCCCGCCGCGGATGGTGATGCGCGGCAGGCCGTCAAGCCCCTGCCCGCCCACCAGCGGTTCATCCTGCACCGGCGGCGGCTCCGCCCGCTCCTCCGCCTGCCGGGAGCCGGCGCCGATGACGCTGGGCGTCACCTGGGGAGGAAGGGTCTGTGGCAGGGTCTGTCCGCCAGCACCAGCCGGCAGCAGTGCCAGGACCGCCAGCCCCCCGCTCAGGCACCGGCGGAGCCACACGCCTTCATCCAAAGCCATTTTCTGCCCAATCATGGTGTGCCTCCGGTTGGGACGGACTCGGCCCGTTTGGCCTTGCGGCTGTCCTCTTCGGTCGTTCCGTCACCCGATCCAGCGGACTCCTCTGCGCCGGTGGCGGATGGGGCCGACGCGGCCGCCGGCTCCGCCGGAGTCGCCGCCGGCTGAGCGGAAGACGGCTGGCCAGGAGAGGGCTGACCCGAGACGGATTGCCCCGGAGAGGATTGCCCCGGAGAGGGTTGCCCCGGAGAGGATCCGCCCAAATTGACACCCGCCGCCGGCACGGTACCGGAGGGCTGGCGGACTCCGCCGACACCTCCGCCCACACCTCCAGCCAAGGCGCCGGTGGCGAAGGAGGGGCGGCCCTCGCCGGTCACCGGAGCCGTGCTCCATGCGCCGGCCGCTCCATTGGCTGCCGTGGCGGTGCTTGACATCACCTGTTTCACCACCGTGTCGAGAACCTCGGACGGCACGGGCAGGCCACCGCCCACGGCTGGCGGAGAGACGGGCGGAGACACAGGAGGCTCTTCCACTGGGGGAGCCGGCGGCAAGACAGGCGGGGTCACCGGCGGAACCACCGGAGGCTCTTCCACCGGAGGAACCGGCGGCA
>CALBDS010000045.1 GCA_937927415.1 uncultured Rhodospirillaceae bacterium
CTCTTGTTAGCGCCTATGGGGCATCGCCCCAAGCGGGTTTGGGCGGCAGCCCAATTATCCACGTCAGTTGTTCAGCGTAGCCGCCTCCTCCTTGAACGAGACGTGCGCCACCTGTGCCGTCAGCGGCTGGCGGGGGTATTTGAACTGTTTCAGCCACTCGCCGGCACCGATGCCGTTCCAGAACTGGACATAGAGGCGGCCCGGCATCATCGGCAGTTGCCCCGGCTTGCCGGTGACCGTGTGCACCGGCTTTCCATCCACAAGCCAGGTGATGCGGTCGGGCTTCCAGTCGAAGCCATAGGTGTGGAAATCCGCCGAGGCGTCGAAGCCCAGATCGATCACCGTGTTGCGGTAGCCGGTGCCGTTGACGACATAGCTGATTTCCAGGCGGGTCGTGTCCTTGCCGGCGATGCCCAGGGTGATCTCGTCCCACGGATCGTTGAAGGGCGGGCCGGTGTAATGGGACACGCTGGTCATCACCCCGTCGGCTTTGACCGCCTTCAAGTTCACCGAATAGGTGCCATAGCCGTAATGGTGGGTGGTCTGGTACTCGGCGCAGGAATACGCCTCGCGGGTGGTGGGGCGGTCGGTGATCGACAGGAGCAGGGTACCGCCCTGAACCGCCAGATTGCGCGCGTTCCAGGCGCAGCCCATGTAGGTGCCGTTGCTCCACCCGTGGCCCTTCTGCCAGCGGTTCAGGTCGAACGACTGGAACGTGTCCTCGAAACTGGTGCCGATCCGCCGTGTGGTGGCGTCTGCCAGGGCGCCCGTGGCGCCGGTGATGAGAAGCAGGCCGATGGCCGCCGCGGCTGTATGGCGTCTGCGCATGGTGTCCTCCACCCGTGAACCGCCCCTCCTCTTTGTGGGGGCCGTATCTCCGATAGTGCGGGCAGGGGGGCGTGAAATCATGGGTGCAAAGGGCGGCGGCCAGAAGTGCCGCCCGGCCCCGGCGAAGTAAACCGGGCTATGGGGAGTGTCCGCCGTCTGCCACTATGGTCGGATGGCGGTCGGGGGAAAGAGCCGTCATTGTGTCTATTCCTTTTCATGTCCGGGGCTGGGCAGTCATGGAACGGTTGGTCATTACGGGTGCGGTTCTGTTCGCTGTCGGTGTCATCGCCGTGGCCGGGGCTGTGCGGGCGCAGGATCGCACCACCAGCGACCTCAGTTACGAAAGCTTCATCGCGTCGGACAAACGCATCAAGTGCCTGTACGGGTACGCCGCGGACAAGACCGGCGACCACGCCGCCGCCATCGCCATTTTCGAAGACTGCATCCGCCGGTGGAACGACGTCTATTCCATGATCTGGCTGGCGCAGATCTACGACACCGGCGTCGGCGCCCCCCGTGATCCGGCCCGTGCGACCGCCCTGTTGCGGCAGGGGGCCGAAACCGACGACCCCGCCGGCTATTCCGCCATCGCCCGCTATCATTACGGTGTTGCCCTGTACGAGGGGCGCGGCGTGCCCGTGGACCGGCCGGGTGGGGTCCACTGGCTCCGGCGGGCCGCGGATGCGGGGGTTGCCGATGCCGCCGCCTATCTGTCGTCCGTCAGGGGTGGGCCGTAACCGCCGCCACGATGGCGTCCACCGACGGGAACAGATGGGCCGGGCGGGTGGCGGCCAGCGCATCGGCCGTGGTGTAGCCCCAGGTGACGGCGGCGAAAGCGACACCCGCATCCCGTGCGGCGTCGGCGTCGCGGATCTCGTCGCCGACGAACAGGGCCGATCCGGCGGGGATGCCGGTGCGCCGCAGCACCGCGCGCAGCCGCGCCGCCTTGCCGAACAGCGACGCGCCGCAGTCGGTGCAGGAAAACACCCCGGCGGTGTCGCCCAGCACGCGGCGCATGTTCTCCTCGCTGTTGGAGGTGACCAGGGCCAGGGTCAGGCCGGCGTCCTTCAGCGTGTCCAGCAGCGCCGGCACACCGTCGAAGGGGCGGATCGTGCTGATGTCGCGCTGCTGGGCCTGGCGCATGTGGGCGGCGATCATCGGCAGCTTCCAGAACGGCACACCCAACCGTTGCACGATGGTGCGGGCGTCCAGGCCGCGCAGCTCGTCCACCTCGTTCGGTGCGACGGGGCGGAAGCGGAAGGTGGTGGCCACCTCGTTCAGGATGCCGATGAACCAGGGAAAGGAATCGGCCAGCGTGCCGTCGAAGTCGAAGATCACGAGACGGTAGGACATGGGTGCAGTCTCCGATGTTCCCTTCGGGGGTGTGGTTATAACGGCGGACGGCGCCGCCGTCTCCCACCGTCTGCGTCTCTTTGGCTGATGCGAATCCCTTGCGGACACCGGGCACCCCCGCT
Source organism: uncultured Rhodospirillaceae bacterium (assembly GCA_937927415.1). Taxonomy (GTDB): domain Bacteria; phylum Pseudomonadota; class Alphaproteobacteria; order Azospirillales; family Azospirillaceae; genus Azospirillum. The sequence goes on from CALBDS010000045.1 coordinate 2,304, forward strand.
ACTGTCCGTCGTTTCTTCTGTCAGGAGAGTGTCGAACGGTGCGGTACGTCAGCACGCGGGGCGCGGCCCCGGTTCTGGGTTTCGAAGATGTCCTCCTTGCCGGTCTGGCCCGCGACGGCGGGTTGTATGTGCCGGAAAGCTGGCCGCAGTTCACACCCGACGACATCCGCGCTTTGCGCGGGCTTCCCTACACCGAAATTGCGGTGCGGGTGATGCTGCCCTTCCTGGGCGGGGCCATCGCCGAGGATGAATTCCGCGCCATCGTCCGCGACACCTACGCCACCTTCGACCATGCCGCGGTGACGCCGCTGGCCCAGCTGGATTCCCGCACCTGGGTGCTGGAACTGTTCCACGGGCCGACGCTGGCGTTCAAGGATGTGGCGCTCCAGCTTCTGGGGCGGCTGTTCGACCATGTGCTGGCCCGGCGCGGGCAGCGGGTCACCATCGTCGGCGCCACGTCGGGCGACACCGGCTCGGCGGCCATCGAGGCGTGCCGCGACCGCGAGAACGTGGACATCGTGATCCTCCACCCCAAGGGGCGCACGTCGGAGGTGCAGCGCCGCCAGATGACCACGGTGCTGTCGTCCAACGTCCACAACGTGGCGCTGGAGGGCACCTTCGACGACTGCCAGGATCTGGTGAAGGCCATGTTCAACGACGGGCATTTCCGCGACCGGGTGGGGCTGTCGGCGGTCAACTCCATCAACTGGGCGCGCATCATGGCCCAGATCGTCTATTACTTCGCCGCCGCGGTGGCGCTGGGCGCGCCGGACCGGAAGATCGCCTTCACCGTGCCGACCGGCAATTTCGGCAACGTCTATGCCGCCTATGGCGCCCGCGCCATGGGGCTGCCCATCGACCGGCTGGTGGTCGGGTCCAACAGCAACGACATCCTGGCGCGCTTTTTTGCCAGCGGGTCCATGGTCATGGCGCCGGTGACGCCTACCTTGAGTCCCAGCATGGACATTCAGATTTCGAGCAACTTCGAACGGCTGCTGTTCGACCTGTTGGGCCGCGACGGTTCTGCGGTGCAGGCGAGCATGGACCGTTTCCGCGCCGAGGGCCGCTTCGCGGTCACCCAGGAACAGCTTGACGCGGCGCGCGCCGTCTTCGCCGGCTACCGGGTGGACGAGACGCAGACCATGGACATCATCCGCACGACGGCCACGGCCAGCGGCGGCTACACCCTCGATCCGCACACGGCGGTGGGGGTGGGGGCTGCGGCGGCGGCCCTGGCCGAACCGGGCACGGTGGACGCCACCGCCCCGGTGGTGGTGCTGTCCACCGCCCATCCCGCCAAGTTCCCCGACGCGGTGGAACAGGCGACCGGGCGCCGCCCCGGCCTGCCGCCCCGTCTTGCCGACCTGTTCGAGCGGGAGGAACGGCTGACCGTTCTGCCCAACGATCTGGCCACGGTGCAATCCTTCGTTCTTGGGCGGTCACGGGCCGCCGGAGCCTCCGTATGAGTTCCGTAAAGGTTACGACGCTTTCCAACGGGCTGCGGGTCGCCACCGACACCATGCCCGATGTGCAGACGGTGTCTTTGGGCTGCTGGGTCGGGGTCGGCACCCGCAACGAACCCGCCCCGGTCAACGGCGTCGCCCATCTGGTCGAACACATGCTGTTCAAGGGCACCGAGCGCCGCTCCGCCTTCCGCATCTCCGAAGAGATCGAGAATGTGGGCGGGCAGCTCAACGCCTACACCACCCGCGAGCACACCGCCTATTACGCCAAGGTGCTGCACGAGGACACGCCGCTCGCCCTCGACATCATCGCCGACATGCTCCAGCATTCGGTGATCGATCCCGAGGAATTGGGCCGCGAACGCACCGTGGTGCTGCAGGAGATCGGGCAGGCGGCGGACACCCCCGACGACGTGATCTTCGACCATTTCCAGGCCACCGCCTATCCCAACCAGGCGCTGGGCCGCCCGGTTCTGGGGTCGGAGGAGATCGTCGGCACCCTGTCCCGCGATGCGCTGCTGGAGTATATGCGGCAAAATTACGCCGGTTCGTCCACCGTGCTGGCGGCGGCGGGGCGGGTGGATCACGACCGTTTCGTGGCCCTGGCGGAACAGGCGTTTTCCGCGCTGCCGGTGCGGGCCGAACCGGCGGTGGAACCCGCCGCCTACCGCGGCGGCGACTTCCGCGAGGAACGGGACCTGGAGCAGTTGCATCTGGTCCTGGGCTTTGACGGGGTGGGCATCCACGATCCCGATTTCTACGCCCATTCGGTGCTGTCCACCCTGTTGGGCGGGGGCATGTCGTCCCGCCTGTTCCAGGAGGTGCGGGAAAAGCGCGGGCTGGTCTATTCCATCTACAGCTTCACCGGCGGTTACCACGACGGCGGTCTGTTCGGCATCTACGCCGGCACCGGCGCTGACGAGGTGACGGAACTGTTGCCCATCGTCTGCGAGGAAATCGTCAAGGTCGGCAAGGACGTGACCGAGGACGAGGTGGCCCGCGCGCGGGCGCAGATGAAGGCCGGGACGCTGATGGCGCTGGAAAGCTCCATGTCCCGCTGCGAGCAGTTGGGGCAGCAATTGCTGGTCTATGGTCGTCCGGTGCCGGTGGAGGAAATGGTCCAGCGCATCAACGCCGTGGATTGCGAGGCGGTGATGCGGGTGGCCCGCCGTCTGCGGGCCACCATGCCGACGGTGGCGGCGCTGGGGCCGGTGGGCGGTCTGGAAGACTATCGCCGCATCACGGCGCGTCTGGCGTAAAGGGCCGGGGGACATGACGGGGCGGGGCCGATGATTCGCTTCCTCAGCGGGGGGCTGATTGGCCCGCCCGCGGTGCGGCTGGATGGGCCGCGCTGCTACATCCGCCCGCCCGCCCCCAATGACTGGCGCCCGTGGGCGGAGTTGCGCGCCCTGTCGCGGGAATTCCTGACGCCGTGGGAACCCACATGGCCGGCGGACGCGCTGAGCCGTGCGGCCTTTGCCCGCCGGCTGCGGCGGCAGGCGCAGGAATGGCGCGACGATCTGACTTACAGCTTTCTTGTTTTCGACCGCCACACCGACGCCATCGTCGGCGGGCTGGGGCTGACCAACGTCCGCCGTGGCGTGGCCCAGACGGCGACGCTGGGCTATTGGGCCGGTCAGCCCTATGCCGGCAAGGGCTACATCTCCGCCGCCACGCGGCTGGTGCTGGATTTCGCCTTTACCCACATCGGCCTGCATCGGGTGGAGGCGGCGTGCCTGCCCAGCAACGACCCCAGCCGCACGCTGCTGGAGCGGGTGGGTTTCACCCACGAAGGGTATGCCCGCGGCTATCTGCGGATTGATGGCGTGTGGCGGGACCATGTGCTGTACGCCATCCTCAACGACGAATGGCGGCAGCGTTCCGTGACCGGCGGGCCACAGCGGTAGAGAAACCGGACGGATTACGCTGCTACTTTCTTGTTGTGTCGCAAAGCCGCCTTGTTAAGCAATGTTTAATCGGATAGCGTCAGGGTCACGGTAACGACGTGACTTGATGTGAGGTTGTTCCATGTCCGACAGACCCACCTGGACGCAACGGACGTCCCGCCATTATGAAATGCGCCATGGGGCGCACCGGGTCGAACTGCGTTATGAGGAAGCCGGTTTTCAAAGCCGCTGGGCGGTGTACCTCGACTCCCGTCTGATTGACCGCTGTGTGGAATTCATGCAGGCTCGCGTGGTCGCTCACCGCCTGGCCGGTGGTGCCGCCTGACGCCGGAGCCGCCTTGACCCCCTTGATCCCCGACTGGTTTTCCCTCGATCCCACCCTGGACGCCGCCGCCATCATCGCGCGGTTGGGTATGACGCCCCATCCCGAGGGCGGGCATTACGTGGAAACCTTCCGCGCTCCCGCCCCGGCGGGGCAGCGCGGGGCGGTGACCATGATCTGTTTCCTGCTGCAGGCGGGGGAGGTGTCCCACTGGCACCGGGTCGATGCGGTGGAAATCTGGAACTGGTACGCCGGGGCCGCGCTTGACCTGTCCATCGCGCAGGAGGGGCGGGGGATCGAGCGGATCACGCTCGGCTGCCGGCTGGCCGATGGCGAGCGGCCCCATGGGGTGGTGCCGGCCCACGCGTGGCAAAGCGCCCGGTCGCTGGGCGGCTGGACGCTGGTGGGCTGTTCGGTGTCACCGGCCTTCGACTTCGCCGGTTTCGAACTGGCGCCGCCGGGGTGGAGTCCCGCCACCGCGTGAGGGGGCGGGGTGTCAGGGCTTGGGGGCGCTGGCTTCTGATGCTCCTGGCCGGGGCTTTTCTGGCCGGTTGCGGCGTGGACGCCGAGCAGTCCCTTTTGTGCCGCAAGCTGATCCCCGCCTTTGACGATCAACCGGCCCGCATCATCGACCAGCGGCAGACGGGCGACAACACTCTGGTCATCGATTACGAGGCCGGCGGCTCCAGACGCTGGATCGCCTGCAGCTTCGCCGGGCGATTCCTCGACGCCGGTCGCCACACGCTGAACGGGGTGGCGACCAGCCGCACCGGCACCCTCAGCCCCATGCGCTTTGCCATGCTGAGGCTGTGGGCGCGCGTTCCCGTGTTCCCGGCGGCGCCGGCCGGGGTCGAGACGCGGGCACCCCCGTCACCGTGGACGCCGGTGCTGTTCCTGGCGCAGCAGGTGGTCAACGCGATCACCGTTGCCTGTGTCTATGGGCTGCTGGCGGTGGGATACACGCTGATTTACGGCATCCTGGGACAGATCAATCTGGCTATGGGCGAATTGACCATGCTGGGGGCCATCGTCGCCGCCATGGCCATGGCCGGGCTGAGCATGGGGGGCGCGCAGGCGTTCGCCCCGGCGCTGGTGATGGTGCTGGCCCTGTCGATGCTGATCGGCGGGGCGTATGGCTGGACCATGGACCGGTTGGTGTTCCGCCATCTGCGCGGGGTGCGCAGCCACACGCCGCTGATCGCCGCCGTCGGCCTGGGCATCGCCATGCAGGAAGGGACCCGGCTGCTGCAGGGCGCGCGGGAATGGTGGCCGCCGCCGGTGTTCGCCCAGCGCCACGATCTGATGCACGCCGGGGGGTTCACCCTGACGGTGCTGACCTCCCAACTCATCATTCTGGGGCTGGCGGCCACCTTTACCGCCGGGCTGTGGTGGATCATGCAGCGCACCGCCTTCGGCCGGGCGCATCGGGCGTGCACCGACCATCTGCCGACGGCGGAATTGCTGGGCGTGCACGTGCCGCGCACGGTGGCGTGGACCTTTTTGCTGGGTGGTGCCTGCGCCGGGGCGGCGGGGTGCGTGATCGCCCTTTATTACGGCGGGGTCAATTTCTACACCGGCTATCAGGTGGGCTTCAAAGCCCTAGCCGCGGCGGTGGTGGGCGGTGTCGGCTCGGTGCCCGGTGCGCTGCTGGGGGGCGCTTTGCTGGGGGTGATCGAAACCTTCTGGTCGGGCTATTTCGCCATCGCCTACAAGGACATCGTGGCTTTCGCCCTGTTGGCCCTGTTCCTGATCTTCCGGCCCAACGGCATCATGGGCGTGCCGGAATCGCGGGGGGACTGAGAGCGCCTGTTACCCCTCGTCGGCGATGGCCTGGAGGGCGGGAAGGTCGCAGACGAAATGATTGGGGCGCAGTTCGGTCACCAGCCCCTGGCGCTTGAATTCCGCCACCATGCGGCTGGCGGTTTCGGTGGTGATGCCCAGCATGGCGCCCACATCCTCCCGCCCGAACAGGTCGCATTCGCTGCCTTCCTCATCCTCGTTCACCAGGGTGAGGAACAGGCGCGCCACCCGTGCCCGCGCGGTGCCGGTGCCCAACTCCACCAGAAAGGCGTCGGCGCGCTCCACCGCCTTGTGCCAGCGGCGCAGAAGCTGCTGGTGCAGGCGCGGGGTTTCGTTGGACAGGCGTTGGATGACCGCGCGGGGAATGCGGCAGGTCAGCACCGGATGAATGGCGATGGCGGTGTGCTGGTACGGCTCGCCCAGCACGGCTTCCAGCCCGGCGGTGTCGCCCCGGCGCAGCAAGCGCACGATGCGTTGACCGCCGTTGGGCGAATACTGCACCAGCTTGACCAGCCCGCTGCGCACGGTGAACACCGCCGCCGGATCGTCGCCCAGATGGTACAGCGCCGATCCCGGCCCGATCAGCAGCTCGTCGATGGGCAGATGGATCAGGTTGAAATCCTGTTCCGTCAGATCGGCGAACAGCGCAAGATCCCGCACGCCGCAGCCCTTGCAATTGGCAAGCCCCTGCCACGCGGCGACGATATCGGTCTTTTTCAACGGACGTGATCCGTGCTCTTCGGGTGATCCATCGGGCATGGTTTCTTATGACACGGCAACCGCCCGTTTGACCAGATGCGCCGTGGGGGAGGGGGCGGTTGGAAGGTCTGTCATTCCGTTATGGCGACGGTTGGCGGGACATCCTATTCTGCCATTTCCACGATGGTTTTTCCGAGCGAGAGCCGCCATGAAATTCGCCGTTGCCACCCAGGATCACCAGACCATCGCCACCCACGGCGGCCGTGCCCGCTGCTTCCTGCTGTTCGACGCGGAAAAGGGGGGCGAGCCGGTGGCCGCCGGCCGTCTCGACCTGACCGACGATATGGTTCTGCACCATCATGGCGATGGTTCGCCGCATCCCATCGACGGGGTTCAGGTGCTGATCGCCGGCACCTCGGGCCAGGGGTTCATCAATCACCTGCGCCGCCGCGGCATCGAGCCGGTCATCACCAGCGAAACCGATCCCCTGACCGCCATCCGCGATTATTTCGCCGGCACCGTCAAGCCGGCGGCGGAAGCCCATCATCCCCATGAGCATCACGAGGGCGGGCATCATCACTGACCGGAAAGGACGGCGGGGGAGTTCCCCGCCGTCCCTTGGGTTATAACTCCCAATCCATGTCCCGCAGCGTCTGGCGACGCTCCTGCAGCGTGACCCTCTTCTCCCAGCGGCGGGGATTGCCGCACATCCAGCAACTGCAATAGGCCAGACGGTCCGCGTATTTCTGGGGAACGGGGGATTCGGGGTACAAACGTTTTGCACGCGCGATCATACGCAGCCGATCACGCCGTCGGCGTGCCCGCTTCGGTTCCTGATGCACCGGCATCACTCCGTCGCAATGGCCCCGGTGCGCCGGCCCCCCTGCGGAGCTTCGCTACCAGGGCCGGGTTGGCTGCGACGTGCCGGGGTGACGAAGTGGAATCATGCGATGAAGATTAGCGCATTCCGCGTGCCGCGTCATCATCGCCGCCCCCGGAAGAAATCCCGCAGCAGGGCCGCGGCGCGGGTTTCGTGAAAGCCGCCGTAGACATCGGGTGCGTGATGGCAGGTGGGGCGGGCGTAGAAGCGCGCACCATGCTCCACCCCGCCGCCCTTGGGGTCGTAAGCGCCGAAATAGACCCGCCGCAGCCGGGCAAAGCTGATGGCGGCGGCGCACAGAGCGCACGGCTCCAGCGTCACGTACAGATCGCACCCCGGCAGCCGCGGTTCGCCCACGGCGGCGCACGCTGCGCGGATCGCCAGCACCTCGGCATGGGCGGTGGGGTCGTTCAGCTCCTCGGTGCGGTTGCCGGCAGCCCCCAGCACGCGGCCGGTGCCCGGATCGGCCACCACGGCACCCACCGGCACCTCACCGCGGGCGGCGGCGGCTTCGGCCTCGGCGAAGGCACGTTCAAAGAAGCGGGTGGAGGACGGCAGGATCACCCGATCACCTTATCACGCTGCCACATCCTGCGCACTGAGCATGGACCGCGGCTTCAGGCCGGGGCCGAGGTCGTCGGTCTGGTCGGTGCGCACCGGCTGGTCGCGCACACGCTTGTTGCTCTTGTCCTTGCTGTCGCGGCTGGCACCGCCCACGGAATCGCCGGTCCACATGGTGGTCTCATCCGGCGTTTCCAGCGCGTTGAGCGCCAGCACCTGATAGATGGACAGCGGGTGGCCGTTGATGTTGCCCTGCAGGCTCTGGGTCGGGACCTGGGTGGTGAAGCCGTCGGGCATGTCCTGCTTGCGCACCCGTTCGGTCGCGGCCTTGACCGGGGCGGTGACGCTGGCGGAGTCGCTGAACTTGGCGGCGAAACGGTCGTAGATCTGCTTGAGCGTTTTCGCCTGCCCGGTTTCCTTGTCGTAGAACACGGCCTTGTTGGCGGATGCTGCTTCGGGGAACAGGTCGGCGGCCTTGGCGTTGGGGGTGTCCTGCTTGGCGTTCAGGAATTTGGCCGCCCCGCCGGCGCCCAGGAAGTGGGCCATGTAGAGTTCCGTCGCGCCCACGATGCCGGTGGTGTTCCGGTCCAGATACTCTTTGTTGTCGCGGGTGAATTCCGCCGCCATCAGGGCCGAGGTGGCGGGATCCTTGCGCAGGTCGAGGATTTCCTGCCGCATGGCCGGATCGGCCACATAGGGCCGCCCGTCGGATCGCATCTGGATGGCGTTGGCGTATTTCCCCAGCCCGTTGTCCGCCCCGTGCGCCTTGACGGTGGTGAGCCAGGTGGAATCGATGAACTGGTACAGCCCGGTGGCGCTGGATGTGCTGGCCTTGGCGGTGGGGTTGAAACTGCTCTCCTGGGAAGCTTTTGCCATCAGGTAGGCAAAATCCACCCCCGTCTTGTCGCTGGCCGAGCGGATGGCCGATTCCACCGACCCGGCGCTGCCGCCGTTCTGGCTCGCTTGGGAACGCTGGAAAAGCGCATCGCTTTGGCGGGCAAGGCTGGAGATGCTGGTCATGGCGGGATCCTCGGGCGGAATCGGGTGCTCTGCCGATAGTCAATGCAGGTTTTGTGCCAAAAATCCCGCCATGCGGGGGATTGCCGTGAGTCGGCTTTCGGTTTACGTTTGCGTAAACGTCAATGTGCCGGGCGGCCATACGCCGCGGGGGAAAGGGTCGCCTTCTCCCATACGGTGGTGTATGGTCCTCTCCGCACTCCACGCCGCTTTCTGGCATCATTCTTGGTTCGGGAGGAACCACGCCGATGATCCCCTATACCGCCCCCGTCGAGGATTTCCGTTTCGTGCTGCATCAGGTGGTCGGCCTGGACCGCGTGGCGGCCTTGCCCGGCTGCGACAGCGCCACCCCCGATCTGGTGGACGCCGTGCTGGAAGAGGCGGGGAAATTCGCCTCCGGCGTGCTCGCACCCTTGAACACGGTGGGGGACAAGGAAAGCTCGGTCCTGGAAAACGGCGTGGTCCGCACGCCCACCGGCTGGAAGGACGCCTATACCCAGTTTTCCGAATCCGGGTGGAACAGCCTTCCCTTCGAACCCGATTTCGGCGGGCAGGGGCTGCCGTGGACCGTGGCCTTCGCCGTGCAGGAAATGTGGCAGGCGGCCAACCTGTCCTTTGGTCTGTGCCCGCTTTTGACCCAAGGGGCCATCGACCTTCTGACCGAGCACGCCAGCGCGGAGCAGAAGGCCACGTATCTGCCCAAGATGATCGCCGGCACCTGGACCGGCACCATGAACCTGACGGAGCCGCAGGCGGGATCCGATCTGGCCGCCGTGCGCACCCGCGCGGTGCGGGCCGACGACGGCACCTATCGCATCACGGGCCAGAAGATCTTCATCACCTACGGCGACCATGACCTGACGGAGAACATCATCCATCTGGTCCTGGCCCGCCTGCCCGACGCACCGGCAGGCATCAAGGGGATCTCGCTGTTCATCGTGCCCAAGTTCCTGCTGACCCCCGACGGCACGCCGGGGCCGCGCAACGACGTGCGGGTCGCCAGCCTGGAACACAAGCTGGGCATCAAGGCCAGCCCCACCGCCGTGATGGCGTTCGGCGACCACGACGGCGCCGTGGGTTATCTGGTGGGCCAGGAAAACCGCGGCATCGAATACATGTTCACCATGATGAACAACGCCCGTCTGGGCGTGGGCATCCAGGGCATCGCGGTGTCGGAACGCGCCTACCAGCAGGCCCGCGACTACGCCAAGGGCCGCGTGCAGAGCAAGGACGTGGGCGAGCCGAAGGGATCGTCGGTCGCCATCATCCGCCATCCCGACGTGCGCCGGATGCTGCTGGACATGCGCGCCAAGACCGAGGCGATGCGGGCGCTGGCCCTTTATGCCGGGACCCAACTCGACACCTCCCACCGTCACGCGGACGATGCGGTCCGCAAGGCGGCGGAAGCGCGGGTGGACATCCTGACCCCCATCGTCAAGGGCTGGTCCACTGAGGTGGGGGTGGAGGTGACCTCGCTCGGCGTGCAGATCCACGGCGGCATGGGCTTCATCGAGGAAACCGGGGCGGCCCAGCATTACCGCGACGCCCGCATCACCCCGATCTATGAAGGCACCACCGGCATCCACGCCAACGACCTGACCTTCCGCAAGGTCGGCCGCGACGGCGGGGAAGCGGCCCGCGCCTTCATCGCCGAGATGCGCGCCACCGTCGCCGACATGGAAAAGCGTGCCGGTGACGACATCGCCACCCTGCGCGCCGCCCTGTCCGACGGGCTGGATGTTCTGGAGCAGGCGACGGCCTGGATCGTCACCACCCAGAAGGAAGGCAACGCCCGCGCCGCCGCCGCCGGGGCCTTCAACTTCCTGATGCTGTGGGGGGTGGTGACCGGCGGGTGGATGATGGCCCGTGCGGCGTGTGCCGCGGTGGATGCCCTGGCCGTCCGCGACGGCAACCCGTCGTATCTGGAAGCCAAGCTCATCACCGCCCGCTACTTCGCCGAACAGGTGCTGCCCAAGGCCAACGGCCTGCTGCTGCCCATCATCACCGCCGAACGCACGGTGATGGCGCTGGCCGAGGATCAGTTCTGATCCTATGATGCTCCCCTCTCCCATCGTCCCCCTCTCCCCGCCGGGGAGAGGGCCGGGGTGAGGGCCGATTTTCGCGCGGAACGCCCGAAAATCGAGCCGTCAGGCTCGAAAAACGTGGGGTTTGGCGTTGCTTCGCAACGGATGTCGGGCTGACGCGCGACATCCGGCCCTCACCCCCGCGCTTGCGCGCGCCCCTCTCCCCGGTGGGGCGAGGGGGGAACATGGTTGTTCCTCTCTCATCACACCGGGTCACCCCATGCCGCTGTCCGACGCCGACGCTTCGCTGATCCATGACCTCGCATCCGCCCATCCGGAGGTGACGACCCTGGCCGCCGCCGGGGTGTTGCGGGTGGAGCAGGCGGCGGGCAAGGGGCTGGTGCCGCTGGGGCTGCCTTTGCCCGGCGGCAAGCGCGACCTGCTGGTGCCGGCCGAACGGCGGGACGCGGTGCAGGTGGAAATCACCGGCATGGTGGACCGCGCGCGGCGGCGCAACGACGTGCTGGCGCAAGGCCGCCGGGCACTGGCCGGCTGGCGCGTGGCGTTGGCGACGGCCCCCGACCGCACCCGCATCCGCGCGGTGATGAGCGGGGACTTGCCGTGGCCGGGGCTGCCGTCCCCGGTGCGGCTGACCGTCGAGCGCAGCTTCGACGCCCTGGAACTGGCCGGACTGGACGACGACGAACTGGCCCTGCGGCTGGATGGTGATCCCATGCTGGTCCAGGCGCTGGACCACGCCCTGTCACGCACCGCCGCGGCCCTGCGCCGCTATGCCGGGGCGACCGACAGCGGGGAGGGGGAATGGGGATTCGCCGCCCTGGCCGACCGCCTGCACCGCGCCGCCCGCAACCGGACCGAGGTGGACGCCCTGCTTGACCGCTGGGACGGGGAATTCACCCAATGGCGCCGCGACCGGGCGGAGGCGCTGGGCCGTCTGCATGTGGAACGCCACTTCGACATGACCCGCTTCGAGCGGCTGTTCCCGGTTGCTCGCGGCATGGGCCGGCGGCTGGTGCTGATCGTCGGCCCGACCAATTCCGGCAAGACCCACCGGGCGCTCGACGCGCTGAAGGCCGCCCACGACGGCGTGTATCTCGCCCCGTTGCGCCTGCTGGCGCTGGAGGTGATGGAGCGGCTGACCGACGCCGGCACGCCGGCCGACCTTGTGACAGGGGAGGAGGTGCGCCGCACCCCCGGCGCCCGCCACACCGCATCAACGGTGGAGGTGATGGACCCCGACCGCCCGGTCGATGTGGCGGTGATCGACGAAATCCAGATGCTGGCCGACCCGGACCGCGGGTGGGCGTGGACCGCCGCCCTGGTCGGCGTTCCGGCGTCCACCGTCTACATCCTGGGCGCGCCCGAGGCCCGCCCGCTGGTGGAGCGCGCCGCCGCCCACCTGAACGAACCCCTGGACGTCATCGAGTTGGAGCGCAAGGCCCCACTGTCCCTCATCCCCCGCCGGCTGGAGTGGGGGGATGTGGCCCGCGGCGATGCCCTGATCGCCTTTTCCCGGCGGGAGGTGCACAGCGTCCGCGACACGCTGCTGGCCCGCGGCCTGTCGGTCGCCACGGTTTACGGCGCGCTTGCTCCGGCCGTGCGGCGGCGGGAAGCGGCGCGGTTCGTGTCGGGGGAGGCCGACGTGGTGGTCGCCACCGACGCCATCGGCATGGGGCTGAACCTGCCGTGCCGCCGGGTGCTGTTCACGGCGCTGGAGAAATACGACGGCACCACTGTCCGCCCGCTCTCCTCCGGCGAGGTCAAGCAGATCGCCGGCCGGGCGGGGCGCTTCGGCCATTTCGACGAGGGCGAATTCGGCGTGGTCGCCCGCGGCACGCCGCAGGCGCTGCGGACCCTGATGGAGAAACCCGACGCCCGTCTGCGCCCCGACCGCCCGCTGCCGGTGCGCCCGTCGCGGGCCATGCTGGCGCGGCTGGCCGAGCATCTGGGCACCGACGAGGCGGGGTTGCTGTTGCGCTGCTTCGCCCAGGCGCGCACGGCGGGCACGTCAGCCACCCCGTTCCGCCTGTCCGATGTGGCACCGCTGCTGCGGCTGGCGGCGCTGTTGGATGCCCGGCGGCTGGCGCTGCCGGTCAAGCTCGACCTGTTGCTGGCGCCTGCCGATCTGGACGAGGCGTCCGACGCCGCCCTGGTCACCGCCATTCTGGACGCGGTGGAAAGCGATACGCCGCTGCCCTTGTCCCGCGTGGTTCCCGCCCGTTTGGACGGGCTGGATGCGGAGGCGCTGGAGGGGCTGACGCGGGCGCTCGACCTCTACCACTGGGCGGCACGCAAGCTGCCCCATTTGCTGCCGGACCGCGAGCGGGTGGCGGCGTTGCGCGATGCGGTGGGACGGCGGTTGTCGGAGATCCTGTCCAGCCGCGCCCGCCGCCGTCCGCCCGATCCGCCGGCAGGGTTCCGGGGGGCGCCGCGGAAGAGGTTCGGGCCGCGGCGGCGGTGACGGTCAGGGGGCATCGCCCCCCGACACCCCCCAGCAAGGGCGGCGGCCCTTGCATCCCATTGAGGGGCGGAGGCGCTCGACAACGCGCAGGCGTCCATGCACTGATAACGCCCGTTTTGCAATAAGGGGCCTGACCCGATGTCCGACGACCTGACCCGCCGCTTGATCGACCTGGAATCCCGCCTTGCCCATCACGAGCGCATGGCCGAGGAAATGTCCCAGGTGATCTTCGAGCAGGGCCGCACCATCGACCGTCAGACGGCGCAGATCCGCCGGCTGATCGAACGGCTGCTGGCGGTGGAGGCGGGGGGCCAGCGGTCTCCGCAGGACGACAAGCCCCCGCCCCACTATTAAACGTCCATCAACCCGCGGTAGCGCAGCAGCGGTTCGATGGCCGGCTCGCGGCCGCGGAACGCCACGTAGAGTTCCATCGGGTCGCGGGTGTCGCCCGCCGCATAGATCGCCTTCAGCCCCGCGGCAAGCGTGGGATCGAAGGGGTTGCCAGCCTCCTTGAACGCCTCGAACCCGTCGGCGTCCAGCACCTCCGCCCACAGATAGGCGTAATAGCCGGCGGCATAGCCGCTGCCGGCGAACAGGTGCTGGAAATGGGCCGGGCGGTGGCGGACGATGATCTCCGCCGGCATGCCGATCCGCTCCATCTCCGCCTTCTCAAAGGCATCCACGTCGATGGCGCCGGGGTCGGGGTGGGTGTGGAACGCCATGTCGATCAGGGCGGCGGCGGTGTACTCCACCGTGCCGAATCCCTGGTTGAAGGTGCGCGCGGCCAGCAGCTTCTTCAGCAGCGCATCGGGGATCGGTTCCCCCGTCTCCGCGTGGCGGGCGTAGGTGCGCAGCGTCTCCGGCACCGCCATCCAGTGCTCATAGACCTGGGACGGGAACTCCACGAAATCCCGCCGCACCGCCGTGCCCGATTGCGACGGGTAATGCACCTGGCTCAGCAGCCCGTGCAGCGCGTGGCCGAACTCGTGGAACAGGGTTTCCGCCTCGTCGAAGCTCAGAAGCGTGGTGCTGTCCTTGGCGAGGTTGTTGTTGTTGACGATGATCGGCGTGACCGCGCCGTCCAGCGTGTGCTGGTCGCGGTAGCTGCTCATCCACGCCCCCGACCGCTTGCCGGTGCGGGCGTAGTTGTCCTGCAGGAACAGCCCCAGATGGCGCCCGTCCGCCGCGTCCACCATCTCGAACGCGCGCACGTCCGCGTGGTAGAGGGGCAGGCCGGTGCGTTCGATGAATGTGACCCCGAACAGCTTTTCCGCGGTGTCGAACGCCGCCCGGATCATGGCGTCGAGGGTGAAGTACGGCTTCACCTCCGCCTCGTCCAGGTCATAGCGGGCCTTGCGCACCTTCTCGGCGTAATAGCGCCAGTCCCACGGTGCGATGGGTTCGTTCAGCCCCTCGGCCTTGGCCTGTTCCTGCAGCGCCGCGGCTTCCGATGCCGCCTTGCGCTTGGCCGGTTCCCACACCCGTTCCAGCAAGGCGGCGACGGCGCCGGTGTCCTTGGCCATGGTGTCGGCCAGCTTGAAATCGGCGTAGGTGGCATAGCCCAGCAGGCGGGCCTGCTCGGCGCGCAAGCTCAGGATCTCGGTGATGAGCGGGCGGTTGTCGTGCTCACCCGCATTGCCGCCGCGCTCGATCCACGCCTGCCAGACGGTGCGGCGCAGGTCCCGCCGGTTGGCGAAGGTCAGGAACGGCTCCACCGACGACCGCGCCAGCGTCACCACAGACTTGCCGTCCAGCCCGCGCGCCGCCGCCGCCGTGGCCGCCGCCTTGCGGGCGAAGCCGGGCAGGCCGTCGAGATCGGACTCATCCAGAACCAGATGCCAGTCGTTTTCATCATGCATCACGTTCTGGGCGAACGCGGTGTGCAGGCTGGCGAGCCGGGTGGCAATCGCCTCCATCCGCGTCTTGGCCGCCGGCTCCAGCGCCGCCCCGCTGCGGATGAAGCCCAGGTGCCAGCGTTCCAGCAGCCGCAACTGGGGGCCATCCAGCCCCAGCGCGTCCCGTTGCCGGAACAGCTCATCGACGCGGGCGAACAGGGCGGGGTCCAGGTTGATGGCGGTGTAGTGCTGCGCCAGCTTGGGCGCATAGTCGCGGTTCACCGCATCCAGCGCGTCGGTGGTGGCACTCCACACCAGATTGTTGAACACCCGGCCCACCCGGTCCAGCAGCCCGCCGCACCGCTCCAGCGCCTCGATGGTGTTGACGAAGGTGGGAGAGTCGGGGTTGTGGGCGATGGCGTGCACCTCCGACGCGTGCTCCGCCATGGCGCGGTCGAACGCTTCCGGGACATGCGCCGCGTCGATCACGTCGAACGGCGGCATCCCGAACGGGGTGTTCCAGGGGGCGAGGAGGGGATTGGCCGACATGATGCCTCGGTTGTAAGGAACCCAAAGGCCCCCTTCCGGTGGGGAGGAGGGCCGGAACGTCACGCCTTCAGCGCCTTCAGCACCGCCTCGACGTGTCCGGTGACCTTCACTTTGCGCCACACCTGCTTCACGATCCCTTCGGGGTCGATGAGGAAGGTGGCGCGGTCCAGGCCCATGTACTTGCGGCCGTACATGCTCTTTTCCACCCACACGCCATAGGCCTCGGCCACGCCGGCGTCCTTGTCGGAGGCCAGCGTGAAGGGAAGCTCGTACTTGGCCTTGAACTTGTCGTGGCTGGCCACGCTGTCCTTGGACACGCCGATCACCACCGCGTCGGCCCCGGTGAAGTCGGGAAGCTGGTCGCGGAAGCCGCAGGCCTCTTTGGTGCAGCCCGAGGTGTCGTCCTTAGGATAGAAGTACAGGATCACCCATTTGCCGCGCAGTGCCGACAGGGTGACGCTGCCGCCCCCGTCCGTCGGCATGGTGAAGTCGGGGGCGGGCGTCCCGGCGACGATGGCGGGAGCGGTGGGGGCGGCAGCGGTGTCGGTCATGGCAGACTGGGTTCCTCGGTCTGGGTCGGCGGTGCGAGGCGGGAGGCCGGTTCCTCGATCAGCGCCTGGAAATGGCGGTACGCCGTGGCGGCGGTCCCCCGAATTCTGCCCGCCAGCGTGGGGAAGTCAATCGCATCCGCACCATAGGCCGCCCGCGCCACCCCGGCGGCCAGCGTTTCCGACACCGCACTTTCGTCCAGAACCCCCGACGTGGTCAGCCGCAGGAAGCCCTGAACCCGTCGCCACAGCCGCAGCGCCTCCACCAGATCGGCGGCGATGGCGCCGTCCAGCAGGCCCAGTTCGGCGGCACGGGTGATGCCGCCGGCCATGTCGGGGCTGAGGATGTCCGGGTGGGTGTGGGCATGGCGAAGCTGGAGATATTGCGACACGAATTCGATGTCGATCAGGCCGCCGCGGGCGTATTTCAGGTTCCACGGGTTGTCCGTGCCGAATTCCTTGTCGATTCGCCGCCGCATGTCGGCCACGTCCCACAGCAGCCTGTCGGGATCGCGGGGGCGGGTCAGCGCCTCGCGGATGGCGGCGTCCACGCGGGTGGTCAGGGCCGGGTCGCCGCCCACCACGCGGGCACGGGTCAGCGCCATCTGCTCCCACGTCCAGGCGTCCTTGGCCTGATACTGGATGAAGGAGTCGAGGGAGGTCGCCAGCGGCCCGGCGTTGCCCGACGGGCGCAGCCGCATGTCCACCTCGTAAAGCCGCCCGTCGCCCATGGGGGCGGTGATGGCGTTGGTCAGCCGCTGGGTCAGGCGGATGTAATATTCATTGATGGACAGGGGCTTGGTGCCGTCCGACAGGCGAGTGGCGGGGGGCACGTCATAGACGACGATCAGGTCGATGTCGGACGTGATGGTCATCTGGCGGCTGCCCAGCTTGCCCATGGCAACCACCACCCACGCCCCGCCCGGCACCTGCCCGTGGCGGCGGGCGAAATCCTCGTGCACCCGTTGGGCGAGGTCGCCCACCACCAGATCGGCGATGGCCGCCAGGAACGGGCCGCAGCCGTCGCCGTCGGTGATGTTGCGCAGGATGTGCACCCCGGCGCGGAACCGCTGGTCGTTGGCCCAGCGGCGCGACAGGGCCAGCGCGTCTTCGAAATCGCGCGCCGGGGCGAGCGCGCGGGCGTGTTCGGGGGCCAGCCCCTCGCGGTCGGGCAGGGGGTCGAAGAAGCCCGGCGACAGCACCGCTTCCAGAAGCGACGGGTTGCGCGACAGGGTTTCGGCCAGTTCCGGGGCGGTGCCCATGATCTCCGCCACCAGGGCCAGAAGCCCGCTGTTGGCGTAGAACAGCGAAAACAGCCCCACACCCGCCGGCAGCCGCTCCAGGAAGGCGTCGAACTTCATCAGCGCCGCATCGGGCTGGGGTGTTTTGGCCAGTTCCGCCAGCAGGGTGGGCACCAGTTCGGTCAGCAACTCGCGCGCGCGGGCGGAGCGGGTGGCGCGGTAGCGGCCCCGGTGCCAGGCCCCCACCACCCCGATCACCCGGCTGGGGTCCTTGTAGCCCATGCCCGACAGGGTTTCGACCGTGCCGGGATCGTCGTCGGTGCCGGTGAACACCAGATTGCCGGGGCCGGCGAGGCTGGGCGATTCCTCGAACAGGTCGGCGTAACGGTCCTCCACCCGGCCGAAGTGCGCCAGCAGGTCGGCGCGGAAGGCATCCGCCGTGTCATAGCCCAGGAAGACCGCCAGATGCTCCACCCCGGCGTCGTCGGCGGGGATCTTGTGGGTCTGCTGGTCGTCGATCATCTGGATGCGATGCTCCACCTGCCGCAGGAAGCGGTAGGCGGCATCCATTTCCGGCACCACCTCGGCCGGGACGCGGCCCACCTCGGACAACGCGCGGATGGCGGCCAGCGTGGGGCGGGGGCGCACCCGCACGTCGCGCCCGCCGAAGATCAACTGCTGGGTCTGGGCGAAAAATTCGATCTCGCGGATGCCGCCGCGGCCCACCTTCACGTCATGGCCGTTGACGGTGATGGTGCGGTGGCCCTTGTGGGCGTTGATCTGGCGCTTGATGGAATGAATGTCCTGGATGGCGGCGAAATCCAGGTTGCGGCGCCAGACGAACGGCTCCAGCATGCGGACGAAGCGGGCACCCGCCTCCATGTCGCCGGCCACCGGGC
Organism: uncultured Rhodospirillaceae bacterium; assembly: GCA_937927415.1. GTDB lineage: Bacteria > Pseudomonadota > Alphaproteobacteria > Azospirillales > Azospirillaceae > Azospirillum. Next base: position 20,531 of record CALBDS010000045.1, read on the forward strand.
GGGCTTTAATCATTGCCGCCCGTTCCCAGTTCTGGCCGACGCTGGCGTAATAGACCTCGGCCGCCGACACCGACACCGCCGGGGGCGTGGCGCCGGGATCGGGACGCAGGCGCAGATCTGTGCGGAATACATAGCCGTCTTTCGTCCGTTCATCCATAATGCGGACAAGATCCCGCGCAATCTTGACGAAGGTGCGGGACAGCCGGTCCGGCTGGGGTGTCTGAACGACGGCGTCGTCGTAGAGGACGATCAGATCGATGTCGCTGGAGTAATTGAGTTCGCGTGCCCCGAGTTTGCCCATGCCCAGAACGATCAGCCCCGATCCGACCCACGGATGGTCCGGATCGGGCAGGGTCAGCGCGCCCGTCGCGCCAGCGCGGCGCAGCAGGTGCGCGCACGCCAGCCGCAGGGCGGTTTCCGCCGTGTCGCAGAGAGCACCCGTGACCTGTTCCAGCGTCCATTCCCCGGCGATGTCGGCCATGGCGATCAGCAGGGCGGCGCGGCGTTTGGCGATGCGCAGCTCCGTCATCAGCCGGTCGATGGAATCCTCGGCCGCCAGCCCGCTTTCCAGCCCGGCCATCAGTGAGGCGAAGGCGGCGTCGTACCCGTCCTGCATCACCGTGCGGACGAACGCCACCTCCCGCGTCATGATCTGCCCCAGAAACGGGCTGTTGCCGCACACGGCGTCGAACAGGGTGCGGGTGCCGGGCGATTCCACGAACCCCGACGCCCAGGCGCGCAGGTCCGCATCGGCCTTGGCCGCCGCTTCCTGCCAGCGTTCCAGGGCGCGTTCGGCCAGCGCGGCATCGAAGGGGCGGGGCAGGGGGTGCGGCGTTGAATTGGGCATAGTGTGGCTGCCGATGATGAAAAATGGGGCACAAACCCTGCGCGACCCGGCGCCCGCGGTCAAGAGGGCGGGGAGTCGCTCCCCCTCTCCCCGCCGGGGAGAAGGGATGGGGGGGAGAGAGATTTGGGCGGGAGCGGCCTGTTGATCCGGCGGAGCATGGTCTGGTTGCTGCGGCTGGTGGGGTTGCTGGTCGTCGTGCTGGGGGTGGGCGTCGGTGCGTCGCTGTGGCGGCTGGCGCAGGGGCCGGTGGCCCTCGATCCGTTGATTCCCTGGGTGGAACAGGCGCTGGGCAACGCCGACCGCCGCATCACCGTCACCATCGGCGGGCTGGTGCTGGCCTGGACCGACGATGCCGGCGACGGGCGCAGCACGCTGGATCTGCGGGCGCTGCGGGTGGCGGCGGTCAACAGCGACGGCGTGCCGTTGGCCACCGTGCCGGAACTGGGGGTCAGCTTTTCGGTGGCCGAGGCGGTGATGGGCCGGCTGTCGCCCACCCGTTTCACCGCCATCCGGCCGCAGGTGACGGTGGTGCGCCACGCCGACGGCAGCGTCGGTTTCGACCTGCGTGGCGACGAGGCGGCCGGTCGGGCGGAACCCGCCCCCGAAGCCGGCAGCCCGCTGGCCGAAGATGCGCTGGCCGCCCTGTCGGCACCGCCCAGGGCCGGGTATCCGTTGGGGTTGCTGCGGCGGCTGTCGATGGTCGGGGGCACCTTGACCGTGCGCAACGAGCAGCACGGCGGTGAATGGCGGGCGTCCCCCGCCGACATCGTGCTGGAACGCGACCGCGACGGGCTGCGCGGGCAGGGGCGGCTGACCGTGGATCTGGGCGGTACGTCGGCCGCCCTGGCCGCCGATGTGGTGTACCGCCGCGCCGACGCCACCACCACCATCGGCTTTCGCGGCGAGGGGGTGGAGCTGTCGCGGCTGGCCCCCATCGCGCCGGTTCTGGCGCCCCTGGCCGGAATCGCCGTGCCGGTGGGCGGACGGGTGGAAGCGGATCTCGACGCCGGTTTCCAGCCCGCCCGCATCCGGTTCGACATGACCGCCGGTGCCGGCGCGGTGGCCCTGCCCTGGCGGACGGAGGGGCAGGCGCCCCTGGCCCTGCGCAACGCGGCCGTGCGCGGCAGCCTGGATCTGGCCGATGGCAAAGCCGCGGTGGATCGGGCGGTGGTGGAAACGGCGGAGGGTGTGCGGCTGTCGCTGTCCGGTCACGTCGCCGGTTCCCGCCCGGCGCCGTCGGGTTCCTTTCCGCCCAACCTCTCGGGCACGGCCATTGCCGACCTGACCATCGGCGGCGACACCGCCACCGTGCAACTGGCGGCCGACCCGGACGGGACCGGCACGCGGATCACCATGGGGCTGACCAATCTGACGCCCGCGCGGCTGGCCGCCCTCGACCCGCTGCTGGAGCCGCTGGCGGCGGCGGCGCTGCCGCTGGCGGGGCAGGTGCGGGTCGGCCTGGGGCCGGATCATCGGCCGGTGACGGTGGGTGCCGACCTGACCGCCGGGGCTGGGCGGGTGACGGTGCCCGACCGTTTCGATGCCCCGCTGGACATCGCGCACGCCGCCCTGCGCGGGGAAGCCGCACTGGACGGCAGTAGCGCCAGCCTGGACGCGCTGACCATCGCCTTCGGCCGGCACGGACAGCCGGGGCCGGAAATCCGGGCGGCGGCAGCCCTGGCCCCGGCGGCGGACGGCAGCGGCATCGCCGTCGCCTCCGTCACCGCCAGCCATCTGCCGCTGGACGACCTGCACCGCTATTGGCCGAAGGGGCTGTCGCACAACGCCCGCGACTGGGTGACCGCCAACATTTCCAACGGGATGGCGGAGGAAGCCGGGGTGGCGGTGTCGCTCGGCCTGCCGTCCGGCGGCCCGGCGGCGGGCGGCCCGGTGCGGGTCAACACGCTGGAGGGCACCATCCGCGTCCAGGGGGCCGACGTGGCGTATTTCCGCCCGCTGCCGCCGGTGACGGGGGTGGAGGATGTGGAGGTGCGCTTCGACCAGAAGCGTTTCGCCATCCGCACCCGCGGCGGGTCGGTGGGCGATGTCCAGATCGGGGAGACGGACATCCTTCTCGACGATCTCGACACCGACAATGAAAAGATCGCCATCCGCGTGCCGCTGACCGGCCCGGTGCGCTCGATCCTGACCATCCTCGACAACCCGCCGCTGGGCTACCCGAAGAAGCTGGACATGGACCCCGCCGGCACGGCCGGCACCGCCGAAGGGGTGCTGGACATCGCCTTTCCCCTGCTGGCCGACCTGCCCATGGACCGCATCGATGTGAAGGCCGCCGCCAACCTGAAAGGGGCGGCGGTCAAGAAGGTGGCCGCCGGCATGGACGCCAGCGACGGCACGCTGGCGCTGGATCTCGACATGAAGGGCATGGGGCTGAAGGGCACGGTGAAGCTGGACGGCATCCCCGCCACCGTCGAATGGCGCGAATCCTTCGAGGACAAGCCCAAGGGACCGCGCACGCGGGTGGCGGTGAAGGCCAGGGCCGATGCGTCGGCCCTGTCGCACAAGCTGTTCGATCCGGTGCCCTATGCGACCGGGCCGCTGGGCGCGGATCTGGTGTTCACCATCGACGCCCAGCGCCGGTTCGGAATGACGGTGGCGCTGGACCTGACCCCCACCACGCTGGCCATCGACGAGTTGGGATGGGGCAAGGCCGCGGGTGCCGCCGCCGCGGCCCGGTTCAAGGTGGAATTCCAGAAGGACCGCGTAACCCGCCTGACCGGCCTGACCGCCGAGGGGGTGGGGCTGAAGGCGGCGGGCACGGTGGAATTCGCTCCCGGCACCTCGGCCCTGTCGCGGGTGGTGCTGTCCGACGTGATGCTGGGGCGCAGCCATATGCGCGGCACGATGTCGGTGCGCGGCGACGGCTATGTCTTCGACATGACGGGGCCGGTGCTGGATGCCGCCCCGGCGCTCAAGGACGGCGACGAGTCCGCCCAAACCGAGGACGGCAGCGCCACCCCTGCCGCCCCGCCGCCCCGCCGCCGCCCGGTGGAGATCAAGGGCCGGTTCGACCGGGTGCTGTTCGGCGACTGGCGGCAACTGACCAACCTGACCGCCACGGCGCGCAACGACGGCAACGCCTGGACCCTGCTGGACATCAAGGCCAATGCCGGCGGCCCCAAGGGCGGGCTGTCGGTGCAGTACGGCCCCGACAAGGGGCGCTATGCCCTGCGCATTACCGCCGGGGACATGGGGCGGGCGCTGCAGATGACGGACCTGAACGACCGGGTGCGCGAAGGTGCCCTGTCGGTCACCGGCACCACCGAGGGGGCGGCCGCCGATTCCCCCCTGGCCGGGCACATCACCATCACCGATTACCGGTTGGTGGACACGCCGGTGCTGGCAGGCATCCTGAACGCCATGTCACTGGGCGGTCTGGTGGATCTGCTGAAGGGGGAGGGGATTTCCTTCGGCAAGCTGGAAGGGGATTTCCGCAAGGCGGGCCGGGTGCTGGCCGTGAAGAACGTCCGCACCTCCGGCAGCGCGCTGGGGCTGACGCTGGAAGGGCAGGTGGATGTGAAGACCAACGTCGCCAACCTTCAGGGCACCATCGTTCCCATCTATGGCCTGAACCGGCTGATCGGACAAATTCCCATCCTGGGCGACCTGCTCAGCGGCGGGGAGGGGCAGGGGATCTTTTCCGCCACCTGGCATGTGACGGGACCGCTGGGCGATCCGAAGATCTCGGTCAACCCGCTGGCGGTGCTGGCACCGGGCTTCCTGCGCAACCTGTTCTTCCTGGGCGATGGCGAGGGCGGCGGGGACGAGAGCCGGCAGCCCGCCCCCAACAAGCCCGCTTCCGGTTGGGATCACACGCGGTAAGGTGGTGCCGAAGGGCACTTTCCTTTCATAAAAAGAAAATTTTTCGCAAGCCGCGCAGGATTCTGTCGCTGTAACCGTAGACGTCACAAAAGTGACCGGCGACCGTCCGAAATGTGTCGCTTAAGTTGGGCATGAAGGGGGAAACCGCAATCAATAAAGGCGTTTTCCCCCATGTCCGGCATCACTCGGCTGCTGCAACGCAGAAGCCTTCTTTCCGCCAGCAGCCCCGCCGTTCTTCTGGCCGCCATGGCCCTTTCCATGGCCGCGGGTGAGGCCTCCGCCCAGGTCAACAGCCTGTCCGTTACCGGCGGGACGCTGGTCAATCAGGGGCTGGTCGGTGTCGGCCGGATGTCGGCCAGCCTGCGCGACAAGTACGGCGAAACCTTTGGCTCGATGTCGGGCATGACGTTTGATGCCAAGACGTGGCGGCGCACCGGCGACAGCTACACCGGCACGATGTTCGCGCTGCCCGACCGAGGCTACAATGTCACCGGCACCACCGACTACCGCCCCCGCTTCAACACCATTGCGCTGAGCTTCACCCCCTACACCGGCTCCGCCGCGGTCAGCCAGCAGAATCAGGTGTCCGCGACCCTGGCCGACACCACCCTGTTCACCGAAGCGAACGGGACGGTCCTGACCGGGCTGGATCCGGCACCGCGGACCGGGGTGCGGCCCGCCACCGCCACCCTGCCGGTGCTGCCGCAGGCCTACAACGGCAAGATCAGCCTGGACCCGGAAGGCATCGTCCGCCTGTCGGACGGCAGCTTCTTCGTCAGCGACGAATACGGCCCCTACATCTACCGTTTCTCGTCCACGGGCACGATGATGTCCGCCATCCAGCCGCCGGCAGCACTGCTGCCCTTCCGCAACGGCACGGTGGATTTCTCCTCCAACAACCCAGGCACGGGCCAGCCGACCCCCACCCCGGCCGATCCGACCACGGGCCGCCAGAACAACCAGGGGCTGGAAGGTCTGGCCATCACCCCCGACCAGAAGCAGCTTGTCACCCTGCTGCAAAGCGCCACGCGCCAGGACGGCGGCACCGGCGGTTCGTCGGCCACGCGCTACAACACGCGCATGCTGGTCTACAACGTCGAAAATCCATCCGCCCCGACGCTGGTCGGTCATTACGTGGTCCAGCTTCCGCGGTTCACCACCGGCAGCGGCGCCACCAACGTGGCGGCGCAAAGCGAGATGCTGGCCCTGAACGGCACCCAGTTCCTGGTGCTGTCGCGTGACAGCAACAACGGCCAAGGGTTGTCCGGCGCCACCTCGCGCTATCGCAGCATCGATTTCGTCGATATCTCCAACGCCACCAACCTCGTCGGCACGGCGTACGAGGGGACGACGCCGGTCGCCCCCGGCGGGTCGCTGGTCGCGTCGGTCACGCCGGTCAGCTACACCCGCTTCCTCGACATCAACAACAACGCGCAACTGAACCGCTTCGGCCTGCACAACGGCGCTCCCAACAACACCACCAACCTGTCGGAAAAGTGGGAGGCGCTGGGGCTGTTGCCGGTGCTGGAAGCCTCGGCACCCGACGATTTCTTCCTGTTCGTCGGCAACGACAATGACTTCATGACCACCAACGGCTATCAGGTCGGCGCCCCCTATAACGCCGGGGCCGACGTGGACACCATGCTGCTGGTCTATCGCCTGACGCTGCCCACCTATGTGGACCCGGTGGCGGTGGAATCGCTGCAACAGACCGCATTGCCGCTGGCCCGCGGGATCCACAGCGCCACCATCGACATGGCCGGCACCAACACCCGCATGCTGGAGGATCACCTGTCGTCCCTGGCACTGGCCCGTCCGGCTGGCGGCAAGACCGACGGCATGGGGTTGAGCCTGTACGCCACGGGGGATCTGAATTTCAGCAACCCCCGCAACGCGCGGGATACGGCCAGCGGCAATTCCGACGCCCGCGGGGTGATGGTGGGTGCAGACCTGCAGGTGTCGGATGCGGTCACCGTCGGTCTGGCCGTGGGGCTGGGCAGCGCCGACGCCACGGTGGGCGACATCGGCCGGGCCGACCTGCGGTCGGTTTCGGTCAACCCCTATGTGGCGGCGGGACTGGGTCGTTTCAGTGGCAGCCTGTCCTTCTCCTATGCCTGGAACGACTACAGCCGGATCACCCGCGACACCGGGGCTTACGGCCTTGTGGCCCATGGCGATACCGACGGGCGGACGCTCAGCACCGGCCTGAACGCCGGCTATGAGCTGGGGGACGGGGCGTGGTCCTATGGCCCGGTGGCCGGGGCGCGCTACACCCGGATCACGGTGGACGGCTATACCGAACGCGACGCCATCCATCTGAACGCCGCCATGCCCGGCGTCACCCTGAACGGGTGGAGCGTGATGGCCGGCGGGCAGGTGTCCAAGCGGTTCCACACCGACACCCTGGATATCATCCCGCAGCTTCGCCTGGGCTATGAATGGAGCCGCTTCAACGGCGGCGACACCCTGTCGGCGTCCCTGGCCAATCGCCCGTCCATGGCCATCGCCCGCGTCAGCCGCGACCTGGGCAGCCTGGATCAGGACGGGGTGCGGCTCGCCGCCAGCGTGACCCTGGCCCAAGGCCCCCTGGCGTGGAAGGTCGGTTACGACGGCAAGTACGGGTCCGATGTGGTCAACCACAACCTGCTGACCACGCTGCAATACGCGTTCTGATGAAAGCCTCCCATCCCCGGCGGAACCTGTTGTCCGCTGGGGATAGGGAGTGCATCTCTTGCATAGCTGGCGCGCGCCCCCATATGGGCGGGCACCAACAACCAATCAGAGGCTGAACCGATGGGCCTGTTCGATATGTTCAAGGGGGGTGCACCCCTGGACATCACCCCGCGCCGGGCGCTGGTGATCTCGCTCCTGCATTGCATGGCGTCGGACGGCGAACTCGATCCGGAAGAGATCGGCCATCTTTTGTCCGTGATGGGCCGCTCGGCCACGCGGGACGAGTTGGACCGCTGCGTGAAGCACGCCCGCAGCGTGCCGGTGGATGCGTTCCTGGCCGAGGCCACGCCCAAGCTGACCGAGCCGCAGCGCCTGTGCATTCTGCTGAACATGATCGACAGCGCCATGGCCGATGGCGAGGCCGAACAGGGCGAGCGTGACCTGATCGTCAAGTTCCAGCAGGCTTTCGGCTTCGACGATGCCACGCTGGAGCCACATTTCCGCACGCTGCTGGCCAAGAACGAACGTTCGATCCTGGACGCGTAAGACGGAAGAGCCGCCCTGCATCCGCGGGGCGGCTCCAGGGCAACGAACTCAGGTTAACGAACCGGGACAACTCCCCTCTCCCCGCCGGGGAGAGGGCAGGGTGAGGGCCGATTTTCGCGCCGAAGGCCCGAAAATTGAGCCGTCAGGCTCTCCAAACCTCAAATTTGGGGTTGCTTTGCAACGGATTTCGGGCCTACGGCGCGAAATCCGGCCCTCACCCTCTCCCTCTCCCGGGGCGGGAGAGGGAAAATGAACCTGAACTTGTTGCCCTGGGGGCGGCTCTTTCCTGTCCCGTGCCGTCAGCCTGCGGCCTTGCGCAGTTCGGCGATCACCCCGGTCACCTCGCGCATCAGGTCGGCGGAATTGCTGTCCACCGTATGGCTGACCCCGGCGATTCCGGCGGCGGCGGAGGCGGTGCCGTCCACGTCGGCGCTGACGGTTTCGATGTCCCGCTCCACCCCCGACACCGCGGTGGCGGCGCGGGTGATGCCGGTGCTGACGTCGGCCAGGGCGGCGTTCTGCTGTTCCACCGCGGCGGCCACCTGGGTGGAGGTTTCGTCCACAGCGTTGATGGTGCCCGATATGCCGTCGATGGCGGTCACCACGTCGGCGGTTTCCCGCTGCACCATGTCCAGGATGTGAACGATATCCTCGGTCGCCTTGGCGGTCTGGTTGGCCAGGCTCTTGACCTCGGTGGCGACCACGGCGAAGCCCTTGCCGGCCTCGCCCGCACGGGCCGCTTCGATGGTGGCGTTGAGCGCCAGCAGGTTGGTTTGCGCCGCGATGGCCTCGATCAGCCCCACGGCGTCGGCCACCTTGGCGGCGGCGTCGGACAGTTGACGCACCGATCGGGTGGCGGTGGCGGCCTGGGTCTTGGCCGCCCCGGCGATGCGCGCGGCCCCCGTCACCTGCCGCCCGATTTCCCGCGAGGAGGCGGAAATCTCCTCCGCCGCCGCGGCCATGGATTCCACGATGGCCATCGCCTCCGCTCCTGCGCGGGCCACGTCGGCGCTTTTGCGGGTGGCGCTCTCGGCCTTGGCGGTCAGGGCGTCGGCGGACTCCCGCAGGGTCCCGGCCTGGGCCGACAGGGATGCGGCGATGCGGCTGACGCGGCTTTCCAGACTGTCGGCCAGACCGGCCAGCATGCTGCACTCGCGCCGGTGGGCCTCGGCGTCGGCGCGTTCCTGGTCCAGCTTCAGCGCCCGGTTCTCCTGCCCGCGGCTGCGGAACACCTCCACCGTGCGGGCCATGTTGCCGATCTCGTCCTGGCGGGTGGTCATGGGGCAGGGCTGATCCAGGTCGCCGTCGGCGATGCTCTGCATCCGGCGGCTCAGCACGTCCAGCGGCACCCGGACCGAGCGGGCCAGGAAGAACGACAGCACCGCCATCATCAGCCCCACGCCCAGGGCGAAGGTGCCGGCCCGTTGGATCTCGGTCCAGAAGGCGGCGTCCACATTGTCGATGTAGACGCCGGTGCCGAACAGCCAGCCCCAATCCGGCGACACGCGGGCATAGCCCAGCTTGGGCACCGGCTGGTCATGACCGGCCTTGGGCCAGTCGAAATCAACGAAACGCCCACCCTTGCGGTCCGGCCCGAACAGAAGCTGGATCACCGGGCGACCCTTGGGATCCTTGAAATCCCGCAGGTTCTTGCCCACCAGCTCGGGCTTGGCGCCATGGGCCACCACGGTGCCGTCCATGTCATAGACATAGAAGTATTCGGTCCCGTCGAAACGGATGGCGGTCAGGGACCGGCGGGCGAGGCGCTGGGCCTCGTCGCGGGAAATCTCGCCCTTGGCGGCGGCGGTTTCCAGATCGGCGATCATGGTGGCCGCACTGTCCACCACCGCTTTCAGCTTCTGGCGGTTCGCCTCCATGATCTGGTCACGGGTGGACAGGGCGGAAAACGCCGCCATGGCGCCGACGCACAGGAACACGACCAGGGGAAACAGGGCGAATTTCGCGCGAACGGACAGTCTGAAGGACGGCATGGACAGCCTCCCCATCATGCAAACTACATCTTATGGTCTATGCGACCCTAGCATGATGGATGAGCGTTCAGGGGTCAAATATCCCGATTTCCTGGGACATTTTTGTCGCGGCAGCGCCCTTATCCGGTGATAAGGGCGCTGCCGCCAGAGAGTGCCGCTATGAATGGATGGGGCGGATCACACCGCCTTGATGAGCGCGTGCTTCTTCTTGCCGAACGACAGCTTGATGACCCCATCGGCGGTAAGGTCGGCGGCGGTGGCGCGCGCGGCCTCGTCGGTGATGGCGCCGTCGTTGATCTTGAGGGCGGCTTCCTTGATCTTGCGGCGGCTTTCGCCCTTGGATGCGGTCAGCCCGGCGGTGACGAACAGGTCGGCCAGCGCGATCCCGGCCTCAAGATCGGCCCGCGGCACTGCGATGGTGGGCAGCCCTTCGGCCGCGGCCCCCTGCTCGAAGGTGCGGCGCGCGGTTTCCGCCGCCTCGTTCGCGGCCGCGTCCCCATGGCACAGGGCGGTGACGGCGGTGGCCAGGATCTTCTTGGCCTCGTTGATCTCCGCCCCCTGCAGGGCTTCCAGGCGCGCCACCTCGTCCAGCGGCAGTTCGGTGTAGAGCCGCAGGAACCGGCCGACGTCGGCATCCTCGGTGTTGCGCCAGTACTGCCAGAACTCGTACGCGCTGAGCCGGTCGGCGTTCAGCCACACCGCGCCCGAGGCGGTCTTGCCCATCTTCGCCCCCGACGCCGTGGTCAGCAGGGGGGATGTCAGGCCGTACACCTCTTTCTGGTCGGTGCGGCGGGTCAGTTCGACGCCGTTGACGATGTTGCCCCACTGGTCCGACCCGCCCATCTGGATCAGGCAGTTCTTGCGGCGCGACAGCTCCATGAAGTCGTAGGCCTGGAGGATCATGTAGTTGAATTCCAGGAACGTCAGCGGCTGTTCACGGTCCAGCCGGATCTTCACCGAGTCGAAGCTCAACATCCGGTTGATGGTGAAATGGCGGCCCACGTCGCGCAAAAACGGGATGTACTGCAACCCGTCCAGCCAGTCGGCGTTGTTCACCATGATGGCGTCGGTGGGGCCGTCGCCAAAGGTCAGATACTTGCTGAACACGGTTTTGATGCCGGCCATGTTACGGGCAATCTGGGCGTCATCCAGCAGCGGGCGGCTTTCGTCGCGGAAGCTGGGATCGCCGATGCGCGTGGTGCCGCCGCCCATCAGCACGATGGGGCGGTGCCCGGTTTTTTGCAGCCAGCGCAGCATCATGATCTGGATCAGGCCGCCGGCGTGCAGGCTGTCGGCGGTGCAGTCGAAACCGATATACGCCGAAACCGGCCCCTGGGCCAGACGGGCGTCCAGCCCCTCCAGATCGGTGCACTGGTGGATGAAGCCGCGCTCGGTCAGCGTGCGCAGGAAATCCGATTTCAGGGTGGTCATGGCTTGTGTCCGCCTTACTCCGCAATGAGGCTGCTGCTGTTAGCACGATACGCCGAGGCGGACAATCCGGGTGCTTGCCGTTATGCTCGCCCGCGCAGAATTGACGGGTGGAAGAAGGAGACACGGGAATGCAGACGGTCATCGGTCTGATGAGCGGCACCTCCATGGACGGCATCGACGCCGCCCTGCTGCGCACCGACGGGCAGGGGCGGGTGGAGCCGGGGGCGTTCCTGTCCATTCCGTACGACGATGGTTTCCGCGCCCGCCTGCGCGCCTGCCTGGGGGGTGGGGGGGATGTGCCCGATGTGGAGCACGCGCTGACCGACCTGCACGCCGAGGCGGTGGCCCGCCTGCTGGACCAGACGGGGCTGGAGGCCAGGGCGGTGGACCTGATCGGCTTTCACGGCCACACCATCCTGCACGCGCCCGAGGTCCGGCGCACCTGGCAGATCGGCGACGGGGCGCGGCTGGCGCGGCTGACCGGCATCCCCGTGGTCCATGATTTCCGCTCCGCCGATGTCGGTGCCGGCGGGCAGGGGGCGCCGCTGGTGCCGCTCTATCACCGGGCGCTGGTGCAGAACGCCGGGCTGGACACCCCGGTGGCGGTGCTGAACATCGGCGGTGTCGCCAACGTCACCTGGATCGGGCCGGGGGCGGGGGAGGCGGCGGCGGTGGTCGCCTGCGACACCGGCCCCGGCAACGCCCTGATCGACGATTGGGTGCTGGCCCGCACCGGCGAACGCTTCGACCGCAACGGCGCTCTGGCCCGTAGCGGAGCCGTCCACGCGCTGGAACTGACCACCCTGCTGGACCATCCCTATTTCGACCGTCCGGCGCCCAAGGCACTGGACCGCGACGCCTTCGACCCGGCGCCGGTGGCCGCACTGTCGGACGCCGACGGGGCGGCGACGCTCACCGCCTTCACCGCCTTTGCCGTGGAGCGGGTGCTGCCCCACCTGCCGGCCCCGCCGCGGCGCTGGATCGTCACCGGCGGCGGCCGCCACAACGCCACCTTGATGGCGATGCTCGCCGACCGCCTGCGGGCACCCGTCATCCCCACCGAAGAGGTGGGATGGAACGGCGACGCGCTGGAGGCACAGGCCTTCGCCTATCTGGCGGTGCGCAGCCGGTTGGGCCTGCCGCTCAGCCTGCCCGGCACCACGGGGGTGCCCGAACCGCTGACCGGCGGGCGGTATTCGACCCCGGCGTGAACATGGTATAGTGTAACATAATATCGCTTGGGATGGCTGGAATATAATTTCTGAAAAAAGAAAGCCTTGTTCATCCTTCTTAATGGTAAAACCTTACTCCATCGGGGTTACCTACGATTGGGGAGAGGGATGAGCCATCACACCAAGGGATGCTGCGGGGAAATCGTTTCGCGGGGCTTGACCGGGTTGCGCGGGCCGCTGGACCGGCGCCGCTTTCTGACGCTGGCGGCTTTGGGCGGCGGTGTCGCCCTGTTGAGCGCCACGCCGTTGCGCCACGCCGCCGCGGCGGGCAATGTGGAGGCGCTGCTGCTGTCGTGCATGGACTATCGTCTTGTGGACGATACCGCCCGCTATATGGACCAGCGGGGCATGACCAACAATTACGACCATGTGATCCTGGCCGGCGCCAGCCTGGGCGCGCTGACCGACAAGGCGCCGTCCTGGCAGACGGCGTTCTGGGATCATGTGGATGTGGCGAAGAAGCTGCACCACATCCAGAAGGTCATCATCATGGATCACCGGGACTGCGGCGCCTACCGCGTGTTCCTGGGCCTGGATCTCAAGGATGATCCGGTTCGGGAAAAGCAGGTCCACACCGAACAGCTTCTGAAGCTGGCGGCGGCGGTCAAGGAAAAGCACCCCGACCTGGGCGTGGAAACCCTGCTGATGGCGCTGGACGGTTCGGTGGAAACCTGCGTCTGACGGTCTTAGGGACTGAATACCGCCCCGCCCCCGGTTCCGAACAGGACCGGGGGCGGGGCGGTGCCGTTTCAGGGCGTCAGCTTGCCAGCCGCCACGTGCCGTCCGCCTGCTGACAGGCGGTGCCGGTGGCGGTTTCCGCCTGACCGCCCACATAGACGGTGTGGCGATACTCGCGGCAGGTCTGGCCGCCGCTCCCCCGATAGGTTCCGGTGGGCTGGATGGTGCCGCGGTTGCCCGACTGGGGATTGTTCCAGGTGATGGCCTGGTTGCGGGACAGGGCCTGTTCCTCCGCCGTGGCGGCGCGGGTCTGGTCGTCGCTGGACAGGGATTGGGCGATGGCCCGGCCGGCAAGCGCGCCCAGGACGGTGCCGATGCCGATGGTCGCCACCTTGCCCGCGCCACCGCCGAAGCGGGACCCGATCAGTGCGCCGCCCAGCGCCCCGCCGATGGTGCCCACGGTTTCCGAGGTGGTCCATTGCCCGCCGCTGCTGCTGCCGCCGCTCTGGCAGGCGCCCAGCGCCACGGCCATCGCCAGACAGGCCGCCGTCATCCGCAGCCGTGTGTGCAATCCGGTCATTCGGTGTTCCTCCGTACGATCCGATCTCTCGTTCCATTCAGGATAACCCGGCAGAGCCGCCAAGGTTCCGCTGAGGCCGTCCGCCATGCCGGAAGGCCGGACGGGAGATGCGAAAAAGATATGGGAATGCCGGGGGCTGGCGGCTGTTGACAAAGAGAAACCTGTTCAACGAAGCCGAAGGAGACATCCCATGCTTCGCGTACGCTTGCTGGGGGCGGTGGCCGCCCTTTTGATGATGACCGCCTGTTCCACCGGCGGCGTGGTCGGCGGTACCGCCGGTGCCGCCGGCGGTTATGCGGTGGACGGCACCCGCGGGGCGGTGATCGGTGGTCTGGGCGGTGCCGCGCTGGGCACCCTGATCGACCGTTAAGAGCGCCCCGTCAAGGACGCCCGGCGCCGAACACGGCCAGGGCGTCGTGCAGTTCGGGCAGCACCCGCTCTACCGCCGCTTCGCCTTCGCGGATGCAGTCCTCGGCACGGTCGAATTCGACCAGACCGATGTGGCCCAGCCGCGGGGTGATGTGCACGTCCGGCGGTTCTCCCGCCAGACGGGAGCGGGTGATGCGGTCGGTGATGATGCCCAGCGATGACACCATCACCCCGAAGACGCTGGGGCCGTCGTAGTCGCGGCGGAACAGGCGGCGGGCCAGCGCGCCGATGCCGGAAGGTTTGGGCGCTTCGGGGATACCCTCGTCGATCAGCTTCAACAGGTCGAAGCCGGCCGCGGTGGGGATCGCCGCCCCCGGCCGCCGAGCCTTGCCCAGAATATCGGCCGACAGGTTGACGGCAATCACCATCTGCGCTCCCAGCGCCCGGCAGCACGACACCGGCACCGGGTTGACCAGCGCCCCATCGACCAGCCACCGCCCGTCCACCTGCACCGGCGGAAACACCCCGGGCAGGGAGAACGAGGCGCGCGTGGCGTCCACCAGCCCGCCCCTTTGCAGCCACACCTCATGCCCCGTCACCAGATCGGTAGCGGTGGCGAGGAAGGGGCGGGGCAGGTCTTCGATGCTCAGGTCGCCCAGGTGCTGGTGCATTTCCTGCACCAGCCGGTTGCCGCTGATGAGGCCGCCGCCGGCCCGGATGCGCAGGTCGAGATAGCTGACGATCTTCATGCGCGAGAGTGACCGCGCCCACTCCTCCAGCGCGTCCAGCTTGCCGGCCAGATAGACGCCGCCGGCCAGTGCCCCCACCGACGATCCGCACACCACATCCGCTTCGATGCCGTATTTGGACAGCGCGCGCAGAACGCCGATGTGCGCCCATCCCCGCGCCACCCCGCCGCCCAGCGCCAGCCCGATGCGCGGGCGGCGGCGTGTGCCGGATGAACCGTCGCCCGCCGGTCCGCCGTGGGGGATGCCGCCGGAACCCCCGTCCCCGGAACCCCCATCCATGGACATGATGTTCGCCATCGTTTCCCCCTGCGCCGCGTCCGGTCCTCCCATCATAAATTGCCCTGTTCAAGAAGCGGTTAAAGGGCTGCCGGTGGACAAGCGCGGCATCCCCGGCTAAGGCTGTCGGGCTGATGAGGGAGCCTTGCACCATGACCGACCGCACCGCCGACACGAAACGCCGCTTCGACGCCGACAGCGAACGGCTGCTGCTGCGGATGGTGCGGGAATGGGTGTGGCCGTACCGGATGAAGCTGCTGCTGGCCCTGGTGCTGATGGGGCTGGTGTCGGCCACCACCGGGATGTACCCGCTGCTGATCGACAAGGCCTATGCCATGTTCTCCACCCAGGACCGCTCCATGGTGTTCCTGGTGCCGCTGGCGATCATCGCCGTCACTGTGGTCAAGGGGGCGGCACTGTACGCCCAGACCGTGGTGACCACCGCCATCGTCCAGCGGATCATCGCCGATGTGCGGCTCAGGATGTTCGCCCACCTGCTGTCCGCCGACATGGCCCAGTTGCTGGCAGCCCCCACGGGCACGCTGACATCCCGCTTCATCAACGACGTGGAGTTCATCCGCAACACCCTGTTCCGCATCCTGACCGGGCTGGTGCGCGATGTGCTGACGGTGATCGCCCTGGTCGGGGCCATGTTCTATCTGGACTGGATGCTGTCGCTGATCTTCTTCGTGGTCTATCCGCTGGCGGCCATCCCCATCGTGCGCATCGGGCGGGCGCTGCGCCGCAATTCCCGCAAAACGCAGGAGCAGATGGGCGACATGACCGCGCTGCTGGGCGAAAGCCTGGCCGGCGCGCGCATGGTCAAGACCTATGGG
Organism: uncultured Rhodospirillaceae bacterium; assembly: GCA_937927415.1. Classification (GTDB taxonomy): domain Bacteria; phylum Pseudomonadota; class Alphaproteobacteria; order Azospirillales; family Azospirillaceae; genus Azospirillum. The sequence continues at coordinate 36,582 of CALBDS010000045.1, forward strand.
CTGGAGGAGTACGAACGCCGCCGCGCCGGCAACGCCTTTGAACAGAACTATGAGTTGACCATGAAGGCCACCCGCCAGCGGTCGCGCATCGATCCGCTGATGGAGGCGCTGGGTGGGCTGGCGGTGGCCGGGGTGATCGCCTTCGCCGGCTGGCGCATGGTGAATGGCGAGGGGTCGGTGGGCGAGTTTTCCGGCTTCATCGGCGCGCTGCTGATCGCCGCCCAGCCGGTGCGGGCCATCGGCACCCTGAACAGCGTGCTGCAGGAGGGCATGGCCGCCACCCAGCGCATCTTCGAACTGCTGGACCAGCCCCCGACCATCGGCGAACGCCCCGACGCCCGCCCGCTGGAGCGCGGTCCCGGTGCCGTCCGGCTGGCGGAGGTGACTTTCGCCTACGAGCCGGGCGCCACCACCTTGAACGGGGTGACGCTGGACGTGGCACCGGGCCAGACCGTGGCGCTGGTGGGGCGCAGCGGGGCCGGCAAATCCACCGTGTTCAACCTGATCCCGCGCCTGTACGACGTGGACGGCGGGCGGGTGCTGATCGACGGGCAGGACGTGCGCGATGTCACGCTGGCCAGCCTGCGGGCCTCCATCGCCCTGGTCAGCCAGGACGCGGTGCTGTTTAACGACACGGTGCGCGCCAACATCGCCTTTGGCCGGCTGGACGCCGACGACGCGGCCATCCGCGCGGCGGCGGACGCGGCGGCGGCCCACGACTTCATCATGCGGCTGCCCGACGGGTACGACACCGTGATCGGCGACCGGGGGGTAAAGCTGTCGGGGGGCGAGCGGCAGCGGCTGGCGCTGGCCCGCGCCTTTCTGAAGGACGCCCCCATCCTGCTGCTGGACGAAGCCACCAGCGCGCTGGATTCCGAATCCGAACGGCTGGTGCAGGCGGCGCTGGAGCGGCTGACGGTCGGGCGCACCACGCTGGTCATCGCCCACCGGCTGGCCACCGTGCGCAACGCCGACCGCATCGTGGTGATGGAGGCGGGACGGATCGTGGAGCAGGGCACTCACGACGCCCTGCTGGCCCAGGACGGGGCCTATGCCCGCCTGTGCCGCCTGCAGTTCGGGGATGAGGAGGAGGGAGCGGGGATCATTCCCGGCTGAGCAGCCGGTCCACCACCGCGTTGGCCCATTCCTTGGACCGGAAGCTTTCCTTGGCCGCTGCCGGATCGTACACCCGGTTCACCCACTCGAAGAAGGGGGTGGGGTTGCGGTCGTTGTAGAGCCGGTACAGCTCGAAGAAGTAATCGAGGATGCCGGTCTTGGCCTGCTTGATGTGGCCGTATTTCCAATGGAGCTGTTGTGCCGCCTCTTCCACCGGGCGGCCTTCGTGGATCAGCAGATAAAGCCCGGCCATCAGCCCGGCCCGGTCCGCCCCCGATTTGCAATGGAGCAGGGCGGGGTACTGGATGCTGCCGAAGATCTCCCGTGCCCGGTAGAGGGTTTCCTTCCTAGGCATGTCACGGGAATTGACGGGAAAGTTGACCAGCGCCACCCCGTACCGGCGGCATGCTTCCTCCTCCAGGTAATAGGAGGCGCAGTCCCGTTCCCCGCGCAGGTTGATGATGGTCCTGATCCCCAGATCCGCCGCGGCCCGGACATGGGACGGCGACGGCTGGCTGGCCCGGTACATGCCCGGTGCTACCCGATGGCGGTTGGCGTAGGCCAGCCGGAAGACCGCGTGGTCGATGAACACGCTTTCGAAATGGCCGAGCGCGCGCTGCACCGGAGTTCCCATGGTCCCCCGGTGCCGCTTGATCCCTTCCGACATCCAGGTGGTGATACGGCGCAGGAACCATCTTTTGGACAAGGAACACCTCAAGCGGAAATTTCAGTGGGCAGCAAGATTCGCATGAAACGCCCCGGCCACCGCCGACACCATAGATGCCGGCTCGGGAAGGTCAAGGCTCCGGCGGTGCCGGATCGGTTGCCGGCGGGTGCGAAGAGGGAATTCTGTGCATGCATATGCAATTTTATAACTGTGCGCAGTGATCCCTTGACTCCTTAAAAGTGCGTCTGTAAGCCTATCAAGCAAGAAAGAGACGAATGTTATGCATAGAAAGTAGAAGCGCGGTGGTCTTGATCGCCGCCTATGAGTTTCTTCGTTATCCTCAAAGTCTTTTGAGCACGTAGAAATTTCTTTTTGCATAAGCGTTCATGGCTAAAGGCGTTTGCCTCCTTGGGAAAGGAAGCAAACGCCTTTTTGCCTTTCGCAACCGCAAAGGGTTACAGTCGCCGCGGGTGGACCGGCACGGGTGCCGGCCGGATTGGAGACAAGGGCGGCGTTCATGGGCACCAAGGCCGGGGTGTTGCTGGCGTTCATCATCGTGATGGCGCTGATGGGGTTCGTGCTGATGACCGGCGGGGATGACAAGCCGCTGGCCCCCGACCCCAACAACCAGCCGTTGGTGGCGCTGGGCCGCATGGTCTATGCCGGCCATTGCGCCCGCTGCCACGGCGCCAAGGGGGAGGGTGAGGCCGATTGGCAGACCCGCCGGCCGGACGGAACCCTGCCGGCCCCGCCCCATGATGCCGGCGGCCATACGTGGCACCACCCGGATTCGCTGCTGCTGGCCATCACCCGCGACGGATCGGCGGCCCATGCGCCGCCAGGGGTGAAGACCGCCATGCCGGGCTTTGCCGGCACCCTGAACGAGCGGGAAATGGTGGCGGCCGTCGCCTTCATCAAAAGCCTGTGGCCCGCCGACATCCGCGCCCGGCAGGCGCGGATCACCGCCCAGGCGAAGCCGGCGCCGTAACCGCTCCCCCTATTCGGCCGGCTGGCCTTATTCGGCGGGTTGGGAGGTGTGCTGTTCCCGCAGGGCGTCGAGCACGGAGGAGGTGACGTAACGCCCGACCACGTTTTCCCACCCCACATGCCCGACCAGCCCGCGCACGAAGCTGGACGACACCTCGCGCAGTTCGCGCGGCGGCATCAGCACCACGGTCAGGATTTCGGGGGCGAGATCCTCGTTCACATGGCGCATGGTCAACTCGTAGCTGAAATCCGTCTCGTCGCGGATGCCGCGCAGCAGCACGTCGGCGCCGTGGCGGCGGGCGAAATCCACCAGGAACAGCCGTTCGAAGCTGTGCACCTCGATCCGGCCCGACAGCCCCGCCTCGGCGATGCTGCGGGAGGTCAGTTCCAGGCGGCGGGCGATGTCGATGGAGGGGCGCTTGCTGGGGTTGACCCCGATGGCGACGATCAGCCGGTCGAACAGCCGCGCCCCCTGCTGGATCATCCACAGATGACCGCGGGTGATGGGATCCAGGCTGGCGGCATAGACGGCGGTCGGCATCGGGGCGTTTCTCCGTTCGTGCGGGTGGCGGACCCTACCGCAAGCGTTGCCATGCGGACCATAGGGGAAATGTGAAGTCCCTGTTACCTGTCGTCGCGCCCGTCGCGCCTATCGCCCGTCACGGTGAAACGTCAGGCCGCCCGGAACCTGATGGGTGGGCATGATCTCCAGCCGGGTGACGTTGACGTGGGGCGGGGCGGCGACGGCATAGGCGATGGCGTCGGCCACATCCTCGGGCCGCAGCGACTCATACCCGTCGAAGAAACGCTGCCGCGCCTCCTCCGCGTCGCCCAGGGCGTTGGCGAAGATGCCGGTTTCCACCCGGCCGGGAATGATCTCGGTCACGCGGATGCCGGTGCCCGTCACCTCCAGCCGCAACTGGTCGGTCAGGGCGGCAACGGCGGCCTTGGTGGCGGCATAGACCGGCATCCCGCCGAACACGTGATGGGCGGCGATGGACGAGACGTTGACGATGTGCCCGCGCGCCTTGGCCCGCATGATGGGAATGGCGACCCGCAGGATCTCCATCACCGCCGACACGTTCACGGATATCTGGTCGGTGATGTCGTCGGGCATGCAGCCGCCCAGATTGCCCATGCGGGCGATGCCGGCGTTGTTGACCACCACATCGGGGGCGACGTCCTCCACCAGGGCCGCCATGCGTTCATGGTCGGTGACGTCCAGGGGCAGAACGGCGCAGCCCGCGGCCGCCAGATCGGCCAGCGCCTCGGCCCGCCGGGCGACCGCCACCACCGCCAGTCCCTGGCGGGCGAGCGCCAGGGCGGTTGCCTTGCCGATGCCGCTGGAAGCGCCGGTAACCAGAGCCGTGCTGTAGGACGTGTTCATGCCCGCCTGCCGTCCGGAATGCTGTGATGTCAGGAAATGGAGCGGCGCATGGGGTCGCACAAGGCGGGCGGCGCTGGCAAGCCCCTTCGCGTGTCTGCCACCCATGCGCCGTGCCCGAACGCCCGCCCGATGGTAGGATTGCCGATACGCTTACAAAAGAAGAGGGAGGGTGGTGTCATGAAGGTCGGTATCGTCGGTGCGGGCTTCGTCGGGGCCACCGCCGGGTTCGCCATGGTCATGGGCGGGGCGGCGTCGGAACTGGTGCTGGTGGACGCCAACGCCGCCCTGGCGGACGCCCAGGCGGCGGACATCGCCCATGCCGTGCCCTTCACCCGCGCGGTGGCGGTGCGGGCCGGCGGCTATGACGCCCTGGCCGGGGCCGGGGTGGTGGTGCTGGCGGCGGGCGTGGGGCAGAAGCCCGGCGAAACCCGGCTCCAGCTTCTGGAGCGCAACGCGGCCGTGTTCGCCGATGTGATCGGCAAGGTGCTGGCGGTGGCCCCCGATACCATCCTTCTGGTGGCCACCAACCCGGTGGACGTGATGACCCAGATCGCCACCCGCCTGTCGGGTCTGCCGCCGGAGCGGGTGATCGGGTCGGGCACCATTCTCGACACCGCCCGCTTCCGCTCGCTGCTGGCCGACCGGCTGGGGGTGACGCCCAAATCGGTGCACGCCCATGTGGTGGGCGAGCATGGGGATTCGGAGGTGCTGCTGTGGTCTGGTGCCGCCGCCGCCGGGCTGCCGGTGGACCGCTTCGCCGAACAGACCGGCCGTCCCCTGACGGCGGAGGACCGTGCGGCCATCGACACCGGCGTGCGCCGCGCCGCCTATCGCATCATCGAGGGAAAGGGGCACACCGCCTTCGGCATCGGCGGCGGGCTGGCCCGGCTGGTGGGGGCCATCGCGCGGGACGAGCGGGCGGTGCTGACCTGCTCGATCCTGACCGCCGAGGTGGCGGGGGTGCGCGAGGTGGCGCTGTCCCTGCCGCGGGTGATCGGGGCGGGCGGCGTTCTGTCCACCCTGCACCCCGACCTGTCCGACGCGGAGGCCGCCGGTCTGGCCCGTAGCGCCGGCATCCTGAAGACCGCCGCGGATTCGGTGGAGGCGGTGCTGTAGCCCAAGCCCTCACCCCCCGCTGACGCTGGCGCGCACCACCCCCACCACCGTCCGGCTGAGGGCGTCCACGCTGGCCGCCACCTCGGCGGAGGCGCTGCGCACGGCGTCGGCGTGGGCGCCGGTGCGCGCCGCTTCGTCCGACACGGCGGTGATGCGGGCGGAAACCTCCTGCGCGGCGGCGGCGGTCTGGGCCACGTTGCGGGTGATGTCGCGGGTGGCGGTGCTCTGCTGTTCCACCGCCCCGGCGATGGTGGCCGACACCTGGCTGATGGCGCCGATCAGGTCGCCGATGCCGTTCACCTCCGCCACCGCATCCCGGGTCACGCCCTGGATCTGCGCGATGAGGCGGGAGATTTCCTCGGTCGAGCGGGCGGTCTGACCGGCAAGGTTCTTCACCTCTCCGGCCACCACGGCGAATCCCTTTCCCGCTTCCCCCGCGCGGGCCGCTTCGATGGTGGCGTTGAGCGCCAGCAGGTTGGTCCGGGACGCGATGTCGGTGATGAGGGCCGCCACATCGTCGATGGTGGCGACGGCGGCGGACAGAGAGCGGATGGTGTCACGGGCCGTTTCGCTGCGGGCCACGGTGTCCTGGGTCACCCGCTGGGCCTGGGCCACCTGTGTGGCGATTTCGCCGATGGCCGCGGCGAGCTGTTCCGACGCCGCGGCCACCGCCTGGGCGCTGGCATGGGCCTGACCGGCCGCCGCGGCAACGCTGTTGGCGTCGCCGCTCACCGCCTGGGCCGACCGGGCCATGCTGTCGGCATCCTGCGCCATCGTGCCGGTGCGGGCGGCGACCTGACCGGCGGCGGTGCGGGTTTCCCGTTCCACCGTCTCGGCCATGGCCTGCAGGGCGCGGGTTTTTTCCGCCGCGGCCTCGCGGTCCAGGTGCAGCCGTTCCTGGCGCAGCCGCTCGGCTTCGCGGGCGTTGTCGCGGAAGACCCGCACGGCTTCGGCCATCCGCCCGATCTCGTCGCGGCGGCCGGTTTCGGGGATAGGGGTGTCGAGGGCGCCGTCGGCCAGCGCGCGCATGGCCTGGGTCATGCGGTGGATAGGACCGGCAACGGCGATGCCGATCAGCAGGCCCGCCGCTCCCGTAACCAGGGTCACCGCCAGCACCGTCACGATCATGCGGGCGAAGGTGTCGCCGCGGCTGGTGTCCATGGCGGCGTCGGCCTCGGCGCTCAGACGGTTCAGCCGTTCCACCGCGCGGGTGAACAGCGGGTCGATGGCGGCCCCCTGGCGCCGCACCTCCTCCTTCTGCTCGGCAAGCCGCAGGTGGGCACCGGCGAAGGCGTCGAACGCCGTCCGGTAGCGCCCGGCCAGGGCGGACAGGGCGTCCCGGTCCTCCGCCGTCAGGGCGGCGGCGGCCAGCCGTTCCCGGAAGACCGCCACCCGCTGGCCCAACTGGTCGCGGTAGGCGGGATCGGAGCGCAGCATCAGGTCCTTTTCATGGCGGCGCATTTGCAGCATCAGCACCTTCAGCCCCAGCAGGCCGGCATCGCCGGGGGCCTGTTCCAGCGCGCCGTCCAGCCGCCTTTCCACGTCGTGAACCGCCTGACGCAGGGCGCCCTGCAGCCCTTCCTTCTCGCTCAGGCCCAGATCGCGCAGGGTTTCCATCACCGCCGTGGTGCGGCGGTCCCAATCGGCGAGGGCGGCCGTCAGCGCGGCGATGTCCGGGTCGCCGGGCAACCGGCGCGCCAGGGTGTCCAGGGTCCGTTGCGCCGAGGCCATCCGGCCGGCACGGGCGGCCAGCGCCTGGGGATCACGGGAATCAAAGAAAATATTGGTCTGGATCTTGGCGTTCAGCACCGCGTGCTGGGCGTCGGCAATGGCGTCGGCGGTGGCCGCCTGCGTCCGCATCGCCTGATAGAGCCTGTCTTGAGTGTTGGTTGATGTCCAATATAGAGTAAATACGATCAGCATTCCCGCGATTGAGGCAAATGATAGGAAGAGAAGGCGGAACCGTATCGGCAGATTGTTCAGCATCGTGTTTTGCCCCCAAGTGCCCATTGCAGGAATATGACATTTATATTTCTGTTTTATTACGCACTCTCTCTGTGGGTATTCTTGACGGAATTTTAGAAAAACCGTCAATTCCTTTTGCGCGGAAGTCGGGTGTTTTGCGTGCCGGTGTATGGCTTGCGCCGCGGTGGGGCGGGGGTCATGATCCCCCGGCAACAAGGGGGGAATGGCGATGGCGACCGTGGGGTCGGCGGGGAACCGGCGTGCTCTGGTGCTCGATCCGTCATCGGCGGCGGCGCTGGCGGGGTGGGCCGATGCCCTGTACGACGGGGGGCGGCCGGGGCTGGCGGCGGGGTGGTACGGGCGGGCGCTGGCGCTGAACCCGGCGGATCCCGTGGCGGCGTTCAACCGCGCGGCGGCGCTGGCCGATGCCGGGCGGACGGCGGCGGCGCTGGCCGGCTTCGCCGCCGTGGTGCGGATGGCCCCGCTGCTGGTTCCGGCCCACGAACGGCTGGCCGGGCTGCGGCTGGCCGGGGGCGACCACGCCGGGGCGGCGGCGGCTCTGCGCCCGCTGCTGGCGCTGGTGCCGGGGCACGCGGGCGCGGTCAAGGCCCTGGCCTCGGCTCCCGGCGGGGCGGACGGGCCGTGGCTGGCGCGCAGCATCGCCCTGACGCCGCTGGACGCCGATGGGGCGCAGGCGTTGGGAACCGCCCGGCATGGGCGGGGGGACCGGGCGGGGGCCGAGCGCGCCTACCGCACCGCGCTGGCGGTGGATCCGGCCTTGCGGGCGGTGCTGGCCAACATGGGGCTGGCCCTGTCGGAACTGTCGCGGGGGGAAGAAGCGTGGCCGCTGCTGCGCCGCGCCCTGCGGCTGGCGCCGCTCGACCCGGTGGCGCTGGTCAACGCCGGGGCGGTGCTGCAGCGGCAGCACCGCCCGGCGGATGCGCAGGCGCTCTACCGCACGGCGCTGGCGCTGGAGCCGGCGGCCCCGTTGACCTGGGCCGCCATGGGATCGGCACTGCTGGACCGCAACGATTTCACCGCGGCGGCGGTGGTCCTGGCGCGTGCGCTGGCGGTCAGCGACGGCGACCGGGGCCGGGACGCCGACGTGTGGTCCAATCTGGGCATTTCCCGCTTTTCCATGGGGGAGCAGGACGGGGCGGAAGCCGCCTTCCGCCGCGCCCTGGCGCTGGGATCGGGGAACGCCGCCACCCGCTCCAACCTGCTGTTCTGTCTGTGCTTCAACGAGGTGGTGGACCCCCGCACCCTGGCCGAGGAGCATCGGCGGTTCGAGCGTTTCGCCGCCTCCTATCCGGCGCCGGTGCCGTCGTTCGCCGGGCATGACCGCGATCCCGAACGGCCCTTGCGCATCGGCTATCTGTCGCCGGATTTCCAGCGGTATCCCGGCCCCGGCTATCACTTCCTGCTGCCGCTGTTCAGCCGGCACGACCGCGGCTGTTTCTCCCTGACCGCCTATTACAACGACACGGTGGAGGATGCGGCGACCGCGGCGTTCCGGGAGCACGCCGCCCGCTGGCGTCCGGTGGCCGCCCTGTCCGACGCGGCGCTGGAGGAGCAGATCCGCGCCGACGCCATCGACATCCTGGTGGATTGCGACGGCCATATGGCGCGCAACCGCATGGGGCTGTTCACCCGCCGCCCGGCACCGGTGCAGGTGAGCTACCCGCTCTACCCGTTTTCGACCGGCCTGTCGGCCATGGATTACCGCTTCGCCGATCCCCGTTTCGCGCCCCCCGACCATGACCGGCTGCACAGCGAGGCGCTGATCCGCCTGCCCGGAACGGTGCTGTGCTACCGCCCTGCGGACTCCACGCTGGCGCCGCCGGAGGCCGCACCGTGGCGGCGGGCAGGGGTGTTCACCTTCGCCTCCTTCAACAATCTGGCCAAGCTCAACGAATCCACCCTGGACCTGTGGGCGGCGGTGCTGCGGGCGGTGCCGGCGGCGCGGCTGATGCTGAAATGGCGCGGGCTGACCACCGCCGGAGTCAGCCGCCGGGTGCTGGACGCTTTCGCCGCCCGTGGGGTGGCGGCCGACCGGCTGGTTCTGCGCCCCCCCACCGTGGATGCGTACGAGGATTACCGGCTGGTGGATCTGGCGCTGGACCCGGTGTTCACCAACGGCGGCACCACCACCTGCGATGCCCTGTGGATGGGGGTGCCGGTGCTGTCGCTGGCGGGGGAGGCGCCGATTTCCCGCTGGGGCGCCTCGCTGCTGCCGGCGGTGGGGCTGGGGGAACTGGTGGTGGACGACCCGCGGGCGTATCTGGCGCTGGCGGTGCGGGCGGCGGACGATCCGGCCTTTCTTGATGGGCTGCGGGCGGGGTTGCGTGACCGGATGCGGTCGTCCCCCCTGATGGACGAGGCGGGCTACACGCGGGCGGTGGAGGCGGGATACCGGCAGGCGTGGCGCCGCTGGTGCGCCGGCCAGCGGCCCCAGCCCTTTGCGGTGGAGGACGGAGCGCCATGACGGCCATTCCCCCGGTGGGCGGTGCCCGCCGCATTCTGGTGGTGAAGCTGGACGCGGCGGGGGATTTCCTGCTGGCCACACCGTTCCTGCGCGGGCTGCGCTCCTCCGCCCCCGCCGCGCGCATCGTCCTGGCGGTGCGGGAGGCGGTGGCCGATCTGGCCGCCCCCTGTCCCCATGTGGACGGCGTGGTGGTGGCTCAGGTGGTGGAGGAGGGGGAGGGGGGGCGTCTGGACGTGCGCGCCGTCACCCCCGGCGCCCGCGCGATGTTCGCCGATGGGTTCCGCCGGGGATTCGACCGGGTGCTGGTGCCCCGTTATGATTTCGATGCCCACGGGGCGGCGGCGCTGATCGCCCATGTGCCGGCCAGGGTGCGGCTGGGCTTTGCCGAGGGGGTGACCCCGTGGAAGGCGTCGATGAACGCCGGCTTCGACCGCGCCTTCACCCACACGCTGGGGCCGCTGCCCCGGATGCACGAGGTCGAACGGCTGCTGGAACTGCTGGCCGCGGCGGGCGGCGAGGCCGACGGCATCCACACCGAACTCTACCTGACCCAGCCGGACGTGGACGCGGCGGCGGCCTTGCTGGCGCCTTTGGGCGGCGGGCCGCTGCTGGCGGTGGCCCCCGGTGCGGCCAGCGAACGGCGGGTTTATCCCGCCCCGTCGCTGGCGGCGGTGGCGGCCGCACTGGCCCGGCGGATGGGGGCGGGCATCGCCGTCGTCGGCGGGCCGGAGGATGCCGGCGCCACCGCAGCCCTGGCCCACGCCTTTCCCGGCCCGCTGGTGGATCTGACCGGGCGCACCGGCCTGCGCACGGCGGCGGCGGTGATCGCGCGGGCCGATGCGCTGCTGGCCATGGATTCGGCCCCGGCCCACATGGCGGCGGCCTGCGGCACGCCGGTGGCGGTGTTCTCCTGCCACCCCGAAGGGGGTGATCCCGAGCATTTCCACGCCCCCGAACGCTTCCGCCCGTGGGCGCCGCGGGCGCTGGTGCTGCGCCCGGCCCAGGGACGGGACGGCTGCACCGTGTCGTGCACCGCGGCGGAGGCCCATTGCATCGCCGCCATCCACGCGGCGGATGCCTATGACCGGATCGCCGGTTTTCTTGGCCTTGGCTGACGGGTATGCTCGCGCCCGCGCAAGAGCGGCGGGGGATGCATGAGCGACGGGAACGGCGTGCGGCTGGGGCTGACGGCGGTGGTGGTGATGGTGGCCGGCACCGTGCCGCGGGTGGCCACGGTGCGCAGTTGCTTTGCCGTACCGGAAAGCCACCGCCGCCCCGACGATCCGCCGGTCCACCGCGACGCTCTGCCCGGCGCCCCGTTCGATGCCGGGCGTTTCCGCACCCTGCAGGAGGGGATGCGCGCGGTGGCGGAGGGGCTGACCGGCCTGACCCTGCGCTATGTGGAACAGCTCTACACCTTCGGCGACCGCTACCGCGACCCCTACGAACTGTTCGGCGACGGCCGGTCGGTGGTGGTGGGGTATCTGGCGCTGGTGCGCGACGGGCCGCTGGGGGGCGGGGCGTCGTGGCGCGACATCTACGACTGTTTCCCGTGGGAGGATTGGCGCGACGACCGCCCGGCGGTGATCGACGGGGTGATCCGCCCGGCGCTGGACCGTTGGATCAGGGCGGCCGCCGACGGCGGCACCCGCGCCCGGCGGGAGGAGCGGGCCGCCCTGGCCTTTGCGCTCGACGGCGACACCTGGGACATGGAACGGGTGCTGGAGCGGTACGAACTGCTCTATGAAGCGGGGCTGGTGGTGGAGGCGTTCCGCGACCGCGCCCTGGAACGGCGTGTGGTCCCCGCGGGCGATGCCCCGCCGCCGCCGGCCGAGATGCCGCGGGCGCTGGGCCGCCCCATGGCCCGCGACGGGCGGCGCATCCTCGCCACCGCCCTGGAGCGGCTGCGGGGCAAGCTGAAATACCGCCCGATCGTGTTCGAACTGCTGCCGCCGTCCTTCACGCTCTTTCAATTGCAGCAGGTGGTGGAGGCGTTGAGCGGCACCCGGCTGCACAAGCAGAACTTCCGCCGCCTCATCATTTCCGGCGGGCTGGTGGAGGCGACCGGGCTGTTCGAAAGCCAGACCGGCGGGCGCCCGGCGGAACTCTACCGTTACCGCCGCGCTGTCATCCACGAACGCACCAGCGCGCGGGCGATTCCCTCGGCCGAGGGGTGATTATTCGGCGATGACCACCCGGTTGCGGCCCCGGCGCTTGGCCTCGTAAAGGGCCGTGTCGGCGCGGCGGATGGTGTGTTCGTAATCGGGATGGCCGTCGTGCAGCGCCACCCCGACGGATGCGGTGATCCGCAGCGGCTGACCGGCCAGGGTGAAGGGGTGTTCCTCCACGATGGCGCGCAGCCGTTCGGCCTTCACCGCGGCCGACGCGGGGTCCATCTCCGTCAGCAGGATCAGGAACTCCTCCCCGCCGTAGCGGAACACGAAATCGCCGGCGCGGACGTTGCTGTGCAGCACCTCGGCCATGGCGGTCAGAACGCTGTCGCCCGCCTGATGTCCGTGGGTGTCGTTGATGGATTTGAAATGGTCGGCGTCGATCAGCAGCACGGCAAAGGGCTTGCCGTGGCGCAGGCTGATGGTCACCTCGCGCTGGAAGATGGTGGGCATGAACCGGCGGGTCAGCAGCCGGGTCAGCGGGTCGCGGCCCCCTTCGATCTCCAGCGCCTTCTCGATCACCGCCCCCAGCAGATAGGCCACCTGGGTCACGTCGTCGTTGAGCGCGCGGACGAAGGTGGCGGCGTCGGCCAGGGCGGTGACGTCTTCCAGCTTGGCGGCGATGGCGCGGGTGCGCTCGCGGATGGCGTCCAGCTCGGCCACCCGCCCGAAGGTCAACTCCGCCTTGTGGTTGAGCCACAGGCCGAAGTCGCTGGCCTCGATGGACGGAATCCCCCCGCCGGTGCGGGTGTAGAGCGCCACCACCGTGTTGCGCAGCCAGTCGAACAGCGACGATTTCAGCCGTTCGCCCTCCAGCGCCAGATTCTGGCCGCTCATGAACATCTTCAGGGATTGCTGCTGGCGGACATTGCCCAGCAGGTCGCCCAGATAGGCTTCGTGCATGTTGTCGAGCACGGTGTCCAGGGTTTCGCTGACGAACAGGATCGCCTGGGCCGTCAGGTCGCGGCTGAGGGGGGATGCCTGGATGCGCTGGGACAGATCCCGCTTGATGATGCGCATCCCGGCGTTGACCAGGGTCAGGGGGATGTTGATGCGCGCGTGGATCAGCCCGACGTGGTAGTTGCGTTCCAGCACCGTGTCGATGGCGGCCCGGCTGCCGTCGTGGAACACCTCGCGCAGCCAGCGGGCCAGCGACGGGCGCAGCCGGTCATGAACCAGCGCGTGGTTGAGGAAGGGGCTGGCATCGGCCTGCTGCATCAGCACGGTGTAGAACAGATCCGCGATCGCATCGGCGGATTCGTCGGCGATGCGGGTGACCGTGGCCACGGCTTCGGCATCGGTTTCGATCCACAGGGAAACCAGGGCTTCGGCGAGGATGGCGGCCTTGCGGTCCTGTTTGGTGTCCATGATCTTTGGTAAACAAGGGAAAGGCGGTGCCGGGGAGCGGCCCGCGGACTGGTCCGTGTGCAGACCGTCCGGATGGCTGACGGATCAGGCATACTCTATCGTCCGGCACGATGGGGGGGAAGGGCTTCCGTCCGAATCGGGCAAGAATCGTTTGCCCGCCCGCAAGGTTGCTGTTGCGTGGGATGCCTGTCGTTTCTTACCCTCGGTACCGGACAGGCGGAGAGCGGAGCCGCTGCAAGGAAGGCGTTCGGCACCATGACATCAGAGGATCACCCAGGCCGCGCGCGTCCGGATGCGGCACCACCCCGCGGCCTGGCCGGGCGGGTGGCGGACATGGCGTGGCGGTCCCTGGCATCGGTGCCGTTCCTGATGGTGGCGTCGGGTGTTGCCTTCATCATGGTGGTCAACGCCCTGATCGGATACGGCATCTGGCAGAACCGGCGCGACGCGCTGGCCACCGCCCGGCATAATCTGGAGCAATCGGCCCGGATGCTGGACGAACAGGTCGTCCACACCGTGGAATCCGCCGACTGGCTGTTCGCCGACATCGACGCCATGCTGGCCATGGGCGGGGAGATCGTCAGCGATTCCCGCACCGCCGCCAATGTGTTCCGTTACCTGCGCCTGCGGCGGGATGCGTTTCCGCCGGTGGCCGACATTCTGGTGGCCGGGCCGGATGGGCGGGTGCGCTATTCCGCCTCCGGCAACCGTCCGATTGATTTCGACCTGCGCGAGCGTCCCTATTTCAGCGTCCACCGCGACCGGGTGGATGCCGGCCTGTATGTGGGCGCGCCCTTGGCCGGGCGGCTGTTCGGCAAGGCCCCGCTGGTGCCCATCAGCCGGCGTCTGAGCCAGCCTGACGGCGGTTTCGGCGGGGTGATGGTGATCCTGCTCAACCCGGCGGCGCTGGATTCCGCCTTTGCCGCCGCGCGGACGCAGCGGGGCACCTCGGCCCTGCTGGCGCTGGACAGTGGTGATGAAACCGGCGGTGTGGTGCTGGCCAACCAGCACGCCGCCGAGGCGCTGGTGGGGACGTCGTTCAGCGACTGGCCGGCGCTGGCCGCGGCCGTGGGCGCGGCGGCGGAGGGTACCCACATCCTGGAATCCCCCGGCGGGGCCGATTATCTGGTCAGCTTCCGCCACACGGCGCGCTATCCCTTCCTCATCGTCACCACCCAGCTTCAGGCGGACGCCCTGGCCGACTGGCGGCGGGACACCGCGGCGTGGTCGTTCGTCGGTGCCGCCATGACCTCGGCCATCGCCGTGCTGACGTGGTTCGTGGTGCGCCAGCACCGGCGGCGGGAACAGGATCAGGAAAAGCTGGCCCAGGCGTCCCGCCGCATCCGCGGCATCCTGGAATCCATGATGGATGCGGTCATCACCATCGATTCGACCGGGCGTATCGAAACCTTCAACCGCGCCGCCGAAGCGATGTTCGGCTACCGCGAGAGCGAGGCGGTGGGGCGGAGCGTCGATATCCTGATCCCCGAACCCTTTTGCCAGGATCATGGGCGGTGGCTGGCGGAATACCGGCCGGGGCATGGGTCGCGCATCATCGGCAACGACCGCGAGGTGATGGCCCAGCGCCGCGACGGCACCGTGTTTCCGATGAATCTGGCGGTCAGCGAACTGGTGCTGAACCAGACCGACGGGGAAAAGGACGGCACCGTCCGCCGCCTGTTCGTCGGCGTCATCCGCGACATCACCGTGCGCAAGCAGAAGGAAGCGGAGGTGCTGGCCGCCAAGAGCCAGGCGGAAATGGCCAACCGCGCCAAGAGCGAGTTCCTGGCGAACATGAGCCACGAATTGCGCACGCCGCTCAACGCCATCATCGGCTTTTCCGAGATCCTCGATTCCGAATTCTTCGGCAAGCTGAACGAGCGGCAGAAATCCTGCGCCAAGGACATCTACGACAGCGGGCGCCACCTGCTGGACATCGTGAACGCCGTGCTCGACATGTCGAAGATCGAGGCGGGGCGCTACGAACTGACCGAGGAACTGTTCGACCCGGCGGAAGCCCTGACCCAGTGCCTGACCATGGTGCGTGAGCGCGCCGCCGACGCCAGGATCGAACTGGTGCAGGAGTTGAACATCACCCACCCGTCGATCTGGGCCGACCGGCGGGCCTTCAAGCAGGTGATTTTGAACCTGCTGTCCAACGCCATCAAATTCACGCCCAAGGGCGGGCGGGTGTCGTTGGATGCGCTGGTGGACGAGGATGGCTGTCTGGTGGTGTCGGTCACCGACACCGGCATCGGCATCCCCGCCGATTTCATGGCCCATTTGTTCGAACCCTTCCGGCAGGCCGACAATTCCGCCAGCCGCCGCTACGAGGGCACCGGGCTGGGGCTGTCCATCTCCAAGAACTTCATGGAACTGCACGGCGGCTCGCTGACCTGCGCCAGCGAGGTGGGGGTGGGAACCACCATGACCGCCCGCCTGCCGTCCTCCCGCGTCATGACCGGGGATCCCCGAGCCGCCCTGGCGGCGTCGGGGGTCGGTTGAGGCTGGCGGCGTTTTGTCCGTAAGACATTAATATATTTGTGGTTTTTGGGCTGATTTGCTACCTGTGCAACCATTGCGATGTTTGGCGTGATGGTCATGAGCGATGCTGCCCCCGAAACCCGCCCGGCTGTTGCCACGGATTCCCTGACAACCGGCGTGATCGGCCATATCCGCGGGCTGGTGGATGGGAATGGCGCCGTGGGGGCCGACCTGTCGGTTCAGCGGGCCGAACGGAACGATTGGCGCATCGGGCTGGAGTTGACAGTATCTGTTGGCGGGCGATGGGAACGCCATGCGGAGCCGGGGCGGTTTTCACCGTCGGGGTCCTTGGGCTTTGCCGACGGCGATGCGGTGATGGCGGCGGTCAACCGCGACTGTTCGGCGGCGATCAACGATCCCGACACCGCGGCGGCGGTGGCGCGGATGCTGTCGTCGGATCCCATTGCCCGCCTGACATCCCTGGAGGACGGCTATCGGATCCGCAGCCTGCCGGGGGCCTATCATTACTGCGACCATTGCCCGACCTGCCGGGGGCACGGGGATGTGCCGTGCGACCACATGTTCTGTCAGTTCGGCAAGGTGCGGTGCAGTGCCTGTGACGGCACCGGGGAGCGCATCTGCGGCCGCTGTTCCGGGTCGGGGCAGGTGCAGACCCAGGTGGCGGTGTGGAACAACGGCAGCTATGTGCACCAGTACGGCATGACCACCTGCCCGGATTGCGGCGGGCGGCGGCGGTACGGGCACTGCATGGCCTTCGGCTGCATGAACGGGATGGTCGATTGCCCGCGGTGCGGCGGGCTGATGCGGATCGGCTGCGATCCGTGCAAAAGGACGGGCTGGTTCACGTACCAGTATTCCACATGGCTGAAGGGGAAGGTGTCGCGGAGCTGGGTTCTGCCCCGTTCGCTGCCGGAGTCCTTCACCGGGCCGCTGAAGACCATGACGATTTCCAGCCTGCCCGGCCGGCACGCCGATGTCCGCGCCACCGGCACCCGCACGGGGCCGGGCTGGGCCGCCGCCGATTACGAGGCGACGGTCCCCCATGTCCATGCGGAGATGACGTGCAGGACCGCCGACATCACCGTCGATGCCATCGGCAAGACCGGGCACATCCCGGCGATGCCGCATTTCCTCGACACCCTGCTGTTCCCGGTGCGTGACATCATCCGGCAGGCAGCGCCGCGCGTAGCATTGGAAGCCGCCCGGACCACCCGCGTCACCCAGGCCGTTCTGGATGCCGTGGGCGAGGCCGGGCGGTTCGATCCGGGTGCGGTGGCCCGCCGCTTCGATGGGGCGGTGGCGGAATGGGTGGTGCACGGCATTCACGAGCGGCTGGTCGCCGCCTATGACGGCATCGGCCGGTCCTCGGTCAAGCGGACGTGGCTGCTGGGGGCGCCCCTGGCCCTGGCGGCGGCGCTGGCGGTGCCGTTCTATGATGTTCCCGGCCGTGTGCTCGACCGGGCTGCGGAGGCCGGGCTGATCGGTTTCTGGGGTCAGACCTCATGGAATCTGGTCGATGGGGTGATGAGCGCGCTGCCGTTCCTGGTGCTGTGGCGGCTGGCCGGGCGCCAGGGGCGCAAGGCCGCGCAGGCGGTGGTCGGCGGCCACGCCGTCCGGCGCCCGCGGCAAGGCAACTGGCCGTGGGCGGTCGCCGCGATCATCGCAACCGCCCATCTGAGCATGATCGGCACCCGTTTCTACGCCGATGAGATGGTGGGGATTCCGGCGCTGGATGAGGTCAAGCGGACGGCCGCCGGCCTGTGGGACCGCTACGCCCCCGAAGCCCTGACGTCGTGGCTGGACACATCCCTCGGGGCGCCGGTTCCGCTGGGGGATCTGCGTCTGGAGCACCGGCCGGTGGTGAAACCGCCGCCGGTTCTGGTGGATGACACGCTGCTGCCGCCGTCCAGCCGCCCGCGCCTGACGCCCAGACCGCTGCCGTCGAACGCGGAGACGCGCGGCGATGCCAACGTCTTCCGTTTCCAGGCCGGGCTGGAGCAACTGGGCTTCTACACCGGCAAGCCGGATGGGGAGATGGGGCCGAAAACCAAGAGCGCCCTGGACGCCTTCCTGTCCAAAGTTCCCGACACGCCGGCCATGAGCCGGTTCGAAAGCAAGGGGCTGGCTTTCCTGATCGAGGGGGCGTTGCGCAACGACTACCGCCTGACGCTGGGGGCGGTGGACCGGGGGCCTGCCGGGCCGCTGTCCAATCTGGCCCGCGCGCACCTGAAAGGGGATGATCTCACCCGCCTGAACGCCGCGGTGAAACGGGCGGCGTCGGAGCCGGGAACGGTGCAGTCCTGGCGCCGTCAGGATGGGCAGATGGGGGGGCTGGTGGCGGTCCAGGTGCTGCCGCGGCAGCCGGGTTGCCTGCGCCTGGAGGTGGAGGTCGAGGTGAAAGGGGCGGTGGAAGCCACCGGCCCCCAAACCCTGTGCGGCCTTGATGCCGGAGTCCGGCGCAAGGATGGCGGAGGGATCGACCTGGACCTGCCGGAGGAGGATGCCCCCGCCGAGGCGGGAAGCACCCCATAAGCGCGCACCCCTCTCCCCGGTCGGGGGAGAGGGGTGCCATACGGATCAGGCCGCTTCGCTGCCGCCGCGGGGACGGCCGCCGCCGAACCGGCGCGGAGCCTGCTGCCCGCCGCCGGAACGGCGCATCGGCTGGGAGCCGTCGTTGGCCGGTGTCGGGGCCTGGCGGGTGTGGCTCTTGCCCTCGTGCGGCTTGCCGCCGGTGTGGTTGTTGTGGGACGGGCCGCCGTGGTTGCCCTGGCCGAACTTGGCAGGGGCGGGGGACGGGGGGGCGCCGCCCGGACGGCCCTGACGCCGCGGCGGGGCGGGGGGCTTGGCCTTGCCCGCACGGATGCGGTTGTGGATGTCGGCGATGTTGGCCGCGTGGTAGCGGTGATCCTCGTGGATCTCCACCGACCGGCGGATGGTCTTTTCGATGGCCTTCAGATAGGCCAGCTCTTCCGCATCGCAGAACGACAGGGCGATGCCGTCGGTGCCGGCGCGCGCCGTGCGGCCGATGCGGTGCACGTAGCTTTCCGGCTCGTTGGGCAGGTCGAAGTTGATGACGTGGGTGATGCGGTCGATGTCGATGCCGCGGGCGGCGATGTCGGTCGCCACCAGCGCACGCAGGCGGCCGGTGCGGAATTCGTCCAGCGCCTTTTGCCGGGCGGTCTGCGACTTGTTGCCGTGCAGGGCTTCCGCCGCCACGCCGGCCTTGCGCAGATGCTCGGCCACCCGGTCGGCGCCGTGCTTGGTGCGGGCGAAGACGATGGTGCGTTCGATGGCGCCGTCCTGCTGCAGCAGATCCACCAGCAGGTTGCGCTTGTCGCCGCGTTCCACGAACAGCACGCGCTGGTCGATGCGGTCCACAGTGGACGACTGCGGCGCCACTTCCACCCGTGCGGCGTCGGGGCGCAGGATGCTGCCGGCCAACTCGGCCACCGCGTCGGGCATGGTGGCGGAGAACAGCAGGGTCTGGCGTTCCTTGGGCAGGGCCGCCACCACCTTGCGCACGTCGCGGAAGAAGCCCATGTCGAGCATCCGGTCCGCTTCGTCCAGCACGAAGATTTCCACCGCGTCCAGCTTGGCGTGGCCCTGGGCCATCAGGTCGAGCAGACGGCCGGGCGTGGCGATCAGAACCTCGGTGCCGCGGGCGATGGCCTTCACCTGCGGCATCTGGCCGACGCCGCCGTGGATGACCGTGCGGCGCAGCGGCAGGTTGGCGCCATAGGCGGTGAAGCCGTCGCCGATCTGCACCGCCAGTTCACGGGTGGGGGTCAGGATCAGGGTGCGCATGCAGCGGGCGGGGGTGCGCACGCGGGTTTCGGACAGACGCTGAAGAATGGGCAGGGCAAAGGCCGCGGTTTTGCCGGTACCCGTCTGGGCCAGCCCCAGAACGTCCCGGCCTTCCAGGGTCAGCGGGATGGTGCTGGCCTGGATGGGGGTCGCCTGGGTGTATCCCTCGGCCGTAACGGCGCGCAACAGCGGCTCGATGAGGCCGAGGCTGGTGAAATCGGTCATAGAATCTCTTTTCCTGGAGTGATAGCCGCCGTCCCGGCAGTAGGCCGGGCACTTCATTCACCAAAGGCGGCAGATCCAACCGGCACCGGGCACAACAACAGCCCGGCCAGCCCCCAGTAAACGCGGCAGCCTTGACATAAGGGTAAGTGGCCGCGCTGGCAAGCATCAACGGTCACGAACCGATGCTTGCCGGCGCGGCCCTGCCTTGCAACAGGCAGCGGCGGCGGATGTTGACCGGGGAAAATCAGCCTTTGGTGATGACGCCGCAGCCCACCCGGTCGCCGGAATTCCCGGCCGGCTGGGTGGCGTAGTCGTCGGGGTCGGCGTGGACGACGATGGCGGTGCCGCCCTCCTTGAACACGCTGTTGGCACCGCTGCCCAGGGTCACCAGATGGGTGATGGCTTCCACCCCCGCCTTGCCCTGGGCATCGGCCAGGATGTTGGGCAGGTCGCCCGAATGGATCGGGGCGTCGTGAAGCCCGTGCTTGCCGTTGCCGGGGTTGAAATGGCCGCCCGCCGCCGCGAAGTCGGGGGTGCAGGTACCGTTGGTGTGGATGTGGATGGCGTGCCAGCCGGGCGCCAGCCCGCCGAGTTCGCCGTGCAGCACCACCCCATGGGGATACTGCGTCAGGGTCAGGGTGCCCAGATCCTTGCCGTCCGGCCCCTTCACGGCGGCGGTGGCGGTGGGCAGCGGATCCTCGGCAGCCGCCGTGCCGAAAACAGCCGTGCCGACCAGAGCGGCCCCGGCGATGGCGGTGAGGGCCAGGAGGGGGCCGAGGGTCCGGCGGGTGGCGGGATGGCGGCGCATTGAAAACTCTCCGTGCGGTCGGTTCTGCCTGCCGGCCATCAGGCCACCCCGCCACCGCGCCGTCAACGCCCCCGGAGGTCGTAGCCGGAAGCGCCGAGCGGCGGACGGATCAGCCCCGGATGCCGGACAGGAACTGTTCCACCTGCTGTTCCACGGCCTGGGAATCCTGGCGCACGTCGCCGGCCCGCTGGGCCACCAGGGTGCACAGGTCGCCGATGCCGCTGACGGTGGTGGAAATGCCCTGGATGGCGGCGGACACCCGTGCGGTGCCGTCGGCGGCTTCCTGGGTGTTGCGGGCGATTTCCTGGGTGGCGGCGGCCTGTTCCTCCACCGCCGCGGCGATGGTGGCCGAGGTTTCGTTGATCCGCTTCACCGTGACCACCACGCTGCCGATGGCGGCGGTGGCCGACCGGGTGTCGTTGCGGATCTGGTCCACCAGGGTGGAGATGTCGCCGGTTGCCTTGGCCGTCTGGTTGGCCAGTGTCTTGACCTCCTGCGCCACCACGGCGAAGCCCTTGCCGGCCTCACCGGCCCGTGCCGCTTCGATCGTCGCGTTCAGCGCCAGAAGGTTGGTCTGGGCGGCGATGTCGGAAATCAGGCTGACCACGCTGCCGATCTGCTCGGCATTCTGGTTCAGCGCGTCCACCACGCGGTCGGTGTTTTCCGCCTCGGTCGCCGCCTGCCGGGCGATGTCGGCGGATTCGGCGATGCGGGCGGCGATCTCGCCGATGGAAGCGCGCAGTTCTTCCGCCGCACCGGCCACGGTCTGCACGTTGTGCGACGCCTGTTCCGCCGCGCGGGCACCGGCATCGGTTTCACCGGCGGCACGGCCGGTTTCGTCGGCCATCCGGCGGGCGCTGTCGGCCATGGTGTCCGCTTCGGTCGCCATGTTGCGGATCAGCGTCCCCACCTGACGTTCGAAGCCGTCGGCCAGGGTGATGCGGGACTTATGGTCCCGCTCCGCCTGTTCCGCTTCCCGCCGGGCCTGATCGGTGCGCAGCCGTTCCGCCTCCGCCAGGCCGTCGCGGACGGTTTCCACCGACCGGGCCATGGTGCCGATCTCGTCGGCCCGGTCACGGTTGGGGACCGTGATCGACAGGTCGCGGCGGGACAGCCGGGTCATGGTGTCGATCAGGCTGGTGATCGGGCGGGTGATGCTGACCCCCAGCCACCAGAACGCCGCCGCCCCCAGCAGCAGCAGCACCGCCGCCACCACGGCCAGTTGCGTCACCGCTTGTTCCACCGGTTCCTCGACCGCGGTCAGGGGGACGGCGGCCAGCACGGTCCAGCGGGCCTTGGCCTGGGGGAACGACACCGACACCGCGGAAATCAGCGACGACGCGCCGTTGAACGGGCCGGTGCGGTGGACGGCCCGCCCGTTGGCGGTGCCGGCATCCGACGTCAGGGCACGGATCAGGGCGTCGTCGGCGGGCTTGCCCAGCCGGGCGGTGTCGGGATGGGCCACCCACACCCCGTCATCGCTGACCAGCCCCACCCAGCCGGTGTCCAGCGGACGCAGGGCGGCGAAGGTCTTTTGCAGCGTGGTCAGGGCGGTGTCGGCGGTGGCGATGCCGATGGGCTTGCCCTTGCCGTCGCGCAAGGGGACGCTGGACGTGATCATCATCACGTCCGTCCCCTCCACCGGATAGATGTAGGGGGAGGTCAGCACCGGCGCGTTGCGGCGCAGGGGATCGCTGTACCAGTTTTCGATCCCCGCCTCGGGCGTCATGGTCAGGACCTCGATCCCCACGCCGCCGTTGTTGGGCTTGTTGTAGAAATAGGGGACGAATCGTCCGGTCGCGTCGGCGCCCACCGTGCCGATCTGCGATGAATCAGCCCCACCCACCGCGTTCGGCTCGAAGGCGGTGGTGATGCCCACCAGTTCGGGAAGGGAGGCGATCATCCCGGTGAGTTCCTGGACGATCTGGGGGCGGGTCATGGTCCCGGCCTTCAGCCCGTCGCTGAGGTAGCCGGCGACCACCCGCGACACCAGAATACCCTTGCCCACCTCCGCTTCCACCAGCCGGGCGGCCATGCGCGCGGTTTCGTCGGCGGAGCGGGTCGATTGCTCCTCGATGCCGCCGGCGACGAACCGCGCGGCGGTGAGCATCAGTGCGGCCACCACCAGAACGAAAATTCCGATGCCGGTTCCCAGCAGGCGGGCACGGATCGATGTGCGGAACAAAGACAGCATGGTTCGCGGACTCCGGCAGCGGACAGTCCGGCCAATTCCCCCGCCATGTGACGGTATGATCGGCCGTGGTTGTCGATCAGGCACAGAAAGGTATTATAAAAAAATATATTAAAATTCTTTTTGCAAGCCGTTTCGACTGAATGTTTCTTTTTTTATTGTTTTGTTGAACGATGGTGCCTTTTCTTGATTATCGACGCCGCTGACGACGTAGCGCCCGGTTGTCAGATCATGGGCGATTTCCAGGGTTGGTGCGAAGCAGGGGACTTGCGTGAACTGGATGCAATGGGCCTCGGCGTAGCGCACCAGCGCACCCTTGGCGTCGTAATGCTCGGCCATCAGGATCTGCCAGGAATCCTCGTCCAGGTAGTAGACCCGGCGGGCGAAGGCGTGGCGGGAGCCGGGGCGCCGCACCGCCTCCACCACCCACACGCGATGCATCTCGTAGCGCAGGAAATTGGGCGCCAGATGGCCGGGCCACAGGAAATCGTCGGGGCCGAGCACCGGCGTGTCCAGGCGATAGGCGTTGTAGGGAACGTACATTTCCCGCTTGCCCGCCAACGTGAAGTTGAAGCGGTCCATGGTGCCGCTGAACATGTCCATCATGTCGGCGGTGCGCACGCCCCCCGTCGCCGGATCGGGCCGGTCATAGGAAAAATCGGGGGCCGGGATCACCCGCGGCTTGCCGGGGGCGCGGTACCAGAACTGCGGCGGCTCGGCGATGGGATCGATGGAGCGGTTCAGCACCAGGGCTTCGCCCGCCTTGTCCGGCGGGGCCAGGACGGTGCGCCGGGTCATCAGGGCGATGGCGCCGGTTTCGCCCTTGGCATAGGGCGACAGCATGTCGCGGCGGTAGCGGGCGGCGGTGCGCTGCCCGTTGGCCTCCACCACGAACACGTTGTCGGTCGCCCGCATGCTTTCCCCGCGCCAGCGCAGGACGTGATTCCACATGGCCTCGTCCCCCGTCTTGGGCCGGGGGAAGGGAATGCCAACCCGCGCCCCACGCACCGCCAGCCCGTTGGATTCGTTGCGGGCGGTGCGGTCGTTGGCGATGGTGGCGTCATAGACCGCCTGGGGAAAGGCCGCGGTGCGCCGGGTGGGGAACATGGGCAGGGAAAAACGGTCGGGATACGCCTTCAGAAGCGCGATGCTGCCCGCCGACAGGCGCACGGCGTAGCGGTCCACCTCGGCGGCGGTGACGGTGAACCACCGTCCGTCCTCCATCAGCGGGTCGGGGTGCGGCTGCCCCTCGACGTAGTTGGCGGCAAGGGTGGACAGGCCGCCGGTCCACGCGGGGATGGTTTCGCGGCTGTTGGCCCCCTGTTCCGCACCGACGGGCGTCAGGCCCGCCGGCCAGCTTCCGGGGGCCGGTTGCGTGTCCTGTCCCCGGACGCGGGCAGGCAGCAGGGGCAGCAGCAGGGCGGAGCCGGCGGCGGCCAGCGCACGGCGGCGGCTCAGCCGGCCGGAAGCGGGGGGAGTCGTGCCGGGCGGAATCGTGCCGGTCATGGCGTCAATCCTCCTTCGTCGCGGAACCGTTCCACCGCCGCCAGTTCCTCGGCGGTCAGCGCGGTCTGGGCGTCGAGCCGGGGCCAGTCGGCCTGAGGGGCGGCGGCTTCCAGCGTGCGCGCGGCCTCCGCCAGCGCCAGCGCCCCGGCGATGCGGGCGGAGCCTTTCAGATTGTGGGCGCCGCTCTGCACGCCGCGGGGATCGCGGTCGGTCACGGCCGCACGGATGTCGGCCAGGATGCCGCGGCTGACGGTGATGAACTCGTCCAGCATTTCCCGGATCAGCGCCGGGTCGTCGCCGCACAGCGCCCGCAGCGGGCCGGGGTCGAGCACCGGCGCCATCGGGGGCACCAGCGTCTCCACCACCGGCACGGGCGGCAGCGGGGACGGCATGGGCAGCCGGCCCGCCCGTTCCCGCCCGCCGCCGGGGGGCGGCAGCCACGGTTCCAGGGCGGCGGCCAGCGCCGTCAGGGACAGCGGCTTGGTCAGCCAGCCGTCCATGCCCGCCTGCCGGTACGGTCCGCCCTGGCCGTCCACGGCGTCGGCGGTGATGGCGATGATGGGCAGGCGGCGGCCGTCGCCGCGGGCCTGCTCGGCCTCCCGGATGCGGCGAGTGAGGTCGAAGCCGTCCAGCCCCGGCATGTGGCCGTCGGTCAGCAGCGCGCCATAGGAGCGTTCGGCCACCGCCGCCAGCGCCTCGTACCCGTCGGAGGCCAGATGCACGGCGTAGCCCAGGGAATTGAGCTGGCGGAGGATGACCTTGCGGTTGATGGGGTTGTCCTCCGCCACCAGGATCAGGCGCCCCTCGGCCAGCGCCACATCCTCCGGCGGCGGGGTCATGGGGCCGGCGGCGCAGGGCGACAGGGGCGGGGGCGGCGGGGCGTCCGGCGCTACCCGCCCGGCGGCGGTGGCCACTGCCCGCACCAGAACCGCCCGCCGCACCGGCCGGACCACCATCGGGGCGGGGGTGTGATGCCCGCCGTCCGTCTCCGCCGTCACGATCCGCACCACCGGCACCGCGGGGGCGGGCAGGGGGATGGGGGGTAGGGGGCCGTCGGTGACCATCACGTCGGCGGGGTCCTTGCCCGCCGGGATCGCGGCCCCCGCCGCCGTCAGATAGGCCAGGGCCGCCTGACGCTCCGGTCCGGGGGGAAGGCGCACCCGCACCGCCAGCCCGGCGAGATCGGCCCCCGCCGCCGCGGCCGCCGGGGTGCGGGCGATGCCGAACGGCAGGTCGAGCCAGAAGGTCGAACCGGCCCCCTCCACGCTGTCCACACCGATGTCGCCCCCCATCAGCGCGGCCAGACGGCGGCAGATGGACAGCCCCAGCCCGGTGCCGCCGAACCGGCGGGTGATGGAGCTTTCCGCCTGGCTGAAGGGCAGGAACAGGCGCGCGCGCGCGGCATCGCTGATGCCGATGCCGGTGTCCGACACCTCGATCCGCACCCGCACCCAGCCGTCGGCGCGGGTGCGCAGGTTGGCGGCCATCACCACCCGCCCGCGCTCGGTGAATTTGACGGCGTTGCCGCCCAGGTTGAACAGGATCTGGCGCAGCCGCACCGGGTCGGCGAACAGTTCGGCCGGGATGGCCGGATCGACCAGGGTGACCAGTTCCAGCCCCTTGCGCCGGGCCATGGGCGCCAGGGTTTCCGCCACCCCCTCCACCACCGATGTCAGCGACACCGGCTCAAGCTCCAGATCCAGCTTGCCGGCCTCGATCTTGGAGAAATCCAGGATATCGTCGATGATGCGCAGGAGGGCGGTGGCCGATTCCCGCATGGTGTCCACCGCCTCGGCCTGATTGGCGTCCAGGGGGGTGTGCTCCAGCAATTCCAGCATGCCCAGCACGCCGTTCATCGGCGTGCGGATCTCGTGACTCATGGTCGCCAGAAACGCCGATTTGGCGGATGCGGCCTGTTCGGCCTGTTCCTTGGCGATGTGCATCTGGTGTTCGGTTTCCTTGCGCCGGGTGATGTCGGTGACCCAGGCGATGTAGCAGGGCCGCCCGTCCAGATCCGCCGGTCCCCCCGACACCAGCGCCCAGAAGCTGCCGCCGCCGGGCCGCCTCACCTGTAGCTCGGCGTCGCGCACCGCCGCCCCGCGCAGCAGGGGGCGGATGGCGCCGTGACGGCTCTGATTCCCCTGGGCGGGATCCCCGCCGGAAAACAGGGCGGAGGCGGGATAGCCCTCCAGCCCTTCCCGCGGGGCGTGGAGCAATTCGCACAGGCGGCTGTTGGCGAAGATCAGCCGGGCATCGGCGGAAAAGCCGCACACCCCCACCGGCGCCGATTCCAGCAGACGGCGCAGGCTCTCGCGGCTGGCCGACAGTTCGCGGGTGCGGGCGGCGACCCGCGCTTCCACCGCCGCCAACTGGTCATAGCCGCGCAGTGCCGCGATCAGCGCGGTGAACAGCGCATCGGCCGACAAGTCGGCCTTGTCGCGGTAATCGTTGATGTCATAGGCCAGGATCACGTCGCGGGGCGGGGCCTGCCCCGGCTGGCCGGTGCGCAGGATGATGCGGATCTGGCTGTTGCCCAGGCTGTCGCGGATCCAGCGCACGAGGTCCAGGCCGGCGTTTTCTGCCTCCATCACCACGTCCAGCAGCACGGCGGCAATGGAGCCGCCCGGCCCGTTGGCCGCCCGGTCGGCGGACAGCACGGCGCGCGCCTCCACCGCGGTCAGGGCGGGGATGAAGGCCAGCCGCCGCCCCTGGAACCGCACGTCGCCCAGCAGCAGCGTGGTCATGGCGTGCACGTCGGGTTCGTCGTCCACCACCAGCACGGTCCACGGGGGCAGGGCGCCGGCGCTGTCCGCATCCTCGGCGGCGAACAGCAGGTCGTCCCCGGTATCGCACGCGGTCATGGGGCCGGTCGTGGGGCTGGTCATGGGGGAACAGGCTCCGGTTGCCGGGGGGTGGTGTCCAGCACCGGGGCGGTGCGGGGCAGGCGCAGGGTGAATGTGGTTCCGCCGCCGGGGGGGCTGTCAACGGTGATCCGCCCGCCCAGGGTCTGGGTCACCAGATTGAACACGATGTGCAGCCCCAGCCCCGATCCACCCTCGCCCCGCCGGGTGGTGAAGAAGGGGTCGAAGACGCGGCCCAGATGGGCCGGCGGGATGCCGTGCCCGGTATCGGCGATGCGGATCTCCACCTCGTCCGCCGGCAGGACCTCCACGGTGATGGTCAGCCGCGGCGGGGGCGCCGTGTCCCCGCCGCCGGGGCCGAAGGCGTGGATGTCGGCATTCATCACCATGTTGGTCATGATCTGCGACAGGGCGCCGGGAAAACTGTCCATGGACACCAGATCGTCTTCGGGGCCGTCCACCCGGATCCCGTGGCGCAGGTGGTGGAGCGACGGCGCCAGGGAGGCGGCGATTTCCGTCAGGTACGGCATCAGGGCGAAGCGGCGGCGGTCCTGGCTGGTCTGGTCCACCGCCACCCGCTTGAAGCTCTGGATCAGCCCCGCCGCCCGCTCCAGGTTCTGGTGGATCAGCCGCCCGGCCTCCTCGGCGTCGGCGAGGAAGGTTTCCAGGGCCGATTTCTTCAGCGCACCGCCGGACAGGTCGGCGGCGATGGTGCGGGCGCGGGCGGCCAGATGGGTGGAGCAGCTGTAGGCTACCCCCACCGGCGTGTTGATCTCGTGGGCGATGCCGGCCACCAGCAGCGCCAGGGACGCCATCTTTTCCGCCTGCACCAGACTGGCCTGAGTGTCCTTCAGGTTGGCGTAGGCCTCTTCCAGCGCCAGCATGGTGTCGAAGATCTCCTCCGCCTTGCGCGCCTCTTCGGTCACGTCGCGGACGGTGCGGACGAAGCCGCCCTCGGCCAGAGGGGTGGACCGCACCTCCACCACCGCCCCGTTGCGGCAGCGGCGCTTGAACGTCAGCGGCTGGCGGGTGCCCTCGGGCCAGTCGTCCAGATGCAGGTCGGGGTCGCTGGGGTCATCGGCGAATTCGCCGCGGTCGCGCTGGCACCGGATCACCTCGGCATAAAGGGGGCCGGCGGCCAGAAAGTCGGCGGGCACGTTCAGCAGATCGGCCGCCCGGCGGTTGGACATCACCACCCGCAGGTCGCCGTCGGCCATGATGATTCCCTGCTCCACGCTGTCGAGCGTGTTCTGCAGGATGGTGTGTTCCCGCTCCAGCGCCTGTTCGGCGCGCACCCGTTCGGTGACGTCGGACACGGTGCCGGTCAGGCGGCGGGCCGTGCCGTCGGGGCCGCGCACGGCGGTGGCCTTGTCCTCCAGCCACAGCCACGACCCATCGGCCCGGCGGGCGCGGTAGGTGACGGCCAGCGACTCGGTTTCGCCCAGGATGTGCCGTTCGGTGGCGTGCCGCACATCCGGCGCGTCGCCGGGGTGGATCAGGGCGGCGCGGCTGTCCGCCGTCATGGGCAGGGCATCGGGGGCCAGCCCCAGCAGGCGGGGAAACTCCGGCGACCACCAGCAACGCCCGGTCGGCAGGTCGTGATCCCACACCGCCGAACGGGTGGCGCCGATGGCCAGCGTCAGCCGCTCCTGGCTTTGGCGCAGCGCCTCTTCCTCGGCGTGCAGGCGGGCCAGGGTGGCGTTGTAGGCGGCGATCACCCGTCCCAGCTCGTCGGCGGACTCCCACGCCACCGGCCGGCTGGAGGTGCCGGCCTGCCCCATGGCAGCGATCATCCGGCGCAGCGGGCGGGCGATGCTGAGGCGGTGGGCGGTCAGCGCCGTCGCCACCGTTCCGGCCAGCACCAGCACCAGCAGTCCCAGCGCGCCCTGGGCGTCCGACCGGATGCGTTCGTCCACCGCCGCATGGGACAGACCCAGCATCAGCGTGCCTCCCGACGCCAGCGGCACCCGCACCCGCTCCAGGGGGCCATCGGTCCCGCAGCCGTCGGGCGGCCAGGACAGGACGGGGGCGCCGCCGCCGGTTTCCGCGCACGGGCTGTCCGGGTGGGCGGCGATGGCCTGCAACAGGGTGCGTGCCGCGGTCTCGTCCGGTTCGGCCAGCAGCGGCGCCAGGGCGTCGGCGTAGCGTTCGGCCACCGTGGTCATGCGCCGGGTCTGGTCTGCGGTCAGGATGCGGTGCTTGACCAGAAAGAAGGCCGCGGAGAACGCCAGCGATCCCAGCAGCAGGACCGGCAGCAGAATCGCCAGGAACTTGGCCGATACCGACGGCATCCGGTGCCATGCCGCGGCACCCGGAACCCTGATCCTCATCGCGTCCCCACACACCCGTCACACCGGGGCAATCTTGTACCGCGGGGGTGCCGCCGGCGTCCATCGGGGGCTGTTGTCCACCGCGTCCGTCTTGGCTTGAGAAAAAGGAACCGTTTCCGTTACAGTCGTCGCCCAAGTGGTGGGGCCATCCTAATCATCACTGCTTTTGGTCTCCATCCGAATGTATTGCGATTTTGTGTCAAAAAGATTGAAAGACGAGGGCGGCAATGGAGTTCGATTCGCATCCGGCCGGCGCAGGCCTGACGGTCACCCTGAAAGGCCGGATGGAATTCACCGATCATGAGCATCTGCGCACCCTGGTCCGGCTGATGGAGAATCTGCCGTCCGCGTCCGTCTATGCCATCGACGCCGGGGGGCTGGATTTCATCGATTCCGCCGGTCTGGGCATGCTGCTGATCCTGGAGGAAGAGGCGGAACAGCGCGGCCTGAAGCTGGTCATCCGGGGGATCCGCGGGGGGGTCCGCCGGTCCATCGAACTGGCGCGCATCGACGATATCATCACCATCGAGCCGTGACCGGGCGCCCCGTGACCGGTGCCTTCCGGCCTTCCGGCCCCGCCTTGTGCGACAATTCGCTCCGGGTGGCCGTTGCGTGTGACCGGGTGCCCCCGGCCCTGGCCGCCCTGGCGGTCGGTGTTCCCCCCGCCCCCCCCGGCACGGGCGCGCGCCGGGCCGCCATTCTGGTGGGCGATGGGCTGGACCGCGACGGTCTGACCCGCCTGCTGGCGGGGGAGGCGGGATTCGTGGTGGAAGCCGACGAAAGCCCGCCCGCCGCCTCATCCCCCGATCCCGGCCTATCTCCCGATCCCGGCCTATCTCCCGATCCCGGTTGGACGCGGGTGGTGGTGCCGCAGGCCCTGTTCGCCCTGTCGCTGTCCACCCGCACGTCGTGGACGGCGCAACCGGCGGCGGCGGTGTGCGACGCGCTGGTGCTGTTGGGTGTGCTGGACGGCGACAGCCGCGGCACCGTGGAGCTGTGCCTGCACGAGGCGGTGGCCAACGCCATCGTTCACGGCAACCTGGGCATCGCCAGCGCCGCCAAGAACCACCCCGAGGGGTATGAGACGTTCGGACGCCTGCTCAGCGAGCGGCTGGCCGATCCGCGGCGCCGGCGGCTGCGGCTGACTGTTGCCGCGCGCTGGGCCGACGGCTGGCTGGACATCACGGTCGTGGACGAGGGGCAGGGGTTCGACCTGGCGCTGCTGCCGCGGGCGGCGGACGGTAATTCCCGTTCGGGCCGCGGCTTCGTCTTCATGCGCGCCCTGGCGGCGGGGGTGGATGTGTGCGACGGCGGTCGCTGCACCCGCCTGCGCTTCGCGCTGACCTGACGGGGGAGGGGCGATGGCGGTTTCCCTGGAGGATTGCCGGGTTCTCATCGTCGATGACAATCCCTTCAACCAGAAATCCCTGGCGCTGGTGATCCGCCGCGCCGGCTGCCAGTCCATCGAGTTCGCCGCCGACGGGGCCGAGGCCCTGGCGAAGGTGGAACGGTTCCGGCCCGACCTGATCCTGCTGGATGTGGACATGCCGGTGATGGACGGGCTGACCCTGTGCCGCCGGCTTCGCGCCGACCCGGCCCACGCCGAACTGCCCATCCTGTTCCAGACCGCCCTGGACCGCGACGAGGAGCAGGTGCGGTGCTTCGAGGCGGGCGGCAGCGATTTCATCTCCAAGCCCATCCGTCCCGGCGAATGCGTGGCCCGCGTCCGCCACCATCTGGAAAAGCGCAAGCTGTTCAACGATCTGGCCCGTTTCCGCCAGCGGGTGGAAAACGAGTTGCGCCACGCTCGCGCCATGCAGCTTTCCCTGCTGCCGGAAGCGAAGCTGCTGGAGAATGTGGGCGGCCATTACGGCCTGACCATCACCGCCCATTTCGAGACGTGTTCGGAGATGGGCGGCGATTTCTGGACCGTGCTGCCGGTGGACGAGCGGCGGGTGGGCTTTCTGATCGTGGATTTCGCCGGCCACGGCATCACCGCGGCCATCAACACCTTTCGCCTGCACACCCTGATCGACCGCATCCCCGTGCGCGGCCAGACGCCCGCCGGCTGGCTGGCGCAACTGAACGGCGCGCTGAAGGAGGTGCTGCCGGTGGGGCAGTTCGCCACCGCCTTCTTCGCCATCATCGACGTGGCGGCGGACACCCTGACCTATGCCGGGGCCGGGGCGCCCAACCCCTTTGCCGGGCGGCTGGGGCAGGGGGATGTGTCGCGGCTCGATTCTTGCGGGCTGGTGCTGGGGGTATCGCGGCGGGCGCTCTACACCGACCACACGGTGCCGTTTCCCCCCGGCGCGTTCCTGTTCCTTTACAGCGATGCGCTGGTGGAAGCGCGGGCGGCGGACGACACCGGCTTCGGCCACGACGGGGTGGAGGTGCTGGCGCGGGCGGCGGCCATGCGGCCCGATGCCCCCTTGGATGCGGTTCTGGAACGGTTTTTCGCCCGCATTCCCCGCCCGCTGGCCGACGATCTGACCGCGTTGTGGATCAGCCGTCCGTGACCCGCACACCCTGGAGGGGCAGCGTTTCCATGGGCGCATTGCTCATCCTTGAAATCTCTTCTTGTGTCGGAGCGCGTTTTCGCGTTCCGTCTGGCCCGCGTTCCGCTGCACTTGCCAAGGGTGCGGGAACTGTGCTCAACAAACTGTCGTTTGACTTTTCCGGCGGTGACCTGTATGGCGCCTCTCTGATTGGGGTG
Source organism: uncultured Rhodospirillaceae bacterium (assembly GCA_937927415.1). Classification (GTDB taxonomy): domain Bacteria; phylum Pseudomonadota; class Alphaproteobacteria; order Azospirillales; family Azospirillaceae; genus Azospirillum. Next base: position 68,790 of record CALBDS010000045.1, read on the forward strand.
TGATGCCCCGCGCCTGGGATTCAGCACGCCGAACCGGTTCCGCACCACGGAGTTTTTTATGCCGCGCACAACGCCTCTGAGCGAAATTCGTAACATTGGCATCATCGCCCACGTCGATGCCGGTAAGACGACCACGACCGAGCGTATCCTGTACTACACGGGCCGCAAGCACACGATCGTGGACGTTCACGAGACCAAGGATCTGAAGTCGTCCACCACGACCGACTACCTTGAGCAGGAACAGAAGCGCGGCATCACCATCCAGTCGGCAGCGGTGTCCTGCTTCTGGAAGGACAAGAAGATCAACGTCATCGACACCCCCGGCCACGTGGACTTCACCATCGAGGTGAACCGTTCTCTGCGTGTGCTCGACGGTGCCGTGGTGGTGTTCGACGGTGTGGCCGGTGTGGAGCCGCAGACCGAAACCAACTGGCGTCTGGCCGACAACTACAACGTTCCGCGTCTGTGCTACGTCAACAAGCTTGACCGTTCGGGCGCCAACTTCCGCCGCGCCGTCCAGATGATGAAGGATCGTCTGGGCGCCAACGCCGTTCCGATCCAGGTTCCGATCGGGTCGGAAGACGATTTCCGCGGCATGGTCGATCTCGTCGAGATGAAGGCGTATGTCTGGTTCTCGGAAGAGAAGGACTCCGTCTGGGAAGTCTGGGATGTCACCGACGACATCGCCGACAAGCTGAAGTTCACCAACCAGAACGACCGCGACATGCTGGCCGAAGTCCCCACGCTGCGCCAGGAACTCCTGGACGCCGCGCTGATGATGGACGACGAGGCCATGGAAGCGTACCTGGAAACCGGCGAAGATCCCTCGGTGGAAGTGCTGCGCGAGTGCCTGCGCCGCGGCACGCTGAAGAGCACGCTGGTGCCGGTTCTCTGCGGTTCGTCCTACAAGAACAAGGGCGTGCAGCAGCTCCTGGACGCGGTTCTGTGGTACCTGCCGTCGCCGACGGAAGTGGACGCCATCAAGACCGTGGACCCGGACGGCAACCCGAACGGTGAACGCGCCTCGTCGGACGACGAACCCTTCGCCGCCCTGGCGTTCAAGGTGGTCAACGACCGCTTCGGCTCGCTGACCTTCGTGCGCGTCTACTCGGGCGTGGTCAGCAAGGGCCAGTCGCTGCTGAACACCACCCGCGGCAAGCGCGAGCGCATCGGCCGTATCGTGGAAATGTTCGCCAAGGACACCAACGATCTGGAAGAAGCCCGCGCGGGTGACATCGTCGCCTTCGTGTCGCTGGCCGAAACCGACACCGGTGATACCCTGTGCGACGCCACCGCCCCGGTGGTGCTGGAACGCATGCGCTTCCCCGAGCCGGTGATCTCGGTGTCGGTGGAACCGAAGAACCGCAGCGATCAGGACAAGTTCTCCACCGCTCTGGGCAAGATGGTCCGCGCCGACCCGTCGCTGCGTCTGGAAACCGACAAGGACTCGGGCCAGACCATTCTGCGCGGCATGGGCGAACTGCACCTGGAAGTCACGCTGGACCGTATGCGTACGGAATTCGGCGTGGAAGGCGTCATGGGCCGTCCGCAGGTGGCCTATCGCGAAGCCATCACCAAGCCGATCGAGCACACCTACACCCACAAGAAGCAGACCGGCGGTTCGGGCCAGTTCGCCGAAGTGAAGATCCGCTTCGAGCCGCTGGAGCGGGGCGAAGGCTACAAGTTCCAGGACAAGATCGTCGGCGGCACGGTTCCGCGCGAATACATCCCCAGCGTGGACAAGGGTCTGCAGATGCAGAAGGAAGACGGCGTGCTCGCCGGCTATCCGACGGTGGACTTCTCCGCCTCCCTGACCGACGGTAAGTACCACGACGTCGACTCGAACGCGCTGACGTTCGAAATCGCCGCCAAGGCCTGCTTCCGCGAAGCCATGCGTCTGGCCGGTCCGGTCCTGCTGGAGCCGGTGATGAAGGTCGAGGTGGTGATCCCCGACGAATACCTGGGCGACGTTATCGGCGACCTGAACCGCCGCCGCGGCACCGTCCTGGGCCAGTTGGAGCGCGGCAACAACATCGCCGTGGAAGCCCACGTTCCGCTGTCGGAAATGTTCGGCTACATCGGCGAACTGCGTGGCATGACCTCGGGCCGTGGTTCGTACACCATGGAATTCTCGCACTACGATCCGGTGCCGAAGAACGTGGCCGACGAAGTCATCGCCAAGAGCGGCAAGGCGGCCTGAGCCGTTCCTCTCTGACGCGTGCTGATGTTCTGGAAAGCCCCGGTGGAAACACCGGGGCTTTTCGTTTGCCCGAACGTTCGGGGAGGAGGACCGCCGGTCCCGATTCCAGGATGGAGGATCTGCTAACCCTGATGGTGTAGTGCCGGCGCTCGGTCGGGATAGTTAAGGATCGTTTAACCCGGCCGTGAAACCGTTTGTGCGCATAACGTTGTTTTGCTCTGCAACTCCGGCTTGGGCGGTTTCACGATGTCTGCTCTGGTGCTGATGGGAATGGCGGTGGCGGTGGGGGTTTCTCTCCTGACCATGGCTGTGATGATCCTGTGGCAAAGGCGCCGTTTCCGGCATTCCCAGTGTGTTGCCGGGATTCTCGACAGCGCCATCGACGGGGTGTTCGCGGTCGATAGCGCGTGGCGTCTGCTGTACATCAACGACCGTGCGCGGGTGCTGCTCGACGCATCCCGTTCGCCCGTTGGCAAATGCCTTTGGGATGTGGTGCCCACCGCGGTTGCCAGCGTGTTCGGAGGCCCGTGCCGTCACGCCCTGGAGCAGCAAGAGCCGGTTGACGCCGAAGCCTTCTATTCGCCGCGCGACGTGTGGTTGTCCCTGTGCGCCTACCCGATCCCTGACGGTGTAGCGATATCGTTCCGGGATATCACCGCCAGCCGGCGCCACCGCGAGGAACGGCCGGCGGTGCGTCCTTGCCAGGCGGCACCGGTGACGGCGGCCCCGGCGGTGGCGATGGAGGACATCCCCCTGGCCGACCTGTTGGATCAGGCGGCCGAGGCTCTCCGCCCGACGGTGGAGGGCAGGGGGTTTTCCTGGCTCCCCGGACGGATCGAGCCGGGCGTCATCGCGGTGCGCAGCGACCGGGGGTTGCTGTTACGGATGATTGCCGGTCTGGTGGATGGGGCGCTGGGCCATGCCAGGGGCGGCACCATCGCCCTCGACTGCCGCATCACCCCGCGGGCGGTGCAGATCGTGGTGCGCCGGAGCGGAGCGGTCGCCGCGCCTCTGCCGGAAACCGGGCCGGCGGCGGTTCAGTCCATGTCCCGCCATCTCAATCACCCGGTCGAGGTCCATGCGGCCCCGGAGGGCGGGGTGGAGTGGGTGGTCACCGTTCCGCGGGGGCGCAGCGTGCCGGCCCCGGTGCCGCCGGCAGCCCCGGTTCGGGCTGCAGCGGTGGCGGTTGCCGGGCTGGAGCGTGCGCCGGCGGCACCGTCCCCGGCCGTCGTGCCGATGGGAAAACGCTTCGTCCTGCTGGTCGATGACGATCCCATCGTGCTGATGGGGCTGGAAGCGGTGCTGAGCGAGTGGGGGTATGACATCATGACCGCGGCCTCCGCCGATCAGGCCATGGAGCGGCTGAACGCCCGCGGCCAGCGGCCGGATATTGTGATGGCTGACTATCAGCTTCGCAACAAGCGGGTGGGGACCGAGGTGGTGGCGCGGGTGCGCGAACGGTTCGGCCCGGTCCCCGGCGTCATCCTGACCGGGGAAACCGGGGGGACCTGTCTGGCCGACGCCGACGCCATGGGGCTGACGGTGATGATAAAGCCGGTCACACCCCAGCAACTCGCCGCCGCTCTGGAAGGGACCCCGCCGCGGAGGGCGTGACGGCCAGGGTGCGCTCGGTGTCCAGCATATAATCGCGAGTCAGCGGCACCGCCCCCAGCGACCGGCTCAACTGGATCTGGAACACCATATGGCCCTGGTAGCGGAAGGCGATCTCTGCCCCCGCCAGATAGAAATCCCACATGCGGCAGAAGCGTTCATCATAAAGGGCCGCCGCCTGATCCCAACGCTCCCGGAACCGCTGGCGCCAATGCCGCAGGGTTTCGGCGTAATGCAGCCGCAGGATCTCCACATCGGTGGTCCACAGTCCGTTGCGCTCCACATGGGGCAACACCTCCGACAGGGCGGGGGAATAGCCGCCGGGGAAGATGTATTTGCGGAACCACGGGTTGGTCGATCCGGGGCCGTCGCTGCGCCCGATCGAATGCACAAGCGCCACGCCGTCGTCCTCCAGCCGGTTGCGCAGGCTGGCGAAGAAGGCGCCATAGTGGGGGACACCCACATGCTCGAACATCCCCACCGACACGATCCGGTCGAACCGTCCGGTCAGCGTGCGGTAATCGCACAGATCGAAGCGCACCCGGTCCTGCAGCCCCGCCTCTTCCGCCCGCTGGCGGGCCACCGCCAATTGTTCCTGCGACAGGGTGATTCCCAGCACCTGTGCCCCGGTTTCCCGCGCCAGGGTCAGCGCCATCCCACCCCAGCCGCAACCGATATCCAGCACCCGATGACCGGGGCGCAGCAGCAGCTTGGCGGCGATGTGGCGCTTCTTGGCCTCCTGCGCCGCGTCCAGCCCGGTGTCGGGGGTGGGAAAATAGGCGCAGGAATATTGCATGTCCGCATCGAGGAACAGGCGGTAGAGATCCCCCGACAGGTCGTAATGATGGGCGACGTTGCGCCGGGAGCGCGCCAGCGGATTGGTCTGGTGCAGCCGCCGGGCGATCGGTTCGATCCACGCGGCCACCCGTCCCAACAGTCCATTGACCTCGGCCCCCGACGACAGGATCGCCAGCAGGTCATACAGGCGCCCGTCGTCCACCGTCAGCCGCCCATCCATATAAGCCTCGCCGAACACCAGCCGCGGGCGCAGCACAAGGTCCCGGTGAAGGGCAGGGTCATGGAGCCGCAAGGTGACGTGGGGATCACCCTGTCCCAAAGGGTGGACCCGGCCATACCCATCGATGAGAGTGATGGAACCGGCCGTGACCGCCGGTTCCAGCAAGCGGGCCAGCAGCATCCGCATCCTCCGCCACGCCAGGGATAAATTAGAATGATCCCAAGGTTATCATGCTGCGGTGCGGGTGTGCTGGTGCGAAAGGGGTACCCCTAAAGGGACAAATCGGAAAACACCAAAAGCCGCCACACCCCGGATGGGATGGGCGGCCCTGGCATGACGAGCCGTCGAGGACGCGAAGGGCCTGAAATCAGGCTTCTTCGGTGGTTTCCTCGTCGGCGGTCTCTTCGGCTTCTTCAGCCGCTTCTTCTTCTTCCAGCAGGTCGGCGGCGGTGACCATGGCGCCGCGCTGGGCCTGAAGCTCGGCTTCTTCCAGGGTGCGGGCGACGTTGACGGTCACAGTGACGCTGACTTCGGGGTGCAGGATCAGACGCACCGGGAACAGGCCCAGGGTCTTGATCGGCTGCTCGATGGCGACCTGCTTGCGGTCAACGGTGTAGCCGGCGGCGGTCAGCGCCTCGGCCACGTCGCGGTTGGCAACCGAACCGTACAGAACGCCGGTTTCGGCGGCCTGACGGGTGATGATCACCGACACCTTGTCCATCTTCGCCGCGACCACTTCGGCGTCCTTGCGGCGCTCCAGGTTCACGGCTTCCAGGTGGGCGCGCTGCTTTTCGAAGCCGGCCAGGTTCGCCTTGGTGGCGCGGATAGCCTTCTTCTGCGGCAGCAGGAAATTGCGGGCGTAGCCGGGCTTAACCTTGACCACCTGGCCCATCTGGCCGAGCTTCTCGACCCGTTCCAACAGAATAACTTCCATCACTCGTCCTCCTGATCGGGTTTCCGGGCGGCGAGCCGCGCGCGAAACCCCATCCATTGCTCGATCATGCCCAGGCCGACCAGAAAGGGGATCGGCCATCCAATCAGAAACACGAACAGGTACACACCCACCAGAAAGGCCATGGATGCCTTCTGCCGCCGGGCCAGCGCGTGAACCACGGCCAGACCGGCGAACAGGTACGGCACCGCCAGAACCACCGCCGCCGTCAGGGCGGCGAAGCCCGTGGCCCCGCTCAGCACCATGGCCCCGGCACAGGCCAGGGCAAAGACCGGGGCCACCCAGCGGGGCAGGTCGAAATCCACCATCCGCATGGACGGACGGCGGCTCACCCCGAACCGCATCAGCAGCCCCTGGGCCAGGGCACCGTTGACCACCGTCATCAGCAGCCATGACACCACCACCAGACCGGGCATGGCCGGGGCGATCCACATGGCGTCCGGCCCCAGCGCGTCGGACTGGTCCGGGGCGATGAGACGGGCCATGCGGCTCAACGCCTCACGGATCACCCCTTCCAACCCGCCCGGCTCGTCCAGCGCCATCAGCATGGCCAGGGCGACACCGCCCAGACCCACGCCGGCCAGCACCAGCATCAGCCGTCCGGGCGGATACCACTCCAGCCCGCCGTCGGCGGACGTGCGGGCCAGCAGCGACTGCCGCACCACCACAACCGCCGGGACAGCGGAGGTGACCAGAAAGCCCAGCGTCGCCGCCAGCCCCCCCGTCTCCTCCTGCATCAGCAGGGTCACCAGCGCCGTTCCGACGATGGAGGCCAGCACGGCGGCGGCGGTTCCCTGCCACAGACCGGCGGCCATCAGCGGCAGTGGCGCCAGATAGCCCAGAATCAACGCACCGAACCCGCCCAGCAGCACCGCGGCGTAAAACAGCGCCGACAGAATGCCGCTGCCGAAGGCGATGGTCAGGCTGTTGGGCAGCCCCCCTCCCATGGCGTTCCGTTCCATGGTGCGTTGTCTGTATTCGGTAATGAACCTGTTCTGCCGTCCTGCTTACTTCACGATGTAAGGCAGGAGCGCCAGGAACCGGGCGCGCTTAATGGCGCGGGCCAGCTCACGCTGCTTCTTGGTGGACACCGCGGTGATGCGGCTCGGCACGATCTTGCCGCGCTCGGAAATGAAGCGCGACAGGAGCTTGACGTCCTTGTAGTCGATCGCCGGAGCATTGGCGCCCGAGAACGGGCAGGTCTTGCGGCGGCGGAAGAACGGACGGCGGGGGCCGCCGCTGCGGGCGGGGGCGCCAGTGGTCTGCTTGTCGCTCATTTACGCGGACTCCCCTTCGGAGACGGTGGCGGGGGCTTCGGAACGGCGGGGACCGCGCGGACCGCGGTCATCGAAGCGGCGGGGGCCGCGTTCGCCACGCTCGCCGCGTTCACCACGCTCGCCGCGGTTCTGCAGCATCACCGACTGGCCGGGGTCCAGCTTGTCCATGCGCACGGTCATGTAGCGCAGGATGTCTTCGCTGATGCTCATGTTGCGTTCCATCTCGGCGACGGCGGCGGCCGGCGCGTCGAGGTGCAGCATGATGTAGTGACCCTTGCGGTTCTTCTTGATCTTGTAGGCCAGCGTCTTCAGGCCCCAGTATTCGGTCTTGACGACCTGTCCGCCGTTGTCGCGGACGATCTGGGCGAAGGTCTCGCCGAGCTGTTCGGCCTGCGCGGCCGAGATATCCTGGCGCGCGATCAGCACGCTCTCGTACAAAGCCATTCGACTCCCCATGGCTGTTTCGTGGCCCGGCGCTGTTCCTTTCCACCCATTGGAACGGTCAGCCGCCCGGACCTAGCCGGCGGCACAATAATGTGTCGGGTCCGCCGGCAAGGAGCTTGTGAAGCCGCGCAGTATGCACACACCACACGTTCCGGCAAGGTCTTTCACGCGTCAGTTGACCGGAAAACCGCCATTTTTCTCGCCTTTCATGGCGATGTGCGCGCAACGTCGCTTGACTTGGGAAAAGGGCGGGGTATGACTGTCGCCCAATTCGCGTGAGATCATCGGCCCGCCGGGACCGGCGCGCCGACACAGCACAGGTGAACCAAACGTATGAGCAGGGCGTTCGTCTTCCCCGGCCAGGGCAGCCAGGCCGTCGGTATGGGCCGCGAACTGGCCGAAGCCTTCGAGGTGGCGCGGCATACCTTTGAAGAGGTGGACGATGCGCTGAGCCAGCGGCTTTCGCGCCTGATGTTCGAGGGGCCGGATGCCGACCTGACCCTGACCGAAAACGCCCAGCCGGCCCTGATGGCCGTCTCGGTGGCGGTGATGCGGGTGCTGGCCCAGCAGGGCGGGGTCGATCTGGCCAAGCATGCCATGTTCGTGGCCGGGCATTCGCTGGGCGAATATTCCGCGCTGTGCGCCGCCGGGGCCTTTTCGCTGGGCGACACCGCGCGCCTCTTGAAGCTGCGCGGCCAGGCCATGCAGAAGGCGGTGCCGGTGGGCAAGGGCGCCATGGCGGCCCTGCTGGGCGCCGATCTGGAACAGGCCCAGGCCATCGCCGCCGACGCCGCCCAGGGCGAGGTGTGCACCTGCGCCAACGACAACGCGCCGGGACAGGTGGTGGTGTCGGGGTCGGCGGATGCCGTGGACCGTGCGATCGTGCTGGCTGCCGAGCGCGGGCTGAAGCGGTCGGTCCGGCTGCCGGTCAGCGCGCCCTTCCATTGCGCCCTGATGCAGCCCGCCGCCGACGCCATGGCCGAGGCGCTGGACCGGGTGACGGTCACCGTGCCCGTGGTGCCGGTGGTGTCCAACGTCACGGCGTCGGCCGTCAGCGATCCCGCGGAAATCCGCCGGCTGCTGGTGGAACAGGTGACCGGCATGGTCCGTTGGCGCGAAAGCGTCCTGTTCATGAAGGATCAGGGCGTCACGGCGCTGGTCGAGGTGGGCGCCGGCAAGGTGCTGGCCGGTCTGGCCAAGCGAATCGACAAGAGCGTGTCGGCGGTGTCTGTGCAGACGCCGGCGGATGTCGAGTCGTTCCTGAACGCGCTCAACGCCTGAACCCGTCCCCACGCGACCATAAAGATATAGAGTGATCCCATGTTCGATCTGACCGGCAAGACCGCTCTCGTCACCGGGGCTTCGGGGGGAATCGGCGCCGCCATCGCCCGCGCGCTGCACGCCCAGGGCGCCACCGTCGCCCTGTCGGGCACGCGGGTCGATCCGCTGAACGCGCTGGCCGCCGAACTGGGCGAGCGCGCCGTGGTGGTGCCCGCCAACCTGTCCGATCCCGCTTCCACCGAGCAGTTGGCGAAGGACGCCGAAGCGGCGCTGGGCGGCCGGATCGACATTCTGGTCAACAACGCCGGCCTGACCCGCGACCAGCTTGCCCTGCGCATGAAGGACGAGGATTGGCAGGCGGTGCTGGACGTCAACCTGACCGCCGCCTTCCGCCTGTCCCGGGCGGTGATGCGGGGCATGATGAAGCGCCGGTTCGGTCGCATCATCGCCATCACCTCCATCGTCGGGGTCACCGGCAATCCGGGGCAGGCCAACTACGCCGCCTCCAAGGCCGGTCTGATCGGCATGTCCAAGGCGCTGGCCGCCGAGGTCGCGTCGCGCGGGATCACCGTGAACTGCGTGGCCCCCGGCTTCATCACCTCGGCCATGACCGATGCCCTGGGCGGGGAGCAGAAAGACAAGCTTTTGCACAGCATTCCCGCCGGGCGCATGGGCGACCCGGCGGAGATCGCCGCCGGGGTCGTGTTCCTGGCGAGCGATGAAGCCGCTTACGTCACCGGCCAGACGCTGCACGTCAACGGCGGCATGGCGATGATCTGAGGCGGCTTCGCCCAGGGCGGGCGGGGCTGGGCGCCGGGGCGGTTCGCGCCGACGCTGGTCAAGCCTGCCAAAATGTGTTATCGGACGGGGCTTTCGCGGCATAGCGACACGCACGCCGAGGCGTGGCCGGTCCGGCGGAGACGCCGAACGGTTTCCCGAGCGGATTTCCAAAACGGTTTCAAGGAACTGGAAGGTCAAAGAAATGAGTGACATCGCCGAGCGTGTGAAGAAGATCGTTGTCGAGCATCTGGGTGTCGAAGCCGAGCAGGTGACCGAGAACGCGGCCTTCATCGATGATCTGGGCGCCGACAGCCTGGACACCGTGGAACTGGTGATGGCCTTCGAAGAGGAATTCGGCTGCGAAATTCCCGACGATGCCGCGGAAAAGATTCTGACGGTGAAGGACGCCATCGACTTCATCCAGGCGCACACCTGATCGGTGCTGCGCGTCTGAAGCGTCCCATCGGGAAACGCCGGCTGCCGCCGACCCGCGGCCCGGCGTCCCCGTATTCGAACATGACACGCGCCACCGGCGGGCATTGCCGCCCAGCCGCCGCGCCATTGAACGCAAGGTCAGGAACTAGTCCATGAGACGAGTCGTCGTTACCGGCCTCGGTCTGGTCACGCCGCTGGGCGTGGGCCACAAGCGCAACTGGGATCGTCTTATCAATGCCGAATCCGGCATCGGCCCCATCACCCGGTTCGACGTTTCCGACCTGCCCTCGAAAATCGCCGGCCAGGTGCCGCGCGGCGACGGCGAGGGCCTGTTCAACCCCGACACCCATGTTCCGCCGAAAGATCAGCGGAAGATGGACGAATTCATCATTTACGCCATCGCGGCGGCCAACGAGGCCATTGCCGATTCGGGCTGGGTTCCCCCCAATGACGAGGAGCGCGAGCGCACCGGCGTCATGATCGGGTCCGGCATCGGCGGTCTGGCCGGTATTGCCGACGGTGCCGTGACGCTGCACGAGAAGGGGCCGCGCCGCGTCTCTCCCTTCTTCATTCCTGCCTGCCTCATCAACGAGGCCTCGGGGCACGTCTCGATCAATTACGGTTTCAAGGGGCCGAACCACGCGGTGGTGACGGCCTGCTCCACGGGCGCCCACGCCATCGGCGATGCGGCCCGTCTGATTATGCTGAACGACGCCGACGTGATGGTCTGCGGCGGGACCGAGGGGGCCGTGTGCCGCCTGGGCATCGCCGGCTTCGCCGCCATGCGCGCGCTGTCCACCAGCTACAACGACACGCCGGAGCGCGCCTCCCGCCCCTATGACAAGGGCCGTGACGGCTTCGTCATGGGCGAAGGCTCGGGCATTCTGGTTCTGGAAGAGCTGGAACACGCCAAGAAGCGCGGCGCCCACATCTATGCCGAAGTGGTTGGCTATGGCCTGTCGGGCGACGCCTACCATCTGGCCGCCCCGGCGGAAGACGGCAACGGCGGGTTCCGTTCCATGCGCGCCGCCCTGCAGCGCGCCGGCATGACCCCGGACGACATCGGCTACATCAACGCCCACGGCACCTCCACGCCGCTGGGCGACGAGATCGAACTGGGGGCGGTGCGCCGTCTGTTCGGGTCGGCCATGGACAGCGTTGCCATGTCCTCCACCAAATCGGCCATCGGCCATCTGCTGGGGGCCGCGGGTGCGGTGGAAGCCATCTATTCCATCAAGGCGATGAATCACAGCATCGTGCCGCCGACCCTGAACCTGGAAGACCCGTCCGACAGCTGCCTGGGCGTCAATCTGGTTCCCAAGGTGGCGCAGGAACGCCGGGTGAAGGCGGCGCTGTCGAACTCCTTCGGGTTCGGCGGCACCAACGCCTCGCTGGTGTTCAAAGAGTACGTCTGAGCGTACCGAGCCGCGGAGGGCGTCCATGGGCTGGGGTCTCCGGATTGCCGCCGGGGGGCTGGTCCTTGTGGCCGGCTCCGCGGCGCTCGCGTGGTACGCCGCGGTGTGGGCGCAGAGCGCCATTGCCGCACCGGGGCCGTTGAAGGAACCCGCCGCGGTGGTGATCCCCCGCGGCGGCGGCACGGAAACCATCGCCGTGACCCTGATGCAGGCGGGGGTCATCGACAACCCGCTGCTGTTCACCGTCGCCGCCAAAATCCATGGGCCGCGGCGTGATCTCAAGGCCGGCGAATTCATCTTCCCCGCCGGCATCAGCGTTGCCGGGGCGCTGGATCTGCTGCGCCAGGGCAAGCCGGTCATTCACAAGCTGACAGTGCCGGAAGGGCTGACCTCCCAGCAGGTGGTGGGGCTGCTGACCGCCAACCCGATCCTGTCGGGAACCGTCGAAGGGCGCCCGGCGGACGGGACACTGCTCCCGGAAACCTATCATTTTTCGTTCGGGGAAAGCCGGGCGGCGCTGCTGGCCCGGATGAAGACCGCCATGGATCAGGCGCTGGCGGATGCGTGGAAGAGCCGCGCCCCCGACCTGCCGCTGGCGTCACCGGCGGAAGCCCTGGTTCTGGCGTCGGTGGTGGAAAAGGAAACCGGGCTGGCGGCGGAACGGCCGCGGGTGGCCGGGGTGTTCGTCAACCGCCTGCGCACCGGCATGAAGCTGCAGTCCGACCCCACCGTCATCTATGCCCTGACCAAGGGGGAGAGCGAGTTCACCCGGCCGTTGAGCCGGGCGGATCTGAAGCTGGAGTCCCCCTACAACACCTATGTGGCGCCGGGACTGCCGCCCGGACCGATCACCAATCCGGGGCGGGCGGCGCTGCAGGCGGCAACCCAGCCGGAAAAACACGAGTACGTGTATTTCGTGGCCGACGGCACCGGCGGCCATGCCTTTGCCAAGACCCTTGCCGACCACAACCGCAACGTGACCCGGTGGCGCGAAGGGCAGAAAACCGGGCAGTCGGCCGAGACACCGCCGGAATAACCCGATCCATCCGATGACGAGGGGGCTTGCACCGGCTCTCCGCTGACGGCACCATGGCCGGGCGGGCGAACGCGCGCGCTGGTGTGCAATCCAATGCAGGGGGAGGGGAAATGGAAACGGACGTGCAACAGCGCATCCGCGATCGTGCCTACGCCATCTGGGTGGAGGAGGGCTGCCCCCACGGGCGTGATACCGATCATTGGTTGCAGGCGGAGCGTGACATCGCCGTCAGCCTGACCGACACGGCCCCCGCGGCTCTGGCAACGGCCATGGATGCGGAGCCTGCGGCCCCCAAGCCGAAGCGCGCCCGGGCGGCCGGCACGGCAACCCCCAAGGCGGTTGCGGACGCCAAAGCCTCGGCCAAGAAGACCGCCGGCCGGAAAAAGGCCGATGGCGACGGTACTGCCGCGGAAAAGGCGGAGACCGGGGCGCCGAAGACCGCGCGCACCCGCCGCAAATCATCCGCCGCTCCGGCCTGATCCCTGGATCTCACCATGGTCAGGCGGCGTTGGACACCACGACGACGCCGGCCATGGACCCATATTGCTTGCGGGCGCAGCGCATTTCTTCCAACGCCTCCCGCAGGCTTTCTTCGGCAAACCCCGGCGGCAACTGATGCAGTTCCTTTTCCGTCATGTCGATGAAGGCATCGAGCAGACGGGCATGAATACGGCAGGCCTTGCGAAGTTCGGCGGCGATGGTGAGTCCAGGCATTTTCTTGTCTCCTCGATGCGCAGGCAAGCGCGATGCCGCACTCTTGTCCGCCGCCGGTTAACAAACTATTGCCTGGACCCGACTGTTCACAGTCATATTTTGCACTACCACTTTCGAAATCACGCTCTATCCGAAATTGCGGGTAATTTGTTCTTCGGATAGGGGTGCTTTCACTGGTAAGCAAAAGAAGAAGGCCCGTTAAATCCAGTCGTCGCCGGAATCGCCACTTCCATCATCGAAACCGGCATCATCCTGGGCGGTGTCCGGCGGTGGGTTGCCGAAGTAATTGTTCACGACGGTTTCCGACACCATGGGCTGTGCGGCATCCAGCGCCTGGGCCGCATGAGCGGTGCCCGAACTGAACAGCGACTGGATGGCGCTGGCCGCCAGCATGCCGCCGGCAACCCCGACCGCCGTCTGCGCTGCACCGCTGAGGAAGCCGCCGCCCTGCGGGGTGTAACCGGCGGCGGGGAAGCCCGGCTGGCCGTACCCCATGGGGGCCGCCGGTGCTGCCGGGTAGGACAGGCGCCGCCCCCACGGACCGGCGGTATCCGCCGACGGCTGGGGCGGGAGCGTCTGGGGCGGAAGTGCTGCGGTGGGGGAGGGCGGTGGGGCACCCCACAGGTTCCGCACGCCGCCAAGGAAGCCACCGCCCGCCGGCTGGGCTGCGGGGGCCGCGGTTTCCAGGGTGCGGATGCGGCTTTCCAGGGCCTCGATCTTCTGCTGGGCGGCGGCGAGCGCCTGCTGCTGAAACAGCACGGCCTGGGCCATGTAATAGGCGGCGTTGGGCTGGTGTTGCAGGGCGGTGCGGATGAGTTGTTCCGCCTCCGGGTCGCGGGGCTGCGCCTCCGCATCGCGCAGGCGGCGGAACAGATCGTCGATCAGGCTGCGTTCCTCGGGCGTCATCCCATCTCTCCTGAAAACAAAAGCCGCCGCGGTGCCGATGACCGCGGCGGCTTTCATGTGGCGGCGGAGAAATGGCCGTGCAAGAGGTCAGGCCAGGATCTCGGCCAGGGCTTCCTTCTCGTCCAGTTCCCGTTCCAGGGTGGCCAGTTCCGGGCCGACGGCATCGCGGATGGACACCATGCCGACCGGGCGGCCATCCTCCACCACCGGCATGTGACGGAACCCGCCGTCGTGCATGCGGTGCAGCGCGTTCATCACCGGGCATTCGGGGGTGACGGTCAGCGGGTCGGAGGTCATGACCTGAGCCACCGTGGTGCGGATGGGGTCCAGCCCCGCCGCCAGCACGCGGAACAGGGCGTCGCGTTCGGTGAAGATGCCGGTCAGCCGGTCGTCGCTGACCACCATCAGCGATCCGATGCTGAATTCCTTCATCATCAGGGCGGCGGTGCGGACGGTGGTATCGGAGGTAACGGTGAAGACCCGCTGATGGCGGATGATATCCCGAACCGGACGGGTGGGCATTGGGTAATCCTCCCTCATTGGTGACAGGCTGACGTTCGTCTTTGTTGCTTGTAACAGCCGGGAGGAAGAATGCGGAAGGTGCACACGATCGGCAACCCTGACATTGGGGACAGGGCCTTTGCACTTCAGTGGTAGGGATTTCCTATGTCGATGGGGGATTACCGCCCGGTACGCCCCCGCCACACCTGGAACTGCGGCGTTTCCAGCAGGCATTCGGTGATCGGCAGATGGGACTGGATCAGCTTTCCCGCCCCGGCGGTGCGCTGAATCACCGCGATCAGCGCCCCATCATGGCGCAGGCGGTTGGGCGTTTCCCGCACCAGGGATTCCAGGGCGGCGAAATCCTCGTGCCCGCCGCGGTGGAGCGGCGGGTTGGACACGATCAGATCGAACCGCACCCCGCGCGCCATGGTGCCCCAGCCGTCGCTCAGCAGCGTCTCGGCCCCCGACACGTTGATGCGGGCGGCGTGCAGCGCCAGCGCGTCCACGTCCAGCAGGGTGAGGGCGCTGTCGGGATGGCGGCGGCGGATCTCGGCGGAGATCACCCCGGCGCCGCAGCCGAAATCCAGAACCCGTGCCGCACTTTTCAGCGGCGGCAACACCTCCAGCAGGCAGGCGGTGCCGGGATCGAGCCGCCCGTGGGCGAACAGCCCCGGCCACGAAGCCAGCGCCAGCGGCCCGGCCAGCAGCCCGGCCCCCGACAGCACCACCTCCTCCCGCCAATCCTCCAGCGCCCCGCGGGCGGGGGCATCGGTGCGGGTGAGCGCCAGCACGCGGGCGCGGCGCTTGATAAGGATGGGATCACCGCCGTCGAACAGCCCGTCGAGCCGTTTGGCGGCGCTGGAAATACCTTCGTCGTTGCCGCCATAGACCCACAGCGGCGCCCCCGCCGGCAGCCGGGCGGCAAGCGCGTGCAGCATCATGGCAAAGGCGCCCCAGCCATGGGGCAGCCGCAGCACCGCCCCGGCAAAGGGGCCGTCCGCCGGCCAGGGCGACACCGGCCGTCCGGCCACCTCGGCAAAGGCGTGGCGCTGCCATTCGGTGACATCGGTTCCGAGGCTGGTCAGGGCGGGCAGCAGGGTTCCCGTCCCGTCGCCGGCCACCAGCAGCGGGCCGGTGGGGTGAAGGCCGCACACGGCCTCGATGGCGACGCCGGCGATCTCCGCCTCGCGCGCCGCGGCCCGCTGGGCCAGACGGTTGCTCATCCGCGTTCCCGCATCAGGCGGGCCTTGTCCCGCTGCCACGTGCGCTGTTTTTCGGTTTCGCGCTTGTCGGTCTTCTTCTTGCCGGTGGCGATGCCGAGCTGCAGCTTGGCGATGCCGCGGTCGTTGAAATAGATCGACATGGGCACCAGGGTCACGCCCTTCTGCTTGATGGACGCGGCCAGCTTGGCCAGTTCGCGGCGGTGGACCAGCAGCTTGCGCGGGCGCCGCACCTCGTGCTGCAGCCAGCGCCCGGCCAGCAGATATTCAGGGATATAGGCGTTGACCAGCATCAGTTCGCCGTCGCGGTTCAGCCCCGCGTACGACTCGTTGATGCTGGCCCGGCCGGAACGGAGCGATTTCACCTCCGTCCCGGTCAGCATCATCCCGGCTTCCATGGTGTCTTCGATGAAGAAATCGAAGCGCGCGCGGCGGTTCTGCGCCGCCAGACGCCGGGGTTCCTGTTCGCGCGCTGCCACGGTACCGGTTCTCCTTGATTACAGCAGGCCCGCGGACACCATGGCGGCGCGCACCGTTTCACGGGTGGCGTCGCCGACCGGCACCAGCGGCAGGCGGACATCTTCCGAACACTTGCCCAGCAGGCTGGCGGCGTACTTCACCGGCCCGGGCGAGGTTTCCACGAACATGGCGTGATGCAGCGGCATCAGCAGGTCGCGGTAATGATAGGCGGTGGCCAGATCGCCGGCCCGCCACGCATCCTGCATGGCCGCGCACGCCTTGGGCGCCACGTTGGCCGACACCGAGATGCAGCCGACCCCACCTTGGGCCAGGAAGGCGATGGCGGTCGCATCCTCGCCCGACAGCTGGCAGAAGTCGGGACCGATTTCCAGACGGGTGCGCAGCGGCCGGACCAGATCGGCGGTGGCGTCTTTCACGCCAACAATGTTGGGCAGCTTTGCCAGCCGCGCCATGGTCGGGATCGACATATCCACGACACTGCGGGCGGGAATGTTGTAAATGATGATCGGCAAATCCGCGGCATCATGGATCGCTTTGAAATGCTGGTAGAGACCTTCCTGAGTCGGCTTGTTGTAATAAGGCGTGACCACCAGGGCCGCCGCCGCCCCCGCCTTCTTGGCGTGGCGGGTGAGCGCGATGGCTTCCTCGGTGCAGTTGGAACCGGTGCCGGCGATGACCGGAACCTTCCCGCCGGCCGCCTCGATGCACAGCTCGACGACCCGGTTGTGCTCGTCATGGGACAGGGTGGGGGATTCGCCGGTGGTGCCGCAGGGGACCAGACCGTGCGTGCCTTCGGCGACCTGCCATTCGACGAAGGACTGGAACGCGGCCTCGTCCACTTTGCCGTTCTTGAACGGGGTCAAGAGCGCGACGATCGAACCGTGGAACATGGGGGCCACCTCTCAGGGACAAACAACACGACAGGGGAAAAGAGGAACGGCACATTAGCCCTCCGCGCGAAGCGGAGCAAGGGGCGTGGCGGGCGGTTGCCTTGCGGTATCGTACGGTCGGGTATGGTCGCCGTGCTGGCGCTTTTCCTGGCCGCGACCGCCGTTCCGGTGCGGGCGCAGTCGGCGGCGGAACTGGCCATCTACCGC
Organism: uncultured Rhodospirillaceae bacterium; assembly: GCA_937927415.1. Taxonomy (GTDB): domain Bacteria; phylum Pseudomonadota; class Alphaproteobacteria; order Azospirillales; family Azospirillaceae; genus Azospirillum. The sequence continues at coordinate 86,160 of CALBDS010000045.1, forward strand.
AACGCCTTCAAGGCCGCCGACGCCGACCGCCACGACGACGCGCTGCGGCTTTTGCAGGGGGTATCCGACCGGCTGCCGGGCAAGATCATCCGCTGGATGAAGTTCTCCGCCCCCGGTGCCGGCTTTGCCGAAACCGCCGCCTTCATCCGCGAAAACCCCGGCTGGCCCAATCTGGCGGGGCTGCGGCGGATGGCGGAAGCGGCGATGCCCGACACGCTGCCCGATGCCCAGGTGCTGGGGTGGTTCCGGCAATACGCGCCGCTGACCACCGCCGGGGTGATCCGCTACGCCGACGCCCTGCTGTCCGCCGGGGAGCGGGACGCGGCGGCCAAGGTGGTGCGCGGCCATTGGGTGGACGCCGACCTCAACCCCGCCGACGAGCAGACGTTCTTGATCCGCTACCGCGAGCTTTTGCGGCGGCAGGACCACACCGCCCGCCTGGACCGCCTGCTGTGGGACCGGCAGGAGGCGGCGGCGCGGCGGCTTCTGCCGCTGGTGCCCGACGGGTACGACGATCTGATCGCCGCCCGCATGGCGCTCGCCAACGGATCCCCCACCGCCGAGGCGCTGGCGGCGCGGGTACCGTCGTCCCTGCGCGACGACGGCGGGCTGGCGTACGACTGGGTGCGCTACCTGCGTCGCAAGGGCGATGACGAGGGGGCAGCGGCGCGGCTGGCCGACGCGCCCGACAAGGTGGTGCGCCCGGCCCTGTGGTGGACCGAGCGCAACATCATCATCCGCCGGCTGCTGGACCGCGGCGACAACCGGGGGGCCTATCGTCTGGCGATGGATCACCGGCAGGATGATGGGGTGGGGCAGGCGGAAGCGGAATTCCTGGCCGGTTTCATCGCGCTGCGCCGGTTGAACCGCCCCGGCGACGCGCTGGAGCATTTCCAGACCATCTATAAGGAGTTCACCTCCCCCATCACCCGCGCCCGCGGCGCCTTTTGGGCGGGGCGGGCGGCGGAAGCGGCGGGCAACGCCGCGCGGGCAGCCGAATGGTACGGCAGGGCGGCCCAGTACGGCGTCACCTTCTACGGCCAGTTGGCGGCCCATGAGACGGGAAGCCGCGTGCGCCTGCCCGCCGAGCCGAAAGCCGGGGAGGCCGAGGCCGTCGCCTTTGAAAAGCGGGAACTGGTGCGCGCCGCCCGCCTGATCCACCGCATGGAGGGCAAGGCCGACGACCGGCTGGCCATGTTCCTGCGCCGCATCGCGCTGGACGCCAAGGATGGGGAGGATCTGCATCTGGCGGCGCGGCTGGCCCGCGAACTGGGGCGCCCCGATCTGGCCATCGCCGCCGCCAAGGACAAGGTGCAGGAGGGCGTCTTCCTGACCGAAACCGGCTATCCCACCATCGACCTGTCGGGCGTGCCGGCCCCGGAAGGGCCGCTGGTGCTGTCGCTGATCCGCCAGGAAAGCACCTTCAACCCGCTGATCGTGTCGTCGGCGGGGGCGCGCGGGCTGATGCAGCTGATGCCGCAGACGGCCCAGCTTGTCGCTGCCAAGCTGGGGATCAAGCACACCCAGGCCAAGCTGATCGCCGACCCGCACCATAACGTGCGTCTCGGCTCCGCCTATATCGCCGACATGCTGGACCGCTACAACGGATCCTATGTGCTGGCGATTGCCTCGTACAACGCCGGCCCCAACCGGGTGCGCCAGTGGCTGGACCAGTACGGCGACCCGCGGACGGAGGCGGTGGACGTGCTGGACTGGATCGAGATGATCCCGTTTGCCGAAACCCGCAACTACGTCCAGCGGGTGATGGAGGCGACCATCGTCTACCGCGCCAGGCTTCAGGGGGCGCGCGCCGACCTGGACCTGGCGAATCTGCTGCGGCGCTGACGGGGCAGGCCCCTTTCCCGTTGGGAAAAGGGGCCGTCTCCCCGATCAGCAATCCCCTGGTCAGCCGTCCGCCTGCATGCGGGCGGCGATCTCGGCCAGCGTGGCTTCGGCCTTGTCGTTGTCGATCTGGCAGGTGCCGGCGGCCTGATGGCCCCCACCGCCGTATTCCAGCATCAGCGCGCCGACATTGGTCCGGGACGAGCGGTTGATGATCGACTTGCCGCAGGCCAGCACCGTGTTCTGCTGCTTCAGCCCCCACAGCACATGGATCGAGATGTTGCACTGGGGGAACAGCGCGTAGATCATGAAGCGGTTGCCGGCCCAGATGGTGTCCTCGTTGCGCAGATCCAGGACCACCACATTGCCCATCACGCGGGCACAGCGGTCCAACTGCTCGATGAAGCGGTGCTGGTGCTGGGTGAACAGGTCCACCCGCTCCTTCACGTCGGGCAGGGCCAGGATCTGGTCGATGGTGTGCTGACGGCAGTAATCGATCAGCTCCATCATCAACTGATAGTTCGACACCCGGAAATCGCGGAAGCGGCCCAGCCCGGTGCGCGCGTCCATCAGGAAGTTCAGCAGCGTCCAGCCTTCCGGCGCCAGGATGTCGGCCTTGGAATATTGCGCCGAATCCGCCTGATCCACCGCCGTCATCATCTCGTCCGAGACGCGGGGGAAACGTTCCTTGCCGCCGAAATGGCGGTAGACCACCCGCGCCGCCGACGGGGCGGTGGGGTCGATGATGTGGTTGTCCTTGCGGCCCACCCGGATGGTTTCGGACAGATGATGGTCGAACACCAGATAGGCCCCGTCCACATAGGGCAGGTTGGTGGTGATGTCGCGGTCGGTGATCGCGATTTTGCCGTCCTGCATGTCCTTTGGGTGAACGAACAGGATGTCGTCCACCAGATCCAGTTCCTTCAGCAGGACGGCGCAGACCAGACCGTCGAAATCGGAACGGGTGACGAGGCGGTACTTTTTGGTTTCGCTGCTCACGGTGCTGTTCGCTTCACTCATGGACTCTTCCCCAGAACCAGCCGTTTTCGGGCGTTGATGGAAGGTAAACACAGCCGCATCCTCGTGCAATCGCTTCCCCCCGTCCCGTCCATTGGTCGCAGGGAGATGGCCCGGACCGGGAAAGGCTGTTTCGCCGCAGCCTGCGATTGATTGCGTTGCCGCGAGGAAACAGATAGCATTTTGCCTATATGAATCGGCGTTTATATGAATCGGCGTTTACCGACCTTGTGGGACCGATCCGCGTGCCGTCTTCTCCGCGCCCAACCGATACCGCCGCCCCGCTGGACGAGGGAACGCTCTCCGCCGTTGTCGGGTCGTTCCCCGGTGCCGCCCTGCGCCTGGACGCCGCCGGTGCCGTTCTCGACGCCAATCCGGCGGCGGAAGACCTGTTGGGCAACGATCCCGCGTGGCTGGACGGTGTGCGCCAGTGGCTGGCCGGCGCCAGCGTCGCGCCGGGGGTGCGGGCGGTGCCGGTGGACGCGGCCCGCGGCCCGATGGTCGTGGAATGGTCGGCGGTGCCGCTGGCGGACGGCGGTGCGCTGCTGCTGGCCCGCGATGCCACCCTGGAACGGCAGCTTCGCCAGACCCTGACCGAATCCCGCCAGCGGTATAAGGATCTGGTGGAGGCATCCAGCGATTTCGCGTGGGAAACCGGTGGTGACGGGCGGTTCGTCTTCGTCACGCCCAAGGGCGCCCTGGGCTATGGGGCCGAGGCGCTGATCGGCCGCCATCCGCGCGAACTGTGCGTGGATGAATGGGGCGACCTGCCGCTGCCCTTCGACACCCAGCGGCCGGTGGACCAGAGCGAGTTGTGGCTGAAGGGGGCCGACGGCTCCATGTCGTGCGTGGTGGCCTCGGCCGTCCCGCTCTTCAGCCCGTCGGGGCGCTGGCTGGGCGCGCGGGGCGTGTGCCGCGACATCACCGAACAGGTGATGCGGTCGGCGGAACTGGCCCGCGTGCGCAACCGCGAACGCCTGCTGGCCCACATCGTCCACACCCTGCGCAACCAGTTGGACGGCGAGGAGGCCTTGCGAGTCGCCACCGCCGAAACCGCCCGTGCCCTGGGGGCGGACGGCTGCCGCATCTACCGCCGGGGGGCGGGGGACGACGGGGTGTCGGCGCTGGAGATCATGGTGGATTTCTGTGCCGAGGCGCCGCCGGAACTGACCGCCGCCGCCCTGATCCCGCTGCTGGAGGAGGCCGCGGCCAGCACCGATCCGGTGGGGGGCAGCATCGGGCCGTTCCGGCTGCTGGCCTGCGCCACCGAACATCAGCAGGCGCTGAACGGCGCCCTGGTGGTCTGGCGCGCCGACGATGCCGAACCGTGGGACGAGGACGACCGCCACCTGATCGCCGGTGTCGCCGACCATATCGGCATTGCCCATGCCCATCTGGCCTATCAGGAGCGGCTGCGCCGTCTGTCGGAACGCGACGGGCTGACCGGGCTGTTCAACCGCCGTACCTTCTTCGAGCGCATGGGCGAGCAGTTGGAGCGGCAGGACACCGGCCCCTCGGCCCTGCTGTATGTGGATCTGGACAATTTCAAGGCGGTCAACGACCTGCATGGCCACCAGCAGGGTGATACGGTGTTGAAGGCCATCGGCAGCCTGCTGACCACGGGCGTGCGTCCCGGCGATCTTCCCGGCCGGCTGGGCGGCGACGAATTCGTGCTGTGGGTCGGCCGCACCGACGAGGAGCGCGCCCGCGCCGTGGCCGACCGGCTGCTGAACGGCATCGCCGGCCTGCGCCACCTGTCGGCCAGCCCGGAAAAGCCGCTGGGCCTGTCCATCGGCATCGCCGTCTACCATCCCGGCCAGGGCGAGACGGTGCAGGAACTGACCGACCGCGCCGACACCGCCATGTACGCCGCCAAGGGTCGTGGCAAGGGCAATTACGCCTTTGCCGCCCCTTACCAGCCCGACCACCCCGGTTCCTTGGCCCAGCCGTCGCCCGAAAGCCGCGGAGAGCACCCTGTGACCACCCCCGCCCCCCCGCCCGCCGTGTTGGACCCCGGCAATTTCGAAAACGCCAAGGTGATGGCGCAGTCGGCCGATCCCCTGATCCGGCAGCAGGTGGCGGCATACCCCAAGACCCGGCCCGAGTTGCTGTTCTATCTGGCCGCCGACGCAGCGCCCGAGGTGCGCCACGCCATCGCCTGCAACGAGGCGACCCCGCGGCAGGCCGACCTGATGCTGGCCCGCGACCAGGACGGGGTGGTCCGCCGCGCCCTGGCGCAGAAGGTGGCCGGTCTGGTGCCCGACCTGCCGGCGGAACGCTATTCGCAGATCGAGCGGATGACGGTGGAGTGCCTGGAAACCCTGGCCCGCGACCAGGCCACGGAAATCCGCGAGATCCTGGCGGAAACCCTCAAGCATCTGCCCAACGCCCCCCACGCGGTCATCAACCGGCTGGCCCGCGACGTGGAGCTTTCGGTCTGCGGGCCGGTGCTGCAGCACTCGCCGATCCTGACCGAAGAAGACCTGCTGGACATCATCCTGACCGGGCCGGTGGCCGGGGCGCTGTCGGCCATCGCCGGGCGCTCAGGCGTGTCGGCCTCGGTCGCCGACGCCATCGCGCGGTCGGACGACGAGGCGGCGATCACCTCCCTGCTCGCCAACCCCTCGGCCCAGATCCGGGAAGAGACGCTGGACCGCATCCTCGATCAGGCGCCGCAGCATGAACCCTGGCACGCGCCGCTGGTCCGCCGGCCGAAACTGCCGCCGCGGGCAGTCGCGCGGCTGGCCTCCTTCGTGGCCGACGAACTGCTCAAGGCCTTGCAGGAGCGCACCGACCTCGATCCCGCCGCCGCCCGCCAACTGGCGGAAGCCGTGCGCCAACGGGTGGCCAAGGGCACCGATGCCAAACCCCGCAGCGGGCTGGTCGATTTCGGGGAGGAGGAGTTGCGCGGTGGTGCGGGCGGCGGCGGTGGCGAGGAGAAGCAGCCCTCCGAACGCCCCACCGACCGGGCGCAGCGCCTGAACAAGGAAGGCAAGCTGACGGAAAAGCTGATCGAGGGCAGCCTGTTCGAAGGCGACCGCGCCTTTGTCATGGCGGCCCTGGCGGAGCTGTCCACCATCCCGCTCGGCACCGTGGACCGCATCATCACCACCCATTCGCCCAAGGCGGTGACGGCGCTGGTGTGGCGCACCGGCCTGTCCATGCGCTTTGCCCGGCAGATTCAGTTGCGCCTTGCCCAAATTTCGCCGAAGTCGGCGCTTAACGCTCGGGATGGCGTCGATTACCCCATGTCCCCGGATGAGATGCGCTGGCAGCTTGAATTCTTCGGGGTGACGGACGGGAAGTGACCGGCGCCGTCCTTCGTTCCAAGACCGGATTGGATGCCATGGGTTTCCTGCGGGCTTTTCTCGTTCTGTTGCTTGTGTCGTTTCCGGCCCTGGCGGCCGCCCCCCGCGCCCCGGAAGAGGCGCCGGTTGTCGCCACCTTCGAGCGCGCCCGCGGCGCGCTGGGGGAAGGGAAGGGGGCGGCGGTTCTCGGCATGCTGACCAAGGGGTCGGTCGCGAAGCTGGAAGCGGTCCGCACCGCCGCCCATGCCGGCGACGGCCCCAGCCTGGACCGGCTGGATTCCGCCGGGCGCTTCGCCGCCCTTGGCCTGCGCCGTTTCCTGTCCCCGGCGGAACTGCGGCGGATGAAGACGGCGGATATTGCCGATGTGGCGCTGAAAAAGGGCTGGCTCGGCCCCAACATCATTTCCCAGGCCGCGCTGGGGCCGGTGCGGGTGAAGGGCGACCGCGCCAACGCCGTGATCCTGGTGGACGGCAAGCCGTCGCTGGTCCAGGCTGATTTCGTGCGCGAAAGCGGGCAGTGGCGCATCGACCTGACCCAGCTTTTCAACACCTCCAGCGCCATGCTCAGCAGCTTCGCCGCCATCGCCGGCAAGGACGAGCGGCAATTCACCGATGAACTGCTGGAAAAGCTGGCGAAGAAGGCCGCGAAGTGATGCGCGGGTGGCGGGGGCCGTCTCCCCGCCCATAAAAAAAGCGCCGTCCGAAGACGGCGCTTTTTCGTCGGGTCACCCCCGCGAAGGACTTACTTCGCGTTGAACATGGCGACGGCGGTGTCGCTCATGCGGTTGGAGAAGCCCCATTCGTTGTCGTACCAGCTCAGGATACGCACGAAGTCGCCGTCGATGACCTTGGCTTCCTTCAGCGCGAAGATCGACGAGTGCGGATCGTGGTTGAAGTCCGACGACACCAGCGGCTCGTCGTAGCAGCCCAGGATGCCCTTCAGCGGGCCTTCGGCGGCCGCGGCCTTGATGGCGTCGCGGATTTCATCGGCCGAGGTCTTGCGCTTGGCCTTGAACTTCAGATCCACCACCGACACGTTGGCGGTCGGCACGCGGATGGCGGTGCCGTCCAGCTTGCCCTTCAGTTCCGGCAGAACCAGACCCACGGCCTTGGCGGCACCCGTGGAGGTCGGGATCATGTTCAGCGCGGCGGCGCGGGCGCGGTGCAGATCCTTGTGCGCCGTGTCCACGGTGTTCTGGTCGCCGGTGTAGGAGTGGATGGTGGTCATGAAGCCGTGCTCGATGCCCACCAGATTGTTCAGCACGTACGCCACCGGCGCCAGGCAGTTGGTGGTGCACGAGGCGTTGGAAACGATCTTGTGCTCCGCCGTCAGCTTGTCGTGGTTCACGCCATAGACGACGGTGATGTCTTCATCGGTGGCCGGGGCGGAGATCAGCACCTTGCCCGCACCCGCTTCCAGATGCTTGGCGGCGTCGGCGCGCTTGGTGAAGATGCCCGAGCATTCGAAGGCGATATCGACGCCCAGATCCTTCCACGGCAGCTTGGCCGGGTCGCGTTCCTGCACCACGGTCACGGCATGGCCGTTGACCACCAGCTTGCCGTCCTTGGCTTCGACGGTGCCGGGGAAACGGCCGTGAACGCTGTCGTACTTCAGCAGGTGGACGTTGGTCGCCAGGTCGGCCAGATCGTTGATCGCCACCACCTCGACATCCTTGCGGCCGCTTTCATAGATGGCGCGCAGGACAAGGCGGCCGATGCGCCCGAACCCATTGATCGCAACCCGAACTGCCATGACTTCCTCCAGTCTGTCGTTTCGGCCGCCGCCGCCGCATGCGGACGGCGGCCGTTTGTGCAAATCCTGACGTCTTGCGTGGTTTTCTTACAGGCGCGCTTTCGCCGCGGCAACCACCGCGTCGGCGGTGATGCCGAAATGCTTGTAAAGTTCCTGGTACGGGGCCGATTCGCCGAAGCCGTTCATGCCGACGAAGGCGCCCTTGTCGCCCAGCCAGCGGTCCCAGCCCAGGCGTGCCGCGGCTTCCACCGCCACCCGCACACCCGACCCCAACACCCCGGCGCGGTATTCGTCGCTTTGGGCTTCGAACAATTCCCAGCAGGGCATGGACACCACGGCGGTGCCGATGCCGTCGGCCTGCAGCGACTTGCGGGCCTCAAGCGCCAGCGACACTTCCGAGCCGGTGGCCAGCAGCGTGACCGTGCGTTCACCCTCGGCCTCGGCCAGCACATAGGCGCCCTTGGCGGTCAGGTTTTCCGACACGTCGGAACGCACGGTCGGCACGTTCTGGCGGGTCAGCGCCATCACCGACGGGCTGGTGGCCGACGCCAGCGCGATTTCCCACGCTTCGGCGGTTTCCACCGCGTCGGCCGGGCGGAACACCAGCAGGTTGGGGATGGCGCGCAGGGCCGCCATGTGCTCGACCGGCTGGTGGGTCGGGCCGTCCTCGCCCAGGCCAATGGAGTCGTGGGTCATGATGTAGACCACACGCTGCTTCATCAGCGCCGACAGGCGGATGCTGGGGCGGCAGTAATCGGCAAACTGCATGAAGGTGCCGCCATAGGGGATCACGCCCCGGTGCAGCGCCATGCCGTTCATGATGGCGGCCATGCCGTGCTCGCGCACGCCATAGCGGATGTAGCTGCCCTTGAAGTCGCCCGAACCCTTCACGTCGGCCTGAACCTTGGCCTTGGTGTTGTTGGACGGGGTGAGGTCGGCGGAACCGCCCACCAGTTCGGCCACCGCCGGGGCGATGACCTCCAGCACGTTGCCGGAAGCAACGCGGGTGGCCCACGACGGCTTGTCGGCGACGACCTTCTGCTTGAAGGCGGCGAACACCGCGTCCAGGCCGGCGGGCAGGCCGCCGGTCATGGCGCGGTCGAAATCGGCCTTGGCGGCGGCGTCCAGCGCGTCGTGGCGCTGGACCCAGGCGGCGCGGGCGGTGTTGCTGCGGGTGCCGGCGGCGCGCCAGGCGGACAGAACCTCGGCCGGGACCACGAACGGCTCGTGCGGCCAGCCCAGTGCCGCGCGGGTGGCGGCCACCTCGTCCGCACCCAGCGGCGAGCCGTGGCAGCTGTGGCTGTCGCACTTGTTGGGGGCGCCCTTGCCGATGATGGTGCGGCAGGCGATCAGCGACGGGGTGCCGGTCTTCTGCGCCGCGGCGATGGCGGAGGCCACCGCATCCATGTCATGGCCGTCCACGGTCTGGACATCCCAGCCGTAGGCGCGGAAGCGGCCCGGCGTGTCGTCGGTGAAGCTGAGGTCGGTCTTGCCGTCGATGGAAATGCGGTTGTCGTCCCACAGCACGATCAGGCGCGACAGCTTCAGATGACCGGCCAGCGAGCAAGCCTCGTGGCTCACCCCTTCCATCAGGTCGCCGTCCGACGCGATGACATAGGTGAAGTGGTCGATCAGGTCGCTGCCGAAACGGGCGTTGGTGATCCGCTCGGCCAGCGCCATGCCGACGGCGGTGGAAATGCCCTGGCCCAGCGGGCCGGTGGTCATTTCGATGCCGAGCGTCGGATCGACTTCGGGGTGGCCGGGGGTCAGGCTGCCCATCTGGCGGAACCGCTTCAGCTCCTCGATGGTCATGCGCGGATAGCCGGTCAGGTAACCCAGCGCGTACATCAGCATGGAGCCGTGGCCGGCCGACAGCACGAAGCGGTCGCGGTCGGGCCAGGTCGGGTTCTGCGGGTCGAATTTCAGGAATTGGGTGAACAGCACCGTCGCCACGTCGGCCATGCCCATGGGCATGCCGGGGTGACCGGACTTGGCGGCCTCGACGGCGTCCATGGCCAGAACGCGGATGGCGTTGGCCAGGGTGGCCGGGGAAACGGCGGAAGAGGAAACGGGCATCGACGGGAGTTCCTGATGAACGTGCGCGCGGACGGGACAACGGATTCGGGCGGGAAAAGATATCTTTTTCCGCCGAATGGCGGCACCATGCAGATCCGGTGACCCTTGGTCAACCGGCGAATGGGCATTGCAGGGTCCGCGCGCGTGGGATCGTTCTTTTTCCCGCAGCCGGGGTGTCGGGCCGGGGTGGTTTTTGATTGACGCCGCGCACGAAGCCCACCAACTGTATAGGCCGTTTGCCCTGACGGGATGCCGGGCGCCGGTTCCGGCCGCCCCGTTCCGACTGCCTTTAAGGACCGCTGCTGATATGGAGCCGTTGAAAGCCGCGTTGGAACGGCTGGCGCGTGCCGCCGACCGATTGGCCGTGGCCGCCGAAACCCGGGAGGCCCGTTTCACCCGCCGGGAACAGGATCTGGCCGTCGCCCTTCAGGAAGCGCGGCACGAGCAGGCCCGCGTGTCCGGTACGGCCGGGGCCGTGTCCGAACGGCTGGATCAGATCATTGCACGGCTGGAGGCGGTGCTCGACGATGCCGACTCCGCCCCGGTGGACGAGGTGGGGGCGCAGACGCCCGCGGATGACCCCGTTCCCTCCGCCAACGCATAAGGAGATGCGCCGATGGCCCGCGTGGATATCGAGATCAACGGCCGCCCTTATCGCTTCGGCTGCGAGGACGGCCAGGAACAGCGGCTGTACGATCTGGCCGCCTATGTGGACCAGCGCCTGAAGGAGGTGACCGGCGGCGGCAAGCTGGGGTCCGACGCCCAGATGCTGGCCGTTACCTGCGTCGTGCTGGCCGATGAACTGCAGGAGGCGCTGGCCCAGCGCGACCGTGCGCTGGCCGCCGCGGCCCAGCCGCCGGCCCCCCGCACCGACGACGGTGAACTGGCCGCCGCCGTCGATCATGTGGCCCGTCGCATCGAAGAGGTTGCCGCGCGGCTGGAACGCGCCTAAATTAGACAGAGAGAGAGGGGGCTGCCTGGTTCGTCAGGCCGCATTTATCCCCAGGGCCGATAACCCTAACCTCTTGGGAGCTGTCCCTGCCGGAACCGTGGTTCCGGTACATGGCGCCCACCTGCTCTGGCAGGCCATGGAGGATAGTCACATGCCAACGGCCAAGGTGGCTCCCTTTCTCCTTGTCTCTTTTCCCCCTGTTGCTTCCCTCCCCACACCGTCATGACCGACCGGCACCCGGCCCGCGCCGATGAGATGAAGGCCGCGGCCCGTCTGCGCGCCCGCGCCCTGCGCGATGCCCATGGCGGGGCGGACTCCCATTCTGCCGTCTCCGCCGCGGTGCGTCGGCGAATCGCCGATGACGTTCCCCTGCCGGCCGGGCCGGTGGGGGGGTACTGGCCGCTGGGATCGGAACTCGACGTGCGGCCGTTGCTGCTCCATCTTGTGGAAAGGGGGCGGGTGGCCGCCCTGCCGGAATCGGGACCGAAGGGTCAGCCGCTGACCTTCCGCCGCTGGGATGCGGGGGTGCCCATGCGCACCGGGCGTTACGGCATCGCCGAACCGGACGGGACGGAGGTGGTGGCGCCCGCGGTGCTGCTGGTGCCGCTGCTGGCGTTCGACCGTGCGGGCCATCGGCTGGGCTATGGGGCCGGCTATTACGACCGCACCATCGCCGCGCTGCGGGCGGCGGGGCCGCTGCTGACCATCGGCGTCGGCTTTGCCGCGCAGGAGGTGGAGCGGGTGCCCACCGGCCCGTTCGACGAGCCGCTGGACTGGATTGTCACGGAACACGCCGCGCACCGTTGCGGGGCGTAAAAGGGAAGAGTGGGCGACGATGAGGCTGTTGTTTCTGGGCGACGTGGTGGGGCGCAGCGGGCGGGACGCGGTGATTGCGGCTCTGCCCCGGCTGAAGGAGGCGCTGGACCCCGATCTGGTGGCGGTGAACGCCGAGAACGCCGCCGGCGGCTATGGTCTGACCCTCAAGATCGCCGAGGAGTTTTTTGAGGCCGGCGTCGATTGCCTGACGCTGGGCAATCATTCGTGGGACCAGAAGGAACTGGTTTCCCAGATCGACGCCCAGCCGCGCATCGTCCGTCCGCTGAATTACCCCGAGGGCACGCCGGGCCGCGGTTTCGTGCTGCTCCAGACCCGCGGGCAACGCAAGGTGCTGGTGGTCAATGTGATGGCCCGGCTGTTCATGGACCCGCTGGACGATCCGTTCCAGGCGATGGAGCGGGTGCTGCGCGCCCACCGGCTGGGGCCGGGGGGGGTGGATGCCATCCTGGTGGATTTCCACGGCGAAGCCACCAGTGAGAAGATGATCATGGGCCATTACTTGGACGGCCGGGTGTCGCTGGTGGTGGGAACCCACACCCATGTACCTACCGCCGACCACACGGTTCTGCCCGGCGGCACGGCGTATATGAGCGATGCCGGCATGTGCGGCGATTACGACAGCGCCATCGGCATGAAGAAAGAGGTCGCCATCGCCAAGATCACCCGCAAGCTGCCCACCGAACGCCTGTCCCCGGCGGACGGGGAGGCGACGGTGTGCGGTGTTTATGTGGAAACCGACGACCGCACCGGGCTGGCCGTGCGGGTGGAGCCGGTGCGGCTGGGCGGGCGGCTCAGCCAGTCGCTGCCGACGCGGGCGGCGTAACCGGGGCAGGGGCTTTTGCGCCGCACAGGGTTGCCGTTCTGCAACAGGCGAAGGCCGGCTGTGCGGGGAACGGCCCCTGGCCGCAATCTCGCCATATTGACTTTCTAATCCGGTGGGTGTCGTGTCGCGCTCCGATCCGCGCGGCGGGCGTGTGCACGGGGGTGCCCTGTGGCGCGTGCCCGTCGCCTTCCGTTTTCAACACCCCTTCGTTGTCCGAGGCTCGTCCGTCGTATGGCCGGTCATTCACAGTTTAAGAACATCATGCACCGCAAAGGCGCGCAGGACGCCAAGCGGTCGAAGATCTTCAACAAGCTGGCGCGCGAAATCACCGTCGCCGCCAAGGCCGGGCTGCCCGACCCGGCGGCCAACCCGCGCCTGCGCGCCGCGATCCAGGCGGCCCGCGCGCAGAACATGCCCCGCGACCGCATTGAGCGGGCGATCAAGAGCGGCTCGCCCGGCGGCGACGACACCAATTACGAAGAGGTGCGGTACGAGGGCTATGGCCCCGGCGGCGTCGCCCTGATCGTGGAGGCGCTGACCGACAACCGCAACCGCACCGCGGCGGAAGTGCGCTCCACCTTCACCAAGTTCGGCGGGACGATGGGGGAAACCAACTCGGTGAGCTTCATGTTCAACCGGGTGGGCGCCATCTATTACCCCGCGGCCACCGCCGACACCGACACCATGTTCGAAGCCGCCCTGGAAGCCGGTGCGGACAATGTGGAATCGGACGAGGAGGGGCACGAGGTCACCTGTTCCGTCGAAAGCTTCGCCACTGTCCGCGATGCGCTGGACGCCCGCTTCGGTGCGGCGGAAAGCGCGCGCCTGACCTGGAAGCCGCTGAACACCGTGGCCCCGGCGGAAGACGCGGCGGCCACGCTCATCAAGCTCATCGACATCCTCGACGACAACGACGACGTGCAGAGCGTGGTCGGCAACTTCGAGATCTCCGATGAGCTGATGGAGAAGCTTGGCGGCTGATATGGCCTTTCCCGTGGGCGGTGACGTGTTGAACGGGCCGGTGCGGCTGCTGGGGTTGGACCCCGGATTGCGGCACACCGGCTGGGGAGTGATCGAGGTGGCCGGCAACCGGCTCTCCCACATCGCCGACGGGGCGGTCCATTCCGACGGCGACAGCCCGCTGGCGGAGCGTCTGTGCCAGTTGCACGACGCTCTGGCCGAGGTTCTGGACCGCTACCGCCCGGACGAGGCGGCGGTGGAGGAAACCTTCGTCAACATGAACGCCGCCTCGACCCTGAAACTGGGGCAGGCCCGTGCGGTGTCGCTGCTGGTGCCGGCGCGGGCCGGTCTGGCGGTGGCGGAATACCCCAACAACATGGTGAAGAAAGCCGTGGTCGGAGCGGGACGGGCGGACAAGACCCAGGTGCAGGCCATGGTTCGGCTGCTGCTGCCCGGCTGCACCATCGCCACGCCGGACGCCGCCGACGCGCTGGCGGTCGCCATCTGCCACGCCCACCACCGCGCCACCTGGCGCCTGTGGCGGCGGCAGGGGGTGAGCGGGGCCGGCTCCCGCGCTCTTCCGCCGGTTTCGGCGTCCGCCAAGCGGTTGCCCTCCGCGCCGCAGACGGAGCATGCCCGCGATCTGCGGCGCGACGCCACCGATGTGGAAAAGCGGCTGTGGAACCGGCTGCGCGGTGAGCAACTGGGCATGAAGTTCCGCCGGCAGGAACCGATTCTGGGCTTCATCGCCGATTTCGTGGCGCATGAGGCGCGGCTGATCGTGGAATTGGACGGTGGGCAGCATAACGACGACCCCGCCGACGAGCGTCGGACCCGTATGTTGGAACAGGCAGGCTTCCGCGTGATCCGCTTTTGGAACACCGAGGTGATCGAGAACATCGATGGGGTGGTGGAAAGGATTCTCGCCCATCTGAGCGGGAGGCCGTCATGATGCCGCTGGCTGGCCATCCGACCCTCTCCCCCCCGGGGAGAGGGTGGCGGCGGAGCCGCCGGGTGAGGGCCGATTTTCGCGCGTCAGCCCGAAAATCGAGCCGTCAGGCTCGCGAAATCGTGATTTGGAGTTGCTTCGCAACGGTTTTCGGGCCTGTCGGCGCGAAAACCGGCCCTCACCCTGACCCTCTCCCCGGGGGGGAGAGGCGGATGGAAAGGGTCTTGCCATGATTGCCAAGCTGACGGGGGTGGTGGATTCCACCGGCACCGATTGGGTGGTTCTGGATGTGGGCGGGGTGGGTTATCTCGTCACCTGTGCTGCCCGCACGCTGGCGCGCATGGTGGTGGGGGAGCGGGCCTCGCTGGTCATCGAAACCTTCGTCCGTGATGAGCGCATCGTGCTGTTCGGCTTCGCCGACTCCGGTGAGCGCGACTGGTTCCGCCTGCTGACCACCATCCAGGGGGTGGGCGGGCGCGTGGCGCTGTCGCTGCTGTCGGTGCTGGACCCCGAACAACTCACCCGTGCCATCGCCACCCAGGACAAGACCGCCCTGTCCCGTGCCGACGGCGTGGGGCCGAAACTGGCGGTGCGCGTCATCAACGAGTTGAAAGACAAGGTGGGCAACCTGTCCCTCGGCACGTCGGCTGCCACCGCTCCGACGGGCAAGGGGGCGGCTCCGGCGCCTGCCGGTGTCAACCCGGCGCTGGCCGATGCGGTGTCGGCGCTGGTCAATCTGGGCTATGGCCGGTCGGAAGCCTTCGCCGCCGTCATGGCCGCGTCCAAGGCGCTGGGCGATACGGCCCCGGTGGGTGACCTGATCCGCCTGGGCCTGAAGGAACTCAGCCAATGAGCAGCGGGACGAACGACGGCAAGGACGGCAACCGTCTGGTGACCCCTGGCGCCCAGCCGGGCGAGGGCACCGACGGCAGCATCCGCCCGCTGACCATGGCCGAGTTCATCGGCCAGAAGCAGGCGCGCGAAAACCTCTCTATCTTCATCCAGGCCGCCCGCGCCCGCGGGGAGGCGCTGGACCATGTGCTGCTGTTCGGCCCGCCGGGGCTGGGCAAGACCACGCTGGCGCAGATCATCGCGCGGGAACTGGGGGTGGGCTTCCGCGCCACCTCCGGCCCCGTCATCGCGCGGGCGGGGGATCTGGCGGCACTGCTGACCAACCTGCAGCCGCGCGACGTGCTGTTCATCGACGAAATCCACCGGCTGAACCCGGCGGTGGAGGAAATCCTCTATCCCGCCATGGAGGATTTCCAGCTCGACCTGATTATCGGCGAGGGGCCGGCGGCGCGGTCCATCCGCATCGACCTGCCGCCCTTCACTTTGGTGGGGGCGACCACCCGGTCGGGCCTCATCACCCGGCCCCTGCGCGAACGCTTCGGCATTCCGACGCGGCTGCAATTCTATGAACCGGAAGAGCTGCAACTGATCGTCAGCCGGGCGGCGGGCGTGCTGGGCATGACCATGACCGCCGACGGGGCGGGGGAGGTGGCCCGGCGGTCCCGCGGCACGCCGCGCGTGGCCGGGCGCCTGCTGCGCCGGGTGCGCGACATCGCCGCCGTGGCCGAGGTGGATGTGGTCGATGCCCGCGTGGCCGACGCCGCCCTCAGCCGGCTGGAGGTGGACCGGCTGGGGCTGGATTCCATGGACCGCCGCTATCTGGGGTGCATCGCCGCCAATTATGGCGGCGGGCCGGTCGGGGTGGACACGCTGGGGGCCGCCCTCGGCGAACAGCGCGACGTGCTGGAAGAGGTGGTGGAGCCGTACCTGATCCAGCAGGGTTTTTTGCAGCGCACACCGCGCGGGCGCATGCTGACCGATGCCGGTTTCCGCTATCTCGGCCTGACGCCGCCGGCGGCGGTGGCGCGCCAGCTCGACCTGTTGACGCCGCCGGGACCGGCGGCGGGGGAGGGTGAGGATGAGTGACGGGCTGTCCGGCTTTTTCGCCGGCGACTCCACCCACATCCTGCCGGTGCGGGTCTATTACGAAGACACCGACGCGGGCGGAATCGTCTATCACGCCAATTACCTGCGCTTCATGGAGCGCGGGCGGTCGTCCATGCTCTACCTGTTGGGGTTCCGGCACACCGATGTGCTGGACAGCACAGGTGTGGCTTTTGCGGTACGCGCCATGGAGATTGACTTCCTGGCGCCCGCCCGCCTTGACGATATCCTTGCAGTCGAGACGCGAATCACCAAAATCGGTGGCGCCTCCTTCGCAGTTGCACAAGCGATCCGCCGGGACGAGCGGGTGTTGACCCGCGCCGGCCTTAAACTGGCAACCATCGACAGGGCCGGGCAGGCGGCGCGGATGCCCGCCGCCGTGCGCGAGGCGCTGACCACGCTCTTCCACAGACAACAGCTCTCTTCCCAAGCCCCTATTCCAAGCTAAGCGAGACAGACAGCGATGGAGCATACAGCCCAATTGGCCGGTGCCGTGGCCAATGCCCACCCGATCACGATCTGGGGCCTGTTCATGCAGGCGGACTTCATTGTGAAGTTCGTCATGCTGCTGCTTCTTTCCGCGTCGATCTGGTCGTGGGCCATCATCATCGAAAAGCTGACCCGCCTGCGTCGTTTGAACGCCCAGGCCGATGCGTTTGAAGACACCTTCTGGTCGGGCGGTTCCCTGGACCAGCTTTATGACCGCGTGGGCCAGCGGCCCGACGATCCCATGTCGGCCACCTTTGCCGCCGGCATGCGCGAATGGCGCCACGCCGCCGACCGCGGTCTGGCCGCCGGCATGAAGGCGTCGCTGCAGCAGCGGGTCGAACGGGTGATGTCGGTCACCATCGGCCGCGAAATGGGGCGTGCGGAACGCTACATGACCTTCCTGGCCTCGGTCGGGTCGGTGGCGCCGTTCATCGGCCTGTTCGGGACGGTGTGGGGGATCATGAACTCCTTCACCTCCATCGCCGCCTCCAACAACACCAGCCTGGCCGTGGTGGCCCCCGGCATCGCCGAGGCGCTGTTCGCCACCGCCATGGGTCTGCTGGCCGCCATTCCGGCGGTGGTCGCCTACAACAAGTTCAGCACCGACCTCGGCCGCTACGCTGAACGGCTGGAGGCGTTCTCGGGCGAATTCACCGCCATCCTGTCCCGTCACCTTGAGGAGCGGGGGAACGCCTGATGGGCGCACAGCTCGCCGGAAAGGGTGGCGGACGCGGCAAGCGCCGCGGCTATCGCGCCATGGCGGAAATCAACATGACGCCGTTCATCGACGTCATGCTGGTGCTGCTGATCGTGTTCATGGTGGCGGCACCGCTGCTGACCGTGGGCGTCCCCGTGGACCTGCCCAAGACCAACGCCGCCCCGCTGGAAGCGCAGAAGGACCCGCTGTTCGTCACGGTTCAGGCGGACGGCTCGATCTTCGTGCAGGAACAGCGGGTGGACCGGGCCGGTCTGGTGCCGCTGCTGACCGCCATCACCAATTCCAACGCCGAAGCCCGCATCCTGGTGCGCGGCGACGCCCGCATCGCCTACGGCACCATGCTGGAGGTGATGGGGACCATGAGCGCGGCCGGATTCAAGAAGGTCGGGCTGGTGGCCGAACTTCCCAACGCTCCGGCGAAACGCTGAAACACGGGCAGTACCGAACGTGATGCGCCAACCCCTGATCGTGTCGTCGGTGTTGCATGGAGCGGTGCTGCTGCTGCTCCTGCTCGGCCTGCCGGCAAGCGATCGCAAACTGGATCTTCCCCCCTCGATCCCCATCGAGGTGGTGGACATCGGCGAAATCACCGAGGCCGCCCGCATGGACAAGGGCGAACCCAACGCCTCGTCCGCGCCCAAGGCCCCGATGCCGGAAGCCAAGCCGGCGCCGCCTGCGCCGCCGGTGCCCGACCCCGACGATTCCGAACCGTCCCCGGCACCGCCCCCGCCGCCCAAAGCGCCTGAGCCGCCGCGCCTGGCCCAGGTGCCGCCGCCGCCGCGTGAGCCGGCACCGCCCAAGCGCGAACCGACTCCGCCGCCGCCCCCCGCTCCGCCGCCGCCCAGATCGGAAGAGCACACGTCTGAACTCCAGTCACACTTGAATCTCGT
>CALBDS010000046.1 GCA_937927415.1 uncultured Rhodospirillaceae bacterium
TGAATCACACCGAGATTCCTCTCGTCCACCCTTATCCTAGCGCCTATGGGGCTGCTGCCCCGACCCCGCTTGGAGGCTGGCGCCTCCAAACCTTTCCCCTTTTTATCCATAAAAGAAAAAGGGGTTTGGGCGGCAGCCCAATCATCCCGGCGCGGTCTTGTCCACCCTTGTCTCCCATTGGACGGTTGGTTCATGATCGGTGATTGTCTCCGATCCGCGAAGGACAGCCCGTTCCGATGCCCGTTCCCCCGTCTTTGACCGTCCGCCCGTCCCAAGATGACGACGTGGCGGCCATCACCGCCATTTATGCCCACCACGTCCTGCACGGCACCGCTTCGTTCGAGGAGGCCGCCCCGGACGCCGCCGAAATCGCCCGCCGCCGGGCGGCGGTGCTGGAACAGGGCTTTCCCTATCTGGTGGCGGAAAGCGACGGTGCGGTGGTGGGCTATGCCTATGCCGGGCTTTACAGGGTTCGCAGCGCCTACCGCTTCACCGCCGAGGATTCCATCTATATCCACCCGGACCGGGCACGGCAGGGGATCGGGCGGGCGCTGCTGCCGGTCCTGATCGACCGTTGCACGGCGCTGGGTTACCGCCAGATGGTGGCGGTGATCGGCGGGGCCGACAACGCCGGCTCCATCGGTCTGCACTCCGCTTTCGGCTTCGCCCACGTCGGGCGGCTGCCGGCGGTGGGGTTCAAGTTCGGGCGGTGGATCGATTCCATTCTGATGCAACGGCCGCTGGGGGAGGGGGCCGACTCTGTGCCGGAGTAAGGATGGGCGGGGCGGTTTGTCGCGTTGATTGTTTCACCCGAACGACCGATCCTTTCCCGTCATGAGGCACGACGATCCAAAGACGACCGACCCCGCCATGGACGAGCTTCTGGGCAACTTGCGTTCCCTGTTCGAAACGGAACGCGAGCGGCTGGAAGAGAGCAGGGCGATCGACGCCGGCCAGGCGGACATGCGCGTCCATCTGGTCCGGCTGGAAACCCGGCTTGAACAGGTGCTCGACGGGCTGACCCGGCTGAACCGCCGCCTGGACGCGCTGGAGGCGCAGCGGCACGGTGCCGTGCGGGTGGAAGAATTGCTGCTTCGGCTTCTGGGCACGGACCCGACCCAGCTTCATTGAGATCCCGTTTCGGAGGATGGGGGAGGGGGCGTCGGGGCAGCCTTGAACCACGGACAGGTTGCGCGAAACGCGCCGCCGCCCTAGCTTGCTGGTCCTACCAATCACACGCCAGCCCTGGGGAGGGTTCCCATGTCCGCCGTCACCGCCGCACCGCGCGCCGTCATTCCCGAAGAGGCCCTGAACGCGCTGCGGGCGCTGCTGGGGAGCCGGCTGTCCACCGCCGCCGCCGTCTGCGAACACCATGGCAAGGATGAATCCTATCATCCCATCCAGCCGCCCGATGCCGTCGCCTTCGCCGAATCCACCGAAGAGGTCAGCGCCATCGTCGCGGTCTGCGCCAAGCACCGCATTCCCATCATTCCCTTCGGCACCGGCACGTCGCTGGAAGGCGGGGTGGCGGCGCTGCGCGGCGGTGTGTGCATCGACGTGTCGGGCATGCGCGAGATCCTGCGGGTGTCCACCGACGATCTGGACGTGACGGTGCAGGCCGGGGTGACCCGCAAGCAGTTGAACGAGCATCTGCGGGACACCGGCCTGTTCTTTCCCATCGACCCCGGTGCCGACGCCAGCATCGGCGGCATGACCGCCACGCGGGCCAGCGGCACCAACGCCGTGCGGTACGGCACCATGCGGGAAAACGTGCTGGGTCTGACGGTGGTGCTGGCCGACGGGCGCATCATCAAGACCGGCGGGCGGGCACGCAAATCCGCCGCCGGCTATGACCTGACCCGGCTGTTCGTCGGCTCCGAAGGCACGCTGGGGATCATCACCGAGGTCACCTTGCGCCTTTACGGCATCCCCGAAGCGGTGTCGGCGGCGGTCTGCGGCTTCAAGGACATCCGCGGGGCGGTGGATGCGGTGATCCTGACCATCCAGTCCGGCATTCCGGTGGCCCGCATCGAGCTGCTGGACGAGGTACAGATGGGCGCTGTGAACGCCTATTCCAAGCTGGATTACGCGGTGGCGCCGACGCTGTTCTTTGAATTCCACGGCACCGAACGCGGCGTGCAGGAGCAGGCGGAGATGGTCGCCGCCATCGCCAAGGACCATGGCGGCATGGAATTCCAATGGGCCACCCGGCCCGAGGACCGTTCGCGCCTGTGGCAGGCCCGGCACGACGGCTATTACGCAGCACTGTCCCTGCGCCCCGGTTCCAAGGGCTGGGCGACCGACGTCTGCGTGCCCATTTCGCGGCTGGCCGACTGCATCCTGGAAACCAAGAAGGATATCGCCGAATCCGGCATGCTGGCCCCGCTGGTCGGGCACGTGGGCGACGGCAATTTCCACCTCGTCTACGTCATCGACCCCGACAAGCCCGAAGAGCTGGCCAAGGCCCAGGAACTGGCCGACCGCATGGTGAACCGGGCGCTTGCCATGGGCGGCACCTGCACCGGCGAGCACGGCATCGGTTATGGCAAGCTGGAGTTCCTGGAAAAGGAAGCGGGGGAGGCCTTTGCCGTGATGGGCACGGTCAAATCCGCCCTTGACCCGCTGAACATCCTCAATCCGGGCAAGGTCGTGCGGGTGTAAGGCTTCAGGCCGCCAGGGTCACGGCGCCACCAGGGTTATGGCGATGGTGCACATGACGATGCCGATGCCGGCGTCTAGCACCCGCCATGCCCCTGGCCGGGCGAAGACGGGCCGCAGCAGCCGTGCCCCATACCCCAGCGAAAAGAAAAACGTGAAGGATGCGGCCATCGCCCCCAGTGCGAAGGCGCCCTTGCCGTCCGCGAACTGCGTCGATACGGAACCGACCAGCACCACCGTGTCCAGATAGACGTGCGGGTTCAGCCACGTCAGCGCCAGACAGGTGCCCAGCGTCGCCCCCAGCCCCGCCGACACCGCATCCGCCGGCAACAGCGCACCGCCCGAACGCGCCGCCGCCCGGAAACTGCGCAGGCCATAGAGCAGCAGGAAGGCGGCACCGCCATAGCGCAGGGCGGTTTCCAGCCACGGCACCCAGGCCCCGGCCTGAGCGAAGCCACCGACACCGGCCAGGATCAGCACCGCGTCCGACAGCGCACACGTCAGACAGACGGCCAGGATGTGTTCGCCGCGCAATCCCTGGCGGAGCACGAAGGCGTTCTGCGCCCCGATGGCGACGATCAGGCTCAGCCCCAGGAAGAGGCCGGGGAAAAAAGCGGACAGCATGGCGGCCCATCGCGTCGTGGTCGTGTGGATGCACTTTCCCTAGCACGGGCCGCCGGGTTAGAATGCTTAAAGATTCTCATCTTGATTAAGAAACGCTTATCCCATGCTGGATTACGCCCTTCTGTGCGCGCTGGCGGCCGTCATCCGCACCGGCAGTTTCGAGCGGGCGGCCCAACAGCTTCACATCACCCCTTCGGCGGTATCGCAGCGTGTCAAGCTGCTGGAAGAGAGGGTAGGGGCGGTCCTGGTGGTGCGGGGCACCCCATGCACCGGCACGCCCGGAGGGCAGCGGCTGTGCCAGCACGTGGAACAGGTGGCGCTGCTGGAAAGCGAATTGGGGGATGATCTGCCCGGCATCCGGCACGCCGGTCCGCCGGTGACCATGCGTCTTGCGGTGAACGCCGACAGCCTTGCCACATGGTTCGTCGCCGCCATGGCCGAAAGCCAGGATTGCCTGTTCGACCTTGTTCTGGACGATCAGGAGCACAGCGCCGACTGGCTGCGCCGGGGGGAGGTGCTGGCCGCCGTGACGTCCAGCCCGAAGCCGGTTCAAGGCTGCGACAGCACGCCGTTGGGGGCGCTGCGCTACATTGCGACCGCCAGCCCGGCCTTTGTCCGCCGGTATTTTGCCGATGGGGTGGATGAGGCGGCCCTGGCCCGTGCGCCGCGCCTGACCTTCAACGCCAAGGACCGGCTGCAAACGCAATGGACACGGCAGGTCTTCGGCACGGACATCCTGTCGGACAGCCATTGGCTGCCGTCGTCCCAGGCGTTCATCGATGCGGCCCTGGCCGGTCTGGGCTGGGGAATGAACCCGGCGATTCTGGCGGCCGAGCATTTGCGCAGTGGCCGGCTGGTTGCCGTGATTCCCGATCAGCCGCTCGACGTGCCGCTGTTCTGGCAGCGCAGCCGCATCGCCAGCCGCCGCCTGGACGGGATCACCCGATCGGTCCTTCGTGCGGCAAGTACCGCGCTTCATTTTCCATAATACAAATTATGTGATTTTCTGTATTGCCTATTTGCATTATGGGTTATTCGTTGACAGGACAGTCCGGCTTTGTGAAACTGATTTTGCTGATGTTGGGGGCGCCTGTACTTCCGTTTTTCGGAGCGCAGGTCGCCGGTGCCTCCCATTGTCCGGTACCGTCGAACTGAAACGGGGAGCGTGCTGCACGCTCCCCGCTCTTTTCTCCCCGGGCCGGGAACGGATCAGATGGCGTATTCCGGTTCCGGCAGGCTCATGTCCATCTCGATGGCCGGGGCCGTGTCGGAGGTGGCCCAGCCCACCACGCGGGCCGGTACGCCCGCCACGGTGGCGCCCGGCGGCACCGGCTTCAGCACCACACTGCCCGCCCCCACCTTGGCGAAGCGTCCGATCTCGATGTTGCCCAGAACCTTCGATCCGGCGGCCAGCAGCACGCCGTCGCGCACCTTGGGGTGGCGGTCGCCGTGTTCCTTGCCGGTCCCGCCCAGGGTGACGTGCTGCAGGATCGACACGTCGTTGCCGATCACCGCGGTTTCACCGATCACCACGCCGGTGCCGTGGTCGATGAACACGCCCCGCCCGATGGGCACCGCCGGGTGGATGTCCACCGCGAACACCTCCGACACCCGGCTCTGCAGGAAATGGGCAAGCTCGCCCCGCCCCTGGGTCCACAGCCAATGCCCCACCCGATGCCATTGCAGGGCAAGATAGCCCTTGAAATAGAGGAAGGGCGTCAGGTGGGTGTCCGCCGCCGGGTCGCGGGCGACGATGGCGTTCAGGTCCACCACCGCCGAGGCGATGATCCCCGGATCCTCGGCAAAGGCCGCCGCCGCCAGATCGGTCAGCCGTTCGGGGGCGATGTACCAGTCCCCCAGCTTGCGGGCCAGATGCGCCGCCAGGGCGGCGGGGAAATCCGGCTGCGACAGCACCGCCATATGGATGAAGCTGCGCAGCAGAGCATCCTTGCCCGCCACCCGCTCGGCCTCCGTCCGCAGGGTGTCCCACAGCTCGGCAGCGGGTTCCGCAGCCTCATCGCTGAGGGGAGCCACGCCGAAGCGGGTGCCCTTGACCACCTCTCCCATCGGTCCTTCCTCCTCTTGGCGCTCAGCGGCGCTGGTCCAGGGTGTGGCGGATGCGGTGCAGGCTCGCCACCAGCGCGTCGATGTCCTCGCAGGTGTTGTAGAAGGCCAGCGAAGGGCGCACCGTGCTTTCCAGCCCGAACCGCCGCAGGATCGGCTGGGCGCAATGGTGCCCCGAACGCACCGCGATGCCGTCACGGTCCAGCGCCGTGCCCACATCCTCGGTCCGGCAGCCGTCGAGGACGAAGGACAGCACACCGGCCTTTTCCGCCGCGGTGCCGATCAGCCGCAGCCCCGGCACCGTCAGCAGCCCCGCCGTGGCATAGGCCAGCAACTGGTGTTCGTACTGGGCGATCACCGGCATGCCGATGCGCTCCAGATAGTCGATGGCCGCCCCCAGCCCCACCGCATCGGCGATGTTGCCGGTGCCCGCCTCGAACCGCATGGGGGCGGGCTGGTAGACGGTCTTTTCAAAGGTCACGTCGGCGATCATGTTGCCGCCGCCCTGCCAGGGCTGCATGCGCTCCAGCACATCCAGGCGGCCGAACAGAACGCCGATGCCGGTGGGGCCGAACATCTTGTGCCCCGACAGCACGAAGAAATCGCAGCCCAGAGCCTGCACGTTCACCGGCATGTGCGATACCGCCTGTGCCCCGTCCACCAGGGTCACCGCCCCGGCGGCGCGGGCCATGGCGACCATCTCCGCCGCCGGTGTCACGGTGCCGAGCGCGTTCGATACCAGCGTCAGCGACACCAGCCGGGTCCGCGGTCCCAGCAGGCGGGCGTATTCGTCCAGGATCACCTGCCCGTCGTCATCGACCGGCACCACCCGCAGCCGCGCCCCGGTGGCGGCGCACAATTGCTGCCAGGGAACGATGTTGGCGTGATGCTCCAGCCAGGTGACGACGATCTCGTCGCCTTCGCGGATGGTTTGCCGCCCCCAGGCCTGGGCCACCAGATTGATGGCCTCGGTCGCTCCGCGGACGAAGACGATTTCGCGGGTGTCGGCGGCACCGAGGAAACCGCGGACCTTTTCCCGCGCGGCTTCATAGGCGTCGGTGGCGCGGGCGGCCAGGGCGTGGGCGGCGCGGTGGATGTTGGAGTTTTCCTCCGCATAGAAGCGGGCCAGCCGGTCGATCACCGCCTGCGGCTTCTGGGTGGTGGCGGCGTTGTCCAGCCAGATCAGCGGCTTGCCGTGCACCGTCTGGTTCAGGATGGGGAAGTCACGCTTCGCCGCCCGCGGGTCGAAGATCGGGGCTGGCTGGACCAGATCCGGCACCTGCTCGGGCCGCAACTCCAGCGCCAGCCCCGCCACATCGACCAGATGGCCGGGTGCCTTCGGCAAGACATGACTGGGTGCCTTCGGCACAGCATGACTGGGTGCCTTCGGCACGGCGGCCGGGACCGCCGCGGGGCCGTCCGACCGCGCGCCCTCAAGGAAATAGAAAGCGCCGGCCGGAACCGCCGGCAGCGCCGTTCCTGGCGAGGACGGTGCCGCGGCCGGCAGCGGCGGCACCAGCGACAGGGCACCGCCCAGGGAATGGACGATGCTGCCCAGCCCACCATCCTCCAGCCCGCCGGCCCCCAGCCCGCCGAACGGCAGCGGGTTGGCCGGCAGGGCCGCCGCACCGAACGCCGGGTTGGCGGACGGCCCGGCGGGCGGCGGCGACGGGGGCACCGACGGGACGGCGGGAACCGCCACCGGCGCGTGAACCGCCGTCACCGATCCCGGCACCGGCGGGGCGATGGCGGCGGGATGGGGTGCCGATGGAGCCGCCGCGTCCCCGCCGCCGCCCGGCAGCGCCTGGAAGAACTGGTTGGCCAGACGGGCGATCAGTGCCGCATCGGGAAGGCCGGATCCGCCCGGCCCCTGCCCCGCCGCCGGTTCGGGCGGCAGGGTCAGGGTGGCGTGGTCAGGCATACTCATGGTAGTTGCCGACATAAACGTCCTCCAGCACGCCGATGGCATCTTCGGTCAGGATGGCCGCGGAGCAGTAGAGCGAGATCAGGTAGGACGCGATGGCCTTCCGGTTGATGCCCATGAAGCGCACCGACAGGCTGGGCGCCACCTCGCCGGGAACACCGGGCTGGAACAGGCCGACCACGCCCTGCTTGGCCTCGCCCGTGCGCAGCAACAGGATGCTGGTGCGGCCCTCGGCGTTGACATAGAGCTTGTCGCTGGGGATCAGCGGAATGCCGCGCCATGTCAGGAACGGCGAACCGTGCAGGGTCACCGTGGGCGGCGGCACGCCGCGGCGGGTGCATTCCCGCCCGAAGGCGGCGATGGCGCGGGGATGGGCCAGGAAGAACGCCGGCTCCTTCCACACCTTGGTGATGAGTTCGTCGAGATCATCGGGCGTGGGCGACCCCTTGCGGGTTTTGATCCGCTGCGACGGGGTGGCGTTGGTCAGCAGACCGTATTCGCCATTGTTGATGAGTTCGCTTTCCTGACGCTCCTTCACCTTTTCGATCAGCAGGCGCAACTGTTCCTGGATCTGGTCGATGGGGTGGCTGTAGAGGTCGGAGACGCGGGTCTGCACGTCCAGAACCGTGGTGACCGCGTTCAGCGAATATTCCCGCGGGGTCTGGTCGTAGGGGACGAAGGTTTCCGGCAGGTCGGCGTCGTTGCGGGGGCTGCACTCCACCTCCGTCCGCACCTCCCCCTTGGGATCGACGACGCGGTTCAGGCGGTAGATGCCCGCTTCCACCGGCGTCCACGGCAGAAAGGCGACCAGCCAGCGAGGCGTGATCCCCGACCATTGCGCCCGCGTCTTCGTGGCGTTCGCAAGCTGGCGGGCCGCCTGCTCGGTCAGTGTTCGACGCACCTCGGTGTCTTCAGACATGAAAACGGCTCCTTGGAAGAAGAGTACGCGCCAGGCGCGCGGCCCGGCTTTGTGCGGCGGATCCGCGTGGGATCCGCCGTTCGGCCGGGCCGGAAAAGGGGATGGCGGTGGCTGCCGGCAGAACCGGGGGAAGATTGGCCGCCGGGGCATCGCTGCGGTTGAAAGCATGCCGCCTGCTGCCATCGGCCTCAAGACTTATGCCGATCGCAAAAAGCATTTTGCTCCGCTATAGCGGATGACTGTCCGTTCTATTGCGCAAATACGACATAAAAATCTCATTTCAAAAGACGGCTCCGGGATACCATCCCCGCCTCTCTTTTTCGCAAACCGTGAATGATGATGAGAAGAACCCCTTGAATCGCCTGTAAACTGTGAAAACAGAACGGATTTACTCTGGAGTGTTTGGAGCAATGGATGATAAAAAATTATACATTTAAATTTTGTTCAAAAATAGATTCCACGAGATTCTTCGTATAAATCTATTGTTATAATGGGGTTTAGCCGCTAGATTCCCTCCAATATTATAGACAATCACCGCCACCGGCGGGCTGGAGGGGCCTATGACGGATAATGCGGCCGGTGCGGGCGATCCCTTCGCCCCCATCGGCGAAGAGGCGATCCCGCTGCTTCTCGGCCGCAACCTGCGGCGCCTGCGCATCCGCCAGGGGCTGTCACTGGAACGGCTGGCCCGCCTGTCGGGGGTCAGCCGGGCCATGCTGGGGCAGATCGAACTGGGCCGCAGCGTGCCCACCGTCACCGTCCTGTGGAAGGTGGCCCGCGCCCTCAACGTTTCCTTTGCCGCCCTGACCAGCTTCACCGGGCACGAGGGGGTGGTGGTCATGCGCCACGATCAGGCGCAGACCCTGCTGTCGGCGGACGGGAGGACGGTTTCGCGGCCCCTGACCCCGACGGAGGGGGAACGCCGGGTCGAGTTCCGCGAGGTGGTGCTGCGCGCCGGGGCGCTGGAAAGCGGCGTGTGCCACCAGCCGGGGACCATGCAGAACATCGTAGTGGCCAACGGCCATGTGGAATTGTCCCTGGCCGGGCGACGCATCGACCTGGGGCCGCGCGACGCCATCCTGTTCGACGCCGACCAGCATCACGGCTGGCGCAACGTCGGGGACGGGGATGCCACGCTCTATATGGTGGTGTTCCGTCAGGATGCCGCGGTGTCGTAAGGCCGCCCGGCCTATTAGACGTCGCAGGAACCGGCCCCAGCAGACCCTCAGTTTTTGATCGAGGTGACGCCGGCGGCTTCGCTCAGGCGGTCGGCGATCCAGGCGGCGACGCTCTTGCCGTCGCGCTGCGCGCAGGTGGCGATGGCCCGGTGCAGCATGGGATTGACCCGGATGGCGAGCGTGCCGGAATAGGGGCCGGCGGGGGACGCCCCCATGTCGCTGGACAGGATCAGGTAATCGTCAACCGCCGTGCGGAAGGCCACGCGCAGCTCATCCACCGAACGGCCGCGGAAGGTGATGCCGTCGCGGGTGTTGATGACCTCGCCGACGAAAATGCCGGCTTCGTCGTCGAAGTCGATCTGGGCCTTGTAGCCCTTGTATTCCATCATCGCCGGCGCATCCCTGGACCTTGTGGAACCAGAGAATAACCGGGTCGCGGCGGGGGCGGTTTGACCTGCCTCAATTCCAACACCCGGCGAAGGGGGAATCCGGCCCGTCCCCTCCTCCCGCCCCCTGCCCGCTCAGCCCTGCCCCACCGTCCGCCCGTCGCGGAACACCACCATGTCGCCGGGCTTCATGACGATCCACGCCTCGTCACGGGTCAGCGGCCGGGTGGCGATGACGGTCACCACATCGTCGGGGGTGGTTTCACGGGAGAAATCGACGTTCATGTCCTCGTCGATCAGGGTAGCCGCACCAAAGGGCGCGCAGCGGGTCAGCCACGCCAGATGGGTGGAGCAATGGCACCACAGGAACCGCCCGTCCGACAGCAGCATGTTGAACACGCCCAGGGTGTTCAGTTCCGCCGCCAGTTCCGCCACCAGATCCAGCAAGGCCCCCTCGCGCCGCGGCGGCTTGGGATAGCGGGTGCGGATGCGGTCGAGCATCCAGCAAAAGGCATGCTCGCTGTCGGTGGTCCCCAGCGGCTGGTAAAAGCCCAGAGGCTTGCGCTTGATCCCCGCAAGCTGCCCGTTGTGGGCGAAGACCCACGCCCGCCCCCACAGTTCGCGGGAAAAGGGATGGGTGTTTTCCAGCGCCACCCGCCCGCGGTTGGCCCGGCGGATGTGGGAGATCACGGTGCGGCTCTTGATCGGGTATTCCCGCACCAGCCGGGCGATTTCCGAATCGCACGACGGCCGCGGGTCGTGGAACATGCGGCAACCGTTGTCTTCGTAAAAGGCGATGCCCCAGCCGTCGCGGTGCGGGCCGGTGCGGCCGCCGCGGTTCATCAGCCCGGCAAAGCTGAAACAGATGTCCGTGGGCACGTTGGCGCTCATGCCCAGGAGTTCGCACATGGGACAACCTCACAAGGGGGAAAGGGGATCCGTGTCGGACCGCTACCCTACGACGGCGGCCCCCCTTCCGTCATCCCCCGCGACGCTTCGCCCAGGGCAAACGAGTTCAGGTTAATGTTCCTTGCAACTTACCGGAGCGGTCATATTCTCACTCATTGATGAGAAATCGCTTTTATCAATGCGTTCTCTGGTATCACACCGCCGCTGCGATCCGTTCCAGCCGAGCGGGGATGCCCTGGCGCACGGCGGTTCCCGCGACGGGATCCACCCACACCGACGCCCCCGCCCGCGTGGGATCGGCGATGCCCAGATCGTTCAGGTTGATCCCGGCGGCGATCTCGCCCACCGACGGCTGGCTGTGGCCGCCGATGTCGTGCGGACGGGCACCGTATTCCCGGTGACCGAAGCCGTGCTCCACCGCCAGCACCCCGCGCATCACCCCATGGCGGACGATGGCGGTGGCGTCGCGGGCACCGCCCGGCGTGGCGATGCGGATGCGGTCGCCGGTCTGGATGCCCAGACGGCGGGCATCCTCGGCGTTGATGCCGACCGGGTTGTCGGGGTGCAGGTGGCGCAGCCGCCCGGCGGCGATGGTGTAGGCGCTAACCAGAACCGATTTCGAACTGACCAGTTGGAAGGGCCAGTCGGTGGGCGTGTGGTGGGTGCGGACCGGCGTGCCGTCGGCGAACACCGGCTCCATCCAGGTGGCGGTGCCGGTCCAGCGTTTGCCGGTGACGCTGCTTTTCGCCGCCCCCACCGCTTCGTTGTAGACCTGGAGCGGCTTGGCGAACTTGTGGGTGGCCCGGTCGCCCTCGAAGCCTTCGTTCTGGTTCTGGTAACGGCCGCCGCGGGCCAGGACGAAGGCGACCTTGCGCCATTCCTCCGGCTTCAGCGTCGCCTGCAGTGCCGGCAGCAGCCGTTCCACCCCCGACAGGGTGATGTCGCGGTCACCGGCATCGGGCACCGGCTGCTTGCCGAGCCATGCGATGTTGGCGCCGCCGCGCAGATACCAATCCTCGGGCCGGTCCAGCGGGTGGGTGTTGCCGTCCATGTCGGCGATGGCCCCGGCGCCGAAGCCGGGCAGCCCCAGCCGCTTCGCCAACGCGATCAGGAAGGTTTCCATCTGAACGTGCAACCCGCCGGGCAGAGTCTGGGTGCGCGGCTCCACCACCGGCCAGCGGGCGGTGCTGGCCTTGGTCGGCACGCCCGCCCAGGGAGCGGCCCACCCCCAGGTTTCATACAGCACCGTGTCGGGCACGATGTAGTCGGCGAAGGCCGAGGATTCGTTGATAAAGGGGTCGATGGCGACGATCAGCGGCAGCGTCTTGGGATCCTTCAGCGCCGCTTCCGCCGCCGCCCGCACGCCGGGAATGCCGTAGACCGGGTTGCTGTTCCACAGGAACAGCGCCTTCAACCGATAGGGATAGCCGTCGGCAAGACCGCTGGTCAGATACTCGGTGGTCAGTTGCGGGGCGGTCGGATACCAGGGGGCCTTGGCGGGATAGGGCTTGCCGGCGGCCTTGTTGCGGGCGAACTCGCTCGATTTCTCATAGGGCACCGGGCGGCTGATGGCGGTGCCGGACGGTTTCACCGCACCGGGGAAGCTCGCCAGCTTGTACCGCGGGCCGTCCTGCTCGTCGGGGAAGCGTCCGCCGCCGAAGATGCTGCCGCCCTTCCAGTTCAGGTTGCCGATCAGGGTGTTCAGCGTCACCACGCCAAAGGCGTTGTAGAAGCCGTTGCCGGCCATCATGCCGCCGTGGGCGTTCGCCACCGCCTTTTTCCCATGGCTGGTGAATTCCTGCGCCAGGCCGGCGATGATGTCGGCGGGCACGCCGCAGGCCTCGGCATAGGCCGGCGGGTCCAGGCGCATGGCCTCGTCCCGCAGCAGGGTCAGGCTGGTCTTGACCGCCACATCCCCCGCCGGGGTGGCGACGGCGCCGTCGTGGAACAGGGCGGCCGGGCCGGTCAGCGCGTCGTGGGCCGCCGGGGTGCCTTCGGGGCCGATGACGACGAAGGCGTCCTTGTCGCCATAGCGTTCCTTGTCGTCCAGCACCACCCACCCCATGTCGGAGGCGCGCAGCATCCGCCCCTCGCGCGGGTGGCCCTTGTGCCGGATCACCAGATGGGTGGCGTTGCACCATCCGGCCTCCCCCGCCGCCTCCGCCGCCTTGGCGTTGGGCTGGGACAGGTAACGGGTGTCGATGCGGCCGTTCTCGAACATCCAGCGCATCATGCCCATGACCAGCGCGCCGTCGGTGCCGGGGCGGATGGGGATCCAGTTGGCCCGCTCGCCCGCCGCGCGGTTGTCGGCGTTGGTCAGCACCGGGTCCACGACCACATAGTTGAGCACGCCGTCCGTCCGCCCCTTGGCCACCAGCATGGCCTGCCGCTTGAACGGGTTGCCGGCGTTGGACGGGGCGGTGCCGATGAACAGGACGAATTCGGCGTTCTGCAGGTCGGGCTTGGCGTGCGGCATCGCCTTCAGGTCGCCGAACACCGCGCCCGAGCCGGAGCGGTAGGCGCCGCCGCAATAGGCCCCGTGGCCGACAAAATTGATGGTCCCGAGTGCCTGATTGAAGAAACGCCGGACAAAGGGTTCCCGCCCGTCGTTGACCGAGGTCAGCACCGCCACCTGATTAACTTTCGGCCCCAGCTCGGGCGACGCGGGATCGATGGGGGTGGTCAGGTCGCGCAGGCCCCGCAGCCCATCCACCGGCCCTTCGCCGAACAGGTCGCCGCCCTCGGCGACCTCCGCCACCAGCCGGTCGAAGGGGATGGGTTCCCATTTGCCCGACCCGCGCGGCCCGACCCGCTTCAGCGGCGTGGTGATGCGGAAGGGGGAGGTCAGCATCTCCAACGCCGCGTTGCCGCGGCCGCAGGCGGTGGAGCGGCCCTGAAGCCCCTTTTCCTCCAGCCGCGACAGGGTGCGGAAGCTCTCCTCGATCGGCGTGCCGTAGGGCAGGAAGGGATCGGTGGACAACGGGCTGTAGGGATTTCCGGCCACCCGCAGCACCCGGTTGGCCGCCGTATCCACCCGCACCCGCACGCCGCACAGGGTGGTGCAGCCCAGACAGGCGACGTTGGCGACGGTCTGGCCCGGCGTCGGCTCCACGGCCCCGGTGACGGGATCGACGCGGAATTCCGGCTGGGGAGCGTTGCCGCTGATGGCGTTGCCGGGCGTCTCGCCGGCCCAGGCCCCCTTGACCAGCTTGCGGCCGGTTTCGGAGAAGCCGCCGGCAAAGGCGGCCAGCGCCCCGCCCGCAGCGGTGGAGGTCAGGATCTGGCGACGGGTGATGGACATGATGATCTCTCCGGTCTTCGCGAGCGGTACCGCTCAAGCGCGGGGCGCGGATATGGGGAAGGATGGGGTTATTCGGCGGGAACGGCGGTGCCGTGCGGCGGCAGGGGCGCCCGGCGTCCGTCCGCCGGACGGTGCGGGGTGGGCAGGACGCTGGTGAGCAGGATCAGCAGGAACAGCCACAGCCCCGCGGTGCCCACGATGCCCAACAGCCCGTCCGGCCCCGCCGGCAACGCATAGTCGTAGAAGCCCGCCCCGGTCTTGGGCACCGTCTGGCCGCCGATGAACACGGTCCAGCGGAACATCCAGGCGCTGTGAACGGCGATCAGCCCGGTCAGCCAGCCGGTTCCCGCCGGCCAGCCGATGGCGATGACGAAGGGAACCACCGTGGCCGCCACCGCCCAGACGGCGGTGACCCGCCAGGCTTCCGACCCCGCGACACTTTCCAGTGCCGCCGCGTGCCCGGCGTCGAGGCCCGACAGCCCCAGCCACAGCCACAGCCCGCCGCACAGCATGACCGCGGCCAGCGCCCCGGCCAGCAGCCGGTTGCCCCGCACCTCCACCCTGCGGTCGGCGCCGCCGACGGTCCGGTTCAGGATCAGCACCAGCCCCGCCGCCCCGGCCAGCGCCGTGGTGAGGAACTGCAGCGGCAGGAAGGGCGTGTGCCACAGCGGGCGGGCCTTGACCACCGCCACCTCGACGCCGGTGTAGAGCGCCACCAGCGCCGCCCCGGCCAGGACCA
The DNA here is from genome assembly GCA_937927415.1 of uncultured Rhodospirillaceae bacterium. Taxonomy (GTDB): domain Bacteria; phylum Pseudomonadota; class Alphaproteobacteria; order Azospirillales; family Azospirillaceae; genus Azospirillum. The sequence goes on from CALBDS010000046.1 coordinate 14,703, forward strand.
GCAGGCCCGCGGCCCGGATCAGCCGGTCGTTGCGGCCACCGCCCAACGCCGCCAGCCGGTACAGCCCGGCCAGCCGGCTGTCGATCCGCCCGTGCGCCCACAACTCTTCGCGCAGGCAGGCCCAGCCGTAAAGCAGCAGGGCGCCGATGTAGAGCGGGATGAACAGCGATCCCCACCACATCCAGGACGTGGGGCGGAACACCACGTAGAAATGCCAGAACCGCCCCGGCTGGTGCAGGTCCGACAGCAGCGCCACGGGTGCGGCCAGCCCGCAGGTCAGCGCCACGATCAGCGCCAGCCGCCCCAGCGGGCGCCAGCCGTCGCGGGCGAAGGCATAGCCGGGCAGGCTCAGCAGCACCCCGCCCACCGACAGGCCGATCAGGAAGAAATACTGCACGGCCCAGGGAAGCCACGCGGCTTCGCGGGTCACGTTGATGACTTCGAGGATTTGGGTGTCCATCATGCGTGCTCCTTGCCGGCGTGGGAGCGTTCGGTGTGGGCGCTGGGCCGCCACAGGGTCGGCGTGCCGTCCACCTTGCCCTGGAACCGCGGATCGAGGCCGATGTAGAAGACCCGCGGCTGGGTCCCCTGCTCCGGTTTCAGCACCTTGGGATCGGCCTCGCGCACCAGACGGGAGACGGCGCTGGCGGGATCCTTCAGATCCCCGAACACCCGCGCGCCGCCGACGCAGGTTTCCACGCAGGCCGGCAGCAGCCCGGCGTCCACCCGATGGACGCAGAAGGTGCATTTGTCGGCGGTCTGGCTGTTGTGGTTGATGAAGCGCGCGTCATAGGGGCAGGCCTGCACGCAATAGGCGCAGCCGACGCACACCGTGTTGTCCACCACCACGATCCCGTCCGTGCGCTGGAAGGTGGCGCCGGTCGGGCACACCGGGATGCAGGGCGGATCCTCGCAATGGTTGCACAGGCGCGGCAGCATGTAGGAGCCGGCCTTGTCCTGCTCCGTCACCTCATAGGTGGAAACGATGGTGCGGAAGCTGTTTTCCGGCACGTCGTTTTCCATGATGCAGGCAACGGTGCAGGCCTGGCAGCCGACGCATTTGCGCACATCGACCACCATGGCCCAGCGATGGGCCGGATCGCCGCCCGTCCGTGCCGCCGCCACACCGGCCACCGTACCGGATGGCGCCGCATCGGATGGCGCCGCCGCCAGCGTGGCGGCACCGACGGCCGCGGCACCGGCGCCCAGGCAGAAGTTGCGTCGTGATCGGTCCATTTGTCCGGCCTCCCAGGCACCTGTTCCCGGCCCGCAACGGATGCGGGCCGATCGTCCAGGCCAAGGATAGCCGGGGGAACGGACCGCCCCCCATTGCGGTGTTCCCCAGACTTTTTAGGGTTTTCCCCCGCGACCACCGGCCGCAGGGGACGGCTCCTCCGCCTCCAGCAGCAGCCGGGTCAGGTCGGAAACCGATGCAACCTCCAGCTTGTCCATCAGGTTGTGGCGGTGAACCTCCACCGTCTTCATGGACAGGTTGATTTCGGCGGCGATGACCTTGTTGGGCTTGCCGGTGACCACCATGGCCGCCACCTGCCGTTCGCGCGGGGTCAGCCGGTCGAGCAGGGCGCGGACGTGGCGCTTGCGCTCCGCCGCCTCCCAAGCCCGCTGAGACTTCGCCAGCGCCTCGTTCACACGGTCGAGAAGAAGCTGATCGTTGAACGGCTTCTCGATGAAATCCACCGCCCCGGCCCGCAGCGCCCGCACGGCCATCGGCACATCGGCGTGGCCGGTGACCACCAGCACCGACAGCAGCGACCCGGCGCCGGCTAGGGTGTCCAGCAGTTCCAGCCCGCTCATGCCCGGCATCCGCACATCGGTGACGAGGCAGCCCGGACGGCCATGCGGCAGGGAGCGCAGGAATTCCTCGGCCGAGGCGAAGCCCTGCACCTCCAACCCCAGGGAGCCGATCAGCCACGCCAGCGAATGCCGCATGGCGGGATCGTCGTCCACCACGTACACGGTGCGGGCGGCGGCGGTGTCCGCGTCATGGGTCATGGGGTCAGCTCTCCTGTCTGGCGGGCAGGACGAAGCGCATGGCCAGTCCCCCGCCGGGGTTGTCCTCGGCCCACAGGTGGCCGCCGTGGGATTCCACGATGGTCCGGCAGATGGACAGGCCAAGGCCCATCCCCTCCGGCTTGGTGGTGAAGAACGGTTCGAACAGACGGGCACGGGCCTGAGCGTCCAGGCCATGGCCGCGGTCGGCCACGGTTACCGCGACCCGCCCGTCGGCGTCCAGCCCGGTGCGCACGGCGATGCCGTCGCCCGGCGGGCGGCCGTCCATGGCGTCCAGCCCGTTCTTCACGAGGTTCAGCACCACCTGTTCGATCTGCACCGCGTCGGCCATCACCGTCGGCAGGCCGTCGGCCAGATCCAGCCTGACCGGGATGCCGGCGCTGCGCGCCCGGTCGGCGCACAGGGTGGCGGCGGCGCGCACCGCCTCGTTGATGGCGACCGGCTCGACCTGCGCGGCGCGCTTGCGCACGAAATTGCGGATGCGGGCGATGATCCCGCCGGCACGGTCGGCCTGATCGGCGATGGCGCGGGACGCCTGCGCCAATTCGTCGGGGTGGATGATCCCGGCCTCCAGCCGGCGGGTGCAGCCGCGGGCGTAATTGGCGATGGCGCCCAAGGGCTGGTTCAACTCATGGGCCAGATTGCTGGCCATTTCGCCCAGAATCGACAGGCGGGCCACATGGTCGATTTCCCGCTGGCGCTCGCGGGCGTTTTCCTCGGCGCGGCGGCGCTCGGCCATTTCGCGCAGCAGGTCGCGGTTGGCCGCCTGCAACTCGGCGGTCCGCACCTTGATGAGGTGTTCGACCCGCAGCGAATGCGCCGCCCACCACATCAGCGCCAGCGCCGCCAGGGCCAGCCAGTGCCAATGCTCGGCCGCCAGTTCGACCAGGGAGATGTCGCGCAGATAACGGTACGGGCCGATGCGCAAGGCCCGGAACAGGGCGTGGACCGGTTGGTAATCCTGCGGCACCGTCCAGCCCTGATAGCCGCCGGCCTGGGCCGCGGGGTGCCCGGCCGGCATCTGGAGCAGGGCGACCACCGCCCGCTTGGCCAGATCCTCCGCCGTTCCGGCCAGCCGGGCAAGCGGCCAGTCGGGGTAAAGATCGGTGGAATGGGCACACGCAAAGCCGGGTGCGGTCCGCGGCGCCAGCACCCGGAACGCCGCCGCGTCGATCCGGCCCTCGGCCGCCAGTTCCTCCAGCACGCAGGCGCGCAGCACACCGGCATCCACCACCCCGTCACGCACCGCAAAGGCCACCCGGTCCACCGGAAAGCCGGAAAACCGCAGGTCCTTCACATCGCGGAACGGATCGACCCCCGCCGCCAGCAGCGTCCCCCAGGCCACCTGAAACCCGCCGAAGGCGTCAGGATCGATGGCCATGACCGTCCGCCCCTTCAGGTCGCCCAGATCCCGCAGGTCGCCACGGTCGGCCCGGACGACGATGGCCGAGCCGATGGCGTTGCCAGAGGATGCAACGCGGGCCGATTGCAGCGTGGCGATGCGGGTCACGCCGTAGCGCGCCTCCAGATCCACATAATTGCCGGTGTTGGTCAGGATGAAATCGACCGCCCGGTTCGACACCGCGGCGTCCATGCCCGCCAGATCCAGCGCCACCATCTCGGCCCCGCGGCCGGGGAAAAAGCCGCCCAGATAGCGGATGGTCGGTTCCCACACCGCCGCCGCGTGCTCCTCCCCGCGATAGGCCAGCACCCCGACGCGCACCGGCGGCTCCGCCGACAGCGCCGCCGCGCCCGACAGGAGAGCGGCGGCAAGGGCGATTGTTCTCATCAGAAAAAGGACGGGCGGCACGGGATCACTCACGGGGGAGCTTCAGACGGCCCGAGCTTACCCTGAAAAATGGATACGGGGTTATGCCGCGAGCGGGCGGATCACCCGCCCGGCGACATACCGTAAGCGGGCGGATCACCCGCCCGCCGATGGCCCCTTGCTGCCCATGCCGCGGGCGGGGGAATAGCCGCGGATCGCCAGGGCCAGGAACAGCAGCAGCGCGCCCGCCACCACCGCCAGCCCCTCCCCGTTCACCTGTCCGTAAAGGGCGAAGCGCACCAGCTCCACCCCATGGGTGAAGGGGTTGACCCGGCACAGCCAGAACAGCAGTTCCCCCGCCTCCTCCATGCGATAAAGGGGGTAGAGGGCCGAGGACAGGAAGAACAGCGGGAAAACCACGAAATTCATCACCCCGGCGAAATTCTCCAACTGCCGGATGGTGGATGCCAGCGTCATGCCCAAGGCCCCCAGCATCATGCCGTTCAGCAGCAGCGCCGGCAGCACCGTCAGCGGTGACCACCCCGGCAACGGCACCCCGTACAGCGTCACGATGGCCAGGAAGCCATAGACCTGGAACACCGACACCACCACCCCGGCCAGCAGGCGGGCGAACAGCAGAAAACCGCGCGGCAGCGGGCTGGTCAGCAGCACCCGCATGCTGCCCATCTCGCGGTCGTAGACCATGGACAGCGACCCCTGCATGCCGTTGAAAAGCTGGATCATGCCGATCAGCCCCGGCACGATGTAGACCTCGTACGGGATATAGGTCTCATAGGGCGGGATGATCGCCACGCCGAGAGCGGCGCGGAAACCGGCGGCGAACACGAACAGCCACACCAGCGGCCGCACCAGGGCGCCGAAGAAACGTTCGCGCTGGTGCAGGAAGCGCAGCACCTCGCGCACCACGATCCCGCGCAGGGCAATCAGGTACGGCCCCATCATCGCCCCTCTTCGGTCAGCCGGTCGAAGGCTTCGGCCAGTCCGGCGGTGCCGGTGGCGGCCACCACCGCGGCCACCCCGCCCGCCGCCCGCACCCGGCCCCGGTGCAGCACCACCACCCGGTCGCCCTCTTCGATCTCGTCGATCAGATGGGTGGCCCACAGCACCGCCAGACCGTCGCGGCGGCACAGGTCGCGCACATGGGCGATCAGCCCCAGCCGCGACCGGCGGTCCAGCCCCACGGTGGGTTCGTCCAGCAGCAGCAGCGGCGGGCGGTGCAGCAGGGCGCGGGCGATTTCCACCCGCCGCCGGTGCCCGCCGTTCAGCCGCCGCACCACCTCTTTCCGGCGGTCGGACAGGTCCAGCCGCTCCAGTTCGGCGTCGATGCGCCGGGCCGCCTCCCCGCCGCCCAAGCCGTGCAGGGCGGCGAAGTAGCGCAAATTCTGCTCCACCGTCAGGTCGAGGTCGAGGGTGGGCTGTTGGAACACCACCCCCATGGCGGCCAGTGCCGCACCGGGCTGCCGGGCCAGATCGTGGCCCTGCACCGTCACCGTGCCGGCCTGCGGCACCAGAAGGCCGGTGGCAAGGGCAAACAGGGTGGATTTGCCGGCACCGTTCGGCCCCAGCAGGGCGGTGAAGCCGCCGGACGGCACGGCAAAGCCGACACCATCCAGCGCCACCCGCCCGCCATAGGCGTAGCGCAGCCCAGCGACGGCAAAGGCCGCGCCATCGCCCGCCACACCCTCAGGCGCTGTCACCTCAGGGGGCAATCGCCACCCCCCAGGGGTAACGGCCGACCTTGATGCTCTTGGTCACCGTCAGGGAAGCCACATCGATCACCGACACGTCGCCGCTCACCCCGTTGGTGGACACCACGGTCTTCTGGTCGGGGGTGAAGTCCAACTGCCACACCCGCCGCCCGACCAGCAGGTATTTCACCACCTCGAAGGTCTTGGCGTCCACCACCGCCACATGGTTGGCGGGGCCAAGCGCGATGAAACCATAGCGCCCATCGTCGGTCAGGCGGATGCCCACCGGCTGGATGCGGTCCTTGGGCACGCCCTTGATGGCGAAGGACACGGTTTTCGTCACCTTGCGGGTGGCGGTGTCGATGATGGACAGCGTGCCGCCCACCTCCGCCGTGGTCCAAAGCTGGCCGCCGTCCTTGGTGAACTGGGCGTAGCGCGGGCGGGCACCCACCAGGGTGTTGTCAACCACCGCCCGCTTTTCCACGTCGATCCAATGGACCATATTGGTGGTTTCCGAGGTGTTGACCGCCCATTTCCCGTCCGGGCTGACGGCCATCCCCTCCGGCTCCACGCCCACATCCACCTGGAACAGCACCTTGCGGTCCTGGGTATCGACCACGGTGACGACGTTGCTGTCCTCGTTCGCAATGAAAAGCTGGCGGCCGTCGGGGTGCAGGGCAAACAGTTCCGGGTCCTCGCCCGAGGGCAGGTTGCTCACCACCTTGCGGGTGGCCAGATCCAGAACCTGCACCGTGTCGTCGTCGCTGGCGCAGATGTAGAGCTTGGTGCCGTCGCGGCTGAGCACGATGCCGCGGGGGCGCTGGCCCACCTTGATGGTGCCGGTGACGGCCAGCGTCTTCATGTCGATGACCGAGACGGTGTTGTCCTTTTCGTTCGACACATAGGCCGTCTGGGCGGCGGCGGGCAGAGCCGCCAGCAGGGCGGCGGTGGATGCGGCCAGGAAAAGGGCGCGCAGGCGCATGATGGCGTGTCCTTCTAGCGGGAGGTTTTCTTGCGGGCTTTGCAGCCGGTTTCCGGCTCGTCGAAACCCAGCGTGTCCAGTTCGGTGCGGGGATGGAGAAAGCCGTCCAGCGGTGCGGTGGTGACCAGCGAGCGGTCGGCGGCCAGCAGGATCGGCTGGCGCATCTGCCCGTCCCACGGGCGGAAGCTGGCCGGGCGCCCCTGGAACACCGGCAGGGTCAGGTCCGGCCCCTCGATATAGGTGACCAGCGTGGCCGGATCGGTGGATTGGGTGCGGGTCGCCGCCTCCCCCACCGCGCGGACGGCGGCCCAGACGGCGTAATCGCGGGGCAGCATCGGCCGCTTGAACCGGGCGCGGAAGCGGTTTTGCAACTGCGCCGCCCCCCATTGCTCGTGGGTGCGGTGCCAGACGGTGGGCACCAGCCCCTGGGTGCCGGCCACCAGCCGCGGTTCGGCGGTGCGGTACATCAGGTAATCGCCGAAATCGCCGATCTCGTCGGCGACGATCAGGACATCGTAGGAACCGGCGCGGGTGAACACCGGCACTTCGGCCTGAGCGGTGCGGCGGGCGTCGAAATCGCCGCTCCAGTCCTTTTCCGCCGCGATGGTGGCGCCGAATTTCTTCGCCGCGCGGCGGACGGCGGCGGCGTACAGCTTATCCTCGGGCCGCGTCCCCACCACCAGGAACCATTTGGTCCACCGTTTGAAGACCAGATACTGGGCCAGCGCGTCGGCCAGCATGGCGCGGCTGGGGGCGGTGTGCAGCAGGTTGGGCGCGCACTGTTCGGCCCGCAGGGAATCGTCGGTGGCCCCGGCGTTGAACAGCAGCACGTTTTTCGCTTCCGGCAGCCGGGCCAGGGCCGCCACCGCCGGCGCCGGCAGGTCGAGCACCACCAGCCGGTGCCCCTGGGCGATGAGATCCTTCAGCGCCGCCGCCGGGTCGCCCCCCTCCTCCACCGTCACGGTGTCGAGGGTGAAGGCCTGTTTGAGGAACCGCCCGGTGGTGGCGTTGTCGGCGATGGCCAGTTCGGCCCCGGCCCGCCCCTCGTCCTCCGCCGGGGCGTCGAGGTTGGACAGGGCCGGCGGATGCTCCATCGTTTGGGAGAGATAGGCGATGCGCACCGTTGCCGCCGCCGGAGCCTCCTGCGCCGCGGCGGGAACGGCGGCCGGCAGGGGGGACAGCAGCGCCAGCGCCGTGCCCAACAGGGCGGCTCGCAACAGGGGGAAAGCGGGCTTTGCCGGCAACGGCGTTCCTCCGGGATTTCGCGTGGGTGCATCGGGGGGATCGCCAGCTTAACCAATGGTGGCGGTCCGGCCTATGCGACTTTGGAACAATAGATCATGGCGGACCGGCCGATGGGACCGATTCATCCATCCTTGTACCAAAGTCCAATTATTCCAGCCGGTAACCCGTGGTTATGCTCGACGCCAACAACGGCCCACACGGGTGGGAAGCAACAGGCCGCCGGAGGTCATCCGGTCCGGCTTTCGTGAGACGAGGAAACATCCCATGACGCTGCGTCTGAGCACCCTTGCCCTTGCCGCCCTGGCCCTGACCGCCGCCGGGACGCTGGCCTTCACCCCCACCGGCGCCCGCGCCCACGGCGACGTGGTGCCCCAGGCGGTGGACACCACGGGCCTGGACAAGCTGGGCGACACATGGCGCGACAGCAACCCCTACCGCGGCAACCCGCGGGCCATCGAAATCGGCGCCTCGGCCTTCAACCAGAATTGCGCCCGCTGCCACGGTCTGGGTGCGGTGTCGGGTGGCATCGCGCCCGATCTGCGCTATCTGGAAAAGGGTGACATGGGTGACGAATGGTTCAAGGAGCGCGTGACCAACGGCTCCATCCGCAACGGGGTGACCTATATGCCCAAGTTCGGCGAGGCGCTGGGACAGGAAGCCCTGTGGGCCATCCGCTCCTGGCTGGAAACCGTGGCGGAACAGTAATGGCAGGGGCATCCATGCCGCGGCTCACCCGCCGCTCCCTTCTTCTGGCCGGACTGGCCGCCGCCGGTACCGCGGCGGCCTTTCGCCCCGCAGCCGCCCGTCCGCTGGACGACGTGGCGGCGCGGGGCCGTCTGCGCATCGCGGTATACCGGGATTTCCCACCCTTCTCGTACCGCGAGAACGGCAAGATGACCGGCATCGACGTGGAGCTGGGCCGCATCCTGGCCGAACGGTTGGGGGTTGCCGCCGACATCATGGAGCATCCGCCGGGGGAAACCGTCTCCGACGATCTGCGACTGGCGGTGTGGAAGGGCTACGTCACCGGCGGCGAGCCGGCGGACGTGATGATGCACATCCCCTATGACAAGGAATTCGCCCTGCGCAACGGCGAGGCGGTGCTGTTCGCCCCCTACCAGCGGGAGGTCTATGCCCTGACCCGCAACCCCGCCCGCCTTCCCAACGGCATGATCGCCACCTTGCCGGAGGGGGAGAAGATCGGGGTGGAGCTGGACACCGTGCCCGATTTCTTCCTGCTGGGCGCCTTCGGCGGACGGCTGCGCAGCAGCATCGCCCATTTCCCCTCCGTCACCAAGGCGATTGAGGCCATGCGCACCGGTGACGTCGCCGCGGTGCTGGCCCCCTTGAGCGAGATCGAAGGGGCGCTGGGACCGCAGAAGGCCGATTACCCCACGGCCACGATGACCCTGCCGGGCATGCCGCAATCGGGCTGGGACATCGGCATGGCGGTGAAGGAGAATTCCCGCGATCTCGCCTATGCCTTGGGTGACGTGATTACGGCGATGGACGCCGACGGCTCGCTGGACGCGCTGTTCGCCCGCTACGGCGTCAGCCGCCACCAGCCGGCGGCGAACACCGAATAACAACGCGCTCCCTCCACCCGCCGGTTCGGGCCGGAAGGAAGAGCGCGGCACATAGGGAGCAACGCACCGATGAGAGCAGCCGTATTGGCTTGCGGCCTGTGGCTGGCGGTCACGCCGGCCCTGGCCGCATCGTCCATTCCCGAAGACCCCCTCGGCTCCGTCATGTGGGAGACGCTGTATCCGGAGGTGTTCGGCACCGCCCCCGTGGTGGCCGACGACCGGGTGAAGGTTCTGGCCCCGGCGGATGTGGAAAACGCCCGCGCCATGCCGGTCGCCGTGGACGCCACCGCCCTGGACGGGGTGCAGGAGATCGTCATCGTCGCCGATCTCAACCCCTTCCCCGTGGTGCTGCGGTACGAACCGCTGAAGGCGCGGCCCTTCATCGCCACCCGCATCAAGATCCAGCAGGCCACCGCCGTGCGCGCCGCCGCCCGCACCCGTGACGGGGTGTGGCACATGAACGGCCGGCTGGTGGACGCCGCCGGGGGCGGGTGCGCCGCCCCGCCGGCGTCCTATGCCGCGTCGGACTGGGCCGATCATCTGGGCGAGGTGCAGGCCCGCGTGTGGCCCGCCGACGCCGCCGGCACCGCACGGGTGAAGCTGCGCATCCGCCACCCGCAGGACACCGGGCTGATGGCCGGGGTGCCCGCCTTCTTCATCGACGCGCTGACCCTGACGGCCGCCGACGGCACGCCGGTTGCCCGCCTGTCGCCGCTGGAGCCGGTGAGCGAAGATCCGGTGTTCACCCTGGCCCTCGACGCGCCGGTGCCGGGGTCGGTGCTGACACTGAAGGGCCGCGACAACAACGGCGGCGACATCGCCGCCTCCATTCCGGTTCCGGTCAAGACGGCGGCAACCGGCACGGTGGGGGTGACGCCATGATCCGCACGCTCCTGGCATCCCTCCTGCTGCTGCTGGCCGCGGCCACCAGCCATGCGGCCCCGCTGTCCTATGACCTGAAACCGACCCAGATCGCGCCCGACACCTATGTCTTCGTGGGTTCGACCGAGCATTTCACCCGCGCCAACGGCGGCAACATCCTCAACCCCGGCTTCATCGTCACCGACGACGGTGTGGTGGTGATCCAGACCGGCCCGTCGCGCCGGTTCGGGGAGGAGATGCGCGCCGCCATCCGCACGGTGACGCCCAAGCCGATCCGCATCGTCTACATCAGCAACCTGCACCCCGACTATTTCCTGGGCAATCAGGCGTTCAAGGACGTGCCCATCGCCGCATTGCCCGGCACCATCGCCGGGATCGAGCGCGAAGGGGCCGCCATCACCGAAAACATGTACCGTCTGGTCGGCGATTGGATGCGCGGCACCGATCCGGTGGCCCCGACCCAGGCCGTCCACGGATCGACCGTGGTCTACGGCAGCCACCGCCTGCGCCTGATCCCGCTGGAAGGGCACACCCACGCCGACCTCGCCCTCTACGACGAAACGACGAAGGTGCTGTTTGCCGGCGGCGTGGTGTTTTCCGACCGCACCCCCACCACCCCCCACGCCGACGTCGCCAAATGGCTGAAGGCGCTCGATACGCTGGAGGCGCTGGACGTGTCGGTGCTGGTGCCCAACCACGGGCGCATCCGCCCCGACAAGGGCGCCATCGCCCAGACCCGCGATTGGCTGACGTGGCTGGACGGCACGCTGCGCACCGCCGCCGCCCAAGGGGCCGACATGGCCGAAATGCTGGAGGCCCCCATCCCCGACCGCTTCGCATCGCTCAGCATGCTGCGCCCGGAATACCAGCGGTCGGTCGCCCACCTGTGGCCGGCGATCGAACAGGAAACCCTGCCCCGCGCGGCACCCTAAGGGCCGGAGGGCTTGAGAGCTTGGGCGGAAGGGTATGAGACGGCCCCTTCCCGCCCATTGGACCATCGCACAATAGCCGTCCCGCCGGGCTTCTCTAAACTGCCCCGATCCACACCAGCACCCGGCACTGCGAAAGGTCGGCCGACGCAGTGCCCGACAACCCCGTGCAAGCCCACCCCGCAACCCCCACCCGCCACACACGGGGCGGGGGCCGCAGGGTGCAACGCCGCACACCGCCGACACATGACTTTGAGGGAGGTCATCGCACATGATGCGTTTTCTGTCCGTCTTTACCCGGACCACGGTTTCCGCGGCAGCGCTGACGGCCGCGCTCGCCGCCGGCACCGCACTGGCCGCCGGCCCGACCAAGGACGATCTGCTGGGCGACACCAAAAGCACCGGCGACGTTCTGACCTATGGCATGGGGTATCAGGGCCAGCGGTACAGCCCGCTGAAGGCTCTGACCCCCGACACCGTGTCCAAGCTGGTTCCGGTGTGGTCCTTCTCCTTCGGCGGGGAAAAGCAGCGCGGGCAGGAAGCCCAGCCGCTGGTGGTCGATGGCGTGATGTACGTCACCGGCTCCTATTCCCGCCTCTACGCCGTGGACGCCCGCACCGGGCATAAGCTGTGGCAGTACGACCACCGCCTGCCCGACGGCATCATGCCCTGCTGCGACGTCATCAACCGCGGTGCCGCCGTCTATGGCGACAAGGTTTACTTCGGCACCCTCGACGCCCGGCTGGTGGCGCTGAACAAGGACACCGGCAAGGTCATCTGGTCCAAGAAGACGGCGGAATACAAGGACGGTTATTCCATGACCGCCGCCCCGCTGATCGTGGACGGCAAGATCATCACCGGCAATTCCGGCGGTGAATTCGGCATCGTCGGCATGGTGGAGGCGCGCGACGCCGAAACCGGCGAACTGCTTTGGCAGCGCCCGACCATCGAAGGCAACAAGGGCACGCTGGGCGGCAAGGAATCGACGGTGACCGGCGTGGTCAACGCGTCGTGGCCCGGCGACATGTGGAAGACCGGCGGCGGGGCCACCTGGCTGGGCGGCACCTACGACCCCGAAACCAACCTGCTGTATTTCGGCACCGGCAACCCGGCCCCGTGGAATTCGCACCTGCGGCCCGGCGACAACCTCTACACCTCGTCCACCCTGGCCATCGACCCCAACACGGGCGAAATCAAGTGGCACTATCAGACCACGCCCCATGACGGCTGGGATTTCGACGGTGTGAACGAACTGGTGTCGTTCGACCTGAGGATGGACGGCAAGGTCATCAAGGCCGGCGCCAAGGCCGACCGCAACGGCTTCTTCTATGTGCTGGACCGCACCAACGGCCAGCTCATCAACGCGTCTCCCTTCGTCAGCAAGATCACCTGGGCCAAGAGCATCGATCTGAAGACCGGCCGCCCGGTCTACAACGATGACAACCGTCCGGGCGCGCCCACCGAGGGCGGCGAGGGCAAGGGCAAGTCGGTGTTCTCCGCCCCCGCCTTCCTGGGGGCCAAGAACTGGATGCCGATGGCCTACAACCCCGACACCGAACTGTTCTACGTCCCGGCCAACGAATGGGGCATGGACATCTGGAACGAGCCGATCACCTACAAGAAGGGTGCGGCCTATCTGGGTGCCGGCTTCACCATCAAGCCGCTGTACGACGATTACATCGGTGCGCTGCGCGCCATCGACCCCAAGACCGGCAAGATCGCCTGGGAATACAAGAACCCGGCCCCGCTGTGGGGTGGGGTTCTGACCACCGCCGGCAATCTGGTGTTCACCGGCACGCCGGAAGGCTTCCTCAAGGCCTTCGACGCCAAGACCGGCAAGGAAGTGTGGAAGTTCCAGACCGGCTCGGGCGTGGTCGGCTGCCCGATCACCTGGGAAATGGACGGCGAACAGTACGTCGCCGTGGTGTCGGGCTGGGGCGGTGCCGTGCCGCTGTGGGGCGGCGACGTCGCCAAGCTGGTGAAGGACATCAACCAGGGCGGATCGCTGTGGGTGTTCAAGCTGCCCAAAGCGTAAAGTAAAGCTTTAAATGAAAACGCCGGCCCCGTTGATAATTCGGAGCCGGCGTTTTTGTTCGTGTTGCCGGAAACCCTCTTTCTCTGTCATGATCGGCCCGTGAGGAAACGTTCCAACAAGCGTGAAAACACGCCATGAGCCGCATTCTGATTGCCGACGACCATCCCATGGTCCGCGACGCGCTGCGCAGCGCCGTCGTCTATTCGTGTCAGGCCACCGAGATTCTCGAAGCCGATTGTCTGGATGCCGCCATCCGGCTGCTGGAGGACAAGGGGGATCTGGATCTGGTGCTTCTGGACCTGACCATGCCGGGGGTCAGCGGCCTGTCGGGCCTGCTCACCCTTCGCGGGCGGTTCCCCGCCACGCCCATCGTGGTGGTATCGGCCCACGACGACCGCCGGCTGGTGCGGGAAGCCATCGAATGCGGGGCGTCGGGCTTCATCCCCAAATCCACCCCCCGCGACGCCATCGCCGGGGCGCTGCGCCAGGTGCTGCAGGGAGAAATCTACCTGCCGCCCCATATGGTCGGCGTGGTGGAGGAGGACACGCCGGAGGACGAGGAAACCGCCGACATCGTGCGCCGCCTCGCCACCTTGACCGCGCAGCAGATGCGGGTGCTGGAAATGCTGGGCACCGGCAAGCTGAACAAGGAAATCGCCTTTGAACTGCACATCACCGAGACGACGGTGAAGGCCCACGTCTCGGCGATTTTGCAGAAGCTGAAGGTCTACAGCCGCACCCAGGCGGTGGTCATCGCCAACCGGGTCATGGAACGGAACCGGCTGGCGCGCTGACCTTTTCTCCCCTGCCCCCGCTCAGGCGGCAACCGTGCGCTGGCGCTGCTCGCCCAGCCCGGCGATGCCCAGCCGCATGGTCTGGCCGGCGCGCAGGAACACCGGCGGCTTCTGGCCCATGCCCACGCCGGGGGGCGTGCCGGTGGAGATGATGTCCCCCGGCTGCAGGCTCATGAACCGGCTGATGTACGACACCAGATGCGCCACCCCGAACACCATGGTGCGGGTGTTGCCCTGCTGGTAGCGGTGGCCGTCCACCTCCAGCCACAGGTCGAGCGCCTGCGGGTCCGGCACCTCGTCCGCCGTCACCAGCCAGGGGCCGACGGGGGCGAAGGTGTCGTGGGCCTTGCCCTTGTCCCACTGACCGGCCCGTTCAAGCTGGAAGGCGCGTTCGGACACGTCGTTCACGACGCAATACCCGGCCACACAGTCCAGCGCCCGTTCTTCCGGCACGTATTTGGCGGGGGAACCGATGACCACGCCCAGTTCCACCTCCCAATCGGCCTTTTCCGAACCGCGGGGGATCTCCACGTCGTCGTAGGGGCCGCAAAGGCTGCTTGACGGTTTCAGGAACAGCACCGGCTCGGGCGGGACGGCCATGCCGGATTCCGCCGCGTGATCGGAATAGTTGAGGCCGACACACACGATCTTGCCGACGCCGCCGACGCACGGGCCGATGCGCGGGGTTCCGTCCACCAGCGGCAGGCTGTCCGGGTCCAGCCGGCGCAGGCGGTCCAGACCGTCCGGCGCCAGGACGCCCCCGGCGATATCGGCCACATGCTGCGACACATCGCGCAACCGGCCCTGCCCATCCAGCAGGGCCGGTTTTTCCGCACCCGGCCGACCAACGCGCACCAGCTTCATAGCACGTTCCACCCTGTTGTTTTCGCGTGCGCTTTTCCGCGCTGCCGCCAGCTTAGCGGATTTTCCCCCGCGCACGGCAGGGGGAAATCCTGAACGCGGCCTGAACGGCGGCGTCAGCGTCGGTTCAGACGCCGGGGCCTATGCTTTTTCCATGATCGCAACCGCAAGACAGGACAACGGATCATGCTGCGCCGGATGCTTCTTCACATGGCTGTCGCCACCCTGCTGATCGCCTCGGCGGCGTTCGCCTGGCAGGTGATGGCCGACGGCGACGGGGCCGGCTCCACCGCCGGTACCCTGGTCCGCGTCCTGGCCGACTGACCCCCGCACCCGGAGACCGGCCATGACCACCCCGTCCCCCTCCCCCCGGCTCCCGTTCCCGTCGAAACGGGCGCAGATGAGCTTTCTGTTCCTGTTCCACGCGCTGGTGTCGGGCGGCTTCATCGTCGCCTATCTGACCGGCGACGAGGACACCTATGGCATGCATCTGTTCGCCGGCTACACGGTGCTGATCGCTGTGGCCGTGCGGCTGGCGCTGGGCCTGATCGCCCCCGACGGCAGCCCGCTGCGCCTGCCCCACCCGTCGCGGGCGGCCCTGGGCCAATGGCTGGGGTGGCTGGTGCGCGGCGACAGCCGGGCCTGGCGCGGGCGCCCGGCGGTGCTGTCGTGGATGGCGGCCCTGCTGCTGGCCGCCCTGGCCCTGGTCACCGTCAGCGGTGTCGCCGCCGACGCCGTGTCGAAGCTGGAGCATCTGCACGAGGCGCTGTCCACCCTCGGCCTGTGGCTGATCGTCGGGCATGTGGCGGTGGTCTTCGGCCTGCATGGGCTGAAGCACCTTCAGACCGCGGCCCCAGCACCTTCCCCCGTTCACCCCACCTCCACCCATGGAGCGACCCCATGAAACGCCTTTCCTCGGCCTGCGCGGCGGCGGCCCTGCTGCTGACCGCCGGTGCGGCCCTGCCGGCGCGCGCCGATGCCGCCCGCGATGCCATCCTGACCGCCTATGCCGCCGAAGCCCAGCGGGAGGATTCCGGGTTCACCGGCTTCGACGCCGCCCGTGGTCGGGCGCTCTACATGGGGCCGCACACGGGCGGCAAGGCGGAAACGCCTGCGTGTGCCACCTGCCACACCCCCGACCCCACCCGCAGCGGCCAGCACCAGAAGACCGGGCGCAGCATCGATCCCATGGCCGTCAGCGCCAACCCCGCCCGCTTCACCAACGCCACCGACGTGGAAAAGCGTTTTTCCCGCGATTGCCCCGCCGTCCTGGGCCGCGCCTGCACCGCGCGGGAAAAGGGCGATTTCATCACCTACCTGACAGGCAAGCCATGATCCGCATCCCCGCCCTGACCGCCGCCGCCGCCGTCCTGTGCCTGAGTGCCCTGCCGGGGCTGGCCAACGAGATGGAGCGCGTCCCCCCCGTTACCCATCCCGCCACGCAAAAGGAATGCGGCGAATGCCACATGGCGTTCCAGCCGGGCCTGCTGCCGGCCCAAAGCTGGAACCGGATCATGGACGGGCTGGCCGACCATTTCGGCGACAACGCCAGCCTGCCCGCCGATGCGGTGGCCGACATCCGCGCCTATCTGACCGCCAACGCCGGGCGCGGCGACGGCACCCTGCTGCGGATCACCGAGCAGCGTTGGTTCGTCCACGAACACCGCAAGCGCCACCTGGGCAACCGCGCCAAAAGCTTCGCCGATTGCCAGGCCTGCCACCAGGACGCCGCCCGCGGCCTGTACGAGGACGACTGATGGAGCGGCGGGCCGGTTCAGAACCGGCCCGCAGCCCGACGATAGGTCCAGACGAAGGCAGGGGGAACGTTGCGGGCGATCCAGCCGGTGCGGGCACCCGTCAGCCCCAACCGCCGCAGAACCGCCGGGGCCACCGGCGAGAACGGCCCATAGGTGAACTGGACGAAGATCCCCTGCGGCCCCAGGGAATCGAAGGCTCCGGCCAGGATGCGCAACTGCACCGCACCGGGAAAATTGATGAGCGGCAGGCCCGAGACGACGGCATCGCACCCCTGCCACCCATGGTCCCGCGTGATGCGCCGCAGACGGCAGGCGTTTTCCCGCACGATGCAGGCTCCGGGATAGTCAAGCGCCAGACGGGCGGCAAAGCTGCGGTCGAGTTCGACCAGCAGAAGGTCGCGGTCGGCGACCCCGGCGTCGATCAGGGCGCGGGTCATGACGCCGGTGCCCGGCCCCAGCTCCACGATCCGGCGGCCGGGGGCCGCCCCGGCGGCACGGGCCATCGACCGGCACAGGGTGGGACCGCTGGGGGCAATGGCTCCGACGGCCAGCGGATTGCGCATCCACCGCTCGACGAAAAGAATGTTTTCTCCCAAAGGATTCTCCGTGGCGCTCCGGCCCCTTGCGCACCCGCGCGGACCGGACAGCCGGAACCAGACGATGCCCACCATGGAACAGTCAGGCCCCGGTCTGCCAGGGGTTATACCCGCCGGCTGCCGAACGCAATACGGCACGCGCGGTTATCTGCCGTGCTATCGCCGCCGCCCCCTGCCATCAGGCGGAATCGCTATATTTGACAAAATATAATTCGTGCCTTTAATAATGCGCCTCACCACCCTTCGCTTCCCTGCACAGGCAATCCCATGCGTCTTTCCCATTGCCTCGTCCTTTTGGGGGCCGTCGCCCTCACTCCCCCGGCGCTGGCCGGCGATCTGGTGTTGTACGGGGCGGGCAGCCTGAAGGCGGTGATGACCGCCATTGCCGCCGACTACACCAAGGCCACCGGCACCCCGGTGCGCACCGCCTTCGGCCCGTCGGGCCTGATGCGCGAACGGATCGAGGCGGGGGAGGCGGTGGACCTTTTCACCTCGGCCGACATGGGCCACGCGCTGACGCTGCGCGCCGACGGGCGGGCGGCCGCAGCGGTGATGTTCACCCGCAACAGGTTGTGCGCCTTTGCCAAGCCCGACGCCGGGCTGGACCCCGACCATTTCGCCGCCCGGCTGCTGGACCCGGCGGTCAAGCTGGGCACCTCCACCCCCAAGGCCGATCCCGGCGGCGATTACACCTGGGCCATGTTCCGGCTGATCGATGCGGCGGTTCCCGGCGCCTTCGCGCAACTGGACGCCAAGGCACAGAAGATCGTCGGCAATTCCACCGCCGCCAACCCCGCCGACCCCGATCCCATCGCCTCGGCGTTCCAGCGGGGGGACATCACCGTCATGATCGCCTATTGCAGCGGGGCGGAGCAGCGGCGCAAGGCCACCCCGGATCTGCAGGTGGTGCCGGTGCCGGCCCCCTACGCCACCGGCCCGG
This sequence comes from uncultured Rhodospirillaceae bacterium, assembly GCA_937927415.1. GTDB lineage: Bacteria > Pseudomonadota > Alphaproteobacteria > Azospirillales > Azospirillaceae > Azospirillum. Next base: position 32,818 of record CALBDS010000046.1, read on the forward strand.
AATACGGCATGACCATCACCCGCCTGGACAACCCGGCGGCCGTGGGTCTGATGGCGGCCATCCTGTCACCGGAAGGACAGGCGACCCTGGCGAAGCACGGCTTCGAGCCGGTCGGCCTGCCGGCCACTCCGTAAACGCCCCTCTCTCGGTCAGGGGGCCGCCTTTACAGACTCCGCCGTGTTTCCGGCCCCCTTCCCGCCATCCCCCTCCTTGGCTTCCGGAGCGGAGGCGGCATTCGCCGCCTTGGCGGCGACCATCTGTTCCAGACGGCTGCGGTAGCCGGCGACGGCCCCCCGCACCTCCGCCTGCATCGCGTCCAGCGGGCGGCCGGGGTCGAGCGCACGCATCAGATCATAGACCCGTTCGACGATGTGCTCCGCCGTCTCCGCCGCCACGCCCCCCGTGGCGGCTTCGGTTCGAATGGCGTCCACCATCTTTTTCAGGGCGACGCATTGGGCCTTGATGTTGGTGGCCCCGCTTTCCGGCAGGCGGCGGTGAATGTCGTCGATCAGCACCGCCGCCCGCGCCACATGATCCAGTGCGGCCTTTTCCGCCGCCACCAGACCGGGCCGGGCCAGTTCCACCAGAAACGCCACCTGCACGCTGCCGCGCAGCAGCTTCTGCCCGTTCACCTGATGGCAGGCCTCCGCCATCGCCTGGCGCAGGCTGGCCTGATCCCACCGCCCGGTTGCCCGCAGCCGCAGGGTGTTGGGCACGTCCAAAAGCGGAATCTGCGCCCCTTCCCGCGGGGCCTTGCGGCGGTCGGGGCCGGTGTAATCGGCGGTGACGACGAATTTCTTGCGCCCTTCGATCAGGGCGGTCAGCCGCTCCTGCACATGCTTGGGCGACACCGGCTTGACCATCAGATCGTCGGCCCCGGTGTTGGTCACCCGCACCAGCAGGGCGGGGGTCGGCTGCCACGTGGTGACGATGACGATGGCAAAGGGGTTGGGCACCCCCGGTTCGTTGCGCAGGGTGCGGACGAAACGCAGCGTTTCCGCCTCGTCCCCATCGGCATCAATCAGGATGAGGTCGGGGGTGTCGCTGGACAGCATCACGGCGGCATCCTTGACGGCCCCGTACCCCTCGATGCGCTTGACCCCGAGGCGGATCATCACCTCGCGCAGCACCCGCAGCGAGTGGGGTTGGGCATCGATGATTGCCGCCCCGACCATGGAAAAATCGTACTCTGCCATCTCCCTGCCACCCCCGATTACGACGGTGGAACCTTACCACGGCTCCCTTTCCGGCCACATCGGGGGTTGAGCGAAAAAGGTGCGCTACCGCGTCTCAGGCGCCTCCACCAGTTGAAGCACCAGGACCGCCGGGCCGTCCACGTCAACGGCCTTGCCGTTCAGGATCATGCGCCCGTCGCCCTCGCCATCGGCCACCCGCGTGTCCAGCAGGCAGCGCCAGCCCCGCCCGCCCGGCACCGTGGGCATGGTGAAGGAAACCACCCCCGGGTGGGCGTTGAGCACGATCAGCAGCACCGAATCATCGAGAGAGCGCCCGTCCGGCGCCTGATACCGGCCGGCATGACCGTTGAGCAGCAGCCCCACCGTGCGCGCGTGGGGCATCCGCCATTGCTCCGCGGTCTTTTCCCGCCCGTCGGGGGCATACCACGCGATGTCCTTCAGCCCCGCCGGACAGGTCACCCGCCCATGCAGGAAGATCGGACGGCGCAGCACCGGATGCACCGCCCGCAGCGCCGTCAGGCGGCGCACGAACGTCGCCATGGCCTGGGTGTCGGCGTCCTCCAGCCGCGACCAGTCGAGCCACGTCAACTCGTTGTCCTGGCAATAGGCGTTGTTGTTGCCCTGCTGCGTCTGGCCCAGCTCGTCACCGGCCAGCAGCATGGGCGTGCCCTGCGACAGCAGCAGCGTCGCCAGCAGGTTGCGGCGCTGGCGGTCGCGGAGCGCACGGACGGCGGGGTTGTCGGTCGGCCCCTCCGCCCCGTGATTGCTGGAATAGTTGGCGGAATGGCCGTCGCGGTTGCCCTCGCCGTTCGCCAGATTGTGCTTGTCGTTGTAGGAGACGAGATCGGCGAGCGTGAAGCCGTCGTGGGCGGTGATGAAGTTGACCGACGCCCACGGGCGCCGTCCCCGCTTGTCGAACAGGTCCGACGACCCGGCCACCCGCCCGGCCAGTTCCGGCAGCATGCCGTCGTCGCCGCGCCAGAACCGCCGCACCGTGTCGCGGTAGCGGTCGTTCCATTCCGACCAGCCGGGGGGAAAATTGCCCACCTGATAGCCGCCGGGGCCGACATCCCACGGTTCGGAGATCAGCTTGACCCCGGTCAGCACCGGATCCTGCCGCACGGCGTCGAGAAAGCCGCTGCCCTGGTCGAAACCGTGGGGTTCGCGCCCGAGGATGGTGGCGAGATCGAAGCGGAACCCGTCCACATGCATCTCCGACACCCAATAGCGCAGGCTGTCCATCACCATCTGCAGCACCCGCGGGTGCGACAGGTTCAGCGTGTTGCCGGTGCCGGTGTCGTTGATGTAATAGCGCCGGTCCTCCGGCACCAGCCGGTAATAGGACGCGTTGTCGATGCCCTTGAGCGACAGGGTGGGGCCAAGGTGGTTGCCCTCGCCCGTGTGGTTGTAGACCACATCCAGGATCACCTCGATCCCGGCGTCGTGCAGGCGGGCGACCATGGTCTTGAATTCCGACACCACGCCGGTGGCCAGATAGCGGGGTTCGGGGGCGAAGAAGCCGATGGAATTGTAGCCCCAGTAATTGTGCAGCCCCTGCCCCACCAAATGGCGGTCGTCGGTGAAGGCGTGGACCGGCAGCAACTCCACCGCCGTGATTCCCAGCGCCTTCATATGCGCGATCACCGCCGGGGTGGACAGGCCGGCGCAGGTGCCGCGGGCCTGGGGCGGCACGCCCGGATGCAGCATGGTGAAGCCGCGGACATGGGTTTCGTAAATGATGGTGTCGGGCCACGGCACGTTCGGCCGCCGTTCCTGCCCCCAGGTGAAGGCGTTGTCCACCACCCGGCATTTGGGCATGGACCGGGCGTTGTCCCGCCGGTCGAAGGACAGATCCTCCCGCCCCGAACCGACGCGGTAGCCATAGTGGGTATCGGACCATTTGATGGTGCCGAACAGCGCCTTGGCGTACGGGTCCAGCAGCAGCTTGTTGGGGTTGAAACGGTGCCCGACGGCGGGGTCGTACGGCCCATAGACACGATAGCCGTACAGTTGCCCCGGCTGCACGTCGGGCAGGTAGCCGTGCCACACCTCGTCCGTGTATTCGGGCAGAATGATGCGGTCGGTTTCCTTCTGCCCGGTGGAATCGAACAGGCAGAGTTCCACCTTTTCCGCGTGAGCGGAAAACAGGGCGAAGTTCACCCCATGCCCGTCCCAACTGGCCCCCAGCGGATAGGGGCGCCCCGGACGGACGGCGGGCCGTGCGGCCCCGGTGCTGCGGATGGGCAAGGGTTCACTCCGGCTGTGGCTGGGGCTGAGGGCTGGAGACGGGTTATGATGGCCTCTCCTGCCCGGCACGACGATCGATCGCGTGTGAGGCAGGGATCAATGCCACCAAAAAGCAATAAAATCTCCCGTCACCCAGCGTCAAGCCACGGCTTTCCGCAACATTTCCGTCATACGGAAATCATCGTGCCCTCCTGGCCCACCCGCTCCAGCACCACGACCGCCAGCGGCGGCAGGGTCAGGGTCAAAGACTGCGGGCGCCCGTGCCGCGGTTCGGCTTGCGCCGACACCACCTCCGGCAGCGCACCGTAGCCTGAGCCGCCGAAACGGGGATCGTCGGTGTTGAGGCACAGGCGGTAAGCCCCCGGCAGCGGCACCCCCACCGCGTACCCGTCGCGGGGGATGGGGGTGAAGTTGCACACCACCACCGCCGGGGATTCGGCGTTCCGGCCTTTGCGGGCATAGGCATAGACGCTGTAGTCGCTGTCGTTGGCCTCGATCCATTCGAACCCGGCGGGGTCGCAATCCAGTTCGTGCAGCGCCGGCAGCGTGCGGTAGAGGCCGTTCAGGTCCCGCACCAGATCGCGGATGCCGCGGTGCTCCTCCTGCTCCAACAGGTGCCAGTCCAGGCTGCGGGCCTCGCTCCATTCCCGCCACTGGGCGAACTCGCCGCCCATGAACAGCAGCTTCTTGCCGGGATGGGTGAACATGAAGGCGTAATAGGCGCGCAGATTGGCGAATTTCTGCCACGCATCGCCCGGCATCTTGTTGATGAGCGATCCCTTGCCGTGAACGACCTCGTCATGGCTGAGCGGCAGGATGAAGTTTTCCGAGTAGGCATAGATCATGCCGAAGGTCATGGCATGATGGTGATGCCGCCGGTGGATCGGATCCTTGCACATGTATTCCAGGGTGTCGTGCATCCACCCCATGTTCCATTTGTACCCGAACCCCAGCCCGCCCAGATAGGTGGGCCGCGACACCGCCGGCCACGAGGTGGACTCCTCCGCCACCGTCATCGCCCCGTCGTGGTGGCCGTAGACCAGTTCGTTCATGCGCTTCAGGAAGGCGACGGCATCCAGATTTTCCCGCCCGCCGTACTGGTTGGGGATCCATTCCCCTTCCCGGCGGGAATAGTCGAGATAGAGCATGGAGGCGACGGCATCCACCCGCAACCCGTCCAGCCGGTACTGCTCCAGCCAGAACAGCGCGTTGCCCAGCAGGAAATTCGCCACCTCCCGCCGGCCGAAATTATAGATCAGGGTGTTCCAGTCCTGGTGATAGCCCTGGCGCGGGTCGGCGTGTTCGTACAGATGGGTGCCGTCGAAATTCCCCAGCCCATGGGAATCGGTGGGGAAATGCCCCGGCACCCAATCCAGCAGCACCCCCAGCCCGGCCGCGTGGCACGCCTCGACGAAACGCTTGAAGGCGTCGGGGCCGCCGTGGCGGCTGGTGGGGGCGTAAAGGCCGATGGGCTGATACCCCCATGACCCGTCAAAGGGATGCTCGGTGATTGGCAGCAGTTCGATGTGGGTGAACCCCAGCCCGGTGACATAGGGGATCAACCGCTGGGCCAACTCGTCATAGGTGAGGAAACGGTCCCCCTCCTCCGGCACCCGCGCCCAGGATCCCAGATGGACCTCGTAGATGCTGATGGGAGCGGAGCGGCCGGCGATGTCGGCCCGCCGGCCTTCCCACGATTCATCCTGCCACCGATAATCCCCCAGCCCGCGGACGACCGAGGCGTTGGCCGGGCGCATCTCGCATTCAAAGGCGAAGGGATCGGCCTTCAGCGGCAGCAGGGTGCCGTCGGCGCCGACGATCTCGTACTTGTACCGCTGGCCGGCGGTGGCGTGGGGGACGAAGATCTCCCATACCCCCGCGTCCCCGCGGCGGCGCATGGGGAGCCGCCGGCCGTCCCAGCCGCAGAACTCCCCCACCACGCTGACCCGCCGGGCGTTGGGCGCCCAGACGGCGAAGGCAACCCCCTCCACCCCCTCCAGCGTGCGGAGGTGGGCGCCGAGGCGTTCGAAATTGCGCAGATGGTTGCCTTCGGCCAGCAGGTGCAGGTCCAGGTCGCCCAGCACGGGGCCGAAGCGGTAAACGTCCTCGAACTCCTGCGTCGCCAGCGGAAAATCCACCCGCAGGCGATAGGCGAAGCGTCCGCGCCCCGGCAGGTCGGCGATGAAGAAACCGTCGCTGTGGACCGGCGCCATGGTGGCGGCGACGGAGCCGTCGGCGGCGTCGATCACCCGCACGGCGGTCGCACCGGGGATGAAGCAGCGCACCGTCACCCCATCGGCGGTGTCGTGCATGCCGAGAAAGCCGAACGGATCGCCGTGGGCGGCGCGGACCACGGCGTCGATGCCGGCGGCCAGATCCGGCGGCAGGGCGGCAACCGGGGGAAGGCTGGGATTAGTCGCCATCGGTCGTGCTTTCTCCTGAACGGGCGGAAGCGGGGACGGGGCATGAGGCATCGTCCGCCGGCGGCAGGCCATGCCCGTCCAACAGGGCCAGCACCCCCTTGACGGGAATACCGATCCAGGCGGGACGGTTTGCCGCCTCGTACCCAACCTCGTACAACGCTTTTTCCAAAAGGAACAGGGAGAGAAGCCGTCCGGCGGCTCCTTCCTCCTCCGGCCACACCGGACAGCCGGCGATGGTGGCGCGGTAGGCGTCGAAGAACGCCCGCGCGCTGCAGTCCTCCCACTGCCGCGCCATGGCCTGAAGCCGGGGGGCGATCTGGTCGTCCAGATCCTTTTCCGACAGCCGGAACAGCGCCGCCCACGCCGCGTAATTGAACGAGCGCAGCATCCCCGCCACATCCACCAGGGCCGACCGCTTGGCCCGGCGCTGGTCCAGCGGCTTGGCCGGCTCCCCTTCGAAATCGATGATGAAGAAATCGTTCTGGGCGCGCAGCACCTGCCCCAGATGGTAATCGCCGTGGATGCGGATCTTCACAGCCCCCAGCGGGCCTTCGGCCGTCTCGGACAGCCGCCGGCGCACCTCGTCCCGCCGGTCCAGCAGCCGGCGGGCGTCGGCCTGGGCCTCGCCGGGCAGGCGGTCCAGCGCCCCGGCCAGCGCGGCAAAGGCGGCGTCCGCCTGCACCTGCGCCCCGGCGGTCCAGCGGATCAGGTCGTCGGCGGTGATGGGTTCGGGGGCGAAGGCCGGGTCGTCGGTGTCGGCGGCCAGCGCCCGGTGCAGTTCGGCGGTGCGCCGCCCCAGAGTGGCCGACAGTTGCACGAACAGGGCAAAGGATTCGTCCGCCGTCTGGTCGGCGGAAGCGTCCAGACGGATGTCGCCCAGTTCCCGCTCCAGATGCTCGACGATGGAGGTCCAGCCGTCGCCCTGGTTGCGCACGAAGCCCTGCACGATCGCCAGCGCCGTGGGCGTGCCGTCGGCGGCCACATGCTCCACCGCCCCCAAGAGCGGCGGGGTGTTGGCATAGCCCACCCGCGTCAGATGGCGGCTGACCTCCAGTTCGGGATGCCCGCCGGGCTGAAGACGGCGCAGGATCTTCACCACCGCCTTGTCGGCCACCAGGATGGAGGTGTTGGACTGTTCCACCCCCATGCGGCGGATGTCCGGCTGTTGCGGGATCTCGGCCGCCGCCAGCGCCAGGGTGGCGGTGAAGCGGACCTCCCCGTCCGCCGCCGCCAGGGTGCGCCCGGCGGCCATGGCCGACAGGATGGCGGCGATGAAGCCGTCGGCCTGGGCGGCGTCGTGCACCGCCCCCACCCGCGGCCCGCGCCGCACCTTGGCCAGGGTGAAGGGCAGCAGCGGCCAGCCGGCCTGACCCGCGTTCTCCTCCCAATTCATGGCGAGGGGGAGGAAATAGGACTGCGGGGGGCCGCCGTCGGCAAAGCGGGCGTCCACCCGCACCAGCCACCAGCCGTCTCCGGCGGCCCCCGCCCCCTTCATCTCCGTCATCAGGCCGAGGTCGCAGCCGGTCAGCCGGCGGTCCTTGGCGCCAAACCAACGCTGCTTGGGCAGATAGGCGGGCAGGATGTCGGTGCCGAGGTCCACAAGGGCGCGGGGCGGCAGGCTGGACCAGCCGTTGCGCACCACCAGCGTCATCAGATCGGGCAGAGCTTGCGGCAGGGTTTCGTGCCAGCGGGGCAAATCCGCCTCCGTCGTCAGGGCGAACCAGTAGAAGCCATAGGCCGGCAGGGTCAGCAGATAGGGCAGTTCCCCGATGGGCGGGAACGGCGTGCGGCCCAGCAGTTCCACCGGCACCCGGTCCTTGAACGGCTTCAGATCCAGCTCCACCGCCTGGGCGGAGCGGGACAGGTTGGCGATGCACAGCACGATCTGGTCGGGCGCCCCGCCCTCCCCCGGCAGGGTGCGCAGATAGGCCAGAACCTTGCGGTTGCCGGGGTACAGCAGGCGGAAGGCGCCGCGCCCGAACACCGCCTGCTGCCGGCGCACGGCGATCAGCCGTTTCATCCAGTTGAGCAGGGACGACGGGCTGCGGCTCTGCGCCTCCACATTCACCGCCTGATAGCCGTAGATGGGATCCATGATGGCGGGCAGGTACAGCCCCGCCGGATCGGCGCGGGAAAAGCCGCCGTTGCGGTCCAGCGACCATTGCATGGGCGTGCGCACCCCGTCGCGGTCGCCCAGGAACACGTTGTCGCCCATGCCGATCTCGTCGCCGTAATAGATGACCGGCGTGCCGGGCATGGACATCAGCAGGCTGTTGAGCAGTTCGATCTTGCGGCGGTCGTTGTCCAGCAGCGGCGCCAGACGGCGGCGGATGCCCAGATTGATGCGCATCCGCCGGTCGCCGGCATAGAAGTTCCACAGATAGTCACGCTCGCGGTCGGTGACCATCTCCAGCGTCAGTTCGTCGTGGTTGCGCAGGAAAACGGCCCACTGGCACAGATCGGGAATGTCCGGCGTCTGGCGCAGGATGTCGGCGATGGGATGGCGGTCTTCCAGCGCCACCGCCATATAGATGCGCGGCATCAGCGGGAAGTGGAAAGCCATGTGGCATTCGTCCCCGCCCTTGGCCGGATCGCCGAAATAGGGCAGCACGTCTTCCGGCCACTGGTTGGCCTCGGCCAGCAGCATGCGGTCGTTGTAGCCCTGGTCGATCTTGGTGCGGATGACCTTCAGGATCTCGTGGGTTTCCGGCAGGTTTTCGTTGTTGGTGCCTTCCCGCTCCTTCAGGTAGGGCACGGCGTCGAGCCGCAGCCCGTCCACCCCGGCGTCGAGCCAGAAGCGCATGACGTTCAGCACCTCGTGCAGGACCCGCGGGTTGTCGAAGTTCAGATCGGGCTGGTGGGAATAGAAACGGTGCCAGAAATAGGCCTGCGCCTCCGCATCCCAGGTCCAGTTGGACTTTTCGGTGTCGCAGAAGATGATGCGCGTGCCCTGGTATTTCTGGTCGGTGTCGGACCAGACATAGTAATTGCGGTGATTCGATCCCGGTTTCGCCTGCCGGGCGCGCTGGAACCAGGGGTGCTGGTCGGAGGTGTGGTTGATGACCAGTTCGGTGATGACGCGCAGACCGCGGGCATGGCATTCGCGCATGAAGCGGCGGAAATCGGCCATGGAGCCGTAGCGGGGATGGACCTGCCGGTAATCGGCAATGTCATAGCCGTCGTCGCGCAGCGGCGAGGGGTAGAAGGGCAGCAGCCACAAGGTGGTGACGCCCAGATCCTGGATGTAATCGAGCTTTTGCGTCAGCCCCGCGAAATCGCCGGTCCCGTCGTTGTCGGCGTCGAAAAAGGCTTTCACATGAAGCTGATAGATGACGGCATCCTTGTACCAGGTGCGGTCTTGGCGATCGATCATGGCGGCCGTTTCGTGGTTCGACTGTGAAACCACGGTAACACCCCGGCGCGGCAAAGGTTGCGCTGGGGGGTGAAAAATCCACGTCTTTTCTTCCGTCGTAAACTTGCGTGTCTGACGCAGAGTTCGGCGCGGTAGTCGGACTTGCGGGGGGCTTTCTCCCGCAAGCCCGCGCATGGCTTATGTCTCCGGCCAGAAAGAGGCGTCCATGATCTGCTCGAACGTCCACGGGCATTCCGTGGGAAATGTCTCTTCCGGCAAGCCGGTTTCACGGGCGGCACCGATTATCGCATCACCATAGGCATCGGCCATCGTCTCGAACAGGCGGGTCTTAAGGCTCGGGTTGTCGGCGAGATGGCGGGCAACCTCTCGACGCTGCTCCTTGACCGTCAGTTGCCACGAGACGGATCGGACAACAGGTTGATAACGCCACTTCAGGAGGTGCAAAAGCAAAACCTTAAGGCGGCTGATAAGTTCGCGCTTCTCAGTCTTGCCCATGCTCTCAATTTCCTCGGCGATATGCTCGACGTCGGCAGCGGACAACTTTCCCGCCCGGAGCAACGCCGCTTGCTCGTTGGCCCAGGCGTAGAAATCGCTCTCATAGAGGCTCGTGGTCATTTTGCAAGCTCCCCAATGTCGAGGGTTCATCCCTGCGGGTGCAGGGGCAACGACGAACCCGAGAAGGCCGAGCCGCCGTAGAAGGGTTCATCCCTGCGGGTGCAGGGGCAACGGGTCTTGGAAATACAGGGGTTGCTTGCCGTAGGGTTCATCCCTGCGGGTGCAGGGGCAACGCGGCGGACTTCCCGACGCGAACCATTCTGCTGGGTTCATCCCTGCGGGTGCAGGGGCAACATAATGGTGATGAAAATTATGCTGAGAAAAAGGGGTTCATCCCTGCGGGTGCAGGGGCAACGGTAGTTGCCGCTGCCGTCCTGGGCAAAGACCGGGTTCATCCCTGCGGGTGCAGGGGCAACGGACTTAGGTCGCTTGGTCGCTGCTCAGTTGCGGGTTCATCCCTGCGGGTGCAGGGGCAACCGTTCTTCCAGTGCATTGGAAAAGAACGATATTTTTTGAAAAGACTTGCAGTGATCTTTTCCTATTCTTCCTAAACGCAAATAAAGCAAGAAACGTCAGGGCAAAAACCATCCCGAAATCGGTATTGCTGCCGACAACATTGCAGGTTTTACCTGACCTCATCATTCCCCGGTCCCACCGCAACCATCAGGGTGGGGAAAGGCGCATCATTCACGATGTCCAAGAGCCGGGGATACCCGATCCACTCGGGCGAGCATACCTTCGGCACCCCCGGCAAGGGAAGCCCCGGTGCGGGATATCACCCCTTCAGCGCCGCCACCGCACGGGCGACGGTCACCCACTCCTGCCCCGGTTCGGCTGCGGCCAGGGCGGTGATGGGCGGCCACAGGCCCAGACGGCTGCCGCGGCGCTGCCGCATCAGACGGGCGATCTCCTCCGGCGTGGGCAGCCGGTCGCCCTTCATCCGGTTGCAGCGGCGGTGCGCCAGCACCACGTTGCCCGGCGTGTTGATCCCGCCATAGGCGGCGGGGATCACATGGTCGAAGGTGGCCTTGGCCCCCACCGGCTCGCCGCAGTAGAAACAGCGCCCGCCCTGGAGGATGTCCATCAGCCGGGCATCCTCCCGCGTTACGGCGGGCGCCGGAGCGGTCACTCCGCCCGCTCCACCGATCCCCACAGGTCGTATTCGTCGGCGTGCTCGATCACCACGTCCACGATGTCGCCGGGCTTCACGTTGGTTTCGCCGTTCAGGAAGACGTTGCCGTCGATTTCGGGGGCGTCGGCATAGCTGCGGCCGATCGCACCTTCCTCATCCACCTCGTCGATCAGAACGCCCAGCGTCCAGCCGACCTTCTTCGCCAGCCGTTCGGCGCTGATGGCCTTCTGCGCTTCCATGAAACGCTCCCAGCGTTCCTGTTTCACCTCTTCCGGCACAGCACCGGGCAGGCTGTTGGCCTCGGCCCCGTCCACCGGCTCGTACTTGAAACAGCCCACGCGGTCCAGTTGCGCCTCTTTGAGCCAGTCGAGCAGGAAGGTGAAATCCTCCTCCGTCTCGCCGGGGAAACCGACGATGAAGGTGGAGCGCAGCGCCAGTTCGGGACACGTCTCCCGCCAGCCGCGAATCCGGTCAAGCTGCTTTTCCTGGGCCGCGGGACGGCGCATGGCCTTCAGAACGGTGGGGGATGCGTGCTGGAACGGGATGTCAAGATAGGGAAGGATGCGCCCCTCCGCCATCAGCGGGATCACCTCGTCCACATGAGGATAGGGGTAGACGTAGTGCAGCCGGACCCACAGATCGAAATTCGCCAGTTCCCGACAAAGGTCGGCAAAGCGGGTGCGCACCGTGCGGTCGTACCACGGGCGTTCGGCGTAGCGCAGATCCTGGCCGTAGGCGCTGGTGTCCTGGGAGATCACCAGCAACTCCTTCACCCCGGCGGTGGCCAGCTTTTCCGCTTCCCGTAGCACCTGATCCACCGGGCGGCTGACCAGATCGCCCCGCAGCGACGGGATGATGCAGAAGGTGCAGCGGTTGTGGCAGCCCTCGGAAATCTTCAGATAGGCGTAATGGCGCGGCGTCAGGCGGATGCCCTGGGGGGGGAGCAGATCGACGAAGGGGTCGTGGGCCGGGGGGGCCGCCTCGTGCACCGCCTTCACCACCTCTTCATACTGGTGGGGGCCGGTGACGGCCATCACGCCGGGGTGGGCCTTGCGGATGGCGTCGGGGTCGCCGCCCATGCAGCCGGTGACGATCACCCGCCCGTTTTCCTTGATCGCTTCGCCGATGGCGTCCAGCGATTCCTTCTTGGCGCTGTCGATGAAGCCGCAGGTGTTGACGATCACCGCGTCGGCACCGTCGTAGCTGCCGGAAATCTCGTACCCCTCGGCGCGCAGGCGGGTGAGGATGCGTTCGGAATCGACCAGCGCCTTGGGGCAACCAAGGCTGACGATGCCCACACGCGGGGCGGGCTTGGGGGCGGGTGTGCTCATAGGGGGTCCGTGTGACGCGCCAGGATGCTGTTCAACGCGCATATATAGATGTTTCCGCCCGGCGCGCCAGCGTTTCGGCCCGTCCGGCCCGGCGGTCCACCCATGCGGCGGGCACGGCGACCCTTGGCCGGTGCGACAATTAGAACCAACCCCTTCGCCTTTAAAACATTTTCGTCATGAAGTCTCTATAATATCCTAAACATACGTTAACGGAACAAGTGCTTACAGGTCATCACGAGGCTGGACAAATTTGATAATTTCCGATAAGGAAACTCGTACAGTGACGTAACCATTTGCCCCACCAATTTGCACAGAAACCGCCGATTTTCGTCCCTGCTCGCCGCCTTCCCCTCCCCGGCGAACGACCGTTCAAAAGGCGTCCCGTATGGCTTCCGCTTCTCCCTCATCCTTCGCTCCCGCCCAGGCCATGGCCCCCGCCCAGGCCATTGCCGAAGTGATGCTGCACATCGGCCATATCGCCGACAGCATGGGCTATTCGCACGGCCTGAAACCGTCCCAGTGGACGGCCCTGCGCTATTTCGCCAGCGCCAATCCCAGCCAGCGCACCGTGTCGTCCTTTGCCGATTTCCACGCCACCACCCGCGGCGCCGCCTCCCAGACGGTCGAGGTGCTGGTCAGCAAGGGCCTGCTGACCCGCATGCCGGTGCCGGAGGACCGCCGGGTCATTCATCTGCACCCCACCCAGCAGGCGCTGGACCTGTTGCAGCACGACCCGCTGAAGGACTTCGCCGCCGTCATCGCCGGCCTGCCGGACGAGGAGCGGTTCTCCCTGGCCGACGCGCTGACCCAGGTGCTGCGCGGGCTGCTGGAAAGCCGTCAGGTGGCATAAGGCGCGGGCACCGGATCGCCCACGGTCCCGCATGGGAGATGGCTGGTGCGCGCCCTCTTGCGGCACGGTAACGGCGCTTCTATAGTCCCGGCCCATGACTGCAACACCCGCCCCCGCCCCGTCGTTTCCGCATCGTCACCTGCTCGGGATCGAGGGGTTGACCGCGGCCCAAATCACCCAGGTTCTCGACCTTGCCGACGGCTATGTCGAGCACAGCCGCCGGCCGGAACGCAAATCCGACCTGCTGCGCGGCCGGACCGTGGTGAACCTGTTCTTCGAGAACTCCACCCGCACCCGCACGTCGTTCGAACTGGCCGGCAAACGGCTCGGCGCCGACGTCATCAACATGGAGGTTCAGGCCAGTTCGGTGAAGAAGGGGGAAACCCTGATCGACACCGCCATGACGCTGAACGCCATGCACCTGGACGCGCTGGTGGTCCGCCATGCCGAATCGGGGGCGGTCAAGCTGCTGTCCGACAAGGTGAACTGCGCCGTCATCAACGCCGGTGACGGGCATCACGAACACCCCACCCAGGCACTTCTGGACGCGCTGGCCATCCGCCGCCGGCTGGGCCGGCTGGAAGGGCTGGTGGTCGCCATCTGCGGCGACATCCTGCACAGCCGCGTGGCGCGCTCCAACATCCACCTGCTGAACGCCATGGGCGCGCATGTGCGGGTGGTCGCACCGCCGACCCTGCTGCCGCGGGCCGTGGAGCGCATGGGGGCCGAGGTCCACCACACCATGAAGACCGGGCTGAAGGACGCCGACATCATCATGATGCTGCGCCTGCAGACCGAACGGATGAGCGGGCAGTTCGTCCCCTCGATCCGCGAGTACTTCTATTTCTACGGCCTCGATTACGACAAGCTGAAGGTCGCCAAGCCCGGCGCCCTCATCATGCACCCCGGCCCCATGAACCGCGGGGTGGAAATCGATTCGGAAGTCGCCGACGACCACAAGCGTTCGATGGTGCTGGATCAGGTGGAACTGGGCGTTGCGGTGCGCATGGCGGTTCTGGACCTGCTGACCCGCCCGGCCCGCGCCGCTTCCGCCGCCCTGTCAGGATTCGCGCCATGATCGCCGCTCCCCTCACCCCTCCGGGCCGCACCGCCTACATCAACGCCCGCCTGCTGGACCCGGCCACCGGGCTGGACGCGCCGGGCGCCCTGCTGACCGAAGGCGCCAGGATCGCCGATGTCGGCCCCCGCCTGTTCGCCGACGGCGTGCCGTCGGATGTGAAGGTGGTGGATCTGGCGGGCAAGGCGCTGGCCCCCGGTCTGGTGGACATGCGGGTGCTCATCACCGAACCCGGCGGGGAACAGAACGAAACGGTGAAGAGTGCGGCCCGCGCCGCCGCCGCCGGCGGTGTGACCTCGGTCGTGTGCCTGCCCAACACCGATCCGGTGATCGACGACGTGGCCGGGATCGAGTTCATCAACCGCAAGGCCCGCGACGTCAAGCAGGTCAAGATCTACGCCTATGGCGCGGCCACCCGCGGCACCGAGGGGCGGGAGATCACCGAAATGGGCCTGCTGGCCAACGCCGGCGCGGTGGGCTTCACCGACGGGTCCAAGACCATCGCCAGCGCCGGCGTGATGCGGCGGGTGCTGAACTACGCCAAGGTGTTCGGCCGTCCCGTCATCCAGCACCCCGAAGAACCGACGCTGGCGTCGGGCGTGATGAACGCGGGCGAACGGGCCACGCGCCTGGGCCTGACCGGCATCCCGCGGGAAGCCGAGATCATCATGATCGAACGCGACCTGCGGCTGGTGGAAATGACCGGCGGACGCTACCACGTCGCCCACGTCACCACCGCCGAGTCGGTGGATGTCATCCGCCGCGCCAAGGCGCGCGGGCTGGCCATCACCTGCGACACCGCCCCCCATTACTTCGCCCTGACCGAGAACGACGTGGGCGATTACCGCACCTTCGCCAAGGTGTCGCCGCCCTTGCGCGACGAGATGGACCGCCGGGCCGTTGTCGCCGGTCTGGCCGACGGCACCATCGACGTGATCGCGTCTGACCACACGCCGCGCGACCAGGACCAGAAGCGGGTGCCGTTCTCGCAGGCCGCGTTCGGGGTGATCGGCCTGGAAACCCTGCTGCCGCTGACCCTGGAACTGGCGCACAAGAAGGCGGTGAGCCTGCTGGACGCCCTGGCCTGCGTCACCTGCCGCCCGGCGGACATCCTGTCGCTGCCGGCGGGCCGGCTGGCGGTGGGGGCCGCGGCCGATCTGGTGGTGATCGACATCGATGTGCCGTGGACGGTGGACGAGGACGCCTTCCTGTCCAAGTCCAAGAACAGCCCGTTCGGCAACCGCCCGGTGCAGGGCCGCGCCGTGCGCACCATCGTGGACGGGCGCACCGTCTGGACCCGCCAGGAAGGCTGACCGCCCGTGGACACCCTGCCCCTTATCCTCGCCGCCCTGCTGGGTTACCTGCTGGGGTCGATTCCCTTCGGGCTGGTGCTGACCCGGCTGGCCGGTCTGGGCGACATCCGCACCATCGGATCCGGCAACATCGGCGCCACCAATGTGCTGCGCACCGGCAACAAGCCGCTGGCCCTGGCCACCTTGCTGCTGGACAGCGGCAAGGGTGCGCTGGCGGCGCTGCTGGCCCTGTGGGCGGCGGGGCCGGATGCCGCGTTGCTGGCGGCGGGCGGGGCCATGCTGGGCCACACCTTCCCCGTGTGGCTGGGGTTCAAGGGCGGCAAGGGGGTGGCGACGGCCCTGGGTGTTCTGCTGGCGGTGGCGTGGCCGGTGGGGGTCGGCGCCTGCCTGACGTGGCTGGTGGTGGCCGCCCTGTTCCGCATTTCCTCGCTCTCGGCGCTGGTGGCGCTGGCCCTGGCGCCGGTGACCGCCCTGTGGCTGGCCGGCACGCCGGTGGCGGTTCTGGCGCTGTTCATCGCCGTTCTGGTCTTCATCCGGCACGACGCCAACATCCGCCGGTTGCTGAAGGGCGAAGAGCCGAAGATCGGAAAGAAGAAGGCGGCATAGGTCATTTTCGCCTTTTCACACATATGAATGCTGGACGAACGGCTTTGGGTTGTGGATAGTGCGGTCATGCCGCAACCACGCCGCCCCCTGACCGACGCCGACCGCATCGACTGGATCCGTCTCATCCGGACGGAGAATGTCGGGCCGGTCACCTTCCACAAGCTGATCGAACGCTTCGGCACCGCCAAGGCGGCCATCGACGCCCTGCCCGATCTGGCCCGGCGCGGCGGGCGGCAGAAACCCCTGCGTGTGGTGGCGAAGGCGGAGGCCGAACGGGAACTGGCGGCGGTCAAGCGATTCGGCGCCCGTGTGCTGTGCGCGTGCGAACCGGACTACCCGGAATCCCTGGCGGCCATCGACGATGCCCCGCCGGTGCTCAACACCTACGGCCACGCCCACCTGCTGAAACGGCGGGCGGTGGCCATCGTCGGCGCCCGCAACGCCTCGCTGAACGGACGGAAATTTGCCCACACCCTGGCCCGTGACCTGGGCGCGGCCGGGCTGCTGGTGGTGTCGGGGCTGGCCCGCGGCATCGACACCGGGGCGCACCAGGGCAGCCTTGGCACCGGCACCGCCGCCGTCATGGCCGGCGGCGTCGATGTGGTCTACCCCGAAGAGAATCAGGAGCTGGCCACCGCCATCGCCGGCCAGGGGGTTCTGGTGGCCGAATCGCCGCTGGGCACCCAGCCGCAGGCCCGCCATTTCCCCCGCCGCAACCGCATCATCTCCGGCCTGTCGCTGGGCGTGGTGGTGGTGGAGGCGGCGCCCAAGTCCGGTTCCCTCATCACCGCCCGCATGGCGCTGGATCAGGGGCGGGAGGTGTTCGCCGTTCCCGGTTCGCCCCTGGACCCGCGGTGCCAGGGGACCAACGCCCTGATTCAGCAAGGAGCGACCCTGGTGCAATCGGCGGATGACGTGCTGGAGGTGTTTCGCCACCTGGAACCGCCCGGCGCCAAGGAACATACATTCGACCTCTTCACCCCGCCCCCGCCCGCCGTTCCCCCCGAGGACGAGGTGGACGCGGCGCGCACCCTGGTGCTGGAAAACCTCTCTCCTGCTCCCGTCACCATTGACGAACTGGTCCGGGGCTGCCAATTGTCAGCTCCCGTGGTGTTGGCCGCCGTGCTGGAACTGGAACTGGCGGGGCGCGTCCAGCGCCAACCGGGCAACCGGGTCAACCTGATCTGACCCATAAGGGGCGGATCGGGGCCATGACGGGGCCTGTTGGCGGCGTTTGAACTTCTGGGGGCGTGGGACTCGTGCCGGGCAGCAATGTCGTGATCGTCGAATCGCCGGCGAAGGCCAAGACGATCAACAAATATCTCGGGGCGGATTACACCGTCATCGCCAGCTTCGGCCATGTGCGCGACCTGTCGCCACGGGACGGTTCGGTGCGCCCGGATGAGGATTTCGCCATGGAGTGGGAGCTGGGCGACCGCTCCCGCCGCCATATCGATGACATCGCCCGCGCCGTGAAGGGTGCGGCGCGCGTCTATCTCGCCACCGACCCTGACAGAGAGGGGGAGGCGATCGCCTGGCACCTGACGGAGGTTTTGCGCGACAAGCACCTGTTGGACAAGGTGGACGTCCAGCGCATCACCTTCAACGAGATCACCAAATCGGCGGTGCAGGCGGCGCTGAAGGCCCCCCGCCACGTCAGCCAGGAACTGGTGGACGCCTATCTCGCCCGCCGGGCGCTGGATTATCTGGTGGGCTTCACCCTGTCGCCGGTGCTGTGGCGCAAGCTGCCGGGGTCGCGCTCGGCCGGACGGGTGCAGTCGGTGGCTCTGCGCCTGATCTGCGAACGGGAAAGCGAGATCGAGATCTTCCGCCCCCAGGAATACTGGACGGTGGATGTGGGCTTCACCACCCCGGCCGGGGCCGGGTTCACCGCCCAGCTGACCCACCTGGACGGCAAGAAGCTCGACAAGTTCGGCCTGCCGGATCAGGCCGCCGCCGACCGCGCGGTCGCCACCATCACGGCCCACCCCTACCGGGTGGCGTCGGTGGAACGCAAACAGGCCCGGCGCAACCCCTATGCCCCCTTCACCACCTCCACCTTGCAACAGGAAGCCTCGCGCAAGCTGGGCTTCGGCGCCACCCGCACCATGCGCGTGGCACAGAAGCTGTACGAGGGCGTGGACATCGGCGGCGAGACGGTCGGCCTCATCACCTATATGCGTACCGACGGCGTGTCGCTGTCGCAGGAGGCAATCCAGGCGTCCCGCTCGCTGATCGGGTCGCTGTGGGGGGATTCTTATGTTCCCAACAGCCCGCGCATCTACAAGACCGCCGCCAAGAACGCCCAGGAAGCCCACGAGGCCATCCGCCCCACCGACCTGTTCCGCCGGCCCGAGCATGTGGCGGCCTATCTGGAAGGCGAGGAACTCAAGCTCTATGAACTGATCTGGAAGCGCACCGTCGCCAGCCAGATGGAAAGCGCGGTGCTGGATCAGGTGGCGGTGGACGTGGCGTCGCCGAACCGCGAGGCGGTGCTGCGCGCCACCGGCTCCATCGTGGTGTTCGACGGCTTCATGCGCGTCTATCAGGAAGACAAGGACGACGCCGAGGACGAACAGGAACGCCGCCTGCCGGCCATGGCCGAGGGCGACGGGCTGGACCGCGGTCCGGTCACGCCCTTGCAGCACTTCACCCAGCCGCCGCCGCGCTATTCCGAAGCCTCGCTGGTCAAGAAGCTGGAAGAGTTGGGCATCGGGCGTCCGTCCACCTATGCCTCGATCCTGCAGGTGCTGCAGGACCGCAATTACGTGCGGCTCGACAAGCGGCGCTTCATTCCCGAAGACCGCGGACGGCTGGTCACCGCCTTCCTGAAGAACTTCTTCAACCGCTATGTGGAGTACAACTTCACCGCCGACCTGGAAAACCAGCTCGACGACATCTCCGACGGGCGGCTGGACTGGAAGGCGGTGCTGCGGGATTTCTGGAAGGCGTTCCATGTGGCGGTGGACGGCACCAAGGATCTGACCATCACCCAGGTCCTGACCACCCTGGACGATGAACTCGGCCCCCACTTCTTCCCCGCCGTGGGCGAGGGCGGGACCGATCCGCGGCTCTGCCCCAAATGCCACAGCGGGCGGCTGGGGTTGAAGCTGGGCAAGATGGGCGCCTTCATCGGCTGCAACAACTACCCGGAATGCCGCTACACCCGCCCGCTGGCGGTGGCCAACGACGACGCCCCCGACGCGCTGGACGGGCCGAAGGATCTGGGCGACGATCCCGAAACCGGCCTGCCGGTGTCGGTGCGCCGCGGCCCCTTCGGCGCCTACATCCAGCTTGGCCCCCCTCGCGGGGCGGAGGAGGAGGCGCCCCCGGCGGAAAAACCGGCCAAGGGCAAGAAGAAGGCCAAGGACGCCGCACCCAAGCCCAAGCGGGTATCGCTGCCCAAGGGCATGTCGGTGGCCGATCTGGACCTGGACAAGGCGCTGAAGC
The DNA here is from genome assembly GCA_937927415.1 of uncultured Rhodospirillaceae bacterium. Classification (GTDB taxonomy): domain Bacteria; phylum Pseudomonadota; class Alphaproteobacteria; order Azospirillales; family Azospirillaceae; genus Azospirillum. Next base: position 52,372 of record CALBDS010000046.1, read on the forward strand.
TGCTGGCCCTGCCGCGTACGGTGGGCAACCACCCCGAAACCGGGCAGGAGATCAGTGCGGGCATCGGGCGGTTCGGCCCCTACATCAAGCACGGGCCGGTCTACAAATCGCTGCCCCCCGACGATGACGTGCTGGAGATCGGCATCAACCGGGCGGTGGCCCTGCTGGGCGAGGCGGCGAAAAAGGCCGCGGCCACGCCGGGCCGCACGCTGGGCGACCATCCCAAGACCGGCAAGCCGGTGACGGTGGGGGCTGGACGCTTCGGCCCCTACGTCAAGCACGGCTCCACCTATGCCTCCATCCCCAAGGCCATGGAACCGGACACGGTGACCCTGGAACAGGGGCTGGAACTGCTGGAGGCCAAGGCCGCCAAGGACGCCGCCAAGAAGGGGGCCAAGGCCGCCCCCGCCGAGGGCGAGGCCGCCGCCGAGGAGGCGCCGAAGAAGACCACCCGCAAGACCACGGCGAAAAAGGCCGCGGCGGCGGACGGTGAGACGGCCGGCGACGATACGGCGGACGGCGGCACGGAGAAGGCCGCGGCGAAAAAGCCGGCGGCGAAGAAGGCCCCGGCGAAGAAAGCCGATGGCGAGGACGCAGCCGCCGACGCCAAGCCGGCCAAGGCGACCAGCCGGAAGCGGGCCTGACGCTTTACGGTTCCTGTGACGGTGACGGCGCCGTCACAGGAAATCGTCCATTTCCGGCGGATAAGCCTCCCCCACCATCGGGGCTTCTTTTCCCATGGGCATGGGTGCCGCCGGGGGTTTGCCGGCGGCATGGCCGGGCCGGCTCCGGGCCACCTGGGCGGCGTAGAACCGGGTCAGGGTGCGCAGGATCGGCGGCATGGCCGCCAGCGCCTGTTCCACGTCGCTGCGCAGGATGATTTCACAGGTGGTCTGTTCCTGGGCGATGGCGGTGGCGGCGCGGGGAACGTTCATCAGGATCGCCAGTTCCCCGAACAGACGCCCGGCCCCCAGATCGGCGATGCGGTTGCCGCCCTGGACGATGGCGACCCGCCCGGTCTGGATCAGATAGACGTGGGACGCCAGTTCCCCTTCCTTGAAGAAACAGTGCCCCTCGCGGAAGGGGCGGCGGTTGAGGACGCGGGAATAGCTCTGCTGGGAACGGATCTCGCCCGACCCTTCCCACCGTTCGCACGGCGGCATGCCGTACAGCCGGCGGATGGCAGCGATCAGGGTGGTCAGGATGTAGCTGCCCAGCGGCGGGGCGGCGTCGATCATCCGGCGGAAGGTGGTGTGCCCCAATTCGGTGGCGATGACCGCGGTGGCGGCGCGGACGGTGGCGCTGCGCGGCCCCTGGTCGATCAGGGCCATTTCCCCCACCAGCGCGCCGCGCGACAGGCGGCTGAGGCGCACCGGCTTGTCGCCGGGCCGCTCCAGGATGACATCGACCTCCCCCGATTCCACGAGCCAGGCGGAATGACCGGGGTCGCCCTGGCGCATCAGGATTTCCCCGGCGGCGAAACGGCGGCGGCGGGACGCCAGGGCCGCGGACGGCCGGTGGACGGGCTGGAAACGGCTGTCGCTCATCCTTGGACCTTTGGCGTTCCTACCGCTCGGGCCGGGCGGCGTCGTCGATAAAGAGTTGTGTGCTTTCCTGCCCGTTCCAACGGTCGATGCGCAAGGTGCCGGCAATGTGCAGCGACGCGCCCGACGCGGTGAGCAGCGCCCGGCCCAGGTCGCTTTCCAGCGCGCGGAAGGCGATCGCCTTCAGCCGCCCGCCGTCGGCCCCGCTCAGGATGCAGCGCACATGATTGGCCCCCACCACATCGGCGCGCACGATGCGGGCGTCGGCGACGGCGAAGCGCGGTTCCGGGTTGCCGGTGCCGAAGGGGCCGAGGGTGGCCAGCCGTTCCACCATCTCCAGCCCCGCCGCACCGACGCTGATGGCCCCGTCCAACTCCAGGGTGGGCAGCAGCGGTTCGGCGGCCAACTGTTCCGCCACCCGCCGGGTGAGGAAGGCGCGCAACTCATCCATCCGCTCCAGGGCGACCGTGAAACCGGCGGCCATGCGATGCCCGCCGCCGGCCAGCAGCAGCCCCTCCTGCCGGGCGGCGATGACGGCGGCGCCCAGATCCACCCCGCGCACCGACCGGCCCGACGCCTTGCCCACACGGGTGCCGTCGGGCCGCTCCTCGATGGCGACGACGCAGGCGGGGCGGCTGTACCGCTCCTTCAGACGGCTGGCGACGATGCCGACCACGCCGGGGTGCCACCCCTCCCCCACCGCGAAGATCAGTTCGCGTTCCTCGGCGGCCATGGCCTCCACCGCCTCCATGGCCTCCTGCAGCACCGCCTGCTCGACGGCGCGGCGTTCGGCGTTGTGGCCCTCCAGCCGCTGGGCCAGTTCCATCGCCTCCACCGGATCGTCGGTGGACAGCAGCCGCGCCCCCAGATCCGACCCGCCGACCCGCCCGCCGGCATTCACCCGCGGCCCCAGCACATAGCCGGCGTGGTAGGAATCGGGCCGCTCCTTCATCCCCGCCACGTCGGCCAGCGCCGCCAGCCCCGGATTGCTGCGGCGGGCCATGATCTTCAGCCCCTGGGACACCAGCGCCCGGTTCAGCCCGGTCAGCGGTACCACGTCGCAAACGGTGCCGAGAGCGACCAGATCCAGCCAGTCCATCAGGTTCGGCTCGGCCTGCCCGGCATAGAAACCGGCCTGCCGCAGCGCCCGGTTGACCGCCACCACGGTCAGGAACGCCACCCCGGCGGCGCAGAGCGTGCGGTATTCGCCATCCTCGTCCAGCCGGTTGGGGTTGACCACCGCCACCGCCCGCGGCAGCGCCGGTTCGGCGGCGTGATGGTCCAGCACCACCACATCCAACCCCGCGTCCGCCGCCGCTTCCAGGGGTGCGAAGGCGGCGATGCCGCAATCGACGGTCACCACCAGACCGATCCCCTCCTGCCGCAACCGCAGCAGCGCCGGGGCGTTGGGGCCGTAGCCTTCGGCGATGCGGTCGGGGACATAGATCCGCAGATCCCGCCCCACCGCGCGGAAGAACCGCCGCAGCAGCGCGGCGGAGGTGGCGCCGTCCACGTCGTAATCGCCGAACACCGCCACGTTTTCACCGTCCATGATCGCCCGCGCGATGCGCTGGGCGGCGGCGTCCATGTCGTGGAAGCGAGACGGGTCGGGCATCAGCCCCTTGAGCGTGGGATTGAGGAAGCTGTCGCAGACCTCGGGCGTGACGCCGCGGGCGGCCAGCACCCGCCCGACGATTTCCGGCAGGCCGCGCCCCTGGGACAGAGCCAGCGCCAGCCGCTCGTCATGGGGCCGCGCCAGCCAGCGGCGCCCCGAAAAGGACTGGGACACATTGAGAAAGCACGGGGCCGGAGCGGCGGCGGAGGTCGTGGGGACGGACATGGTACCTTCCGAATCGGAAGGACAGGGATATCAGAGAATCCGCATCCCTGCCAAGGCGCGGGCGCACCGGGACCCGGGCATCGCCCTCCGCCGTCACGGAATGGTCCAGGGCCGCCGGCCGCGCCCGGCCCCCACGCTGTCCACCCGGATGCCGTGGGGGGTGATGGTCAGGGTGTGGGCGCCGCGGCGGTGCAGCGCCCACGAGTCGATGACGATCGGTGCGGCGCAGCGGCGCACGCCGGTGCGGGTGACGACCGCCGACGCCGTGCGGCAATCCTCCTCCAGCCCGGTGTCGGCACGGGACAGGGCGACCACCTGCCCGTGGAGCCGGTACAGGCACCCCATGGCATCGCAGGTCAGCCGCCCGTCGGCGCTGCGCCCGCTGCGGGGCCACAGGGGGCGGCCGGGGGCGCGGTCGCCGTCGCGGGCTGTCCAGTCCTCCACCACCCGCCTGTCGCTGCGGCCCGAGATCATCAGCCGCCCGTCGGCCCCGCGCACCGCCATCACCGTCCCCTCCGCCGCGATCAGCACATCGGGCCGCGCCGTCAGGAACGGCGACGCCAGCCCCACCGCCGCCACCGCCAGCCCGGCGTACCGCCACGGGCGTTGCCACACCGCCGCCCACAGCCCGCCCGCCACCACCACCGCCAGCCCCCAGGCCGGCATGGCCGGGGCGGTCAGCGTGGCGCCGGGCAGGGCGGCGACGGTTTCCGCCGTGCGGTTGACCACCCACACGCCCCAGCCCATGGCGGTCAGCGCCGGCTCCTCCCACCCCAGCGGCATCAGGGCGTACGCGATCAGACTGCACGGCATCACCCACACCGAGGTGACGGGGATGGCGATCATGTTGGACAGGACGCCGTACAGGCTGATGGTCTGGAAATGATAAAGACCGAACGGCAGCGTGGCGATGGTCGCCACCACGCTGGTCAGGGCGATGCCCGCCAGCCCCAGCGCGCCGCGCCCCAGCCACCCCAGGTCCGCCCGCAGCCGGGCGATGGGGGAACTCACCTTTTCATACACCGCGATCAGCGCCACCACCGCGGCGAAGGACATCTGGAAGCTGGCGCCCAGCAGGCTGTCGGGGGCCATCAGCGTCACCGCCACCCCGGCAAAGGCGACCAGCCGCATGGACAGCGGGTCGCGCCCGACCACCACCGCCGCCAGCACCAGCCCGGTCATCAGGACCGAGCGCAAGGTGGGCACCGGCGCCCCCACCACGCCGGTGTAGGCCACCGCCGCCAGCAGCCCGGCAAAGGCCGCCATCTCCTTCACCGGCAGCCGCAGCGCCACGAACGGTACCAGCGCCAGCAGAACCCGCACGGCAACCATGATGATCCCGGCCACCAGCGCGATGTGCAGGCCGGAAATGGACAGCAGATGGGCCAGCCCGCTGCCGCGCATGGCCTGCATCAGCGGTTCGGGGATGCCGGTCTGCTCGCCGTTCAGAAGGGCGGTGGTGACCGCCGCCTCCCCCGCCCCGTCCACCGACGCCGCCACCCGGTCGGCAATGTGTTCGCGCAGCGCCTCCAGCGCCACGCCCGCCCGGTCCCGCAGGTGGGGGGATGGCGGGGTCACCACCTCCGGCGCGCTCAGGGCATAGCCCACCGCCCCCAGCCCGGCGAAAAAGGCATGGCGCTGGAAATCGAAAGCACCCGGCTCGCCCGGTCCCTGGGGCGGGTGGAGCACGGCGGTGATGCGGATGACCGCCCCCACCGGCGGCAGCCCGTGGCGGGCGATCAGGCGGATGCGCACCCGCTCGGGCGTTGCCCGGGCCGGCAGCCGCGGGACGGACAGGTCGGTCAGGACCACCCGCGCCCCGTCGGCCAACCGCTCCACCGCCACCACGCGGCCGGTGACCGGCGCCGGCCCCGCTTCCCGCGTCAGCAGCGGTGCCGCCACCCAGTGGGTGCGCAGTTGCGCCGCGGCGAAGCCCGCCGCCACGCTCATCAGGGCACAGGCCAGCGCCAGCACCACGAGCCGCCGGCGCCCCAGCCACGCCGCCGCCGCGGCCCCCGCGAACACCGCCCCGCCCAGCCACGGCGGCGGTTCGGCGGTCAGGGCGAAGTACAGCGCCACCCCCGCCCCGATCCCGGCCGGGATCCACAGCGGCCAGCGGGTCTGTTCGGCCAGCAGCGGTGCCGCCAGCCCGGCGGCGGCACGGTGCCACACGCCCCGGCGGGATCCGGCCATGCCGTCCGGGGATTCCAGACCGGAATCAAAATCGTAAAGCTGGTCCGCCACCCGCGCCGCCGACTATGCTACAGACTGACTTTCGCCAGTGTAACAGCGCCACAGCGTGGAATTGAGTCAACCCATGACCGTCGTTACCCGTTTCGCCCCCTCCCCCACCGGATTTCTGCACATTGGCGGCGCCCGCACCGCGCTGTTCAACTGGCTGTTCGCCCGGCACCACGGGGGCACCTTCCTCCTGCGGATCGAGGACACCGACCGCGCCCGCTCCACCCAGGCCGCGGTGGACGCCATCCTCGACGGGCTGTCCTGGCTGGGCCTGATGGGCGACAACGAGCCGGTGTCGCAGTTCGAGCGCAAGGACCGCCACGCGGAGGTCGCCCGCCAGCTTCTGGCCGAGGGCAAGGCCTATCACTGCTACGCCAGCCCGCAGGAATTGGATGAGATGCGCGCCGCCCAGAAGGCCGCCGGCCAGCCGGTGCGCTATGACGGCCGCTGGCGCGACCGCCCGGCCGCCGACGCGCCCGAAGGCGTGAAGCCCGTCATCCGCCTGAAGGCCCCCCAGACCGGCGAAACCGTGCTGAAGGACGAGGTGCAGGGCACCGTCACCGTGCAGAACAGCCAGCTCGACGACCTGATCCTGCTGCGCGCCGACGGCACGCCGACGTACCTGCTGGCGGTGGTGGTGGACGACCACGACATGGGCGTGACCCACGTCATCCGCGGCGACGACCACCTGACCAACACCTTCCGCCAGATCCAGATCTTCAACGCCATGGGCTGGGACCTGCCCAGCTTCTCCCACATCCCGCTGATCCACGGGCCGGACGGGGCCAAGCTGTCCAAGCGGCACGGGGCGCTGGGCGTGGATGCCTACCGCGACATGGGCTATCTGCCGGAAGCCATCCGCAACTATCTCCTGCGACTCGGCTGGGGCCATGGGGACGACGAGATCATCTCCACCGAACAGGCCATCGAATGGTTCACGCTGGAGGGGATCGGGCGCTCACCATCGCGCTTCGATTTCGCCAAGCTGGAAAACCTCAACGCCCATTACATGCGCCAGGCCGACGACGCCCGGCTGGTGTCGCTGATCGCCCCGAAGCTGGAAACGGCGCGGGGCCGCCCGCTGACCGCCGCCGAAACCGACCTGCTGACCCGCGCCATGCCGGGGCTGAAGGCCCGTGCCCGCACGGCGGTCGATCTGGCGGCCAGTGCCGCCTTCTACATCGCCCCCCGCCCCCTGGCCCTGGACGACAAGGCCAAGGGCCAGCTGACCGATGATGCCCGCGCGCTGCTGGGCGAACTCACCGCCCTGTTCGCGGCAGAATCGGAATGGACGGCGGCAGCGCTGGAGGCCCGCGTGCGTGCCTTCGCAGAAGCGAAAGGCGAAAAATTGGGCAAGGTTGCCCAACCCCTGCGCGCCGCCCTATCGGGAACCACCGTTTCCCCGCCCATTTTCGAGGTCGCGGAACTTCTGGGACGGAGCGAGACGCTGGGACGCATGGGTGATGCGTCAAATGCTGCGTCGCACTAATTTCGATGCGTTGATAAACGGCGCGGCTGGAATTATGCTGCGCCGACTCCAGAAGGGCAGGAAGGCCCCCACCCAAACCAAGGACGTGCCGAGATGACTCAGAACGCGTCGTCGCCCAGCGACACCGTCACTCTGACCGATAACCGGACCGGCAAGCAGGTCACTCTGCCTGTGCTGCACGGCACCATCGGCCCCAGCGTTATCGACATCCGCAAGCTTTATGCGGAAACCGGCTACTTCACCTATGACCCGGGTTTCACCTCGACGGGTTCGTGCGAATCGACCATCACTTACATCGATGGCGACGAGGGCGTCCTGCTGCACCGCGGCTATGCCATCGACGATCTGGCTGAGAACTGCAACTTCCCCGAAGTCTGCTACCTGCTGCTGAACGGCCACCTGCCGAACGCCGGGGAAAAGGAAGATTTCGAAAACATCCTGCGCCGTCACTCGATGGTGCATGAACAGCTGACCAAGTTCTACAACGGCTTCCGCCGCGACGCCCACCCGATGGCGGTGCTGTGCGGCGTGACCGGCGCGCTGTCGGCCTTCTACCACGACTCCACCGACATCGAAGATCCGGTGCAGCGCAAGATCGCCGCTCACCGTCTGATCGCCAAGATGCCGACCATGGCCGCCATGGCCTACAAGTATTCGGCTGGCCAGCCGTTCATGTACCCGCGCAACGACCTGTCGTACGCGGAAAACTTCCTGTACATGACCTTCGGCACCCCGTGCGAGCCGTACAAGGTGAACCCGGTCCTGTCCAAGGCGATGGACAAGATCTTCATCCTGCACGCCGACCACGAGCAGAACGCCTCCACCTCCACCGTCCGTCTGGCCGGTTCGTCGGGCGCCAACCCGTTCGCCTGCATCGCCGCCGGCATCGCCTCGCTGTGGGGTCCGGCCCATGGCGGCGCCAACGAGGCCGTGCTGAAGATGCTGGAAGAGATCGGCTCGGTCGATCGCATTCCGGAAATCGTCCGCCGCGCCAAGGACAAGAACGACAACTTCCGTCTGATGGGCTTCGGCCACCGGGTCTATAAGAACTACGACCCGCGCGCCCAGGTCATGCGCCAGACCTGCCACGAAGTGCTCAGCGAACTGGGCATCAAGGACGAACCGCTCCTGGACATCGCCATGGAGCTGGAAAAGATCGCGCTGGAAGACGACTACTTCGTCCAGAAGAAGCTGTACCCGAACGTCGATTTCTACTCGGGCATCATCCTGAAGGCGATGGGCTTCCCGACCAGCATGTTCACCGTGCTGTTCGCCCTGGCCCGCACCGTCGGCTGGATTTCCCAGTGGAAGGAAATGGTCGAGGATCCCAGCCAGAAGATCGGCCGTCCGCGCCAGCTCTTCCAGGGCGAGACGAAGCGCGCCTTCGTCCCGCTCGCCGAGCGTGGCTAATCGGTCGCCTCACCCGTTCGGCACGGGTGGCCCCGGAAACGGGGCCTCCCGGCCGATGGGCGCGTCCATCGTTCCGGCTTGGCGGGTGCGTCTCCACCACCCGCCGGCCAACGACAACAAGCTGCCGCTGAAGCGGCGGCTGTTGCGGATGGCGTTCTATGTGCTGATCGCCGCCGCGCTGGCCAGCGTCCTGCAGCCGTTGCTGCCGCTGTGACCTTTTTCGTTGCTTCCAGCAGGGCTGTTCCCCGCAGAGTGCTGGTGCAAAATTAGGACATCCGAATATAGTGTGGCCGTTTGGTTTCAGCTTGGCCGTGCCTGGATGCCTATGATGACCCTTTCCGTTACTCTCTCGGCTTTGGCGGGTGGCGCCCTGATCGGGCTGGCCGCCGCTGTGTTCATGCTGCTGAACGGCCGTATCGCCGGCATCAGCGGCGTTCTCGGTGCCGTGGTCGAAGGACAGGTTGCCACGTGGCGGCTCGCCTTCATCGCCGGGCTGGTGGTGTCGGCACCCTTGGCCGTCCTGGTGACCGGGGCTTTGCCGCCGGTGACCTTTGAAACGCCCCTGTGGCTGCTGGCCCCCGCCGGGCTGCTGGTGGGGATCGGAACGCGGCTGGCCGGCGGGTGCACCAGCGGACACGGGGTCTGCGGGCTGGCCCGGCTGTCGCCGCGGTCGCTGGCCGCAACCGGGCTGTTCATGGCGGCCGGTGCCGCCACCGTGTTCATCGTGCGCCATGGGGTGGGGCTGTGACGATCATGATGGCTGTGGTGTCGGCGTTCGTGTGCGGGCTGGTGTTCGGGTTGGGCCTGATCCTGTCGGGGATGACCGATCCGGCGCGGGTGCTGGGCTTTCTCGACGTGGCGGGGGCGTGGAACCCGGCGCTGGCCCTGGTGATGGGACCGGCGGTGGGCGTGGCGGCGGCGGGTTACGCCCTGGCGCGCCGATGGCGGCGGCCCGTGTGCGCGCCGGACTTTTCCTGGCCCCAGCGGCGGGCCATCGATCGCCGTCTGGTGATCGGGTCGGTGCTGTTCGGCATCGGCTGGGGGCTGTCGGGCATCTGCCCCGGTCCGGCGCTGGTGTCGGCGGGCCGCGGGCTGGTTCCGGCGCTGGTGTTCACCGTGTCGATGGTGGCGGGCATGGCGCTCTGCCGCCACTGGCGGGAAGCTCGTGAGGTGGCTGCCGAAACCACTCCGGGGAAAGCCACACTGGCGCCCGAACACCACCGTGCGTAAAAGGGACGCTCTGTTTCCCTGATACGGCACGATGATGATGGATCTGTCCGCCTTTGCCCTGTTGACCGCCGCCGCCTTTGTTGCCGGGGGCATGAACGCTCTGGCCGGCGGCGGCAGCTTCGTCACTTTGCCGGCGCTGGTGTTCGTCGGGGTGCCGCCGGTGTCGGCGGCGGCCACCGGCACCGCCGCCCTGCTGCCCGGCTATGCCAGCAGCGCCTATGGCCTGCGGCACGATCTGGAGCCGGTGGAAGGGGTCGGCCTGCCGGTGCTGGCGGGTGTCAGCCTGATCGGGGGCGTGCTGGGGGCCTGCCTGCTGCTGCTCACCCCCGACGCTGTGTTCCGGCACATCGTTCCGTGGCTGCTGCTGGCGGCAACGGCGCTGTTTGCCTTTGGCAAGCCGCTGGCGGCGTGGCTGAAGGGACGGGGCATCCACGGGCGCGGCGCCATGCTGGGCGGGTTGTTCGGGGTGTCGTGCTACGGCGGCTATTTCAACGGGGGGCTGGGCATTCTGCTGCTGGCCCACCTCAGCCTGTTCAACATGAAGAGCCTGCACGGCATGAACGGGCTGAAAAGCGCCCTGTCAGCGGTGCTGACGCTGGTGTCGGTCGGCACCTATGCTCTGGGCGGGGTGGTGCACTGGCCGGCGGCGGTGCTGATGATGGCAGGGTCGGTGGCCGGCGGCTATGCCGGGGCGCGCCTGTCGCGCCGCATCCCGCAAAAGCTGCTGCGCATCATCATCATCGGCGTCGGGCTGACCATGGCGGCGCTGTTCTTCCTGAAGGGATGAACCCATCGCCGGGCCGGGGCGTTATACCATCAAGCGGAAAGCCTGACACATCAGGCTTTCCGCTGGCCCTCAGACGGCGGGCGCGGCCATCCGGCCGCTTGCCTTCGCGGGCATGCGCCCGCGGGGCCGCGGTCGCGGCCCTTACCATCCCATCCCCTGCCCGGCGTGAGACATGAGCGCGATTGCCGATGCCGAACGGCGCATCACCCGTTTTCTGACCACCGACATGGTGGCGGCTCTGGCCGCGGTGGAGCATGAAACCCCACCGCTGGCCGCCGAACCCGGCGAACGCCCCATCGGCGAGATGGCCCGCGCCCGCGTGACCTTTGCCCATGTTCCCGGCACCGCCGATTGCCTGTACCGGGTGGCGGCGTTCGGTGATGCCGTGCTGATGAGCCTTCAACTCAACGTGCGCCGCTTCGTGGCGGTGTACCGGGTGCCGGTGGTCGATCCCGCCGGCGGGGCGGCTCTGGTCAGCGCCGACACTCTGGCCCAGCGGTTCGAACGCTGGAGCATCGGCGCCGGACATGCCGGGTGGCTGACCGGCTGGCGCGACGGCACCGACCCGTGGAATCCGGCGGTGCGGGTGGTGGAAACCTATTGCTACGCCATGCTGCCTGCCGATTTCCTCGGCAACCCGCTGGAACAGCTCTATTGGCGCACCGATCTGGTGCAGATGACCCGCGCCTTCATCCTGGAGGCCCGCCGGATGGGCATCCCCCTGTCCGGCGGAGGCTCCTGAAAAACAGCCGAGGTTTGGAGGTGCCAACCTCCAAGCGGGGTCGGGGCGGCAGCCCCGCGCGTCAGAGCCGGATCACAACCCGAGATACGCCTGCTTCACCGCCGGGTCGGCCAGCAGTTCGGCCCCGCTGCCCGACAGCACGACGCGCCCATTTTCCAGCACATAGGCCCGCGCCGCCAGCTTCAGCGAGGCGGCGACGTTCTGTTCGACCAGGATGATGGTCATGCCCTCGTCGGCCAAGGTGCGGATGATGCGGAACAGTTCCTGCACCAGGGCCGGGGACAGGCCCAGCGACGGTTCGTCGAACATGATGAGGTCGGGCTTGCCCATCAGGCAGCGCCCGATGGCCAGCATCTGCTGTTCACCCCCCGACAGGGTGCCGGCGGCCTGCCCCAGCCGTTCCTGCAAACGCGGGAACATGGTCAGCACCCGCTGGAAGGTGGCGTCGGCGTCGTTGCGGGCGCGGGGGATCACCGCCCCCATCTCCAGATTCTCGCGCACCGACAGGGTGGGGAAGATCTGGCGCCCCTCGGCCACCTGCCCGATGCCCAGATTGCACACCACATGACTGGGCAGGCCGGCGATCTCCCGCCCGCGGAAGCGGATCGAGCCGCGCGACGGGCGCAGGATGCCGGCGATGGTGCGGATCAGCGAGGTCTTGCCCGCCCCGTTGGCTCCGACGATGGCGGTCACCTCCCCCTCGCCCACGGCGATGGACACGCCGTCCAGGGCCTGGGCATCGCCGTAACACAGATCGAGATCGGAAATCGTGAGCATCGTGGGGAAACCGGGGTCCAATTCATGGTATGCAGCAAGGCCCGTTTATAGCGCAGGCGACGGCATGACACCCGCCGAAATCACGCACCCGGAATAAACCGCCCCCTCCCGGCGTTATCCCCAGCAGAGCGGCCCTGTCCGGCCGGAAAGGATGAGCCACCGATGAAAACCAAAAAATCCCTGATCGCCGCCGTGGCCGCCACCGCCCTTCTGGCCGGCTGCGCCAATCCCGGCGGCTACAACGACCCCTATTCCGGCAACGCCGGCATCAACAAACAGACCGGCGGGGCGATTCTGGGCGGCATCGTCGGCGGCTTGGCCGGCTCGCGTTTCGGCGGCGGCACCGGCAAGCTGGTGGCGGTGGGCGTGGGCACCCTGCTGGGGGCGGCCGTCGGTGGTGCGGCCGGGGCATCCCTGGACCGGGCTGATGCCGCCTATGCCCGTCAGGCGGAAACCCAGGCCTACCGTGCGCCCATGGGCCATACGGTGCGGTGGAACAACCCGCAGAACGGCAACTGGGGCACCTACACCCCCGTGCGCGACGGCACCAGCGACAGCGGCGATTATTGCCGGGAATACCAGACCACCATTTCCGTGGGCGGGCAGCTTCAGCGCGGTTTCGGAACCGCGTGCCGCCAGCCGGACGGGTCGTGGCAGATCGTGGACTGAGACCGTTCCAGCGCAAAGCCTGACACATCAGGCTTTGCGCTTATCTTCAGGCGGCGGCCTGGGCCAGCATTTCGGCCTTCAGGGTCTGGGCAAGCTGGCGGAAGGTTTCCTTCCGCCCCGAGGTGCGGCGCCACACCAGCCCGATTCGCCGGTACGGCACCGGCCCCCCCAGCGGCCGCACCCCCAGATTGAGGCCGCGGAGGATCCCGGCATCGACGGCCATCTGCGGCAAAAGCGTCACCCCCAGCCCGTTGGCGACCATCTGCACCAGCGTGTGCAGGCTGGTCCCCTGAAAGGTGGTGTTGCGGGGGGCGCCTTCCAGCGCGCACGCCGCCAGCGCGTGGTCGCGCAGGCAATGGCCGTCCTCCAGCAGCAGCAGATCCTCCATCGCCACGTCCGCCGGCTGGGCCGACGGGGTGGCGCACAGCCGATGGTCGGGCGGGCACACCACCCAGAAACGATCCTCGGCGATGTCCTCCGATTCCACATCGCCCATGGGGTACGGCAGGGCCAGGATCGCCGCATCCAGCTCGCCGGTGTCCAGCCGGGCCAGCAGCCGGGCCGTCTGATCCTCCCGCAGATAAAGCTTGAGCTTGGGGAAAGCCGTGCGCAGGCACGGCATGACGCGGGGGATCAGGAACGGGCCGATGGTGGGAATCACCCCCAGATGCAGCGGTCCGCCCATGGGATCGGTGGACGAGCGGGCGATGTCCACCAGATCCTCCGCCCCCTTCAGCAAAGCGCGCGCACGCTCCGCCACCTCCCGCCCCAGGGGCGTGGGCATCACCGACCGGCGGGTGCGCTCCAGCAAAGGCGCGCCCAGCAGGTCTTCCAACTCCTGAACGCTGGCGCTGAGGGTGGACTGGCTGACCAGACAGGCTTCCGCCGCCTGACCAAAATGGCAACGGTCCACGACCGCCACGAGGTAGCGCAACTGGCGCAGAGTGGGCATCGGTTTCATGCGACAAAGTGTAATCGGTTTTTCCGATCAACACCATCTGAATTTTCTGCTTTTATTGGAGACGGCTTGCCCATACTTTCTCAAGCGGGCAGACGGTCGGGACGGAGACGAAACGCTCCGCCGGGCCGGGCGCCGAAAAATTCGACATCAAAGCTAACCAGCTTGTGGAGTTTAGAGACATGTCGCTGATCAATACCGAAGTGAAGCCGTTCAAGGCCACCGCGTTCAAGGCCGGCAAGTTCGTGGAAGTGACCGACGCCGACCTGAAGGGCAAGTGGTCGGTCGTGTTCTTCTACCCCGCCGACTTCACCTTCGTCTGCCCGACCGAACTCGAAGATCTGGCCGACAACTACAGCGAATTCCAGAAGCTGGGCGTGGAAATCTACAGCGTCTCCACCGATACCCACTTCTCGCACAAGGCTTGGCACGACACCTCGCCCGCCATCAAGAAGATCGATTACACCATGGTCGGTGACCCCACCGGCACCATCACCCGCAACTTCGGCGTGATGATCGAAGAAGCCGGCCTCGCCGACCGCGGGACCTTCGTGATCGATCCGGCCGGCAAGATCCAGATCGTCGAAATCAACGCCGGCGGCGTCGGCCGCAGCGCCACCGAACTCCTGCGCAAGATCAAGGCCGCGCAGTACGTCGCGTCACACCCCGGCGAAGTCTGCCCGGCCAAGTGGGAAGAAGGTCAGAAGACCCTCGCCCCGTCGCTGGATCTGGTGGGCAAGATCTGATCTGCCACGGCCGTCCGGCCACATCATTTCTGCACGACCCGCGGGGCACCACACACGGCCCCGCGGGCTGGCCCCCGGTTCCGGCCAAGACCCCGGAACCGGACGGCCCGATCCCCGGCAGCCGCGCCCCCGAACCGTTGCGCGACGATGTGAGCCGGGCCTCGCCGATAAAAACCAGAAAATCAAAGGAGCATCGTTATGTTGGACGATGGCGTGAAAGGCCAGCTGCGTGCCTATTTCGAACGCATCACCCAGCCGGTGGAACTGGCTGCCTCCCTCGACGATGGCGCCAAGTCCCATGAACTGCTCGACCTGCTGAACGACATCGCGTCCCTGTCGGACAAGATCACCGTGGTGCGCCGCGACGACGCGCGCACGCCGTCCTTCGCCATCAACCGCGTGGGCACGGACATCGGTGTGCGGTTTGCCGGCCTGCCCATGGGCCATGAATTCAATTCCCTGATCCTGGCCCTGCTCCAGGTGGGCGGCAACCCGCCCAAGGAATCGCAGGAGGTCATCGATCAGGTCAAAAATCTCGATGGCGACTTCCTCTTCGAAACCTATTTCTCGCTGTCGTGCCAAAACTGCCCCGACGTGGTGCAGGCGCTGAACCTGATGAGTGTGCTGAACCCGCGGATCAAGCATGTCGCCATCGACGGCGCGCTGTTCCAGGACGAGGTGACGGCGCGTCAGGTGATGGCGGTGCCCTCGGTCTTCCTGAACGGCGAACCCTTTGCCCAGGGCCGCATGAGCCTGGAACAGATCGTCGCCAAGCTCGACACGGGGGCGGCCGACCGTGCGGCGGAAGCGATCAAGGGCAAGGCCCCGTTCGAGGTGCTGGTGATCGGCGGCGGCCCCGCCGGCGGTGCTGCCGCCATCTACGCCGCCCGCAAGGGCATCCGCACCGGCATCGCCGCCGAACGGTTCGGCGGGCAGGTGCTGGACACCATGGCGATCGAGAACTTCATCTCCGTGTCGCACACCGAGGGGCCGAAGCTGGCCGCCGCCCTGGAACACCACGTCAAGGATTATGAAGTTGACGTGATGAACCTGCAGCGCGCCGAAAGGCTGATCCCGGCCGCGGTGCCCGGCGGTCTGGTGGAAGTGCAGCTTGCCAACGGTGCTTCCTTGCGCGCCCGCACCGTCATCCTGTCCACCGGTGCGCGGTGGCGGCAGATGAACGTGCCGGGCGAGGCGGACTACCGCAACAAGGGTGTTGCCTATTGCCCCCACTGCGACGGTCCGCTGTTCAAGGGCAAGCGGGTGGCGGTGATTGGCGGTGGCAACTCGGGCGTGGAAGCGGCCATCGATCTGGCCGGCATCGTCGCCCAGGTGACGCTGATCGAATTCGACAGCCAGCTGCGCGCCGATGCGGTGCTCCAGGCCAAGCTGCGGTCGCTGCCCAACGTGACCGTCATCACCTCGGCCCTGACCACCGAGGTGCACGGCGACGGCACCAAAGTCACCGGCCTGTCCTACAAGGACCGCACCAGTGATGCGCTGCACCGCATCGACCTGGAGGGCATCTTCGTCCAGATCGGTCTGGTGCCCAACACCGAATGGCTGAAGGGCACGCTGGCCCTGTCGCCGCGCGGTGAGATCGAGGTGGACGCCCGCGGACAGACCTCGGTCCCCGGCGTGTTCGCCGCCGGTGACGCCACCACGGTGCCGTACAAGCAGATCATCATCGCCATGGGCGAAGGGGCCAAGGCAGCCCTCTCCGCCTTCGACTACCTGATCCGCACGGTCCCCGCCGAAGAAGCCGTCGCCGCCTGATCCCGTCAGCGGCAACGGTCATCACGGGAACAGCCAAAGGCCCCGGTGCTCCCCCGCACCGGGGCCGTGTTGTTCGGCGATCTGCCCGGCAAGGATTCCTATCCCCTCCCGCCGCCGGATGCGGGATACTCCCCTCCCATGACCGGCCCGAATACGACCGGCCGGAACGGGAGGACAAAAAGAGAATGACCAAATCGACAGGATCGGTGGCGTTGGTGTCGGTGCTCGGCCCCGACCGGGTGGGGCTGGTGTCGGCGGTGACCGGCGCGCTGTTCGAGCAGGGGGTGAACCTGCGCGACGTCAGCTTTGCCGCTCTCGGCCAGGGGGCGGATTTCTCGGCGGTGTGCGAGTTGCCCGGCGGGCTGGCGGTCGCCGACCTGACGGACAGCCTGTCGGCCGTGCCGGAGCTTGATGGCGCCCGGCTGACCGTCACCCCCTTCACCTATGACCCCAACCCCGGCCCGCTGGGCCTCGTCACCCACCGGATCGAGGTCAGCGGCGGCGACCAGCCGGGGCTGATCGCCCGGCTGTCGGACATCTTCACCCAGTCCGCCGCCAACATCGTCCGGCTGGAAGCCCAGACCCTGCCCGGTGAGGATACGGGCCGCTATGTCATCCGCTTTGCCGTGTCGCTGCCGCCGGAGCGGGTGGACACCTGCCTGTCGGCGGTGGCCAACACCGCGGAGATGCTGGGCCTGATCTGCAGCGTTCAGACCGGCTGAGCCGGCGTTTCCGCCTTCAGCGCGCGCAGCACGGCGGGCAGCGTGTCGGGCAGGTCTTCGGCGATCAGACCGGGGCCGAAGGCCGCCGCCGCCGCCCCGTGCAGCCACGCCCCCGCACACGCGGCGTCAAAGGCGTCCAGGCCCTGGGCCAGCAGCCCGGCGATCAGCCCGGCCAGCACGTCCCCTGCCCCGGCGGTCGCCAGATCGGGGGGGGCGTTGGCGTTGATCGCCGCCCGTCCATCGGGGGCGGCGATGACCGTGTCCGCCCCTTTGACCAGAACCACCGCCCCGCAGCACTCCGCCGCCGCCCGCGCGCGGGCCAGCCGGTCGCCCGCCGGGCCGTCCGCCGCCACGCCGGGGAACAGACGGGCGTATTCCCCATCGTGAGGGGTCAGCACACAGTTGCCGTGCAACCGGTTCAGCAGCGCCGCGGGATCAGGGGCGAAGACACTCAGCGCATCGGCGTCCAGCACGCACCCCCGCCCGCTGGCCACCGCCGCCAGCACCTGCCGCCGCACCGCCGGCGTCCGCCCGGCACCGGGGCCAAGCAGCAGGGCGTTGCGGCGGGTGTCGGCCAACAGAGTGGCAAAATCCCCCTCCTCCACCAACGGTTCGATCAGCAGGCTGGGCGACCCGGCGGCGTAGATGGGAAAGGCCGCCGCCGGGCAGGCCACCGTCACCAGCCCCGCCCCCACGCGCAAAGCCGCCCGCGCCGCCAGCCGCGCCGCACCGGTCATCCGCCCGCCGCCCAGCACCAGCGCGTGGCCGCGGGCGAATTTGTGCCCGTCGGGGGCGGGCCAGGGGTAACGCGCCCCCCACAGCGCCGGCCCGTTGTCCCATTGCCGCGGCCCGATGGTGTCGAGCACGGCGGGCGGGATGCCAATGTCAGCCACCACCAGTTCACCGCAGCGCAGACGCCCCGGCAACAGCCGGTGCCCCGGTTTGGGCCGAAAGAAGGTGACCGTCAGCGCCGCCTTGGGCGCATCGCCCAGCACCGCTCCCGTATCGCCATGAACCCCGCTTGGCACGTCCACCGCCACCACCGTGCGCCCGGCCATGGCCCGCACCAGCCCCAGCGCCATCCCGTCCAACGGCCGCGACAACCCGGCCCCGAACAGGGCATCCACCACCAGCGGCTCGCCCATGTCGGAATCGGACGCCAGCAGGGTGGGCGTTGCCGCCTCCACGCTGCCGGTCCACAGGGCCGCGGCCCCGGCGGCATCGCCGGTCAGCCGCCCACGGTCGCCCAGCAGCCCCAGCCGCACCGGCCAGCCGGCTTCCGTCAGCCGGCGGGCGATGACGAAGCCGTCACCGCCGTTGTTGCCGGGGCCGCACAGCACCACCACCGGGCGGCGGCTCCACCGCGACAGGATCGCCGAGGCTACCGCCGTGCCGGCGTTGTCCATCAGCACCGGCCCCGGCACGCCGCCCTCCATAGCCAACGCATCGGCCCGCCCCATCTGGCCGGTGGTCAGAAGCTCCGGCCCCCTGTTCACGGCGTGGGTCATGGCGTGCCCGCAATCCGGCGGAAGGCGTCCACCTGCGCCACGGCACCCTGGCGGACGAACCCCACATCGCCACCGGCCACCACCAGCCGGCAGCCGCGTTCCAGCAGCGTTTCCACGGGCCGTCCCGGCACCGGGATGGTGCCATAGACGGCACCGGCATCGAGGATCGCCCGCTCCGCCCGCTCCAGCAGCGCCACCACCTCCGGGTCGGCGAAGCACCCCAGCCGCCCGAAGCTGCCCGACAGGTCATAGGGGCCGACGAACAGGCAATCCACCCCCGGCACCGCCGCGATTTCCGGCACCGCCGCCACCGCCTCCACGGTTTCGATCTGGCAGATGATGAGGAGTTCATCCGCGCACGAGTCACGGTAACGGTCCCCCGCCAACCCGTAATCGGCGCCGCGGGCGATGCCATAGGCGGCCCCCCGCACCCCCGCCGGCGGGTAACGGCAGGCGGCCACCGCCGCCCGCGCCTCCTCCGCGGAATTGACCGAGGGGATCATTACCCCCTCAACCCCCATGTCGAGCGCCCGTTTCAGATAGACGGGATCGTTGGACGGCACCCGCATCACCGCGGTGGCCGGCGTGCCGGACAGCGCGTGGAGCAGATGCAGCCCGTCGCCCAGAGTGCCCGGCCCGTGCTCATGGTCGATGACGACGAAATCATAGCCGGCCAGCCCGATGATCTCCGCCGCGACCGGGCTTGCCATGTCGAGCCAGCACCCCAGCGCCGGACGCCCGGCGGCCAGCGTGCGCTTCAGCCTGTTGTTTCGGAACAACGGACACCCCTTTCCCGTGCCGGTCTGCCGGCGTTTCCGTGCCGGCCTTACCGGCGCACGACTATATCGGAACCATGGGGGAAAAACAAAAACCCCGGACAAGCGGAAGAAAAACCGCGTGTCCGGGGCTGTACCCGCCGGTCACAACGCCCAAGGCGCGGACCGTGAACGAAAGAAGGTGGGGCGATGGATGGGACTCGAACCCACGACCACTCGGACCACAACCGAGGGCTCTACCAGCTGAGCTACCATCGCCGCCGTGGGGCCGTCATATGCTCCAGTTTGGCCGAACGGTCAAGCACTCTTTTTTCGGAGCCTCGTTTTTTCTCCGGCGATGGGCCGAATGCCGGCACGCCCCCCCGTGCCGGAAACGGATTTTTCTGCGCCCGGCGCGCCGCGCCCGCCTTGCGTCTTATGCCTAAATAATGTTCACTTCGCTGCATCCGGGGGCAGATGACTGCCGCTCCCGGTGGCATAGAACACCCATGAACGGCCCGGAGGTGGCACCTTGCCCCGCGGTCGGGCGTGGCATGATCCATGCAATGGTTAAGGCCGCCGGCGCGGCGCGGACGGCGCCCGCTGGCGTTGGCACCTCGTACACGAGAGACCCATGAAGAAGATCGAAGCCATCATCAAGCCGTTCAAGCTCGACGAGGTGAAGGAAGCCCTTCACGAAGTCGGGATCAAGGGGATCACCGTCACCGAGGCCAAGGGCTTCGGCCGCCAGAAGGGCCACACCGAGCTGTACCGCGGCGCGGAATACGTCGTGGACTTTCTGCCGAAGGTGAAGATCGAGGTGGTGATGGAAGACACCCTGGTCGAACGCGCGATCGAGGCGATCCAGCAGGCCGCCCACACCGGCCGGATCGGCGACGGCAAGATCTTCGTGACGCCGGTTGAAGAGGTCATCCGCATCCGCACCGGCGAAAAGGGAAACGACGCGATCTGACCTTGGCACCGTCCGGCCGGCCCGCCTTCCCATGCACACATCTTCCCCGCTTTTTCCACGGGTCCGCATCAAGGCTCGTTGTATGGCGGGGCAAGGCATGACATAAAACGCCCGCACGCGCCGTCACCCGTTCCCGACTGAGGCCCCGCGGCAATCCGCCGGGACCGGCGGCCGGACGCGACGCGGGCGGGTACCAAAAACGTCCTTACCAGCGTGGAAAATAAGACATGTCCGACATCAGCAAGGTCTTCGACCTGATTAAGGAACACGACGTCAAGTACGTGGACCTCCGCTTCACGGATCCGCGGGGCAAGCTGCACCACACCGCCCAGCACGTCTCGACGATCGATGAGGACGTTTTCGAGGACGGCATCATGTTCGACGGTTCGTCGATCGCCGGCTGGAAGGCGATCAACGAGTCGGACATGATCCTGCAGCTCGACGCCTCCACCGCCATCATGGACCCGTTCGCCGCCCAGCCGACGCTGAACATCCTGTGCGACGTGCTGGAACCCTCGACCGGCCAGTCCTATGCCCGCTGCCCGCGCGGCATCGCCAAGGCCGCTGAAAAGTACACCGCCTCGGCCGGCATCGGCGACACCGTCTTCTTCGGTCCGGAAGCCGAATTCTTCGTCTTCGACGACGTGAAGTTCCAGGTGGACATGCACAAGGTTTCCTACGAGTTCGACTCGGAGGAAGGCCCCTACACCTCCGGCCGCGACTACGAAGAAGGCAACCTGGGCCACCGTCCGGGCATCAAGGGCGGCTACTTCCCGGTTCCGCCGGTTGACAGCGCCAACGACCTGCGCGCCGAAATGCTGAGCGTGCTGGCCGAAATGGGCGTTCCGGTCGAAAAGCACCACCATGAAGTGGCGGCGTCGCAGCACGAACTGGGCATCAAGTTCGACACGCTGGTCCGCACCGCCGACAACATGCAGTACTACAAGTACGTCGTGCACAACGTCGCGCACGCGTACGGCAAGACCGCGACCTTCATGCCGAAGCCGGTGTTCGGCGACAACGGGTCGGGCATGCACTGCCACCAGTCGATCTGGAAGGACGGCCAGCCGCTGTTCGCCGGCAACCAGTACGCCGACCTGTCGGAACTGGCGCTGTACTACATCGGCGGCATCATCAAGCATGCCAAGGCCCTGAACGCCTTCACCAACCCCTCGACCAACAGCTACAAGCGTCTGGTCCCCGGCTATGAAGCCCCGGTGCTGCTGGCCTACTCGGCCCGCAACCGTTCGGCGTCCTGCCGTATCCCGTACGTGGCCTCGCCGAAGGGCAAGCGCGTGGAAGTCCGCTTCCCCGACCCGTCGGCCAACCCGTACCTGGCCTTTGCCGCCATGCTGATGGCCGGTCTGGATGGTATCCAGAACAAGATCCATCCGGGCGACGCCATGGACAAGAACCTGTACGACCTGCCGGCGGAAGAGCTGGCCAAGGTTCCGACCGTCTGCGGCTCGCTGCGCGAAGCTCTCGACAGCCTGCGCGCCGACAGCGGCTTCCTGCAGAAGGGCGATGTCTTCACGAAGGACTTCATCGAGTCCTACATCGACCTGCGCACCGAAGAGCTGATGGCCTTTGAGACCATGCCGCACCCGATCGAGTACAAGATGTACTACTCGGTCTGATGCATGGTGTTGATCTCCTTGGGGGTCGTGAGACTTTCACGTCAGATTTGGCGCGAGGAAACCCCAAGGAAGATCAACGGCGGCATTCTCGAATGTCTAACGTGGAAACGGGTCGGCTTGCCGGCCCGTTTCTCGTTTTACGAGAGAATCCGCGCCTCAGATCCGGCTCGGTCCCTTGGAGGAGGTGGGGTCCATGACGGTCACACCACGCGGGGGAAGGACCAGCGATGGATGGCCCGCATTCACCAAAGCCCCATCGACTTCCGTCCGGGCCGTGCTTAGATAAGCGCACCCGCGCCCGTCCCGTTTTCGCGGCGGGCGTTCCACAGCGTCGATGGACCGGCCATGGACAAACTGCATGCGATGCGCGTCTTCGTCCGCGTTGTCGAGGTCAACAGCTTCACCAAGGCCGCCGACACGCTGGGTCTGCCGCGCGCCTCGGTGACGACGACCATCCAGAATCTGGAAGCAGCCCTCGGCGTACGCCTGCTGCAGCGGACCACGCGCAAGCTGAGCCTGACGCTCGACGGTGCTGCCTATCTGGAGGGCGCCACCCGCATCCTGTCCGACCTGGACGAGATCGAAACATCCTTCACCAGCGCCCGCAAGACCCCGCGCGGGCGGCTCAGGGTGGATATGCCGGGGTCGATCGGGCGGCTCATCATCATCCCGACCATCCACGAGTTCCACGCCCGCTACCCCGACATCGAAATCATGATCGGGATGAGCGACCGCCCCATCGATCTGGTCCAGGAGGGGGTGGATTGCGTGCTGCGGGTCGGCGATCTTCAGGATTCCAGCCTGATCGCCCGCCGGGTCGGCGCCTTCCGCCCGGTGACCGTCGCCAGCCCGGCCTATCTCGCCCGGCACGGCACACCCCAAACCATCGAGGAGCTGGAAGGCCACACCGCCGTCAACTACTTCACCCGCACCGGCAAGCTGCACGAGATGAGCTTCGAGCGCGACGGCATCATCCGGGAGGTGAGGCTGAGCGGCCCCGTCTCGGTCAACGATGCCGACGCCTATGTCACCTGCGCGCTGGAGGGGCTGGGCATCGGTCAGGTGGCGCGCTTCATGGCGCTCCCCCACCTGCGCAGTGGCGCGCTGGTGGAAATTCTCAAGGACTGGCGCCCGGCCCTGGTGCCGATTTCGGCGCTCTATCCGCACAACCGCCACCTGTCGCCGAAGGTTCGCGCCTTCGTCGATTGGGTCGCCGAACTGTTCGAGGGCTGCCCGCTGATGCAGGGCGAAGAGATCGACGGTTATGAATGCCCGGAACGGATGGCGGTGAAACCCGCCGCGACCGCCACAGACATGGATCCGGAAAACGTCTCCCTCTGCGTGGTGTGATAAGGATTGTTCATCTGATCCGAATTGTGTTGCCGTTGACCGTGTATTTATTCCGGTTCCCCGGTCGCCCACACTCCATCCTGTTGCAATGCAGGAGGGGTGCCGAGGCACCGAGGAACCATGGGCCGATCGTCGGAACAGTCGAAAACACGCAAGACCGGGGCGGCGCCCTGCCCGCTCGCGGTCGATGACCGGACCATCGCCGGCCACGCCCAGGACATCCGGCTGCGGCTCTACCGGCCGCTGATCGGGCTGACCGTTCCCGCATTGCTCTATCTGCACGGCGGCGGCTTCACCTCCGGCTCGCCGGAGGAGGCGGAAACCGCCGCCGCCGCCATCGCCGAAAGCGTGCCGGCGCTGGTGGTTTCGGTCGGCTATTCGCTGGCCCCGGCCCACTGCTTTCCCACCGCCGCCCACGATGCCCACCGCGCCGCCCTGTGGACCGCCGCATCGGCCCGCGTGCTGAACATCGCTCAGGACGGGCTGGGGGTGGCCGGGCACGACGCGGGCGGCCACGTCGCCGCCTCCCTCACCTTCCTGGCCCGCGACCAGGGGGACGTTGCCATCCGCGCCCAGGCCCTGCTCGGCCCGATGCTCGACCCCAGCCTGACCCGTGCCGGCGATGCGCGGGCGGTGCAATCCGACATCCCGGCCACCGCCTACGCCCGCTGCTACCGCGCCTATCTGCCGGAATCGGCGCAGCGGCTGCACCCCTACGCCGCCCCGCTGGATTCCCGCCGGCTGGCCGGGCTGCCGCCCACGCTGATCGTCACCGCGCAGAACGACGTGCTGCGCATCGAGGCGGAGCAGTACGCCGCCAGCCTGATCGAAGCCGGCGTCCCCACCGAGGTCACCCGCTTCCCCGCCATCTCGCACGCCGCCCTGCCCGGGCACCGCCCGGCGCTGCTGGCGGTCGCCGACTTTTTCCGCCGCCGCCTGTCCCCCGCGGACGCCGCCGGCATCCCCGTCTGACTCCCTCCAGGAGACTGATTCCATGACGTTGTCCCGTTCGACGCTCGCCCTTCTTCTCGCCGCCGGCACCGCCGCTGCCGCCGCCGGCTTCGCCACCACCCAGGGCCATGCCGACGCCCCCGCCACCGCCACAGCGGCCCCGCCGCCGCCCGAGGTGGACGTGGCGCCGGTCGTGGCCCGCACCATCACCGACTGGCAGTCCTACTCCGGCCGTTTGGAGGCGGTCGATCGGGTGGAGGTCCGCCCGCAGGTGTCCGGTGCCATCACCGCCGTGCATTTCCGCAACGGCGCCCTGGTGACCAAGGGCGACGTCCTCTTCACCATCGACCCACGCCCCCATGTGGCCGCCGTCGCGCGGGCCGAGGCGCAGGTGGCCGCCGCGCAGTCGGCGGTGCGCTTCACCGCCGCCGACCTCGACCGCGCCCAGCGGCTGGTGCAGAACAACACCGTCTCGCGCCAGACGCTGGAGGAAAAGGAAAACGCCGCCCGCGAGGCCGCCGCCAACCTGAAGGCGGCGCAGGCGGCCCTGGATCTCGCCCGCATCGACCTGGAACACACCCAGGTAACTGCCCCGATCTCCGGCCGCGTCTCACGCGCCGAGGTGACGGTGGGCAATGTCGTGGCCTCCGGTGCCGCGGCCTCCCCGTTGACGACGCTGGTGTCGGTTTCGCCGATCTACGCCTCCTTCGATGTTGATGAACAGACCTACCTGCGTCACATCGCCAGCGTGAAGGACGCCGCCGACGTGCCGGTCCAGCTTGGGCTTGCCAACGAGAGCGGCTATTCGCGCACCGGCACGGTGGAGCATGTGGACAACCGGCTCGATTCCGTGTCCGGCACCATCCGCGTGCGCGCCAAGTTCGACAACCCCGACGGGCTGCTGGTGCCCGGCCTCTACGCCCGCATCAGGGTCGGCGGCAGCACCCCGCACGACGCGCTGATGGTCGAGGACCGCGCCATCAACACCGATCAGGACAAGAAGTTCGTTCTGGTGGTGGCCGGCGACGACACCGTGCAGTACCGCGAAATCGTCCCCGGTCCGGCGCAGAACGGCCTGCGGGTGGTGACGAGCGGGCTGACATCCGGCGAACGCATCGTCGTCAACGGCCTTCAGCACGCCCGCCCCGGTGCGCGCATCAGCCCGAAGCTTGTTGCGATGGGCGGCCCCGGCGCCCCCATCCAGACCGCCGCGAAACCATGATCCAGGCCCCATGATCCGGATCCGCCGGGAGAGCCATCATGAACATCTCGAAATTCTTCATCGACCGCCCGATCTTCGCCGGCGTGCTGTCGGTGGCGCTGTTCCTGGCGGGAGCGATCTCGCTGTTCCAGTTGCCGATTTCCGAATACCCGGAGGTGGTGCCGCCGTCGGTCGTCGTGCGCGCCCAGTTTCCCGGCGCCAACCCCAAGGTCATTGCCGAGACGGTCGCCTCCCCCCTGGAGGAGCAGATCAACGGCGTCGAGAACATGCTCTACATGCAGTCGCAGGCCAACAGCGACGGCAACATGGCGCTGACCGTGACCTTCAAGCTGGGCACCGACCCGGACAAGGCGCAGCAGCTGGTGCAGAACCGGGTGTCGCAGGCGCTGCCGCGCCTGCCGTCCGACGTGCAGCGGCTGGGCGTGACGACGGTCAAAAGCTCGCCCACCCTCACCATGGTCGTGCATCTGCTGTCGCCCAACGACCGCTACGACATGACCTACCTGCGCAACTACGCCATCCTGAACGTCAAGGACCGGCTGAGCCGGATCGCCGGCGTCGGCGAGGTGCAGGTGTGGGGAGCGGGCGACTACTCCATGCGCGTCTGGCTCGATCCCAACAAGGTCGCCGAGCGCGGCTTGACCGCGTCCGACGTGGTGGCGGCGATCCGCGAGCAGAACGTCCAGGTCGCCGCCGGGGTCATCGGTGCCTCGCCGTCGCTGCCCGACACGCCGCTGCAGCTTTCCATCAACGCGCAAGGGCGCCTGAAGACGCCGGAGGAATTCGGCGCCATCATCCTCAAGACCGGCCAACAGGGCGGCGTCACCCTGCTGCGCGACGTCGCCCGCGTGGAACTGGCGGCGGCGCAGTACGGCTTGCGGTCGCTGCTGAACAACAAGCCGGCGGTGGCGCTGGGGATCAACCAGTCGCCGGGCGCCAACGCGCTGGCCATTTCCGACGCCATCCGCGCGGCGATGGCCGACCTCAAGACCGACATGCCGGACGGTGTGGACTACAGCATCGTCTATGACCCGACGCAGTTTGTCCGCTCCAGCATCGACGCGGTGATTCACACGCTGCTGGAAGCCATCGCCCTGGTCGTGCTGGTGGTCATCGTCTTTTTGCAGACGTGGCGGGCGTCGATCATCCCGCTGCTGGCGGTTCCGGTGT
Organism: uncultured Rhodospirillaceae bacterium; assembly: GCA_937927415.1. GTDB lineage: Bacteria > Pseudomonadota > Alphaproteobacteria > Azospirillales > Azospirillaceae > Azospirillum. The sequence goes on from CALBDS010000046.1 coordinate 78,869, forward strand.
CCATCGTCGGCACCTTCTCGCTGATGCTGGCACTGGGCTATTCGATCAACGCGCTGTCGCTGTTCGGCATGGTGCTGGCGATCGGCATCGTGGTGGACGACGCCATCGTCGTGGTGGAGAACGTCGAACGCAACATCGGGAACGGCCTGTCGGCCAAGGAAGCGACATACCGCGCCATGCAGGAGGTCAGCGGCCCGATCATCGCCATTGCGCTGACCCTGGTCGCCGTTTTCGTGCCGCTGGCGGCCATGAGCGGCCTGACCGGCGAGTTCTACAAGCAGTTCGCGATGACCATCGCGATCTCCACCGTGATCTCCGCCTTCAATTCGCTGACCCTGTCGCCGGCCCTGGCGGCGGTACTGCTGCGCGGTCATGACCAGCCGCAGGATTGGCTGACCCGTGCGATGAACCGGCTGTTCGGCGGATTCTTCCGGCTGTTCAACCGGGTGTTTCACCGGGCGTCCGACGGCTACGGCCGCGGCGTGACCGGGGTGGTACGGCACAAGGGGGTGATGATGCTGGTCTATGTCGGGCTGCTGGCGCTGACCGTGCTGCTGGGCCGCACCGTGCCCATGGGCTTCGTCCCGGCGCAGGACAAGGAATACCTCATCAGCTTCGCCCAGCTTCCCAACGGCGCTTCCCTCGACCGGACCGAAGAGGTGATCCGCCGGATGACCGACATCGCGCTGGCCCGCCCCGGCGTGCAGAGTGCGGTCGCCTTCCCCGGCCTGTCGGTCAACGGCTTTACCAACAGCTCCAGTGCGGGCATCGTCTTCGTCACGCTGAAGCCGTTTGCCGAACGCAAGGATCCGTCCCTGTCCGCCGCCGCCATCGCCGGTGACCTGCAAAAACGCTACGCCGGGCTGAAGGAAGCCTTCGTCGCCATCTTCCCGCCGCCGCCGGTGATGGGGCTGGGCACGCTGGGCGGCTTCAAGATGCAGTTGGAGGACCGCGGCGCGCTGGGGTACGAGGCGCTGAACGCAGCGGTCGGTGCCTTCGTGAAGAAGGCGATGCAGACGCCGGAGCTGGGGCCGAGCTTTTCCAGCTACCAGATCAACGTGCCGCAGTTGGACGTGGATCTCGACCGCGTGAAGGCTAAGCAGCAGGGGGTGGCCATCGGCGACGTGTTCGAGACCATGCAGATCTACCTGGGTTCGCTTTATGTGAACGACTTCAACAGCTTCGGCCGCGTTTATCAGGTCCGTGTCCAGGCCGACGCGCCTTTCCGCACCGAATCCGCCGACATCGGGCTGTTGAAGACCCGCAACGCCCAGGGCGACATGGTGCCGCTGTCGTCCCTGGTCACGGTGAAACAGAGCTACGGGCCGGAAATGGTGGTGCGCTACAACGGCTACACCGCCGCCGACATCAACGGCGGACCGGCGCCGGGCTATTCTTCCGGCCAGGCGCAGGCGGCGGCGGAGCGCATCGCGCATGAGACCCTGCCCCGCGGCGTGCGCTTCGAATGGACCGACCTGACCTATCAGGAGATCCTGGCCGGCAACGCGGCGCTGTGGATCTTCCCCATCAGCATCCTGCTGGTCTTCCTGGTGCTGGCGGCGCAGTACGAGAGCCTGACCCTGCCGCTGGCCATCCTGCTGATCGTGCCGATGAGCCTGATGTCGGCGCTGGCCGGGGTGTGGCTGACGGGGGGCGACAACAACATCTTCACCCAGATCGGCTTCATGGTGCTGGTGGGGTTGTCGGCAAAGAACGCCATCCTGATCGTCGAGTTCGCCCGTGAACTGGAGCATCAGGGGCGCAGCGTGGTGCAGGCCGCCGTCGAGGCCAGCCGGCTGCGGCTGCGGCCGATCCTGATGACCTCCATCGCCTTCATCATGGGCGTGGTGCCGCTGGTGACCTCGACCGGGGCCGGGGCGGAGATGCGCCACGCCATGGGTGTGGCGGTGTTCGCCGGGATGATCGGCGTCACCCTGTTCGGTCTGGTGCTGACGCCGGTCTTTTATGTGCTGCTGCGCACGCTGGTCGGAGCCGCAAAACCGGCGGCCGGAACGGTACCGACCCACTCCGGTTTGTCGGAGGCCGGCTTCGTTGAGTGACGCCGCCAGAGCGGGTTTCTCGGAGACGATCAGGTCTCCGAGAAACCCGGCGTGGTTCAGGGGCAGGGCTTTGAGGGGAACAGAGCTCGGCGCAACCCCTGGACGGCGGCTTCGATCCCCCAAGCGTTGATGATGGCTTGGCTGGCTTGGCCCATCGCACGGACCACCGCAGGGTCACCTTTGGCCACGACGGATTCTAGCGCCCTGACCAGCGCATCCGTGTCATCCGCCGGGACGACAAAACCGTTCACCCCTTCCTTGACCAGATCCGGCCCGCAGCCAACCGCATCGCTGATGATCACAGCGGTGCCGGCGCTCATGGCTTCATTGACCACCAGTCCCCAAGGCTCAAACACGGAGGGAAGCACAAACACATCGGCCAGATCGAACAGAGCCGGCAACCGGCCCTGGTTCTGGAAACCAAGGAAACGGACGCGGTTCAGCCCTTCGTCGGCAACCCGGCGCTCCAACGAGGCCCGCAGCACACCATCCCCGGCCAGCAGCAGATATGGGTGTGGTCCCGGAGTGCTCCGGCAGAATCGGGCGTAGGCATCCAGAACGTGATCGGGGCGTTTCCGCGGCTCCATCTTGGCCGCGAACAGGATCACCGGACTCCCATCCTCCAGCCCCAATGACTGGCGCAGCGCCGGCCGCTCGGCCCGTGCCGTCGTGGCACGTTGGCGGAAAAAGTCATTGTCCACGACATAGGGGACCGTGACGATCCGCTCATCCGGCACACCATAAAAACGGTAATAAGCCCGATTCAGGCTTCCAATGGCCAGGAACTCATCACACAAGCCCCGCAGTGCCAGCATCAGGCCCCATTTGAACAGATGATTGCGCCACGTCCGCCGTTTGCTGATCAAGGTCGCTTCATCGCGGATCAGGACACGGATCCCCAACAGGCGGGCCATCACCATGGCTTTCAGGTGATAAGCGCGGGCATAGCCATGAATCCACAGGACATCGAACGCCCCCCGGCGCAAATGATCCCACAATCCACGGGATCGGGGTCGGGCAAAACTGATCCGGTCCGTCGGCCCGTCGGCAGGCAGGATGATGGAGCGATAGCCATCAAGCAGGGGCACATCCCATGCGATCTCAACCCCGAAACCGGCATCGGTATGGGGCTTGAGCGAGATGTCCGATTGGAAGAAGACGGTCAGGTCAATATCGGGTTCAGCGGCAATCGCCCGTAAGAGCGGCGCCTGATACTGGATGGGATGGGTGACGAGATAAGCCACCCGCAATGGACGTTTTGATTCCGTGTCAGTCACACCGCAAACCATCAAAGTTCTTTTATGAAAAAGCACGGCAGAAACACAACGAAGCCCCCATCTGCCGGAGCAAATGGAGGCTTAATGATGGTTGCGGGGGCCAGATTTGAACTGACGACCTTCAGGTTATGAGCCTGACGAGCTACCGGGCTGCTCCACCCCGCGGAT
>CALBDS010000047.1 GCA_937927415.1 uncultured Rhodospirillaceae bacterium
CCCTCTCCCCGGCGGGGAGAGGGGAACTGCCCCGGTTCGTTAACCTGACTTCGTTGCGCCGATGCTACCCCGCCGAACCGCCCTTGCCAACCCGCCTCGGGCACGATCCGGCCGAAGGTCACGTCGGTTTCACACCTTTATTGGCGATGCCCTATCCAGAATTGCCGCGGGAATCTCCATCAGAAACGGGCCGTCGGTCCATATCAGGGCACAGCGGATGGGGCGGCCGGGGTAGATGGCGGCCACCGCGTCGCGGTACGCCGCCATCTGCGCCAGATAGACCTCCGGCACCGACTCGACGGCGCGGGGGGGCGGGCGGTTGGTCTTGTAGTCGGCGACCCACACCGCATCCTCGGTCACCGCCAACCGGTCGATCTGCCCCGACAGGCTGCGGTCCCCCACCAGCCCCACCACCGGCACCTCGGCCCGCGACCGCGGCCCGAACAGGTGGGCGAAGGCCGGATCTTCCAGCACCGCCAGGGTTTCGCGGGCCAGCCGGTCCTGTTGCGCCGCGGACAGGTCATGGGTCGGGCGGGCGAGGAAACGGCGGGCCGCCGCCTCCCGCAGCTCCGGCTCCAGGTCGGGCAGGGTCTGGAGCAGGCGGTGGACCAGGATGCCGCGCTGGTAATGGTTGCCGTCGCCATCCTCTTCCAGCGGGGACCGCACCGCCGGTTCTTCCGTTTCCGGGCGCGAGGGGGTGAGGGGGCGGGACGGGGTGGGTTCCGCCGGCGCCCGGTCACGCCACCAGCCGGGCAGCGGCGGGTGCTCCACCGCCACCGCTTCCGCCGATTGGTCGCTGCGGGCCGGTTCGGTCTGCTGATCCTTCCACCGCCAGCCGCTCCCCTGCCAGCCGTGGGGGCCGAAGCCGGTGAAGTCGAAATCCCAGCGCACCGCCCCGCAACGCCCCTCGGCCGCCTCAAAGGCCTGATCGACCAGCTTGTACCAGCATTCCCCCGACGGTTCCCGGCTGGTTTCCCAGCCGCAGACGATCAGCCGGTCCTCGGCCCGCGTCAGGGCCACGTACAGCAGACGGCGGTATTCCTGATCCCGGCGGCGGTTGGCGCGGGTGCGGGCGGCGGTGGCGACCGCTTCCATCTGCGACACCCGCGGGGCGTAGAGGGGGACGGGCAAGTCCTCGTCGGGCCACAGCACCCCCGGCCCCTGCACCGGCGCGCCGCAGGTGTCGGGCAGGAAGACGATGGGGGCCTGCAACCCCTTGGACCCGTGGACGGTCATGATGCGCACCCGCCCGCCGCCGGCGTCCTGCTCGCGCTTGATCTCCGCCTCGCTGGCCTCCAGCCACGCCAGGAAAAGCTGGAGCGAGGGCGGCTCGGTCTTCTCGAACGCCAGGGTGATGGCCAGGAACTCGTCCAGCGGGTCCAGCGCGTCCGGTCCCAGCCGCCGCAGCATGGCCCGCCGCCCCGACACCGTATCCGCCGGGCAGGGTGCCGCCAGCAGCCCGGCGAACAGCTCGTAGGGCCGGCGGAAATCGGTGCGCCCCATCAGATCCCCCAGCCAGCCGCGGGCCGGGCGGAACACCGGGTCGTTTTCTGCCCGCCGCACCAGCGCCTGCCACAAGCTGCCCTTGCGCCCATGGGCCAGGGTAAACAACTCGTCCTCGCCCAGACCGATCAGCGGCCCCTTGAGCACGGTGGCAAGCGCCAGATCGTCTTCGGGCAGCAGCAGGAAACCGGCCAGGGCCATCAGGTCCATCACCGCCAACTGCCGGGTCAGCACCATGCGGTCTACACCCGACACCGGCACTGCCCGTTCCTTGAGCGCGCGGACCAGTTCGGTGACGAAGCCGGTGCGGCGGCGCACCAGCACCATCACGTCCCCCGCCTGGATCGGCCGCCCCCGGGATTCCAGCACCTCGCCCGTGCGCAGCCAGCCGGCGATGGTGTCGGCGATCACCGCCGCCAGCCGGTTGGCCGGGGAATCCACCGTTTCGCGGGACACCGGCGGTTCCCACGGGGCGCGTTCGGGCGGGGGTTCGGGTTTGATGGTCGGCCACACCTCCACCACCCCGGCCTGCCCGCGGCGGAAGGCGCGGTGGGTGATGGCGCCCGACAGCACCACCCCGTCGCGGGCGGCATCCTGGGCGAACACCGCGTCCACCGCCCCCAGCACCGCGGCGGTGGAGCGGAAGGAGATGTTGAGCGCCACATCGGCCCAGATGCGCGCCGATTCCTCGGCCAGCGTCTCGAACCGCCGCCGCATCCGGGCGAATTCGGCGGGATCGGCGCCCTGGAAGCTGAAAATCGACTGTTTTTCATCCCCCACGGCAAAGACGGTGCGGGTGATCCCGGCCCCGGCCCCTGTGTCGGCGAAGAATTCCTCGGCGATGGCGGCCACCACCGCCCACTGGTCGGGGTTGGTGTCCTGCGCCTCGTCGATCAGGATGTGGTCGAGGCCGCCGTCCAGCTTGTACAGCACCCACGGCACCACCGGGCGCCCCGGCACCCCGCCCAGCAGTTCCTTGGCCTTCAGGATCAGGTCGTCATAGTCCAGCAGGGCGCGCGCCGCCTTGCGCTCGCGGTAGGCGCCCAGCAGCGCGTCGGCCAGGGTCAGCAGGGCGGTGGTGGCCGCCGCCACCCGTGCCGCCCGCCGCCGGTCCATAAGGGCGACCAGCCGTTCCGCCTCCTCCTGCAGGGCGGCCAGCGCCAGGGGGTATTGGGTGGCCGGCTTCTTGGTCATCAGGGTCTTGCGCACCGCCCCCTCGGCGGTGAGGAACTGGGCGGCGTAGGCATCGAACCCGGCCAGCCGGTCGCCGGAATCGAGCCACATCTGGATGGCCGCCCCCCGCTCCTGATCGGTCTTGCCGCCGCCGGCCAGCGCCTGACAGGCCAGCCGCAGCCCCGCCTCGTCAACGGCGTCCGGTTCGGTGCCGGCGCGCAGGATGTCGGCCTCGTCGGTGCCGGGGGCGACGGCGAGCAGGCGGTGGACGGCTTCCACCACCGGGTCGAGGCCGCGGTGGGTGCGCAGCAGCCCTTCGATCCGCCCGCGCTGGCTGGTCAGTTCGGCCAGCAGGTCGGCGAACTGTTCGGCGTTGAGGTCGGTGGTCAGCCGGGCCAGCGCCCGCCCGATGGCGGTGTCGGGGGCGGAGCGCCCCTGTTCCAGCACGGCGTTGCGCGCCTCCCCCAGCAGCCCTTCGGCGGTGTGGTCGTCCATCACCTCGAAATGGGGGGCCAGCCGGGCTTCCAGCGGGAAGCGGCGCAGAAGCGACTGGCAAAAGGCATGGATGGTCTGGATCTTCATGCCGCCGGGGCAGTCCACCACGCGGGCGAACAGCCGCCGCGCCGTGGTGCGGGTGTCGGCGTCGGGCATCACCCCACCCAGCGCCGCCAGCTCGTCGATCAGTTCATCCTCGCTGAGCGTGGCCCAGCGCCCGAGCGTGCGGTTGATGCGGATGGACATTTCCGCCGCCGCCGCCTTGGTGAAGGTCAGGCACAGGATGCGGGCGGGCGTGGTGCCGGTCAGCATCAGCCGCAGCACCCGGTCGGTCAGCACCTTGGTCTTGCCCGACCCGGCCGACGCCCCCACCCACACCGACGCCACCGGGTTGGAGGCCAACTGCTGCTTGACGTTGGGGTCCAGCGAAACGTCGGAAACGGCGAAGGAGGCGTCGGTCATGATCGGGTGCGCTGCCGGGGAGAAGATGGGTACGGCACGGTAGCACAGGGCGGGTGCAGATGTCCGAACGGGGATCGGGTCACGTCACGCGGGGGACAGACCGTCCGCCATCACCCGGCGGGCAGGGGCTTGGCTCGGTGCCGCAGCAGCCGTCCCCGCCAGCCTGCCGATGGCCTCGGCGACCTGTCCGAGGGCTGCGTAATGGATCATGTGCCCCACACCGGGAAGCACCCGAAGCTCGCTGCCGGGGATCCGGTGGTGGAGCCAGACGGCATGACTTTCGTGATCGACGATATGATCCCCGGTGCCGGCCATGATGACCACGGGCCGGCGCAGGCGGGGGAGCCGGTCCCGCAGCGCCGCCGCCGCGGGCATCATCGTCACGGCGTCCTGAGATTCGGCCCTGATTTGCGACGGGCGGATCAGGAAAGCACTGGGAAAGTGCCGAAGGAAACGCTCCGGCACGGGATGGGGGCCGAACACCGCCTTGAAATCCATCGGCAGCAGCGCCGCCCCGATCAGGGGGGACAGGGTGTAGCGCAGGACATCGCCGATGATGGGAACCGCCGGCAGGGCGAACAGCGGCACGTCATACCGCATCGTCGCCGCATAATAGCCCGCCAGGAGGACCAAGCCCGCCACACCATCGGGCCGGGTCAGCGCCATCTCCAGGGCCACAAGCGTGCCCCAGGAATGGGCGGCGATCACCGGGCGGTCGATGCGGAGCCGCCCGCACGCCCGCCACAGCAGGTCAGCCTGCTGGGCCGCCGTCCACAGAACACCGCGGGGGCGCTCGCTGTATCCGTAGCCCGGCCGGTCGAAAGCAATGACGCGGTGCCGCACGGCAAGCCGGTCGAACAGGCCGCTGATGAGAAAATCCTCGGCGACCACCGCGTTGCCGTGGATCAGGACGACCGGCGGCCCTTCGCCCTTTTCGAAATAATGGAGGCGCACGCCATCAACCGTGATGAACCGCCCGCCCGGCGGATGCTCACGTTCGGCCTTGCGTGCCCGGTGGGTGTTGTAAAGGGCGGCCACCATCAGGGCGGCGGCGGAGGCGGCCAGGATCGCCCCGGTCCGCGACGGCGCCGGGGGGTGTTGCGCCGGGGTGGCGATGCGGGACGAGGGTGTGTGTGCTCCACTCACGGAAACCTCCTGCCGGAACCTGGGAGACATTTTGTGCATTGCGAAATGCGCAGTCCGTCAACCGGGGGGCCGGGGGATGGTTCCGGCAGCCCCTTACACCGGCCCCATACACCGGCCCCCCTACACCGGCAGCGTCACCGTGACCCGCAGGCCCCCCTCCTCCCGGTTGGCAAGGGTGATGTCGCCGCCGTGGCCGCGGACGATGGTGCGGGCGGTGGCCAGCCCCAGCCCCACCCCGCCGGTGTCACGGCTGCGTGACCGTTCCAGGCGGTAGAAGGGGGCGAAGACCTTTTCGAATTCCGACGCCGGGATGCCGGGGCCGTCGTCGTCGATGTCCACCCGCGCCACGCCGTCGTCACGCCCCAGCCGCACCCGCACCCCACCGCCGTAGGCGATGGCGTTGTCGATCAGGTTGGCGAAGGCCCGGCGCAGCGCCACCGGCCGCCCCTGCACCGTCACATGGGCCGGGCCGTCGAAGGCGGCGTTCTGGCCGGCGTCCTCGCGGTCGTCGCACAGGCTTTGCAGCAATGCCGCCAGATCCAGCGGCCCGCGCGGCTCGTGCCGGGCGTCGTCGCGGGCAAAGGCAAGGGTGGCGTTGACCATCGCCTCCATCTCGTCGAGGTCGGAAAGCATCTTGCGCTGCATCTCCTCATCCTCCACCAGTTCGGCGCGCAGGCGCAGGCGGGTCAGGGGCGTGCGCAGGTCGTGGCTCATGGCCGCCACCATCTGGGTGCGGTCGGCGACGAAGCGGCGCAGGCGCTCCTGCATCCGGTTGAAAGCGCGGGTGGCGGCGCGCAGTTCCATCGGCCCGGCTTCGGGCAGCGGCTCCGCCTCCCCATCCACGCCCAGCCGTTCGGCGGCGGCGGCGAAACGGGCCAGCGGGGCGGTGATCCGGCGCCCGGCCCACAGGGACACCAGGGCGATGACCGCGACGATGCCCGCCATCCACAGAACGAAACGCACCAGCCGGAACGCCCCCTCCACCGGGTCGCCGGTGGTGAACAGCAGCCACGAGCCATCGGACAGCTGGAGCGACAGGCGGAAGCGTTCCGACCAGCGGGGTTCGTCGCGGGGCGGTGGGGCCAACGGCCCCGCCGTCAGCGGTCCCGGCTGGGGATCCAGGAAGGAACGGTCGCTGCGCATCTCCACCACCACCGCCCGGCCGGGGTCGCCCAGGGCGGCGCGCAGGCGGCGGACGAGGTATTCCGCCCCCATGCCCTGGTGCGGGTGGTCGAAACGCGGCGGGTCGCGGCGCCATTCCACCCGCAGCACCGGGTCGTCGATGGCCCCCACCACCCGCTTGCGGTCGGGGATCGGCACGGTTTCCACCAGTTGCGCGATGGTGGTCACCCGCTGGATCAGCACCCGCGGCCCGTGGGGCGGCGGCGGCGCCTCCCCACGGTCGGTCAGATAGATCAGCGCGCTGACCATCTGGGTCAGCAGCAGCGCCACCACCACCGTCAGGGCGGTGCGCGCCGCGATGCTGTCCGGCAGCAGCCGGCGCAGGGCCTGTTTCATGATGCCGTTCTCACGATCCGGCCGTTACCGCCGGCGTAAACAGATAGCCGCCGCCGCGCACGGTCCTGATGACGGTGGGGTCGGCGGGGTCCGGCTCGATCTTGCGGCGCAGGCGGCTGACCTGCACGTCGATGGAGCGGTCGAACGGCACCGCCGCCCGCCCGCGCGCCAGATCCAGCAACTGGTCGCGGGTCAGCACGCGCTGGGGATGTTCGGCAAAGGCCACCAGCAGGTCGTATTCCCCCGCCGACAACTGCACCAGCACCCCGTCGGGGGAATGGAGTTCGCGCTTGGCGAGGTTCAGCGTCCAGCCGTCGAAGCGCAGGGTCTTGCCGTCGCCCCCGCCGCCGACCGGCTGGGGGGCGGCACCGGCCCGGCGCAGCACCGCCTTGATGCGGGCCAGCAGTTCGCGCGGGCTGAAGGGCTTGGCCAGGTAATCGTCGGCCCCCATCTCCAGCCCGACGATGCGGTCGGCCTCGTCCCCCATGGCGGTCAGCATGATGATGGGGGTGGGCGTGCCGGGCTGGGCGCGCAGGCGGCGGCACAGGGACAGCCCATCCTCCCCCGGCAGCATCAGGTCGAGCACGATCAGATCCACCCGCGCCGATTCCAGCACGCGGGCCATCTCCGCCCCGTCGCGGGCGGCGGTGACGCGGAAGCCGTGGCGGGTCAGGAACTGGGAAATCAGCGAACGGATTTCCCGATCGTCGTCCACGACCAGAAGATGAGGTGTGCGGTCCATGGCCCCATTGTCGCCGGGGGCCGGTCCGGGGTTAAGGGGAAAAATGTAACGGTGGGTAACGGCACGCCGGGCTGAAACACACTGTTACCAAAAGCCGGTTTCGCCGACATGAACCGGCAACGTTCGGGGGGCAGGATCAGGTCATCGGGAACGGGCGGCCCTCTACCGGTACGGACGGCGAAACGGCCCCCTTCCCCAACGGATCACACGGCATCCTCTTGAGGAGTTAAGACCATGAAACGCGCCTTCTTCACCTCCGCCGCCCTGGCGATCGGCCTGGCCATCGCAATCCCGGCCGTGGCCCAGCAGGCCCCCGGCCCGGCGCAGAAGGCCGGCCCGCAGGGTCATTTCGCCCGCATGTGCGAGGATCACGACGCCATCCTGGCCGGCAAGCTGGCCTTTGCCGAAAAGAAGCTGAAGATCACCGACGCCCAGAAGGCCGCCTGGACCAAGTTCACCGACGCCGCCCGCACCGCCCAGGCCCCGATGGCCAAGCTGTGCACCGATTTCAAGGACAAGCCCGTCCCCACCACCCTGCCCGACCGTCTGGACCGCATGCAGGCGATGGTCAACGCCGGCCAGCAGGCCCTGTCCCAGATCGCCCCGGCGGCCAAGGATCTCTATGCCCAGCTCACGCCCGACCAGCAGAAGATCGCCGACCGGCTGCTGCCGGGCCGCGGAATGGGAATGGGGCATGATGGCATGATGGGCCGCCATCACGGCGGCATGGGACAGGGTGGCCCGATGGGCGGTCCGATGGGCGGCCCCATGGGTGGCCCGATGAAGGGTCCGAACGCGCCGGTTCCCCCGGTGGCCCCCGCCCCCGGTCAGCCGGGCTGATGCCCTGCCGCTGACGCCCTGACCGGGCACGGCCCCCTGCCCCCTCCTGCCGGGGGGACGGGGGGCCGGACACCCTCCGGCCTTTCCCCCCGGCTCCCCTGGGCCGGGGGGTGTCGGCGTTTGGGGATGGTTTACGCCCCCGGAACGCCCTTGCTGGTGGAATATTCGAAATGCAGCGCCTCGCCCGGATGGACCAGGGCGTGCACGGCATGGGTCGCCTGGGCCGCCTCGGCGAAACCGCACAGGATCAGCTTCAGCTTGCCCGGATAATGGGCGATGTCGCCGATGGCAAAGACGCCGGGGGCGCTGGTGGCGCCGGTGCGGGGATCGACGGTGATGTGGGATTTCTCCAGATTGAGACCCCACTCGGCGATCGGCCCCAGATTCATCGACAGGCCGAAGAAGGCCAGCACGGCATCGGCGGGCAGCGGCTTTTCCACCCCGTCCAGGGTGGCGACGCGCACGGAGGTCAACTGCCCATCCACCCCGTCCAGACCGGAAAGCTGATAGGGGACCACCATCTCCACCCGGCCCTCGCGGGCCAGCGCGTCCATGCGGGCCACGCTTTCCGGGGCGGCGCGGAACTTGGGCCGGCGGTGGACCACATACACCTTGTCCGCCACGTCGGCCAGGGAGAGCGCCCAATCCACCGCCGAATCGCCGCCGCCGGCGATCACCACCCGCTTGCCGGCGAAATCCTGGCGGCGGCGGACCATGTAATGGACCGATTTCCCTTCAAAGGCTTCCAGCCCGTCCAGCGGCGGGCGGTTGGGGCCGAAGGCGCCGCAGCCGGCGGCGACGATCACCGCCCGCGCCTCGATCACCGTGCCGGCGCTGGTTTCCAGCCGCCAGCCGCCGTCCTGGGTGGGGGCCAGGGTCTGGACCTGCTGGCCCAGATGGTAGGTGGGGGCGAAGGGGGCCGCCTGTTCCGCCAGCCGGTCGATCAGGTCGGCGGCGGCGATCGACGGGTGGCCGGGGATGTCGTAGATCGGCTTTTCCGGATACAGCGCCGAGCACTGCCCGCCCACCATGTCGAGCGCGTCCACCACATGGCAGGACATTTTCAGCATCCCGCACTCGAAAACGGCGAACAGCCCCACGGGGCCGGCGCCGATAATGGCGACATCGGTGCGGTGAACGGTGGCGGACATGGGAAAACCCTCGGGACAGGCCATGGGAAAAAGGATGCGATTGGTTTCTATGTCCCCTTTGGCGCCGGGGTTCAACCACACTGCCCCTATGGTCTTTCCCCCGGCCGCCCTTTTCCCCCGGCTCCAGCGTTCTTGACCTTGACCTGTTGCCTGGACGATTCAGAATGATGCGTCTTCTCCTGATGACATCGCCCCGGATCCAGCGCGGGCGGAAAGGCCCCGATGAAGGAACTGCGCTGCCTCGTCTTCAAGGATCAGGAGGTCATCAAGGCGGTGGGTGACCGCCGCCGCCGCCGCGGCGACCCGCTGCCGGCCAGCGCCATCGAAACCATCAGCTACCGGACCGAAGACAGCGGCGTCGTCACCTGCCTGCATCTGGACGACGGGGAGATCATGACGCTGCCGGCGGACGAGGTGATGGGCGCGCTGGTGTCCCACTGCAAGAGCCGCCATGTCCCCCTGCCCGCCGACTCGGACAAGACGCTCTGCGTCATCCGCGGCGCGCTGTCCATGATGATCACCATCAATTTCAACAGGCCGGTGCGGATGATCCCCATCGAAGCCCCCGGCGGCGACGATTCCCCATCCCACACCCCATCGACGCCGCGGCGCCGGATGGTGGCCTGACCCCCGCTTTTTCGACCAATTCCCGGCTTGCGGGGGAGCGGCGGCTTCCGCACAATCCGCCGCCATGGCTGACCCTGTTTTCACCCGGACCCTGACCCTGCCCGACGAGGCCGCCACCACCGCACTGGCCCATGCGCTGGCCCCCTGCCTGCGCGCGGGCGACGTGGTGGCGCTGCGCGGTGACCTGGGCGCTGGAAAGACCGCCTTTGCCCGCGCCCTGATCCGCGCCCTGTGCGGTGCCGGGACGGAGGTGCCGTCCCCCACCTTCACCCTGGTGCAGATGTACGACGCCCCCGGCTTCGCCCTGTGGCACTTCGACCTCTACCGCCTGTCCGGCCCCGACGAGGTGTACGAGGTGGGATGGGACGAAGCGCGCGAGGGCGTGGCTCTGGTCGAATGGCCGGGGCGGCTGGGGCCGCTGCTGCCCGCCGGGTGCCTGGACCTGACCCTGACCATCACCGGCGGCGGTACGGCGGGGGACGAGGAGCGCACCGCCACCCTGACCGGCGGGCCGGGCTGGGCCGAACGGCTGGCAGGGGCGCTGCCGTGACCATCCCCGGCGATTCCGTCACCACCGATTCCCGCGCCGCGACCATCCGGCGGTTCCTGGACGCCCACGGGCTGGCCGGGGCCGTCCGCGCACCGCTGGCCGGCGACGCCTCCGCCCGCCGGTACGAGCGGCTGACGCTGCCCGACGGCACCACCCGCATCCTGACCGATACCCCCGACCCGGCGGCGGACCTGATCCCCTTCATCACCATCGGGCGGGTGCTGGACCGGCTGGGGCTGTCGGTGCCGCGGGTGCTGGCCGCCGACACCGCCGCCGGGCTGGCGGTGCAGGAGGATTTCGGCGACGACACCTTCACCCGCTGCCTGGACCGCGGCGACGATCCCGCCCCGCTCTATGCGCTGGCCACCGATGCGCTGATCCGGCTGCACCGGGGCTTCACCCCGGCCGATGCCGCCGGGCTGGACCTGCCGCTGTACGACGCCGGGTTGTTCGTGGAACAGGTGATGCTGTTCGCCGACGCCTACGTCCCCCTGACGCTGGGCCGCCCGCTGTTGGAACGGGAGCGTAACGATCATGCCGCCGCCTGGATGGCGGTGGTGGAGCCGGTGTGCGCCGGGCCGCGGTCGCTGCTGCTGCGCGACTATCACATGGGCAATCTGATGCGGGTGCCGCGCGATGGGGTGCGGGCCGCCGGGCTGATCGATTTCCAGGGCGCCGGGCTGGGTCCGGTGGCCTACGACCTGATGTCGCTGGTGGAGGACGCCCGGCGCGACGTGCCGGATGATCTTGCGTCGGCGATGAAGGCGCGCTACCTCGACGCCTTCCCGGCGCTGGACCGGGCGGCGTTCCATCGTGCCTTCGCGGTGCTGGGGGCCGTGCGCCACGCGCGCGTCATCGGGATCTTTGCCCGGCTGGCGGTGCGCGAGGGGCGGCGCGGCTATCTGGTGCACATGCCGCGGCTGTGGCGGCTGCTGGAGCGCGCGCTCGCCCACCCCGATCTTGCCCCCGTGGCCGGGTGGTTCGGCCGGCATCTGCCGCCGCCGGCCCGCGCCGCGTTCGCCATCCCGGAGACGGATTGAATGACCGTACCTGCTGCACCCGTTCCCCCCACCCCCGCCCAGCACAGCGCCCCGCCGCGGCGGGCCATGGTTCTGGCCGCCGGCCTGGGCCTGCGGATGCGGCCTTTGACGCTCAACACGCCCAAGCCGCTGATCCCGGTGATGGGGCGCACGCTGCTGGACCGCGCGCTCGACCATCTGGAACGGGCGAACGTGGAAACCGCGGTGGTCAACACCCATTACAAGGGCGAAATGATCGCCGCCCATCTGGCGGAGCGCACCACGCCCCCGGCCATCATCCTGTCGCCGGAGGAAACGGCGCTGGAAACCGGCGGCGGCATCAAGCGGGCGCTGCCCCATCTGGGCGCCGATCCGTTCCTGGCGGTGAACGCGGACATCCTGTGGCTGGACGGGCCGGTGCCGGCGATCCAGCGCATGGCCGATCATTGGGATCCCGAAACGATGGACGCCCTGCTGCTGTTGATGAGCACGACGCGGGCGGTGGGGTATGAGGGGCTGGGTGATTTCCAGATGGACCCGGAAGGGAACCTCGTCCGGCGGGAGGAATCCCGCGTCGCCCCCTTCGTCTATGCCGGCGTGCAGATCGTGAAGCCGGAGCTGTTCGGGGATTCCCCCGACGGCGCCTTTTCGATGAACGTGCTGTGGGACCGGGCGATGGCGGCGGGGCGGCTGCGCGGCATCGCCCATGACGGGCTGTGGTACCATGTGGGCACCCCGGCCGCGCTGCAGGAAACCGAAGGCCTGCTGGCCATGGACGGCATGCGGCCCTTCTGGCCGTAACACCCGAACCCGCACGGGGGGATACCTATGACGGAACGCGGCGCGGCCACGGTCTACACCATTCCCCCCTGCGCCCCCTTCGTGGACCGGCTGGCCGAGGGGATCATGGCGCGGGTGGGGCGCGACCCGCTGGATCTGGCGGCGGTGACGGTGCTTCTGCCCACCCGCCGCGCCTGCCGCTCGCTGCGCGACGCCTTCCTGCGCCAGGGCGGCGGCCAGCCGCTGCTGCTGCCGCGGCTGTTTCCGCTGGGCGATCTCGACCCCGACGCCCTGTCCATCGAGGTGGAGGAGGTGCCGGGCATGCCCGGCGCCCTGGACGTTCCGGAAGCGATTCCAGCCCTGCGCCGCCAGCTCGTGCTGGCGCAACTGGTGCTGAAGGCCGAGGGGATGGCCGCCACCACCGCCCAGGCCATGCGGCTGGGGGCCGATCTGGGGCGGCTGCTGGATCAGGTCGCCACCGAACGGGCCAGCTTCGACCGGCTGGAACGGCTGGTGCCGGAGGATTACGCCGAGCACTGGCAGGTGACGCTGAAGTTCCTGCGCATCATCACCGCCGTCTGGCCCGCCCTGCTGGCCGACTGGCAACAGCTTGACCCCGCCGCCCGCCGCAACGCGCTGATGGAGGCGCAGGCCGCCTTGTGGGCAGCGTCGCCGCCGCCGGGGATCGTCATCGCCGCCGGCTCCACCGGCTCCATCCCCGCCGCCGCCGACCTGCTGGCGGTCATCGCCCGGATGCCGCAGGGGATGGTGGTGCTGCCCGGCCTGGACCAGACCGCCGACGATGCCACATGGGACGCCGTTCTCCACGACGAGGCCCACCCCCAGCATGAACTGTGCTGCCTGCTGCGCCGGATGGGGGTGGACCGCCACGCCGTCCGCCTGTGGGACGAGGCCGACGCCGGGGCCGAGCGCATGGCCCGGTCCCATCTGGCGGCGGAGGCGATGCGCCCCGCCGCCACCACGGAATCCTGGCGGAACCTCAATCATTTCGACGGCGAAACACTCAAGGGCCTGACCCGTGTCGATGCCGCCGGGCCGGAGGAGGAGGCGGCCGTCATCGCCCTGATGATGCGGGAGGCGCTGGAGACGCCGGGCCGCACCGCCGCCCTGGTCACCCCCGACCGCAATCTGGCCCGCCGGGTGGCGTCGGTGCTGCAGCGGTGGCGCATCGCGGTGGACGATTCCTCGGGCCGTCCGCTGGGCAATTCGGCGGTGGGCACCTATCTGCGGCTGGCGGCGGAGGTGGGGGCCACCTGCGTCCACCCGCTGGACCTGCTGGCGCTGGCCAAGCACCCCATGGCGGCGGGCGGCTGGCTGCCGTTCGATTTCCGTGCGTCGGCCCGTGCGCTGGAACGCATCGTTCTGCGCGGCCCGCGCCCCGGCCCCGGCTTTGCCGGCCTGCGCGCCGCGCTGGACGCCGCCGACCCCGATGATTTCGACCATCCCGACCAGCGCGCCCACCTGTCCGGGTGGATCGACGCGGTGGAGGCGCTGGCCGCCCCCTTCCTCGACCTGCTGGACCGGGGCACGGTCCCCTTGCGCGACCTGATCGAAACCCACGCCCGCTTTGCCGAATCCCTGGCGGCGTCCGATACCGAACCGGGGCCGGAACGGTTGTGGAAACGCGAGGACGGCGAGGCGGCGGCCCGTTTCCTCAACGATCTGCGCCAGGCGGCGGCGGATTTCCCCGCGGTGCCGGTCAAGGATTACCCGGCCCTGTTCGAGGCGCTGATGGCCGGCTGCGTGGTGCGCCCGCTGTTCGGGCTGCACCCCCGTCTGGCGATTTTGGGGCCGATGGAAGCGCGGCTGCAGCACTTCGACCTGACCATTCTGGGCGGGCTGAACGAAAAGAGCTGGCCCCCCGACGCCGAGGCCGACCCGTGGATGTCGCGCCCCATGCGCAAGGATTTCGGCCTGCCCAGCCCCGAGCGCATGATCGGCCTGTCGGCCCACGACTTTGCCCAGTGCCTGGGCGCGCCGGAGGTGGTGCTGACCCGCTCCCAGCGGGTGGAGGGCACGCCGACCGTGCCGTCGCGCTGGCTGCTGCGGCTGGAAACCGTGCTGAAGGCGCTCAAGCTGGAAAAGCGGCTGGAAGCCAAGGGCGAAAAGTGGCTGGCCTGGGCGCGGTCCATGGACGAGCCGGCCGCGGTGCAGCCCATCCGCCCGCCCGAACCGCGTCCGCCGGTCAGCGCCCGCCCGCGCCGCCTGTCGGTCACGCGGATCGAAACCTGGATGCGCGACCCTTACGCCATCTACGCCCACTATGTCCTGAGGCTGAAGAGGCTGGACCCCATCGCCGCCGATCCCGGTGCCGCCGACAAGGGCCAGTTCATCCACGCCGCCCTGGAACGCTTCATCCGCGACACCCCCGGCGTTCTGCCCGGCAACGCCCTGGCCCACCTGCTCGACGCGGGACGGGAGGCGTTCGGGCCGATGCTGCACAGCCATCCCGACGTCTGGGCCTTCTGGTGGCCGCGGTTCGAACGGCTGGCCGCCTGGGTGGTGGAGCGGGAACGGGACCGCCGCCGCACCATCAAGCCGCTGGCGGTGGAGGTGCCGGGCCGGCTGGTGCTGGCCGGACCCGCCGGGCCGTTCGAGTTGACCGCCAAGGCCGACCGCATCGACCGCGACAACAGCGCCGACGGGGCGGGCCGGCTGGTCATCATCGACTACAAGACCGGCCTGCCCCCGTCGGCGTCCGACGTGGCGCTGGGGTTCGCGCCGCAATTGCCGTTGGAGGCCGCCATCGCGCGGGCCGGCGGGTTCGAGGGCGTGCCCGCGGCCGACGTGGCCGCCCTGCTGTTCTGGCGCCTGTCCGGCGGCGACCCGCCGGGCAGCGAGGTGCCGGTCAAGGGCGACATCGCCGATCTGGCCGATCAGGCCCTGGCGGGGCTGGAGGCTCTGATCCGCACCTTCGACGACCCGGACACTCCCTATCGCTCCGTTCCGCGCCCATCGCTGGCGCCGCGCTACACCGATTATGCCCATCTGGCCCGTGTTCAGGAATGGTCCGCCGGAAGCGAGGGCAGCAGCGAATAGTTGCTGACCCGGAACAGATCCATCATCACAAACCCCACCCCGAACACCCGTTTACCATCACAAAATTAGAATGTTGATCCACTTAACGATGTTGAAAATGGAACAGCGTTCTGAAATCCTTCCTCCCCATCCTGGTCGATGAAAAACAACAGCCTGCGCCGGACACGGCGGGGAACACCCCGCTGTGCCGCCGCGTGGGCGAGGGAGGAAGAGTCATGACCATTCGCGCCCGGATTTTCGGGGGCTTTGCGGCGGTGCTGGTCCTGGCGCTGCTGATCGCCCTGATCGGGTGGTACGCGCTGGGTCAGTACGCCCAACGGGTGAACGTCGCCCTGCTGGCCCAGGGGGTGGCCGCGGAGTTCCAGGATCTGCTGCTGGCCAGCAACCGCTTCGTCCAGCGCGGCGCCCCCGCCGGGGATGACAGCGCGTGGCAGGCGGTGGAACGCACCCGCGCGGCCCTGGACGGCCTGCGCCGGACCGACGGCGCGGACGACGCCGCCGTGACCCGCCTGGACAATTCGTTGCGCACCCTGAACGATGCCCTCACCGCCTATGTGGAGAAGGAGCGGCTGAAGCAGTCCCTGACCGGGGAGCGCCGCGCCCTGATCGCCCAGTTGCGTGACATCGCCGATGCCACCATCCGCCGCCAGGAAGAGCGGCTGACCGAGGCCAAGGCCACGCTCGACACCGCCGCCGCCGCCCGCAAGACCCTGGAAGGCACGCGGGAGGTGATCGACATCCTGCTGCTGACCGAGGTGGAGATGCAGGGCGCTCAGGCCATGCTGAGCGTCACCGGCGCTGCGGCCGACCGCGCCGCCCTGGAGGACAAGACCGGCATGGCGGCCCAGATCGCCGCCGTGCTGAAGGGGCAGTCCCTGCCCGACGTGGCGCCGGACGCCCTGCCGGCGGCGGTGGCCGCCTATGAGGCGGCGATTGCCGGGACCGCCGGGGCGCCCGCCCTGCCCGACGCGCAGGCGGCCGTGCACGATGCCGTCACCGCCCTGTCGCAAGCGGTGCAGCACGCCCATGTCACCGCCCGGCAGAACTTCGACGACGCCCTGCGCCGGCTCAATCAGGCCCACGAGTTGAAGCAGGCGGCCCTGACCACCCTGGCGCTCGCCAATCAGGCGGATGCCGGCGAAGCCGCCCTGGCCGGCAGTGCCGCCGCCGGCACCGTCGCCATGCTGGAGACCACCGCCACCCGTCTGGGCGAAGCATCGGAATCCCTGCTCTACTGGGCCGAGGAAGCCGACGCCCGCGCCGCCCTGAAGGACATGCGTCAGCGCAGCCGCGGCTATACCGACAACCTGCACCGCTTCGTGGACGCCAAGCAGGCCCAGGACGCCCTGTCCCGCACCTTCGAGGACAGCGTGGGCACCGCCCTGACCACCGTCCGCACCGTGCGCGACCGCGAGGTGATCCAGACCCGCCAGGACCACCGTTCGGCCACCCAGCAGCTTCTGGCCGGGGTTCTGGTCGTGCTGGCGATCGGCATCAGCCTGTCGGTGATGATCGGGCGGGGCATCACCCTGCCGCTGGCCCACATCGTCTTCGTCATGCGCCGGCTGGCCGAGGGGCACACCGACACCCCCATCCCCGGCCGCGACCGTTCCGACGAGTTGCGCGACGTGGCCCTGGCGGTGGAGGTGTTCCGCAACAACGCCCTGGACAACGCCCGCCTGAACAGCGAGCGCGACGAGGTGAAGCGCAAGGCCGAGGACGAACGGCGCGACACCATGCTGCGGCTGGCCGATTCCTTCGACCAGACGGTCAACGGCGTGGTGGATGTGATCGGCAAGGCGACCGGCGCCCTGAACGAATCCGCCAGCCGCCTGACGGTGAACGCCGAGGGCACGACGCGGGAAACCGCCGGGGTGGCGGCGGCGATCCGCCAGACCTCCGACAACATCCGCACCGTGGCCGATGCCGCACAGGAATTGGCCACCTCGGTCAACGCCATCGCCGGGCAGGTGGCGGAATCCTCCCGCATCACCCAGGCCGCGGTCAGCGAGGCCCAGCGCATCGACGCCAACATGAAAAGCCTGGCCACCGCCGCCGGCCAGATCGGCGGGGTGGTGCAGTTGATCCAGGCCATTGCCAGCCAGACCAACCTGCTGGCCCTCAACGCCACCATCGAGGCGGCGCGGGCCGGCGAGGCGGGCAAGGGCTTCGCGGTGGTGGCGCAGGAGGTGAAGAACCTCGCCACCCAGACCGCCAGCGCCACCGACGAGATCGCCGCCCAGGTCACGGCCATCCAGCGGGAAACCCAGGAATCGGTGGACGCCATCCAGGGCATCAGCACCACGGTGTCCAAGGTGTCGCAGATGGCCGAAAGCATCGCCGCCGCCGTCGAACAGCAGTTCAGCGCCACCACCGCTATTTCCCGCAACGTGCTGGAAGCGGCCCAGGCGGCGGAAGAGGTGTCGCAAAGCACGGTGACCGTCACCCGGATTGCCGAGGAAACCGGGCAATCCGCCACCCACATGCTGCAATCCACCACCGACGTGAACGACAAGGCCACGGCGCTCCAGCACGCGGTGGACGATTTCGTCCGCAGCATCCGCGCCATGGGGTAAGCACGGGTCGCGGCCCTCAGGGCACCGCCTGGAGCAAGCCGCTGTAAAGGGCATCGGCGCTGCTGGTCAGCAACGGCAGCGCCGCCACCAGCACCTTGCCCACCTGGGTGCGGATATCCAGGGTCAGGCCATGCTCGGCCCGCTGCTTGATGCGTTCGGGTTCCGTGCGGGCGGTCAGAACGCCGTCCGCCTCCCGGTCCAGCCAGAACGCCGCCGTGCCATAGGTGACGAGCAGCAGCAGCGACATGCTGGCACCCCAGGAAATCAGGGCCGACTGCCCCATGGTGGTCATGTCGGCCAGAAACGCCCCCTTGGCGAGGGCGGCGGGCCACGCGACCAGCGCCCGCACCGCAATCACCGCCAGCACCAGAGCCGCCGACGCCGCGTAGAGCAGGCGGTTCAGCAACCCCATCCGCACCGCGATTTCCCGCGCCGTCACCACCGGGTCCGTTTTGCCGGCCGGCTGCACCGGGGTGGTCAGCGATGCCGCACCGACCACGATGCTGACCACCGTCAGAATGACGATCACCCCGTACCATGGCCTGAGGGCAGCCGTGGCGTCATAGGCCGTGGGACCGGCGCCCAGCAGCGCGGCGAGCGGAGAGGCGGTGACGAACCGCAGCGCCGGATCGGCCAGCGCCTCGAAAATCGGGTTGCCGAACCAGTTCAACTGCCGCTCGATCAGAACCCCCGCCACCGGCATCAGCAGAATGATCGGAATCAACCACCCCCCTCCGGGAATGGTGTGGACTTGCCGCCACAGGATGGTCAGGCAATAGAGCGAGGCCGCCACCGCCGCGATGACCGCGATGGCGAAATTGACCGCCCATAACGAACGGGCGGCGGTTTCCTTCGCCAAAAACGGGGCAACGGATGTCCGAATGCCGGAGGACAGGGGCAAAACGGCGGCATCGCCCCCCAATGCCACGGGCTGAACGGCGGGCGGCGGCGGCTTTTCCCCGGAGAACCAGACATCGTATGGGCCGGTCCCCAGACCGTGCCAGTTCTTCACCGCGGTGTAGTCGATGACAAGATTGATGAAAAATACAAAGAACAGCGCGGCAAATGCCGGAGGAAGCGTTCGCAGCAAGAACCAATACGACGACATATCGGCCCCCAATACAGGCATATGTATGAATGCTACATCACACAGGCATAATAAATTCCCCAGCAATCATTGAATGGCTGCCGGTTCAAGTCAACGAAACCATAAGAGAGGGAAAACCTCACAACCGATATAGGACCATCATCACGGGTTCACCGGCACGCCGTCGTGTCCCGATCGATACCGCTCCCGGAAGGATGGGAAGCGCCCCAGCGTTTCCGCCGCCCACACTGCCCGTCCGACGGCGCGGGTAACGCAATCGGCGGCCACGGCGCCCAGCCGGGCCAGAGTCAGCGGCGGATTCGCCCCCAGATCCCGCCGCCCGGTGGACAGGGCGAACAGGGTGTCGCCGTCGAAGGGGGTGTGGACCGGACGGATGGCGCGGGCCAGCCCATCATGGGCCATGGTGGCGAGCCGCAGCGCCTGCGCCTTGGTCAAGGTGGCGTTGGTGGCGACGACGCCGATGGTGGTGTTGGCCCCCACCGCCGCGGCGTCGAGGGTGGGCATGGTCGGATCGGGCGGCACCGGACCGGCGGGCGGCGTCTGGCCGCCCATTTCCCCCGCCATCTCCCACGCCCAGGCCCACAGGGTACCCTGGCCCGGCATCACCACCGATCCCACCGGGTTGACGGCGATCAGCGCCGCCACCTGATAGCCGTCGGCGCTGACCGCCGAGGCCGATCCCAGCCCGCCCTTGATGTCGCCCGCCTTGGCCCCCAGCCCGGCCCCGACATTGCCGAGGGGAAAATCCATCCCCCCATCGGTCAGCGCCGTTTCGCAGGCGGAACAGGCCAGACGGCGATAGGGCGGATCGTCGCCCCATCCCTTGTCACCACCGTTGAGCAGGTCGAACAGCACCGCCGCCGGCACGATGGGCACCCGCTGGTCGCCGACGGCAAAGCCGCGGCCCCGGCGCGCCAGCCACCCCATCACCCCCGATGCGGCATCCAGGCCAAAGGCGGAACCGCCGGTCAGCACCAGCGCGTCCACCCGATCCACCAGACAGGTGGGGTTGAGCGCATCGGTTTCCCGCGTGCCGGGGGCGCCGCCGCGCACATCCACCGCCGCCACCGCCGGATCGTCGGGCAGAACGACGGTGACCCCGCTCCACGCCCGCGCGTCTTCGGCGTTGCCGACGCGCAGGCCGTCAACATCCGTCAGGCGGTTGCGGGGGCCGGGGAAGATCGGCCCTAACATCCCTCCGCCATATCATAGATGGCGTCGAGGTCGGCGATCAGCACCTTGTTGCCTTCCTGCAACGAAATGGTGCCGACGGTTTTCAACTGGGTGAAGGTGCGGCTGACGGTTTCGGTGGTCAGGCCCAGGTAATCGGCGATGTCGGCGCGGCTCATCGGCACATAGACGGGGTTTTCCTTGTGCCCCCGCCGGGCCGCCCGCTGCGACAGCATGATCAGGAAGGAACAGATCTTTTCCTTGGCCGTCTTGCGCCCCAGCAGCAGCATCTGGTCCTGCGCCGCCGCCAGCTCGTTGGAGGCCATGGAGAACAGGCGCCGCTGCATCTTGGGGAATTCGTCCATCAGCGCCTCCATCTTCCGCCGCGGAAAGCGGCAGAGGGTGCAGGCGGTGACGGTTTCGGCGCTGTAGGCATAGCTTTCGTTGACCGCCAGCCCCAGGAAATCGCCGGTGGCGACAAAGCCGGTGATCTGCCGCCGCCCGTCGGGCAACAGCTTGTAAAGCTTCACCGTTCCCGACGTGACGTTGTAGAGGGTATCGGCGGCGTCCCCCTCGCCGAACACGGTCTGGCTGGCTTCGACGCGCACGGTCTGGATGATCTCGGCCAGACGGCGGACCTCTTCGGGGTCCAAGGCGGCACAGATGGTCAGGCTGCGCACCGGACAGGCGCCGCAAGGGTTCATATCGGTCGTCACGCCCCTGTCGCGGGCGCGGCCCATGTCAAAGGGAGGCATTGCGGCACCACGCCAAATCCGACCACGGCCCCCATCATGGTCATATTCCCGGCACTTCGCAACCATGGTGGCAGGGGCGCCGGTCATTTTGCGAATCCCCTACCCCCCTATCACGAAAGAATCACCGCACCACGGAAGGGTCAGCGCGCGTCATCCGGCGCCCGCCCCGTAGGCGACGCCCCAGCCGGAGGCGGGGCCGGGTCGTCGTCGAACAGAATGCGGTGGGCCGCCCCGTCCAGATCATCGAACTGACCCGACTTCAGTGCCCACAGAAACGCCGCCAGGGCCAGAAGACCCAGGCTGAGAGCGGCTGCGATCAGATAAAGAAGCTCGGTCACGGCGTCCTTCCTTCAAGCCCCCGCCGCGGCTGAGCCGCAGCGCGTTGACGATTACCAGCAGCGACGACGACGACATGGCCAGCGCCGCCAGCAGCGGCGTCAGCATGCCCGCCATGGCCAGCGGCACGGCGCACACGTTGTAGATGATGGCGATGGCGAAATTCTGGCGGACCAGCGCATCGGCATGGCGCGCCACCGCCAGCGCCTCGGCGATGGGGGCCAGGATGCGGCCCTGGAACACCACATCCGCCGCCGTCTGGCTGACGTCCACCGCCGTGGACGGCGACATGGACACGGTGGCCGCGGCCAGAGCCGGGGCGTCGTTCAGCCCGTCGCCCACCATCAGAACATGACGGCCCGCCACGGTCAGGGCGTGCAGGGCATCGGTCTTGTCGGTGGGGCTTTGCCCGGCCTTCCAGTCGTCGATGCCCAGAGCCTCGGCCACCGCCCGCACCGCCCCCGGTCGATCGCCCGACAGCAGCGACACCGCCAGCCCCCGCGCCTTCAGCGCCGCCACCACCGCCGCGGCGTCGGGCCGGGGGGTGTCGGTGAAGCCGATGCGCACCGGCGCACGGCCCGGACGGGACAGCCAGAATTCCGGCCCCGCCGCCCGCCCGTCATCGTCGGTTTCCCCAGCGCCGGTTTCCCCAGCGCCGGTAAACGCGCGGCTGCCCAGGCGGATCTCCCCTTCCGCGGTGTCGAGCACCAGACCGGCCCCCGGCACCTCCCGCACGCCCGGCGCAACCGGCACGCCGGGCACCGCGCGCACCAGGGCGCGGGCCAGCGGGTGGCGGCTGGCCCCGGCCAGACCGGCGGCGACCGTCAGGCTGTCGGCGTCGATGCCGGCCAGTTGCGCTTCCGGGCGGCCTTCGGTCAGGGTGCCGGTCTTGTCGAACACCACGGCATCGACACCGGCCAACCGTTCCAGGGCCGTGGCCGATTTCAGCAGGATTCCCTGGCGCATCAGCCGGCCCGACGCGATGACCTGCACCACCGGCACCGCCAGCGCCAGCGCGCAGGGGCAGGTGATGATGAGCACCGCCACCGCGTTCATCAGCGCGTCCTGCCATTCCACCCGCCCCAGGAAGAACCAGCCGAGGAAGGTGGACAGGGCCGCGATGTGCACCACCGGGGCATAAAGCCGCGACACCCGGTCGGCGACGGCGACGTATTTGGCGCGGCCCTGCTCCGCCACCTCCATCAGCCGGACGATTTCGGCCAGCAGCGTGCCCTCGCCCACCGCCGTGACGGTCAGGCGCAACGGTGCGGTCAGGTTCATCATGCCGGCGAACACCCGGTCGCCGGGCTTCACCGCGTTGGGCACGGTCTCGCCGGTGATGAGCGCGGTGTCCAGATCGGACACCCCGTCGGCCACCACCCCGTCAACCGGCACCCGTTCGCCCATGGCCACCAGGACGGTGGCACCGGGGGCCACCTGTTCCGGCGGGCGGATGGTGGAACGGCCGTCGGCCTCCAGCACCGTCACCGCCGTGGCCTGCAGCCCCAGAAGATGTTCCGCCGCCGAACGCGCCCGCCCGCGCGCCCGCTGATCGAGGTACCGCCCGATCAGCAGGAAGAACAGCAGCATCACCGCCCCGTCGAAATAGGCGTGCAGCCCGCTGTTGATCGTCTCGTACAGGCTCATGCCCGTGGCCAGCAGCACGCCGATGGTGATGGGCACGTCCATGTTGGTGCGGCCCCGCCGCAGGACGGCAAAGGCCGAACGGGCGAACGGCCGCACGCAATAGGCCACCGCCGGCAGGCAGATCAGCGCCGACAGCCAGTGCATCAGGTCGCGGGTGGCCGGTCCCATGCCCTGGGTGTAGCCGGCCCACACCGACACCGACAGCAGCATGACGTTGGACGCGGCAAAACCGGCCACCGCCATGGCGCGCAGCAGTTCCGCCTCGCTCTTCTTCTGGGCGTTGCCCAGCCGTCCGGGGTCGAACGGCACGGCGCGGTAGCCCAGCCGGGTCACCGTTCCCACCACGCTGTTGGCGTCCGTCTCCGCTTCGGTCCAGCGGACGGTCAGGCGGCGGGTGGTCATGTTCATCCGCGCCTGCACCACCCCCGGCTGGCGGGCCAGAACCGTTTCGATCAGCCAGACGCAGGCCGCGCATTGCAGCCCGTCCACCATCAGGTGCAGCGAGGCGGTGCCGTCGCCGGTGGCGTGCGCGTGGGGGGCATAATCGATGACGGGGGCATCGGCGTCGGGCCGCAGGGGGCGGGCGGCGGGGTCAACGGTGCGGCGCTCGTAATACCGCTCCAGCCCCAGCCCGCGCACCATGTCGTACGCCGCGGCACACCCCGAACAGCAGAAAGAGCCCGCCCCGGATTCCGGTGCAGGCTCCACGCCGGCGGGCAGTTCCTGCCCGCAGTGCTGGCAGCAGGTCATACTACTGGACCCAGACTCGCTTCTGATCCTGATAGTCGCCGGTGGAATGATCGATCTTCAGCCGCATGTCCCACACGCCCGGCTGGGCGAATTCCACCGGCTGGGCGTAGCGCCCTTCCCCCAGATAGGGAAGGTCCAGGGTCTGGTCAAACCCCTGGTTGGTCGGGCGCATGAAGCGAACGGTGACGCGGGCGTCTTTCAGCAGGTTGCCGTACTTGTCGTGCAGCGTCACGGCCACCAGCCCCTTGCGGGCATCCGGGCTTGCGAAGTCCAGCGCCACCTTCCACCCCCGTTCGGCCTGGGCGCGGGCACCGGCAAGGTCATCATTGTACTTGATGCCCTTCATGAAGTGCTCTTCGGTTTCAAGCCCGGTGTAGGTGGAGGTGGCAACGTAGATCATCACCCCGTTCACCGCGATCACAACCATGAAGGCGGCGACGAACAGCCACGGAATGTACCAGCCGGGGGCCCGCGAACGGCCCCCCGACGATTGACCCTGGTTCAAGGATTGCACGGACGTCATGGGCATTACCCGGTCCTAATATGTCGAAGATCAGTGACCCGGCCCCATGAACACCGTGCTGTAACGGGCGGCTTCACCATTGGCCGAAGTCAGCGTGAAGGTAAGCTCCATTGATGCCCCATGCAAACTCGACGTGGGGGCGGTCACAAAGATTCGATAGGTCGCCACCGAATCGGGGGCGGCACTCAGATGCAGGCCGGTTGTGATCTTGCCCTGGTCTTCGCCGGCGGCGGCCAGTTCGGCCCCGGCCAGACCGCCGACCGTCAGAACATAGTCCCGCGGATCACGGGTCATGTTGGAGATCTTGAAGGTGTAGGCGTTGCGGATGGAGCCGTCGGACAGCGCCACGTACAGCGGCGCGCGGTCGCGCAGAACCGAGATGTCCAGCCCCGGCTTCAGCGCCAGCCCGGCGGCGATCAGGCCCACCACCACCGACATCATGGCGGCGTACAGAATGGTGCGCGGGCGGATCAGACGGACGGGAACCCGCTTGCCGGCGGTGGCCTGCGACACCTGATTGAGCTGGGTGTCGAAGCGGACCAGTTCGCCGGGACGGCCGATCTTGTGCATCACCTCGTTGCAGGCATCCACGCACAGGCCGCAGCCGATGCACCCCATCTGCATGCCGTCGCGGATGTCGATGCCGGTGGGGCACACCTGGACGCAGGCGAAGCAGTCGATGCAGTCGCCGTGCCCCGCCGCCTGCCGCTCTTCCCAGGTCTGGGACTTGCGGATGGGCGCGCGGCCCTCGCCCCGCCACTCCTCATAGGTGACGATCAGGCTTTCCTCGTCGGTCATGGCGCTCTGGAACCGCGGCCAGGGGCACATGTACAGGCAAACCTGTTCGCGGGCATAGCCGGCCAGGATGAAGGTGGTGCCGGTGAACAGGCCGATGAAGCCCAGCACGGTGGAGCTGGTCTCGAACCGCAGCATCTCACCCACCAGGGTCGGCGCGTCGGTGAAGTAGAAGATCCACGCCCCGCCGGTCAGCAGCGAGATCAGCAGCCAGATGGCGTTCTTGGTCGCCTTCTTGCGGAACTTGTCCCAGCCCCAGGGCTGCTGGTCCAGACGGATGCGCTCGCCGCGGTCCCCCTCGATCTTGCGCTCGACCCAGACGAACAGATCGGTCCACACCGTCTGCGGACAGGCGTAGCCGCACCACAGCCGCCCGGCCAGCGCCGTGGCCAGGAACAGGCCGATGGCCGCCACGATCAGCGCCCCGGTCAGGTAATAGATCTGCTGCGGCCACAGCTCGACAAAGAACAGGTAGAAGCGGCGGTTGGCGAGATCCAGCAGCACCGCCTGATCGGGAGCATGGCCGCCACGGTCCCAGCGCACCCACGGCAGGATGTAGTAAATGCCGAGCAGGGCAAACACCGCCACCCATTTCAGCCTCCGGAAGGTGCCGGACACCGCACGCGGATAGACCTTGGAATGCTTCTTGTAGAGAGAGCGGGAGGGGCGTTTGTCAGCCTGCGGCTGGGATTCGGAAGCCGTGCTCATGATCCTGCCTTGTGTACCCGCCCATGGTCCGCAACCGGGCCGTGGCGGTGTGGTGGGCCTCGTCAGACCACCGCCCCCCAAGGGAACGGCCAAGGGGGAGCGGGGTGGAGATGAAACGGTCGTACGCTGGGTAAAATGGCGGGTTCTGCCGCGTGCGGACTATGGCGGCACGGTGCCGCATGGGCATTGCGATGGATCAATGGTCCATAAGACTTTTGTCAGAAGCGGGTCTTTCCAAGGATATGGCTGGTTTTCCTTTTTCCAAGGGCACCCCGGCATCGGCACAAAAAAACGCCGGGGGATTGCTCCCCCGGCGTTCTTGACCGGCCCTGATGCGGTGGCTTACTTGCCGCCGCCCAGGTTGTGCACGTACACGGCCAGCTGCTTGATGGTCACGTCGTCCAGACGCTTGGCCCAGTTCGGCATCACGCCGTTGCGGCCGTTGGTCAGCGTCTCGACGAGGGTGGCCTTGTCGCCGCCATAGATCCAGGCAGCGGTGCTCAGCGGCGGAGCGCCAACTTCGATGCCGGCGGCCACGCTGCCGATGCCCTTTTCACCGTGACAGGCAACGCAGTTCTCTTCGAACACCGTCTGGCCGGTCGCCGCCTTGGCGGCGTCGGTGGCGCGGTTGGTGAGCGAGAGCACGTATTCCGACACCTGATCGATCTGGGCGGCGGTCAGCGTGCCGTCCTTGCCGAACGCCGGCATGCCGGCCGGGCCGCGGGTGTCGGGATCATCCGCACGGATGCCGTGCTGGATGGTCTTGTAGATGTCGGCGGTGGTGCCGCCCCACAGCCACACGTCGTCCGCCAGCGAGGGGAAGCCCTTGGCCCCCTGGCCGCCGGCGCCGTGGCAGGCCGCACAGTTCTCGTTGAACATGGTGCGACCGCCGGCCATGGCGAAGTTGCGCAGCTCGTTGTCCTTCTGGATCTCATCGACGGACTTCGCCGCGATGGCCGAGGTGAACTTCGACTGCTTCTGCTTCGCCGCGGCCAGTTCCTCCACGATCTGCTCGCGCAGGGTCCAGCCGAGGATGCCGGTGGTGTGCGTCTTGCCCATCGGCCAGGCCGGATAGAGCACGTAGTACACCAGCGACCACGCGATGCAGACGTAGAAGACGTACAGCCACCACTTGGGCAGCGGGTTGTTCAGCTCCTTCAGGCCGTCCCACTCATGGCCGGTGGTTTCGACGCCGGAGAGAGCGTCCTTCTCAATATTTCTCGCCATCGCCTAAAACTCCTGACCGTCATCCTTGAGCGGAATGCTGGCGGCTTCATCGAACTTGTTCCTGTTCCCCGGCCACATGGCGTACGCCATGATCCCGACGAGCAGAAGCATGAGCCAGAGCGTCCAGAAAGACCGCAGAGCAACCGTGATCGAATCCAAGTCCATGGATTCCTCCTAGAGGTTGGTTACTGCAGCAACTGCTTGGGCGACTGGTACTTCGTGAAGTCCACCATGGTGCCCAGAACCTGCAGATAGGCGACCAGAGCGTCCATTTCGGTGACGGCCTTGTTGCCCGTGAAGTTGGCCACCACCGCCTTGGGGTAACGCTTCAGCAGGGCCGAGGTATCACCATCGGGAGCCTTCTGGGCTTCCAGGTCCGCCTTGGCGCTGGCGATCTGCTCGTCGGTGTAGGGCACCCCGACGATCCGCAGGGTCTTCATACGGTCGGCGATGTCGGCGTACTTCAGCGGACGGTCCTTCATCCAGCTGTAGCCGGGCATGATCGATTCCGGCACGACCGCGCGCGGGTTGACCAGATGGGCCACCTGCCAGTCGTTGGAATACTTACCGCCCACGCGGGCCAGATCGGGGCCGGTGCGCTTGGAACCCCACTGGAAGGGGTGGTCGTACATCGATTCCGCGGCCAGCGAGTAGTGACCGTAACGTTCCACTTCGTCGCGGAACGGACGGATCATCTGGCTGTGGCAGTTGTAGCAGCCTTCGCGGAAATAAATGTCCTGGCCGGCCAGCTCAAGGGGGGAGTAGGGGCGGACCCCCTCCACCTTTTCGATGGTCGATTCGATGGTGAACAGCGGGACGATCTGAACCAGACCGCCGATCGACACGGTGATGAGGACGAGCACGATGAGCAGAAGCGTGTTCCGCTCGATCGTATCGTGGCTCAAGCCCTTCTTTTCTTCAGCCATATTCAACTTCCTCCCGCCCATCAGGCCGCGCCGACGGCGGCCTTGTGGGGCGCCGTGACGTAGGGCTTCTCGATGCGGATGTCACCCTTGGCGGTGCGCCACAGGTTGTAGACCATGATCAGCGCGCCGGTCAGGAACAGGACGCCGCCCATGGCACGGATCACGTAGAACGGGTGCATGGCGGCAACCGTTTCCACGAACGAGTACTGGAGGAAGCCCAGGTTGTCGTAAGCGCGCCACATCAGACCCTGCATGATACCCGACACCCACATGGCGGTGATGTAGAGCACGATGCCGATGGTGGCGGTCCAGAAGTGGTAGCTGACCAGACGCAGGCTGTAGAGCTGCTGGCGCTTCCACAGGACCGGAACCAGGAAGTAGATGGCGCCAAAGGAGATGAAGGCCACCCAGCCCAGAGCGCCCGAGTGCACGTGGCCGACGGTCCAGTCGGTGTAGTGCGACAGCGCGTTGACCGGCTTCACCGACATCAGCGGGCCTTCGAACGTGGACATGCCGTAGAAGGCAACCGACGTCACCAGGAACCGCAGCACGGGGTCGGTGCGCAGCTTGTCCCAGGCACCCGACAGGGTCATGATGCCGTTGATCATGCCGCCCCACGACGGCATCCACAGCATGATCGAGAAGGTCATGCCCAGCGTCTGCGCCCAGTCCGGCAGAGCCGTGTAGTGCAGGTGGTGCGGACCGGCCCAGATGTAGAGGAAGATCAGCGTCCAGAAGTGGACGATCGACAGGCGGTAGGAATAGACCGGCCGCTCGGCGCGCTTGGGCACGAAGTAGTACATGATGCCCAGGAAGCCGGCGGTCAGGAAGAAGCCCACCGCGTTGTGGCCGTACCACCACTGCACCATGGCGCTCTGCACGCCCGACACGACCGTGTAGCTCTTCATGCCGAAGAGCGACACCGGAACGTTGACGTTGTTGCCCAGGTGCAGGATCGCAACGGTCAGGATGAAGGCCAGGAAGAACCAGTTGGCCACATAGATGTGGGATTCACGCCGCGTCATCACCGTGCCGATGAAGATGATGGCGTACGTCACCCAGATGACCGTCAGGTACAGGTCCAGGATCCATTCCGGCTCGGCGTATTCCTTACCCTGGGTGTAGCCCAGAGCATACGACAGTGCCGCCAGAACGATGAAGATCTGGTAGTTCCAGAAGACGAACTTGGCCAGCCCCTCGCCGCCGAACAGGAACTGGCGGCAGGTGCGCTGAACCGAATAGAGCGAGGTGGCGAACAGAACGTTGCCACCGAAGGCGAAGATCACGGCCGAGGTGTGGACCGGGCGCAGGCGCCCGAAGCTGGTCCATTCCAGACCGAGGTTCAACGCCGGGAAGGCGAGCTGAAGCGCAATGAACACGCCGGCCGCGAAGCCGACGACGCCCCAGAAAACTGCCGCGATGGTGAAGAGCCGGATTACGTCCTCATAATACCGGACTTCATCCGACCGCTGGCCACCCAGGGCGGCCCCTGGGGTCAGAGTCGCTGATGTCATACAATCTCTCCCGTTTGCCCCGGGCGGCTCGGGCCGCTCTCTTGAGGAACTCTCGCAGGGTACGTCGCTTGAGAAGAACAGCAGGGTGCGCACGGCTGAGGAAGAGAGGCCGCGTACACCCTGTCGCTGATACCGCCACTATCGTGGAGGGGCCGGTCATACAACATTGATCTACGTCAACGACCGCTCCGCCCGGCCCCTGTCAAGGTGCCGTGCTGCACCGGGAAGAGGCGCGGCGGATTGGGCATGGACACCGGCTTTATCGCAAAACCTTTGACAGCGCGCCAGATCGATCAGGCGTTTCCCCTGATCCAGGTGCTGGCGCCGGGATTGGACGTGGACCGCTGGCGGGCGTTTGCCCACGCCATGATCCCCGACCGTACCCCCAACGGCACCGCCATCCCCGCCCCCACCGGGATCATCAGCGTCCAGAACGGTCATGGCTATATCCATGGCCTGTTCTCCTATGCGTGCACCCAGGATTTGTGCCACGGAACGGTCCTGGCGGTGGAAAATGTCATCGTTCTGGACCTTTTCGACATGGCCGGTGCTGCCGTGACCCTGGTCGGGGCGGTGGACCGGCTGGCCGCCGCACTCGGCTGCTCCGCCATCCACACCAGCCTCGACAACGGCGAAGGCACCCCTTGCGGCCGGGGCCACTCCCTGCTCGACGCCTTCCAGGAGAGCGGGCATGCGGTAGAATGCCGCAGGCTGTGCAAGGTGCTGCCCGCACCGGGCGGGGCCGCCGCCGACGGGGCCAACGACAACCGGACCACGGCCACGCGCCGGTCCGGCTGAACGTCACCGTCCCCGGCATTCCTGCCCGCCCCCACAGAGCAACGGATTCAGGCTTATTTTCCCTCTCCCGCCCCGGGAGAGAGAGATTTTCAGGTTCGTTAAGCGGAATTCGTTACCCTGCCCGCTCCCGACTCCGGCTTGCGCCCCGTGCGGCGCACGGTAGGATGCGGCCCTCGTATCCCTTATCCCCGATTCCCGTGATGTCCGCCAAAACCAACGCCCCGAAATACCCCGTGGTCCGCCTGCACCCCAACCGTGACAAACGCATCCGGTCCGGGCATCCGTGGGTCTATTCCAACGAGGTCCAGATGGACCAGACCGCCAAGGTCATCCCGCCGGGCAGTGTGGTGCGGCTTCTGGACGCAGGGGGATCGGCCCTGGGTGTGGCGACCTTCAACCCACACACGTTGATCGCCGCCCGCCTGCTGACCACCGACGCGGGTGCGGTGGTCGATCACGATTTCCTGGCGGGCCGAATCGCGCGGGCGGTGGCCCTGCGCGACCGGCTGTACGGCCGTCCCTATTACCGCGCCATCCACGCCGAGGCCGACGGGCTGCCCGGCCTGATCGTCGATCGTTACGGCGACGTGGTGACGGTCCAGGCCAATTCCGTGTTCATGGACAGCCGCATGGACGCCATTCTGGCGGCGGTGGACACGGTTCTGTCCCCGCGCGCCGTCATCCTGCGCAACGACAGCACCCAGCGCGCCCTGGAAGGGCTGGCCGAGGAAACCCGTCTGGCCAAGGGCGAGATCGACGGGCCGCTGACGCTGGAAGAAAACGGCTGCACCTTCTACGCCGACCCGCTGGGCGGGCAGAAGACCGGCTGGTTCTATGACCAGCGCGACAACCGCGCCTTCATCGCCTCGCTGGCGGCGGGCGGCAAGGTCATCGACTTTTTCAGCTACAACGGCGGCTTCGCCGTCACCTGCGCGGCCCGCGGGGCGGCGTCGGTGGTGGCGGTGGACCGTTCGCTGCCGGCCCTGGAGAACGCCACCCGTGCTGCAGAAGCGAACGGCGTGTCCGACCGTTTCGAGGCCCGCCGGGCCGAAGCCTTCCACGAGCTGGAACGGCTGGCGGCGGAGGGCGAGCTGTTCGACGTGGTGATCGTCGATCCCCCCGCCTTCGTGAAGTCCAAGAAGGATCTGGCCGTGGGCTGCCGCGCCTACCGCAAGATGACCAAGCTGGCCGCCCGCATCACCCGGCCCGGCGGCTTCCTGCTGGCGGCGTCGTGTTCCCACAACGTCGATCCTGTGACCTTTGCCGAGCAGGTGGCCCGCGGGCTGACCGACGCCGGGCGGTCGGGTCGGATTCTGCGCAGTGCCGGGGCCGGGTGTGACCATCCCGTGCACCCGCACCTGCCCGAATCCGCCTATCTCAAGGCCATTACCCTGCAACTGGACTGACGCCCCCGCCATGGTGCCGAATCTGCCGGACATGAGCGACCTTGTGCTGTGGATGGATCTGACCGGGGTGTTCGTGTTCGGGCTGACCGGCGGCACGCTGGCGGTGCGGCACCGGCTGGATCTGGTCGGCGTGCTGGTGCTGTCGCTGGCAACCGCACTCGCCGGGGGGGTGATCCGCGACGCGGTGCTGGGGGCCGGTCCGCCGGCCACCTTCCGCGACGACCGTTACCTGTGGGTGGCGCTGGCGGCGGGGCTGACCGCCTTTGGCGCCCACCCGCTCATCAACCGGCTGGGCAAGCCGGTGAT
Organism: uncultured Rhodospirillaceae bacterium; assembly: GCA_937927415.1. Lineage (GTDB taxonomy): Bacteria > Pseudomonadota > Alphaproteobacteria > Azospirillales > Azospirillaceae > Azospirillum. The sequence goes on from CALBDS010000047.1 coordinate 31,612, forward strand.
GGTGCTGGACGCGCTGGGGCTGGGGCTGTTCGCCGTCGCCGGGTGCCAGAAGGCGCTCGCCGCCGGGCTGACGCCGCTGCCCGCGGTGCTGCTGGGGGTGGTCACCGCCGCCGGCGGCGGGGTCGTCCGCGACCTGCTGGTCTGCGAGGTGCCGCGCGTGCTGCGGGAAGAGCTGTACGCCTCCGCCGCCGTGCTGGGGGCGGTGATCGTCGTCGCAGGCCAGAGCGCGGGCCTGTCCGGCCCGGCGGTCGCCGGGGCGGGGGTGCTCGCCGCCTTTGTCTTGCGCGTGGTCAGTGTCCTGCGGGGGTGGAGCGCACCGCGCGCACCCTGGTCGTAAGAGAATGGAGAGCGGGGCGGCTGAAGGTTTTCAGCGCCAAGGTGGTGTCGCAACCTGACATTTAAGTTTTGTTTTGCCCTCGCCGGGCGGGCGCATCCGCGCCCTTGGCCCGTTCGCTGAGGAAGGCGGTGAGCAGGCCCTCCGCCCGGCCGATGTGGTCGGCCACGATGGCGCAGGCCCCGGCAGTGTCCCCGGCGCGGCACGCCGCCAGCAGCGCCCGGTGTTCGTCCTGTGACCGGGTCTGGTACTCCAGGGCGGCGAACTGGAATCGCAGATAACGGTCCGCCGCCGCCAGATGCTGTTCGGTCAGGGCCAGCAGCCGCGGACGCCCGGCCCGCGCGTACAGCGTCATGTGAAAACGGCGGTTCAATTCCCCCATACGGCCCGGATCGGTTTCCGCGTCCATGTCGGCGATCAGGTCGTCGGCCAGCGCGAAATCGTCCGGCGTCAGGTGGGGGAGAGACAGCGCCAGCGCCGCCGGTTCCAGGGCGTGGCGGATGGCGCTGATGTCGGCGGCATCCTCCGCCGTGATGCTGACCACCACCGCGCCGCGGTGGGGATGGAATTCCACCAGCGCCTTCGCTTCCAACTGCCGCAGCGCCTCGCGGATGGGCATGCGGCTCACCCCCATCAGGGCGGCCAGATCGTCCTGGCGCAGCGGCGTGCCGCCGGCCAGCACCCCGGTCAGGATGGCGTGGCGCAGGGTCGCCTCCACGAACTCGGTGGCCGTGCGGAAGCGGGGGCGGTGATCGGCCACAAGCCGGGTCAGGTCGGGCAGAGCCGTCATGGTGGGGGACACTCCGTTGTTGGGGGGCGTTTTGTCAGGGGCTTTGCCCCCGACACCCCACCAAGGGCCGATATGGCCCTTGGAACCCTTTGATTAGGGGGTTGCGTTTTGCCAGGTAGAGTGGATATTGGATCCAATTCCATTTGGAGCGCCGTCCACAAGGGCGGCAGGACCGGAGCATAGCTCATGACGCCCTCCACGGCAGCCTCATCATCCGACACCGCATCAGCGCAGGGCGGGCATGGCCTGTCGCCGCAGGCGGCGGGCACCGGCCTGCTGGCCGCCCTGGTGGGCTATGCCAGTTCGGTGGCGGTGGTCATCCAGGGGTTGACCGCGGTCGGTGCCACCACCGGGCAGATCGCCTCCGCCCTGCTGGGGCTGGGGCTGGCCAAGGGGGGGACGGCCATTTTCCTCAGCTTGAAGCTGCGGATGCCCATCAGCGTGGCCTGGACCACGCCGGGCATGGCGCTGCTGGCCACCGCCACGGCGGTCAACGGCGGCTTTCCGGCGGCGGTGGGGGCGTTCGTGGTGGTGGGGGCGCTCATCATGCTGGCCGGGCTGTGGGCGCCGCTGGGTCGGCTGGTGGCGGCGATTCCCCGTCCGCTGGCCAGCGGGATGCTGGCGGGAATCATTTTGAAGCTGTGTCTGGCCCCGTTCCTGGCCATGGGGCAGGCGCCGGGGCTGGCGCTGCTGATCCTCGCCACCTGGGTGCTGGTGGGGCGGTTCGCCCGGCTGTGGGCAGTGCCGGCGGCGGTGGCGGTCGCCCTGGCCGGCATGATCTGGCAAACGCCGCTGACCGGGCTGAGCTGGTCCGCGGCGGTGCCTCTGTTCGAGCCGGTGACGCCGGTCTTCACGGTGGAGGCGCTGGTGGGCATCGCCATCCCGCTGTTCATCGTCACCATGGCATCCCAGAACATCCCCGGTCTGGCGGTGCTGAACACCTATGGCTACCACCCGCCGACCCGGCCGCTGTTCCTGGTCACCGGGGCGGCGTCGGCGCTGACCGCGCTGGTGGGGTCACCGGCGGTCAATCTGGCGGCGATCACCGCCGCCCTGTGCGCCGGGCCGGACGCCGGACCCGACACCCGGCGGCGCTGGCAGGCGGCGGTGCTGTGCGGTGTGGGCTATGTGCTGCTGGCCGGTCTGGCGGCGGTGGCGGCGGTGGTGGTCACCCGCTCCCCCCCGATCCTGATCGAAGCGGTGGCCGGGCTGGCGCTGATCGGCGCCTTCGGCGGCGCGCTGCTGGGGGCCGTGTCGTCGGAGGAGGACCGCACCCCGGCCCTGGTGACCCTGCTGGTCACCGCATCCGGCGTCGGGTTCGCGGGCATCGGCTCGGCCTTTTGGGGGCTAGTGCTGGGCGGCGGGCTGTACCTGCTCCACCGCCGCACCTGACCACCGCCGCGGTCACGGCAGGGGGGCGATGATCTCCACCCGCCGATTGAGCGGATCGTCCGGCTTGGTCGGGTCCAGGGGGGCGGTCTGCCCATGCCCCTGGGCCGACAGGCGGGCGGCGTCGATGTGGTGGACGGTGACGAAGTAATCCCGCACCGCCTCCGCCCGTTTGCGGGACAGGGTCATGTTGCCCGCCGGGGTGCCGGAGGAATCCGTGTGCCCGACGATGTGGAACCGCCGCCCCGCCGCCGCGTTCGAGGCGATGATGCGCGCCACCCGGTCCAACACCTCCTGCGATTCGGGGCGGATGCGCGCCGATCCCAGATCGAACTGGATCTGAAACGCCACCCGCCGCTCCTCCTGCACCGGCGGCGGTGGCGCTGCGGCGGTCACCGGGGCCGGAGGGGCTGCGGGGGCTGCGACGACCGGCGGCGACGGAGGCGGTGGTTCCGGTGCGGCGGCGGGGGGCGGTTCGCGGACCGGCGGTGGGCATTCAGGCGGGGCCGACCCCAGCAGGGCGCGGGCGATGTCGCATTCGCTGGCGTTGCCGCCCAGCATGACCGCCGTGCCGGCCCGCACCGCATCCGGCGGCAGGACCAGTGCCAGAGCGGCAACGCACAGGACGGCACAGGATCGATGGTCGGTCATGGAAGCAGGATACCGCCATTTTGCCGCCCCGCACCCCTGGAATGTTCGGAACCGGGATGCCCCCCTCCGGTTTGAAGGTGTTTGAAACGGAGGGTCCGATGAGCAGATCCGGCATGAAAGCCCCCGATCCGGCGACAACCGCGCCTTCCTCGTCCGCTGCCGGAGCGGCCGAGGCCCATCGCCTGCGGGCAGCCATCGACCGTGGGGAAACCGGGGACAAGGTGGCCTTTCCAGACCCGGCGGCGGCCCCGCTGGGCACCGACGACGAAGCCGCCGGCACCGGCTCCCTCCCGACACGCAAAGGAATCAGCACCATGAACATCCGCGACATCATGACCACCCAGGTGGAACTGATCGGTCCCGACACCCCGCTGGCCCAGGCGGCGAAAAAGATGCGCGATGCCGACATCGGCGCCCTGCCGGTTGGGGAAAACGACCGGCTGGTGGGGATGGTGACCGACCGCGACATCACCATCCGCGCCGTCGCCGACGGGCGCGACCCCAACACCACGCCGGTGCGCGAAGCGTTGTCGGCGCACACCGTCTATATCTTCGACGATCAGAGCACCGAGGACGCCGCCCGCCTGATGGCCGAGCGGCAGATTCGGCGCCTGCCGGTCCTGAACCGCGACAAGCGGCTGGTGGGCATCGTGGCGCTGGCCGATCTGGCCCGCGAATCCGGCGACGATTCCACGACCGGCCGGACGACCAGGGGTGTCAGCCAGCCCTGATCCATCGGGCAGCATCCCGACCCCGTTTGGAGGCGTCAGCCTCCAAACGGGGTCGGGGCAGCCGCCCCGCTCGGGCATGGAAAAGGCCGCCCCCCTTTCGGAGGGCGGCCCATATCACGGGATGGTGAAGACGTCAGGATAGGTGTCAGCGTTCCTCGTCGCTGCTGCCACGGCCGCCATGGCTGTGCTGTCCGCCCTTGCGTCCGGCTTCGGCGGCGCGTTCCGGGTCGTTCTTGAAGTTCCCACCCGACTGCTGTCCGCCCTTGTGCCCGGCTTCGGCGGCGCGCTGCGGGTCGTTCTTGAAGTTCCCGCCCGAATGCTGCCCGCCGGCCGACCGGCCCTGTTCCTGATTCCGGCCCTGGTCCTGGTTCCGGTCCTGGTTCGCCATGTCTCGTCTCCCTTATGTTGGACGATGCCAGCATCAACAGGACCGGAGCGGCATGGTTTCGCAAAAATTCAGCGGCCCCATGCCGGAACCTTGCCAAAAGACGGGATGGCAATCGGTTTCTTTATCGACACCACCATTTCCCATATTCTTATGGAAGTCTCCATTCCTTTTGCGCGGACCCGGCCGGTTCATGGGATGTGAGCGTTTCACCGGGCGCAGGCGTGCGCTGCACCCCGCTCATACCAGCCGCGGGTGCGGCGGACCAGACGGACCACCGACAGCATCACCGGCACTTCCACCAGCACCCCCACCACCGTGGCCAGTGCGGCACCGGAGTTCAGCCCGAACAGGCTGATGGCCGCGGCCACCGCCAGTTCGAAGAAGTTCGACGCGCCGATCAGTGCCGCCGGCGCCGCCACACACCACGCCACCCCCAGCCACCGCGACAGCCCATAGGCCAGGGCGGCGTTCAGATAGACCTGGATGATGATGGGAACGGCCAGCAGCAGGATCACCAGCGGCTCGGCCAGGATGCGTTCGCCCTGAAACCCGAACAGCATGACCAGGGTGGTCAGCAGTGCCGCCAGCGACGCCGGCTGCAGCCGCCCGAGCACCCGGCCCAGTGCGGCATCCCCGCCCACGGCCAGCAGACGGCGGCGCCACGCCTGGGCGACGGTCACCGGCACCACGATGTACAGCACCACCGACAGGACCAGCGTGTCCCACGGCACGGTGATCGACGCCACCCCCAGCAGCAGCCCCACCAGCGGCGCGAAGGCCACCACCATGATGCTGTCGTTCAGCGCCACCTGGCTCAGCGTGTAATGCGGCTCGCCCCCGCACAGGTTGGACCACACGAACACCATGGCGGTGCAGGGGGCCGCGGCCAGCAGGATCAGCCCGGCGATGTAGGACGACACCTGATCCGCCGGCAGCAGCGGCGCGAACAGATGGCCGATGAACAGCGTGCCCAGCAGAGCCATGGAAAAGGGCTTCACCGCCCAGTTGACGAACAGGGTCACGCCGATGCCGCGCCAATGCTCGCCCACCCGATGCAGGGCGCCGAAGTCGATCTTCAGCAGCATGGGCACGATCATCAGCCAGATCAGCACCGCCACCGGCAGATTGACCCGCGCCACCTCCGCCGCGGCGACGGCGGCGAAGGCGCCGGGAAACAGGCTGCCCAGCAGCACCCCGGCGACGATGCACAGCACCACCCACAGGCTGAGCCAGCGTTCGAACAGGCTCATGGCGCGTCCTCCGGCCGGGGATCGTCGGCGCGGGCGGTGCCGATGGCGGTCAGGCGGTTTTGCAGCGACAGCCGGTCCAGCGCCTCCACCCGCAGGCTGGTGAACAGCTTGATGCGGTGTTCCAGTTCCAGATAGACGCGGCGGAACAGCTTCAGCGCCTGTTCCTCCGGCCCGTCGAAGGCGGCGGGATCCTCCACCCCCCAGTGTGCGGTCATGGGCTGGCCGGGCCACACCGGGCAGACCTCGCCCGCGGCGTTGTCGCAGACGGTGAAGACGAAATCCAACGCCGGGGCGTCGGGGCCGGCGAACTCGTCCCAGGATTTGGAGCGGAAACCGGCGGTGTCGTAGTTCAACTGCCCCAGCAGCTTCAGCGCCAGCGGGTTGACGCGGCCCGTGGGGTGGCTGCCGGCGCTCAAGGCGCGGAAGCGCCCGGCACCCCAGCGGCTCAGCGCCGCTTCGGCCATGATGCTGCGGGCGGAATTGCCGGTGCACAGGAACAGCACCGTGTAAAGGCGTGGTTCGGTCATCGCGGATCCGTCGGTGGGAAGGGGGGCAGAGGCCGCGGGCGGGCAGCACACCGACACCGGGCGCCCGTCACCGCAGCAATTTTCCGTCAGGTAGCCCAAAAGGCCGTTCATGCGCGCGAAATCGGCGGTGTAGCGGATGCTCCGCCCCTCCCGCCGGGAAACCGCCAGCCCGGCCTGGACCAGTTGCGCCAGATGGAAGGACAGGGTGTTGGCCGGCACCGCCAGCGCCTGCGCCAGGGCACCCGCCGCCATACCGTCCGGTCCCGCCCGCACCAGACGGCGGAACGCTTCCAGCCGGGTTTCCTGAGCCAGGGCGGCCAGCGCCTTGACGGCATCGTCCAGGATCATGGGGGGCAGATTCATGGGGAACGCTCCCGTTTCGTTGCGGCGCCACCGTAGCGGCCCCGGTTGGCAAATTCAACGATAATTCCAGAAATATAGAAATATAGGCGAACAAAAAAGGCGCCCTTCGCGGGGAAGGGCGCCGGGACGGGTGGTGCGGGGGATCAGCCCCAGGGGCCGGAGCGCCGGCCGCCGCCGGCGGGCGGCGGCGCGCCCCACGGGCCGGCGGCCGGGCGGGCCGGTTCGGGCGGGCGCTGGCCGGCGGGATAGCCGCCGTTTCCGAAGCCGCCAGTGGCAAAGCCGTTGCCGCCGCCGGGGCCGCGGCCATAGCCGCCCATGCCGGCCATCTGCTGCAGCCGCGCCACCCGGTTTTCCATGTTGGGATGGGTGGAGAACAGGTTGTCCATGCCGTGGCCGTGCAGCGGGTTGGCGATGAACAGATGGGCGGTGGCCGGGTGGGCTTCGGCGCGCGCGTCGGGGATGTGCGCCACCCCGTCGTGAATGCGCTGGAGCGCGCTGGCCAGCCACAGCGGGCGGCCGCAGATCTCGGCGCCGATGCGGTCGGCCTCGTACTCGCGGGTGCGGCTGATGGCCATCTGCACCAACGACGCCGCCAGCGGCGCCAGGATCATCATCAGCAGCGAACCAATGAAGCCCAGCGGATTGCCCCCCTGGCCCTCCTCGTTCGACGAGCTGGACCCGCCGAAGAACATGCCGAAGTTCGCCAGCATGGAGATGGCGCCGGCGATCGTGGCGGTGATGGTCATGATAAGGGTGTCGCGGTTCTTCACATGGGCCAGCTCGTGGGCCATGACCCCGGCGACCTCTTCCGCGCTCAGCCGGTCCAACAGGCCGGTGGTGGCGGCCACCGCCGCGTTTTCCGGGTTGCGCCCGGTGGCAAAGGCGTTGGGCTGGTCGGAATGGATGATGTAGACCCGCGGCATCGGCAGCCCGGCGCGCTGGGCCAGCCGCTGAACGATGTCGTGGAATTCCGGGGCGGTGCGGGCGTCCACCTCCTGCGCGTTGTACATGGACAGGACCATACTGCCGGAATTCCAATAGGCGAACAGGTTCATGCCCACGGCGATCAGAAACGCGATGAGCATCCCCCCCTTGCCGCCGATCAGGAAACCGACGCCGGCAAACAGCGCCGTCAGCCCGGCAAGCAGAATGGTGGTCTTCAGGTAGCTGGTCATGGCCGGCCTTCCAGGTGCGTGTGTCGCGTGATCCGGTGGTTCTGCCGGGTCATATGGGCGCATCGCGCCTGTGACTTCAAGAGCATGGCGTTCACATGGCCGGTGCCGGATCCCCCGGCGGTGGCGGAAAAATTATCGGTGGGATTGCGAATTGTCATTCGCCTCCCTCCATTTCCTTTCCCATCATCGGGGTTCGTCCGCCCCGGCTCCGGGCCATTGGGGCCGTTCCGGTCCGATCCCCGGCCGACGTCAAATAATGATATTGAAAATCATGGAGGGATTTTCCCTCTCTCTCGGTTTTCAGGCGAAACAGCCAAATGATCCCGCTTGCCTGACGGTAAATCTTTAACGCCTCTAAACCATTTTGCGCTTTATCACTTTAATAATTAGATATATCTAATGCGCTAATTTTTGGATTTTCTGTGCCATTTTACATTTGTTTGCCCTTGATTTGATGGTGTTGCGTTGATAAAAGCGCGGAACAACCTCACTTTGTATGCGGTTTTGAGCTGGCGGGCGGCGCGGCGTGATGGCGCGTGGTCTGACGGAAGGATGGCCGCTGACTGATGGAGATGGTTCCGATGATGCAACGCGACGAGCGCGATCGGTCGGCCCTGACGGTGCTTCCCTTCTTCGGCCTGACGGATGCGGTGTGCCGGCGGTTGCGCGACATCGCTCCTCACGCCCGCGCGGCTCTGCCGGCGGCGTTGGATCGTTTTTACGCCCACCTGATGCAGCAGCCCCATCTGGCCCGCCTGTTCGACGACCCCGCCCAGATGGCCCGCGCCAAGGAGGGGCAGAGCCGCCATTGGGAACGCATTCTGGAGGGCCGGTTCGACGAAGCCTATCTCGACTCCGCCCGCCGGGTGGGAACGGCCCATTACCGGGCCGGGCTGGCGATGCCTTATTATATCGGCGGCTATTCCTTTCTGATGGGGGAACTGGCGGCGGCGACGGCGCGGCTGTACAGCCGCGGCTTCGGGCGCCGCGCCGCGTCGGAGGCCATGGCCGACGCGCAGCAGGCGGTGATCGCCGCGGCCATGTACGACCTCAGCGTCTGTCTTGCCACCTATCCCGAAGCCATCGACGCCGAGCGCCGGTCCATGGTCACCTCCATGGCCGAGCACATCGACGGTGAGATCGGCGCCACCATGGAGGATATGGGGCGGCTGACCGGCGGGGTGCGCGGTGCCGCCGAACGGCTGAACCACACCGCGGCCCGCACCAAGGTCAGTGCCGCCACCGCCACCGATGCATCCAATCTGGCGCTGTCCAGCGCCCAGACGGTGGCATCGGCGGCGGACGAGCTGCATTCCTCCATCAGCGAGATCGCCCGCCAGGTGGGGCAGTCGGTGGATGTGGCCCGCCGCGCCGTGACCCAGGCGGGGGAAGCGCGGTCGGTGATGGAAACCCTGACCGTGACCTCCCAGGAAATCGGGCGGGTGGTGGATATGATCGGCTCCATCGCCAAGCAGACCAACCTCCTGGCCCTGAATGCCACCATCGAAGCGGCCCGCGCCGGGGACGCCGGCAAGGGGTTCGCCGTGGTGGCGGGGGAGGTCAAGACCCTGGCCCGCCAGACCGCCGACGCCACCGAAGAGATCGTGGCCCAGGTCAGCCGCATCCGCGAGGCGGCGGGCCGTGCCGCCGGGTCCATGGATTCGGTGGGGGCGATCATCCACGACATGGAAACCTTCGGCTCCACCATCGCCGCGGCCATCGAGGAGCAATCGGCGGCCACCCAGGAAATCAGCCGCTGCGTCAACGAAACCGCCGACGGCGCCCGCCGGGTGTCCGAGGTGATGACCGAACTGGCCGAAGAGGCGGAGGAATCCAGCGAACTGGCCGAAGAGGTGATGAAGGACACCGGCCGCATGGACGACACGGTTGCGGCTCTGGGCCGCGCCCTGAAACGGTCGGTCCGCGGCGCGTCCGAAGACGCCGACCGCCGCCGCGACCGCCGGGCCGGCTGTCTGCTGCCGGTCACGGTGTCGCTGAACGGCGCCACGGTGGACGGGTCGGTGTCGGATATCTCGATCGGCGGGGCGGCGGTGTCGCTCACCGGGGCGAAGCCGGCGGTGGGGACGGACATGACCCTGTCGGCCCCGGCCCTGGGCCAGCCGCGGCGCGGACGGGTGGTGGCGGTGTCGGGGGCGCTGTGCCATGTCGCCTTCGACGCCGACAGCCATCTGTCCCCCGGCCTGATGGAGCGTCTGGTCACCGATGGCGGCATGGCGGTGGTGGAACGGGCCAAGACTGACCATCGGGATTTCGTGAACCGGGTGATGGAAGCGGTGGAAGGCCGGTCCAAGACCAAGGCCGCCGATCTGGCCAACCACCACACCTGCCGTCTGGGCAAATGGTACGACGGGGTGAACGATCCCCATGTCCGGTCCTGTCCGGCCTATGGCGCGTTGCTGGACCCCCACCGCCGCGTGCATGAATTCGGTAAACAGGCGCTGGTGCGCACCGCCGCCGGCGATGCCCCCGGCGCCCGCGCCGCCGCCGAAAGCATGAACGCCGCCAGCCGCGAGGTGCTGACCCTGCTCGACCAGTTGAAGGGTGAGATTGCCGGCCGGCGTTCCTGAGCGCCCCCTTGCCCGGCCCGTCCGCGGCCCCTATCCTTGTCCGTCATGAGCACCACCGACACCCCCGCCGACGGAATCCCGTCTGCCGCCGCCGCCCGGCCCGTCAGCCCGGCGGCGGCTTCGCCCGCCCCCGAGTCGCCCGAAACCCTGCCCGCGGAACCCGCCACGCCGAAGGCCGTGGAGCAGATGCCCGGAGAGATCGGCGGCCCCTCCGGCCCCGAACCCACCCGCTTCGGCGATTGGGAATTCAAGGGCCGCTGCTCGGACTTTTGATTCTAAAAGGACTTTATCCCTGGAATACGCTTGTGTTCAGGATAAAGGGCCTATGAATTCTTGATATGTTCCTGTTGGGGCGCTAGGCTTTTTCCACCCGCGTGGGGAGGGGAAGGTCATGCGTCTGCCGCACGTTCTGTCCGTTCTGGCTGTGGTGTCGGGGGCCGTACCGGCCGCTGCCGGCACCCGTTCCACCTTGCCCGGCCCGATCCCGGCGGAGGTGGTGGAGGTGGTGGATGGCGACACGCTGGCGGTGCGGGCCACCGTCTGGCTGGGGCAGGCGGTGGACATCCATGTGCGGCTGGCCGGGGTGGACACCCCCGAACGGCGTGCGCGCTGCGGCCAGGAACGGGATCTGGCCGAGGAAGCCGCCCGCCTGACCCGCCGTCTGGTGGCGGGCGGCGAGGTTCGGCTGTTCGACGTGATGGCGGACAAATACGGCGGGCGGGTGCGGGCGCGGGTGGAAACCGCCGACGGCGCCGATCTGGCCCGCGCTCTGCTGGCCTCCGGCCTTGCCCGCCCGTACGGCGGCGGACGGCGGGAAGGCTGGTGCGAGGCCGCGGCGCCGTGACCCGCTCTTGATCCGTTCGTGGCCTCTCCTCACATAACCGGCCATGCTGTTGCGTTGGATCGAACGGCTGCTGGCCGAAACCCACGCCGATCTGGCCCGTGCCATCGGTGTGCTGCCCCCTGAAACCGTGCTCCATATGGTGGATGCCGCCGCCCTGGTGGCGTCGGCCGACGGTCCCGGCCCCGGCGGTGTCGCCCGGCAGGAAGCGGCGGAGGCGCTGGGCCTCGTCCGCCAACTAACGGCCCTGCGCCGTCTGGGCATGGAGCACGCGCGCAAACGCTTTGAAGAAACGGTCGCCCGGCTGCGCCAGGGCGGCGAGCCGGCCCGCACCGCCCTGCTGGACCGTCTGGCATCCCTAGCCGCCCACCCCGAACACGCCCGCCTGCTGCTGCATGTGGCCGGGGCGGTGGCGGCGGTGGACGGGCAGGTCAGCCCGCCGGAACAGGCGATGCTGGACCGGCTGGCCGGTGCTCTGACCCTTCCCCCCGATGCGTGATGCGCTACACTGCCGCCCAGGCAACCGGAGCGGGAGGACAGGATGGAGCGCATCGTCAGCGTGCGGCCCGGCATCGGTGCCACCGCCCGCATCATCCAGGGACAGGAGTTGCGGCTGTCGCGGGTGGTGGTGGACCAGCCGACCCTGATCGTCGTCGCCCGCGGGCGCAAGCGGCTGGTCAACGGTCAGGGCGATTGGGTGCTGGACACGGGCGGGGCGGTGGTGCTGGCCGCCGGGCAGGAATTCGACGTCATCAACACCCCCACCCCCGATGGGGATTACCGCGCGTCGTGGCTGGTGTTCGATGCCGGGGTGCTGGCCCGCTATGGGGCCGAACGGCCCAATGTGCCGCCGGTGTCCGACGTGCTGCCGTTGCCGCGGCTGGGGCCGGACTTTCTCGACGCCTATGACCGGGCGGTGGCGGCGGTGGTGGTGGGGGAGGACTTGCCCGCCGCCGTCGCCGAGCAGCGATTGCGCGAGGTGCTGGCGTGGCTGGGCCTTTCCGGCGGGCGCCCGGTCTGCCCGCCGGGGGGATCGGTGGCGGCGCGGGTGCGGGATCTGTTCGCCGCCGACCCGGCCCACGGCTGGACCGCCGCCGACGCCGCCCGCCATCTGGCCATGAGCGAGGCCACCATGCGCCGGCGGCTGGCCGAGGAAGGCCAGAGCGCGCAAAAGATCCTGATCGATGTGCGGATGCATCGGGCGCTGATGCTGCTGCAATCCACCGACCAGCCGGTGACCAGCATTGCCTTCGACGTGGGGTACGACAGCCCGTCGCGCTTTGCCGTGCGCTTCCGCGAACGCTTCGGGCATCCCCCGACCGCTCTTCGTGCGCGCGAGGGTGTTCGGGGGAGTGGGGCGGCTGCCCCGACCCCGCTTGGAGGCTGACGCCTCCAAACCTCCTCCCTTTTTAGCGATTGAGCGTTCCGGCACAGAGCTTGAGCGGTCCCGGCGCGCGGGCGTGTCCGTCCCCACGCTACGGTCGGTGCACACCATGAACACAAGAGGAGATGGCACCGATGACAATGATGTCTTTGGGACGGAATGGGGGCGTGCTGGCTGCCCTGCTGATGCTGGCTTCTGCCCCGGCCTGGGCGGGGGCTTTCACCTTGCGCAGCGATACCATCAGTGATGGGGGGGCGCTGACCAAGCGGCAGGAAGCCGCGGTGTTCGGCTGCAGCGGGGCCGGGGTGTCGCCCCATCTGGTGTGGAGCGGCGCACCGCAGGGCACGAAGAGCTTCGTGGTCACCGCCTATGACCCCGATGCCCCGACCGGCTCCGGTTTCTGGCATTGGGGGGTCATCAACATTCCCGCCACCGCGACCGGCCTGCCGGAAGGGGCCAGCACCGGCGGGGCGCTGCCGACGGGGGCGATGCAGACCCGCAACGACGCCGGTTTCAACAGCTTCCTCGGACCATGCCCGCCGCCGGGACCGGCGCACCGTTATGTCTTCACCGTTCACGCCCTGAAGACGGACCGGCTCGACCTGGATCCGCAGGCCAGCGGCGCCCTGGTGGGGTTCATGGTGCACATGAACAGCCTGGGCAAGGCGACGCTGACCGCCACGTACGGGCGCTGAGACGTACAGGGGGTTCCCACACGTACGGGTGCGCGCACGTACACCCCGGTTACAGCCGGCCGTGCGCGAAATCCCAGTACAGGCGCCGGGCGGTGGCGGCCACCGGGCCGGCGCCAAGCTCGCGGTCTTCCACGCGGGTGACGGGGACCACCTTGGAATAGTTGCCGGTGGAAAACACCTCGTCCGCCGTGCGCAGGTCGTCGAGGGTGACGGTGCGTTCCTCCACCGTCATCCCCGCCCCGCGCAGCAGGCCGATGACGCGCTGGCGGGTGATGCCGTTGAGGAAGGTGCCGTTGGGGACCGGCGTCGCCACCACCCCGTTCTTGACGATGAACAGGTTGGCGGTGGCGAATTCGGCCACGTTGCCCAGCGGGTCCAGCATCACGGCGTTGCCGAAGCCGCGCTCCTGCGCTTCCTTCAGCGCCAGCCCGGCGTTGGGGTAGAGGCAGGCGGCCTTGGCCTGGGTGGGGGCCGTGTCGGGCAGCGGGCGGCGGTAGCGGGACAGGCCGGCGGTAAAGCCGGTTGCCGCCGGCATCGGCGCCTCGTGCACGGTCAGCACGAAGCGGGTGCCCGACGGCTCGGGCATCACGAAGCCGGTTTCGCCATAAAACAGCGGGCGGATGTAAAGGGCGGCGTCGGCGGGGAAGCGGCGGATGCCCTCGCGGCACAGGGCCTCGATCTCTTCGGCCGTGTGGGTGGGGGCCAGACCCAGCGCCTGGGCCGAGCGCACCACGCGGGCGCAATGGCGGTCCAGATCGGGGGCAACACCTTCAAAGGCGCGGGCGCCGTCGAACACGATGGACGCCAGCCAGAAGGCATGAGTCATCGGCCCCATCACCGGCGGGTTGCCTTCCACCCATTCCCCATTGATCCAGGACAGGCTGCCGGCGGTGTCCGTGCCGTGGTGGGCCATGATGGAATCCTCCCTGAAGATTTTGTTTGGGGAGGCGAAGATAGCCCGTCCTGCCCAGATCTGTCCTATCCTTGACGCCGCCCGCTCGGTAACATTTTGATGGCGATGCGCAGGGGGCGATGGAGTTCGGGACGTGGGCTCCAGGCCGACTCGCCACCGGCTCGACGCTCCTGCGTTCGCCAGGAAGGATCAATCCGGTGCAATAGGCGCGAAACGGTGCTGTAAAGCCCGACATCGGGCTTTACGCCCGCCCCAGCGCGTCCCGCGCCGCCCGCCCGGCGTCGGCGATGCGGTCGAGGGCGGCGGCGGCGGTGCTCACCCGGCGGGCGATATCCTCGTGAAAGCCGGTGGCGCCGGACAGGGCTTCCGTCGCACCGTTCAGCCCGGCGGCCAGCCGCGCCAGATCGTCCAGCCGGCGGCGGCTGTCATCGCCGCAGCGGGCATAATCGGCGGCAATGGCGGCGATGCGGTCGCTGATGGTGGACAGCAGCGCGGTTTCCGCCTCTTCCCGCGCGGCGGAATGGTCGTCGATCTGGGTGCCGATCACCTGCTGCATCCGGGCCAACCCGGCGCGGATGCTTTCCACCGCCGCGTTGCACTGGCGGGCCAGATCACGCACCTCGTTGGCCACCACCCGGAAGCCGTGGCCGAATTCCCCGGCTCGCGTGGCCTCGATGGCGGCGTTCAGCGCCAGCATGTTGGTGGCGGCCATGATGCGGGTGACACCGGCAATGGACTCGTCCAACTGGCGGGCCTCGCTCACGATCTGGTCGAAGCGGGTGCGGTCGGCCGCACTGTCTTCGTGCCGCCGGGCCAGATGGGCGCGCAGATTCTTGAGCAGGGTTTCGCCGTCGGCACCACCGGGGACATTCCCCCCATCCGCCGGCCCGACGGTCCCCAGCGCCGCCGCCAGATCGCCGCACAGCCGGTCCAGCCCTTCCAGCCGGTCGGCGATGCCGCGGGCCGCGGCCTGCGCCGATTCGGTGACCGAACGCAGGGCATCGCCCGCCTGACGGCAATCATCGGGCAAGCGGGCCAAAGCATCGGCCACCGCGGCCGGGGGCTGCCCCGCCGATTCGGCCAGCCGCAGCCGGGCGGCGAACAGGGCCGGCAGGCCATCCAGCGGCTCCCGCACGCCACGGCTCTGCAACAGGGCGCGCCACGCCCGCGCATCCTCATCGAACAGGCGGACCATCTGGTCGGCCTCCGCCCGCGTCATGGTGCGCCCGCCCAGGCTCAGCCGTTCCGGCGGCAGAAAGTTGAACAGGGTGGTGACGGAGGTCCGCCGCGTTTCCAGCACATAATATTGCGCCGCCATCACCGCGACGATCAGGCAGATCATGCCCAGGGCTGCCGCCGGTCCCTCCGGCACGCCAAGGGAATCGAGCGTGGAGCGCCACAGCGGGTTGAAGATCACGACGATCAGGAACATCGGCAGCCCGATCATCAGCAGCAGCATGGCTTGCGCCTGAAAGAAGCCGCGCCCGATGATGTGGTTTCCGTTCGCGTCCGACATCCCTTCGGTCCCCCCTGCATCCCCGATGCGACAGTGGCAGCAAAAAAACTCCGAACGAATCCATGCGATCCGCCCGGCCGTTCTTTTTTGCGAGAAACAGAAAAGAAAGCGTAAACTTTCGTTACCGTTCCTGTCCTACTTTCGCATCAGGCCTGCCGGGGGCGGGGCAAGGCTCCCGGATATGAGGCCCATCACGGCGCACGCTCCCGCCCGGTCGTGGTGTTCCATTGGGTGGTGCTCTGCCGCTGATAGACGGGCGGCACGGAGCCGGGCGGCGGCGACACCCGCAAGGTGCCCAGGGTGCCGGTGGGATACGGGCTTTCCGGCACGCTGGCACCACTGCCCATCGGCCCATCCCCGGAGGCGCCGTAGCCGCCGGTGGTTCCGGGGCGGGACAGGGGCTGGCCGGCGCGCCGGGTCGCCTCCGCGGCTTCCGCCGCCGTCCCCGACTGGGCGCGGGCGGTGGCCACCTCGGCATCGGCGCGGGCCTCTTCGGCCAGACGGTGGGCGGTGTCGTTGTCGGCGTTGCGGGTGGCATTGTCGGCCGCCACCAGCTTGTCACGGGCGCGCTGCAGCTCGGCCGGCGCGTAACGCTGGGCACCGGCCAGCTCGGCGCTGGCGATGGCTTCTTCGGCGGCCCCCAATTGGGCGATGGGCGGCGCCGTTCCGGCGCAGGCGGCAAGCCCGAGAGAGGCGGCGAAGGCCACCGCCGGCAGGGCACGGACGGGTGTCATGTCATCTCCTGAACGGGTCAATGTGGGTGGGCGGTGGACGGCGCCATCTCCGGGGCCGGGGGATTGTCCGGCGGCGGAATCGGGATGGGCCGCAACGGCTCGCTCATCGGCGGACGGGAGGGATCGTCCGGCAGGTCCGGCGGCAGGGGCGGCGCATCGGGGGCCGGTGTCGGGGGAATGGGCGGATGGGGTCCGGCCCGGTACGGCAGGCCCGTATGCGCAAAGCCGGCGTGCAGAAGGCCGGTCGCATTGCGGTATTCGGGCAGGTAATCGGACGTGTAGCAGCTCATGAGTCACCCTCCCGATCCGGAACGGGGAGTGGAGCCCCCTCCGGGCGTCAATGTGCGGACCTGTTGCAGGGTGGACAGGCAGCGGGCCTCATCCCCCTCGTCGGCGGCGGCGCGGGCCGCCATGACCAACGATGCGATCTGTGCCCGCCGCGCCGCGTCGGTCATGCCGGTATCGTCGGCGGAAGCGCCGGTGCCGGGGACCGGACGCACCGCCGGGGCGGTGGGCATGGCAGCCCCGGCTTCCGGCGGTGGGGCGATGACGCCGCCGTCGCCGGTGGACGGCGGGGCGACCACCCCGCCCGAACGCGCCAGCCGCTCGCTGGAAACACTGCCCCCCGACGCACCGTCGCCGGTCGGCGCACCGGGGGCGGTGCTGCCCGCCGTGGGCGGGGTGGGTTCCAGATCCAGCGCCGCGGCCAGCCGGTCCACCTGATCCCGGCAGGTCTGCGCCGCGGACGGGACGGCGGCCAGCGCCACCACGGCGGCGCAGGCAAGGGGTAAGAACGGCAGCGACAAAAACGGTGGCGCCATGACGAAAGCCTCCCGTTGCAGGGGGAACCCTTGTTCAAACCGCCGGACCGGCCTCCGGGTTCCCACCCCTGCCCGCCTTTGGTCCCCGTCTGGCGTCCGGCCAAGCGGTGCGTTAGGGTTGCCCCCTTTCGCGGAAAGCCGCCTTTTTCCCTTTGCGCATGGTTTGGCACCGATGATCGCTTCCCTCGCCGCCCTGGGCGCTGCGTTGTGTTGGGCTGCCGGCGGGCTGATCGCCGTGGCGCCGGTGCGGGCCTTGGGGCCGCTGGCCTTCAACCGGCTGCGCATGACCGTGGTCGGGCTGATGCTGGCCGTTGCCGCCACCGCGCTCGGCCGCTGGGGCGGGCTGGACGCCGGACAGGTGGCGGTGCTGGCGGTGTCGGGGCTGGTGGGGGTGGTTCTGGGGGACACCGCCCTGTTCTGGGCGCTGGCCCGCATCGGTCCGCGGCGCAACGCCGTTCTGTTCGCCACCAACGCGCCGATGACGGCCCTGCTGGGCTGGATGTTCCTGGGCGAGGCGTTGGGGGTGGGGGCGCTGGGGGGGATCGCCCTGACCACCGCCGGGGTGATGCTGGCGGTGGTGTTCCGTCTGGCCCCGGCCCAGAGCGACAGCCCCGGACTGCACGCCTGGGAATGGGTGAACGGCTCGCTGGCCGCGGGCATCGCGGCGGGGTTGGTGGCCGCCCTGTGCCAGGCCGCCGGGTCGGTGATCGCGCGGCCGGTCATGGCGGCCGGCACCGATCCGCTGGCCGCCGCCGCCGTGCGGGTGGCCACCGCCGCGCTGGCGCTTCAGGCCGCCACCCTGCTGCCCGGCGGGCGGGCATCGCTGGCCCCGGCGTTCCGCGAACCGCGGATCCTGGGGCTGGTGCTGCTCAACGGCGCCATCGGGCTGGGGCTGGGCATGACGCTGCTGATGGTGGGGCTGGCCCACGGATCCGCGGGTGTGGTCGCCACCCTGTCGGCCACCAGCCCGGTGCTGATGCTGCCGCTGCTGTGGGCGGTGACCGGCAAGCCCGCACCCCCCGGCGCCTGGGCCGGGGCCATCCTGGCGGTGGCGGGGGTGGCGCTGGTGCTGAACCGATAGGGGGAAGTCAGTCCGGCGCCAGGAAATACACCTTGCGCAGGCGCAGCAGGCTTTTGTCGTCTTCACTCAGCCGATCGTACTGAGCCAGCCAGAGATCAAGAAAGCGGTCCAGATCGATCAGTTCCACATGCGCTGTCCCGCTGCGCGCCTCCCGCACCGCATCGCTCGTGAAGCCATGGGTGGAAACGAACAGGCCGACCTCCCGGTCGGGACGGACGATGCCGCGCAGGGCCGCAATCTCATCCCGCGAGGCTTTGTCCTTGCGATGCTTGACCTGAACCCGCATGTGCGGTGTGCCGATCCCGAGGGGATCGCGGTAAGCCAGGATATCCGTTCCCCCGTCCGGCCCCTTGGGTGCAACGTACGGCGTTGTATAGCCCATTCCCCGCAGCAGGGCGGCCACCAAATCCTGCATCTCATAGGGGCCGAGCGCCTGGATATAATCGACGATTTCCTGCTTGGCCTGCGCCTCTGCCGTTTCAAAGACAAACGAGCGTTCGATTCGGTCAGGATCTTTCGTATCCAACTCGCCGCGCACGTCCTCCGACGGGATCCCGTCAACGCTCACATCGGCGGCAACCGCATCGACCCGTTGGGCACGCCATACGCGATACGCCCGCATCGCCCGATCCAGCATCTCGTCCGGTGGCAGGGTCATCGCCGCCCTGCCTTCGGGTGTCAGCCACCACATGCCTCCGGCCTTTTTCAGAAAGCCGGCCTTCACGCAGTCTACCGAATAGAAATGCAGCACCGACTGCCAACGCACATAACCGGATTTCTCATAAACCTGCCGGTCGTAATCCTGCAAATCCACCCGCCGCTCGACCTCTCGGAAAAGGTCTTTCAGGCGCATGTTGCCCCCCACGCCGTCGAGAGCCTCAAAGGCAGCCCTGAGCAGGACAGCGGCGCGTTTTCGGGATGTTGGTTTGGTCGACATGCCCGCGATCATTGCAAAGAAGGAGCCGCGGTGTCTACCGCGGCTGCGCGCCCAGATCCTCGAACATCAAGGTGGAGTCCTTGCGGGTGAAGCGGCCCTTGCCGTTCACGGTCAGCGGCGGCGTTCCCAGTTGGGGCTGGAAGGTGGCGGCGTAATAGCAATCATACTGCCGCGCCTGGGTCTTGTTGGTGACGCAGCCCTGCTTGCGGAACACGTCGAACTGGCGGAAGGGAACGCGGCTGGCCTCCAGCTTGCGGCGGGTCGCGTTCTCCACCACGGTGCGCATCTCGCCTTCCGACGGCTCGTCGGAGCACGCCGCCAGCGGCAGGGCGCACAGCAGCACCAGCATCATCCGTCCGGCCAGGGTCCGCCCCCCAACCGTCATAGGCACCATCGTTCCCTCCCTCTTTTTAACCGATTTCTCCTAACATCATGGCTGATCGGCGTTAAAGATGCGGTAACGTCCGCGATCCAGCTTGACGAACCGCGCCGTTTGGGAAATGAGACTCTTGTTAAGGATCCTAATACTCCCCATTCACAGTTGACCGGCAGAGGACCCTCGCGTTTTGGACCCACAGGAATTGGGACAAGCCATCGCCCGGCATCGGCTTTACCTGGAAGGGCGGCCCAATGGCCGGCTTCTGGTGGTAAAATCGGCCGATCTGGCGGGCTATGACCTGTCGGGGCTGATCCTCTCCGAATCCATGATGACCGGGGTCAATCTGGCCCGCGCCAAGCTGCGCTCCACGGTGTTCGACCGCGCCGACCTGTTCGGGGCCAATCTGGCATCCGCCGACCTGACCGAAGCCTCGCTGGTAGGGGCCGACGTGCGGGGGGCCAATTTCATGCGCGCCTGCCTGCGCGGGGCGGTGTTCGTGCGCGCCGACCTGCGCCCCGGCCAGTTGGTCTATTGGACCAAGCAGCGGCGGCAGGCGGAAACGCCGACCCGCATGAACCACGCCGAACTGACCGCCGCCGATTTCCGCGACGCCGACCTGACGGGGGCGGACCTGTCGCACGCCAACCTGCGCGGGGCGGATTTCCGCAACAGCAAGATGTTCTCCACCAACCTCGACGGCGCCGACCTGTCGGAGGCCAACTTCACCGCCGCCCGCATGAAGGGGGCGTTGCTGAACAACTGTCTGGTGGACAAGGCCATCTTCCACAACGCCGACATCCGCGATGGCGAACTGCGCAACGTGGACATGAGCAAGGCGCTGTGGGAAGGCGCCCTGCTAGAAGGGGCGGTGTTCCACCGCAACCGCGACCAGCTGTCGGACGAGACCCGTGCCCAGTTGGACGATCATGTCACCTGGATCAATTCCCTGGGCACCAAGGGCCGGCGGTTCGACGCCCGCGGCTCCGACATGTCGGGGGTCGATCTGGAAGCCACCGACCTCAGCGGGGCGGTGCTGTCGGGCTGTTCGCTGAAGAACGCCAATTTCCGCGAATGCCGGCTGCAGATGGTCGATCTGTCGGGCGCCAACCTGTCGGGGGCCAATCTGGAGGAATCCGACATGACCGGCGCCAATCTGCGCGCCTGCGACCTGACCGGCGCGCGGCTGCGCAATGTGAAGCTGTCGCCGCTGCCGCTGCGCGGAGTGGATGGGCAGTTGTCGGGGCGGGAATGGCCCGCCGATCTGACCGCTGCCATCCTGGCCGAAGCCGACCTGCGCGGCGCCGACCTGCGCCGGGCGCGCATGGCCGGGGCCATTCTCGATTACTGCAATCTGGCGGGTGCCGACCTGCGCGAGGCGGAGATCGAACGCGCCGACGCCCAGCGCACCACCCTGCTGCACGCCAAACGCTATTGATGACCGCCCGGCGGCACCCCTGGCTGCGCCGTGTTTTCACCCCACCGCTGATGCTGGCGGCGGCGGCACTGGTTCTGTTCGAGGAACTGGCGTGGGACGCGCTTCAGCGGTTGGCCGGCTGGCTGGCCCGCCGCCCGCCCCTGTGCTGGGTGGAGCCGTGGGTCCGCGGGCTGGGGCCGTGGGGCACGCTGACGCTGTTCCTGATTCCCGCCGCGGGTCTTATCCCGGTGAAGCTGGCGGCAGTCTGGCTGATTGGCTCCGGCCATCCGCTGGGCGGTCTGGCGGTTCTGCTGGCGGCCAAGGTCATCGGCACCGCCACCGCTGCCCACCTCTACGCCATCGGCAAGGACAAGCTGCTGTCCATCGGCTGGTTCGCCTGGGCGCACGGCAAGGCACTCGCCCTGCAGGCTCTGGTCCATGGCTGGCTGAACCGCCGGCCCTTGTGGGTGTGGGCGGTGGCGACCATCCGGCGGCTGGCGCGACGGCTGCGCGCTCTGCGCGGCGGCTGGCTCACCCGCCGCTGGCGCGCGGCACGGCGATGGGTGCGGGAACCCCGTTCAGGGGGCGGGATGCCGCCCCGCTGATGCGGGGCGCCCTGTCCCGACAGATCCCTGCCCCGCTCTTACCGCTTGAAGAAGAAGCGGTTGAAGAAGGCCGTCATCGGCCGCGGCGGCATCAGGTCGAAATCGTACCCGGTGCGGGCCAGGGTCTGGGCGTGGCCCGTATCGGCGTGGGTGGCGTCGTCGTGCGGGTCGCGGCGGCGCGGCAGAAAGGGCAGAACCTCCGCCGTCACCATCGGGATTGAATCCATCGACGGGGTGGACACCGCCACACGCTCCGCTTCCGCCTCGTCCTCGTCGGACGCGGTGTCCGTGGTGGCGGGGGCCGGGGTGACCATCACCGGAACCGCCACCGGCTCGGCCGGGCGCGGGCGGAAAACCGGCGCCATCATGCCGCCGCTCAAACGGGCAAACGCCAGAGCCGGATTCATCAGCCGACGCTGTGCGGCATCGCTTTCCCCGAACGGCGAACCGCCCTCGGCATGGGCCAAAGCCTCGTTGATGCGTGCGAACGCCTCGATGTCCTTGATGTGGAGCATGGGCGGAGTTCCTGCGCTGAAGCCTTCCGGCCGGTCATCCTGATTGTGCATCGCAGCATTCGCATTTTCCAGTGAAAAAGACACCCTTTCTTTACCGATGAACTGTTGCAATTTAACGATGGGGTTCACGAACCGTCAGCATCAGCGCGAAACCGACGGCGAAAAACACCAGGATCGAGGCCATGCCCGCCCGCTGGCTGCCGAACGACGCGGTGGCCCAGCCCAGTGCTGCCGGGCCGATGAAGCCCGCCGCCTTGCCGGTCAGGCTGTAGAGGCCGAACATCTCCGCCGTCTGTCCCGGCGGCGACAGGCGCGCCATCA
The DNA here is from genome assembly GCA_937927415.1 of uncultured Rhodospirillaceae bacterium. Classification (GTDB taxonomy): domain Bacteria; phylum Pseudomonadota; class Alphaproteobacteria; order Azospirillales; family Azospirillaceae; genus Azospirillum. Next base: position 53,954 of record CALBDS010000047.1, read on the forward strand.
GCGACCGCCCCGCCGCCTGAGCCGGGCCGAAGCACAGCCCCAGCCCCATGGCCGCCCACCAGAACCACGCCTTGTCCTGGATCAGCAGCAGCACGGTGCCGGTGACGGCCAGACCGCCGACCGCCATCAGGATGGTGGGCTTGGCGCCGATGCGGTCGTCGATCCAGGCGAACCCCACCGATCCCGCCCCGGCCACCACGTTGAGCGCGATGGCGAACAGCACGATCTCTTCAAAGCCCATGCCGAAGGTGCCGGCGGCGTAGATGCCGCCGAACGCCGTCAGCGTGTTGATGCCGTCGCGGTAAAAGGCGCTCGCCACCAGAAAGCGCGCGGCGTCGCGCAGGGTGCGCACATGGCGGAGCGTGGCCGCCACCTCCGCCAGCCCCTCGCGCACCGCCCGCAGCACCGGCACCCGGACGGCGGGGGATTCCGGCACCCAGCGGAACAGCGGCAGGGCGAACAGGGCGAACCACCCGGCCACCAGCAGCGCCGTGGCCCGCACATTCTCCTGCTGCCCGGTGCCCAGCCAGTGGGCGACCGGCGAATCGGCACGGACGAAACCGAACAGCGCCGCCACCAGACAGGCCAGCCCGCCGAAATAGCCCACGCCCCAGCCCCACCCCGACACCCGGCCCAGGTATGAGGGCGGGGCCACCGCGGGCAGCATGGCGTTGTAGAAGACGTTCGCCAGTTCGAACGCCACCGTTCCCACCGCCACCAGCCACAGGGCCAGGGGAACGAAGGCCGGGTCGGGCCGCACCCACCACAACCCGGCGGTGGTCAGCACGGTGACGGTGGTGGTGGCGGCCAGCCAGGGCTTGCGCCGTCCGGCGCGGTCGGCCACCGCCCCCAGCACCGGGCTGAGGATGGCGATGGCGACACCCGCCGCCGCCATGGCCGTGCTCCACGCCGCCGTACCGGCGACGGGATCGCCGGCCACCCCACGGGTGAAATAGACGGCGAAGACAAAGGTGGTGATGACCGTGTTGTAGGCCGAGTTGGCCCAGTCATACAGACACCATGCGGCGATGGCGCTGCGCGATGCCTGCAGACGTCCGGTCATGAAGGGTCAGGCCCCCTTGGCCTTGTCCAGGTCGATGCGCACTTCCACCACGCCCGGCTCGTCCAGGTTTTCCTTCCGCACGAAACCCAGGGTGCGGCACATGGCGAGCATGTTGGTGTTTTCGCGCAGCACCTCGCCATACACCTCCTTGATACCGCGGGACCGGGCATAGTCCAGGATCTTGTTCATCAGGATATAGCCCAGCCCCTGCCCCTTCATGTCCGAACGCACCATCACCGCGTATTCGGCGCGCAGGTTGTCGGGGTCGGCGGCGATGCGGACCACGCCGTACATGACCGTCTCGTTGCTCACATCGTCCGGCCCGACGGCGATCAGCCCCATTTCGCGGTCATAGTCGATCTGGGTCAGACGGGCGGCGGCCTGGTGCGACAGCTTCTTCATCGGCGCGAAGAAGCGCAGGCGGATATCCTCCGGCGTCATGCGGGCGAACATGCCGTGCACCAGCGGTTCGTCTTCCGGCAGGATCGGGCGGACGAGGAACTGGCGGCCGTCCTTGATGCGGATCGGGTCTTCCAACGCCTTGGGATACGGGCGGATGGCCAGACGGTGGGCGCCGGGCCGCTCTGGCACCGCCACGCGGATGCTGGCGTCCAGCGCCATCACCCCGTCCTGGTCGGCCAGCAGCGGGTTGATGTCCAACTCCACGATCTCGGGGAAATCGACGATCAGCTGCGACACCTGATTGAGGGTCAGGGCCACCGCCGGCAGATCCGCCGCCTGACGGGAGCGGTAGCCCTTCAGCCGCTTCCAGATGCGGGTGCGGGTCATCAGCTCCGACGCCAGCCGCATGTTGAGCGGCGGCAGGGCCAGGGCGTAATCCTCCACCACCTCCACGCCGATGCCGCCTTCGCCGAACAGGATCACCGGGCCGAACAGCGGGTTTTCCGTCATGCCGACGATCAGTTCATAGGCATCGGGGCGCACGGCCATTTCCTGCACCGTGAACCCCTCGATGCGGGCGTCGGGGGCGGCTTCCTGCACGCGGGCCAGCATGGCGTGGGCCTCTTCCAGCACCTCCTCGCCGCTGGTCAGGTGCAGCACCACCCCGCCCACGTCGGATTTGTGGGCGATGTCGGGGGACAGGATCTTCAGCGCCACCGGCCCGCCGATGGAATCGGCGGCCCGCGCCGCCTCCTCCGCGGTTTCGGCGCGGCGGGTTTCCACCACCGGAATGCCATAGGCGGCCAGCACCCTCTTGGCCTCGTACTCGGTCAGCCAGTCGCGCTTTTCGGCAATCGCCCGCGCGATGGTCTTCTGCACGACGATGCGGTCCGGCTCGAAACTGTCGGGCACCGACGGCGGCGTTTCCATCAGCAGTTCCTGATTGCGCCGGTATTCCACCAGATGCATGAAGGCCCGCACCGCATGGCTGGGCGTGTCATAGGTGGGAATGCGGTTGGCGGCGAACAGGCGCCGCGCCTCCACCGCCGATTCGTCGCCCAGCCAGCTTGTCAGCACCGGATGGCGGCTGGACTTGTTGGCGGCCAGGGTGTCCACCACGGCCTGCGCCGCGGCGGTGCTGTCGTTGACCGCCGAGGGACAGTTCAGCACCAGGATGGCGTCGTTCTGCCTGTCGTGCAGCAGGGCGTTCAGCGCGTCGGCATACCGCTTGGGCGTGGCGTCGCCGCCGATGCGCAGCGGGTTGCCGCGCTTGCCCCCCGCCCCCAGCGCGGTGTCGAGCGATTGGACCGTTTCCGGCGACAGGGTGGCCAGCGTGCCGCCCGACTGCACCAGCGCGTCGGTGGCCATCACCCCCATGCCGCCGCCGTTGGTCAGGATCATCAGCCGGTCGCCGGTGATGGGAACCCCGGTCGCCAGCGTGCCCACCGCGTCGAACAGCTCTTCCAGCGTGCTGACGCGCAGGATGCCGGCGCGGCGGAAGGCGGCGTCATAGACCGCATCCTCCACCGCCAGGGCGCCGGTGTGGGACACCGCGGCCTCCGTCGCTTCGGCGCTGCGGCCGGCTTTGATGACGATGACCGGCTTCTGGCGGGCGGCGGAGCGGGCCGCCGACATGAACTTGCGCGCGTCGGTGATGGCTTCGATGTAGAGCAGGATGGCGCGGGCCGTGGGGTCGGCGGCCAGATAGTCCAGCAGGTCGCCGAAATCCACGTCGCCCTTGTCGCCCATGGAAATCAGGTGGGAGAAGCCGATCCCGCGCGCCGTCGCCCAATCGACGATGGAGGTCACCACCATCGACGACTGCGCCACCAGGGCGATGTCGCCCTTTTTCGGGGTGACGTGGCCGAAGCTGGCGTTCAGCCCCCGCCCCGGCACCATGGCGCCCAGGCTGTTCGGCCCCAGGACGCGCAGCACATGGGGCTTGGCCGCGTCCAGCGTGCGCTGGAGCAGATCCTTGGAAAAGCCCGAGGAGATGATGATCGCCGCCCGCGTGCCGCGGTTGCCCAACTGGTCGATGGTGGCCGGCACGGTTTCCGCCGGCGTGCAGATCACCGCCAGATCGGGGGTGATGGGCAGGTCGGCCACCGTCTTATAGGTCAAAACCCCTTCCACCGCGCGATCCTGGGCGTTGACCGGCAGGATCGGACCGCTGAAGCCGGCGTTGAACAGGTTGCGGGCCACCACCGCGCCGATGGATTGCGGCTTGCGGCTGGCGCCGATCAACGTGATCGACGTTGGCTTGAACATCTGATTGAGGTTACGAACGGTCATGTCAGGCTTCCGTGCTTGGCCCTGGCCGATGGGGGAAACGGGGTGAAAACGACGCAAGCTAGGGGTGAACCGGCACGGTGCCGGCGTAAACGCGACGAAACGACGCTCATGTTGCGGTGCACCGTTGCCTCCGCACCGCGTCTGTTCCGTTTCGCAAGCGTAATTATATGCTGCTGGGCTGACTGGTCAGACCAGACGCAGCGCCTCATGGTAAAGGGCCGCGGTTTCGGAATCAAAGGCGTAAAGGGCCACCCGCTCCACGGCCCCATCGCGGACCAGCTCGTCCACCACCGTGGCGACGGCGATGCGGGCAGCCCGATCCTTGGGAAAGCCATAGATGCCGGTGCTGATGGCGGGAAAGGCCAGCGATGTGATTCCCTGCCCCCGCGCCAGGACAAAGGCGGCGCGGTAGCAGCGTTCCAGCAGAACCGCTTCGTTCTGCCCGCCGCCCCGCCACACCGGGCCGACGGCGTGGATGATCCACGGGGCCGGCAGGGCGTGGCCGCGGCTGAGGCGGCAGTCCCCGGTCGGGCAGCCGCCGATACGGTCCAGTTCGTCCTGCAGCGCCGGTCCCGCCGCGCGGTGGATGGCGCCGTCCACGCCGCCGCCGCGCTTGAGCGCGCTGTTGGCGGCGTTGACGACGGCCCCCACCATGGCCCGCGTGATGTCGCCCTGGACGACGGTCACGCGGGATGCGGCGGTGTGCCGACGGTCGTCCTTATCAGACGACGACACCCGGCTTGCCCTGGTTTTCGGCGTTGGCGCGCTCGATGCCTTCCTGGATGGCACGGGCGGCGTCCTCGGCATTGCCCCAGCCGGTGACCTTCACCCACTTGCCCTTTTCGAGATCCTTGTAGTGCTCGAAGAAGTGGGAGATCTGCTCGGTCACGATGGACGGCAGGTCGGTGTAGTTGTTAACGTTCTCATAGAACGGGTGCAGCTTGCTGACCGGCACGGCCAGCAGCTTTTCGTCGGCGCCCGCTTCGTCTTCCATGAACAGCACGCCGATGGGGCGGGCGCGCAGGACCGAACCGGGGACCACCGGATGGCGGCCGACCACGCAGACATCCACCGGGTCGCCGTCGCCCGACAGGGTGTGCGGAATGAAGCCGTAGTTGCAGGGATAGTACATGGCCGTGTGCAGGAAGCGGTCAACGAACACCGCGCCCGATTCCTTATCGACTTCGTACTTCACCGGGTCGCCGCCCAGCGGGATTTCGATGACGACATTCACATCCCACGGGGGATTCTTCCCCACCGGAACCTTGCTCAGATCCATGAGAACGGTCCTTTGTCTGGCGTTACGCCTGATAACACGTTGCTGTGGCACCGGGACGGGCCGGTGCCGGTCGGGCCGGAGTTTAGGCGGAAACCCGCGACGAAACCAAGGTGCTTGCAACGGGGGTTGCCGACTTTCACGCAGATTTCACGCGCGAACCGTCAGTGGTCTGACCGCTTTCGCCCTTTTGGTTGCCGTTCCACCGGCGTTTGCGCTGGATTCGGGCGGAAACCATGACAGCGGGCCGGTCCACGCCATCGCCATGCACGGCACGCCCGCCTATCCCCCGGATTTCCCCGCCTTTTCCTATGTGAACCCCGATGCCCCCAAGGGCGGCACCCTGCGGCTGACGGTGACCGGCGGCTTCGACACCCTGAACCCCCATGTGGTGAAGGGGGTGCCGGCGGCGGGGCTGTCGTACGTCTTTGAAACCCTGATGGCGCGGTCGTGGGACGAGCCGTTTTCCCTCTATCCCCTGTTGGCCCGGCGGATTTCGGTGCCGCCGGACCGCTCCGTCCTCACCGTCTTTCTCGATCCCGCGGCCCGCTGGCACGACGGCACCCCCGTCACGGCCGACGACGTGCTGTTTTCCCTTCAGGTGCAGCGGGACCATGGAACGCCCAACCGACGGCAATATTACAGCATGGTTGCGTCAGCGGAACGGATCGACGCCGCCACCGTGCGCTTCACCTTCACCCCCCAGGCGGACGGCACCTATGACCGCGAACTGCCGCTGCTGATGGGGCTGATGCCCATCCATCAAAAGGCATGGTGGCAGGGCCGCGATTTCAGCCGCACCACGCTGGACCCGCCCATGGGCAGCGGCCCCTACCGCATCGAAACGGTGGAGCCGGGGCGGCGCATCACCTATGTCCGCGATCCCGGATACTGGGGGCGCGACCGGCCCACGCGGCGAGGGCTGTTCAACGCCGACCGGGTGGTCTTCGATTATTACCGGGACGAAACGATTTCCCTCCAGGCCTTCCTGGCGGGAGAGGCCGACGTGCGCCGCGAAAGCGACCCCGGCCGCTGGGCCGATGGCTACACCGGGCCGGCGCTGGCCGCCGGGCGGATCCTGCGCGAAGACCTGCCCCACCGCCGCCCGGAAACGGCGCGCGGGCTGATCCTCAACACCCGCCGCCCGCTGTTCGCCGACCGGCGGGTGCGGGCGGCGCTCGGGCTGGCGGTGGATGCCGCGTGGATGAACCGGACCTTCTTCCACAACGCCCTGACCCGCACCGCCAGCTATTACCCCAACTCCGAACTCGCCGCCACCGACCTGCCCACGGGCCTGGAACGGGCCGCGCTGGAGCCGCTGCGCCCGCTGCTGCCGCCGGAGGTATTCACGCATCCCTACACGCCCCCCGGCGGCGGCGACCGCGCGGCCCTGCGCGATGCCTTCGCCCGGCTGACCGCGGCGGGGTGGCGGCTGAAAGGTGGACGGCTGGAGGATGGGGCGGGCCAGCCCTTCGCCTTCGAGATCCTGCTCGGCACCCCCGGCGACGAGCGGGAGGCGCAGGAGATTGCCCGCGGGCTGGGGCGGCTGGGCATCAGCGCCGCCGTGCGCACGGTGGACAGCGCGCAGTACCAGACACGGCTGGACAGTTACGATTTCGATACGACCATTCGCGGCTGGACCTCCTCCCTGTCGCCGGGGAACGAGCAACTTTATTATTTCGGTTCGGCGGCGGCGGACACGCCGGGCAGCCGCAACCTGCCCGGCATCCGCGACCCGGCGGTGGACGCGCTCGCCGCCTCCCTGGCCCACGCCGCCAGCCGCGAAGAACTGGTGGCGCGGGTGCGGGCGCTGGATCGGGTGCTGTTGTGGGGGGAGTATATGATCCCCCTGTTTCATGACACCGCCGACCATATGGCCCGCTGGTCCCATATTCACCGGCCCGATGTGACGCCGCTGTATGGGCCGGTGATTGATGCGTGGTGGGTGGGGGGGCGGTAGCCCTGGTGTCGAGGGGATCCTCCCCTCGACGCTCCCCGACAGGGGCGGCAGCCCCTGTACCCCTGGGGATCAGGTTTCCCGGATCACAGCACCCTGGTGGCTGAGCCACACGTTGGTCAGGCTGCGCTCGTCGTGCTCCAACCGCCAACTCAACAGCGCCTGGGCGTGCTCCAGCACCTGCCCCTGATAGTCGGGGTCGCGGGAATGGTCGCACAGTTCACCCGGATCGTCGGCCAGATCGAAGAACAAGGGGGGGAGGGCGGTGAAATGGACGTATTTGGTCGTCTCGCCGCGCAGCACCGTCATGGTGCACTGGTCGGGCTGCTGGTGCAGGGCGTGTTCGGGGGCGGCGGTGGCCACGTCGCGGAAATCATAGGCGAAGTGGGCATGGCGGCGCCAAGCCGCCGGGGTGCTCCCCTCCAGCCAGGGGCGCAGGGATAGGCCGTCGCACTGGCGCGGCACCGGCACCCGCAGCCAGTCGAGAATGGTCGGCATCAGGTCGATGTGCTCGGTGAAGCGTTCGACCGTGCGCGCCTCGGCCCCGCCCGGCCAGCGGATGGCAAGCGGAACATGGAAGCACGGGTCGAACCACCCCTCCTTGCCGAACATCCAATGGTCGCCGATCAACTCGCCATGGTCGGAGGTGACGATGATGAGCGTCTCGTCCCACTGGCCCAACGCCCGTACCCCGTCCAGCAGCCGCCCGATGTGATGGTCCACCTCGGCGATCAGCCCGTAATAGACGGCGCGTAGCCAGCGCAATTCCCCGTCATCCACCGTCTTGGGATCGAGTTTGCGGCCATGGACCCAGTGTTTGCCGGGAAACGTCGCCAGCCGCCACGCCAGCCAGGGGTGCACGGCCCCCTCCTCCGCCACGGTGGCGGCGCGCACCGGCGACGGCACGGTGTCGGGAGAAATCAGGCTGTGCCACGGCTCCGCCGCGATCCAAGGGGGGTGGGGGCGCAGATAGCTGACGTGGGCGAACCACGGGCGGTTGCCCTGCCCGGTGATCCACGACAGGGCGCGGTCGGTGATGAAGGCGGTTTCGCTGAGATCGGCGGGGAAACGGGCCGGGCCGCGGGGGTTGCTGTCCGGCGGGGCGTAGAGGTGGGACACCGACGATCCCACCGGAAAGCCGCGGCGGCGCAGGTCGTCGCCCCAGGGATCGGCGGAATCGATCATCGGGCACACCGGATCGAAACCGGGGGCGATGCCTTCGTACGAGAACAGCACCGGGTCCAGCGGCGCAAGGCCGCGGGGATCGACGGCGGTGTCGGTGTAGCCGAACAGGGCCGGCGCCACCCCGGCCTTGCGCGCCTCCAGCGCCACGGTGGTGTGACGGCGGTCCAGCGGCACGCCGTTGCGCACCGAACGGTGATTGTGCAGCACCAGCCCGGTCAGGATGCTGGCCCGCGACGGGCCACACGGGCTGGCGTTGGAATAATGGCGGGCGAAACGCACCGACTCCGCGGCAAAGGCGTCGAACCGCGGCGTGCGCACCGCCGGATGCCCGGCACAGCCCAGCGCATCGCCGCGCCATTGGTCGGCGGTGATGAACAGCACGTTGCGCCGTTCCGGTTGCATCATGATGCCTGTCCACCATCCTGAATTCACCCTCTCCCTGCCGGGGAGAGGGTTGGGTGAGGGCCGGATTTCGCGCCGAATGGCCCGAAATCCGTTGCAAAGCAACCCCAAATCCACGTTTGACGAGCCTGACGGCTCGATTTTCGGGCTAACGCGCGAAAATCGGCCCCCACCCCGCCCTCCCCCCGACGGGGGGAGGGAGACAGAAATCGCTTTGCTTGACACTAATATGAACTTTGGCCGATCGCACCTCGGGCAAATTGCCTGATCGGCGGCGGCTAAGCCATAGTTGGGCACCGAAACAACACCAACATCGGGCGACAGGGAAGAGAAGGGACACCATGACCGACAGCAAAGGTTCCAGCGCCGCCACCCAGCGCGCCGCCAAGGCGTTCACCCGCCGCATGGTTCTCCAGGCCGGGGCGGCGTCCGCCGGTCTGGCCGCCGCCGGGCCGTTCATCCTGCGCGAAGGCCGCGCGGCGAGCGGCACGGTCAACATCTTCTCCTGGTCCGGCTACATCAACCCGGCCATGCTGGAGGATTTCCAGAAGAAGACCGGCGTCAAGGCGGTGCTGACCGAATACGCCACCAACGACGAGCTTCTGAACCAGTTGAAGGCCACCGGCGGCGCCGGGTTCGACATCATCCACCCCACGGTGGACCGGGTGCCGAACTATGTGGAATTCGATCTGGTCCAGCCGCTGGACGAAAGCAAGGTCACCTGGACCGGCTGCATCGATTCGGCGGTGATCGGTTCCGCCGGCATGGGCGGCGTGGTGGGCGGCAAGCGGTTCTTCGCCCCCGCCGACTGGGGCACCGAGGCTCTGGCCTATGACAGCGCCAAGGCGCCGCTGACCTATGGCACCGCCAGCTACGGCGACCTGTGGAAGCCGGAATACGCCGGCAAGGTCACCGTGCGCGGCCACTCCTCGCTGATCGGCATCGGCCTGTGGCTGGAGGCCGAGGGCAAGCTGCCCCACCCCTTGCGCGAACAATTCACGTCGGAGGCCAAGGCCCGCGCCAACTTCGACGCCATCCTCAAGGTCGCGGTCGCCAACAAAAAGGCGGTCGGCCAGTTCTGGACCAACGAGAATGAAGCGCAGGGTGCCTTCCGCACCAACGGCTGCGTGATCGGCCAGACCTGGGACAGCACCGCCGCCGCCTTGCGCAAGGAAAAGCTGCCCGTCCGCTTCATCGCGCCGAAGGAAGGCGCGCTGGCGTGGATGGAAGGCTTCGCCATCCCGAAGAAGGCGGCGAACGCGGAAGCGGCCTACGCCTGGATCAACTGGTTCTACACGCCGGAGGCCGGCGCCCTCTACACCGCCCATTCCGGCATCAGCTCCACCGCCAAGGGGGCCGAAAGCCTGCTGTCGGACGAGGCCAAGGCCTTCTTTGCCGACGCCTATCCCGGCGACGCCCTGTCGAAGCTGTGGTGGTGGCCGGTGCAGGAACCGTGGTACGTCTCGCTGCGCAACGAATATCAGGATCGGTTCCTCGCCGCCTGATCGTCTGACCCAAGCCGGGGCGTTTGATGAGCCGGGATGTTCAGTTGGACCGCGTGACCATGCGGTTCGGCAGCCTGACCGCGGTGCGTGACGTGAGCCTGAGCATCGGGGCCGGGGAGTTCTTCAGCTTCCTCGGCCCGTCCGGCTGCGGCAAGACCACGCTGTTGCGCATGATCTCCGGCTTTATGGAGCCGACCGAAGGGGTCGTGCGCATCGGCGGGCAGGACATGCGCGGCATCGGCCCCAACAAACGCCCCACCGCGCTGATCTTCCAGAACCTGGCCCTGTTCCCGCTGATGACGGTGGCGGAGAACATCGGCTTCGGGCTGGAGGTGCGCGGGATCCCATCCAGCCGCCGCAAGGCGCGGGTGGAAGAGTTGCTCGACCTCGTGGCCCTGCCGGGCACGGGGGAGAAGAAGGTCACCGACCTGTCCGGCGGCCAGCGCCAGCGCATCGCCATCGCCCGCGCGCTGGCGGTGGAGCCGTCCGTGCTGCTGCTGGACGAACCGCTGTCGGCGCTGGACCTGAAGCTGCGCCAGCACATGCGCGCCGAGTTGCGCGCCATCCAGCGGCGCACCGGCGTGACCTTCATCTACATCACCCACGACCAGGGCGAGGCGCTCACCATGTCCGACCGCATCGGCGTGATGCGGGCCGGCGTGCTGGAGCAGGTGGCCGACGGCCAGACCCTCTACGACCACCCGGCCACCGCCTTCGTCGCCGGATTCGTCGGGGAAACCAACCGCTTCACCGGTACGGTGGCCGAAACGGCGGACGGGATGGCGGCGCTCGACACCCCCGCCGGGCGGCTGTTGGGCCGCAACCCCCGCGGTTTGGGCGTGGGCGACCGGGCGGCACTGTTCATACGCCCCGAACGGCTGGCGGTTGACGGGGACGGTCCCAACCGCCTGACGGCCCGCGTCAGCCACCGGGATTTCGAAGGCTCCTTCGTCAACGCCTTCCTGACCGGCCCCACCGGCACGCTGATGGTGCAGATCCCCCACCGCGGCCAATCCGACCCGCCGCTGGTCCCCGACACCGACGCCACCCTGACCTTCCGTCCACAAGACGCCGTGGCCCTGCCGTGGGAGGGGGAGTGATGGGGGCAAACAATCCCCCTCTCCCCGCCGGGGAGAGGGACGGGGTGAGGGCCGCTTTTCGCGCGGCAGCCCGAAAAGCGAGCCGCAAGGCTCTCGAAACCTCAAATTCGGCGTTGCTGCGCAACGGTTCTCGGGCGTTCTGCGCGAGAACCGGCCCTCACCCAACCCTCTCCCCGGGGGGGAGAGGGCTTGCTGACCGGGCTTTGCTTCCCGCCCCCCACGCCTGCGGGAAGGGAACCACCCCATGACCGAGGTGTTGCGCCGCTACGGGCCTGTGCTGACCACCGTGATCCTGCTGGCGGTGGCGGTGTGGATCGTCGGGCTGGTGGTGCTGCCGCAGGTGCTGATGGTGGATTTCTCCTTCCGCCCCATGCTGCCGCCGGCCAAGATCGGCGGGCCGGAAGACGTCTACACGCTCAAGAACTACGCCACCTTGTGGACCAACGAGGTTCACCGGGCCATCTTCGTCAAGACCATCTGGGCCAGCGCGCTCGTCACCGCCGTGACCTTCGCCGTGTGCTACCCCATCGCCTTCTACATGGCGCAGGTGGCACCCCGGCGGCGGCTGCCCATGCTGGTGCTGATGCTGGTGGTGCCGTTCTGGATCAACGAACTGCTGCGCACCTTCGCGTGGTACATCATCCTCGCTTATTCGGGACCGCTGAACATCCTGCTGGTGGCGCTGGGCATCTTCACCGAGCCGCAACGGCTGTCGGGCGGGGACGTGGGCGTCATCGTCGGCATGGTGTACGTCTACATCCTGTTCATGGTGTTTCCCATCTACAACGCCCTTGAATCCCTGGACCGCCACCAGATCGAGGCGGCGCGGGATCTGGGGGCCGGGTGGCTGCGCATCCATCGCCGCATCGCCATCCCCCACGCCAAGCCGGGCATCGCGGTCGGGTGCATCATGACCTTCATGCTGGCCGCCGGCAGCTACGCCGTGCCGGCCTTGCTGGGCGGGCCGCAAAGCCGCTGGTTCACCGAGGTCATCTACAACTGGTTCTTCGAAGGCGGGAACTGGAACCAGGGGGCGGCCTATGCCTTCATCCTGCTGGTGCTGTGCGTCGGCTTCATCCTTTTGATGATGAAGCTGTTCCGCGTCGGCCTGACCGACATCGCCAAATAGGGGGCGCCGATGACCGCCGCGGGAGTCCGCCGCTTTCTGACGCGCACCTATCTGGTGCTGTTCTTCGGCTATCTGTTCGTGCCGCTGGGCATCATGGGGGCGGCGGCGTTCAACACCAGCCGCTTCCCCACCGTCACCCCCTGGACCGGCTTCACCCTGCAATGGTTTCCCGCCCTGTTCGCTGACCAGCGGCTGTGGCAGGCGCTGGGCACCAGCCTGATCGTCGCCGCCGGCGTGATCGCCGTGGCCGTGCCGCTGGGGCTGGCGGGGGCCTTGCTGCTGAACCGGCTGCACAGCCGGGCGCGCACCTTCCTTTATGCCGTGATGGTGTCGCCGCTGCTGACGCCGGGGGTGATCGTCGGCATCTCCACGCTGGTGTTCTGGCGGCAGTGGTTCGGGGTCAGCGGCGGCATCTTCCTGACCGTGGTGGCGCAGGCCAGCTTCATCGCGGCGTATGCCATGCTGCTGTTCCTGGCGCGGCTCCAGCGGTTCGATCCCAGCCTGGAGGAAGCGGCCCTGGATCTGGGCGCCAGCCACGGGCAGGTGTTCCGCCGCATCACCCTGCCCTATCTGATGCCGTCGGTGCTGTCGTCGGCGCTGCTGGCGTTCCTGCAGAGCTTCGAGAACTACAACACCACCCTGTTCGTGCGCGGACTGGAAACGACGCTGACCATCTACATCGCGTCCAAGGTGCGCACCGGGTTGACGCCGGCCGTCAACGCGCTGTCGCTGATCCTGATCGGGCTGACCATCATCGGCGCGGTGGTCTACGAGATTATGAGGCGACGGGAAGCAAAAGCATAATGTCAGGGGCTTTGCCCCCGACACCCCCAGCAAGGGCCAGTCGGCCCTTGCATCCCATCGATGGGGTACAGGGGCCGACCGGCCCCTGTCGGGGAGCGTCGAGGGGTGGAACCCCTCGACACCCTCACGCCTCCATCTGAAGCGTCTTCAGCGTCTCCACCCGGATCTCCTCCGTCAGCCGTTCCTTGTAATCGGCGAAGGCCGCGGTGGTCTTGATCCTGTAGGACCGCGGGTGGGGCAGGTCGATGGGGATATCGCACTTGATCCGGCCCGGACGGGCCGACATCACCACCACCCGGCTGGCCATGAAGATGGCCTCGTCGATGTCGTGGGTGACGAACAGCACGGTCTTGCGGTGCTGCTCCCAGATGCCCAGCAGCAGTTCCTGCATCACCTCCCGCGTCTGGTGGTCCAGCGCACCGAAGGGTTCGTCCAGCAACAGGATGTCGGGGTCGTTGGCCAGCGCGCGGGCCAGCGCCGTGCGTTGCTGCATGCCCCCGGAAAGCTGGGCCGGGTGGTGGTTCTCGAACCCCTTCAGCCCCACCTGGGCCAGGAAGCGGTCGGCAATCGCCACCTGTTCGGCCCGCGGCACGCCCCGTTCGCGCAGGCCGAAGCACACGTTGTCGCGCACGCTGAGCCAGGGGAACAGGGTGTAGGACTGGAACACCATGCCGCGGTCGGGACCGGGGCGGGTGACGGGATGGCCGTTCAGCAGCACCTCCCCCGCCGTCGGGGTCTCCAGCCCGGCCACCACCCGCAGCAAGGTGGACTTGCCGCAACCGGACGGCCCGAGGATGGTGATGAAGTCGTTGTCCTGGACCGTTAGGTCGGTGGGTTCCAGGGCGCGGGTGGCCCCACCGCCCCGGCGGGCGGGGAATTCCTTGCTCACCCCGCGGATCACCAGTTTGCTCATCGTCCGCGCACCCACGGAAATAGGCGGGCGTTCATCGCCTGGAACGCCACATCGGTTATCAGCCCGATCAGGCCGATGATGAAGATGCCGAAAATCATCTGGCCGGTGTCGAGGAAGCGTTGCGCCTCGATGATCATGTGGCCGATGCCCTGGGACGCCCCCACCAGTTCAGCGACGATCACATAGGTCCAGGCCCAGCCCAGCACCAACCGCAGAGCCTCGAACACCTGCGGGGCCGCGGCGGGCAGCAGCACCCGCAGCACCACCCCCCGGCGCGACGCACCCAGCGTATAGGCCGCCTCCACCAGATCGGTGCGCACGGCCCCCACGATCACCGCAATCATGATGACGAGCTGGAACACCGACCCGATGAAGATCACCAGAACCTTTTGCAACTCGCCCACCCCGGCCCACAGGATCAGCAGCGGGATGAAGGCCGAGGCCGGCAGATAGCGCGCGAAGGAGGTGAAGCCGGAAAAGAACGCCTCCACCGGCTTGAACGCCCCCATCAGAATGCCCAGCGGCACCGCCACCAGCACGGCCAGCGCGAACCCAGCGAACACCCGTGCCACCGTGACGCCGATGTCGGCGGTAAAGCCGAATTTGGCGAACAGCTCATACCCCGACGCCAGCGTGGTGCCGGGGGACGCCAGGAACAGCGGCTTGACGAAACCGCCGTAGGTGGCGATCCCCCAACCGACGAAGAACAGCACGAAGCAGGCCACCGCCAGGGCTGCGCGCAGCCCCGGCGGCACCGGCTTCAGCGGCGCGAAAAAACCGTTCATCACCAACCCGTCACTTCACGAACGCCGGGGTGCTCATGCCGTCCAGGCTGTCGGGCGCGCGGCGGATCAGCTTGGCTTCCAGCATCACGTCGCGGACATCCTTCAGGAAGCCGGGCATGGTGTCGGTCAGATAGGTCTGGTTGCCGGGCTTGTCGTACCATTTGACGAAGCGGGCCGAGTCGGCAAACTGTTCCGGCGTCTGCTTGACGTCGGCGCCCATGATCTCGAACGCCTTTTTCGGATCGGCCTTGATCATGTCCAGGGCTTCGAACCAGCCATCGACGATGGCCTGCACCACCGTGGGGTTCTTCTGGATGTAGTCGGGCTGGAAGGCCAGGGTGTCGATGATGACGCCCGGCGTCTGGTCCGAGGTCACCAGAATGGTGCCGTTGGCGTTGCGCACGTTGGACAGGTACGGCTCATAGGTCAGGGCCACGTCGAACTGCCCGGCGACGAAGGCCGCCGCCGCGTCCTTGGGCGACAGGTTGGTCTGGTTCACGTCGGCGATGGACAGGCCGTTCTTCTTCAGCACGTACGCCAGCCAGAACTGCGACACGCCGCCGCTTTCCACCGCCACGGCCCGGCCCTTCAGCCCGGCCACATCCTTGATGTCGCCGCGGACAGCGATGCCGTCGCCGCCGTGGGAGCTGTCGAGCACCAGCACTTGGCTCACCGCCACACCGGACGAGGCGTACATCATGTGCGTATCGACCGTAGTGGCGATGGCCTGCACCTCGCCCGCCGCCATGGCCTGATGGCGGTTGGCCGAGGGCATCTTCTTGATCTCGACCTCGACGCCGTTCTTCTTGAAGATGCCGGCCTCCTTGGCCAGCGTCAAAGGCGCGAAGCCGGTCCAGCCGCTCATGGCGATGGTGACCTTGGGCAGACCCTGCGCCCGCGCACCGGCGGGCAGAAGCCCCGCCGCCGACACCGCCAGGGCGCCCAGAACCGTGACCGCCCCCAGCACCAGCCGGCGGCTCGGCCGCGCACGCGACATGCTTTCCATCATCAACCCTCTCTGCCTTGTCCGATTGGTTCCCCCGTTGACCGGGGCGTCAGAACGAGTGTGGCGGGTTTTCGCCAGGGGGGGAAGCGGGATGCGGACGTATGCGCCGGCTTTATGCTGCACCGCGGGGGCCGCACAGGCGCACCCGGTTGCGCCCCTCCCCCTTCGCCCGATAGAGCGCCTGATCGGCCAGCGCCATCAGCCGGTCGAAGCCGCTGGACAGCCCTTCGCCGTCGGCAGCACCGTCCTCGGCCGCACCGTCGATCCCGGCGACACCGATGCTGATGGTGATCGACACCGTGCCGCCGCCGTCCAGCGGCACCTCCATGGATGCCACGGCGCGGCGCAGGCGCTCGGCCACCTCCACCGCCCCGGCGATGGTGGTCTGCGGCAGCAGGATCACGAACTCCTCGCCCCCCATCCGCGCCGGCACGTCCATGGATCGCAACTGATCCCGGCAGGTGTCGGCCAGCGCGCGCAGCACCGCATCCCCGGCGGCGTGGCCGTGGGTGTCGTTGACCGTCTTGAAGTGGTCGATGTCCAGCACCAGCAGCGACAGCGGCAGGCGCTGGCTGAGGGCGCGCTCCAATTCCCGTTCCACCGCGTCCACCATATGGCGGCGGTTGGGCAGGCCGGTCAGGGAATCGGTGGCCGCCAGCCATTGCAGTTCCTGCTGGCGCTGCGTGACGGCGGTGACGTCGCGCATGACGGCGACGAAGCGGGCCGGCTGCCCGTCGTCGCCCTGCACCGGGGCGATGGTGGCCGACTGGGTGTAAAGGGTGCCGTCGCGGTGGCGGCTGGTGATGTCGCCGCTCCACACCACCCCGCCGCGCACCGTGTCGAGGATCGCGGTCACGACCGTGGACAGGCCGTCGTCGGTGTCGGCCACACCCAGCACCGTGGCGATGGAGGTATCCCGCACCGCCGCCCCGTCATAGCCGGTCAGGTGGGTAAAGGCCGGGTTCACATAATCGATGCGCCCGGCGGTGTCGAAGATGACGAAGGCATCACCGGCCGCGTCCAGCGCCACCGTGCGCCACGCCAGGGCGTCGCGCTGGTCGTGAACCTCGCGGGTCGCATCGCGGAACACCGCCAGCGCGTCGGCCAGATCGGCCACTTCCGACCGGGCGGGCGGCTGGGGGATGGCGACATCCAGTTCCCCGGCGGCGATGCGGCGGGTGGTGGCGGCCAGCTGGTCCAGCGGGCGGATGATCCCCCACCCCAGCCAGCGGGACAGCAGCACCGTCGCCGCCAGCGCCGTGGCAAAGGCAACCCCCAGCAACAGCGTCAGCCGTTCCGTCAGCCGGGAAATCAGGCGGTTCTGATCCTCCTGCCAGCCCCGTGCCTCGGCGGCCAGGGCGGATGCCATGGTCATCATGCGGGCGGTGTGTTCCCACTGCATCCGCCCCAGATTCTCGATACGCCGGTCCAGGTCGATCAGCGCCTGCCGGGCGGTCAGCAGTTCGGCATCGCTGACCGGATCGGGCGACGGCCCCAGCGCCGCCAGTTCCAGCGACAACTGGTTCAGCACCAGCCGCGACGGTGCGGTGGCGATCAGCACCAGCACCGCCGCCCGCCGGGAATCATCCGCCCCGTTGCCGAATCTCATCCCCTGACGCACGGCGGCCAGCGTCCGTTCGACCGTCAGGGCCGCACCGTCACGGTCGTGCGACAGGGCGCGGATGCGCGCGGCACTGCTGGTCAGATCGGCCACCGCGCCGCGCAGCCCCGCCACCATGGCCGTGCCGCCGCGATTCTGTTCCAGAACCACTAGCTGCTGCCCGATGGATTGCGACCGGGCTTCGATACGGTCCAGCAAACCAACCTGTTCCGATACCGAAATACGGTGGGTCATGTGGCTGGCATAGCTGGCGATGGTCGCCGCATCCTCGGCAATACGCTGGGCGGCCAACAAATTGGGGAAATAAACAACCTCGTTCTTCAGGGATTCATCCTTGATGACTCCCAAAGTCCACAGGACAGCCCCGCCAAAGACCATGAACAGAAAAACCAATAGTCCCTGAGAAAGCAAAAACCGGCGGCGAACCGTCAACGGACCCGAAGACGGCGTCCGATCATGCAGGCTTTCAGTTCTTCTGGTTTTTTCCATCTAAGGATGTCGCATCTCTTCTTTCATGCGTACCCGAGTATGTTAGCATTGACAGATACGATAATAAAACTGTGAAAATACGTCACACCATGAATATGGGGGAAGGAACGGCAATGACGGCGCCCGGCAGACCGGCCCGCATGGCCCCGGTCATCCACGCGATCCTGGCCACATCCGTCCTGGCCGCGGCCGGCTGCTGGGCCGGTCCGGCCGGGGCCGGCACGGTGATGGACCGGGTGATGCAACAGGGGGAGGTGCGGTGCGGCGTTGACCTGACCCCCGGTTTCAGCAGCGTGGATCCCGACGGCAACGCCCGCGGGTTCGAGGTGGACGTGTGCCGGGCGCTGGCCGCCGCCGTTCTGGGCAGCCCCGACGCGGTGTCCATCCGCCGTGTCAACACCGCCAACAAGTTCAACGCTCTGGTCAGCGGCGACATCGACGTCGCCTTTGGCATGACCACCTGGACCTATGGCCGCGACACCGGGCTGGGGACGGTGTTTCCCGTGGTGCTCTATTACGACGGCCAGGGGTTCATGGCGTGGAGGGATCAGGGCGCCCAGAGCGTGTCATGGAAGGACGCGCCGGCGGGCACGCGGGTTTGTGTGCAGCAGGGCACCACGTCGGAAGCCAACCTTGCCGCCGCGGTGCAGAACGGCCACCCGCCGGTGCAGATGGTGACCACCGCCAGTTCGGAGGAAAAGTTCATCGCCTTCGCCCGCCGCCAATGCACCCTGGTCACCGGCGACCGCAGCGAACTGGCCGCGCGGGCGGCGACCATGCCGGCCGAGCGCGGCCAATGGCGCATTCTGCCCGATGTGATTTCCCGCGAACCGCTGGGACCGGCGGTGGCCCAGGGGGACCCGCTGTGGTTCTCGGTGGTCCGCTGGGTGGTCCTGTCCATGATGGTGGCGGAGGCTAAGGGGGTGACATCGGCCAGCGTTGCCGGCCTGACCACCTCCCCCGACCCGGAAATCCGCCGTCTGGCCGGCGGCGACCCGGCGTTCGGCAAGCCGCTGGGGCTGGATTCCCAATGGGCGCTGCGGGTGATCTCCCTGATCGGCAATTACGGCGAGGTGTTCCGCCGCAACCTGGGCGACGGCTCCCCCCTGGGGATGGAGCGGGGGCCGAACGCCCTGTGGACCGACGGCGGGCTGCACTACGCCCCACCGCTGCGCTGATCCCCGCTACCGCCGCCCGGCCAGCGATCCGATCTGAAACAGCACCCGCGCGCACAAGGTCACGTCGGGGGCGTTGGTGCGTTTGCACTCGGCCTCGGCATCGGTCAGCCGGTCCAGCGCCTGCCGCACCGTGCCCGGCTGCCAGCGGCGGGCCTGAGCGGTCATGCGGTTCTTCAGCTTGAACATCACCGGCGGTTTCAGGGACGCGACGGCGGCGTCGGCGGGCTTGCCGGCGGCCACCTGCCCCACCGCCAGATGCAGCCGGTGGAAATGGCGCTGGGCCGCCCGCAGGATGGCGACCGGCGATGCCCCTTCGGCAAACAGGCGCCCCAGCGCGCGGTCCAGGGCCGGCAGGTTGCCGTCCGCCGCCGCCCACACCGCCTCGTCCGCGTCCAGGGTGGACGAGTCGCCGATGCAAGCCCGGGCATCCTCCAGCCGCACCGTACCGCCGCCCGGCCCCATATAGAGCGCCAGCTTGGCGATCTCGCCACGGGCCACCATGCGGTCACCCACCAGATTGCCGGCCAGGAACGCCAGGGCGTCCGGGTCCACCGACAGCTTTTCCGCCCGCAGCAGCCCTTCGATGACGCCGCCCAGACTGGCTTCGTCCTCCACATAGCAGGGAACGGCGGCGGCGTTGTCCGCCCCCTCGAACAGCACCCGCAGCTTGGACCGCGGCCCCAGGTCGCCGGCCTCCGCCACCACCAGCGTGTCACCGGGGGGAAGATCCTTCAGCAGGGCGGTAAAGGCGGCGGCACTGTTGTCTTCGGCATCGCGCACCCGCACCAGCCGCCGCCCGCCGGTCAGCGCCAGGGCCGCCATTTCGTCCATCAGCCGGGCGGGATCGTCGGCCAGCGTGCGGGTGGGCAGGTCGGCCACCCGGAACGGGTCGGACAGGTCGGCCACCACCGTCCGCCCCAAGGTGGCGGCGCGGTCGCGCACCAGCCCGTCGTCGGGGCCGAAGAACAGCACCGCCCGGATCTTGGGATCGGGCTTGCGCAGGAACGACTCGACGGAACGGGGCTGCAGCTTCATGGCCGGGCGCCCAGCCTGCCGGTCAGGGCGCCGGGGCGGACGGCTTGGACAGGAACATCGCCACCCGCACGGTGATGTCGTCGGCGATCTGTTCCAGCCCCCGCTGATAGGCGCTGTCGGTCAGGGACAAGGCGGCGAACTGGTCGTCGGGCACGTTGTAGCTGACAAACGAGCGGCTGGTGGCGTTGAACACCACCTTGCCGCTGGCAACATCCACCAGACGGTATTGCGCGTTCATCACCAGCTGCGCCCGTTCTGCCGAGGAGTCCTTGCGCACCGCCAGTTTCTGTTCGCCGGCCTGGAAGCTGGCGTCCAGCCGGTAACGGCTGCGGTCGGGCCGTCCGGTTTCATAGAAACGGTCGATCAGCAGGTTGCGAAGCTGCTGGCCGCGGCGTTCGGGAATCGTGCCGACATCCACCTGCATCAGGGCGGCGTTGGCCTCCGTCCGCCCGGCGCTGGTGCCGTACAGCGGTTGGAAGCCACACCCGGCCAACGCCGGGGCGAGCGCCAGAAGCCCGGCCCCCGCCACCAGCACCCGCCATCCCCGCTGCAGATTACGCCACGACATTGATCACCCGGTTCGGTACGACGACGATCTTGCGCACCGGCTTGCCGTCCAGCGCGCGCTGGACGTTGGCATCGGCCAGTGCCGCGGCTTCCGCCTCTTCCTTCGCCACGTCGCGCGGCAGCGACAAGGTGGCGCGCAGCTTGCCGTTGACCTGCACCGGCACCGTCACCGAGTCGTCGGTGGCAAGCTCCGGGTCGGCATCCGGCCACGGCTGTTCGGCCAGCAGCGTGGTGTGGCCCAGTTGCTGCCACAGCTCCTCGGCCAGATGGGGCATCATCGGTGCGGTCACGCGGACCAGGGCCTCACAACCCTCGCGCAGGACCCAA
Organism: uncultured Rhodospirillaceae bacterium; assembly: GCA_937927415.1. Lineage (GTDB taxonomy): Bacteria > Pseudomonadota > Alphaproteobacteria > Azospirillales > Azospirillaceae > Azospirillum. Next base: position 74,990 of record CALBDS010000047.1, read on the forward strand.
TCCTCACCCGCCCCCTTGCCGTCCAGTTCGGCCACGGCGTTGGCCAGTTCGCGCACGCGGGCCACCGCCTTGTTGAAGCGGAACTTCTCCAGATCCTCGCCGATGCCGGCCAGGGTCTTGTGGATCTGCTTGCGCACCGCCTGCGCCCGGTCGGACAGGGCGGCGGGCAGCGGCGTGCCGGGGGCGGACAGAGCCACCGCCGGTTCGGTCACCATGCGCCACAGGCGGTTGATGAAGCGCCACGCGCCGTCAATGCCGGCCTCGGTCCATTCCAGATCGCGTTCGGGCGGGCTGTCGGACAACATGAAGAAGCGGGCGGCGTCGGCGCCGTAGCCGTCGATGATCGTGGCCGGATCGACCACGTTCTTCTTCGACTTCGACATCTTTTCCACGCGGCCCACGGTGACCGCACCGCCGTTGTCGGTGCGGATGTAGTCGCCGTGGTCGTTCTTCACGATGTCGGTGGGCGACAGCCAGGCGCCGGAGGCGGCATCCTTATAGGTCTCGTGGTTCACCATGCCCTGGGTGAACAGGCCGGCGAACGGCTCCTGCAAATCCAGATAGCCGCACCGCTGCAGCGCGCGGGTCCAGAAACGGGAGTACAGCAGGTGCAGCACCGCGTGTTCGATGCCGCCGATGTACTGGTCCACCGGCAGCCAATAGCCGACCGCTTCCTTGGTGAAGCCGGTGTCGGCGGCGTTCGGCGAGCAGAAGCGGGCGAAATACCACGACGACTCGATGAAGGTGTCGAAGGTGTCCGTCTCGCGCACCGCTGGCTTGCCGCAGCAGGGGCAGGTGGTGTGCTTCCAGGTGGGGTGATGGGACAGCGGGTTGCCCGGCTTGTCGAAGGTCACATCCTCCGGCAGCGTGACGGGCAACTGGTCTTCCGGCACCGGCACCGTGCCGCACGCATCGCAGTGGATGACCGGGATCGGGCAGCCCCAATAACGCTGACGCGACACGCCCCAGTCGCGCAGGCGGTACTGGGTGGTGCGCTCGCCCTGGCCGGTCGCTTCCAGCCGCTTACCCGCCTCCTCCTTCGCCGCGTCCACCGACAGCCCGTCGAGGAAGCGGGAATTGCGCAAGGATCCGGGGCCGGTGTAGGCCTCGTTCCCCACGGTGAAGGTGGCCCGGTCGGCGTCGTCGGGGATCACCACCGGGGTGACCGTCAGGCCGTATTTGCGGGCGAAATCCAGGTCGCGCTGGTCGTGGGCCGGGCAGCCGAAAATGGCGCCGGTGCCGTATTCCATCAGCACGAAGTTGGCGACGTAGACCGGCAGCTCCCACGTGGGATCGAAGGGATGAACGACCTTCAACCCGGTGTCGAAGCCCTTCTTCTCCGCCGTCTCGATGGCTTCCTCGCTGGTGCCCAGACGGTTGCACTCGGCGATGAACGCGGCCAGATCGGGGCGGGATGCGGCCAGTTCGGCGGCCAGCGGGTGGTTGGCCGAAATGGCGGCGAAGGAAGCGCCGAACAGGGTGTCGGGACGGGTGGTGAACACCTCCAGCGTGTCGGCCCGGTCCTTGATGGCGAATCGGAAGCGCACGCCGGTGGATTTGCCGATCCAGTTCTCCTGCATCAGCCGCACGCGCTCGGGCCAGCGGTCCAGCGACTCGATGCCCTTCAGCAGATCATCGGCGAATTCGGTGATGCGCAGGAACCACTGCGACAGCTTGCGCTTTTCAACCAGCGCGCCGGTGCGCCAGCCGCGGCCGTCGATCACCTGCTCATTGGCCAGAACGGTGTTGTCCACCGGGTCCCAGTTCACCCAGGATTCCTTGCGGTAGGCCAGCCCCGCCTTGAGGAAATCCAGGAACATCTTCTGTTCGTGGCGGTAGTAGGGCGGATCGCAGGTGGCGACCTCCCGGCTCCAGTCCACCGACAGCCCCATGCTCTTCAACTGGTCGCGCATGGTGGCGATGTTCGCGTGGGTCCACACCGCGGGGTGGGTCTTCTTCTCCAGTGCCGCGTTTTCCGCCGGCAGGCCGAAGGCATCCCAGCCCATGGGATGCAGGACGTTGAAGCCCTTCGCCCGCTTGTAGCGGGCGATCACGTCGCCGATGGTGTAGTTGCGCACGTGCCCCATGTGGATGCGCCCCGACGGATAGGGGAACATCTCCAGCACATAATATTTGGGGCGCGCGGCATCCTCGCGGGCGGTGAAACACCCGCGCTGGTCCCACACCGCCTGCCATTTCGCTTCGGTTTCCTTGACATTATAGCGCGACATGGCGGCTGCTTCGTCCGTAGTGAATGGGCACGATGGTTCGATCTTGAGGGAGTGGGCCGGGGCGGCGGGTTATTCGCCGCCGCGGGCCTGCTGGGCCAGACGGAGCTGGCGGGCGCGGGTGAGGATGGCGTCCTCCAGCGTGGCGGCGGTGTTGCCGGCCACCGGCGCCTCGCGCCAGTCGGCCCCGCTCTTCTGCTGGCGGAACACCGACACCCGCACGCCGTCGGCGCGCAGCTGGCGGTCGAGAATGTAGAGGTTGACCTTGAACCGCTCCGCCGGGCTGTCGGGGGGCGTGTACCAGTCGGTCAGGATCACGCCGCCGAAGGGATCGGCCTGCACGATGGGCATGAACGCCAGCGTGTCGAGCGAGGCGCGCCACAGGAAGCTGTTGACGCCGATGCCGCTGCCGTCACCCTCGCCGTTCTTCTTGCCCTTGCCGAACAGGTTGAGGCCACCCTCACCGCCCAGGATGCTGCCGTGAGGATACATCTCCTTTTGCATCTGCTCGGCATGGGATGGGGGCTTGCTGTCGCCGCAGCCGGCAACGAGAAGGACCACCGCCAGAGCGGCTGCGGAGAAAATGACATTGCGGGAACGGCTTGTGATCGGCAGCATCTTTCGGACACACGCGAGGCTGAAAGGAGCCGCAGCGGTCCTGCGGCGGATGTCCGGGTGACAAGACCATAAACAGCCCACCCGCGCAACAGGCGATGGGCACAGGGAAGGGCTGCACCCCGCCGACGCCGCCGCGATCCGGGGCCGTCAGCACCCCCGCGCAAACCGCGCGGAAGACGATTTTTTCGGCACCCCCCTGCTCAAAAGGGGAGCAAAAATGTGTGCTTTGACAGACACACTGTTCCTTCAAAGCAGCACGGCGGCGGCTTTTCGGCTTGCTGGAAACCGTTCCCCTGCGTACGACATAAGCAGCCTGGACGTTAAACCCGGCTTTCAAAAATTTGCTGCCAGGATGGAGGCAACATCATGAACCGTTATTTGCTGGCCGGCTGCGCTGCCGCTGCCCTCGCCATGGGCGCCGGGGCCGCCAACGCCCAGGCCAAGTTCGAAATCAAGCTGGGCGGCGACGCCTACTTCGAAGGTGGCTACGTCGATCAGGACCTGGACAACGGCCTGCGTTCGACCGAATTCCGCAACCGTTTCCGCCTGAACGTCCAGCCGACCGCCAAGGCTGACAACGGCCTGGAATACGGCGCCCGCGCCCGTATCCGCGCCCAGTCCGGCGCCGGCACCCTCGACGCCGACCGCGGCTACATCTTCGTTCAGGGCGGTTTCGGTCAGGTCCGTCTGGGCGTGACCAACTCCTTCAACGACGACACCTATGTGTCGCGTCCGATCGACTATGAATACCTGGGCATCTACGATGCCTTCATGGCCTACATCACCGGCTCCAGCAACACCGCCTCGGCTCTGGTCGGTCGTGACGGCCGCACCGATGTGGGTGGCGCCATCAACGGCACCAACACCCTGACGGCGCACTCGATCACGGCGAACGCCAACGCCACCAAGATCGTGTACTACTCGCCGTCGTTCTCGGGCTTCCAGGCCGGTCTGTCGTACACCCCGCGTACCGACAGCAACCTGACCGACGTGAACCGCACCAAGTCCGGCACCAGCGCCGTCATCGGTGCCGCCAACTCGGCCACCGGCGTTGCTTACGGCAACTGGTCGCAGCTGTTCCAGGACGTCGTTGAAATCGGCGCCAACTACAAGAACACCTTCGGCGGCGTCGGTGTGGCCGTCGGCGGCGGTTACTTCTGGGGCAAGGCCGAGACCACCAGCGGCGTGTCCTACAAGGACCTGAACGCCTTCCAGCTGGGTGCGAAGGTGTCCTACGCCGGCTTCACGCTGGGCGGCGGCTTCGTCAGCCACGGCGAATCGGGTCAGGCCAAGAGCGCCGGCCTGTTCCGCGAGAAGAACGAAGTGTGGAACGTTGGCCTGCAGTACGCCACCGGCCCGATCCTGGTCGGTGCGGCCTACACCAACGGCAAGGACCCGGGCAGCCTGAGCGTCCGTGGCGAGCGCAAGCTGCAGACCTGGGGCCTGGGTGCGTCCTACACCGTCGCCCCCGGCCTGAACGTCGGTGCGGAGTACACCTACTTCGACTCCGAAAGCGATCTGAGCACCTCGGCCGTCGATTACGACGACAAGGGTTCGGTCATCCTGCTGCGTTCGGTCGTTGCGTTCTAATCGATCCTGCTGATCGGTTTGAGAGAGACGGCGGCTTCGGCCGCCGTCTTTTTTTGCGCCGTCATTGTTTGTTAAACTGATAATATGCATTGCTTATATCTTGCTGTGTCTTTGGCGCAACGGTGTCGCAAAACGGCAAAATGATGGTTCCTTGCCTCTTGCCCCTCCCCGTCCGGAAGGGTTAACTGATCGTCGGTACGGACAACGACGGCCCGAGCGCGGGCTTCTCAGAACAAGGAATGGTTTCCATGAAGCGTTATCTCGTCATCGGCTGCGCCGCCGCCGCGCTCTGCACCGCCGCCGGCAGCGCCAGCGCCCAAAGCAAGTTCAACGTCCTCATCGGCGGCGACGCCTTCTTCCAGTTCGGCTATGTCGATCAGGATCAGGACCAGGGCCTGCGCTCGACCGAAGCCATGAACCGTTTCCGTCTGAACATCACCCCGACCGCCAAGGCCGACAACGGCCTGGAATACGGCGCCCGCGTCCGTCTGCGCGCCAGCAACGGCAACGGCACCGTTGACGCCGACCGCGCCTACATCTTCGCCGAAGGCAAGTTCGGCCGCGTCCAGGCCGGTACCGACGCCGGTGCGTCCGACAACTTCGCCTTCATCGGCCCGGTGGTTGATTGGGGCACCTTCGGCGGTCCGGACGGCTGGTGGATGAGCTACCTCGGCCCGACGACCGGCGCCAACATCCCGCTGTCCACTCAGGGCCAGCTGCGCACCCTGGGTTCGTCGGATGCCAACACCCGCATCACCTACCTGACCCCGAGCTTCGCGGGCCTGCAGCTCATCGCCAGCTACGCTCCGGTCACCGGCACCGCCAACAGCAACTATGGCAGCGCCAACACCAGCGTGAACCGTCTGAAGGACACCTCGGTCGGCTCCAACAGCCGCGCCGAAGGCTACAACGACGTGTATGAAATCGGCGGCGTGTACACCGGCGAATTCAGCGGCGTGACCATCGAAGGCAGCGCCTTCTACAGCGGCGGTACCGCGAAGAACGACGTGGTCGGCACCATCACCACCAAGTATGAAGACCTGTCGTCCTGGCAGGCCGGTCTGCAGATCGGCTACGCCGGCTTCAAGGTGGGCGGCAGCTACTCCAACTCCTACGACAGCGGTTACGTGAAGGTTGGCCGCGCCAACTCGACCGATCAGGAAACTGTGATCCTGGGCGCCCAGTACACCACCGGCCCGGTGATCATCGGTGCGGGCTACACCTACGCTCAGGACGCCGGCGACTTCGACTCCACCGGCAAGAACAAGCTGAACCTGTACAGCGTCGGCGCCAACTACACCGTCGCCCCCGGCCTGACCGTCGGTCTAGAATACAACTACTTCGACCTGGATCACAACCTGAACGCCAACGACGACAAGGGCAGCGTCGTGATCTTCGACACCCGCGTCGCCTTCTGATTTCCGAAGGCTACGCGCCGGTCAACGGTGTGTCGCACAAGCGGCGGCGGAGGTTTCTCCGCCGCCGTTTTGTTTTGGGAACGGCCTCAGTTGGACGCCGACGCATCGCACAGCAGCAGCATGGCCGAGTCGGGCAGCGGCGCCCACAGCAGCAGCAGGGTCGCCGGTTCCTTCACCGCCGTGTAAACGGACATGTCGGGATCGGGAAGGGTGACGGTCTGGGCCTTGTCCAGGCGATAGCCCACTTTCTCGAAATTGCCCATGGTTGCCTTGATGACGGTGGCTACCTGTTCCATCCGGGCGCCGCCTTCCTGCCCGGCGAACTCCCAGCCGTAGCTTTCGAGTCGGCCGCAGGTGCGGTTCAGGCTTTTGGCGACATCGGCCATGAAGGCGGCATAGGTGCCGTCATCGGCCAGCGGGAACGGCGCCAGCGGAAAGGCGACCTTCGCCAGGGGCGAGCCGGGGGCGGTTTTGGCCGCCGGGGTATCGGCCGCCAGAACAGGACCGGCCAGGATGCCGGCGGCCACGGCCACCGTAACGGCCACAACACCGGCCAGACGAATCCGCATCGGGATTCCTCCTTGCATGAATGAAAAGGGATCGGGCGAGCGATCTTGCGTTTCGCCGGAGGGTCCGTTACCACGCCCGCAAGCACGGTGTATAGAACCCCGACAGTTGGAGAAAGCCGCCATGACGCCCACGCCTGTTGCTCCCCCGCTGGCCCCCACCCTGGCCGGGCGTCTGGACGAGGTGCGCCGCCAGATCGACGAGACGCTGGCCGATTGCGGCCGCGCTCCCGGTTCGGTGACCCTGGTGGCGGTGTCCAAGACCCACGGGGCGGACGCGGCGGCCGAGGCCATTGCCGCCGGCCAGCGGGTGTTCGGGGAAAACCGGGTGCAGGAGGCCAAGGCCAAATGGCCAGCCCTGCGCGCCGCGCACCCGGATCTGGAATTGCACCTGATCGGCCCGTTGCAGACCAACAAGGTGCGTGAAGCGGTGGCGCTGTTCGACGTGATCGAAACGGTGGACCGCCCCAAGCTGGCCGAAGCCCTGGCCGAGGAAATGGCCCGCACCGGCCGCCGCCCCCGCTGCCTGATCGAGGTCAACACGGGCGAAGAGGTGCAGAAGGCCGGCATCCTGCCGGCGGAGGTGGATGCCTTCGTGGCGGCCTGCCGCGACACCTGGAACCTGCCGGTCACCGGCCTGATGTGCATTCCCCCGGTGGACGAGGAACCGGCGATGCACTTCGCCCTGCTGGCCGCCATGGCCCGGCGCAACGGCCTGGCCGAGGTCAGCATGGGCATGAGCGGCGATTTCCCTTCCGCCATCCGCTTCGGCGCCACCCATGTGCGGGTGGGGACCGCGATTTTCGGGGCGCGGCCCGCCGGAGAGAGCGGGGCAGCCGCCCCATAGGCGCTAGGATAAGATATCAAGCAGGTCGT
>CALBDS010000048.1 GCA_937927415.1 uncultured Rhodospirillaceae bacterium
GTGGTTGCTTCGCAACGGATTTCGGGCCTTCGGCGCGAAATCCGGCCCTCACCCTGCCCTCTCCCCGGCGGGGAGAGGGAAAATGGGCCCGTCATCGGGTGCCCGTCACTCCGACCGCTTGCGCCGCGGGGCCGGGGGCGTGCGGGCCAGGGGATGGTGCTCTTCCACCACCTGCCGCAGCCGTTCGTTGGCGACGTGGGTGTAGATCTGGGTGGTGGCGATGTCGGCGTGACCCAGCATCTTCTGCACCGCCCGCAGGTCGGCGCCGTGGTCCAGCAGGTGGGTGGCGAAGGCGTGGCGCAGCACGTGGGGGCTGACCTTTTCATGGTCGATGCCCGCCATGATGGCCAGTTCCTTCAGAAGCTGGGCGAACCGCTGGCGGGTCAGGTGCCCGGCGTCGGAACTGCGCGATGGAAACAGGAACGGTTCCTGCTTCGCCGTGCGCCCCGGCACCAGAAAGGCGCCGCGCAACGGCAGATAGGCGGCCAGTGCCGCCCGCGCCGGGTCGGACAGCGGCACCAGCCGCTCCTTTCCCCCCTTGCCGCGCACCAGCAGCCCGCGCCCGTCGCGCAGGATGGCGGTCAGCGGCAGCCCCACCAGTTCCGACACGCGCAGGCCCGAGGCGTAAAGCACCTCCAGCAGCGCCACCAGCCGCAGGCCGTCGGCCCCGCCGCGGCGCCGGGCGGTGTCGATCAGCCGCTCCACCTCCGCCTCGCTCAGCACCTTCGGCAGCGGGCGGCCCTGGCGCGGGCTGTCGAGGGCGGACGCCGGGTCGTCGGCCCGCCGCCCCTCCGCCACCAGAAAGCGGTAGAACTGGCGCAACGCCGACAGGCGGCGGGCCAGGGTGCGCGGGGCCGCGGGCGCCGGTCCATCCTCCCCCCCGCCGCCGTTGACCGCCAGATGGTCGAGATACCCGCGCAAGTCTTCGGTCCCGGCGGTGTCCAGGGTCACGCCCCGGCCCGCCAGCCAGTGCCCGGCGTCGATCAGGTCGCGGGCATAGGCCTCGCGGGTGTTGGCCGCCGCCCCGCGCTCGGCCACCAGCATGTCGAGGAAAGCGTCCACATGGGCGGGCAGGACCGGACCGGCCTTGCGCGGGCGGCCGCGGCGGGATCGGGTCGGCGGCACGGCCATGGGTCAGCGCACCTGTGCCGCCAGGGCTTCGCGGGCCAGCGCCAGGGCGTCGGCCGACAGCCCCACCGCGTTCAGCGCCGACACCACCCGCGCCACCGCCGGCAAGGGCGCCATCGACGGGCCGCTGCGCCCAAGGATCTGCAAGGCCGCCAGCACCACCGCCCCCTGTTGCCGTTCCGCCACCGCCGCATCCAGCCGCTCGAACCCCTCCCCCGCCGCCGGCGGCGGGTCGGGCAGGCGGTTGCGGATCTCCGGCGCCACGTCGGCCCCGGCGGCGGCCAGCACGGCCACCACACCGGCGGCCCGCTCGGCCGCGGCCTCGTCCGCCCCCTTCAGCACCGCGTCCAGCCACGGGCCGCCCCAGCCGCGGGTGTCGATGGACGCCCCCATCACCGCCGCCAGCGGGCGCATGCGCGGCCCCGCCGTCCGTCCGGCCAGATCCAACCAGCGCCGCGCCGCGTCCTGCCGCCCCTGCGACAGGTACACCCGCACCGCCCCCGGTGCGATGGACGCGGAATCGGGGCCGGGGGTCACGGTGTCGAGCATGGTCGCCGTGACCGCCCCCACCGCCCCGGCCAGCATCGGCGGATCCAACTGGTTCAGCATCAGATTGACCATCGCCACCCGCCGGTTGCCGGCCATGGCGCCCATCAGCCCCTGCCCCACCAGCGCGCGCATGCGGGGGGTGCGTTCCTTGCGCGCCACCGTCTCCAGCCGGGCCATCTCCTCGGCCGGGGCGGGCACGGCGGCGTAGGCGTCGGACAGGGCCTTGGCGTCGAGATAGCCGGACTGGGCCGCCCGCTCCGCCGCGGTGACGCGCAGCAGCGGGTCGGTGGCGCCGTTGCGCGCGGCCACCGCCAGCCGCGCCGGCCCCAGGGTCTTCAGGGTTTCAACGGGCACCGGCACGTTCAGCGCCCCCATCATCGCCAGCGTGATGACCGGCGGATCGTGGGGTGCTACCGTCAGCACCGGCGGGGCGGCGCCGGAACGGGGGGCGGCGCCCGAGTCGCCCCCTGAGTCGCTCCCCTCGCCCGGCGGGGCGGCGGCGGGCATTCCCGCCACCATGGCTTCGGCCAACCGCAGGCCCAGCGTGTCGCTGCCGCCCTTATCCTGCAGCATGGACAGCGCCAACTCCGCCCCCGCCCGGTCGCCGGACAGGGAACGGCAATAAACCTCCACCCGGCGCCAATAGACGGTTCGGAAGCCCTTCGCCAGATCCAGCGCCCCGGCGCAGTCGGGCTTTCCGGCGACGAAACCGGCGTCCACCACGGCGCGGGCCGTGGCCTCGTCCGTCAGCACGCCGGGGATGCGGTCGGCCAGGGCGCGGGCGGCGTCGGGATCCCCCAATGCCGCCAGGGTTTCCACCCGCACGGCGCCGAACCGGCGGGCGGGCATCATTTCTCCCTCCGGCACCGCGGGGGGGATGGCCTCGGCCAGCAGCAGGCGGCGGAACAGGCCGCGCACCGCCAGCGACGGGCCGCCCACCGGCACGCGCGCCAGGTGCGCCATCGCCTCGCCGCGCGACAGGCCGGACCACAGGGCGGCGGTCATGCCGCCCTCGCCCGGCGGGATCAGCCCCAGCCCATCGGGTTCGGGCGCCCCCAGCGGGGCGGCGGACACCGCCCCCGGCCGGATGAAGGCGGCCCCCGGCGGGGCGGTGGGGTAGAGATCGGAAATCGGTTCGTCCACCCGCGGCGGGATGGGATCGTCGGACAGCCGCGGCGCGGGCGCCGTCGGGCGCAGCAACGGCGGGGCCGGGTCGGGCGGCGGGGCGGACGAGGGTGCCGGAGAGGCCGGCGGAGAGGACTCGGGGGCGGGGGAGATGGAAACCGGCGGTTCGGGGGCGGGAACCACGGGGGACGGCACGATGACCGACGGCACACCGGGCGTCAGCCGGATCGGGCCGTCGGCGCCCCAGGCGGACGCGCCGCCGGCCAGAACGGCCCCGGCCCACACCGCTCCCCGAAGGGCGGCCCCCCGAAGGACGGCCCCCGGCCGGGCAAGGACCGGATCAGCGGGGGAAACGGTCATCCGGCAGGACCTTTTCCACCGTCTTGGACGGCGCCGGCAGATCCCACGCCGCCAGAACGGCCATGCCGCCCCCCAGGACCAGCAGGATGAGAACGATCAGAACGGAAAGAACCCGGTTCATGGCGCGCACAATCACTCGTGATAAGGGAGATGAGGGCGGGAGATGACGAAAGGATTACGGCAGGAATTGGGACAAGCCGCGGATTCATGCTAAGACACCCTCGTGTCCCAGCCGCTCATCCGGCCACTCCGACCGCCCGGACGGCGCCGCGCAGTCTAGCTGACGCCGGAGCCGCAACGCAACAAGGCCGGCGGATGCGACTCGGGGACTGGAGAGAACCGCCTGTCCGTGCCCACTCAGGAGTTGCGAGTTTCATGTCCGCCCCGTCTGCGTCACCGGCCCCCGCCGCCATCGCTCCGCCGCCCTTCCTGCCGAAGCGGACGGTGGTTCTGGTCGGTCTGATGGGGGCCGGCAAAAGCGCCATCGGCCGCCGGCTGGCCCACCGGCTGGGCCTGCCCTTCATCGACGCCGACACCGAGATTGAGGCCGCCGCCGGCTGCACCATCGACGAGATCTTCGCCCGCGACGGCGAGGCCGCGTTCCGCGCCGCCGAACGGCGGATCATCGCCCGGCTGCTGACCGAACGCCCGCTGCACATCCTGGCCACCGGCGGCGGCGCCTTCATGGACCCGGAAACCCGCGCCCTGATCCGCGACAAGGGGCTGTCGGTGTGGCTGAAGGCCGACCTGGACATCCTGCTGGCCCGCACCGCCCGGCGCAGCCACCGGCCCCTGCTGAAGAACGGCGACCCGCGCGCCATCCTCCAGCGGCTGATCGACGTGCGCTATCCCGTCTATGCCGAAGCCGACCTGACGGTCATCAGCGACGATCATCCCCCCGAATACACGGTGGACCGGGTGATGGAAGCCATCGCCCCCCATTCCGTTGCGACCCTGTGAAGGATCACGTTCCCATGACCGACACCGTGCGCGTCGCGCTTGGCCCGCGCAGCTACGACATTCTGGTGGGCGACGGGCTGCTGGCCGAGGCCGGCGCCCGCATCGCCGCCGTCACCGGCGGGCGGGCGCCCATCGTCGTCACCGATTCGGAGGTGGCGCCGCGCCATCTGCCGGCCCTGACCGCCTCGCTGGAGCGGGCCGGCATCGCGGCGGGGGAGCCGATCATCCTGCCCGCCGGGGAAAAGACCAAGGATTTCGCCCATCTGGCCGATCTGATGGACGCCATCCTCGGCCGCGGCATCGAACGCTCGGCCACGCTGGTGGCGCTGGGCGGCGGGGTGGTGGGCGACATCACCGGCTTTGCCGCCTCCATCGCCCTGCGCGGCATCGACTTCGTGCAGATCCCCACCACCCTGCTGGCCCAGGTGGACAGCTCGGTCGGCGGCAAGACCGGCATCAACACCCGCCAGGGCAAGAATCTGGTGGGCAGCTTCCACCAGCCCAAGCTGGTCATCGCCGACACCGCCACCCTGAACACCCTGCCCCAGCGCCACGTGCTGGCCGGATACGCCGAGGTGGCGAAGTACGGGCTGATCCGCCTGCCCGCTTTCTTCGCGTGGCTGGAGGAGAACGGCGCCAAGGTGGTGGACGGCGACAGCGCCGCCCGCCGCCACGCCGTCACCGTGAGCTGCCAGGCCAAGGCCGACATCGTGGGTGCGGACGAACGGGAAAGCGGCGACCGGGCGCTTTTGAACCTGGGCCACACCTTCGGCCACGCGCTGGAAGCGGCCACCGGCTTCAGCGACACCCTGCTGCACGGGGAGGCGGTGTCCATCGGCATGGTCATGGCCTTCGACCTGTCGGTGCGGCTGGGGCTGTGCCCGGCCACCGACGCCGCGCGGGCGCGGGCGCACCTGCACGCGGTCGGCCTGCCGGTCAGCCCCGCCGACATCCCCGGCGTCGCCTGGGACGTGGACGAGCTGATCGGCCACATGGCCAAGGACAAAAAGGTGAAGGACGGGCGCATCACCTTTGTTCTGGCGCGCGCCTTGGGCGACGCCTTCACCCTGCGCAATGTGGACGGGGATCAGGTGCGCGCATTGCTGGTCGATTCCCTGAAGGGCTGAATCCTCCCGGTTGAAAAAACGCGATTCCCGACTTGTGCGCTTGGGCATGGCACCGCACAATGTGGCGGCGACGGATCGGCCCGTCCGGTCCGTCGCCCCTTTTGGCGACACCCCTGCGGAGGACGACGATGCCCACGCGCAAGCTGATCCCCGGCGTGATTTCCGGTCAGACCCTGACGTGCCTGCCCCCGACCGCCACCGTCCGCGACGCCGTGCAGATCATGGCGGAGCGGCGGATTTCCGCCGTCCTGGTCACCGAGGACGCCCGCCTGTCCGGCATCTTCACCGAACGCGATCTGGCGGTGAAGGTGGTGGCCGCCGGCCTTGACCCCGCCGCCACGCCGCTGTCGGCGGTGATGACCGGTACCCCCGACACCCTGCCCCCCGACGCCACCGCCATCCAGGCGCTGGATCTGATGGAAAGCCGGCGCTACCGCCACCTGCCGGTGGTGGCGGCGGACGGCACGGTCGCCGGCATCGTGTCCATCCGCGACCTGTTCGCCATCATCCGCGCCCATCTGGAAGACGAGATCAAGGACCGCGAGGCCTTTATCTTCGGATCGCATTATTCGGTCGAGGCCCGCTCCTGACCGCTGCCGGCCCCAACCATGGGTCCTGCATACCAACCGTGCGGCGGGGCCGGGTTGACCGGCTCCGTTACGGGTCTATATACGGCCGCGCATATCTCGCATTTGCGAAGGTCCTGCCATGCCGTTGCCGCCTCCCGCCGCCCGCACCCATATCCACACCCGCACCGTGCGCCTGGACGGCTACCGCCGCGCCGATGGGCTGTGGGACATCGAAGGCCATTTGACGGATGTGAAGTCTTATGGCTTCGATACCGAACAGCGGGGCCACATCGTGCCGGGCGACCCCATCCATGATCTGTGGATCCGGGTGACCATCGACGACAAATTCACCATCCATGCGGTGGACGCGGCGACGGTCAAGGCGCCTTTCACCACCTGCGGCGGCATCCTGCCCAATTTCCAGCGGCTGGTCGGGCTGACCATCGGGCGGGGCTGGACCCGCGCCGTCAAGGAACGGGTCGGCGGCACCGAGGGCTGCACCCATCTGGCCGAGATCATGGGGCCGATCGCAACCACCGCTTTTCAGACCATCTATCCGCTGCTGGCCCGTGAAAAGGCCGAACGCGCCAAGGCCGAGGGGCGCGAGGTGCGTTACAAGGGCCGCCCGCCGCTTCTGGACATGTGCCACATGTTCCGCAGCGACGGCGATCTGGTCCGGCGCCATTGGCCCGACCATTACACCGGCGGCGTTCAGGCCGATCTGTCGGACGGCCGACCGGAGCCGAAGCAGGCTGCCGCCGAATAAAATTCGAGGTTTGTTGAGACTTATAAAGATTTGTCGATAAGCCACCCAGACAATAATAGAGACTCTACCCCAATGCAAAGATAACGATTCTCAGCATAGGGTGGCCGCACAGAAAAAACTAAAAATTTTGTGCGCATATGTTTGGACCTGCTTTTGGCAACTCTTCACTGTTTTTTTGCCACATACCTCAGTATGCGCTTGATTGGTATTATTATACCCCTATCATGAATGGACACTGGGATAGGGGCAGGCCATGTCAAACCTTAAGTTGATTATCAAGATATCCATCGTCCTGGCCGTGATGGCCATCCTGACGGTGGTGACCAACCTGTTTGCGCTGGGGCAGATGGGGCATATCAACCAGGAGTATTCGACGCTCATCGATCAGGACGCCGCGGCGCTGATCTACTCCTCCGCCGCCAACCGCAACCTCGTGGGGATCGGGCGCAACACCTACAAGCTGATCGCACAGGATGAAGAGCCGCGGATACGGCAAGCCATCGAGACTGCTGAGAAAAATTTGGCCGATCTGAAAAAGTATCTGGCCACCGCACGGGAAGCCTCTCCCCGGTGGGCCAGCGACATTGCCCGTCTCGAACAGCAGATCCCCGGGGTTATGGCCGCGTTCGAGGACATCAAGCCGCTGGCGCTGAAGAACCAGAACGACCAGTCGATGCTGATCCTGAACAGCCGCTTCGATCCCAAGCTGGATCAACTGCGCGATGACCTGACCGACCTTAGCCTGCGCATCAAGAAAGCCATGGATGCCGGTGCGGCGAACGCCACGGCCACGTACGACTCGGCCTATTCCACCACGCTGGCGGTGTCGCTGGGCGGGCTGGCGGTGATCGGCGGCCTTGCTTTGTGGATGATCGTCAGCGGTGTCACCCGGCCCATCGCCGGCATCACGGACGCCATGCGCGCCGTGGCGGGCGGCCAGCTCGACACCGCGGTCCCCGGTCTGGGCCGCCGGGACGAGGTGGGGCTGCTGGCCGAAACCCTCAACACCTTCAAGGCCAACGCCCAGGAGAACCGCCGGCTCCAGGCCAACATGGCCGAACAGGAAAAGCGCGCGGCAGAGGAGCGGCGCCGGTCGCTGCACGCCCTGGCCGACCAGTTCGAGGCCAGCGTCAAGGGCGTGGTGACCCAGGTGGCCGCCGCCGCCACCGAGATGCAGTCCAACGCCCAGAGCCTGTCCGCCATCGCCCAGCAGAGCCAGAGCCAAGCCACCGCCGTCGCCGCATCGACCGAGGAAACCGCGGTCAACGTCCAGACCGTGGCCTCCTCGGCCGAAGAGATGACCTCGTCGATCAGCGAGATCACCCGGCAGGTCAACCAGTCGGCCGATATCGCCCGCCGCGCCGCCGGCACCGCCCAGGCCACCAACGCCAGCATCCAGACCCTGGCCGATCAGGCCAAGGCCATCGGCGATGTGGTGCAACTCATCAACAACATCGCCTCGCAAACCAACCTGCTGGCGCTCAACGCCACCATCGAAGCGGCACGGGCCGGGGAGGCCGGCAAGGGCTTCGCCGTGGTGGCGTCGGAGGTCAAGAGCCTGGCCAACCAGACCGCCAAGGCCACCGAGGACATCTCCCAGCGCATCACCGCCATTCAGCAGGCAACCGGCGGTGCTGTGGATGCCACCCTGGAGATCACCCGCACCATCGGCGAGATCAACGAGATCTCCACCGCCATCGCCGCCGCGGTGGAGGAGCAGGACGCCGCCACCCGCGAAATCGCCCGCAACGTCCAGCAGGCCGCCGTCGGCACCCAGGAAATCTCATCCAACATTCTGGGCGTGCAGCAGGCGGCCCAGAACACCGGTGCCTCCGCCGGCCATGTGCTTAATGCATCCGGCACCCTCACCGACCAGTCCCGCCGCCTCCAGGACGAGGTCGAACAATTCATCCGCACCGTCCGCACCGCCTGACAGCACAGACTTTGCCGCAGCACGAAAAAGGGGAGCCGAAAACGGCTCCCCTTTTTCGTGAACGGCTGGCGATGCGGACGGCGCAACGGGGCGGACGGAAGGCCCCCCATCGGAAGCGGAAACAGCCGGCGTCAGAGGTCGAGTGCTGCTCCGGCAAAATACCCCGCAGCCTTGCTGCCGGACGATGGCGGATCGACGAACCCCGACGGTGCCGACAGCCGCGGCTCGCCACCCGGATTCGGGCCGCCGTCATCACGGCCGCCCGCCGGCAGGTCGAACGGCGTGCCGGCGAACGGATCACCCAACCCATGCCCGGCGCGCTGGTGCCCCTCGTCGGTGCAGGCCCGCCGGTAATAGGCGGCGATGAAAACGCGCACCGCCGACGTCAGCGTCACTTCGGAATCGGAGCCGATGGACCCGCGGATTTCCTGCTGGCGTGTCAGACGGTCCTTGATAAGACCGCACAGGTCATGGATCGTCAGCCGTTCCCGCCGCGCGATATCCTCCAGCGCGTCCCACATGGACGGCTCCAGGCGCATGCTCGTACGGTGACTGCCGATCATAATGTTCTGGCTTTTCAGCCCGGCCACCCCCACGACGGGTTCGGAAGCCTTCTTCTTTGGCCCACGCTTCGCCATGCGTTGCCCTTTCCCCCTACGCCACGGGCCGAAACGGGAATAGCCCCGCCCGGCCCAACATCGGTTGCATAAAAGACACTCTACTAAATCGCGCACGAAAAGCAACCCGCACCGCACATCAGCGGGTGATATTAGCCAAATATTTCTTTGTTTAGTTGAATGCAAACGTATGCATTTCCGTGATGCCCGCCTTGTCTTGCAAAGAACTTCGTCCATGGCGGGCACCATCGGACCGGGGTGCGGTCAGAGCCGGGCCGCCTCTTCGGGCGTGCGGGTGGTCAGGACCAGGGCGTGGACCCGCTCGGCCATCTCCTCCTTCAGAAGGTCATAGACCATACGCTGCCGCTCAACCCGCGGTTTGCCGGCAAAGACCGAGGCCACCACGGTCAGGGAAAAATGGGTTTCCCCGTCGGGATTGGCTCCGGCGTGGCCGGCGTGGCGGTGGGATTCGTCCACCAGATCGATCCGCTCGGGCGCCAGCCCCTGGGTCAGCTTGGTGCGGATGCGGTCGGCGTAGCTCATGGCAATCGTCCTGCTCAGTTGGATGCTGGTTCGGTTGAAAAAGCAGAACGATACCGCACGCCTCTGTCAAGCCGGCGGATGGGGGGACTGCGCAGGCCAGCACCCGCTTGCCAGCGGCGGAACGCCCCCCCATACTTGGCCGATGCACCGCCACCGCCGCACCCACCATTCCCTGTTCGACGACCCGCCGCGGGCGCACACACGCTGCTGCGACCACCCCGGCTGCGATCAGGCGGGGGAATACCGCGCGCCGAAATCGCGCTCGCAACTGAATGATTATTACTGGTTCTGCCTGGACCATGTGCGCGACTACAACAAGTCGTGGGACTATTACGCCGGCATGAGCACGACCGAGATCGAGCGGGAGATGCGCCAGGACACCACCTGGCAGCGCCCCTCCTGGCCGCTGGGCAAGTGGGCCACCCAGGAACGCTTCATCCGCGACCGGGTGACCCGCGGCTTCAGCTTCGAATTCGGGCGGGACAGCGCGCCGGGCGGGGACCGCGATCAGGACGGCCGCCGCCGTGCCGCCAACACCCCGGAGATGGAGGCGCTGGCGGTGCTGGACCTGACGCCGCCGGTGGATTTCGCCCGCATCAAGGCCCGCTACCGCGAGCTTGCCAAACAACACCACCCCGACATCAACGGCGGCACGCGGGAGGCGGAAGAGAAGCTGAAAGAAATCAATCACGCCTACAACACGCTCAAAGCCTGCTATGGTATCTGAGCATTCTTCTCGCCACCGCCGGTTTTCCCCGGCGGGGCGGCAACCGGATCCCTGCTGAAACGAAACGACCTCTCATGCCCCCCCAAGGATCTTCGCCGGCCGCTTCGGCCCTGTTCGACCATGTGCCGGACACCACGGTGTCGGTGCGTCAGACCTTCGGTATCGACTCGGACCTGGAGGTGCCCGCCTTCAGCGAACGCACCGAGCATGTGCCCGACATCGACGAGGCTTACCGCTTCGACCATGACACCACGTTGGCCATCCTGGCCGGCTTCGCCCACAACCGGCGCGTCATGGTCCAGGGCTATCACGGCACCGGCAAATCCACCCACATCGAACAGGTGGCCGCCCGTCTCAACTGGCCGTGCATCCGCGTCAACCTGGACAGCCACATCAGCCGCATCGACCTGATGGGCAAGGACGCCATCGTGCTGCGCGACGGCATGCAGGTCACCGAATACCGCGAGGGCATTCTGCCCTGGGCCTTGCAGCACGCCTGCGCCCTGGTGTTCGACGAATATGATGCGGGCCGCCCCGACGTGATGTTCGTCATCCAGCGCGTGCTGGAGGTGGAAGGCAAGCTGACCCTGCTGGACCAGAACCGCGTGATCCGCCCGCACCCGGCGTTCCGCCTGTTCGCCACCGCCAACACGGTGGGGCTGGGCGACACCACCGGCCTGTATCACGGGACGCAGCAGATCAACCAGGGCCAGATGGACCGCTGGAACATCGTGGCGACCCTGAACTACCTGCCCCATGATGCCGAGGTGGCGATCGTTCTGGCCAAGATGCCCGGCTACGACACCGCCGAGGGCAAGCAGACCGTTTCCAACATGGTGCGTCTGGCCGACCTGACCCGCCAGGGCTTCATCAACGGCGACGTGTCCACAGTGATGAGTCCGCGCACCGTGCTGACCTGGGCGGAAAACACCACCATCTTCAAGGATCTGGCCTTCGCCTTCCGCATCACCTTCCTCAACAAGTGCGACGAGGTGGAACGGGCGACGGTGGCCGAATACTACCAACGCTGCTTCGGCAAGGAACTGCCCGAAACCGGCGTGCGGGTTAATCTGGTCTGACGGCGGGCGGAGGGGGGTGCCATGGGCTTCATCCGGATCGGTCCCAACGGGGAAATATCCCTGCCCCGCGAAGCGTGGGACGCGCTCGGCCTGAAGCCCGGCGACCGGGTGGAGCTTGTCACCGATCCGGCCTCCCGGTCTGTGACCCTGCACCCGCCCGCACCGTCCTCTCCGGCCCACCGGCGTACGGCCGATGCGCTGTTTGGCTGCCTGCCTCCACCACCCCGGCCCCTCACCCTCGACGAAATGGACGCGGCCATCGCCGACGCGCTCCGTGAGCGAAACACACCCCGATGATGACGGGTCTGGATACCAACGTTCTGCTGCGTTTCCTGTTGAACGACGATCCCATCCAGTCGTCACAGGCCAAGCAGGCCGTGGATGATGTTCTCCGGGGGGAGGGAGCGGTGTTCATAAACCGCCTGGTCCTGTCGGAAACCGTCTGGGTTCTCGGACGCGGCTACCGCTATGGTCGGGATACCATCCTGACCGTGGTTGAATCGCTGCTGGAAACGGATGGCTTCGTTGTGGAGGACGCCGGGGCCGTGGCCGACGCCATCCGCCTGTGCCGGGCGGGCGGTTTCGATTTCCCCGATGCGCTGATCGGCACCACCAATGCCGAAGACGGTTGCGCCACCACACTCACCTTTGACCGCAAGGCGGCAGGCCTGCCACACTTTGCCGCTCTGCCCCTTCACGACCGAGCCTGATTGCCATCATGTCCGACCGCGACTCCCCCACCGAAACCTTCAAGCGTTCGACCACCGCCACCATCCGGGCGCTGGCGGGGCGGGAGGATGTGCAGGTGGTGTTCTCCAACGAGCCGCCGGGGCTGACCGGGCTGCGCGCGCGGGTGCCGACGCCGCCACGCGACATGAATCCCCACGATGTGGCGCTGATGCGCGGTGCCGCCGACGCCGTGGCCCTGCGCGTGCGTTTCCACAGCGCCGCCGTTCATGCCCAGCGCCTGCCCATGGGCGACACCGCGCGCGCCGCCTATGACGCGCTGGAACAGGCCCGGTGCGAGGCGTTGGGGGCACAGGCCATGAGCGGGGTGGCCGCCAACCTGACCGCCACCCTGAACGAGCGGTATCACCGGCTGGGCTGGGAAACCATCACCGACCGCGACGCCGTGCCCCTGTCGGAAGCCCTGCGGGTGCTGGCACGGCAGGCCATGACCGGCGCCGAGCCGCCCCCCGCCGCCGCGTCCGCCGTCGATCTGTGGCGCCCGTGGGTGGAAGCCAAGCTGGGTGGCGGTCTGGATGAGCTGGCCGGGCACATCCGCGACCAGGATTCCTACGCCCGCATCGTCCGCCGGCTGCTGGCCGAACTGGACATGGAGGCCGAGCCGCCGCCGGAAGAGCCGGAGACGGAGGAGGATGAGTCCGGCCCCACCAGCGAGAACCAGCCGCAGCAGACCGACGGACAGTCCCAGAGCGACAGCACCCCCGACAGCCAGGCCGACAGCCAGTTGTCGCAGGAGTCCGACTCGGGCGAGAGCGGCGAAGGCGGTGACGACGGCACCGACGAGGGCGACGGCGAAATGGGCGAAGGCGAAGGGGCCGAGGAACCCGCCGGCCCCGGCAAGCCCGCCCGCCCCGACCCGCGCCGCAACGAACCCGACCCCAACGCCTATCGCGTCTACACCACCCAGTTCGACGAGGTGGTGGACGCCGCCGACCTGTGCGATCCGCAGGAACTGGACCGGCTGCGCCATATGCTGGACCAGCAGCTTTTGCACCTGCAGGGCGTGATCTCCAAGCTGGCCAACCGGCTCCAGCGCCGGCTGATGGCCAAGCAACAGCGCACCTGGGAATTCGATCTGGAGGAAGGGCTGCTCGACGCCGCCCGCCTGTCGCGGGTGGTCATCAACCCCGTGGTGCCGCTGTCGTTCAAGCGGGAAAAGGAAACCGATTTCCGCGACACGGTGGTGACGCTGCTGATCGACAATTCCGGCTCCATGCGCGGGCGCCCCATCTCCATCGCCGCCATGAGCGCCGACATCCTGGCCCGCACCCTGGAACGCTGTGCGGTGAAGGTGGAGATCCTGGGCTTCACCACCCGCGCCTGGAAGGGCGGGCAGGCCCGCGAACGCTGGCTGGCCGACGGCAAGCAGCCCAATCCGGGCCGCCTGAACGACCTGCGCCACATCATCTACAAGGCCGCGGACCAGCCGTGGCGCCGGGCGCGCAAGAACCTGGGCCTGATGCTGCGCGAAGGCATCCTGAAGGAGAACATCGACGGCGAGGCGCTGCTGTGGGCGCACAACCGCCTGCTGGCCCGCTCCGAACAGCGCCGCATCCTGATGGTGGTGTCCGACGGCGCGCCGGTCGATGATTCCACCCTGTCGGTCAATTCCGGCAGCTATCTGGAACGGCACCTGCGTCAGGTGATCGAGGAGATCGAAACCCGTTCGCCCGTCGAACTGGTCGCCATCGGCATCGGGCATGACGTCACCCGCTATTACCGCCGCGCCGTCACCATCGTCGATGCCGAGCAGTTGGGCGGCACGGTGATGAACAAGCTGGCTGAACTGTTCGACGAGGACGATCGGCGGGGCTGGCGGCGGTAAGGGTACATCCCCCTCGCCCCTCTGGGGAGAGGGAGGGGCCCGCCGCGAAGCGGTGGGAGGGTGAGGGCCGGTTTTCGCGCGTCAGCCCGAAAACCGAGCCGTCAGGCTCGGGAAACGTCGGATTTGGGGTTGCTTCGCAACGGTTTTCGGGCTTATCCGCGCGAAAACCGGCCCTCACCCTGCCCTCTCCCCGGTGGGGAGAGGGGATTACCCCCGCAACCCTCGCGCCAGCAGCCCCCATACGGCCTCGAAATCCCGGCCGATGGACGGGTCGGACCATTCGGCGGCGTGGGCGGGGTTGTGGAAACGGGCAGTGGCGTCCAGCACGGCGCGGGCCGCCGCGCGCACGTCGTCCACGCGGAACACACCCTCCCCCACCCCTTCGGCAATGATCCGGGCGATCTGGTCCACCAGATGGGCGACGTGCTCGTCCACCACCGCGCGGGCGTCCATCACCAGAGTCATATAGGTTGCGAACAGTTCCGGGTCGTCCAGCGCCCGCCCGTGCTTGGCCGCCACCAGGGTGGACAGCCAGCGGTGCAGCCGGGCGTCGGCCGGGCCGGTGTCGGCCACCACCGCGGCCAGCGGGGCGCACAGCCGGTCCAGCCAGCGGCGGGTCACCGCATCGCGCAGCGCCGCCTTGCTGGCGAAATGACGGTAGACGCTGCCATGGCTGACGCCCAGCGCACGGGCCACGTCCACCACCGTGGCCTTGGCCGGGCCGAAACGGCGGATCACCTCTTCCGCCGTGTCGAGAATCCGGTCGGCCGTCAGAACCTGTTCGCTCATCCTCAACCCGATCGTTTCGCTTCCGAATCCAGCATCGCCATCTGGGACGGCGCATAGCGTTCGCCCGCCACCGCGTCGGCCGGAACCGCATCGGTGATCCGCCGAAGATCGTCGGGCGTCAAGGAAAGATCCGCCGCCCCCAGAGCCTCGGCCAGCCGGTCGCGCCGCCGCGCGCCGATCAGCGGCACGATGTCGGCCCCCTGTGCCGCCACCCAGGCGATGGCAAGCTGCGCCACCGTCACCCCCTTTTCAGCCGCCAGTGCCCGCAGCCGTTCCACCAGCGACAGGTTGGCGTCCAGGTTGGCGCCGCTGAACCGCGGGCTGTGGCTGCGGAAATCGGCCCCCGCCCGGTCCCGGCTCCAATGGCCGCTCAAGAGACCGCGCGACAGCACGCCGTACGCGGTCAGCCCGATGCCCAGATCCCGCAGGGTGGGAAGGATCGCCGCCTCGATCCCGCGGGAAAACAGGGAATATTCGATCTGCAGGTCGCTGATGGGGTGAACCGCGGCGGCCCGGCGGATGGTGTCCGCCCCCACCTCCGACAAGCCGATGTGGCGGACGTACCCGGCCCGCACCAGATCGGCGATGGCGCCCACCGTGTCCTCGATGGGCACGGCCGGGTCCAGCCGCGACGGGCGGTAGATGTCGATGTGATCCACCCCCAGCCGCTTCAGGCTGTAGGCCACGAACGTCTTCACCGCCGCCGGGCGGGCGTCATAGCCCATCCACGACCCGTCCGGCCCGCGCAGGGCGCCGAACTTGACGCTGATGCTCAGCCGGTCGCGGTCCAGCCCGCGGATCGCCCGGCCGATCAGCATCTCGTTATGGCCCATGCCGTAGAAATCGCCGGTGTCCAGCAGGGTGATCCCCGCCTCCACCGCCGCATGAAGGGTGGCGATGCTCTCGGCCTCGTCCGCCGGACCGTAGAAATCCGACATCCCCATGCACCCCAGCCCGAAGGCCGAGGTGACGGGAGCCGATGCGGTGGGGCCGGCGTGGCCGAGAGTCCGGGTATCAGGGGTGCGCGCGTTCATGGGATGCCTCGCAGCAAAAGAGCGATGGCACTCATATGAACCATGGCCTGACAGATTTCAATATCTGTCAGTCAGATTTTTCCGAACGTCACTTCGTCCCGAACATGCGGTCGCCGGCATCGCCCAGCCCGGGGACGATGTAGGCATCCTCGTTCAGGTGCGAATCCAGGGCGGCGGTGAAGATCTTCACCCGCGGATGGGCCTTGGCGAACACCTTCACCCCTTCGGGGGCGGCGACCAGGGCCATGAACCGGATGTCGCCGTCGTCCACCCCATGGCGGTTCAGCACGTCGCAGGCGTAGACGGCGGAATTGCCGGTCGCCAGCATGGGATCAACCATGATGAACAGGCGCCCTTCCGGCTCCGGCAGCTTGACCAGATATTCCACCGGCTGCTTGGTGTCGTGGTCGCGGTACAGGCCGATGTGCCCTTCGCGGGCGGACGGCACCAGCTCGTGCAGCCCCTGGGCCATGCCCAGCCCGGCGCGCAGCACCGGCACGATGGCCAGCTTCTTGCCGGCGATGACCGGGGCGTCCATGGCCGTCAGCGGGGTTTCGATCCGCTCGGTGGTCAGCGGCAGGTCGCGGGTCAGCTCGTACCCCATCAGCAGCGAGATTTCCCGCAGCAGGGTGCGGAAGCCGCCGGTCGAGCGGTTCTTGTCGCGCATCAGCGTCAATTTGTGCTGGATGAGCGGGTGGTCGAGGATGAACAGCGAAGGGTAATCGGGATGGGCGCGCATCGGTCTCCCGCCGGTCGATGAAAGAGAAGGGTCTGTTGACTGGACGGACCACCTTACCCCGCCCTGCGCTTCGGGTGAAGCGGGGGCACTTAGGGGAAACTTGACCATCGCCGGTTTCTCCGCCGATTCTGCACCATCCCCTGTGTTGGCGCCGATGTTCGGCCCGGCCGCCGGAGCGGAGAGTGAGCCGATGCGTTTTGGATGGCTTCTATCGGTCCTGCTGGTGGGCCTTGCCCTGAACGCCGCCGGGGTGCGGGCGGAAGACGGGGTGCTGGAACGGGTCCAGCGCAACGGTTTCCTGCGCTGCGGCGTCTCGCTCAGCGGCACGGGGCTGGCGGTGCTGGACGAACAGGGGCGGTGGCAGGGGTTCTATGTGGACCTGTGCCGCGCCGTTGCCGCCGCCGTCACCGGCAGCGCCGACAATCTGGAAATCCTGGAAACCACCTCGGCCAACCGCTTCAGCGTGCTGACCGACGGCAACGCCGACATGACGGTGGCCGGGACCACCTGGACCCTTGACCGCGAGGGGCGGCTGGGCATCGCCTTTCCCGTGGTCCAGATGCACGACGGTCAGGGGTTCATGGCCCACCGATCGCTGGGGGTGTCGCGGCTGGCCGACGTGCGGGGGGCCAGCGTCTGCGTGATCGCCGAAACCACAACCCAGCGCAACCTGGAACGCTGGGCCGCCGCCAACCCCGGCGCACGCCTGACCATCCGCACGGCCCAATCCACCGACGGGGCGCTGACCGCCTTTTTCAACCACCATTGCGACCTGATGACCAACGACCGCATCAGCCTGTTCGCCCAGCGGCTGCTGAAGGCGCCGGTGCCGTCCGACTATGTGATCCTGCCCGACGTGATTTCCCGGGAACCCATCGCCCCGGCGGTGGTGGCGGGGGACGAGCGGTGGGCGCGCATCGTCCGCTGGGTGATGCTGGCGATGATCGCCGCCGAAGAGATGGGCGTGGGATCCGTCAACGCCGCCGCCCTCAAGGGCCGCACCGACATCCAGCCGGAAGCCCGCCGGCTGCTGGGCAACGATCCGGGGGTGGGGGCACCCCTGGGGCTGGACGACGGCTGGGCCTTGCGGGTGCTGACCACCGTGGGGAATTACGGCGAGGTGTACGAACGCCATCTGGGCCACGGTTCGGCGCTGGGCATCGACCGGGGAATGAACGATCTGTGGACGCGGGGCGGGCTGCTGTTCGCCCCGCCGCTGGGCGGCTGAGGGGTCCGCATGACGGGATGGACCGCGATGAGACGGGCGGCTGCCCTTCTGGCCCTGCTGGCGGTGACCGCCCTGCTGTCCGCTCCGCGGCCGGCATCCGCCGGGTCCGGCGACACGCTGGCCCGCGTGCGCGCCAACGGCATGGTCCGGTGCGGGGTGATCCCCAGCGGTCAGGGGTTGTCGGCCCTGGACGAACAGGGGCGGTGGACCGGCTTCTTCCCCGACCTGTGCCGGGCGCTGGCGGCGGCGGTCACCGGCAGCGGGCGCAACGTGGATTTCATCGAACTCAACACCCGCGGGCGGCTGGGGACGGTGGCGGCGGGCGGGGTGGACGTGCTGATGGCCTCCACCACCTGGACCCTGAAGCGTGAAGGCGATCCGGGGCTGGTGTTCCCCTATGTGGCGCTGTACGACGGGCTGGGGCTGATGGCCCACAAATCCGCCGGCATCCGCGCCCTGGCCGATGTGCAGGACACCAACGTCTGCGTGGCCGATGGCACCACCACCATCCGCCATCTGGAGGAATGGGCCAGACTGCGCGGCGTCCGGCTGTCGCTGCGGCGCAGCGCCACGGTGGATGCGGCGGCAACGGCTTTTTTCAACCACCATTGCGACCTGCTGGCCGCCGACCGCACGGCGCTGTTCGCCCGCCGGGCGCTGCACGCGCCGGTGCCGTCCGATTACACCATCCTGCCCGACATCCTGGCCAAGGAACCGCTGAGTGCCGCCATCGCCGACGGGGATCCGGCGTGGGAGCGGGTGGTGCGCTGGGTGTTCTTCGCCGCCGTGCTGGCGGAGGAGCAGGGCATCACCTCCGACGACGCCGCCTTTCCCAAGCCCGGCGCCGGCCACGAGGTGGCGCGCCTGCTGGGGACGGTGCCGGGGGTCGGCGCGTCCATGGGGGCCGATCTGGGGCTGGACGACCAGTGCCTGCGCCGCGCCATCGCCGAGGCGGGCAATTACCGCGAGATCTTCGAACGCAACCTGGGACGCAACTCCGTCTTGAAACTGGAACGGGGGCTGAACGCCCTGTGGAGCAACGGGGGGCTGCTGTTCGCCCCGCCGCTGGGCGGCTGAGCGCGGGGGGAACCGTTCTTTTTCACACGCCGCCCCCGCATCGGCGTTCCACCCACCGGGAAAATGCGCTAGAAAAATCCGGTTCCGTTCGCACCCGCTAAGGGATGCGGGCATCTTCGGACAACATGGGGGTGCTGGTGGCGCCCCACCCCGTGAAGGCCGAGACCCGTGAAGGATAGCATGAAGGCCGCCGGACCGATGGCAGGAGACCCGATGTCCGACAACGATGACATCGCCAAGCTGCTGCGCGCGCTGAACGACGACATCCGGCCCGACGCGAAGACCACCGCGGAGGCCGAATACGCCGACGATGCCGACGACGACGGGGAGGATGAAGCCCCCCGGCAGATGCCCTATGGCAAAATCGCGCTGGCGCTGCTGACCGCGGCGGGAATCGGGCTGGCCGTGGTCGTCCTCGACGGGTCCCGGTCCACCACCCCGGCCCCCTCCGCCGGCAGCGCGACGGTGCCGTCCCAGACGGCGGAAACCCTGCCCGCCCCGCCGGCCGCCGCCCTGCCCGGCGGCATGGCCGCTCCCGGCGGCGTCCCCGGTGCCGCCACGTCCGGCATCACGGCCCCCACCGGCTATCCCCAGCCGTCCTACGCCCAAACCCCCGGCTATGGGCAGCCAGCGGTCACCCGGTCCGGCCAGCCCGAGGCGCTGATCGCCCGCCCCGGATCCCCCGGCGGCATGGCCGGAGCCGGGATGGCAACCGGCGGCATGGCGGCGGGCGGCATGGCGGCGGGCGGCATGGCGGCAGCACCCTCCCAGCTTCAGACCCAGACGGTCCCCATTCCCTCGGTCGCCCCGCCCACCAGCGGGCAGCCCCCGGTGCCGCCGGCCCCCGTGGCGGCCGCAGCCCCGCCCCCGGTCAGCCCCGCCAGCGAGGCGCCGCGCAACGCCGTGGCCGCCATCCCACCCGCCGACACCGCGGCGCTGCAGGCGGCCCTGGCGCCCAAGACCCCGCCGCGCCCGGTGCTGGTCAAGCCCACCCGCACCCAGCCCGAAGAGCCGGCCACCCCCACGCGCAGCATCCCCGACGGGCGCTATTCGGTGCAGGTCGGCACCTTCCGCGACGCCGCCAACGCCGACAGCCTGCTGCACAAGCTGAACAGCCACGGCTTCCGCGCCTACACCGTGGACTGGACCGACCAGAACGCCCAGTCGTGGCGGGCCGTGCGCGTCGGCGGCACCGACAGCCAGAACGAAGCCCGCCATCTGGCCGCCGAACTGAAAAGCAAGCTGGGCATCAACGGCTACGTCGTCTCCGCGAAATAAGCCGGGACATAATCCCGCGCACCGTTCCCAGAGGCGGGGAAAAGGCCCAAATGGCTCCGTCCCCACCGGACCTTTTGTAAAGGCGCCTTTACCATTGGACACTGGTACGACCAGAGCGAAGCGGTTCTTTCGCCGCAGAGGGTGATTTCCGCCCTTTTGCGTCGGGGTCGTCCTTGATTAGGATTTATCCTTGCCGTTACCATGGGGCCACCGGACGAAGAGCCGGACCAAACGATAAAAAGACAGCCCCATAGGAGGACGCCCCGCCATGAAGCCGACGATTCTGGTGGCGGACGACGAGCCGAGCATCGTCCTGTCGCTGCAGGTTCTGCTGCAAAAGGCGGGGTACGAGGTGCGCGTGGCCCGCAACGGGGACGAGGCGCTGCAGTCCGTCGCCGCCCTCACGCCCGACCTGATCCTGCTCGACGCCATGATGCCCAAGCGCGACGGCTTCGACGTGTGCCAGACGCTGCGGGCCGACCCGGCCCTGAAATCCCTGCCCATCATCATGCTGACGGCCAAGAGCCGCGACGTGGAACGGCAAAAGGGCATGGCGCTGGGCGCCACCGACTACATCACCAAGCCGTTTTCCACCCGTGATCTGGTGGCGCTGGTCCGCCGCCATCTGGACGGCCCGGCCGCCCCGGCGGCGGAGGTGGCGCCATGAGCCTGCCGCTGGCCGAAACCTCTCCGCCCCCCGCCTCGTCCGCCGCGGACAAGGGGGGCAAGCCGCCGCGCGCCCTGGTGCCGCTGGCCTTCCGTCTGGCCGGGGCCAGCCTGATGGCGGTGGCCGCCGGGGCCGGATTCGTCCTGCGCGATGCGGTGCCCGACCCGCTGACCGCCTATGCCGTGCTGATGACCGGGGCCGCCGCCGCCGCCATCGGCGGCCTGTGGTGGGTGGTGGACCGGCAGATCCTGCGCGCCGGCGGCGCCCTGGCGGCGGAAGCGCGCGTCATCGGCCACGGCACCGCCGGCGCCCGCATCCCGCTGGAGCGTTACGGCGATCTGGCCGGCGTGGCCCGCGCCATCAACGACCTGTCCGACAAGCTGACCGCCGCCCGCCGCGACATCGACCGGGCGGTGGAGGAATCGACCGCCCGGGCCGAAGAGCAGAAGCAGCGGCTGGCCGCCATCCTGCACGACCTGCACGACGGGGTGCTGGTATGCAACACCCGCCACCAGATCCTCCTCTACAACCACAAGGCCGTGGAGGTGCTGCACCTGACCGGCCAGTTGGGGCTGGGCCGCAACCTGCTGCATTTCGTGCTGGCCGAGCCGGTGGAACACACGCTGGAACGGCTGACCCTGCGCGTGCGCGAAGGGCGGCACCGCACGCACGCCCACGGCAACACCGCCCAGTTCGTCGCCGGCACCACCGACGGGCGCATCCTGCTGAACGGGCGGATGAGCGTGATTCTGCAGGACTCCCCCATCGACGGCGACCCGCCGGAGATCACCGGCTATGTCGTCACCCTGTCCGACGCCACCGGCGAGCTGAAGGCGCTGGGCCAGCGCGACGCCCTGCTGCGCGAAGCGACGGAGGGGTTCTGCGGCCCCATCGCCAATCTGCGCGCCGCGCTGGAAACCCTGAGCGACCACCCCGACCTGCCGCCCGAGGATCAGGCGGCGTTCCAGCAGGCCATGACCGAATCCTCGGCTACCCTGTCGGACCGGCTGGAAAAGGTCACCGCGTCGTACCGTTCGGTGATGGTCGGTTCCTGGCCGATGAGCGACATCCATTCGTCCAACCTCATCAATCTGGTGCGCCACCGCGCCACGGGCGGCGCCGGAAAACAGGGCGGCAAGCAGGAAGAAGCCCTCTTCACCGTCACCCCCACCGGCCTGCCCCAATGGGTGCATGTGGACAGCTACAGTCTGGTGATCCTGCTGGATCACCTGTTGCGGCGGGTGCACGAGCGCACGGGTGCTGTCGCCTTCGACCTGTCGGCGGAGGCCGAGGGGCAATGGGTCTATGCGGACATCACCTGGACCGGCACGCCGCTGCCCAGCGGGGTGGTGGATTCCTGGCTGGACGATCCCCTGCCCGACGCGCTGGGCGGGCTGACCGTGGGTGACGTGCTTCAGCACCACCGCAGCACCCTATGGTGCGACGCCGCTCATCACAGCGGCGAGAACGGCGCCCCCGGCTTGGCCCGCCTGCGGGTGCCGCTGCCGCCCGCCCAGTCGCCGCCCTCGGCCCACATCGCCGCGGTTCCCGCCTCCACCCGGCCGGAGTTCTTCGACTTCAACCTGCTGCACCAACCGCTGGTGACCAGCGAACTGGGCCAGACGCCGCTGGAACGGCTGCATTATGTGGTGTTCGACACCGAAACCACCGGCCTGTCGCCGTCCGTCGGGGACGAGATCATCCAGATCGCCGCCGTGCGCATCGTCAACGGGCGCATCCTGACCGGCGAGACGTTCAACGCCCTGGTCAACCCCGGCCGCCCCATCCCGCCGGAATCGGTGCCGTTCCACGGCATCACCGACGCCATGGTGGCCGACCAGCCGCGCATCGACACGGTGCTGCCGCGCTTCCGCGCCTTCGTCTCCGGGGCGGTGCTGGTGGCGCACAACGCCGCCTTCGACCTCAAGTTCCTGAAGATGAAGGAGGGGCGGACCGGGGTGCGCTTCGATACCCCCGTGCTCGACACCATGCTGCTGTCGCGGATGCTCCAGGGGGCGGACGGCGACCACACGCTGGACGGCATCGCCCAGCGGCTGGGGATCGAGGTGGTGGACCGCCACACGGCCCTGGGGGACAGTCTGGTCACCGCCGCCATCTTCCTGCGCATGATCGACATGCTGCGGGAACGCGACGTGCGCACCCTGGACGACGCCATCCGCAAGGCGAACATCCTGGTGGAACTGGCCGCGCGCGAGCGGGTGTTCTGACCCATGCGCACAGGGGGACGGAAGGACCGGATCGTCGCCCTGCTGCTGTTCGCCGCCGTCGCCTTCAACCCGCCGCTGCTGCGGGTGTTCGGGGGGGAGGCGACGGTGTTCGGCTGGCCGCTGCTGTACGTGTACGTGCTGGGGGTGTGGGCGGTGGTGATCGGGCTGTTCGCATGGCTGGTGGAGCGGCCATGACGGGGGGCACCCTCTTTCAGCACCCCCCCCCTCTTTCCCCTCTCCCCCCCGGGGAGAGGGCGCGCGCAGCGCGGGGTGAGGGCCGGTTTTCGCGCGCCAGCCCGAAAACTGAGCCGCAAGGCTCTCCAAACCCCATGTTTCGGCGTTGCTGCGCAACGGTTTTCGGGCGTTCCGCGCGAAAACCGGCCCTCACCCTGACCCTCTCCCCGGCGGGGAGAGGGGAACCGCTGGGGGGACGCGCCCCATGATGCCCTGGACGACGGTGGTCGCGGTGTCGGCGGCCTATCTGGCGGTGCTGTTCGCCGTCGCCCATTGGGCCGACCGGCGGGCCGAGGCCGGGCGCAGCGTCATCACCTCCCCCTATGTCTACGCCCTGTCGCTGGGGGTGTTCTGCACCACCTGGACCTTTTTCGGGTCGGTGGGGCGGGCGGCAGCACTGGGCATCGGCTTTCTGCCGATCTATCTGGGGCCGACGCTGCTGATGCTGGCGGGGCCGTTCCTGCTGCGCAAGATCCTGCGGGTGGCGCGGGTGCAGCGGGTGACCTCCATCGCCGATTTCCTGGCGTCGCGCTATGGGCGCAGCCAGGGTGTCGGCGGGCTGGTGGCCCTGATCGCCGTGGTGGGCGTCACCCCGTACATCGCCCTGCAATTGAAGGCGGTGGCCGTCAGCTTCGACGTGCTGACCGGCACCGATCCCACGGGCCGCGCCGGGGGGCTGGTGCTGCCGGTGCTGCTGGACAACGCCTTTTACGTGGCGATGGGGATGGCGGCCTTCGCCATCATCTTCGGCACCCGCCACATCGACGCCGCCGAACACCATCAGGGCAT
The DNA here is from genome assembly GCA_937927415.1 of uncultured Rhodospirillaceae bacterium. GTDB lineage: Bacteria > Pseudomonadota > Alphaproteobacteria > Azospirillales > Azospirillaceae > Azospirillum. The sequence continues at coordinate 24,119 of CALBDS010000048.1, forward strand.
GGTGGCGGCGGTGGCCTTCGAATCGCTGGTGAAGCTGCTGGCCTTTCTGGCGGTGGGGGCCTTTGTGGTGTGGGGGATGCATGACGGCGGTGCCGGCCTGTTCGCCCGCGCCGCCGCCCACCCGGACATCGCCCGGCTGCTGACCGCCGAACCGGCCATGGCGGACGGGGCCTGGGTCACCACCACCCTGCTGGCGCTGGCGGCGGTGCTGTGCCTGCCGCGGCAGTTCCAGGTGATGGTGATCGAGAACACCGACGAACGCCACCTGACCCGCGCCCTGTGGCTGTTCCCGCTTTATATGCTGCTCATCAACCTGTTCGTGCTGCCGGTGGCGGTGGCGGGGCTGCTGCACCACCAGGGGGCGGTGGACCCCGACGTGTTCGTGGTGTCGCTGCCGCTGGCCGGGAATGCCCCGTGGCTGGCGCTGCTGGCCTTTCTGGGCGGGCTGTCGGCGGCCACCGGCATGATTATTGTCGAGGCCATCGCGCTGTCCACCATGGTCTGCAACGATCTGGTGATGCCGCTGCTGCTGCACCTGCGCCGCCACGAGATGGAGCGGACCCCCGACCTGTCGCCCATGCTGCTGCGGGTCCGGCGGGTGGCGATCGTGGTTATCCTGCTGCTGGGGTACGCCTATTACCGCTTCACGGGGCAGGCGTACGCGCTGGTGGCCATCGGCCTGATCTCCTTCGCCGCGGTGGCGCAGTTCGCCCCGGCGCTGGTGGGGGCGGTGACCTGGGCCGGAGCCACCCGCCGGGGGGCGCTGGCGGGGTTGAGCGGCGGCATCGCCGTGTGGGCCTACACGCTGCTGTTGCCGTCGTTCGCCCGGTCGGGCTGGCTGCCGTCGGCGTTCATCGACGCCGGCCCGTGGGGGGTGGCGGTGCTGAAGCCCTATGCCCTGTTCGGGCTGACCGGGCTGGACCCGCTGAGCCACGCCCTGTTCTGGAGCCTGCTGGTCAATGTCGGGCTGTACGTGGCGGTGTCGCTGCTGGACCGCCCCAGCCTGGGGGAACGCGCCCAGGCCACCGCCTTCACCGAAGCCTTCGAGCGCACCGCCCCCGCCGATGACGGGGCGGAGGGCGGGGAACACCCCTGGCGCGGGCGGGTCAGCGTGGAAGATCTGCAGCGAATCGTCGCACGTTTCCTCGGTCCCCAGCGGGCGGAGGCTGCCTTCGCCGCCTATTTCGCCGGGCGGGGAAAGGCGGTGCCGGCCCCGGCACGGCCGGCGCCCGCCGGTCTGGTGCGCCACGCCGAACGGCTGCTGTCGGGGGCCATCGGGGCGGCGTCGGCGCGGGTGGCGCTGGCGTCGGCGGCCACCGGGGCGGAAGTCAGCCGGATCGAGTTGATGCGGATGCTGGACGAAACCAGCCACGTCATCGAATACAGCCGCCAGTTGGAGTTCAAGACCACCGAACTGGAGCAGGCGTCCACCGCCCTGCGCGCCGCCAACGACCGCCTGCAGGAACTGGACCGGCTGAAGGACGAGTTCCTGTCCACCGTCACCCATGAATTGCGCACGCCGCTGACCTCCATCCGGGCGCTCAGCGAAATCCTCTACGACGATCCCGACATCGCGGTGGAGCAGCGGCAGACGTTCCTGTCCATCATCATCCGCGAAAGCGAACGCCTGACCCGCCTCATCAATCAGGTGCTCGACATGGCCAAGATCGAGGCGGGGGAAATGGACTGGTCCATCGCCCCGCTGGATCTGGCCCAGGTGGTGGACGAGGCCGTCACCGCCACCGCGCAGCTGTTCGGGGACAAGGGCATCGCCCTGGCCGTGTCCACCGTCCCCGCCCCGCCGCCGGTGCTGGGCGACCACGACCGGCTGGTGCAGGTGGTGGTCAACCTGCTGTCCAACGCCGCCAAGTTCACGCCCGAGGGCGGCCATGTGGCCGTCACCGTCACCGCGGGGGAGGACGCGGCGGTGGTCGGCGTGACCGACGACGGCCCCGGCATCGCCCCCGAACACCACGCCGCCGTGTTCGACCGTTTCCGGCAGGTGGGCGACACCATGACCGACAAGCCCCAGGGCACCGGGCTGGGGCTGGCCATCTGCAAGCGGATCGTGGAGCATCTGCAGGGCCGTCTGTGGGTGGACAGCGCGCCGGGGCGCGGGGCCACTTTTTCCTTCACCGTTCCCTATGCGGCCACTTGCCCCGCCCGGCCTGCCGACGATACCCATGCGTCAACCGGCCCGCAGCGTCCTTAACGAATCCTTATCCCTAGTCTGGCAGGGTCACGAGACGGTGCCGAATGGGTTGGCGGCAAAGGAGGAACGGCGGTGACCCTGATCAAGTGGAGCGAGGAGGGCGGGCGCGTGCGCCTGGGCCTGCCCAGCGACTTGGACCTGCCCATGGCCCAGCCGCTGGTGGACAGCCTGCGCCACGGGTTCGGCACGGGCGAAAGCGTGACGCTGCAGGCCGACGCGGTGGAACGGGTGTCCACCGCCTGCGTCCAGGCCATGCTGATCGCCGCCGCCCACGCCACCGAAACCGGACGCGGCTTCGCCATCGCCACCCCCTCGGAAGCGTTGCGCGACACCTGCGACGATCTGGGCCTTGGCCCGTGGCTGAAGCAATGGAGCCAGTCGTGAAGAAGAAGGTCCTGTCCGTCGATGATTCGCGCACCATGCGCGACATGGTGTCGTTCACCCTGAAAGGGGCCGGTTACGAGGTGGTGGAGGCCGGCGACGGCCAGCAAGCCCTGTCGGTCCTGGCCGCCAACAAGGTGGACCTCATCATCACCGACCTGAACATGCCGGTGATGGACGGGCTGACGCTGATCCGGCGGGTGCGCTCGTCGCCCGCCCACCGCACATTGCCGATCCTGATGCTGACCACGGAATCGGACGAACGGAAAAAGACCGAAGGACGCACCGCCGGGGCCACCGGCTGGATCGTCAAGCCGTTCAACCCGGAAAAGCTGATTTCCGTGGTCAAGAAGGTGTGCGGCTGACGCCGCACGAAAGGGGTGGCGGCCCAGTCCGCCCGCATCCCGTCAGGAGGGCACGCCGGTGGAAGATCTGAGCCGCTTCAAACAGACCTATTTCGACGAAAGCGCCGAACTGCTGGCGGTGGCGGAAACCGGGCTGCTGAACCTGACGCCGGGGGCGGTGGACCTGGACGAGGTGAACGCCATCTTCCGCGCCGTCCATTCCATCAAGGGCGGCGGCGGGGCGTTCGGCTTCACGGATCTGGTGGCGTTCGCGCATGAATTCGAAACCGTCATGGACGGTGTGCGCAACGAAACCATCCCCGTCACCACCGCCCTGGTCGATACCCTGATCCGCGCCAACGACGTGCTGGGCCAGTTGCTGGCCTATGCCCGCGAAGGCACCAGCCCGCCCCCCGGCGTCACCGACGGGGTGGTGGACAAGCTGCGCCATGCGCTGTCCGGCAGCGGCCCGGCCGGAGAAACCGGGGCAGCGCCAGCAGCGGCTCCCGCGGCCGATGCCCCCGCCCCCGTCTATGCCGATGACGAGGACGACGAGGCCGGCATCTTCGGCGACGCCATGGCCGCGATCTCCGCCGCGCGGGCCGAAAACGGCGACTCCGACGGCCGCACCCGCTGGACCATCCTGTTCAAGCCCAAGGCCGACCTGCTTCTGTCGGGCAACGAGCCGACCTTCATGCTGCGCGCCCTGCGCCGGCTGGGCGAGGCGGAGATCACCTGCCACACCGACGCCCTGCCCAGCCTGGCGGCGGTGGAGGGTGAACAGCTTTACCTGTGGTGGACGGTCGAGCTTCTGGCGTCGCCCGACGTGGAGATCGAGGACATCAACGATGTCTTCGAATTCGTCGCCGACGAATGCGACATCCGCATCACTGCCAACGCCCCGCCGCCGGTACCGGTGGCCGATGCCGTCCCCCCACCCGCCCCGGACACCATCCCGGATGCCGCCGCCCCGGATGTTGCGGCGGCCACCGCCGCCGAACCGCCGCCGGTCCAGGCCGCCGCCCCGCCCGCAGCCGCCCCGGCGGCCGCAACGACGACAGCCGCCAAGCCCGCCGAGGCCCCGCGCCGTCCCGCCGGGGGCGAGCACGCCGGGCTGACCAGCCACACCATCCGCGTGGATCTGGACAAGATCGACCGGCTGGTGAACATGGTCGGCGAAATGGTCATCACCCAGGCCATGATCGCCGAGCATGTGCGCGAACTGCCCCAGGGCGAGTTTCAGGAACTGCTGGAAGGGCTGGAGCAACTGGCCCAGCACACCCGCGAACTGCGCGAAAGCGTGATGTCCATCCGCGCCCAGCCGGTGTCCAGCGTGTTTTCCCGCATGCCGCGGCTGGTCCGCGAACTGGGGGGGGAAACCGGCAAGGAGGTGATGCTGGTCACCTCCGGCGAAACCACAGAGGTGGACAAGACGGTGGTGGAAAACCTCGTCGATCCGCTGACACACATGATCCGCAACTCCATCGACCACGGGCTGGAGGGGCCGGAGGAACGCGAGCGCATGGGCAAGCCGCGGGCCGGCACCGTGCACCTGTCGGCCCAGCACCGTTCCGGCCGCATCGTGATCGAGGTGGCCGACGACGGCCGCGGCATCAACCGCCCCCGCGTGCTGTCCAAGGCCATCGAAAAGGGGCTGGTGACGCCGGGCAGCAACCTGACCGACGAGGAAATCGACAACCTGATCTTCCTGCCGGGCTTTTCCACCGCCGACAAGGTGTCGAACATCTCCGGCCGCGGGGTGGGGATGGACGTGGTGCGGCGGAACATCTCCAGCCTGGGCGGGCGCATCGGCGTCTATTCCACGCCGGGCGAAGGCTCGCGCTTCGTGCTGTCGCTGCCGCTGACGCTGGCGGTGCTGGACGGCATGGTGATCTCGGTGGGCGAGGAACGCTTCGTCCTGCCGCTGACCAACATCGTGGAAAGCCTGCGCCCCAAGGCCGAAGACCTGCACGGGCTGGTCGGCCAGTGCGACGTGATGATGGCGCGGGGCGAATACGTGCGGCTGGTCTATCTGCACAAGCTGTTCGGCATCCCCCAGGCGCAGGGCGACGCCACCCGCGGGCTGGTGGTTCTGGTGGAAACCGAGGACGGCTCCCGTCTGGGGCTGGTGGTGGACGAGGTTCTGGGCCAGCAGCAGGTGGTCATCAAGAGCCTGGAGGCCAATTTCCGCCGCCTGGACGGGGTGGCCGCCGCCACCATCCTGGGCGACGGGCGGGTGGCGCTGATCCTGGACGTGGCGGGCCTGCGGGAAATGAGCCGCCACGCCGACCACGCCGGCACCCGCGCCACCACCATGGCCGCCCAGCTCGCATCCCCGCCCGCGGCCCTGCCGGCACCGTCGCAACGGCTTGAAACCCTGTGATCCCCGCTCCCTGAGATCCACGCCAACGGCTGGAGGCCCCCTACCATGAGCAACTCGACCGCCCTCGCCACCGTCGGAGCCGTCCGTACCGACGTGGCCATGGTCATGTCGGCGGAAGAACAGTACGTCACCTTCACGGTCGGCACCGAGGAATACGGCGTCAACATCCTGTCGGTGCGCGAAATCCGCGGCTGGACGCCGGAAAGCCGGCTGCCCAACCTGCCCCCCTATGTGCGCGGGGTCATCAACCTGCGCGGCATCATCATCCCCATCTTCGATCTGCGCGCCCGTTTCGGCGGCGGCCCGACCGAGGTGACCAAGCGTCATGTGGTGGTGGTGATCCAGGTGGGCGAGCGCACCCGCGGCATCCTGGTGGACGCCATCTCCGACATCCTGACCATCCGCAAGGACGACATCAAGCCGCCCCCCGACGTGGAAGCCGGCATGATCGACGCCGAATACCTGTCCGGCCTCTACACCGCCGACAACCGCATGGTCACCCTGCTCAGCGTCGAGCGGCTTTTCGCCACGGAAACCGGGGACGTCGATCCCGGTAAGATTCCGGCCTGACCGGCGCCAGGCGGGGCAACGCCCGCACCGTCTGGCGGCCGGGATGGCCGCACGGGCGCGGGCTTGTCCCATGCACACGCGGCGTCCACACAAAACAGCGCCCGGCCTGCAAACGGGCGTGACAGGGAAGACGGGGAGTATGATGGCGAACCTGACGATCACGCGGCGCCTGTGGCTGGCGTTCGGGTTGCTTCTGGTGCTGCTGGCGGCCCAGGCCGGGCTGGGGCTGCTCAACGTCAACCGCGGCGGGGTGAACGTCGCCACGCTGATGCGTTCGTCGGACGAAGCGGGGCTGGCGGGCACCCTGGAAAGCCGCATGGCCAGCCTGCGGATCGAGGCGCGCAATTACCTCTATTCCGGCGAGCCTCGCTATGTGGACGGGGTGCAGCAGCAGCGCCGCGCCCTCGAAGAGACGCTGAACCGGGAAGCGGAACTGATCCGCGCCTCGTCGCACACCGCACTGTTCGGGGCCTTCGCCGACGCCCACGCCGCCTATCAGCGGGAATTCGACCGCGCCCGCCAGTTGCGCAACGACGCCGATACCCACCGGCGCGAACGGCTGGCCCCGGCCGGTGAACGCATCAACGGCCTGTTCGATGCCCTGATCGATGCCGCCGTCGCCACCCGCGACCCCGACCTGATCCACCAGAGCGAACAGGCGGTCAAATCCTGGGTGCTGGCCCGCCTGTACGTCAGCCGTTACATCGGGCTGGGGGAAGTCGAGCTGGAACCGGCCATCGACCGCAACATCGCCGCCATGGAGGATTTCCTGCGCCAGGCGGGTGCGCTGCCGGCGGCGGCGGGATTGCAGGACCGCATCGCGGCGGTGACGGCGGGGGTTCCCGCCTACCGCGACGGCTTCCGCACCGCCGCCGGGCTGATGAAGGAAATCAACCGCTACCGCGACGAGGTGATGGTCGCCGCCGGCGCCAAGGTGGCCGAGGCCGCCCACGCCATCGTCGCCGCCTCGCACACCGATCAGGACCGGCTGGGCACCGCGGCGGCGGCCGACGCGCGCTTTTCGGTCATCCTGACCGCGATCATCGCACTGGTGTCGCTGCTGGCCGGGGTGTGGGCGGCGGCGGCGATCGCCCGTTCCATCGTCCGCCCCCTGGCGGCGGTGAAGGAATCGATGGAGGCGCTGACCGACGGCCATCTGACCGTCGCCATCCCCCACACCGACGACCGCGACGAGGTGGGGGCCATGGCCCGCGCCGTCGCCGCCTTCAAGGATGAATCGGTGGAGGCGCTGCGGTCGCGGATCGCGCTGGACGCGGTGTCGGCCAACATCATGATCGGCGATGCCGACGGCACCATCCGCTACACCAACCGCGCCATCACCGCCATGTTCACCGACGCCCAGGCCGACCTGCGCAAGGAGATGAAGGGCTTCGACGCCCAATCCCTGACCGGGATGAACATCGACGGCTTCCACAAGGATCCGGGCCGCATCCGCCGGATGGTGGACGGGCTGGCCGACACTCACCGGGCGCAGATCGTGATCGGCAACCGCACCTTCGCCATCGCCGCCAGCCCGGTGATCGGACGCCACGGCGACCGGCTGGGCACGGTGATGGAATGGAAGGATCTGACCGCCGAACTGATCGTCGAAGGCGAGATCAGCGACATGGTGAGCGCCGCGGTGCGGGGCGACTTCGCACGCCGCATCGATCTGACGGGCAAGACCGGCTTCGCCCGCACCGTCAGCGAGGGCATCAACCATCTGGCCCAGAACGTTTCCGACGTGGCGGAGGATCTGGCGGCACTGCTGGAATCCCTGTCCCAGGGCGACCTGTCGCGGCGGATGGACAAGCATTACGAGGGCGTGTTCAACCGGCTGAAAGAGGATTTCAACGCCACGGTGGACAAGCTGTCGGTGATCGTGCGGCGCATCAACGACGCGTCCACCGCCATCGGGCAGGCCAGCCGGGAGGTGGCCGACGGCAGCCTGGACCTGTCGGAACGCACCGAGCAGCAGGCCTCCTCGCTGGAGGAAACCGCCGCCAGCATGGAGCAGATGGCCGCCACCGTGCGGTCCAACGCCGACAATGCCCAGCAGGTCAACGTCTTCGCCGCCGACGCCCGCAAGGCCGCCCAGCGCGGCGGCGAGGTGGCGGCGTCCGCGGTGGAGGCCATGCGCCGCATCGAACATTCGTCGCAGAAGATCAGCGACATCATCGGCGTGATCGATGAAATCGCCTTCCAGACCAACCTATTGGCGCTCAACGCCGCGGTGGAGGCGGCGCGCGCCGGTGACGCCGGCCGCGGCTTCGCCGTGGTGGCGCAGGAGGTGCGCAACCTCGCCCAGCGGTCGGCCCAGGCGTCGAAGGAGATCAAGGCCCTGATCCTTGATTCCGGCGCCCAGGTGCGCGACGGCGTGGATCTGGTCAGCAGCGCCGGCACCACCCTGACCGACATCGTCAGCGGCATCGCCCGCGTGGCCGATCTGGTGTCGGAAATCGCCCGCGCCACCGCCGAACAGGCGTCCGGCCTGGACGAGATCAACAACGCCGTGGCGCAGATGGACGAGATGACCCAGAAGAACGCGGCCCTGGTGGAGGAAAGCACCGCCGCCGCCCGTTCGCTGGAGGAACAGGCCCACAATCTGCGCGAACAGATGACCTTCTTCGCGCTGGACGCCAACGGCGCCCAGGGCCACGGCAACGATCTGTCCCGCCACATCCAGTTGATCGAAAACACCAAGATCGACCATCTGAAGTTCCTGGAATCCGTCACCAACGCCATCAACGGCACCGGCGACGCCACCGTCGCCGGCCTGTCCAACCATCACCAGTGCCGGCTGGGCAAATGGTACGACACGGTGACCGACACCACCGTGCGGACCAGCCCCTATTTCGCCGCGTTGCAGGATCCCCACGCCGTGTTCCACGATCTGGGCCGCCAGGCTCTGGCCGCCCATGAGGCCGGCAACGGGGACGAGGCGAAACGGCTGCTGGCCGAATTGGATGCCCAGTCGCGGACGGTGCTGACCCATCTGGACCAGCTGGCCACCGACGTGCGGGCACGGATGCGCGGGCGGGCGGCCTGATTTCCATGGAGCGAAGCGTCAACCGGACCAGGGCCGCGTTATCACCATCCGACCGGGCGGGGGGGACCGTTCCCCCCGCCACCTCCGGCCAGCGGGAATTCCCGTTCGAGCGGCGGCACTTCGATTTCATCGCCGCCATGATCTACCAGCTTGCCGGCATCCATCTGGCCGCCCACAAGGTCGAGATGGTCTATTCCCGGCTGGCCCGCCGGCTGCGCGACCTGCACCTGAAGGATTTCGACGCCTATTGCGCGCTGCTGGAAAGCGACGCCGCCGCGCGGGAGGTCAATTTCCTGGTCAACGCCCTGACCACCAACCTGACCAGCTTCTTCCGCGAAAGCCACCATTTCGAACATCTGGCCCAGGTGGTGCTGCCCGGCGTGCGCCAGCGGCAGGCCGGCGCATCGCGCCCGCGGCTGCGCATCTGGTCGGCAGGCTGTTCGTCGGGGCAGGAGCCGTACACCATCGCCATGGTGGTCGCCCACGCTCTGGGCGGCGACATCCGCCGGTGGGATGCCCGCATCCTGGCCACCGACATCGACACCAACATGGTGGACACCGCCCGGCGCGGCCAATACCCCGGCGATCAGGCCGGCAGCATCCCCGGCCCCTTGCGCGACCGCTACACCCGCCGCCAGCGGAACGGCGACGGCGATCCGGTCATCGTCATGGACGACGAGTTGAAGCGGTTGATTACGTTCAAGCCGCTGAACCTGTTGGAACCCTGGCCGATGAAGGGGCCGTTCGACGCGATTTTTTGCCGCAACGTGCTGATTTACTTTGACCGTGCAGGGCGAACGCATGTCATAGAAAACTTTGCCCGCCTGCTCAGCCAGGACGGGTATCTTTTTCTTGGTCATTCAGAAAGTCTGTACGGCGTGTCAAACAGCTTTCAGCAGGCTGGTCCGACCATTTACCGGAGGCTTTGACGCATGACGCGGACCGGCAGCCGGCGCCTGGGCGATGGAGGGCGAAAAGGGGGCGGTTATTTCAACCCGCAGTTCCAGGCCCACACGCTCAAGGTCTTTTTGGGCCACCATCAGGTCAGCGACCGCCCCGACGTGATGATGGTCACCACCCTGGGGTCGTGCGTGGCCGCGTGCATCTGGGACCCGGCGGCGGCGGTGGGGGGGATGAACCATTTCCTGCTGCCCGACGTGCCGGATTCCGAAACCGGCGGCGCCGACGCCGCCGCCCGTTACGGCAGCGTCGCCATGGAATGGCTCATCAACGACATCCTGTCGCGCGGCGGCCGGCGCGAACGGCTGGAGGTCAAGGTGTTCGGCGGCGCGCGGGTGATCGACAGCAGCTTCGACGTGGGCCGCAAGAACGGCGCCTTCGTCCTGGATTACGTCCGGCGGGAAGGGCTGACGCTCGCCGGGCAGGATCTGGGGGGATCATCGGCCCGGCGGGTGCATTTCTTTCCCCACACCGGGCGCGCCATGCGCAAGCTGCTGCGCGCCGAAGCCCTGAACGAAACCGTGACGCAGGAAATGCATTTCCGCACCACCCTGCACCAGCGCCCCATCGAGGGCGATGTGGAACTGTTCGGAGACTGACCCATGCCGCGCCCCATCCGCGTCGTTATCGTCGATGACAGCTCCCTGATGCGGGAAATGCTCAAGGACATCCTGGGCAACGAGGCCGGGATCGAGGTGGTGGGTGTGGCCCGCGATCCCTTCGAGGCCCGCGAGGTCATCAAGACCACCAACCCCGACGTCATCACGCTGGACGTGGAAATGCCGCGGATGGACGGTCTGGCGTTCCTGGAAAAGATCATGACCCTGCGCCCGACCCCGGTGGTGATGGTATCGTCGCTGACCCAGGAAGGATCCGACGCCACCATCCGCGCGCTGGAACTGGGGGCGGTGGATTGCGTCGCCAAGCCCGACGGGTCGGACGGCCATCGTTTCGAAACCATGGCATCCGAACTGGCGGGCAAGATCCGCATCGCCGCCACCGCGCGTCTTGGCATGCGCCGGGCCAACCCGGCAGCACTCAAGCCGCTGGCCACCCCGCGCAAGGCCGGGGCCGGCAACCGCTTCATCGCCATCGGCGCCTCGACCGGCGGGGTGGAGCGCATCCGCGACGTGCTGGCGATGATGCCCGCCGATTGCCCCCCCATTGTCATCACCCAGCACATGGGGCCGAGCTATGTTCCCAGCTTCGCCGCCCGGCTGGACAAGCAGACCCCGCCCCGCGTGCTGGTCGCCACCCACGGCGCCCGGCTGGTTCAGGGCACCGTCTACATCGCCCCCGGCGACCGCCATCTGGCGGTGGTGAAGGATGGGGCCGGCTTTGCCTGTCAGATCCAGGACGGCCCGCAGGTCAGCGGCCACCGCCCATCGGTGGATGTGCTGTTCCAGTCGGTGGCCAGGGTCGCCGGCACCCATGCGGTGGGGGTGATCCTGAGCGGCATGGGCCGCGACGGCGCCCAGGGGATGAAGGCCATGCGCGATGCCGGCGCCTACACGATCGGCGAGACGGAAACCAGCTGCGTGGTGTATGGAATGCCCCGTGCCGCCAAGGAATTGGGCGGTGTGGCGATCGAATTGCCGTTGGGACAGATCCCGGCGGAGATGTTGCGGGCCTTCGACGCCATCGGCGAACGGCCGAAGGCGTGACGGGAACGCGGCCGTCCGGCCGCGGTTTCCAGGCGGGTATCGTGTTGAGGAGTTGGTGACATGGCTTTCGACTGGCGCACCCACAAGGATACCGTGCCGCCGCAGCATGCGGTTGGTGCGGGCACGGCGGATCGGGGCGATGCCAGCACCGGCGCCGCCCCCGACAGCCGTGTCAACCTGGATTACGGCCTGCTCGCCACCTGGATGGGCTTTGCCGACGTGCAGCGGCGCACGCTGGAGGCGATCCAGGGCGAGTTGAGCCGCACGTCGGACCATGTGGAGGACGCCACCCTCGACCTGTCCGGCCGTTTCCGCGAACTGGCGGAATCGGCGCTGGACCAGTCGCGGCGGGTGGAAGAGATCGTCGCCATGGCCGGGTCGGTCGCCATCGACGGCGAACGGGTGCCGCTGGACGAGCTGGTCACCCACATGCAGGACATGATCGCCGAGATGATCTCCAACATCGTCCAGCTTTCCATGCGCGCCATGAGCATGGTCTATCTGCTGGACGATGTGCAGAAGGACGTCAGCGAGCTGGAGAAATCCATCGGCGACATCGACGCCATCAACCGCCAGACCAATTTCCTGGCGCTCAACGCCACCATCGAGGCCAGCCGCGCCGGAGAGGCCGGGCGCACCTTCGCCGTGGTGGCGCAGGAGGTGCGGCACCTGTCCCGCACCACGTCGGAGTTGGCCGACCGCATGCGCTCCAAGGTGACGGCGGTGGTCAAGGGTGTCCGCCACGGCCACGACATCCTGCGCGACATCGCCAACACCGACATGTCCCCCCAGATGCTGGCCAAGGAACGGGTGGACAAGACCATGGAAAGCCTGGTCCAGCAGACCGCCCATTTCCAGGCGGTTCTGGAAACCGCCGCCACATCGTCGTCGGACATGTCGCAGACCATCGGCCACATGGTCACCCGCATGCAGTTCCAGGACCTGACCAAGCAGCGGCTGGAAGCGGTGAACGACAGCCTGTCGATCATCGCCGCCGGGCTTGAGGATCTGGAAAACCGCACCCGCGACGGAATGCCCGCCCACCACCTGGACGCGCCGATACCGCAGGAATGGTTGAACAACCTGTTGGAGCGTTTCAAACTTTCCGAGATGCGGCAGCGTTTCGTCCGTAAACTTCTGCTGGAAGGCAGCGCCCTTGACGAGCACGGCGCGCTTGACGTAGGCGTGCCGACGGATGAGAGTCCGTCCGACGATATCGAATTGTTCTAGAATGGAAATGCCTGTCCGCACCCGGCCATTGCACGGCGGGAATGCGGACCGGGATCAGCATGGGGCCAGCAGGGGTTACGGAATCATGGATTACGCTATCGAGGCGAAGGATCACGAATCGATTGTCCGACTGCGCGGCCGGCTGACCTTCAACGACCACGCCAAGCTGCGGACCCTCATCACCGAAATGCAGGGCAGCAAGGGCAAGCGGCAGATTCTCGACCTCGGCAATCTGGAGTTCGTCGATTCCGCCGGGATCGGCATGCTGCTGATTGCGCACGAGGAAATGGGCAACGCCGACAAGCAGCTTGTGCTGCGCGGGGCCGCCGGGCAGGTGAAGCGGGTGCTCAGCGTCGCCCAGCTCGGCAAAATCGTCACCGTCGAGGATTGATCCGGTGGCAACGGCTGCCCCCCTTCCTTTCGATGCGCTCCAGGGTGCCGGCCTTCCGGCCGGCTGGGTGCGCATCCTGGCGGACGGTTGCCACATCCGGCCCGCACCGCCCGTTCCCGCCCCGGCATCCGGCCCGGACGGGCGGGTGCTGGTGCTGCTGGGCGGGGAGGAGGACGCCGCCGATTCCACCCTGTGGGCACCCCCTTACGCCGCCTGGGTGGAGGCCACGTCGCCCGCCACCCCCGGCCGGCACCCGGATGACAGCGCCTCGCCCGCCGGCGTGCTGCCGGCGGTGACCGCCGCGGTGGCCCGCGCCGGTCATGCGCATCTGTTCGCCTCCCTCAGCACCGCCACCGCCAACGCCGTGCATCTGGCCGGGCGGGTGATGGCCGCCGTCTCCGCCCGCCGGTCCCTGACCGACGCCCAGCGCGACGACATGGAACTGGCCCTGCACGAGGCCATCTCCAACGCCGTGGTCCACGGCAACCTGCAGGTCGCCGGCATGAAGGGGCTGAACGTGGACGCGCTGGACCGCTTCTCCCACGATCTGGCCCGGCGCATGGCCGACCCCGCCTTTGCCGGACGGCGGGTGGAGGTGAGCTGCTGGCTGGAACCGGACGCCCTGACCGTGGATGTCACCGACGAGGGCAGCGGTTTCGAACCCGCCCCCAAGGCGGGCGCCACCCCCGACGCCAGCGGCCGGGGGCTGGATCTCATCACCCTGCTGGCCCAGTCGGTGGAACTGCTCGACCATGGCCGGCGCATCCGGATGAGGTTCACCCTGTGAGTGCTGCGGCCGACGCCCCATCGGATCCCTCCCCAGGGCGGGGCACGGCCGCACCGCGCCCCGCCATCGGCGACTGTCACATCCTGGTGGTGGACGACACCGACTTCAACCGGCTGCTGATCGGCACGCTGCTGGAAGACGCCGGCTATCACAACGTCGCCTATGCCAAGGATGGGGTGGAGGCGCTGGAAGCCATGGCGCGGCAGGTGCCCGATCTGGTGATTCTCGACATCATGATGCCGGGCATGGACGGGTACGAGGTGTGCCGCCGCCTGCGCGCCGACCCGGCGCTGGCCGATGTGCCGGTTCTGGTGCAGACGGCGCTGTCGTCCAGCGACGACCGCAACCAGGCCTTTGCCGCCGGCACCACCGACCTCATCACCAAGCCCATCGAGCGCACCGAGTTGCTGGCGCGGGTGGGCATCCATCTGGAAAACCGGGTGCTGGTCCGCGATCTCAGCCATTACCGCACGCGGGTGGAAGGGGAACTGGCGGTCGCCCGCTCCATGCAGGACCATCTGCTCCCCACCCGCCCGGTGCTGGAGGCCGTCACCGCCCGGACCGGGGCGTGCATCCGCGTCCACAGCCTGCCGGCCCACGACATGGGCGCCGACATCTGGGGGGTGGTGCCGCTGGACGGGCCGCGGTTCGGGATCTACCTGCTGGACATGGCCGGACGCGGGGTAACGGCCGCCCTCAGCGCGTTCCGTATGCACACCCTGATCCACGAGCCGGGAACGCCGCTGGATGATCCCGCCGCCTTTCTGAACGACGTCAACCGCCGGGCCGCCACGCTGCTGGAACTGGGCGACCACGCCGCCCTGCTGTATGGGGTGGTGGACACCGCCAACGACCGTTTCACCTATGCCGCGGCGGCGTCCATGCCGCCGCTGATGGTCATCGGCGGACGGATCACCCATGGGACGGTGGACGACGTGCCGCTGGGGGTGTCGGCGGACACACGCTATGAGGTGCGCGCCCTGCCCTTTCCCCCCGATGGGGTCCTGATGCTGCATTCCAACGCCATCCATGACGCCCTGGACGGGGATAAGGCGAACGGAGATGGGGCGGACGGCGACAACGGGCTGGCCGGGATGGTGGTGCGGACGCTGACCGCCCCCGATCGCCCCACCGGCTTCGCCGGCATGTCCGCGGCCCTGGAAGCAGCACTGGGATCGGCACCGGGGGACGACCACACCTTCATCTGGATCGACCGGACCGGCGGAGGGACGGCATGATCGACACCCCCGTGCCCGCACCGCCGCCGCTGCCCGATCTTCAGACGTGCCGCATTCTGGTGGTGGACGACAACCGGGTGAACCGCCATCTGCTGCTGGCCCTGCTGGAGCGGGACGGGTTCCACGCGGTGGACGTGGCCGAAGACGGCATCGATGCCCTGGAACGACTGCCGGCGTTCCGCCCCGACCTGATCCTGCTGGACCTGATGATGCCGCGGATGGACGGGTTCGAGATGTGCCGCCGCCTGCGCGCCGATCCGCAGTGGCAGGATCTGCCGGTGCTGGTGCAATCCTCCCTGAATCAGGCGGGCGACCGGGCCAGGGCCTTTGCGGCGGGGGCCACCGATTACGTCACCAAGCCGCTGAACGCCCTGGAACTGCTGGCGCGGGTGCGCATCCACCTGCAAAAGCGGGCGCTGCTGCGCGACCTGACCCAGTTCCGCCAGCGCACCGAGGCCGAACTGGCCTTCGCCCGCCGGATGCAGGAACGGCTGATGCCGGGACCGGACCGCTGCGCGGCGGTGGAGGCCGCTACCGGCATCACCGTCAACAGCCATTTCGCCCCATCCTCGGAGTTGGGGGGGGATTTCTGGGGGATGCGCCCCGATTCGCACCACCCCGGACGCCTGCACCTCTATCTGGTGGATTTTTCCGGCCATGGGGTGGGGGCGGCGCTGAACACCTTCCGCCTGCACGCCATTTTGCAGCAGACCGACTTCGGCGGAACCGACAACCCCGCCGACGCGCTGGCCGCCATCAACCGCCGCCTGTGCACGCTGCTGCCGCGGGGGCAGTTCGCCACCATGCTGATCGGCATGATCGACCCGGAAGCGGGGTGCCTGCGCTATGCCTCCGCCGGGTCCACCAAGCCCATGGTGTGGGCACCGGGGGACGCCGCCCCGACGCCCGGCGACAGCGCCGGGCTGCCGCTGGGGCTGGTGGGACAGGCCACCTATGAAACCCGTGAATTGCCGCTGCCCCCCGGCGGGCGGCTGTTCCTCTATTCCGACGCCGCCATCGAGATTCCGGTGGGGGCGGACGTGCTGGACGACACCGGGCTGGCGGCCCTGATCGCCCCCCACCTGCACGAACCGGACGGGGCACGGTTCCTGTCCACCCTGACCGCGGCCCTTCACGCCACCGGCCCCATCGACGACGACCTGACCGCCCTGCTGTTTACCCGGCGGTCATAGGGCCGGCAGTCACAGAGCCAGCGGCCGCTTCGCCCGCAACGGCCTCCTCGCCGGCCGGCAACACGCGGACGGCGGGAAAGCGCATGGTCACCGTGGTCCCCTGCCCCACCGTGCTGTCGAAATCCAGCGTGCCGCCGTGCCGTTCCATCAGGGCGCTGCTGATGGCCAGCCCCAGCCCGGTGCCGCCGAATCGGCGGGCGATCGAGGTATCGGCCTGCTGGAACGGTTCGGTGATATGGGCCAGTGCCGCGGCTTCGATGCCGATGCCGGTGTCTTCCACCGAAATGGTCAGGGCGCCGTCGGCCGCCACCCCGGCGGACAGGGTGACGCGCCCCCCTTCGGGGGTGAATTTGACGGCGTTGGACAGCAGGTTCAGCACCACCTGCCGCACCGCCCGCTCGTCACCATAAAGATGGGGCACGGTGGCGGGCACGGCGTCGATCAGCGACACCCGCCCCTGGTCCGCCGCCACCGACGCCACCGCCAGACACGCGGCCAGCACCTCGCGCACATCGATGGACTGTTCGTCCAGGGTGTAGCGCCCGGCCTCCAGCTTCGACATGTCCAGCACGTCGTTGATGAGTTCCAGCAGATGGATGCCGCTGTTCTGGATGTGACGGGCGTATTCGGTGTAACGGGCGCTGCCCAGGGGGCCGAACACCTCGTGCAGCATCAGGTCGGAAAAGCCGATGATGGCGTTGAGGGGGGTGCGCAGTTCGTGGCTCATGGTCGCCAGAAAGGCGCTTTTGGTGCGGTTGGCGCTTTCGGCCAGTTCCTTGGCGCGGGCCAGCCGCTCGGCGGCCAGCCGGCGTTCGGTGATGTCGCGCACCACCATCAGACAGCGGCCGTCATCCAGGCTGACGCCGCTGACCTCGCACAGGATCACCCGCCCGTCGCAATGGCGCAGCGCCATCTCCCCGCGCCAGCCGTCGGCCTGGAGCATGGTGGCCAGGGCGCTGCGGGTGGCGTCGGCCTTGCCGTGCCCCACGGGCACCAGATCGTTCAGCGCCATGCACAGCAGCGCATCGCGCGGAAAGCCCAGCACCTGGGACGCGGCGGGGTTCACATCCACAAAGCCGCCGTCGCCGTCGGCCACCAGGATCCCTTCCAGCGCGGCGTCGAGGTAGGAGCGCAACCGCGCCTCGCTGCGGCGCAGCCCGTCCTCAATCGCCTTGCGCTGGGTGATGTCGCGGGCCTCCACCACCAGCCGGGCGATGGCGCCATCCTTGCCCGGCACCGGCTTGACCGACAGGTCCAGGGTGCGGCGGCGACCGGCGATGTCCAGGCTGGTTTCCATCCGCACCGATTCGCCGCGGGCCGCCCGTTCCACCCCATCGTGCAGCCGCCGGCCCCACAGCGGTTGACCATTCCACGGCGGCACCTCCCATGCCACCCTTCCCACCAGCGCCTCCGCCGACACCCCGGATATCTCCAGCCCGGCGCGGTTGATGTCCAGCACCGTGCCGTCGCAGGCCAGGACCGCCATGGCCTGGAACGAGCTGTCGAAGATCACCCGGGCGCGCTGCTCGCTGTCGTCCAGCGCATGGGCGGTGGACTCCAGCCGGGCGATATAGCGCAGAAGCAGCCCCATCAGCGTGGCGGCAACCAGACCCAGACCCAGCATTTCCAGGGCGTTCTGCCATACCCCCGACCGCCAGCCGGCCAGATAGTCGGCCTCGGCCAGACGCACCGCCACCGACAGGGGAAAGCCGTCCACCGCGCGGACGGTCACCACCCGCTCCACCCCATCGATGCCGGAAGGACCGTGGAACGTGGCGCTGGGCGTCCCCGACACCACCGCCGGCAAACCGGGGCCGGACCGCTCCGCCATGGCCGTGCCGGCGGCGGGGTGGCGGACCACCACGTCGCCCTGCCGGTTCCACAGGGTAATGATCCCGTTGGGGCCGATGTCCAGGCTGGCGTAGAAACGGCGGAAATGCTCCAGATCCACCACCGCCCACACCACGCCGGCGAATCGGCCCTGGGAATCGTTCAGCCGGCGGCTGACCGCCACGAACCGGCCTTTCCCCAGCCGGCTTTCCAACGGTTCGGAAATGACGGTGCCCAGGTCCGCCCGATCGCGGTGAGCTGTAAAGAAGGAGCGGTCCGCCGCCGACGTCACAGCCCCCAGCCCCAGCCCGTCCTGGACCACGCTGCCCTCGGCATCGCTGACCACCAGATTGCGGTAAGCGGCCCGCGGGGTAAGCCAGGACCGCAGCACGGTGCCCACCAACCGTATGCCGGCAGCACCGTCTTGCCCCGACAGCGTACCGATGCCGTTCTGCGCCGACAGGGCGTCGGTGATGGCAACCAGCGCCACTTCGGCGGAACGGAAGGCGGCGGCGGCCTGGACCTCCAGCGCGCCGGCAAGGTTCTGCGACTGGCGCACGGCGTCGGCGACGGTCTGTTCGCGGCTGCGCACGGCGTTGAGAGCGATTTCCACCGCCATTCCGCCCAGCACCAGCACCAGCATGCCAACCAGAACCAGCCGCAGCCGCAGCAGCAAGGCGATGGCCCCCCGCTGCCCCGCCCTGCTGGGGGCAGACGGCGCACCAGAGCCGGTTTTCGGGCGGGCAGACGTCACGGAGGCAAATGTTCCGATGGTTGGGCCGGGAGAGTGTAAGCCATGCTCGCAGGAATGCGTATCCTCCCACGCCGGTGATCGCTCGGGAAGAAGCAAAAAACCCTCTCGACAGAAGACGGCCGGGCGGGGCATCAAGACGGCCTTGGGGTCAGGGAGATCATCCGGTGCAGGATCTGTTTCACGATTCCGCCTTCATCATGCTGCTGGCGAACCTGCTCAGCGTGTGGCCGCTGGCCCGCGTGCTGACGCGGGCAGGGCTGGACTGGCGGTGGTCACTGGTGACGCTGGTGCCGCTGGTGGGGATGACGGTGGTGTTCGGCATTCTGACCTTCCGCCGCTGGCCCAACCGCCCCGCCACCGTCCGCCGGGCGCCCAAGGCCCGCCGCGAAGCCTGACCGCCCAACCTGACCGCCCAAGGGGGAGATGAGCCTGATGGAAACCCTTCTGGCCGTGTACGGCGCCCCGTGGACGTGGCTAACGCGTCAGGAACCGTGGCTGTCGATGCTGATCGTGTCGCTGGTGCTGACCGCCAAGCTGTCCCTGGGTGGCTGGGTCCTGGCCAAGGCCGGGCGCAGCCCCTTGTGGATTCTGGTGCTGCTGCTGCCGTGGGCCGAGGTGCCGGTGCTGTGGTTCTTCGCCTACAGCCGCTGGCCGTCGATGCCGGGTGCCGATTCTGCCGCGCAATCCCCCCCTTGAAGGCCGGGCCGGTCCGCCGTAGTGTCGCAGATCCGTTTCAACCTCGGTGAAGTGTCCTTCCATGAGCGGCGCGTCCGGTAAAGACATCAAGAAAGTGGTGCTGGCCTATTCCGGCGGCCTCGACACCTCGGTCATTCTCAAGTGGCTGCAGGAGACCTACCGTTGCGAGGTGGTGACCTTCACCGCCGACCTCGGCCAGGGCGAGGAGCTGGAACCGGCCCGTGCCAAGGCCGAACTGCTGGGGATCAAGCCGGAAAACATCTTCATCGACGATCTGCGCGAAGAATTCGTGCGCGATTTCGTCTTCCCGATGTTCCGCGCCAACACCCTGTACGAAGGCACCTATCTGCTGGGCACCTCCATCGCCCGGCCGCTGATCGCCAAGCGTCAGATCGAAATCGCCAATCTGGTCGGCGCCGACGCCGTGGCCCACGGTGCCACCGGCAAGGGCAACGATCAGGTGCGCTTCGAGCTGGGCTATTACGCGCTCCGCCCCGACATCAAGATCATCGCACCCTGGCGCGAATGGGACCTGAACAGCCGCACCAAGCTGATCGACTACGCCGAAAAGAACCAGATCCCGATCGCCAAGGACAAGCGCGGCGAGGCCCCCTATTCCACCGACGCCAACCTGCTGCACATCTCCTATGAGGGGAAGGCGCTGGAAGATCCGTGGGTCGAACCGTTCGAGGACATGTTCACCCGCTCGGTCGCTCCGGAAAAGGCGCCGGACACCCCCACCTATGTGGAGATCGAGTTCAAGAACGGCGATGCCGTCGCCATCGACGGCCAGGCCATGACCCCGGCCCAGCTGCTGACCGCGCTGAACAAGCTGGGCGGCGACAACGGCATCGGCCGGCTGGATCTGGTGGAAAACCGCTATGTCGGCATGAAGTCGCGCGGCGTGTACGAGACGCCGGGCGGCACCATCCTGCTGGCCGCCCACCGTGCCATGGAAAGCATCACGCTCGACCGCGGAGCCGGCCATCTGAAGGATGAGCTGATGCCGCGCTACGCCGAGCTGATCTATTGCGGCTACTGGTGGTCGCCGGAGCGTCTGGCGCTCCAGGCCCTGATCGACCAGACCCAGACGGTGGTCAACGGCACCGTCCGGCTGAAGCTGTTCAAAGGCAGCGTGTCGGTGGTGGGCCGCAAGTCGCCCAACTCCCTCTACCGTCTCGACTATGTGACGTTCGAGGAAGACAGCGTTTACAATCAGAAGGACGCGGAAGGCTTCATCAAGCTCAACGCGCTGCGTCTGCGTCTTGGCGCCATGGCCAAGGCCAATCTGAAGTAAGCGTCTTCTCCGTCATGCGCCCCCGGACCCGGTTCATCCCGTGTCCGGGGGCGTTTGCGTGTCTTGCCACAGGATGCCCCCATGGGTGACGTTCCCGCTTCCCGCCGCCCGACCGCGGTGGTGTTCGACATCGGCAAGGTTCTCATCGAATGGGATCCGCGCCACCTGTACCGCGACCTGTTCGACGGCGACGAAGACCTGATGGAGCATTTCCTCGGCACCGTCTGCACGCATGAGTGGAATCAGGAACAGGACCGCGGCCGTCCGTGGGACGAGGCGGTGCGGCTGCTGGCCGCCGAGCATCCCCACTGCGCCGAACTGATCCGCGCCTATGACGAATGCTGGGACATGATGGTCCCCGGCCCCATCGACGGCACGCCGGAGATCCTGGACGCCCTCAAATCCCGCGACGTTCCGGTCTATAGCATCACCAACTTCTCGTCAGCGAAGTTCGAACGCTCCAAGCGGCGCTTCGATTTCCTGACCCGCTTCGACGGCATCGTGGTATCGGGCGAGGTCGGCCTGCTGAAACCCGACCCGGCCATCTACCACCACCTGTTCGACACCTACGCCCTGGACCCGGCAGACCTGTACTTCATCGATGATTCCCTGCCCAACGTGGAAACCGCCCGTGCGCTGGGCATGACCGCGCACCACTTCTCCGGTGCCGGCGCCCTGCGCACCGAGATGGAAGCCCTCAGCCTGCTGTGATGCGAAGGGGGCGCTGCCCCCTTCGCGCTTCCCCAGCCAAGGGCCGGCGGCCCTTGGATCCCAAGATTGACGAAATCAAATAAATTCACAAATTTAATTTGTATAAAATAACTGGCCTAAGCATTAAATCCTTTCCGGTGGACGCCTCCAAGTCACTGAGCCATGGTAATACATACCAGGCAACGAGGAGGCATCAATGATCATTCGTAAAGCTAATTTAATTATCGATGTCGTAAATTTGATCACAACCGTAATTGACTGTGAAAAATTCGATAATGTGCTTGCAATATTAATTGCAATTATCGTCATCGCTCTTATTTATAATGCGCCGAAAATAATAAAAGCAATGAGAGATAAGTAGTATTAACCATTTTCTTTGCCTAACGGGATCCAAGGGCCGCCGGCCCTTGGCCGGGGAAGTCCGAAGGGGCAGGCCGCCCCTTCGCTCCCCCTCCGATCACTTCACTCTGCCGGCGGCAGGCAGAGCGACGGCGGCATCGCCACCGCCCCCCCGTCGCCGGTCCCCGGCGGGAAGGTGCAGCGGTTCTTGCCGGTGGCCTTGGCGTGGTACATGGCGGCGTCGGCGGCTTCGACCATGCCGTCGGCGGAATTGCCGTCGGCGGAGAACAGCGCCATGCCGACGCTGACGGTGACCGCCCCTTCCTCCTGCTCCTCCTGCCCGTTGCGCACCACCGCCAGGGCGATGGGGTGGCTGAGGGCGTCCACGATCTTCTGCGCCACCATGCGGGTGGCGGCGCGGTCCTGGGCGTCGGCCAGGATGACGACGAATTCGTCGCCCCCCACCCGCGCCACGGTGTCGGAGCCGCGCACGCAGGCCAAGAGCCGGTTGGCGGTTTCCTGTAGCACCTGATCGCCGGCCCCATGGCCCCAGCGGTCGTTGATGGGCTTGAACCCGTCCAGGTCCAGATAAAGCAGCGCGAACCGCCCGCCGGTCCGCTGGGCACGGCCCACCGCCTGGGACAGGCGGTCGGCGAACAGCAGCCGGTTGGGCAGGCCGGTCAGGGCGTCGTAGTTCGCCAGCTTCCAGTTGCGGTCCTCGTCCTCCTTGCGGGTGGTGATGTCGTGCATCACCGCCACGTAATGGGTGGCGGGGCCGCTGCCGGTGCGGATGGGCGTGACCGAGGTGGAGGATACGAACGCTTCCCCCGACCGCCGCCGCAGCCACAGGTCGCCGGACCAGAAGCCGCTGCGCTCCACCTCTTCCCACACCTGACCGTAGAGAGGGCTGTCCTGATGCCCCGATTCCAAAATGGTCGGGGGCTGACCCAGGGCATCGTCGGCGGAAAAGCCGGTGATCCCGGTGAAGGCGGGGTTGACCTGTTGGATCCGGTGGTCGAGGGACAGGACCATCACCCCGTCGCGCACCGAATCCAGAATGGCGGCGGCCAGCTTCTGCGCCTCCTGCCCCTTTTTCACGGCATCGATGTTCTGGCACCCCACCAGCATGGCAAGGTCGCCGCCGTACAGGAAGCGGGCCGCCGACAGCATGGCCCACCAGATGGAGCCGTCGGGGCGCATCATCCGCATTTCGAACCCACGGATGTTGCCGCTGGCCCGCACCGCCGCCAGCAGGGTGCGGCCGTCCTCGGGGTTGGCGATGTAGGGGAAGAAGTTGTGGCCGCTCAGGCTGCGGGCCGCGCCGGTGTCGCCCGCGGCGGCATCCACGGCGGCACCGTCGCCGCACAGGCCGAACAGGTTGGCCGCACTGCGGTTGGCCTGTACCACCATGCCGTCCTCCAGCCGCACCACCGCCATGGCGATGGGGGCGGCGGCGAAGATCTGCTCCAGCCGCACCTGGGTCGCCTGCATCTGGTCCTGCTGGTGGGTCTGGCTGGTGATGTCGCTCATCAGGGCGAAGGAATGCAGCCGCCCGCTGGCCGGATCGGTGGCGGTGGACGCATGGACGCGCAGATGGACCCGCCCGCCGCTGCCCTTGCGCAGGATGGCATCATAGCAACGCTGATCCCCCTCCACGCGGGATGTCAGGTGGTGGGCCACCAGCGGGCGGCTGGAATTGGTCGCCAGATCCAGCAGCGGTATGCCCACCAGATCCCCCCGCCCCCGTTCGAGCGTCCGGCACAGGGCGTCATTGACGTCGATGATGCGGCCGTCGCTGTCCACCTCCATATAGCCTTCGGCGGTGGAGGCGATGAAACGGCGGTATTTCGCTTCGCTGAGCGATTGGGCGGTGGCGGCGTGCCGGGCCTCCGTCCGTGCCGCCTGCTGCCCGGCCACCACCAGCGACAGGCAGGCCCACACCAGAACGCTCAGCCCGATGCCCCCCAGCAGAACCAGATCCGCGTCCGACCGGGACTGAATCGACGGACCGGACGGCCCGCCGGCAAAGCGCGCCTCCCACACCCGTTCACCGATGTGCAGCGTGATGGCGCGGGAAAACCGCGGCAGGCTGCCGTTTCCACCCACAAAGCCCCGGCGTTCATAAATCACGCTGCCCGACGCCCCATCGGTCACGTCGGTCAGGGTGATGTCGATGCCCTGCTGTTCCACCAGCAGCGAATCCAGCAGCGCCCCCATGCGGATGGCCGCCACCACCCAGCCGGCCAGGGCGTTGCGCCGCTCCTCCACTGTGGCGGGGATGGAACCACCACGATAGATTGCAGCCATCATCACCACGTCGCTGCCGCTGGCGCCGGGCGTCAGAAGGGTCAGACGGCGGCTCAGCGCCACCTGCCCGCTGTCGCGCGCCTGATCCGCCGTCTGGCGCCGCAGGGAATCGGTGGCAAGGTCATAGCCGATGATGCTGGTCGCCGCGACGGGGTAGGCCTGAACCACCACATAGGCCGGTCCCCCCGAAACGGCCGCCTCCCCGACAGTCACGGGCGTGATGTGAAAATCCGGCCGGTTGACCCGGCGCGCCACGGTAAAGGCGTCGATGTCCGCCGCGGCCACATGCACCGCCATCCCGAAACCGCCGATGCCCGGATAGCGCCGCCGCACATCCTCCGCCGCCACGAAGCGGCGCAGGGTATCCTCCCCCGCCGGGCCGACGTCGGGCAAAGCCGCGCGCGCGCCCGCGACCAGTTCCTCGTACCGGGCCAGCCGTTCCTGCACCGCGTTGCCCAGCACCGCCACCTGCTGATCGAAGACCATCTGGTTCAGGGCGTCGTCTTCCGCCACCTTGTACCGCCACGCAATCACGGCCGTCAGCAGTCCAACGGCAAAGATAACCAAGGGTATCCGGTCGCTGATCCGTCTGAAGCAGGTAAGAAGAAGGCCATCATATTGCTTCAGCATGACAACCTCCAATGATGCAGCGCAACATAGCGGTGGCGTCCAGGCAGCAATATCTTAGGAATTATTGTACGATCATCGCCGTATGCATTCAAAATATTTCCTATGCGACATAAGGATTGCTTCCGACAATCAACAAATAGGAAAAGAGGTGCTTTTCTCGCCATCTCAAAGAAACATCGTTTCTCGCAAGCGCCCAATAGGGTCATCATCGACCCGTGTGACGTTATGCTGGTTATCATGGTACCTTGATATCTGTCACGTGCCCGGCATATCCGCCCTTTAACCCCCATGACCCCGAAACGCATGACCCCGACCAGCACAGATGACGGCCACGATGAGGACAGCCCCGGTCCTGAAACGGGAGCCGGGCGCCTGCGCATCGACAAATGGCTGTGGTTCGCCCGCTTCTTCAAAACCCGCAGCCTGGCGGCCAAGGTGTGCGCCAGCGGGGTGGTGCGGATGTCCGGCACGCCCATCGCCAAGGCCCACGCGGCGGTCAAGCCCGGCGACGTGCTGACCTTTCCCCAGGGGCGGCACATCCGGGTGGTGCGGGTGACGGCGCTGGGAACCCGCCGCGGCCCGGCGGAGGAGGCGCGCACGCTTTACGAGGATCTGGCCCCACCGGCTGCGGAAACCGCCATGGATTCGCCCCATCGGGTGCCCGGCCACCATCCGGCGGCGTCCGGTCCCCGCCCGGTCAAGCGGGACCGGCGGGTGTTGGACCGGCTGATGGGGCGGGACGGGACGGAGGAGAACGGCTGACATCAAACGCACGGATCGCTTGCGCGTTCCGGATGGCCGCCCCATGGTCTAAGCCATCCGGCAGCGACGGCTGCGCTTGGGGGAACCACGTTTCATGCCCGACATCCTTCTCGATCCCAACACCTGGGCCAGCCTGCTGACCCTGACGGCGCTGGAAATCGTTCTTGGCATCGACAACATCATCTTCATTTCGATCATGGCGGCCAAGCTGCCGCCGCATCAGCAAAAAACCGCGCGGCAGGTCGGGCTGGCCCTGGCGCTGCTCACGCGGCTGGCGCTGCTGGCGTCCATCGCCTGGGTCGCCACCCTGACCGAACCGCTGCTCAGCCTGGGCGGGCTGACGCTGTCGGGCCGCGACCTGATCCTGATCGGCGGTGGCCTGTTCCTGCTGGCCAAGGGCACCATGGAAATCCACCATTCGGTGGAAGGTCACGACGACGGCGGCCCCTCGGCCAAGCCGGCATCCTTCATGGGGGTGGTGGCGCAGATCATGGTGCTGGACATCGTGTTCTCGCTGGACAGCGTGATCACCGCGGTGGGCATGTCGCAGCACCTGGAAATCATGGTGACGGCGGTCATCATCGCCGTGGGCGTGATGCTGTTCGCGTCCGGACCGGTGGGCGATTTCGTCAACCGCCACCCGACGGTGAAGATGCTGGCCCTGTCGTTCCTGCTGCTGGTGGGCGTGGCGCTGACCGCCGACGGCATGGGGTTCCACATCCCCAAGGGCTATCTGTATTTCGCCATCGCCTTCTCCACGCTGGTGGAGGCGCTGAACCTGCTGGCCGCGTCCCGGCGCAAAAAGGCCCGCGCGAACGCGGGCCACTGATGCCGGACTGAAGCCGGATAAGGGGAAACGGTTATTTCGTCGCCGCCTTGCGCAGAACGGTCACCGTTTCCCCACCGATTCCCCAGTTGTCGGTGTCCACCTCGTCGATCACCACGACGGTGGTCTTGGGGTTCTTGCCCAGCACATCGACCAGAAGCTGGGTGGCACCCTGGATCAGGGCGGCTTTCTGCTCGGGCGTGGCGCCTTCGCGGGTGATCTTGATGTTCACGTACGGCATGGGACCGTCTCCGTCAGGGGGGAAGAAACGCGGCGGCGGGACAGGATCCAGCCCGCCGCCAGCAGCGCCGCCGCGGCCAGGACCGCCACCGCGGCCCCCGTCAGTGCGGCGGTGTAGGAACCCGTGCGCGCCACCGCCATGCCCGCCGGCAGCGGTGCGATGATCTGGCCCAGCCCATAGACCGCGGTCAGCGTGCCGACCACACGCCCCGCCGATCCGGCCGACAGTTGCCGGCCCAGGGTGAAGGACAGCGACACGATGCCAATGAAGGTGCCGCCGAACAGGGCCGCCGACAGCACCCCCGGCACCGGCCCGCCCAGCAGCGGCAGCACGATCCCCCCGGCCTGGGCCAGATGGGCGGCCAGCAGCGCCGGCCACAGGCCGATGCGGCGGCCCAGCATGCCCCAGAACAGCCCCGACCCCATGCCGGCCAGCCCACCCACCATCCACGCCATCGCCCCGACTCCGGCGGTGTCCGGCGTCTGCTTCAGCAGCGCCACCAGGAAGGTGCCGGTGACGATGTAGCCGCCGCCCTCAAGGAAATAGGCGGCCGTCAGCAGGATCAGCGGCAGCGAGAACGCCGCCCCTCCCGCCGCCGCCACCGCGGCCGGGGCGGGGGCCGAAGCCGTCGTGTGGTCGCGCACCGCCCGCCAGGGCAGGATCGCCAGAGCGCCGGCGATGGCGCCCAGCGCCAGCCAGCAGCCGTTCCAGCCCAGCGCCGGTTCGGCCAGCCCGACGAACAGCCCCGATCCGGCGATGCCGGCGCCGATGCCGGTGTAGATCCACGCGGCCTGCGATTCCCGCCCGGCGCGGGTCAGGGCGTCCAGCACCATGGCAATGCCCAGGATGAACACGCCGGCGCTGGCGATGCCGGAGATCAGGCGCAGCACGGCCCAGGCGGTGCGGTCGTCGGTCAGCCCCATGGCGCCGGTGCTGAGCACGCTGGCCGCCAGCGACAGCCGGAACATCCACCCGCGCACCGCCCCGTGGGGAACGCGCGTGACCGCCACCGCGCCCAGGAAATAGCCCAGATAATTGAGGGAGGCGAGAAACCCCGCCCCGTCGCCGCCCAGGCCGGTCGCCGTCTGCATGGCCGGCAGCAGGGGCGTATAGGCGAACCGCCCCACCCCCATGGCCAGCGCCAGCATCGCAACACCCCCCGCCAACACCGGGACCATTGCGCCCTCCTTCTCTATTTTCTTCACAGCGTTGAATGGGGGAAGCATGGGTCAGCCCATGCTCCATTTCCAATGAATTGTTTCGATGGTATCATTCATCCAGAGTGATACAGCCGGGATGATGGGGAGGGCGCATCATGGATCTGGCCGGGCTGCGGGTGGTGCGGGCGGTGGCCGACACGGGCAGCGTCAGCCGGGCGGCGGACACGCTGAACTGTGTGCAGTCCAACGTCACCGCGCGGCTGAAGAAGCTGGAGGAGGATCTGGGCACGCCGCTGTTCCATCGCCCCAACCAGGGGGCGGTGCGGGGGGGCGGGCGCGGCATGGTGCCCACCGCCGCCGGGCGAGTGCTGGCCGATTACGCCGACCGCATCCTGCGGATGGTGGAACAGGCCCGCCATGCGGTGGACGAGGCGGCGGGCCGCGGCGGACGGCTGGCGGTGGGGTCGATGGAATCCACCGCCGCGGTGCGGCTGCCGCCGCTGCTGGCCCGTTTCCACCGGGCGCACCCGCTGGTGGAGCTGACCATCGTGCCGGGCCATTCGGAAAACCTGCTGGCCGACGTGCTGGCCTATCGCCTGGACGGCGCCTTCGTCGGCAGCCCGGTGGTGCATCCCGATCTGGTGGCCGAACCGATGTTCGAGGAGGAAATGGTCCTGGCCGGTCCGGCAAGCTGGGGCGCGGGCGAGGGCTGGCCCGGCGGCACCGACACGCCCGAGTCGCCGCGGGTGCTGCTGGCCTTCGGGCGCGGGTGCTTCTACCGCGCGCGGGCGGAAGCGGCGCTGCGCCGGGCGGGCATGGTGCCGTTCCGGGTGATGGAGTTCGGCACGCTGGACGCCATTCTCGGCTGCACCGCCGCCGGCATGGGGATGACGGTGATGCCGCGGGCGGTTCTGGCGCGCGAGCCGTGGCGCGGGCTGCTGGCGGTGCGGCCGCTGCCCGCCGACCTGTCGGCCATGCCCACCTTGTTCGTGCGCCGGGCCGACGTTCCGGTGACGGGGGTTTTGAACGCCTTTCTGGCGCTGGTCGGCGGGACCGGCACCCCCGGCGGCGATGAGGCAAGAGCGCCCACAAAACCGGCGGGGTTGCAGCCGGCGGAGGCAACATGCTAGGCAGGCCCGTGCGGTTGCCCGCGCCTCGACTCCGGTACGGTCCGGGCGGCTGACAGCGCGGCATGTGACCGGCCCCCCGAACGGCGGCCCCCAGCGGCCCCGGCCAGAACAGCGGAGAACGAACGATGCCTTACGTCGTGACCGACGGCTGCATCAAGTGCAAGTACACCGATTGCGTCGAGGTGTGCCCCGTGGATTGCTTCTACGAGGGCGCCAACATGCTGGTCATCAACCCCGACGAATGCATCGACTGCGGCGTGTGCGAACCGGAATGCCCGGCCGAGGCGATCATCCCCGACACCCAGCCCGAAGCCGAACAGTGGCTGGAGCTGAACCGGGAATACTCCGGCAAGTGGACCAACCTGACCCGCAAGAAAGCGGCCCTGCCCGATGCCGACGCCTTCAAGGGCGTGCCCGGCAAGCTGGCCGACCTGGACCCCACCCCCGGTCCCGGCAACGAGTGACACGGCGGGGGTGCCGGACCTGTCCGGCGCCCCCGTTCCGGCCGCCGGCCCGGCACCCAGCGGGCCGGCGTTGTCGTGTCCGCAGGGCCACGGCACGCGCTTTCATCATACCGCAGCCCGATGCTATGCGATTCCGGCGGGGCGGGTATCCTCTGCCGGGGCGTGAATCTCTCCGCCACCGGCTGCCTTCCATTTGTAACTGGGCCGTAACATCGCTATAATGCGTGCGCGGGGACGGCCTCTGCGCCATTGCCGGCCCCCTTGTTGCGTTAAACCCTTATGACTGTCGGTTTCTGCCGAAGTGGATACCACCCCTTCGGTCGGGCCGCTACTGTCGGATGTCTTTCGCCCTGTTCCACCGGGGCGGTCAAAATGGCGTGATCGCGAGACGTGAGAGCCAAACAAGATGTCGAACAAGCTTGAGTTCGAAGCGGGTGACTTCGTTGTCTACCCGGCCCATGGCGTCGGAAGAGTTGAAGGGATTGAGACCCATTCCATCGCTGGCATGGAAGTCCAGCTTTACGCGATCACTTTCGAAAAAGAGCGCATGACGCTCAAGGTGCCGGTGCCCAAGGCCAAGAACGCCGGCCTGCGCCGTCTGTCCAGCAAGGACCGGATCAAGACCGCCCTGGAAACCCTGGAAGGGCGTTCGCGCATCCGCCGCACCATGTGGAGCCGCCGCGCCCAGGAATATGAAGCCAAGATCAATTCCGGCGATCCCGTCGCCATCGCCGAGGTGGTGCGCGATCTGTACCGCGGCACCGACCAGTCCGACCAGTCCTACAGCGAACGCCAGATCTATCAGTCGGCGCTGGAACGTCTGGCCCGTGAACTGGCCGCCGTCGAAAAGATCGACGAACTCAAGGCCACCGAACGGCTGGAACAAGTTCTGAAGAAGGCCGCCTGACCGGGCCGCTTCCGACGACGGTACGTTACGCGAAGGGGCGGTCCCAACGGGCCGCCCCTTCACCGTTTCAGGCCGGCGGCTGTGCCCGGCACGCTTCGCCGACTCCCAGCAGGGTGGCGAAACGGTTGGGATGCAGGATCGGGGTCCGCCCCACCCGCCCCAGCGCCAGGACCGCCTTGTCCTGGGTGACCAGGGCGTCGGCGTCCCCCGCCAGGGCCAGGGCGAGGAACTTGTCATCGGTGGCATCGCTGCACAGGCGCACCGCCGGGACCGGCATGACCATCCGCGATTCCCGCCAGAGGGCATCAAGAAAATCCCGCCGCGCCTCGGCCGGGACATAGCGGTCGAATCCGGGGCGATTCATCACCTCCGCCAGTTCGCCCAGCGTCTCGGGCGACAGCAGCAACACGCCCTGCGCCCGTGCCGCCGCCACCACCGCGGCCATCAACACCCCGTGGTGCCGGTGTCTGGGGTGCCGGTGCCCGGCCACCGGCGGCAGGACCGCCGCCAGCAGCACATTGGTGTCCAGAACATAACGGGGGCGCGGAAGAGCGCCGGCCTTATCATTGTCCCGAACGATACCTATATTCCTGTCGTCCATCGCATCACCATCCCGCTCCCGCGGGGAAGATCGGTTTTTGATAAATTTCGCGGCGAACTTACGGCAAATTTTACCTTGCCCTGCTGCGTAACATTCTTGTGACGATACACCCTATGGGGTAGAAGAAAGCGCCCGTTGCCGGTTGAACCAGGAATTTTCGGCATGACCACCATCCTCGTCGTTGATGATAGCCGTTTGGCCCGTGACATGGTGAGCAGCGCCATTGCTTCGCTGCAACCCGGCTGGACCATCCTGACCGCCGTCAGCGGCGATGACGCCCTGGCCAAGCTGGGGGCGGAGGCACCGATAGCCGCCGTGGTCGATTACAACATGCCGGGCATGGACGGGCTGGCCCTGGCGGGCCACCTGCGGGACCGCTTTCCCGGCATGCCCATCGGCATCCTGACCGCCAACGTCCAGGACGCCCTGCGCAAGAAGGCAGAGGCTTTGGGCTGCCGTTTCCTGCCCAAACCGATCACCGTGGACAAGATCCGCGGTTTCCTCAGCGATTCCGGGGTGTGAACGCCATGCAGAATCGGGGGCAGGATCGGGGCCTGGAACTGGACGCCGACGAAGCGGACGCCATCGCCGAGTTGTTCAACATCGGCATGGGTGAATCCGCCGCCGCCCTCAGCGGCATGGTGGGGGAAGAGGTTCTGCTGTCGGTTCCCGCCCTGCGGGTCCAGCACCGCTCGGACATCATCAACGCCATCCCCCCCGGCGAGGCGCGGCGCATGTGCGCGGTGCAGGAGGCGTTCTCCGGCCCCTTCTCCGGCGAAGCGATGCTGCTGTTCCCCGAGCCGGAGGGGATGGCGCTGGTGCGCCGGCTGATTCCCGGCGATGCCACCACCCCCGGCGACGACGAACAGGACGCGCTGACCGAGATCGGCAACATCATCCTGAACGGCTGTCTGGCCAGCTTTTCCAACCTGATCGCCAGCGAGGTGGCGGGCAGCGTTCCCGGCTACCGCGCCGGCACCGCCGAACAGGTGATCGGCCACGCCGAAGACCCGGTGCTGTCGGTCAGCATCGATGTCGGTCTGGCCGCGGGCGATGTGTCGGGGCAGGTGATGTTCCTGCTGGACATCGCCTCGCGTGAAGCCTTCGGGCGCGCGGTTCAGCGGCTGATCGCGGGGGCCGGCGGCACCGCCGGCTGATCCCCCCGTCCCCCATCAGTTCCCATCCCTGAGCACGGCGGCAATCTGCGGCGCCAGCGGCAGGGTGTTGCTGGGGTGCGGCACCCCGTCGGCCGAGCGCACCGGCGCGATGCCGGTGTCGGCGAAGCGTTGGCGTGCGGCATCGCCGAACAGGGCGTGGACACCATAGACTCCGGCCACCGTCCCCCCCGCCGCCCGCACCGCCGCGGCGCAGGAGATGATGGTTTCGCCGGAACTGATGACATCATCGACGATCACCACCCGCCGCCCGGCCAGCCCGGCGGCCATCACAGCGGCGGGCAGTTCCACCGACACGTCGCGGTCGCCGCGGCGCACCTTGCGCCCCACCACCCACGGCAGGCCCAGCGGTTCCGCCACCCCGCGCACCAGCGGTTCGGACTCCTCGTCGGGGCCGGCGATGACGGTGCCGTCCCCCACCCGCTCCGCCGCCAGATGGGCGGCGATGACCCCGGCCCCGGACAGGGCGGTCGCCGGGCGTCCGGGAAACACCGCGTCAAGCTGGTGGGTGCGGTGCAGATGCGGTTCGACGCAGACAAAGCGGTCGAAATGCTGGGCCAGCAGGGCGCCGATGACGGTCTGGCTGACTGGCTCGCCGGGGCGGAAAATGGCGTCCTGGCGCATATAGGCCATATAGGGGGCGACCAGGCACAGATGCTCCGCCCCCTGGCGGCGCAGCACCGAGGCTGCCAGCAGCAGTTCCACCAGCTTGTCGTTGGGCCGGTCGAGGGAGCGGTAGACCACCGCCCGTTCCACCGGCTGCGGCAGCCGCACAAGGCTTTCGCCGTCGGGAAAGCGATGAAGCTCGGCGATGTGGCACGGCACGTTCAGGGCCGCGGCCAGCCGCGCCGCCCCGTCCGCCGATTCCGGAAAACCATAGACCGCCGTGTAACGGCTCATCGGGTCACCTGTTCTGTCGCGTCGTCGGGAAGGCCCGCTCCCCCCGTCACTGTGGCCCGAGGTGCCACGGTTTGGCAAACCCCGCATCGGCGTTTCCCCCTCCGCACACGGCGGTGTGAAGGCGGTAGGGCGCTTTGCCACGGCCCCGCCCATCGGCGGATGCCCCCCTCGCGCACGGGACACCGGCGCATCGGGCACCGATATGACGGAAAACAGCCCCACAAACCGGAGCCATCCGCCCGTGCCCCCCATTCCCATGCGCCACCCGGCCCCCTCCGACCGCCCGCTCACCCCCCAGGGACTGCCCACGGAGGAGGTGGCGGAACGGCTGGCCGTCTATCTGTCGGGAATGCCGGCGGACGTGCGCGAAGCCGCCCTTGTGGCCTATCGCGGGGTGACGGTGGCGCTGATGACCCGGCGGCGGATCACGCCGGAAGACGCAGAAAAGCGGATGGACCACATCATGGGTCTCATCCGCTCGCGTCTGGCGGCCATCGAACGGGCCGGGGGCGGGGTGCCGGGACGGGCCTGAGGCACCCCGCCTCTTTTTACACTTAATGGGACTGCTGGATCGCCGACACCACCCACGCCCCGCCGCGGGGACGGGTGAAGGTCCACAGTTCGGTGGCCTCGGTGGGCTGGCTGGCGTTGCCCGCCACCACCCGGCCGCCGGCGCGTTCCACCGTCACGTCGATGCAGGCGAAGCGCAGGGCGACGGTGGCGTATTCGGTCATGCCCTCGACCCAGGATTCGGCCAGATCACCCTGAAGCAGCTTCACGTCGCTGACGCGGTTGACCACGCCGCGGGCGGAATTGGCGGCCAGATCCTCGCTGAAGTACGACACCATTTCCGGGGTCGCCAGCGCGCGCAGCGCCGCCGCATCCTCACGGGAATAGGCGCCCTGCACCTCGGTCAGCAGCCGTTCGAAGGCGGCGTAGTCGTTCGGCCCGATGCCGATGTCGTCATGGGCGGTGCGCGGCTGTGCCGGGGCCGGCTGGGCGGAACCGCCGCCCATCAGACCACCCAGGCCACCCGCCAGACCGCCCAGACCCTGGCGCGGGCTGTTCATGGCACCGTCCGGCGCGTGGGAGCCGTGATTCAGGCCGCCGGCATTCTGATTCATGCCTCCGGCATAGGCCGGCTGCCCGCCCTGCTGACGGCGGCGGAAGAAGCCGATGGCCAGCTTGACCAGCACCACCACCAGCAGAACCTGCAGGGCAAAGCCCAGGATGCCGGCAAAGCCTTCCAGGCCGCTGAAGAAGCCGCCGCCGAACAGCAGGCCGGCGATGCCCGCCCCCAGCAGGCCGCCCATCACCGCCCCCATGAAGCCCCCGCGGGAGAAGAACCCGCCCGAGGCCGGGCGCTGCTGCATGCCGGGGTTGGCCATACCCGGCTGATTCATGCCGGGCTGGTTCATCCCCGGCTGGGCCGTGGTCGGCGGCGCCGTGGTGCGTTCCATGGGCTGGGCGGTGCGGGGAGCGGTGGAGGTGGCGGCGGGGGCGTCATAGGTCCGGCTGCCGCGGCTGCCGCTGGAGCTGGACCCGCCGGCCCGCGCATCGGCCAGGCCGGCGGACAGCGCGATCACCAGCGCCGCCGACAGGGCGGTCACGGTGCGGAAACGGCGGGAGGAGCAAAGGGCGTTCATGGGCGTTGCGTCGTCTTGTTGGGATGAGGGGACGGCGTTCGCCCGTATATGTAAGGGCACGGGATGCGTTTTTTCAGGGGGTGCCCTGCGGTTTCTTCCCCCGTGCCCTCCACCCCATGTTCAGCAGCACTCATCCTCCAGCTTGCGCAGCAGCGCCAGCCCCTCGGTGTCGTCGTGATCGTCGAACAGCTCCTCGATGTAATAGACGTGGGAGCACAGCAGGCACAGACCATCGGCGGTGCGGGCGTGCACGTCCTCGGCCTTGGCGATGCGCTCCTTGAAGCGTTCCCAGAAGGGGTTCGTCTTGGCCGGGTCGTTGATGTGGGCCATGATCGCGGCCAGCAGGCGGGTGCTGTTGTCCTCGCAATCGATGCCGCGGAAGCTGACGTAACGGTCGGGGTTGTCGGGCTGGGCCGTGTCGCTCATGGGGTCCGTCCGGGGTTGCTGGAAGGGGAAGTCCCCCTTTCTTCCGGAAAGCCGGCGGGGGCCGCAACGGCCCGTCAACGGGCGGCACCACCGCTTCACGAACGGCGTTTCCGCTTCACCAATTGCACGTCCACCAAACCGCTTGCCTACACCGCAAACAGGCGGCGGATGGTGTCCAGCCGCGACCGGCTGACCGGCACCAGCGGCGTGGCGGCGGCGGTGGTCACCAGCATGGTGCGCCCGTCTTCGCGCTGCACCCCGCTGGTGTGGTGCAGGTTGACGATGTAGCTACGGTGGACGCGCAGGAAGCTGGCCCGGTCCAGCCGGTCTTCCAGTTCCGACAGGGCCAGCGGGCAGAACCCATCCTCGGTCCGGGTGGCGGCGATGGTGTAATGGCCCTCGGCCCGCAGATAGACCACCTCGTCCAGCGGCAACAGCGCCACCCCCGCTCCGCGCGACACCGGCAGTTTCAGCAGCGGCGCCGGGGCGCTGGCGGTGGCGGCGGTGATCGGTTCCTCATCGACGGGATAGAGGGTCAGGCAGATCCCCTCCCCCATCGCCAGCGCCGTGGCCTTCAGCAGCAGCACCCGCCCCGGCAGGGTCACGGCCATGGAAGCCCCCTGCTGTTCCCGCGCCGCCTGGAGAATCCACGACAGCTTCCCGCGCGCGGCGGGGGGATGCACGGCGGCGATGTCCTGCCCCACCAGCTTGGGCGCCGAATAGCCCAGCAGATGTTCCGCCGTGTGGTTGAGCGACCGGATGCGCCCGGCATCGTCCAGCAGGACCACCCCGGCTTCCAGGCGTTGCAGGCGATAGGCGAAACTGTCCATGCGCTCCCCGGCTGTTCCCCGCCCGGATCGATTTCTGAGAACCGATCTTTACCCGGATCGTCGGCCCACCGCCACGCATTGAAAAATTCAATCCAATCTCTTCGATATATCAATTTTACCGAAGGGACTATCCCTCTTATGGTCGGCGCCGCAACGGCCAAGGATGCCTGTCATGGATGTTCTGCTTTCCGCCCCGGTTCTGTTCTTCGCCCTTGGCGCCGCCATCACCCTGGCCGGTGCCCGCATTCCCTTTCCCGACGGCTTCGGCAAGGCGCTGGCGGCCTATCTTCTGGTGGCCATCGGGCTGAAGGGCGGTGCCGCCCTGGCCGGGGCCGACGCCGGGGCGGTGACGCCGCTGCTGCTGACAGCGGCGGCCCTCAGCTTCACCATGCCGTTCCTGGGCTTTGCCCTGCTGCGGCGGCTGGCCGGGGTGGACCGGCTGAACGCCGCGTCCATCGCCGCCCATTACGGATCGGTCAGCCTCGTCACCTTCGTCACCGCCACGCGGATGCTGGACAGCCAGGGCATCGCCTTCGGCGGCCATATGGTGGCGGCGCTGGCGGTGATGGAGGGACCGGCCATCGTCAGCGGCCTGTTGCTGGCCGGGCTGACGGGAACGGTGCGTGCCGGTGGCGGTGGGACCGCCGTTTTGACCCATGGCGGCGGCGCGATGCTGCCGGGGGGTGACGCCATCCGCTCCGCCCTGCGCGAAGCGGCGCTCAACGGCTCGGTGCTGCTGCTGGCCGGGTCGCTGCTGGTCGGGCTGGCGGTCGGCAAGCCGGGTCTGGCGAGCCTGCACGGGCTGTTCGTCGCACCGTGGGAAGGGGTCCTGTGCCTGTTCCTGCTGGAGATGGGGGCGCTGGCCGCCGCACGGGTGCGCGATGCCGCCGGCCTCAGCCCGCGGCTGATCGCCTTCGGCCTGGGCATGCCGCTGGTGGGGGCGGCGGTGGGTCTGGCGGCCGCGCTGGGGCTGGGGCTGGGGGCCGGGGATGCGGCGCTGCTGGTGACGCTGTGCGCCAGCGCCTCCTACATCGCGGTGCCGGCGGCTCTGCGCCACGCGCTGCCGGCCGCCGATGCCGGGCTGCCGCTGACCCTGGCGCTGGGTGTGACCTTTCCCGTCAACATCCTGGCCGGTGTCCCGCTTTATATCGCCGTGACCCGCGCGGTCATGGGATAAGGGTGCCACGCCCAAGGATGCCCCGCCCATGCCGACACCGCTGCCGCCCTTCGACCTCGACCTGCTGCGCACCTTCGTGACCATCGTGGAGTGCGGCGGCTTCACCCGCGCCGCCGAACGGCTGAACCGCACCCAGTCCACCATCAGCCTGCAGATCAAACGGCTGGAGGACGGGCTGGGCAAGCGGGTGTTCCAGCGCGAAGGCCGGGTGTTCGACCTGACCACCGACGGCGAGGTGCTGCTGGGCTACGCCCGCCGCCTGCTGGGCATGGCGAACGAGGCGTGCGCGGTGCTGATGGAGCCGGACGTGGGCGGTGTCGTCCGTCTGGGCACGCCGGAGGATTTCGCCACCACCCACCTGCCGGGGGTTCTGTGGCGTTTCGCCCGCGCCCACCCGCAGGTGGCGCTGGAGGTGCGGTGCGATTTCACCGTCAACCTGCTGGACGGGTTCGCCCGCGGCGACCACGATCTGGTGCTGTGCAAGCAGGAACCGGGAAACACAACAGCCGGAGGTGCGGCCGGGGACATGGCCGCGGACGGCGGCATCCGGGTGTGGCGGCAGCCGCTGGTGTGGGCATCGTCGGGGCGGCTGGTGATGCCCGATCCCCAGACGCCCGACCTCCAGACGCCGGTCCCGCTGGTTCTGGCACCGCCGCCCGATCTGTACCGCAAACGGGCGCTGGACACCCTGAACGCGCAAGGCCGCCCGTGGCGCATCGTCTACACCAGCGCCAGCCTGGCCGGGATCCAGGCGGCGGTCAGTGCCGGGCTGGGCATCACCGTCCTGCCCCGCGGCATGCTGGCGGCGGGGTTTCAGGTGATGGACGCGGTTCACGGCCTGCCCGATCCCGCCGACATGGAAATCGTCCTGCACCGCCATCCCGCCGCCCGGTCGAAGGCGGTGGACCTGCTGGCCGGTCACA
The DNA here is from genome assembly GCA_937927415.1 of uncultured Rhodospirillaceae bacterium. Lineage (GTDB taxonomy): Bacteria > Pseudomonadota > Alphaproteobacteria > Azospirillales > Azospirillaceae > Azospirillum. Next base: position 62,253 of record CALBDS010000048.1, read on the forward strand.
TCGTCCGCTCGCTGGAACAGACGGGGCCGGAACGGTAACGGGCGGGACGAAACCGCCCCGCTGCTCCCTCAGGTTCATGAATCAGGTTAAATCTCCCTCTCCCCGGCGGGGAGAGGGGCGGGGTGAGGGCCGATTTTCGCGCAGGATGCCCGAAAATCGAGCCGTCAGGCTCTCCAAACATCAGGTTTCCGGTTGCTTCGCAACGGATTTCGGGCCTTCGGCGCGAAATCCGGCCCTCACCCTATCCCTCTCCCCGGCGGGGAGAGGGGATTTTAACCTGAATTCGTTGCCTTCGGCGAAACCGCCCCACCCCAGGTACCGTCAGTGAACCGTGGCCGGTGCCGCCGGAGCGCGGCGGGTGACCGCATCGGCGGGGACGCCGTTGATGGTCAACGACCCGGCCTCCGCCGACACTTTGACCGTCTGGCCGTCGGCCACCGTGCCTTCCAGGATCATCAGCGCCAGCGGGTTCTGCAGCTCGCGCTGGATCACCCGCTTCAGCGGCCGGGCGCCGTACACCGGATCGTACCCGGTTTCCGCCAGCCAGGTGGTGGCCGCCTCGTCCAGCTCCAGCGTGATGTCCCGCTCCTCCAGCATCTTGACCAGACGGCCGAGCTGGATGCGCACGATGCCGCCCATGTGCGGCCGGGACAGCCGGTGGAACAGCAGGATCTCATCCAGCCGGTTGAGGAATTCCGGCCGGAAGCTGCCGCGCACCACCTCCATCACGTCGGCGCGCACGGTGTCCACATCCTGCCCGTCCGGCACCCCGGCGATGATGTCGGAACCGAGGTTGGAGGTCATGATGATGAGCGTGTTGCGGAAATCCACCGTCCGCCCCTGCCCGTCGGTCAGACGCCCGTCGTCCAGCACCTGAAGCAGCACGTTGAACACGTCGGGGTGGGCCTTTTCCACCTCGTCGAACAGCACGACCTGATAGGGCCGCCGCCGCACGGCCTCGGTGAGCGCACCGCCCTCCTCATAGCCGACATAGCCCGGAGGGGCGCCGATCATGCGCGCCACCGAATGCTTTTCCATGTACTCCGACATATCCAGCCGCACCATGGCGGTTTCGTCGTCGAACAGGAATTCGGCCAGCGCCTTGGTCAGTTCGGTCTTGCCCACGCCGGTGGGGCCGAGGAAGAGGAAGGAGCCGATGGGACGGTTGGGATCCTGCAGCCCGGCCCGCGCCCGGCGGATGGCGTTGGACACGGCCACGATGGCCTCGTCCTGGCCCACCACGCGGGAACGCAGCTTGTCTTCCATCTTCAGGAGTTTTTCCCGTTCGCCGGCCAGCATCTTGTCAACCGGGATGCCGGTCCAGCGGCTGATGACGGCGGCGATGTCGGTGTCCCGCACCTCCTCGTTCAGCATCCGCGACTGGGATTCCGTCCCGGCCTGCTGCAGGGCCTGCTCCAGACCGGGGATGACGCCGTAGGTCAGTTCACCGGCCCGCGCCCAGTTGCCGGACCGCTGGGCCTGCTCCAGTTCGGTGCGGGCGGCCTCCAGATCCTCCTTCAGCTTCTGGGCGCTGTTCAGCTTGTCCTTTTCCGCCTGCCAGCGGGCGGTCAGGGTGGCGGATTCCTGTTCCAGGTCCGCCAGTTCGCCTTCCAGATCGGCCAGCCGCTCACGCGAGGCGGCGTCGGATTCGCGTTTCAGCGCCTCCCGCTCGATCTTCAACTGGATGATGCGGCGGTCGAGTTCGTCGATCTCCTCCGGCTTGCTGTCCACCGCCATGCGCAGGCGGCTGGCCGCCTCGTCGATCAGGTCGATGGCCTTGTCGGGCAGGAAACGGTCGGTGATGTAGCGGTTGGACAGGGTGGCCGCCGACACGATGGCGCCGTCGGTGATGCGGACACCGTGGTGCACCTCGTACCGTTCCTTCAGGCCGCGCAGGATGGAGATGGTGTCCTCCACCGTCGGTTCCGACACGAACACCGGCTGGAATCGCCGGGCCAGGGCGGCATCCTTTTCCACATGCTTGCGGTATTCGTCCAGCGTGGTGGCGCCGACGCAATGGAGTTCGCCGCGAGCCAGCGCCGGTTTGAGCATGTTGGACGCATCCATGGCGCCGTCGGCCTTGCCGGCGCCGACCAGGGTGTGCATCTCGTCGATGAAGACGATGATCTCGCCCGCCGCTGCCTGGATTTCCGCCAGCACCGCCTTCAGCCGTTCCTCGAACTCGCCGCGGAACTTGGCGCCGGCGACCATGGAGCCGAGGTCGAGCGCCATCAGGGTCTTGTTGCGCAGACCTTCGGGCACGTCGCCCTTGACGATGCGCTGGGCCAGCCCTTCGACGATGGCGGTCTTGCCGACGCCGGGTTCGCCGATCAGCACGGGGTTGTTCTTGGTGCGGCGGGCCAGAACCTGGATGGTGCGGCGGATTTCCTCGTCGCGCCCGATCACGGGATCGAGCTTGCCCTCCTGCGCCGCGGCGGTCAGGTCGCGGGCGTATTTCTTGAGCGCGTCATAGCCCTGTTCGGCGCTGGCGGTGTCGGCGGTGCGGCCCTTGCGCAGGTCGTTGACGGCGGTGTTGAGCGCCTGGGCGGTAGCCCCCGCGTCCTTGAGCGCCTTGGCCGACGGGGTTCCCTCGGCAAGCGCCAAGGCCATCAGCACGCGTTCGGCGGTGACGTAACTGTCACCGGCCTTTTCCGCCAGCTTTTCCGCCTGTTCGAACACGCGGGCCAGTTCGGGGGAAAGGTAGACCTGTCCGGCACCCGACCCTTCGATGCGGGGCTGGCGGTCGAGATCGGCCTCCACCGCCGCGAGCGCGCGGGCGGGATCGCCGCCGGCCTTGCGGATGAGGTTGGCGGCCAGCCCTTCCTTGTCGTCGAGAAGGGTTTTGAGCAGATGCTCGGGCGTCAGGCGCTGATGCCCCCGGCGCAGCGCCAGGGTCTGTGCGGCCTGGACGAAACCACGGCTGCGTTCAGTGTATTTTTCGAAGTCCATGAACCAATGCTCCCCGCTGATACCGTCGCCCGCCAGGCAGCGCGACCGGTTCTGACCCACATGAGTGCGATCCGGAAGGATACTCGGACGCTCATATGGGAACAGCCTGTGCCGGCACAAGAGGGCGGCAGGTGCGACGGAACGGCAGGGCTGGACGGACGGGAAAACGGGGGCTTGTCCGAAAAAATTCACGGACCCGCATTTTTCCTCTTGCCAGAGGGGCGGAAAATGGTGTTTATCGCCTCCACCGACGCAGCGGCACACACCGCAGCGACCCAGAGACAAGGGGCCATAGCTCAGCTGGGAGAGCGCTACAATGGCATTGTAGAGGTCATGAGTTCGATCCTCATTGGCTCCACCAAATAAAACAAGGGCCTCGCTGGAAACGGCGAGGCCCTTGTTCTTTTCCTGGTTCCCCTCTTTTCCGCCCCATTCCCGGCGGAGGGTTCCGCCGGGAGGGCTGCTTCGGATCATGGTGTCTGACAGGTGGCCCGCGCCGCCACCCGTGGCCGGTTACAGCCCCAGAACCACGGCCAGATGAACCATGCGGTCGCGCGGTGTCCCCGCCGACACCGGGCGAAGCTGGACACCGTAATCGACGCTGGCGCTGACATAGGATTCCAACGCATAGCGAAAACCCGCCCCAACGCTGCTCAGGGTGACGGAACGCGCCTGCCCGCCGACATCGGAGCGGTTCGCCACCCGGCCCGTGTCGAAGAAGAGATGAGGGCGCAGGGACTCACCGATCCCCGCCCGACCAGACAGCAGGCCGGCGATGCCGACATCCGGCAACAGGACTTCGGTGCTGAGCAACAGACCGCTGTCGCCGTTGGCCGCACGCTCCTTGTAGCCGCGCACCGAGGAGGCCCCGCCGATGCCCATCTGCTCGCTGCTTTGCAGGGGGGCCGAGGCGATTTGCGCCTGCCCGCGCGCCGACAGGCCGAAGCCGTACGGCAACGTGACCTGCCGGTCAAAGCCCAGGCGGCCGTAATAATAATGGGGACGGCTGCCGTCCCGCCCTCCGCCGCCGGTAAAGGCATCGCGGGTGTTACCCGGCGTCACGCCGCCCGGGCTGGCGACAACGCTGAGGCTGAAGCCGGTGCTGCCCCAGCCATCCGACAGCCGCCCGGCGTAGTCGGCAACCCCCTGGGCGATGTCGATGTGGTTGCCGTAGATCCGCGTCCCACCAAAGTCGAGGTTGTTGTTCGTGCGTTTGAAATCGGCGCCGAGACTCAGTTCGTGCCGGTAATCCCCCATCCGCGGCAGAGGGGCGGTGTACCGGGCGCCCACCTGCCAGCTGATGCCGGTCATGTTGAGGCTGTCGGCCAGGGTGGGAACCGTTCGGGAATAGGCGCCGAACAGGTTCACCCGGTCCCCCCACGGCAGCGGTGCGGTGTAGCTGCCGGAATGGGCACGGTAACGCGGCTCGTCCGGCCGCCCCTCGGCATCGGGTTTCGAGCGCCACGGCAGCGCATCGGAACTGCCGGTGATCTGGTAATTGAGCATGTGGCCGATTCCGAACACATTGCCCCAGTTGAACCCGGCCATCACCCGCCCGGTCCCCGACGCCGGCGTGCCGGTGTTCTCAAAGCCCGTGTAGACGCGCAGCGGAAAACGATCGACGGTCCGCAGCACGATGTCGCTTTCCCCCACCCGCTCGCCGCGCTGATAGACCAGATCGACCCGCCGGAACGGGTTCTGGTTGAGGGCGTTGACATCGTCCAGCAAAGAACTGGAACGGATGCGGTCACCGTGGCGGGTCCGGATGCCGGCCAGCAACAGGTCGTCGGAAAACCACTGGTTGCCCTCGGTCCGGATGGTGCCGGCGGTGAACTCCATGACCAGGATCTGAACCGTGCCGTTGGTGATGTCCTGCTTGGGCACGATCACATCCACCAGCGGGTGGTCGTGCTCGCGGAAATAGACCACGGTCAGGCTGACGATCTCGTTGAGCCGGTCAAGGGTCAGCGGCTGGCCCAGATAGGGCGCCACCAGGGCACGGAACGCCGCCTCGTCCAGAACATCGACCCGGCCGGTGTCGATCCCATCCCCGGTAACACCGTCGGGCAGGATCTGGTCGGCGCGCGGGACGAAGGATACCCCTTTGAGCGCCGGCAGCAGAACATTGCCGCCCCCCCGCCGGGCCGCCGGCAGTGCGGGGGCCGGCAGGCTTTGCAGGTCCGGGTTGGGGGGAAGCTCCTTGGGGGCGATGCGCTGGAAATCCTGGGCCGGGGCCGGGCCGGCGGCGACAGCGGCCAGCAGCGCCATGTTGAGCAACAGGGCGCGGGGCAATCGGGTGGAGATGGTCATCAGTCGCGTTCTTTCTGGTCGCTACCCGCTCCGCCGGAGGTGCTGGTCCCGGCGTTGACGACGGACACGCTGGGACGGTCGTCGGAGCTGAAGGTGGTGAAGCTGGTGCTGGCGGCCAGGGCACCTCCGGAAGCGGAGCCGATGGCCGTCGCCGTGCCGCCGCCCGCCTGTGCGGGGGCGGTCGCCACCTGATAATTGGCCGGCTGGCTGTAGATGACCTTGAATCCCCCGGCATCGACCGCCGCTTCGATCCGGCCCCCGGACGCCACCGGGGCCTGGGCCGTGACGACGGAAACCGGGCCGCCGGCCCCCCCGCCGGACAGGACCGTGGCGGTCACAGCCGGGCCGCCGGTTCCGGTATTGGCCGTTGCCGCCGTGACCGGCGCGGATGCCGGTGCGACGAAGCCGGGAGAAGCGGTGGCCGTGGTGCTGCTTCCCAACGGGTTCTGGAACCCCGTCGCCGAACTGGTCCCCCCCGTTGCCATCCCGCCGAGAGCGGGCGTCGGGACATAGGCGGTGGGGGCCGGGATCACGGTCAGGATGCCGGTGCCATACCGGATGGCGTAGTTGTCCGCAAAGGCGCCGGAGGGAACGATGGCGTAGGTTCCGGCCGGGCTGGAGGCCGACGCCACGGTGGAGAACGTCAGGCCACGGACCACCGAGGCGTCGTCGCCGCGCATCAAACCGCTGTAGATGGCGGTGAACGGCGGGTTGGCGTTGCCGGTGATCCGTTGCGTGCCGTTCCCCTGAATGAACAGCTCCGCCCGCGTGATCGCCAGGGTCCCGCCCGTGAAGGAAAGGGTGTAGTTGCCGTTGGCCGCCAGGGTGCCGCGCCCGATGGCGTAGCGTCCGGCGTTTTCCCCCGCGGTTCGCTGCAAAGAACCGCTCAGCACCGACGCCGCACTGTCGCCCGCCACCAGCCCGGCCACCGTGTAGCCCAGCGCCGGGTCGGCCTGACCATAGGTCTTGCTGGTGCTGGCGGCCAGGACGCGCAGCGTTGCCGGCGTGATCGCCAGGGTCCCGTCCGTGAAGGAAAGGGTATAGTTGCCGTTGGCCGCCAGGGTGCCGCGCCCGATGGCGTAGCGTCCGACGTTCTCCCCCGCAGTCCGCAGCAGACCACCGCTCAGCACCGACGCGGCACTGTCGCCCACCACCAGCCCGGTCACCGTGTAGCCCAGAACCGGGTCGGACTGGCCATAGGTCTTGCTGGCGTCGGCGGCCAGGACGCGCAGCGTTGCCGGCGTGATCGCCAGGGTCCCGTCCGTGAAGGAAAGGGTATAGTTGCCGTTGGCCGCCAGGGTGCCGCGCCCGATGGCGTAGCGTCCGACGTTCTCCCCCGCAGTCCGCAGCAGACCACCGCTCAGCACCGACGCGGCACTGTCGCCCACCACCAGCCCGGTCACCGTGTAGCCCAGAACCGGGTCGGACTGGCCATAGGTCTTGCTGGCGTCGGCGGCCAGGACGCGCAGCGTTGCCGGCGTGATCGCCAGGGTCCCGTCCGTGAAGGAAAGGGTATAGTTGCCGTTGGCCGCCA
>CALBDS010000049.1 GCA_937927415.1 uncultured Rhodospirillaceae bacterium
TGCGCCAGAGGATCGGCGCCCCGTAGGCGCCGAGCGCGCCGGGGGTGAAGTTGATGATCGTCACCTCGCCGTCGTCGCACACCGGCGGCTGGCCGTCGGCGGTGGGCACCGGCCGCCACTCCGGCGTGTCGCCGTCGAGCGTGTAGGTGCAGCGGCGGTCGCGGGTGGCCAGCTCGGTGGTGCGGTCGCGCCGGTCGCCGGCCGCAGCCGGGAGGGCGGTGGCCTGACCGTTCAGGGTGGCGAGGTAGTCCTCAGGATAGCGCCAGCGCACCTCGACGTGGTGGGTGCGCTTGTGGGTCTCGACGTTCAGGTCGTATTTCCGCTCGCTGGTGAAGAGGGAAATCTGCTGGTTGAGGCCGGCCCGGCGCGGCATGAAGGCGATGCACTCGGTGCGCTGCGCGCCCTTGCCGAAGCTGTAGGGCTGGTGCGGGATCCACACCTGGGCGCCGGGGGCGACGATGTCGCGCACCACCTCGCCCGGCTTCAGGCAGACCAGCGTCTGGTTCCCCTCGGCCATGTAGACGAGGTATTGCAGGTCGGGCTGGTACCAGTATTCGCAGCTCTTGCCCTTGAAGCAGGTCAGCGTCGGCAGATCGAGGGCCGCCTCGTTGGCCTGCCCCACCCAATTGCGGGTCTGCGCCCGCGACGGCCGCGGCCCCGCCTTCTCCTTCGGCTCGCGCTCCATCGCCGTCGGCGGGATGTGCAGGTTGGCCAGCGTGTAGGGGCGTTGCGGAATGGCGGGACCGGCGGCTGGCGCCGAGGACGGCTCGGTGGCGCAGGCGGCGAGCAGCGGCAGCGCCAGCAGGGAAACCGGGAGTCTCATGGCTGGGGCTCCATCGTTTCGGACGGGGAAATGGGGTGGGCTTTGGCCGGCTCCTTCGTCTCGGCCTTCAGCGGCGTGCCGCTGGGCTCGGAGAAGCCGGAGATCGACACGCCGTCGAGCGCGCCCTCGCGCGACGGGCCGTCCACAGTGACCACGGCGGCGCTCATCATCGCCTTCGCGCGCGGCTTGAAGTCCCGGTACACCGTCTCCGTCCACACCACGTAGAAGGCGGTAGCGCCGGTCTTCGGGTCGGCCTCGCGCTCCTGGACGCGGACGTCGGCGACGTCGCGGGTCCAGCCCTCGGCCGGGGCGAGGTCGGCCGCCAGCAGGGCGTCCCACTTGCGCTCGGCGCCGCCGGTCAGCCGGGCGCGGGCGGCGGCGCGGTCCCTGGCCAGCATCACCGGGTCGGTGCCGATCTGCCGCTGCCAGCGGACGAACCACTGGACGGCGTTGATCCGGACGCCCTTGGTCACGGTGATGGTGTTGTCGAGCAGCACGAGGCGCTGGTGGCCGTCCATCGCCTGCTCGACGCGGTAGACCGGCTTGTACCGGGCGATCTCCACCAGCTTGCCGGCGATGCGCAGGTTGTCCCAGGTCATCAGCGAGCCCCAGGACAGGCCGAGCACGGCCAGGGCGAAGGTCCAGCGCTTCAGCCGCAGCGCCTTGGCCTCGCGGCTGGCGCGGTAGGTCATGGCGGCGAGGTACTTCGCACTGTCGGGCACGGCCGCCGGCGGCGGGTCGTAGACGTTGACGACGCGCTCCTTCATGACGGGTCGATCTCCTTGTCGTCGGCGCGGCGATCCGTTCCGGGCGTCTTGCCCGGCGGGTCCTGCGGCCGTTCGGTGGTGTTGGAGGCGGTGCGGCGCAACCACGACTCTTCGCCGCCCCAGCGTTCGATGAGCCGGCTGGCCTGCCCACGGGTGAGAGTGGCATCGACGGCGCGGCCGGCGGCGAGGCGGTCGAGTTCGCCGCGCTGGGCGTCGGTCATCGGTTTGTCCCAGCCGCTGCCGCGCGGAGCCGAGGCCCGGGAGCCACCAAAGCGGCCGGCCGGGTAACGGCGCCCGGCGGAATCACCGCCGGTCCCGCCACCAGCGCCGCCCCCGGTCCCGCCAGTGCTGCCGACGGACGCGGTTGCACCAGTCGTCACATGACGCAGGCCGCTCCACAGCGCCGACGCACCGACGGCGAGGCTGCCGGGCGCCCCGGTGGTCGCGGCCGCCGCCCCGGCCATGGTGCGCATGCCGAGCCAGCCGGCGGTCCACAGGGCGGCCAGCGCCGTCATGCCGTCCATCACCGGGCCACCGTTGACCAGGCCGGCGGCAGCGCGCGGCGCCTTGATCGCCAGCACGAAGATGGCGGCCGAGAGCACCGCCACCCCGAAGGCCTGGGCCAGCGTCGGCGTGCCGGTGAAGGTCAGCGCCAGCAGGGTCGCGGCGCACATGGCGATGACGCAGCCGAGCACCAGCAGCTTGAGCGCGGTGGCGGCGATGTAGCCGATGGCGCGCTCGGCCACGAAGCTGGTCGGTCCCAGCACGGCGAAGGGGATGGCGAGGTAGGCGGCCAGCGACAGCAGCCGGTATTCCAGGAAGGCGAGGAACACCTGGATGGCCAGGATGCAGAAGCTGACGATCACCACCAGGGCGGCCAGCAGGAAGATGACGATCTCGACGAAGTTCAGGAAGAAATCGACCGGCCCCAGCATCTCCTTGACGCGCTGCATCAGCGGGATCACCGCCTGGATGCCGAGGTGGGCGATGTAGCCGGGGTCGTCGAGGGCGAAGCCGCCGCCAGGGCCGAGGTTGAGTCCCTGCTGGGCGGCGGCCTGCATCAGCGCGGCGGAGCCGGCGGGAAACCACTCGACCAACGCGCCGATGGCGGCGAACTTCAGCAGCATGCGCAGGAAGGGGCCGTGCACCGCCGCCTTGCCCTCGAACAGCCAGAGCAGCAGCGCCAGCGTGTAGGACAGCATCATCAGCAGGCGCAGCGCCGCCTGCACGTCGGGCCCGAGCAGGCCGAGGCCGGTGACCACGGCGGCGGTGAGCTGGTGCAGGACGACCGAGAGGGCGCTGACGTCCATGGCCGGTCACTCCCGCACGGGGTGGGCCGGTACCGGCCGCTCATACCGGCCGATGCCCTCCCAGGCCGGGTTGCTGCGTTCCAGCCGCTCCAGGGCGGACGCGCCATCATCGGAGCGGACGTACAGCACCAGAGCGATGGCGCCAACGATGCTGACAAACAGCATGGCGCCGAGGGCGAGGACAATGTGCCGGATGCCCATGTTCAGCTCCCCGGTGCGCCGTAGGTGTCGAGACCCTGCCAGTTGATGCGGGTGTGCTGGCGGGCGCGCTCGACGGCGGCCTGCTCGTAGTCGAGCTGGGCTTCCGCCGCCCGGTGGTGGGCCGCCTGCATCATCAGGAGCTGGCCGGCGACCTCGGCGTTGAGCAGCGTCGCCTGGGTGCCGGCGTCGATGGCGCAGGTCTGGCCGTCGCACGCCTTCAGCGCCGCCATCAGCGCCCGGGCGCGGGCCGGATAGTCCTCGATCCCGGTCATGACGTCGGCCGAGACCAGCTTGCTGGCCCGGCTGGCCGCACGGGCGAGGCGCGCCTGCTCGGCCTGATGCTCCGCCAGGGCCTCGGCGGTCATGCCCTCGGGCAGGGCGTCGGGGTAGAGGTCGGCGAACTGCTGGCCGACGCCGTCCAGGCTCCACAGCACCCGGTCCACCAGGCCAGCCACGCGGCGGGCGTCCCCGAGCCGAACGGCCACCGCGACGCGGGTGTCGAGATCCGACAGTCGCCGCATGCGGATCATGTTGTCGATCTGGGTGAGCATGTGCGCGGTCTGGGCAATGATCTCGACCTCCTGGCGCTGGACCATCTCCTCGACGACGCGCGGCCGGCTCTCCACGATCGGGCAGCCGGGCGCCTGGGAGCCGCCGCTCCCCGTCACGCCGGATGCGGCCCCCATGACGGCTCCGGCGGCTCCGCCGGTGACGTAGCCGGCAACGACGGACAGCGCGGTGCCGAACAGCCCGTCGCTCTCCTCGGAGAAGCAGCCGCCTCCGCCACCACCGCCGAAGAAGCTGTTGAGCAACCCGCCCAGGAAGGCGTGGGCCGGAGGCGGGCCGGCGGTCAGGCCGACCGTGAGGGCGAGCGCCGCCGTGGCGGCGCGCAGGGTGCGGGTCCTCATGGGGTGTCTCCTTCATGAAGCGTCTCCAGGGTGTCGGCGGCCTCGTCCAGGCCGTTGCGGCTCAGCCATTCGGCGGCGAAGCGTTGCGGCCCGACCTCGGTCCTCAGTTCGAAGGCCCGGCGCTTGTGGGCCGCCCCGCCGCAGCCGCACACGGCGAGCGCCACCGGGTCGAGGGTGAGCTGGCCGAGCCGGCTGCCCTCGGGGGTCTTGAAGAAGAGGTCGCGGCGCGGCATGGCGCGGGCGACCTGGCCGGCCTGGGTGGCGTTCAGCCCCCAGTCGCGCAGGATGGAACGCTTGGCGGCGTTGGGGTCGGCGAGCAGCACCAGGACCTGGATGGTCTTCAGCATCGCCGCGATGGCCGAGCCCTCGATGTCGTCGAGCTGGTGGGTGGCGAGCACGAGCGCGACGTTCTTCTTCGGTCCGCGCCGGCGCAGCTCGTCCAGCTCGGCCGGCTGGTGCTTCAGCGCCTTGAACGCCTCGTCCACCAGGAACAGGGTCGGCCGGCCGTCCTCGAACAGCCGGTAGAAGCGGCGGAACAGCGCCTTGATCACCGGGGCGGCGCCGGGGCCGCGGTCGATCAGCGCGCCGATGTCCACCGTGGTCCAGGCGGAGCCGAGGAAGCGGTCCTCCGCCGCATCGACGAGATCGCCATAGGGACCGCCGCGGCAGTAGGGCTCCAGCGCGATGCGGATGATGTTGTCCTGCACCAGATGGGCGAGGTGCGACAGCGTGCGCTCGGGCGGCGGCGAGACAGCCAGCAGGTGCAGCGCCGCGTCCACCGCGTCGCCGGCCTCGGCGGCCGACAGGTTGCCCGGCACCAGTACGCCCTGGAGGCGCAGCAGGTCCATGACGAAGCCGTGGCTCCAGGCGAAGCCGTTGGGGGTGTCGACGTCGGCCAGCGGCTGCAAGGCGAGGTCGTTGAGCGCGCCGTCGCCGGAACCCATGGACAGGAACTCGCCGCCGGCTGTCCAGGTCGCCACCAGCGACGTGCTCTCCGTGGCGTCCACATCGATCCACACCACGCGGGCACTGGGCGCGCGGGCAAGGAACTGGTGGCCCATGAAGGCCAGCACGGTGGACTTGCCGGTGCGCGGTGGGCCGATCACCAGCGCCGCCCCATCCTGCCCCTGGTGGATGTCGAGCATCAGAGGCGTGCCGCCCTCGGCTTCCACCTGCATCAGCGGATCGCACTTGAGGTGCGGGTTGCGCTCCGGCCCGCCCCAGGCCGACGACAGGATGAGGAAGTCGGCGAGCTGGACCTGGGTCAGCGGCACCTTGCGGGGATTCGGGCGGACATGGCCGGGCAGCGTGCCGTACCACGCGCGCTCGGCGCCCCAGGTCTCCTCGATGACGGTGAAGCCCAGCGTGCGCAACGCCTTGACCAGCTCGTCGCGGCGTTCCTCCACCTCCTCGACGGACCGGCCCCACAGCACGGCGGTGGGGGTCATCCAGCCCGAACTGGTGCCGGCCTGCTCGGCCTCCAGCCGGGCGGCTTCGGCCTCCAGCGCCTCCATGACGCCAACCGGGTCGTGGCGCAGGGCGGCGTAACCACCGACGGCACGCAGCAGCACGGAGCGCCAGTCGTAGGAGGTGTCGTCGTGCTTGCGCCACAGGGCGGCGAAGACGCCGCGCGCCTGCACGTGGTCCATCGCCTCGAAGCGCACCGACCAGCGGAACTCGAAGGGCAGTTTGTCCAGCACGTTGAGCAGGCCGGGGTGGCTGACCTTGGGGTAGCCGCCGATGCCGATCATGCGGACCGGCCATTCGGCCCCGCCATTGCTCCAGGCCGGGAAGGAGCCGGGCTTGAAGCCGACGTCCACGAGGTTGGCCTTGATCGGGAAGCCGGGGATGTCGGGGGCGGTGACGTGGCGCTGGTAGAGGGGCGAGACGCAGTTGTGCAGCAGGGTCTGCACGCCGTCGTCGTCCAGCATGCGCGCCCAGCCCACCGCGCGGCCGAGCAGGGACGCGAACTGGAGCACCAGTTGCCGGAAGGGCTCGACGTGGTCGCGCATCACGTCCGGCCTGGCGCGCTCGGGCGGGTTGCGGGTGAACCAGGACGCCACCGTGCGGGTGGCCGGCCGGGACGGTGTGTAGGTGATCGCCACGAAGGTGCGGGTGCGCAGTTGGCACCCGGTCGCGTCCA
>CALBDS010000050.1 GCA_937927415.1 uncultured Rhodospirillaceae bacterium
AACATCATTCCATCATGTTAGCGCCTATGGGGCATCGCCCCGAACGGGTTTGGGCAGTCGCCCAACGGCCCACCAAAAACCATAAAAAAATTGCCAGAAATATTTCTCCAGATTTCTGGCGTCATCCATCATCTCCGTTTGATGGGCGCGGGTTTGGAAGCAACATCCCGCCGTATTGACAAAAAATTCCGCTGATTACCGACACCTGAAATCTGTGCCGCGCAAGCATGAAAGGCACAATTCACAGCAACAGTGATCGTGCTGGTTTATTCGGGATTCAGGGGAATCCTGTGATCGATTGCGCGTTCCGGTTTCTGAAAATGCTGGAATTTGCACGGCAGCTTTAGGTCGTGATTAAAAGCGCAGCAAAGCCCAAAAAAGACCGAAAAATAAGCAGAGATGGCGGGCATTGTGCCGTTTCAAGGGGCAATTCCGGCTCCGCAGCGGCGGTCGTTATCAAGAACGACAATCATTCAACCCCATGGCACACCTTTTGCTGGTGGTGGGCAGGTTCAGCGGTGGCTTGGCCATTCCGCGGACCGGGTGCATTACGAGAGGGTAGAATGTTCGAAGAACAACTGACCGGCATGAGCCGGCGCAATCTCTTGTCCCTGATCGGGGCCACGGCCGGCAGTGCGGTCATGTACCACGCCATGACCAGCCTGGGTCATGCCGCGGAATCGGGGTACAAGGGGCCGATCCGGCTGGAAGGCAATCCGAAGGGTGCGTCCGTTCTGGTTCTGGGCGCCGGTCTGGCCGGTCTGACGGCGGCACTTGAGCTGCGCCAGGCGGGGTATAAGGTCCAGGTGCTGGAATTCAACGACCGTCCCGGCGGGCGCAACTGGACCTTGCGCGGCGGCGACATCTTCACCGAGCTGGACGGCACGACCCAGACCTGCGGCTTCGATTCCGGCCTCTACATCAACCCCGGCCCCTGGCGGATCCCCTACCATCACCATGGGGTGCTGGATTACTGCCGCCGTCTGGGCGTGACGCTTGAGCCGTTCATCCAGCTCAACCACAACGCCTTCCTGCATTCGTCCAAGGCGTTCGACGGCAAGCCGCAGCGCATCCGCGACATCAAGACCGATTTCCAGGGCCATGTCTCCGAACTGCTGGCCAAGGCCACGCAGAAGGGCAAGCTGGACGACGCGGTGACCAAGGAGGATCAGGAGATCCTGCTGCAGGCGCTGAAGTCCTGGGGCGCCCTCGACAAGGAATACGCCTATAAGGCCGGGGAGATTTCCGCGGAGTTCCGCGGCTATGCCAAGGATGCCGGCGGCGGCATCGGCGCCGAGCCGGTGCCCAGCGAGCCGATCGCTCTGCCGGACATTCTGAAGTCGCGCCTGTGGCGCAGCCTGCAGAACTTCGCCCTGTACGAATTCCAGACCACCATGTTCCAGCCGGTCGGCGGCATGGACATGATCGGCAAGGCGTTCGCCAAGCAGGTGGGCGACCTGATCCGCTACAATGCTAAGGTCACCCGCATCCAGCAGTCGGAACGCGGCGTCACCGTCACCTATCAGGACGCCAAGAAGCCGGGCGCCACCATGCAGGCGACCGCCGACTGGTGCGTCTGCACGATCCCGCTGACCATCCTGAGCCAGATGCAGATCGATGTCGGGGCGAAGATGAAGGCGGCCATCGACGCCGTGCCCTATGCCTCGTCGGTCAAGGTCGGCCTGCAGTTCAAGCGCCGCTTCTGGGAAGAGGACGAGGCGATTTACGGCGGCATCAGCTACACCGACCTGCCGATCCGTCAGATTTCCTACCCCAGCACCAATTACAACGCCGGCGGCAAGGGCGTGCTGCTGGGTGCCTACACCTGGAACGGCCCCAACTCCTACGAATTCGCCGCCATGGGACCGGCGGAGCGCATCAAGCGCGCGGTGGAGTTCGGTTCGCAGATCCATCCCCAGTACAAGACCGAGTACGAGAACGGTGTGTCCGTCGCCTGGCACCGCGTTCCCTTCACCCTGGGCTGCGCCGGGGACTGGACGGAGGAAAAGCGGCACGCCCATTACAACGATCTCTGTGCGATCGACGGGCGCATCGTGCTGGCGGGCGAGCACGCCTCCTACATCCCGGCGTGGCAGGAAGGCGCCATCCTGTCGGCGCTCGACGCCATCGACCGCCTGCACCAGCGGGTGGTGAAGGCCTGACGCCATGCGCAGCCTTTTCCCCCACGCCGACCGCAACGATTTCCGCAAGGACTCTGCCATGACCACCCCGTCCCTCCGGCCCGTGGCCCTGTTCGCCCTGGCCGCGCTGAGCGCCCTGGCGGCCCCGATCGCCCCCGCCGCCGCCCAGGATTCCGCGCCGGTCCTCAGCCCCGCCTCCAAGTTCTCGGAAGAAAGCGGCGAGGCCCTCTACGCCAACGTGTGCCAGGCCTGCCATATGAAGAACGGCGTCGGCGCCACCGGGGCCGGCACCTATCCGGCCCTGGCCAACAACCCCAATCTGGCGGCGTCCGGCTATCCGGTCATGATGGTGGTGGCCGGCCATCGCGGCATGCCGCCGGTCGGCAAGATGATGAGCGACGATCAGGTCGCCACCATCGTCAACTATGTCCGCACCCACTTCGGCAACAACTACGCCGACGCGGTGACCGCCAAGGACGTGGCGGGTGCCCGTCCCTGAGCCACCGCCGTCGAACCCCGTAAGAAAAAGACAAGGAATTTTCCGATGACGTTCAAAACCGCCCTTGTGGCTGCCGGCGCCCTTCTCCTCGGCATGGGTGCCGCCCAGGCCGACGTGGTGCGCCATCCCATCCCCAACTCCACCTTCCCGATCGCTCAGGCGGTCGCCGTGTCGGGGGATATGACCACCTTTTATGTCAGCGGTCAGGTTCCGCCGGTCGTGGACAAGAACGCGGCCCCCACCAGCCGCGAAGCCTATGGCGACATGACCACCCAGACCGTGGGCGTGCTCAACCGCATCAAGGAGATCCTTGAAGGGCAGGGCATGACCATGGGCGACGTGGTGAAGATGCAGGTCTACCTCGTCACCGACGCGCAGAACGGCAACGCCATGGACTTCAAGGGCTTCATGGCCGGCTACACCCAGTTCTTCGGCGGCAGCCAGCCCAACCTGCCCGCCCGCTCGGCCTTCGGCGTGTCGGCGCTGGCCAACCCCGGCTATCTGGTCGAGATCGAAGTGATCGCGGTCAAGAAGAAGTCCTGATGGTGTGATCGGGCTACCGCCCAACCCCCCTTTGCTTTTCCCGATCAAAAAAGGGGGGTGGTTTGGAGGCGCAAGCCTCCAAACGGGGTCGGGGCGGTAGCCCCGCTCACTTTACGACACGTCCGCCGCCAACCGGTCGCGCTCGGCGCCCAACCGGGCGAGTGCGGCGGGAAGGGCGGTTTCCAGGGCGGCCAACAGCGGTGCCGGATCGGCATCGCGCTTTTCCACCGCCATTTCCAGCTTCTGGGCCGCTGTCCGCAGGGACAGGCAGCCGTACACCCCGGCCACCCCGGCGATCTTGTGGGCCATGGCGCTGACCCGCGGCAGGTCGCCGGCCCCCCATGCCTCGCGCAGATTGTCGCCGTAATCGCTGAGCGCCGTCAGGGTGCCGTTGATGAGCGTGGCCACCCGGCCGGCGGGCAGGGCATCGCACATCTGCCGGATGGCCAGATCGTTGAACCCCCCGTCGTCCTCGGCCGCTGCCGGGGCGGGCGGTACCTCGGCTTCCGTTGGCGGGGCAGGGGGCGCGCGTCCCAGCAGCCGGGCGAACAGGGGCTGGAGGCTTTCGGGACGCAGCGGCTTGGGCAGCACCATGTCGGCCCCGGCGGCACGGCAGGAATCCGCGTCTTCGGGAATGATGGAGGCGGTGAGGATGGCGATGGGCAGCCGCGCCAGGGTGGGGTCATCCAGCGCGCGGATGGCCCGCAACGCCCCCAGCCCGTCCAGGTTGGGCATCCGCAAATCGAGGATCGCCAGATCGAACCGAGCGCCGAGGGGCGCGTGGCGGATGGCGTCCACCGCTTCCGCCCCGTCGGTGGTCACGGTGACGCTGTGTCCGCCCCGCCGCAGCATGGCGGCACAGACCATCTGGTTGATCGGCTCGTCTTCCGCCAGCAGGATGCGCAAGGGGCGGTCCGTCGCCGCTTCGGGGGCCGGCGGTGGGGGGGTGGCGGGGACGGCGGGCCGTGAGCGGCCCAGCACCAGCAGCAGCGCCAGCGCCGCACCAGCACCGGCCAGGGGCGGCAGCACCCCCAGATGGCGCCCGGCCTGTCGGGTCTGGCGGACCAGATCCTCGTTGTGGCGGCGGATCAGGTTCAGGATGGTTTTGGACGCTTCG
This sequence comes from uncultured Rhodospirillaceae bacterium, assembly GCA_937927415.1. Taxonomy (GTDB): domain Bacteria; phylum Pseudomonadota; class Alphaproteobacteria; order Azospirillales; family Azospirillaceae; genus Azospirillum. The sequence goes on from CALBDS010000050.1 coordinate 4,301, forward strand.
TCGATGCGGTCGCGGATGCTTTGTCCCTGGCCCTGCCCGGCGGTACGCAGCCGGTGCAACTCCCGCTGCAGGTCGAAGACGTTGCCGGTGTCCAGCCCCAGCGCCAGCAGGAAGCGCGCCGCCTCGCTGCGCCGGGTGGTGGCGCTGCCGATGGGCAGGGCGTTGATGCGCTCCATCAGCGCCCGTGCGTCCCGCTGGAACGCCGCTTCCCGCTCGTCCAGGTGCGCCGGGGACAGCGGCAGGGCGGCGGCAGCCACCAGCGACGTCATCAGCGATTGGTCGAGCGCCTCCAACGCGTCGCGGCTGTTCAGCAGCCCGGTCCCGACAGCCTCGCCGTCGGGAAGCTGGAGCATGTGCACCCCTTCATGCGTCAGCCCGGCCAGGGTGCCGCGAAACGCCGCGTGCCGCTCCATCAGCCGTTCCTGCAACTGGCGCAAGGCGGCCTCCGCCGCCAGACGCGCACCGGCGATGTGGTTCAGTTCGTCGGCATCGCCGGCCAGCCGCACCGCCATCCGGTGCAGCGAGGGTGTCTGATCGGGGGCCAGTCCGGCCACCGACACCTCCCCCACCAGCACGCCGACCGTCTGGGCCTGTTGCCGCAGGGTGGACGACAGGTTGAGCCGCCGGTCCTCCCGCTCCACCCGCTCCAGATAGGCGGCGGCGGTGGCGGCGCGGGCCAGTGTGTCGGTCAACTCGGTCAGGGACCGGATCACCCCCGCTTCGGCCGGCACCTGGGCCAGCCGTTCCAGCACCGGGCCGTTCAGCGTGTGAACCCCCAGCCCCACGGCCACCCCGCCCACCCCCGCCAGGGCCAGCATCGTCAGCGAGCGGACGATCCGGCGCGCCATCGGCGCCGGTGGCGGCAGAGGGGGGGACAGGGGCGGCGGGATGAAATCCATCGGAACCAGGGTCGGGAAGCGGGGGCATGCGCGTCCGGGGAAAGGGCGATTCGCGGCAGGGTTGCCGCCGCCCTCTTTCCGTTGCGCGCTGCCTGGGTTTACACCCCCCCTGCCACCCAGACCAAGAAGATTGGCGGACCAAGAAGATTGGCGCGCCATGATGGCGCAGGGGACGCTTTTCCCGCCCGTGCACGGACGGGCCGAAACCCCGTTTGGGCCGGGGTTCCGGCTCTCCGTCCTCAGACGCTGGCGAGTGCCAGGACCTTGCGGGTGTGGAGCGCGATCATCTGCTCCTCGTCGGTGGGGATCACCCACACCGGCAGGCGGCTGTCGTCGGTGCTGATGCGGTGGGCGTTGGCGGCGTTGCGTTCGGCATCGATGGAGATGCCCAGCCACGCCAGCTTCTCACCCACCCGCGCCCGCACGGGTGCGGACCGCTCGCCGATGCCGGCGGTGAAGACGATCGCGTCAACCCCGCCCATGGAGGATGTCAGCGCCCCCGCTTCCTTGGCGACGCGGAAGCAGAACAGCTCCACCGCCTCGGCCGCGTGGGGTTCGGGCGATTCCAGCAGCACGCGCATGTCGTTGGAAATCCCCGACACGCCCAGCAGGCCCGACTTGTTGTAGATCAGCTTTTCCAGCGCGTCGGCGTCCATGCCGCGGCTGCGCATCAGATAGATGAGCACGCCGGGGTCCAGGCAGCCGGTGCGCGTCCCCATGGGCAGGCCGTCCACGGCGGTGAAGCCCATGGTGCTGTCCACGCTTTTGCCGGCGTGGATGGCGCACATGCTGGAACCGCTGCCCAGATGGCAGACCACCACGCGGGCGTCGGCCAGTTCGGGGGCGATTTCCGGCAGCCGGCGGGCGATGTACTCGTACGACAGCCCGTGGAAGCCGTAGCGGCGGATGCCCGACTCGGTCATTTCCCGCGGCAGGGCGAAAGTCTGCGCCTGCCACGGCTGACCGCGGTGGAACGCCGTGTCGAAACACGCGATCTGTGGCAGTTCCGGGTGCGCTTCGGCCAGCGCGCGGATAGCCGCCAGATTGTGCGGCTGGTGCAGCGGGGCCAGCGGGATCAGGGCTTCCAACTCGTCCATCACCGCGTCGGTGACCAGCACCGGATGGGAGAAGCCGGAACCGCCGTGCACCACCCGATGGCCGGCGGCCAGCAGCCGGGCGCCGTCCAGATGCTCTTCGATCCAGTCGAGCAGGTAGCTCAGCAATGCGGTGCGGTCGGCCTTTTCCCCGGCGGTCCAGGCCTTGGCGCCGATGGGGTTCTTGGCGGTGTCCTTGGCCTCGAACCGGGGTTCGGTGCCGATGCCGCTGATCTGGCCGTTGATGGCGGCGGTGACGCCGCCGTCATCCAGGGTGCGGAACACCGAGAATTTCAGGCTGGACGAACCGGCGTTGATGACCAGCAGGGCATCGCCGCCGGAGGGCGGGGTGGGAGACAGCATGTCCATACGCACCTCCTTTATTCGGCGGCAGCGGCGGCGGCACCGCGGCGGCGGGCGGCGGCGACCAGCGAGGCCACGGCGCACGACGCCAGACGGGTGCGCACATTGTCCGCACGGCTGGTCAGGATGATCGGAACCCGCGCCCCCAGCACGATGCCGGCGGCATCGGCGTTGGCCAGGAACGAGAGCTGCTTGGCCAGCATGTTGCCGGCTTCAAGGTCGGGCACCAGGAAGATGTCGGCCTGTCCCGCGACGTCCGACACGATGCCCTTGGTGCGGGCCGCTTCGGCGCTGATGGCGTTGTCGAAGGCCAGCGGGCCGTCGAGGATGCCGCCCTTGATCTGGCCGCGGTCGGCCATCTTGCACAGGGCCGCCGCTTCGATGGTGGAGGCGATCTTGGGGTTGATGGTTTCCACCGCCGACAGGATGGCGACGCGCGGCGTCTCCACCCCCAGCACCTTGGCAAGGTCGATGGCGTTCTGGACGATGAACACCTTGTCTTCCAGGGTTGGGTAGATGTTGATGGCGGCGTCGGTGATGAGCAGCGAGCGCGGGTATGTCGGCACGTTCATCACGAACACATGCGACAGACGGCTGGACGTGCGCAGGCCGGTTTCCTTGCGCACCACCTCCGACATCAGTTCGTCGGTGTGCAGCGACCCCTTCATCACCGCTTCCGCTTCCCCTGAACGGGCGAGCCGGACGCCGGTTTCGGCGGCGGCGTGGGAATGGGGCACGTTGACGATGCGGCACCCGGACAGGTCGATGCCGAAGGTGTCGGCCACCGAACGGATCTTGGATTCCGGCCCCACCAGGATGGGGGCGATCAGGTTGGCTTCCGCCGCTTCCACCGCACCCTTCAGCGAGCTTTCATCGCACGGATGCACCACCGCGGTGGGCACCGGGGTCAGACCATCGCACTTCTTCAGCAGGGTTTCGTGCTTGTCGTGGCGGATCACCTGCACCTGCGGCAGTTCGGCGGCCTGGCGGCGCACCTTGTGCGTCGGCGCGATCACCTCGGCGGTGCCGGACACCACCTCCTTGCCGTCCTGATTGACGCAGGAGCAATCGAACACCACGATGCTCTTGTCCGCGCGCTTTTCGCGGGCGGTGACGGTGACGGTGATGGTGTCGCCGATGGCCACCGGACGCTTGAACCGCAGATCCTGGCCCAGATAGATGGTGCCCGGCCCCGGCAGCTTGGTGCCCAGAACCGCCGAGATCAGGCCGCCCGACCACATGCCATGACCGATCACCTTATGGAACAGGCTGTCGGCGGCGTATTCCTCGTCCAGATGGGCGGGGTTGATGTCACCGGAGACCGTGGCGAACAGCTCGATGTCGGAAACGGTCAGGCGGCGCGCCGTGCTGGCCGACTGGCCGATCGCAATCTCATCGAAGGTGACGTTTTCGATCATGGCGGCAGAGCCGGTCTTGCCGACGTCGGAGGCGGAGTCCATTACACGATGCTCCTCAAGGAAATGGGCGCAAACCCGGTCCTGGGTCCGGGTCTGCTTCATGGGCCTGTTCCCGCCCGCCGCCCGCGTTCACGGCGGTCTGCCGGGCGGCGGTCGGGAACCAGCCGGCCGTGAGGCCGGTACATACCCTACCAACATGAAGCCGGTGTGACAGCCACCGGCGCCGGTCTTTTTGAACCCTATGGTGCGGCGCAATATCGCACCGCAGCGATAACGGTGTGGGCGGCGTCAACCGGGGCGGGGTGGGCCGTGGGCCGTCCGTCCGATGTCCGCCGTTGTCGTGGGGATATATGAGGAAGATGAGCCGCAATCGTCAAGCGGCCCCAATGGCGGCGTTATGCCACCATAAGCCCTTTACCAATTGTCAATCTTCACGCCATTGCTGAATGGCGGGCCATCTGTTCGCCCGTTTTTCCGAAAAAGGCCCGCTCTGCCATCAGGGTTGACTCATCAGAAGGGGATGGCTGTGCTTTCCCGTGCTTCCATTCGATTGCGTCATGGGAAAAACGCGAGCCAGGGCAGGGGCGACACGGTTCTTGGCCGGCGCGGCCGGGCCATGCATTTATTGCATTGCAGCAACGCAATTGCGAAGAGAGGGAGAGGCCAGGGGAACGGAAACGGAAAACATGGTGCCGCGCCCTTCGACCGACCGGACGCTGACCGGATGGTCGAGCAGCAGCGCCATGCGCCGGACGGTCGCCAATCCCAGCCCCAGCCCGTGCGCCCCATCCTCCGTCCCGGAGTCGCCCCGGAAGAAATCGTCGAAGATCCGCTCCTGCTGGGCGGCGGGGATGCCGGGGCCGGTGTCCCACACCTGCACCAGCAGCCGGTCGCCGCGGCGGCGGCAGCCCAGCAGGATGCGGCCCGTGCGGGTGTAGCGCAGGGCGTTGACCAGCAGATTGCGCAGCAGCCGTTCCAGCAGCACCGGGTCGCTGTGCACCAGGGCCGAGGTGGCGACGGTGCGCAGGGTCAGCCCCTTGCTGACAGCTTGGCCGGCGATTTCCGTGCCGAGCCGCAGGGCCACCGTCTGGAAGGGGAAGACCTCCAGCCGGGGCTTGATGGTGCCGGCCTCCAGCGCCGAGGTGTCGAGCAGGGCGTTCAGCAGCGCGCTGCCCGCGGTCATCGCATCCCCCAGCTTGGCGGCGATGTCGCGCAGGGTGGGATCGTCCAGCCGCGCCATCAAGGTGTGGTGGAACAGGCTCATGGCCTGGAACGGCTGGCGCAGGTCGTGGCTGGCGGCGGCGAGAAAGCGGGTCTTGGCCTGATTGGCGCGCTGGGCTTCGGCGTGGGCGTCGGCCAGGGCATCACGCAAGAGGGCGGCTTCGGTCACGTCCACGGCGGCGCAGATCACGCCGGTGATGGTGGAGCCGTCGCGCAGCGGCTCCACCACCAGATCGAAGACGTGTTCGGCCCCCGGCGTGCCGGTGTCGGGGTCGCGGGGGATGGCCGTCACCTCCCGCCGGATGCCGATGCCGGTGTCCATCACCTCCTGCTTGATGCTTTCCAGCACGGCGGCGGTGTCGTCGGTGAACAGGTCGGCCTCGGTGCGGCCCAGAAAACGGCTGGGCGGCACGGCGATCTGCGGGTTGTAGATCCAGATGTAGCGCAATCGTCGGTCCTGGCTGAACACCGACACCTTGGAATGGCGCAGGGCCAGCCGGAAACGCTCCTCGCTTTCCCGCAGCATGCGGGCCATGGCGGCGCGGGCGCGCGCTTCGGTCTGGAGCATGATCCGCGCCCGTGCCTCCCGGTACAGATACGCCCACATGATCCCCGTCAGCAGCAGGCCGCTGGCCAGGACGCCCCACGCCATCCCGATGCCGTCGCCGAACAGGGGGGCCGGCTGCGGCAGCAGCAGCATCCGCCATGTGCCGGACCCGGCGGCCAGCGGCAGGGCGGTGGGCAGCGCCGCGGCCAGCGCCCCGTCATCGGCGGGGGCGAAGACGGCGTGGCGCCGGGGGGCCGGGTGGACCGCCAGCTGCACCAGGGCGCCATCGTCCTGTTCCTCCACCAGATAGAGGTCGGCGTTGAGGGGCGGCAGCGTGTTCAGCGCATCGTCCAGCAGCCGCCCTATTTCGAAGAAAGCCAGAAGAACGCCGTCGAAGGCGGCGCACGGGTGCCCGCCGGCGTATCCGCCGTCCGCCGCCCCTCCCGTTGTCTGGGAAACCGGCATCAGCACGGTGTAATGCGGGGGCACCGATAACGCCCCGGCCGGTGCTGTGACGATCCGGTTCCCCGCACAGGCCCGCTCGGCGGTCTGGGCCAGGGCGGGATAGGCGTCCAGCCCGTTTCCCGGACGGATGCCGTCCAGGCCGGGCGGCGCCGGGGCCGCCGGATCGAGAAAGGCGATGCCCGCCCCCTGCAGCCAACCCACCGATTCGAGGGCGGGGGAAAAAGGGCGTAACTGTGCCACCGCCGTTGAGAAATCCGCCTGCGTCTCGGGGGGAGCGCCGGAGAACCGCCCGGCCAGAGCGTGAAGGAACAGGTTTTGTGTGTCGAGCCGTTCCTTGAGCGCCTGGTGGTATTGCTCCGCCGTTCGGGTGAAGTGCACTTCCTTCCCGCTGCGGATGATGTGTTGAACCACCAGGAAGGTCGCCACCGACACGGCCACGCCGATGACGGCCAGAACGGGCAGAGTGATGGGGCGATGCAGGCCTCCGATGGTGCGTCTGGCGACAGGCATGCCCCACCCTGTTGGTTTCTTATTGCCCTGACCATCCCCACTGTATTCAGGGATAATATTTTTAGAAAAGGAAAAACTTATAATCAGGGATGGAGGATGTGCTTGGGAGGAGCGTAAGACTCCCCAGAGGTCATATGCTTAAAAAAAGAAAAAAGAAACAGGGGATTTTTCGGGGATTCCGGAAAAAATTATGGGTAAATTGGAGGCGTCGGCTGTTTCTTTGGCTGTTCCATCGTTTGACGGGTATGGCTCCTGGGGTACGACTCCTTATCCATCGGAGTCGCGGCCCAGAAGGTTCGCCAGCGCGGTGCGCAGGGCCAGGGGGGATACCGGCTTATGCAACAAGGGGTAACCCGACAGGCGCGCCTCTTTCAACCGCACCGGATCGGTGTCGCCGGTCAGAATCAGCCCCGGAATCGCACGGTCCAGGGCCTTGGCGAGTTGGCGGACGGCGACGATGCCGTTGGCAGCCCCTTTCAACCTCAGGTCGGCGATGATGAGATCGGGATGCGCGTTCTGCGGGACGGTCCGCGCCATGGCCTCGTCGAAGGATTCGGCGCCCGTCACCGAGCATCCCCACTCCCCCAAAACCACGGTCAGAGCATCGCGCACCAGCCGGTCGTCTTCGATGATGACCACATGGGCGCGGCTGATGTCGGGGGCGGGAAGACCGCTGGGGGCGCGGGGGGCTGCGGTTTCTTCCCCGTCCGGCACCCGGCTCAGCCGGACGGTGAACAGCGTGCCGGTGCCGGGGCGGGAGTCCAGCGTCAGCCGGTGCCCCAGGCAGCGGGCCAACCCGCGGGCCAGCGTCAGCCCCAGCCCCAGAATCCGCGCGCCCTCGTCGGTGGGGTGGTCCAGCGCCTGGCGCAGGCTGACCAGCGGGCCGGGGGCCAGCCCGCGGCCAGTGTCCCAGACGCCGATGTCCAGATCCGGCCCCCGCCGCCGACAGCCCAGCAGCACCCGCCCACCCCCGCCCATGGACGCCGTGTGGGTCAGGGCGTTGGACAGCAGCGCATGCAGCAGCCGTTCCAGCAGCACCGGATCGGTTTCGACGATGGCCGAACAGGGCATGACGGAAAAGCGCAGGCGCCGGTCGTGGAACCGCGGGGCGAATTCCAGCGCCAGCCGGGTCAGGATACTGTTGACCGGGTGGGGGCCGGTGTCGGGGGCGATCAGCCCGGCTTCCAGCCGCGCCAGATCCAGATGGCCGTCCACCATGGTCTTCATGGTGTCCACCGCCAGCCCCATGGCCCGCAGCACCTCGCGCGCGGCGGGGTCGCTGACCCGTCCGTCCAGCGCCCCCATCAGCAGCGTCAGGGCGGCCAGCGGCTGGCGCAGGTCATGGCTGGCTGTGGCGAACAGTCGGTTGCCGGCGGTGCCGGTCATGCTGGCCCCCGGCCCCAGCATCCGCACCAGCCCACCGTCGGCCAGGGGACGGTCCATGGATGGGGTGCCCGCCAGCAGCGGGTCGAGCATGGACCGGGGCAGGCCGGGGGTCAGCACCCCGTTGAGCACCGGCAGGGCCGCAGCGGCCTCGTTCCATGCGATCAGCCGTTGGCGGTCATCGAAAACCAGAAGGCCCATGCCGTTTTGCTCCATGATCCCCCCGCCGTTTGCGAAACCCGTCCGGCAGCTTACCGTCAACCGTGGCCGTTCTGCCACCGCATCGGCGGGATTCCGCCATGGACGGGGTGGTGGGGGTGGGTGATAATATGTTCGTTCTCTGTTCCGAAACACCGCGGTTGTCCGTGTGCCGATGCCCGATCATCCCGCTCCCGATCACCCCGATCCAGCCTTCTCTGATCCAGCCTTCCCCGACCCGGTTCCGGGGGCGCCGTCGATCACGCGGGGGGTGCGGCGGGCGCTGGCCCAGCGGGGGTTTGCCAGCGTCACGGAATTCCGCCTGAACGGCGGGCGGCGGGCTGACGTGCTGGCGGTGGACGGTGACGGCACGGTGGTGATCGTCGAGGTGAAAAGCAGCGTCGCCGATTTCCGTTGTGACCGGAAATGGCCGGAATACCGGGCGTGGTGCGACAGCTTCTTCTTTGCGGTGGACGAGGCGTTTCCCGCCGCCCTCATCCCCGACGACTGCGGTCTGATGGTGGCCGACGCCTTCGGGGCGGCGGTGGTGCGGGATGCGCCGGTGGAGCGTCTGGCCGCCGCCCGCCGCAAGGCGCTGGTGCTGCGGGTGGCGCTGACCGCCGCCACCCGGCTGCACCGCGCCGACGATCCGGGCTTCGCCCCGGATCAGGCCAGTGTTTGAGGGGGAATGCGATGACGCGCAGCAACAGGTTCCAACGGTCGCCAGGGCGTCGCATAACCGTTGCGGGAGCAGGACGGCCATGACCTCTTCCGATCACATCCGTACCCGCCGGATCGCGTCCGCCTGCCTTGTGATCGCGGCGGCAGCACTGGTGTTCATCGCCAACGGCCTGCTGTCGCGGGTGGGAACGCTGGAAGCCATGCCGCCCCTGGCGGCGGCGGCGCTTGGCTTGGGCGCCCTGTGGCTGGCGTTCAGCCGGTTGAACCGTCATTTCCGCGTCCTGGATGCCGCCATCGCCCACCCCGCACCGGACCATCCTCGCGGTGGCGAGGGGCGCTGGCCGGTCATTGCCACCGCCCTGGACCAGCCGGTGATGGTCGTCGGCGAGGGTGGCCGGGTGGTGGACGCCAACCCCGCCGCCCTGCGGCTGCTGGGGGAGGGGGCGGCGCCGGGCCGTCCCGTCGGCGATGTGCTCGACCGTGCGGCGCTGATCCGTGCGGTGGAGCGCGCCCGCGGTTCGGGCGGCAGCGTCACCACCGCCCTGCCCACCGCGGCGGGCGGCGAACTGACAGTGCGGGTGGCCGACCAGGGGTTGGGGGCCGGGGCGGTGCTGGTGTTCCCGGCCCCTTCCGCCCCTGCCGGAGAGGCGGAGGGGAGTGCGCCGGTGCTGCCGCCGTTCCCGGTGCGCGACATGCTGGACGAATCGCTGGCCACTGCGCCGCTGGTGGCGCTGCGGGTGGTGACGGCGCCCGGCGGCGAACGGGTGCTGGCGATGGGCACGGTGCGGCTGTCGGGGGCGCGGCTGTTCCGCACCCTGTCGCTGGACGTGCTGGTCAATCCCGGTGTGGCGCTGGCGGGCACGGTGGCCGGCATCGCGCCGGACATGGTGGCCGGTGAGCGGCCGTTCCCCCTGGCGTGGCCGGTGATCCACGACAGCCTGCATCACGCCGTCGTCGCCGGTTACGGGGTGGAGGAGGCGCTGGGCGCGCTGGCCGGCGAATTGGCCCATGCCGGGCTGCCGCCATTGGAACCGCTGGCGCGGATTGATCTCGGCCATCTGGCGGCGGCGCTGGGCCGGGATGCGGCCCCGCCCGACGGCCATCTGGCCCAGCCGGTGGGGGAAGCGGCGTCCCACCTGCTGCAGGAGGCCATGAAAAACGGCGCCGCCACGGTGGGCGACGCCGTTCGTCTGGCGGCCGAAGCCGTCCCCGGAGGGACGGCTCCGTAACGTCAGTGCAGGTCGCGCACGTCGGTCAGATGGCCGGTGATGGCGGCGGCGGCGGCCATGGCCGGGCTGACCAGATGGGTGCGCCCGCCGCGGCCCTGGCGGCCTTCGAAGTTGCGGTTCGACGTGCTGGCGCTGCGCTCGCCGGGCGACAGCTGGTCGGCGTTCATCGCCAGGCACATGGAACAGCCGGGTTCACGCCATTCGAATCCGGCCTCGACGAAGATCTTGTCCAGACCTTCTTCCTCCGCCTGTTCCTTCACCAGACCCGAACCGGGGACGACCAGGGCGCGCACGCCCGCGGCGACCTTGCGGCCCTTGGCGATGTCGGCGGCGGCGCGCAGATCCTCGATGCGGCCGTTGGTGCAGGAACCGATGAACACCGTGTCGATCGTGATGCTGTTCAGCGGCTGGCCGGGGGTCAGGCCCATGTAGTCCAGCGCGCGGGCGACGGCGGCGCGCTTGCCGGCATCGGCCACGTCGGCGGGGTTCGGCACCACGGCGGTGATCGGCAGCACGTCTTCCGGGCTGGTGCCCCAGGTGACCTGCGGCACGATGTCGGCGGCGTTCAGGACCACGGTGGTGTCATAGACCGCACCCTCGTCCGACGGCAGCGTCTTCCAATAGGCCACCGCCTGTTCCCAGGCTCCGGCCTTGGGCGCCAGCGGGCGGCCCTTGACGTATTCGAAAGTCTTTTCGTCGGGTGCGATCAGGCCGGCGCGGGCACCGCCCTCGATGGCCATGTTGCACACGGTCATGCGGCCTTCCATGGTCAGGCCGCGGATGGCGTCGCCGGCAAATTCGATGACGTGGCCGGTGCCGCCGGCGGTGCCGATCTTGCCGATGATGGCGAGAACGATGTCCTTGGCGGTGACGCCGGGGGCCAGTTCGCCGTCAACGCGCACCAGCATGTTCTTGGCCGGCTTCTGCAGCAGCGTCTGGGTGGCCAGCACGTGCTCCACCTCCGACGTGCCGATGCCGAAGGCCAGCGCGCCGAAGGCGCCGTGGGTGGCGGTGTGGCTGTCGCCGCACACGATGGTGGCGCCGGGCAGGGTGAAGCCCTGCTCCGGGCCGACGATGTGCACAACACCCTGGCGGATGTCATCCATGGGGAAATACCGCACGCCGAAATCGCGGGCGTTCTTGTCCAGGGTTTCGACCTGGATGCGGCTTTCCTCGTTCTCGATGCCCTTGGAGCGGTCGGTGGTGGGGACGTTGTGGTCCGGCACCGCCAGGGTCGCTTCGGGGCGGCGGACGGAGCGCCCGGCCATGCGCAGGCCCTCGAACGCCTGGGGACTCGTCACTTCATGGACGAGGTGGCGGTCGATGTAGAGGATGCAGGTGCCGTCTTCCTGGCGGTGGACGACGTGGCTGTCCCAAATCTTGTCGAAGAGCGTGCGCGGCTTGGACATCGTGGATCTCTCTTGCGGGCGGCGGGCCGGGTCCGGTACCCAATGCAGGAAATGACAGGGGTGTTAGCCCGATGCCGGGCACAATACTCATGTGTCATGGTCCCGACAAGAAAAGCATGTGTCCCATCCCGCACATGGGAGGCACGCTTTCTTCGGTCCCCGCGCCGTGTTTGTGGAGGAAAAGTACCGTGAGCGATGCCAAGCCCACCTGTGACCGCTGCGGCGCCCGCATTCCCGCCGATGCGTCCGGCTGCCCCAACTGCCGGTCGATCCGCGCCATGAACCGCGTGATCCTGACCGCGGTCGTCGCGCTGGCCATCCTGGCCATCGGCGGATGGTTCATCGCGGTGCTGATGATGTGATCCCGGATCAACGGAAAACGGCGGCACCGGATGGCGCCGCCGTTTTCCGATCGCGTCCCCTGTACCGCCCGGATCAGAACGGCGGTTGCTGGGGCTGGTTGTCCTGCTGCGCCTGCATTTCGGCAAGCTTGCGGCGGTAGAGGTCGGTGAAGTCGATGGGGTTGATCATCAGCGGCGGATAGCCGCCGTCGCGGGTGGCATCGGCCACGATGGAGCGGGCGAAGGGGAACAGCAGGCGTGCGCCTTCGATGAACAGAACCGCGTGGCGGTGTTCCTCGGGGACGCCGACGAGCTGGAACAGGCCGCCGTAGCTGAGATCCACCAGGAACGTGGCGGTGTCACCGGCCTTGGCTTCAGCCCGCAGGTTCAGCATCACCTCGAACACCTCTTCGCCGACGGCGCGGATGCCGACATCGACGCCGATGTTCACCTGCGGCTGAGCCTCGTTGGGCAGCAGGCTCTGCGGGGCGTTCGGGTTCTCGAACGAGAAGTCCTTCACATACTGGACAAGGACGTTGATGGGCAGCGCGTTGGCGCCGGCCTGCGGATCCTGGCCGTTGCTCGGCTGATCGGACATGGGATGACTCCTGGCCGGTTGGGGCGGCCGTGGTTGAACGATGATTGCTCCGGTGCGAGTGGCTATCACGGATCACCCATATCCGACAACAGCCCGGATCGTCCGATGTCCCCGCCTGGCCTCTCTTCGCGCTACCGCTCCAGAGCCTGCGCCATCGGCTGGTCCGCCAGCCGTTCGCAGAACCAGTTGGGATAGACCGGGGCCAGGGCGGTGGCGGCGTCCAGGTCGGCAACCTCCTCCTCGGTCAGGGCCACGTCCACGGCGGCCAGATTGTCTTCCAGCTGGTGCAGCTTGGTGGCGCCGATCAGGATGCTGGTGACCGCCGGCTTGGCCAGCAGCCACGCCAGCGCCGCCTGGGCCACCGTCATGCCGCGCAGGGCCGCGATGGTGCGCAGCTTTTCCAGGATGCGGAAGCCGTGCTCCTTGTCGAAAGGCAGGATGTCGAAGCCGGAGATGCGGTTGTTGGGATCGTCCAGCGTCTTGCGGGTGTATTTGCCGCTGAGGAAGCCCGAGGCCAGCGGACTCCACACCGTCAGCCCCAGCCCATAGCGCCGCATCATCGGCACCACGTCGCGCTCCACGTCGCGGCCCAGCAGGGAATAATGCATCTGGCCGTGGGTGAAGGGGGCCAGCCCGCGCGCCTTCTGGATCTCCAGCGCGGCGGCCGCCTTCCACGCCGGCCAGTTGGAAAAGCCCAGGTAGCGCACCTTGCCGGCGCGGACCACCGCGTCCAGCGCCTCCAGCGTTTCCTCCAGCGGGGTGTGGGGATCCTCCTTGTGGGCGATGTAGACGTCGATCCAGCCGGTGCCCAGCCGTTTCAGGCTCTGGTCCACCGACCACAGGATATGACGGCGCGACAGCCCCGCCTGGGCCAGCGCCGGGCCGGTGCGGAAGCCCACCTTGGTGGCGATGACCACCTCGTCCCGCCGCCCCTTCAGCGCCCGGCCCAGCAGAGCCTCGGACTCGCCGCCGGCATAGGCGTCGGCGGTGTCGAAGAAATTGATGCCCGCTTCCAGCGCCCGTCCCACCAGTTCGTCGGCCAGTTCGGCCCCCACCTTGTAGACCGTGCCGAGATCCTGGTTGCCGTTGGTGAAGGTCATGGCGCCAAAGGCGAGCCGGGACACGGCAAGGCCGGTGCTGCCCAACGTCTGATACTGCATTCTGCCGGCTCCTTCTGAAACAAGGCGATGGCTGAAACAAGGTGGCGATGCTGATGATCCACTGTGCCACGGAACCGTGGCGGTTTCTGCCTTGCCAGAAGATCTAGATCCCTCGCCCGATGACGCGGTTGCCGGGTCTGGACGGCAGGGGCGCGGGTGGGTTAACGTCCGCCCGATTCCTTGTCCGCGTGTTCAAGAACCGCCCAAGCTTCGGGAGCCGTCGCCATGCCGTCCTTCGACATTGTTTCCAAGACCGACATCCACGAGGTGGACAACGCCCTGGCCGGCGTGCGGCGCGAGATGGAGCAGCGGTTCGACTTCAAGGGAACCAAGGGCACGGTGGAGCGTGACGGCAACACCCTGACCATTCTGGCCGACGACGAACCCCGCCTGCGCCAGATGCACGACCTGCTGCGCACCCACGTCACCCGCCGCAAGCTGGAAATCGGCTTCTTCGATTTCTCCGCCACCCCCGAACGGGCCGGCGGCGACATGGTGCGCCATGTGGTGACCGTGCGCGAAGGCATCGCCCAGGATCTTGCCAAGCAGATCGTCAAGTCGATCAAGGACGCCAAGATGAAGGTGCAGGTCGCCATCCAGGGCGACGAGCTGCGCGTGTCGGGCAAGAAGCGCGACGATCTGCAGGCCGCCATCGCCCATGTGCGGGGGATGAAACTGGAACAGCCCTTGCAATACATCAATTTCCGCGACTGAGAGCGGCAGAAACTGCCCGCGCATTCCGGCAATTCTTGCCGGGTGCGGCGGGCAAAAATCACCCAAGGGGTTTGGCACCCCATTGAAATGATTGCCCTTTCTTTCGGCATTGGTTTTGCATAAAGGTTTGGTGCGCTTCTCAACCGATGGGGTGTGGCCGTGTCCGCCCTGACCAACGCCGAGATCTCCCGCGTTTCCAACCTGCGCCTTGACGGCGTTCAGGAACGCAAAGGGGCGTCCGGTTCCCAGGAACGGGTTGCCGCCGCTGAAAGCTTCGGCGCCCTGTTGCAGATGGTGAGTGCCGGCAACGGCGCCGCCGGCGGCATGGACGGTGTGGCGGCTTCCGGCGTGTCCCAGCCGCTGGACCGGCCGGTGTCGGCGGGCATGGCCTCCCTGATCGCCCAGGGCGGGCTGGACAGCATGGGGGGCGGGCAGGGGGACGGCTCGGACGCCGCATCCGCGCCGGGCAGCACCGGCAGCGACACCATCACCCTGGCGCCCAACGCCGATTTCCGCTGGATGACCACCCTGATCGCGGCACAGGAACAGGGTTGATGAAGTGGGCCGGTTGATCGGCCCCCGGTAGCAAGCCCTCTGTTGACAAGTGTGTGCGGCAGAGCCATCCTGTATCCAGTGGCAAGGGATGCGCGCATGGATGCCGAACTGAAGGATATCCTGGGTTTGCTGGTCGGCAAGATCGACGAGATCCGCACGGATGTCGCCGAGCTGAAAGCCGATGTGCGCGTATTGAAGGCCGACGTTGCCGAGCTTAAGAGCGACGTGGCGGTTCTCAAGGCCGATGTGGCGGTTCTCAAGGCCGATGTGGCGGTCCTCAAGACTGAGGTGGCCGAACTTAAGGCCGACGTGGCGGTTCTCAAGAGCGACGTGGCGTCCCTGAAACTTGGGCAGGAAGAGCTTCGTGCCGACGTGGCATCCCTGAAACTCGGGCAGGAAGAGCTTCGCGCCGATGTGGAGGCGCTCAAGCGCGGTCAGGACGAACTCCGTGCCGATGTGGCCGCTTTGCAGTCCGGGCAGGACGAGTTGCGCCGGGTGTCCAGCGCCAATCATTTCAAGCTGATGGGGCGCATCTCCCAGGTGGATGAGCGGGTGGACCGGCTGGTTGCCGGGAAACCGGCGGCCTGAACCGGACCGCCGGTGCCCTGACGGGGACCGGGATCAGGCCGCCCGGATCCAGACTGCTGTGTCGTGGAACCCGACCCCGCCCGCGGGCGGGACGGAGGTGGCGGCGGTCAGGGTGTTGATGCCCACCCCATCCACAAAGGCCGCATCGGGCCACAGCCCTTCCACGATCACCACGCCGCGCTGAACCCCGTCGAAGGGGCGGGCGTGCACCGTCACCACCCCCTGGCCGTTGCCCAGCCGCACCGGCGTGCCGTCGCTGACACCCAGTTCCGTGCAGTCGTCGGGATGCATCAGGGCGGTGGGACGCCCTTCGCGTTTCTGCGCCGTCGGGGTTTCGTTGAAGCTGGTGTTGAGGAACTGCCGCGCCGGGGCGGTGACCAGCCGGAAGGGATGGTCGGCATCCGCCGGACGCCCCGGCTCCATATGGTCGGGCAGGGCGGGCAGCCCGCCCAGCGGTCCCAGTGCGGCCCAGTCGGGAGCGAAGCGGAACCGCCCGTCCGGCCAGTGGAAACCGTTCAGGAAGTGCGAGGTTTCGAAATCCGGCTGGGCGTCGTACCAGCGGGCGGTGTGCAGGGTCTGCGCGTCCGGCAGGCCGGAGGTCCGCAGCATGGCGTCGATGATCTCCCACGCGCTCATGGCGAAGCCGGGATGTTCGGCCCCCACCCGCCGGGCCAGTTCGTGGATGACCCACAGGTTTTCCCGCGCCTCGTCGGGGGCGTCCACCACCTTGGCGCCGATCTGGATGTGCATCTGCCCGCCGCCGCGGTAGATGTCGTCGTGCTCCAGGAACATGGTGGCCGGCAGCACGAGGTCGGCCAGTTGCGCGGTTTCGGTCATCACCTGTTCGTGGACGGCGACGAACAGATCGTCGCGCATCAGCCCGCGGCGGACCAGCGCCTGTTCCGGGCAGATGGCGGCGGGGTTGGTGTTCTGCACCAGCATGGCGGTCACCGGCGGGCCGCCGGCCAGGGCGGCGGGGTCGCCGGTCAGGACCCGCCCGATGAGCGCCTGATCCAGGCCGCGGACGCGGCGGTCCAGCCGGTCCAGCCCCTCGGCCAGGGTGCGGTCGAGGGCGAAGATGCCGCTGGAGCAATAGAGGGCGCCGCCGCCCCGGTGCTGCCACGCGCCGGTGACCACGGGCAGGCAGGACACCGCATGCATCTGTGCTGCCCCGTTGTGGGTGCGGGTGAAGCCATAGCCCAGCCGCAGATAGCTGCGCGGTGTGGAGCCGTAGAGCCGGGCGAAGCCGACAATCTCATCGACGCTCAGACCCGTGATGGCGGCGGCCCATTCCGGCGTGCGGCTTTCCAGATGGGCTTCCAGCGCCGCGGTGTCCTGGGCGTAACGGGCCAGATAGGCACGGTCGGCCATCCCCTCCTTGAACAGCACGTGCATAACGGCGCAGGCCAGCGCCCCATCGGTGCCGGGGCGCAGCATCAGGTGCCGGTCCGACACCTCGGCCGTGCCGTTGCGGTAGGGATCGATGGTGACCAGCGTGGCGCCGCGGGTCTTGCGGGCGCGGGCCACGTGGGTCATCACATTGACCTGGGTCGCCACCGGGTTGCCGCCCCAGTTGACGATCAGGTCGCTGTCGGCCATTTCGCGGGGGTCGGCGCCGCGGATGTCGCCGTGTCCGGCCAGCCATCCCATGTTGGCCGGCGTGTCGCAGACGGTGCTGATCTGGCGGGAATAGCCCTTGGCGTGGCGCAGCCGCTGGATGGCGCCCCGCTGCACCAGCCCCATGGTGCCGGCGTAGTAATAGGGCCACACGGCTTCCGCCCCATACCGTGCCTCCGCCGCGTTGAAGGCGTCGGCGATGCGGTCCAGCGCCTCGTCCCACGCAATGGGCGCCCACTGGCCGCTGCCCTTCGGGCCGGTGCGCAGCAGCGGGCGGGTGATGCGGTTGGGGTTGTGCAGCCGCTCGGCGTAGCGGCTGACCTTGGCGCAGATCACGCCCGCGGTGTAGCTGTTGTCGGCGGCCCCGCGCACCTTGCCGATGCGGTCGGGGGCCAGGCGCTCCACCTCCAGCGCGCAGGTGGACGGGCAATCGTGGGGACAGACGGTCGAAACGTAGGTACTCACCGGGTGCGCTCACGGGGTTGGGAGGGGGGAGCGCAAGCCTACCCTACTTTCCCGGCCGTCGGGGAGGGGGTGTCATCCTCCCCCATCACCGCGTCGCACAGGATGGCGCGCAGCCGGGCGGTGGCGGGCGCATCGCTTGGCGCCGCCGCCGCCAGGGCCAGCGGCATGGGCGGCAGCGGCGGCAGTCCGACGACCGGGGCCACCCCGGCGGGCGCCCCGTCGGTCACCCGCGGCGTCACGCCCAGCCCGGCCTGGGCCGCCGCCCACAACCCCGACAGGCTGGGGCTGGTCACCGCCACGCGCCAGGGAATCCCGGCCCGGTCCAGTGCCGCCACCGCCGCGGCGCGGAACGCACAGGGCTGTTCGATCACCAGCAGCGGCAGCGGCCCGTCCGGCGGCTCCCACCCCTCGGCGGCCAGCCACGCCACCGCCGGGCGGCCCAGCGGCCGGGCATGGGGCAGGGCGGCGGCCTCCCCCCACAGCAGCGCCAGATCCAGACCGCCGCTGTCCAGCGCCCGCACCAGGGCCGGGCCGCGGTCGATGGCGACCTCGATGCGCACGGCGGGATGGGTGCGGGCGAAACGGCCCAGAACCGCGGGCAAACGGCGTTCGGCGAAATCCTGCACCAGCCCCAGCCGCACCGTGCCCGCCACCGCCGCCCCGTCCAGGGCAGCCAGCGCGTCGTCGTTCAGCGACAGGATGCGGCGGGCATAGGACAGCAGCGTTTCCCCCGCCGGGGTCAAGGCCAGCCCGCGGCCCTGGCGGCGGAACAGGGTGTGGCCGGTCTGTTCCTCCAGCTTGCGGAGCTGAAGGCTGACCGCGGCCTGCGACCGGCCCACGCGCTGGGCGGCCAGGGCGAAGCTGCCCCCGTCCATGCCCAGGACGAAGGTGCGCAGCACATCCATGTCGAGATTGCGGGGCACCGGACCATCGTTCCGTTTTTCTAAATTATAAGTTCCGAACTTCAAAATTTTCAAAAGAATTGTCCGGCCCTAGGCTTGGCCCCATTCCACACCCCGCAGGAGATGCCGCCATGCCCTATGTCCATCTGACCATCGCCGGTCCCGCCCCCACCGACGCGGCCCGCCGCCGCCTTGCCACCGGCCTCACCCGGCTGATGGCCGAGGTGCTGGGAAAGGATCCCGCCCTGACCGCCGTGCGGGTGGAAACGGCGGAATCCGGGCTGTGGACCGTCGGCGGTGCGCCGGTATCCCCCGCTGCGCATCTGGAGGCGACGGTCACCGCCGGCACCAACAGCGCGGCGGAAAAGGCCCGCTTCATCGCCGCGGCCATGGATCTGCTGAAGGAAGAGGCCGGTCCCGGCCTGCCCCCCGCCACCTATGTGGTGGTGCGCGAGGTTGCCGCCGATTCCTGGGGCTACGACGGCCGGACCCAGGCGGCGCGGCGAGTGTCCCCCTGAAGGGAAAACGGCCCCAAAATGAAAAGCGGCGGGGAGTGTCCTCCCCGCCGCCGTTCCCGCACCCGGAGCACCGGCCCCTTACATCATGCCCAGCATCCGCGGCAGAGCCAGCGAGATGGCGGGGATGTAGGTGACCAGACCCAGGAACACCAGCATGGTCAGCAGCCACGGCCACACGGCCACCGTCAGTTCGGTGATGCCCATTTTTGTGATGCCGCTGGCGACATACAGGTTCAGGCCCACCGGCGGGTGGCACATGCCCACCTCCATGTTCACCACGATCAGGATGCCGAAGTGCACCGGGTCGATGCCCAGCGACATGGCGACCGGGAACAGGATCGGCGCCATGATGAGCACGATCGACGACGGCTCCATCACGTTGCCGGCCAGCAGCAGCAGGATGTTGACCACCAGCAGGAAGATCCACGGGCTGAGCTGCTGCCCCAGGATCCAGCCGGCCATCGCCTGCGGAATGTTCTCCGACGTCATCAGGAACGAGAACAGCACCGCGTTGGTGATGATGTAGAGCAGCATCGCCGACATGTTGGCGCTGTCCAGCAGCACCTTGGGCACGCGGCTCAGCGGCATGTCCTTGTAGATGAACACCGCGACGATGAAGGCATAGACAGCACTCATGGCGGCGGCTTCGGTGGGGGTGAAGACGCCGGTGTAGATGCCGCCGATCACGATCACGATCAGCAGCAGCCCCCAGATGCTCTCCCGCAGGGCGCTCAGCCGCCGGGCGAGGCTGGCTTTTTCCATGCGGGGGTAGTCGTTCTTCCACGCGCGGTACCAGGTGGTCATGCCCAGCATGGTCGCCAGCATCAGGCCGGGGATGACGCCCGCCATGAACAACTGGCCCACCGAGGTGTTGGTGGACACCGAATACATCACCATCACGATGGATGGCGGAATGAGGATGCCCAGCGCGCCCGAGGTGGTGATGACGCCCGCACCGAAACGTTTGGGGAAGCCCTGCGCCACCATGGCCGGCAGGATGATCGAGCCGATGGCGACCACCGTCGCCGGGCTGGACCCCGACACCGCCGCGAACAGCGCGCAGGCCATCACGCCGGCCAGCGCCAGCCCGCCGTGCCAGTGCCCGACCATGCTTGAGGCGAAGTTGATCATCCGCCGCGCCACGCCGCCGTGGGTCAGGAAATTGCCGGCCAGGATGAAGAACGGGATCGCCATGATCTCGAACTTCTCGATGCCGGTGAACAGCTTCAGGGCCACCGATTCGATGGGCACCTGGGTCATGGTGAACAGGAACGTCAGAACCGTGAGGCCGAGGGAAATGGAAATCGGCATCCCGGTGAGCATCAGGGCGATCAGCAGCCCGAAGATGATGGCGGCGCTCACGACGGGCCTCCTTCCTTGGCGGCTTCAATGGGGTCGATGCCGTCCACCGGCTCCACCCCGTCCACATGGGCGTGGTCGTGGGACGGCAGATGGCCGGTGCGGATGAAGTTCCAGCACACCTGAAGGAAGCGGAAGCACATCAGGTACGACCCCAGCGGGATCGCCAGATAGACGATCCAGCTCGGCCATTCCAGATCGGGGGTGGTCTGGTCGAATTCCGACAGGTGCCAGACGAAACTGGCGCCCAGCGTGCCCACCACCCCGGTGAACAGCGCGCCGGCCAGCAGGCCGAACACGACGAACTTGCTGCGCAGGGGGGGCGGCAGGCGGTTGATGATGACGTCCACGCCCACATGGATGCCGGTGCGCACGCCATAGGCGGCGCCGAACTTCGCCATCCAGATGAACATGAAGATGCACAGTTCCTGCGCCCAGGCGAAGTTCCAGTGCAGGATGTAGTCTTGGATGACCGGGATGCCGGAGGCGTAGCGGTGCACCACCGCCACGAAGATGATGATCGTCGCCGCCGCCATCAGCGTGGCGATGATCACCTCCTCCAGCCGGTCGAGGAGTTTCAGGAACATGGTGTCTCCGGGGGCGGGGGGCTTCCGGCGGATGGGGGGCGCGGAAAGCGCGGCGACCCCGCGGGATGTCCGCAGGTTTGCCGGCCGGAAGCGGAGGGACGGCGGCGGATGCCGCCGTCCCCGTCGGTTCGGAAAAAGCGTTACTGCATCTTGAAGCCGACGGCTTCGGCTTCCTTGTAGACGGCTTCGATGATGTCCTTGCCCACGCGGGATTCCATTTCCTTGTGAACCGGGACCAGGGCCTTGCGCCAAGCGTCCAGTTCTTCCTTGGTGGGGGTATGGAATTCGGTCTTGCCCGACGCCTTCATCTGCGCCAGGGCGGTGTCGTTTTCGTTCTGGGCGATGTCGTTGGCGTATTCGGTCGCTTCCTTCATCGCGGCTTCAAGCTGGCCGCGCAGGTCGGCGGGCAGCCCGTCCCAGAACTTCTTGTTCACGATGACCGCATAGCCCAGATAGCCGTGGTTGGTCAGCGTGGCGTGCTTCTGCACTTCATGCATCTTCTGAGTGTACATGTTGGACGGCGGGTTTTCGGTGCCGTCCACGACGCCGGTCTGCAGCGCCTGATACACTTCGGAGAAGGCCATCACCTGCGGCAGCGCGCTCAGCGCGCGCATCTGGGCGTCCAGCACCTTCGACGACTGGATGCGCATCTTCAGGCCCTTGACGTCCTCGGGCTTCAGCAGGGGCTTGTTGGCGCTCAAGACCTTGAAGCCGTTGTCCCAATAGGCCAGGCCGGTGATGCCCTTGGATTCCAGCTTCTGGAACAGCTTCTTGCCGACCGGGCCGGTGGTCACGCGGACCAGGACTTCCTTGGACGGGAAGATATAGGGCAGGTCGAAGACCTCGAATTCCTTGGCCCCCAGCGGGCCGAACTTGGCCAGCGACGGAGCCAGCATCTGGACCGCACCAAGCTGGAGCGCCTCCAGCTCTTCCTTGTCCTTGTAGAGCTGGCTGTTGGGATAGACCTCGACCTTGACCTTGCCGCCGGTCTTGGCTTCCGCCAGTTCCCTGAACTTCTCGGCACCCTTGCCCTTGGGCGTGTCGGGGGCGACGACGTGGCTGAACTTGATGACGATGGGGTCTTGCGCAAGGGCCACGGCACTGGTCATCAGGCAGCCGGCGGCGATGGCCGCTCCCAACAACTTGGACAGTTTCATGGTGTCGTTCCTCCGGTTTTTGTCGTTCGACGGCAGGCCGCAATAGTTCGATAGTTTCACTTTTCGGGCTATTGTGGAAATCCGCATCGGGAGAGTGCGGCAAAAATCTCAAGCGGAACCGGAAAAGATGAGGCTGTTGGAAGCGCGCAGCGCCGTTCAGGTCATGCCGGTGGTGGCCATGGTCCTGGTGGTCGTGCTGCTGGGCGTGTTCATGTCGCTTCTCAACCGCAGCGAGCGGGAAGAGGAACAGCTCACCCTCATCAAGGATGTCCTGTGGGTCGAACAGACCCTGCACTTCCAGCTCACATCCGACGTGGAAAAGCTCCAGGGGCTGGCCGATACCCTGGGCCGGGGGGAGGGGGAGCCGCCCGCCCATCTGCCGGCGGTGCGCCATGTGGTGGCGGCCAACCCGGCGGTGGAACAGATCCTGTGGCTCGATTCGGGCGGCTCGGTGGTGCTGGCGGTGCCGCCGGGGCCGGAGGGGCGGGTGCTGGACGACGCCTTCGGCCCCAACCCGCGCATGGATGCGGTGATGATGGCGCGTTCCCTGGGCCGCCCGGCCTACAGCGCCGCCTATCGCCAGTTGGGGGGCAACTGGGCCTTTGACGCGGTGGTGCCGCTGTTCGACGGGGCGGGGGTGTCGGGGGTGCTGGTGGCGTCGTTCTCGCTGGACGCCATCCTCGCCCATCATGTCCCGTGGTGGATCGCCGGGCGCTATCAGGTGGAGGTGGCGGACGCCATGGGCACCGTGCTGGCGGCAAAGTCGCGGATGGCGGTCCCGGAGCCGCGGCGCAGCCATTCCATTCCCTTCGATCCCCCCGGCGGCGGGCTGGCGCTGGTGGCGACCATCCACCAGATCCCCAGCAACGCGGTGCGCAACGCGCTGATGGTGGCGATCTTCGCCCTGACCGCGCTGGCGCTGTTCAGCCTGTGGACCGTGCGCCGCCACATCGGGCGGCGGGTGCAGGCGGAACAGGCGCTGCGCGACGAGCACGCCTTCCGCAAGGCCATGGAGGATTCGCTGACCGTGGGCATGCGTGCCCGCGACCTGCAGGGGCGGGTGACCTATGTGAACCCCGCCTTCTGCCGCATGTTCGGCTGGGCGCCCGACGAGCTGATCGGCAAGGGGCCGATCATGCCCTATTGGCCGCCGGAGGATATGGATAAGGTGAAGGCCGCGTTCGACGTGGTGATGGCCGGACAGGCCCCACCCGACGGGTTCGAGATCCGCTTCATGCGCCGCAACGGCGAACGGTTCGACGCGCTGGTGTACGAAGCGCCGCTGATCGACGCCGACGGGCGGCAGACCGGGTGGATGGCCTCCATCCTCGACATCACCGAAAGGAAGCGCGAAGCGGAACTGGCCCGTCACCAGCAGGAACGGCTCCAGCAGACCGCCCGCCTCATCACCATGGGCGAAATGGCCTCGACCCTGGCCCACGAACTGAACCAGCCGCTGGCTGCCATCGCCAGCTATTCCACCGGCTGCCTGAACCGCCTGCGCACCGACGCCTCCAGCCGGGACGATGTGATCGTGGCCCTGGAAAAGCTGGCGCAGCAGGCGCGCCGCGCCGGGCAGATCATCCGCCGCGTCCATGATTTCGTGCGCAAGCGCGAACCCAACGTGGCGCCCTGCGACATCATCGAGGTGATGGAGGACAGCGTGGCGCTCCTCAGCCCCGACGCCCGCAAGCACGGGGTCCAGATCGAGGTGGAAGCCCCCGGCGGCACCCCGCCGGTGCAGGCCGACCGCATCCTGATCCAGCAGGTGCTGCTGAACCTGATGCGCAATGGGATGGAGGCCATGGCCCACACCCCGCGCGATCGGCGGTTGCTTCACCTTTCCGTGGCGGTCCAGAATGGCGGGGTTCTGGTGCGGGTCCGCGATGCCGGCAGCGGCATCGGGCCGGAGGTCGAAAAGACCCTGTTCTCACCCTTTTTCACCACCAAGACGGAAGGCATGGGCATGGGGCTGAACATCTGCCGTTCCATCGTCGAGCATCACCGCGGCCGCCTGTGGCACGAGGCGCCGGAGGAGGGCGGCACCGTGTTCGTCTTCACCCTGCCGGCGGCGGAGACGGGGCCATGACCGGCCTGTCCTCGGCCCCGTCCACGGTGACGCCGGGCACCGTCCATATCGTGGACGATGACGAGGCCATCCGCGATTCCCTGCTGTGGCTGTTCCAGTCGCGCAGCGTCGCCGCCCACGCCTGGGCCTCGGGCGAAGCGTTTCTCGACGCCTACCACCCGGACATGGCCGGCTGCATCCTGCTGGACATCCGCATGGATGGCATGACCGGGCCGGAACTGTTCGACGCGCTGCTGGCCCGCGGCTGCCGGCTGCCGGTGATCTTCCTGACCGGCCACGGCGACGTGCCGGCGGCGGTGGCGGCCCTGAAGAAGGGGGCCATGGATTTCATGGAAAAGCCGTGCGACGACAACGCCCTGGTGGACCGGGTGATCGAGGCGCTGGCCCACGACGCCGAACAGCGCGCCCGCACCGCCGGTCAGGCGACCCTGGCCGCCCGGCTGGCCACCCTGACCCAGCGGGAACGGCAGGTGATGGAACTGGTGGTGGCCGGAAAGCTGAACAAGGTCATCGCCGACGACCTGGGGATCAGCATGCGCACGGTGGAGGTCCACCGCGCGCATGTGTTCGAGAAGATGGGGGTCAAGACGGCGGTTGAACTGGCCCGCCTGCTGGTGTCGGCCCCATAGGAGGGGAGGAGGCCGCCCAGACTTGCCGGGCTATGCCGCCTGGCGCTGCTGGATGTGGCTTTCCACCTCGTCCAGCCGGCGGGTCAGATCGTCAAGGGCCTGGTCGGCCTGGGCACGCGCCAGGGGCCAGGACTCCGGCTGGGCCAGCCGGGCCGCTTCCAGCCGGGCCAGGGCGCGGTTGTGCAGACCGCGCAGCCCGTCCAGCGCGCGTTCGAATTCGCCCCGATCATCGCGGCGCAGCCGTTCGACGGTGCTGCGCAGATCGTCCAGGCGCCGGGTGGCCGACGTCAGCCGGTCCCGGCATTGGGCCTCGTGGGTGTCGCGTCGCTGCACGCTCATCCCGTTCACCTCGTTCTTGGTGGACCGTGGTTCTTGATGGACCGTGATCGCTCGTGTCCGCGGGTATGTGGTGATGACGGCGCGCGCCGTCATCGGGGGGCGGGCCGCCGGCGGCAGGAACGCCGCGGGGGTGCCCCCGGATCACTGATGTCTGGATTAAACGGCATTTGGGGGCCGGGTGCCCAGCCACTCTCCCGCATCATTCCACGAATGGCATGGAAATAGACCGAACGGCGTGCTCCCGAGGGTAGCAGAGCTGTCCGGTTTACTCACGAGTCGATCATTGTTTTTGGGTGCGTTTCCTCCGCAACGGTTTTCCGTCGCGCGGCGTCTTATCGCCATTCTTATTGTGTAGGATTCTTATTGTGTAGAAGCTTACCTTTGATCCGGTGATTTTGTTTTTGCCCGAGAATCCGTGTCAGCGTCAATCCGACCAAGGGCATAGTCCGTTCGCTGAACGGATGAAGGGGGACGGAAAGCATCCGGCCCCCCACGGCGGCGGCCCGGCACACCGGGCGGCCGGGAATGGAACAGGATGGCGGACTTATTCCGCGGCCACGCCATAGGCGGGGGTTTCGGGGCTGTCCTCGTTGGCGTGTTCGCCGCCCTGGCATTTGCCGCAGCCGCCGCACCCCGCCTGCTGTTGCTGCTTGTGATCGTCAACCATTTCCCGCACGTAGGGGACGCACTTGCCGCAGCGGACCTTGTGGCCGAAATGGCGGAACACGCCGGCCGTGCTGTCCACACCAAGGCTGAGAACCTGCTTGACCTGCTTCTCAGTCATCGGGTTGCAGATGCAGACGTACATGCGCCGTGGCCTCCGATTGCGATTGCCTCTTGGTGATAATGAAAATGAGAATGACTGTCAACAGAATCCCCGACGCATCCGGGCGCACCCGATTTTGTCACAGGCTCGGAATGGGTTGCAATGGCTGCCCCAACCCCTATGTGCAGCCGGCGACCATGTGTGCTGCGGCTGGGCCGAAGGGGGGCGGATGACGGCGATGCGGATGCTGATGGGGCTGTTCGGGGTGGTGCTGGCAGCACTGCCGGCCCTGACGGTGCGGGCGGACGAGGCTCCCTTCAGCGCCGGTTTCCGCGAAACCTCCTACGCCGATCCGGCGGGGGGCGGCCGGGCGGGGCTGCTGATCTGGTACCCCGCGGCGGCGGCGGAACGGGTGGTGCGCCGCGGCCCCTTCGCGCTGGAGGTGGCGGAGCGGGCGGAGCCGGCGGCCGGGCGCTTCCCGCTGGTGATGATCTCCCACGGGGCGGACGGCACGGCGCTGGCGCACCGCGGGCTGGCGCGGTTCCTGGCGCGGCACGGGTTCGTGGCGGCCGCACCGGCCCACGCGGACAGCACGGCGGGCGATGATTCCGCCCTCGGTCCGGGGCCGTCGGGCACCGGAGCTTTGTGGCGCAACCGGCCGGCGCAGTTCTCCGCCGCCCTTGATGCGGTGCTGGATGATCCGGTGGCCGGGGCGCTGGTGGATCCGGCCCGCATCGGCGCCTTTGGTTTTTCGGCCGGGGGTTATACGGTCCTGGCGGCGGCCGGCGGGCGGGCCGACCTGTCGGGCATCCGCCGCTATTGCGAATCGGTGCCGGAGGACTGGGGCTTCTGCGGCGCCACGCCCGAGGAACAGGCGGTGGGGGAGGATGGCCGGGGGCTGATCCGCCGTCCGCCCGACACCCGCATCCGCGCCGCCGTGCTGGCCGCCCCGGTGGGGGCGCTGTTCGGGCCGGAGGATCTGGCCGGTCTGCGCATTCCCGTCCGTCTCTACCGTGCCGAACGGGACAGCGAGATCGGGGCGGCGCAGGTGGAGCGGATCCGCACCCTGCTGACCCCGCGGCCCGATTACCGCGTGGTGACGGGGGCCGGGCATTTCGCCTTCATGGCGCCGTTTCCCGCCGGAATCGCCGCCGATGTGGGGCCGGCGGCCCAGGATCCGCCCGGCTTCGACCGTCCCGCCTTCCTCGCCCGCCTGAACGGGGAGGTGGCAGCGTTCTTCCGCCGCACCCTGGCGGAATGACGGATAGGACGGGAAACCGGCGGGACGGCCCAAACCGTGCTACACTGTCCCCATGACCGCGCTTCCCCACGATCCCGGCGGGACGGCGGACGTCCTGGCCTTTCTCGGCGACCCCCGCACCCACGGCGGGGCGGCGGTGGAGCGTATCGACACCCACGCGGCCGTGGTGTTCCTGGCCGGGGACCGGGCGTGGAAGGTCAAAAAGCCCGTGCGGCTTCCCTATCTGGATTTCTCCACCCGCGCCCGGCGCTGGGCGGCGCTGCGGGCGGAACTGGCCCTGAACGCCCCCGGCGCCCCCGACCTGTACCTCGGGCTGTGGGCGGTGGTGGTGCGGGACGGCGCCCCGGCTCTGGTCCCCGCCGCCGAGGCCGGGCCGGACGCGGGGGCGGAGCCGGTGCTGGCGATGCGCCGCTTTCCCGCCGACGCCGCCCTCGACCGCATGGCGGCGGCGGGGGCGCTGACCCCGGCGCTGGCCCGGCGGCTGGGCGATACGGTGGCCGATTGGCACGCCCGCGCCCCGCTGCGCTGCGGCGCCGGGGCGGCGGACGCGCTGGCGGCGGTGGCCGACGGCAATGCGGCGGAGATGCGCTCCCGTCCGGCCCTGTTTCCGGCCGCCGCCGTGGACGGTCTGGCCGCCGCCACCGCCGCGGCGCTGCGGCGCTGGGGGCCGCTGCTGGAGGCGCGGGGCATGGCCGGGCGGGTGCGCCGCTGCCACGGCGACCTGCATCTGGGCAACATCGTCCTGTGGCGGGGCGACCCCACCCCCTTCGACGCCATCGAGTTCGATGAAACCTTCGCCACCATCGATGTGCTGTACGACCTTGCCTTTCTGGTGATGGATCTGGAGCGGCTGGGCCTGCGCGCCGCCGCCCACGCCGTGCTCGACCGCTGGCTGGAGCGCACCGGCGACTGGGGCGGGCTGGGGGCGCTGCCGCTGTTCCTGTCGCTGCGGGCGGCGGTGCGGGCCAAGGTGGCGGCGGCCATGGGGCGGGACGATGACGCCCGGACCGATCTGGATCTGGCTTGCCGCCTGCTGGCCCCGGCGCCGGTGCGGGTGGTGGCGGTGGGGGGACTGTCCGGCACCGGCAAGACCACGCTGGCCCGCGCCCTGGCCCCCGGCATCGGGGCCGCACCGGGGGCGGTGATCCTGCGCAGCGACGTGCTGCGCAAGCGGCTGTGGGGGGTGGACCCGGAAACCCGGCTGCCGCCCGACGCCTATGCCCCGGCGGTGACGGCGGCGGTCTATGCCCGTCTGGTCCGCTGGACCGAGGTGCTGGCGCGGGCGGGCCGGGCGGTGGTGGTGGATGCCGTGTCCGCCCGCGGGCAAGAGCGCGCGGCCCTGGCCGACGCCGCCCGGCTGGCCGGGGTTCCCTTTTGCGGCCTTTGGTTGGAGGCGCCGGTGGGCGTTCGCTGCCGGCGGGTGTCGGCGCGCGCCCCCGATGCCTCCGACGCCGATGCGGGGGTGGCCGCGGCGCAGGAGGAGTACGGCACCGGCGTTTTGGCGTGGCACCGCGTCGCGGCGGGAGGAGATATGGCGGAAGTGCTTGCCAGAGCACGGGAATTTCTGTCCTAATACCGCATGAGCCTGCCCCGCGGGCCGGGTGCGCGCGGCCCATATCTGCTATGTCCGCCCAGTCATCGACCACCCCGCCGGGAAAGAGCAGGGTAAGGAAAATGGGGCGGTTCGGGCTTATCGGCCCCGCGCTCCGCAGCCGCTGATGCACAGGAGCCGCCCCGTGCGGCTCTTTGGGGGGATTGAGATCATGTCGCTGAAAACCATTCTCGTGCCGTTGAACGGGTCCGACACCGATCCGGTGGCCCTGACGGCCGCTCTGGGTGTGGCCCGCCGTTTCGGCGCCCACGCCGACGCCCTGTTCGTCCGCCTGGACCCGCGCGATGCGGTGCCCATGCTGGGTGAAGGCATGTCGGGCGCCATGGTGGACGAGATCATGCGCGCCGCCGAAGGGGAGGCGAACGCCCATCTGACCGTTGCCCGCCGCCATTTCCAGGATGCGGTCGCCGCCGCCGGCATCACCGTCAGCGAGGCGCCCAAGGCCGGCGACGAACCCACCGCCGGATGGCGCGATCTGGTCGGCCGCGGGGAAGAGGTGGTGCCGCAGGAAGGCCGTCTGGCCGATCTGATGGTCTTTGCCCACCCGGCCCTGGACAAGGACGCCCAGACCTACGTCACCGTCGAAACCGCGCTTTTGGGCTGCGGCCGTCCGCTGCTGCTGGCGCCCAAGGATCTGCCGGCCGAGATCGGCCGCACCGTGGCGCTGGCCTGGAACGGCAGCGCCGAATCCGCCTGTGCCGTGGCCGGCGCCATGCCGTTCCTGAAAAAGGCCGACGCCGTGCATGTGCTGACCGCCGAAACCTCGGTCACCTCGGCTGCGGCGGGTCGCCGCATAGCCGATTATCTGACTTGGCATGGGGTGGCGTGTGAGATCACCATTCTCAAGCCGGCCTCCGATCCGGTGGGCAAAACCCTGTCCGACAGGGCCGTCGCGATCGGGGCCGATCTGTTGGTTATGGGTGGGTACGGGCACAGCCGTATGCGGGAAATGATCCTGGGCGGTGTGACCCGTTATATGTTGAGCCATGCCGGCCTGCCGGTGTTGATGGCCCATTGACCTGACCGACGCGCGGGCGTCCCCGCCGGACGGCACGGTGAAACCGTGATCCGCCCGGCGGGTTTTGCCGCACCGCCACGCCGGACGGCCATGCCGCCGGAACGGGCCGGTTCCAACAAGGGAAGGAACCGCGCCATGCTGACGATCGTGGATTGCATCGCTCTCAGCGGTCTGAGCGAAGGCGAAGTCGAAGCCATCGCCGAACACGAGCATGTCCCGCCCATCGTGGCGGCGGAATTGGGTTGCTGCCTGGAAAGCGACCCGTCCGGTCAGCGTCTGATCGCCGCCTTCATCCGTGACGACATCGCCCACGCCCGCGCCCACGGGGCGGCCCGCCATGTGGCGGAGCTGGCGGGGGTGCTGCAGCAGTACATGAACCACCACCGCGGCCTTTACATGGGACCGGGAAGCTACAGGGTGCCGGAAAGCTATGTGGTGCCGGCACGTTACCACCATTGATGGGCGTGCGGCGGGGATGGGCTTGCGACGCGAAGTCCCACGCGGGCGTTTCCCCGCACGCAGGTGCTTCCTAGACGGTCGTTGTCTGGTCATAATCCGCCCGCCCCGCTTTCGCCGGGGTTGTCGGACGGGATGAGACGCACCGTGACCCTTGGCACCCTTCTGCGCCGCGTGCGCCGTGCGGCCCTACGGCACTGGCTGGGATGCCTGTGTCTGGGGCTTGCCGCCGGCCTTGCCCCCGGCTCCGCCGGGGCCGTGGAGAATGTCACCCTGCTGTATGTCCACAGCACCACCGAAATCGACGGGGTGCCGGGGCAGGGCGGCGGGCTGGCCCGGCTGGCGGCCGTGGTCCGGCAGGAGCGGGACCGGCCGGGGCACACCGTGTTCCTGCTCCATGGCGGGCAGACGCTGGCGCCCAGCGTGCTGTCGTTCTACGACCGCGGCGCCCACATGATCGATCTGCTGAACGACATCGAACCCGATGTGATGGCGGCGCTCAACCGCGATTTCCATCATGGGGAGGATGCGCTGATGGCCCGCGCGTTCGAGGCGGGCTTCCCCATCGTCAGCTCCACCGCCGTGGACAACGCCACCGGCCGCCCGCTGGAAGGGCTGGCCGACTCCGTGATGCTGAAGGCGGGCAGCGTGCGGGTGGGGGTGGTGGCGCTGACCCCGGTGCGCAACGGCGCCATCTATCCCGACGCCCGCGCCCGTTTCCTGCCGGCGGACCGGGCGCTGGTGGAAAAGGCGGCGGCCCTGCGCGCCGACGGCGCCGATCTGGTGGTGGCGCTGACCACCGTCAGCGACGACACCCACACCGCCACCATCGACACCCAGGCCGCCGACATCGTGCTGTACGAGGATCGCAACCATCCCTTCGCCATGGGGCGGAAGGGGCGGACCCTGTTCATGACCACGGCCCCCCAGGCCATCCAGGTCCTGGCCATCGATCTGGTCATGGAACAGACCGACGGCGGCGGGCCGGTGACCTGGACCGCCGAACCACGGGTGATCGACACCGCCGGCATCACCCCCGCCCCCGCCATGGCGGTGCGGGCGGAGGCGTACCGTGCCCGGCTGGGTGCCCAGCTCGGGCTGCGGGTGGCGCGGCTGGAGGAACCGATGACCACCCGCCGCGAACGGGTGCGGCAAGAGGAAAACGCCTTCGCCAACACCGTCACCGACGCCATGCGCGCGGCCCTTGACGCCGATGTGGCGCTCATCAACGGCGGCGGCATCCGCGGCGACCGGGATTACGCGGCGGGAACCGAACTGACCCGCCGCGACCTGCACGCCGAACTGCCCTATCCCGACCCGGTGGTGCTGATCGACATCACCGGGCAGGCGCTGCGCGCTGCGCTGGAACATGGGCTGGGCATGGTGGAACAGGGGCAGGGCCGCTTTCCCCACCTGTCGGGCGTGCGGGTCCGTGCCGATCTGGGCCGACCGCCGGGCGCGCGGGTGCTGGAGGTGACGGTCAAGGGACGGCCGCTGGACCCCGCCGCCCATTACCGGCTGGCCACCATCGGTTTCCTGGCCGGGGGTGGGGACGGTTACGCCATGCTGGCGCGGGCGCCGCGGATCACCGACGACCGCGATGCGGAGTTCCTGTCCACCCTGGTCATCACCGCCGCCGGGCGCACGGGCACCCTGTCGCCCCGCCGTGACGGGCGGATGATCCTGACCGGGACTGCGGCCCCGTCTGCCGCCCCGTCTCCCACCGCGCCCGTTCCGGCCGCCCAGGGGGTGAAGTGAGCGTTTCGTCTTCCCCGGTGGGTTCGCCGTTGCCGGACGGTCCGGCGCCGCTCCGTCCCATGTCCCGCTGGCGTGTGGGCATCGCCGTGCGCATCACCGCTGGGCTGACGGTGATGGGGCTGGTGGTGGCGGGGATGGGGGCGGTGTCGCTGACCGCCTTCCGTCAGTTCGACGGGGAGGTGAAGCACCTGTCCACCGCCACGGTCCCCCATGTGGTGGCCGGCGCCAATCTGCTGAGCGAGATGCAGAAGCTGATCGCCCAGCTTCCCGCCCTGGCCGGGGCCGGCAATTCCCCCCAGCGCCGCGCGGCGATGGAGGCGGTGTCGCGCCAGATCGATTTCCTGTCCCGCCAGACGCGGGACATCCGCGCGCTGGTGGCGCATGGTGCGTCACCCCAGACGCTGCAGGTGATCGAACAGATCGACAGCACCCTGTCGGTGCTGTCGCAGACCGTGGGCGACCTCGACGCCGAGATGGGGCGCCACGCGGCGGCCGCCGACCGGCAGGCCCAGGCGATCGATGCCCTGAACCGTCTGTCCGACGCCATGGACCGGCTGATTGCCGGGGCCGCCGGCTCCGGCCCGGAAGGGGATGAGGCCCTGCGGGTCATCGGGCCGTGGGCGGTGCGGGTGGGGGCGCTGGTCACCCGCACGGCGGCGGCCATCCAGTTGGACCATCTGAACCGTCTGCGCGGCGAACAGCGGCTGGTGGCGGACGGGCTGCGCCGCCTGCCGGTCAGCGGCTCCACCCTGCCGGCCCCGGTGCGCCGCGCCATGGAAGGGTTGGAAGGGGATCTGGCGTCGGTGCTGCTGGGCAGCGACGGGGTGTTCACCGCCGCCGCCGACCGGCTTCAGGCCCGCTATCGGGCGCAAGGGCTGCTCAGCCAGTCGCGGGTGCTGGTGGAAACCCTGGACCGCTCGGCCCACAGCCTGTTCGACGACATCCAGGCCCAGGCCAGCGGGCGCACCCGGTCGCTGGCGGTGATGATCGATCAGGAAAGCCGGCTGGTTCTGCTGCTGGCGGCGCTGTCGGTGATGGTGGCGGCGGCGGTCTATTTCCTGTTCCGGGCAACGCTGTCGTCGCGGCTGCTGGCGCTGAACCATGCGGTGGTGGGCCGCCTGTCGGCCCTGCGCGGTGCCGGGACGGACGGGGCCGGCACGGACGGAGCTGGGGCCGGCGGCGCCATCCCCGTGGACGGCAACGACGAGATCACCGACATCGCCGCGTCGATCCGTTTCTTCATCGAGGAAATCGACCGGCGGCAGCAGGAACTGGCGGAAAAGGAGCGGCGGTTCCGCGATCTGGTGGAAGGGTCGATCCAGGGGATCATCATCCACCGCGATTTCCGCCCGCTTTATGCCAACGACGCCTATGCCGCCGTCACCGGCCTCAGCGTGGCGGAGGTGCTGGCCATGCCCAGCCTGCTGTCCCTGATCCCGCCGGACACCCAGGCCGAGGCCCTGGCCGTCTACCACCGCCTGATGGCGACGGGGGAGGTGCAGCCGCGCCGCCGTCTGCGCAACCTGCGCCCCGACGGCAGCGTCTATTGGATCGAGTTGTGGGACCGCCGCATCGACTGGATGGGCGAACCGGCGGTGCAGTCGGTGGTGGTGGACGTCACCCGGCAGGTGGAGGCCGAAGCCGGCTTGGCCCGCGCGTCGGAGGAGCTGTCCACCGCCGTGGCGGCTATGCCCAGCGGCCTGCTGATGCTGGACGCCGATTGGACGGTCCGGCTGGCCAACGACCGGCTGAGCGAGGTGGCGGGCTATCCCCCGGCCCTGCTGCGCCCCGGTTCCTCCTTCATCGCCCTGCTGCGGGAGGAGGAGGCGAACGGCCGCCTGCCGCCGGGGGAAACCGCCGACGGTATTTTCCACCGTGTTACCGCCGTCCTGCTGGCCGGCGCCCCTTTGGCCGTGGAGCGCACCCTGCCCGGCGGGCGCGCCATGCTGATCCAGGGCAAGGGGGCGGGCCATGGCGGTGCGGTGCTGACCTTCACCGACATCACCGAACAGGAACGCATCCGCGACGAGCTTCAGCGGTCCCGCGACGCCGCCGAACGGGCGCTGTCGGACCTGCGCGATGCCCAGCGCAGCCTGATCCAGGCGGAAAAGATGGCGTCCCTCGGGCAATTGGTGGCCGGGGTGGCGCACGAGGTCAACACCCCCATCGGCATCACCGTCACCGGCGCCTCCCAGCTTCAGATCGAGGTGGAGGATATCCGCCGCCAGCACGTCTCCCGCACCATGAAGCGCAGCGATTTCGAACGGTTCCTGGGCATGGCGGACGAGCTGTCGGGGCTGATCCTGGCCAACAGCCAGCGCGCCGCCGACCTGATCCAGAGCTTCAAGATGGTGGCCATCGACCAGTCCAGCGAGGAGCGCCGCCGCTTCCCGCTGAAATCCTATGTGGAAGAGGCGTTGCGCAGCCTTGGCCCCAGCCTGCGCGCCGCTGCCTGCCGTGTCACGGTCGATTGCGACGAGGGGATCGAGATCGACGGCTATCCCGGCGCCATTTCCCAGATCCTGACCAATCTGGTGATGAACGCCCTGGTGCATGGGTTCGATGCCGGGCCGGGGGGCACCATCGCCATCACCGTCCGCCGCCCCGCCGCGGGGCGGGTGGAACTGACCTTCGCCGACGACGGCCGCGGCATTCCGTCCGCGGTGCTGCCCAAGATCTTCGATCCCTTCTTCACCACCCGCCGCGGCAACGGCGGCAGCGGGCTGGGGCTGCACATCGTCTACAACCTCGTCACCACCACCCTGCGCGGCACCATCCAGGCTGACAGCACGGTGGGGCAGGGCACCCGCTTCACCATCGCCTTTCCCCAGGTGATGCCGGCACCGGGCGATGAATCACGGCCCGGTCAGGGCGCTGCCCCGCCGGCAGGTGGTGCGGACGTCGGGTGAGCAGGGGCGGAAACCCAGGTCGGGATTGAGACAGATGCGCACCTCCGCCACCTGCGGGCCGTTGCACACCAGCGCCAGGGATGGCACCGACAGGCCGGGGTTGGCGGCGATCAGCCGGTCGCGCAGCACCTCCGCCGGTACCGGGGCCGGGAGGGCCGGGGTGGCGATGTCCGGTGGCAGGGTGATGCGCGCGCGTGCCGCCTCCACCTTGGCGAAATAGTCGGCGGGCGATTGGCCGGTGCAGGTGCCGTGCTTCAGCCATTCGTGCAGGATCAGCCCCTTGGATGGCATCAGCGGCAGCATCCGGTCGATCACCGGCTGCGGCACCCGCCGTTCGGCAGAGCAGCGTTCGGGCCAGCCCCCCTTGGCGTGCTGCGGCCACAGCCCATGCACGACGAAGCCGAAGCGTGGGGTGGCCCGGCACTGTTCCGGCTGCCTGTCCGACGGGCGGCTGGCGCAGAAGGCGGGGGACCACGACAGGCTCAGAACGTAGTAATCGAATTTTCCCGGCTCCCCCACCGTCTGCGCCGCGGCCGATCCGCCCGACGCCGCCAGCCACAGGAAAAGGGCAGCCATGGCGCCCTTTCTTCCCCATCCCCTTGCCTTCATAATCGACACACCCCAGTTGCCGTTCTATGCCCGGCCCAGTCATAGCATGGACGGGGCATGAAGGGCGCCGTCACCGGCCCAGCCGACCATCAGGGGGATCATGTTCACGCTCGACGCCATGCTTTTGCTGCGTGCCTATGCCTCCGGCATTTTCCCGATGGCCGAAAGTGCTGATTCCGCCGGGCTGTACTGGTTCGATCCGGAACGCCGGGGCATCATGCCGCTGGACGGTTTCCATGTGCCCCGCCGCCTGCGCCGCACGGTGCGCCAGGGCCGGTTCGAGGTGCGGTTCGACCATGATTTCCCCGCGGTGATGCGGGGATGCGCCGCCGTCACCGGCACCCGCACCAACACCTGGATCAACAACGACATCCTGCGGCTTTACACCGATCTGCACACCCGCGGTCACGCCCATTCGGTGGAATGCTGGTGCGACGGGCGGCTGGTGGGCGGGCTGTACGGGGTATCCCTGGGGGGGGCCTTTTTCGGCGAAAGCATGTTCAGCCGTGAAACCGACGCCAGCAAGGTGGCGCTGGTCCATCTGGTGGCCCGGCTGAAGGCCGGCGGCTTCACCCTGCTGGACGCCCAGTTCGTCACCGAGCACCTGAGCCAGTTCGGCGCGGTCGAAATTCCCCGCGCCGAATACCGCGCCCGTCTGGCCGCGGCCCAGCGCGTGCGCGCCGATTTTCACGGCATCGACCAGACCCAGGCGGTGGCCGCTCTGCTGGATCGCGGGCGGCCCGAGGACCAGGGAAAGCCGCCCGGGGATCCGGGAAAGCCGAAGGTTCAGGAGGGGTTTCCGCCCTCGCAGGTCAGGACCCACACGTCGTAAATGGCGTGTTCCATCGCCGACAGCGCCGGGCTGGAGGCGAACATCCAGCCGCTGAACACCCGTTCCGGCGCCTCGCCCGGCTTGACGTCCTCGACCTCAAGGAAGGCGGCGGATTCCGGCACATCCACCGGCGACGACGAGCGGCAGGCGCGCAGGGTGATGCGCAGGCTGCCGAAACCCGCCGTCTCCCCCACCTTCAAGGAGAAGGTGGAGGTGCGGGCGGTCACCTTGTCCAGCCCCTGCAGCTTGGCCGCCGGGCGGTCGGTCATGGTCGGGGCCGCGGTGGTCTGGGCCGCCGCCCCATGGGGGGCCAGATGGGGGGCCAAAGCCAGCACCGCCGCCAAGGCCGCCATACCCGCGGCGATCCGGGCCGGCTTCCCACGCCGGAAAAGGGCAGAAACGCAAGTCACGGCACAGGGTTCCCATCGCTGACAGCAGGGGGCGGGCCCGCACCCGCGGGTCCGGTCCGGTTATAGCCCATGGCCGCCGCCGGCGAAAGCCGCCGCCCCGTGCCGTCCGGGGATGGCTGGCCGTCAATAGGCGCTGCCGCTGCCCTTGCTGCCGCTCTTGCTGGAACCCTTGTTGTCCTGTTCGATCTTCTGCGTCGCGGTGCCGGCGCCGGCCCCGGCGACACCGCCGACCACCGCCCCGACCGGGCCGCCGACCACCGCCCCCGCGGCGACACCGCCCAGACCGCCGGACGCCGCCTTTTCTTCGGTGGTGTTGCCGCACGCCCCGGCCAGCAGACACAGGCCGACAACGGGCAGGATGCGGGTGAGACGGTGCGCAGACATGATGATATCCCTCGTTTTCTGTGGCTCAAAAAAGCATTGCACGATGAAACGGGGGGCGGGGGCGGTTGGTTCCGGCCGGGATCGGTCGCCGGGCGGTCAGGAACGATGGGCGGCGAAGCGCAGGCGCACGTAATCGGCGGACCATCCGCCGTCCTCCCCGCGCAACGCCGGGGCTGCTGCCGCCTCCACCTCCGCCAGGAAGGCGTCATGGTCGGCGGCGGGCAGGCGGGCGGTGAAGGCCTGGGCAAAGGTCGCCAGCCAGCCGCGCAGGCCGGTGGGCAGCGGGGTCGGGCGGGGGAACAGCTCGATGGTGGTGACGGTGAAGCCGGCGCGCTCCAGCCGGGCGCGGTACTCCGCCGGGGTGGGGAAATACCACGGCACCGCCGCCCGCCCGTCCAGCCCCCGCCGGTCCAGGGCGTCCACCAGTGCGGTCACCACCGCGGTGACGTTGCCGGCCCCGCCCATTTCGCCGACGAAGCGCCCGCCGGGTTTCAGCGCGCGGGCCACCCCGGCGATCACCGCGTCGGGATCGAGCATCCAGTGCAAAGCGGCGTTGGAAAACACCGCGTCGAACGCGTCGGTGAAGGGCAGGGCGTGGGCATCCACCACCTGCGCGTCCAGCCCGCGGGCTTGGGCGGCGGCGATCTGCTCCGGGCTGGCATCCACGCCGGTCACGCGGCAGCCGAGATCCCGCAGCCGTTCCATCAGCGTGCCCTCGCCGCACCCCAGATCGAGGATGGCTTCCCCCGGCTGCGGGGCCAGCAGGTCCAGCACCGGCAGGCCCAGGGCGGAGACGAAGCCGGCGTGGCGGCGGTAATCCTCCGGCTGCCAGGATTGCGGCGCGGTCGATTGTGCATCGGTCATCGGAACGGGTTCCTTATTGCAACAAACGGGTCAGGGCCTCGGTGTCCACATTGCGGCCCGAGACGATGGCGACGGTGGCGGGGCCGGGTGTGACCGCGCCGGTCAGCAGGGCGGCGACCGCAGCGGCCCCCGCCCCCTCGGCCACCAGCCCGGCGCGGGTGTGCAGGGTGGCCATGGCGGCGGCGATGGCGGTTTCGTCAACGCCGATCACCTCGACGCCCAGGGATTCGATGGCGTCGGTGGGCAGGGCGCCCAGATGCTCCACCGCGATGCCGTCGGCCAGCGATGCCCCGGCCGGCGACGGGCCGCCGACATAGCGGGCGTGGCGCACCCCCACCACCCGCACAACGGGGCGTCGCGCCTTCACCGCCGCCGCGACCCCGGCCAGCAGGCCGCCGCCGCCCACCGGCACCACCACCGTGTCCACCCCCGGCAGGTCGTCGATGATCTCCAGCCCCACCGTGCCCTGGCCGGCGATCACATCGGCGTCGTCATAGGGATGGACGAAGGTCAGCCCCCGTTCCGCCGCCAGCGCCACCGCCCGCCCCCGCGCCTCCGCCACCGTGGCGCCGGACAGCACCACCTCGGCGCCGAAACCGCGGGTGCGCTCGACCTTGCAGCGGGGAGCACCCGCCGGCATCACGATCACCGCCGGTACCCCCAGGCGCTGGGCGTGGCGAGCCAGCCCGGCGGCGTGGTTGCCCGCCGACATGGCCACCACCCCGGCCCGCCGCTGGTCCGGCGTCAGCCGCAACAGGCGGTTCAGGGCGCCCCGCTCCTTGAAGGCGCCGGTGACCTGAAAGGTTTCGGCTTTCAGCCACAGGCCGGGCAGCAGCGACGGCACCGGCAGCAGCGGCGTGCGGACCAGTTGCCCGCGCTGACGGGCGGCGGCGTCCTCGATCGCCTGCAGCGGCAGCCAGGAGGGCAGGGGAACGGCGGGCGCAACGGGGGCGGAAAGGGCGGCGGCACACGCCGCGCCGGTTCGGGCGGAGAGCATGGAAAACCTGCGATGAACGGGGGAATGCGGGGAAAAAGACGCGAAACCCGGCCCGCCTCAGCGGACCGGGCGGCAAATTCGCCGCATTCGGAAACCGGGCGCACGCAGCACCCATGCCAGCGCAACGCCGGCCACCGTTTCACAGGGAGAGGAGGAGAGAAGAACAGACCGGGCCGGCAGATCAAACCCGGCGGGGGTCTCAAGACGATGATTGCGCGGCACCACGGGCCACACCCCTTATCCAGACACCAAGCGAAGGCTCACACCCCGGCGCGTCAGCACGCCGGGCGGGTAATTCGCATTCGATGACGGATAAGGTTCGTTTCCATGGTGGCAAGCGTAGCGGACGGTACGGCGCCGGTCAAGCGGTTGGCGTGACGAAACCGCTATGGCATCCCCGCCAGAGTCGCTTCGGCAATGCGCTGCAGGATGGCGGTCTGAAGCTGGCCCGGCATGATCGGCTTGCGCAGGACCGGATAGCCCGATGTCTGCGCATCCCGGTCACAGGCATCGCCGATCTCCCCGGTCAGGATGACGGCGGGGATGCGCTGTCCAGCCCAGGACTCGATGGCGCGAACGGCGTCGGTGCCCAGATGGTTGTCGCGCAGCCGGTAATCCGCCAGCACGAAGGCGGGGGGCGTGGCGGCACTGGTGCGCAGCCATTCCACCGCTTCTTCGCCGGATTCGACGGCCAGCACCGCGAACCGCCAGGTCTCAAGCATGGCTTTCAGCGCCAGACGCACGATGGCGTCATCCTCGACCAGGACCATCAGCCGGCCGCCGCCGTCCATCGCGTCGGGCCGGGGGGGCTGGGTGGGCTGGGATCGGATCGTGCTTTCCGGAATCTCGATGGAAAAGACCGACCCGTCCCCCACCGTCGAGGTGACGTGAATGGTGTGGCCCAGAAGATCAGCCAGCTTCTTCACGATGGTCAGCCCCAGACCAAGCCCCTGACTGCGGTCGCGCTCCGGATTGCCGAGCTGGAAGAACTCGGCGTAGATCTCTTCCAGGAATTCCGATGGGATGCCTTGGCCGGTGTCGTGAATATCGATGCGGATCCGGCCGTTCTTGCGGCGGCTGTCGATCAGGATCCGGCCTTCGCCGGTGTAGCGGATGGCGTTTTCCGCCAGATTGTGCAGGATCCGGGTCAGCAGCACCGGATCGGTGCGCACCAGGGCACTGGTCGGGACCACATGCCATTCCAGCCCCTTGCCCTCCGCCGCCCGGCGGAAGGCGGCGTCGATCCATTCGAACACCTGGGACAGGGAAACGTCCCGGATGTCCGGCGTGACCAGCCCGGCGTCGATTTTGGACACGTCGAGAAGATTGTCCAGCAGCCCCTTCAGCACATCCAGGCTCTGTTCCAGATGGCGGAAATGGGGCTGGCCGGATTCGCCCACATGGGGGCGGACCGCGCTGGCCAGCAGCAGGATCGATTGCACCGGCTGGCGCAGATCATGGCTGGCCGACGCCAGGAATCGGGTCTTTGCGGTGTTGGCGCGGGCCAGTTCGGCCGCCTGTGCTTCCGTACGCTCCAGCGCGCTGCGCAGCGAATCGACCAGTTGCACGTTGGTCAGCGCCAGGGCGGTGGACCGCGCGATGGTCTGAAGGATGGCGATCTCTTCCGCCGATGCAGCGTGGCGCTCCGCCCAATAGGCGCCGATGGCGGCGATGGGGTCGTCGGGCCGGACCGGGACCATCATCAGGCTTTTGACGAAGGTCAGGCGATAGGCATCGTGGGGGATGCGCGGGTCCTGATAGATGTCTTCGATCACCGCGGTCTGGCGGTTGAGCATCGCCCATCCCGAGATGCAGGTCCGCATGGGAAAGCGTTGCCCCTTCCACAGCGGGCTGATGGCATCCTCGTCGGCGTAATGGCAGAAATCGCCGTCACGCAGCACAAAGGTCACACCATCGGCACCGATCAGCCGCCGGACCGACGTGCGCACCACATCCAGGACCGCCTGGAGATCCGGGGCGAAGGACAGCCGCTCGATGATATCCACGACCGCGTCTGTCCGCGGATCGCTCCAAAGGGGGGCAACGCTGGTCTGAACCGACAAGCCTGCCGATGCCATTGCTGTTCTTTCCTTTGATGCACGGATCAGTCGAAAAAGATACCACAATATGGAGTATTGTCAAATTGGATGGTTGGTTATTCTTAAGAGAGGTAGGTAAAAGGGATAGTACGCACCATTTAGGATTATCGTTATTCCCGGTGCCGGGGGGAATGACGATAATCCTCACCATGGCCCTGACGCTCTTCACGCGATTGCCTGACGGCGCCGCTGTCCGTATGCGGTCAGAGGGCGTGAACGCCGTTGAAGAAACGTTCGACCGCGTGCGTCAGGGTTTCGGACCGTTCGGCCACGCCGCCCGCCGACGCCAGAACCTGGGATGCAGCACTGCCGGTCTGGGCGGCGGCGTGGCGGATGTCGCCGACGGTGTCGCTGACCGCCTGCGCGCCCTGGGCCGCCTGCTGGACGTTGCGGGCGATTTCCTCGGTGGCCGCACCCTGTTGCTCGACGGCGGCGGCGATGGCGGCGGCGATGCGGTTCACCTGGGCGATGGTGTTGCCGATGTTCTGCATCGACTGCACCGTCTCGCCGGTCACGGCCCGGATTTCAGCGACCTGGGCCACGATATCCTCGGTGGCTTTGGCCGTCTGGTTGGCAAGGTTCTTGACCTCGGATGCCACGACGGCAAAGCCCTTGCCGGCTTCGCCCGCGCGGGCGGCCTCGATGGTGGCGTTGAGGGCCAGCAGATTGGTCTGGGCGGCGATGTCCTGGATCAGGGTCACCACGTCGCCGATCTGCTGGGCGCCTTGGGCCAGGGCGGCGACGGTGGTGTTGGTCCGCTCCACATCGGCGACCGCCGCCCCGGTGATGCGCGCCGATTCGTCCACCTGCCGCCCGATATTGCGGATCGAGGCGGACAATTGTTCCGTCGTCGCGGCCACGGTCTGGACGTTGGCCGAGGATTGCTGGGCGGTTGCGGTCACCGACACCGCCTGTCCGTTGGCGGCCTCGGCGATGGTGAACAGCGCCTGGGCGGTGGCTTTCAACTGCACCGCGGATGCCGCCAGCTCACCCGACAGGCTGCCGGCCGTTCTCTCGAAATCCTGCTGCAGCGACGCCAGGGCGGCGGCGCGCGTCTCCCGCGCCTGCCACTCGGCCTTTTGCGCCAGATCCAGGTCGCGGGCGCGGATCAGCCCGCCCTTGAACACATCCACGGCCCGCGCCATGGTCCCGGCTTCGTCGGCGCGGTCCAGCGCCGGGATCGGGGTGGACAGGTCGCCGTCGGCCAGCCGTCTCATGGCTTCGGTCATGGCCATCAGTGGCCGGGCCAACCCGCCGCCGATTGCCAGAGCCACCAGGGTGCCCACGGCGATGCAGCCCAGCCCCACCAGCCCCGACAACAGGGAAAGCCGGTTGGCGTCGGCCATGATGCTGGCCCGCGGCACCGCGGCGACGAACGACCACATCCCCGCCCGGTCGAGCGGGATCGGCGACACCCGCACATAATGAAGCCGCCCGTTCAGCATCGCTTCACCCTGGTACACGCGGCCTTCGGCGGCGGCGGCACGGGCGGCGGCGGGCAGGTCGTCGGCGGGGCGGGACAGCCGCCCGGCGTCGGGGTGCGCCACGTAGCGGCCCGATTCCGACAGCACGGCGACATAGCCGTCGCCATAGGGCTTGACCGACCCGACGATGCCGGTCAGAGCCGCCAGCGATACGTCGATGCCGGCGACACCGACCACCCTGTCCCCATCCAGGACCGGCGCGGCGGAGCTGGTCATCAGTTGCTTGGTCAGATCGTCGAGATAGGGTTCGGTGACCACCGGCTTTTTCGCGGCGGCGGCCGCCTTGTAATAAGGCTTGGTCTGCACCTCGTCATAGCTGACGCCCTCGCTGTCGTCGGCCCGCGGCCCGGTGTCGGAGGGCAGCCACAGCAGGCTCATGCGGCCGGTTTCCGGCAGCCCGAGAATCTCATCGTCGCGTTTTGTGAAATCGGTATCCCGGCCGTCGAAGCCATTGTCCGCCATATCCACCCACACGCCGGCATAAACGGGGTTGGCCGCCGCCGTCGCCGCCAGGAAACGGTTCACCACCGTGCGCCGCGGCGCCCCGGTGCCGCGCTCGACCTTTATCAGATCGGCGATGGTGCGGGCGCTCTGCACGGCGTCGGCGATGTCGGCGGCAATCCGGGTGGTCTGGTGCTCGGCGATTTCAGCGGTCAGGTTGATGGCGGCTTCCTCGGCTTCCTGCCGCGACAGCCACAGCGACAGGCCGGTGATGGCCGTTGTGCCAACCGCCAGCACGGCGACCATTCCGATAACGATCTTCGTTCGCAATCGAAACGTGGACCAAGCCTTCATGGAACAACCCTGCCTCTGGAGATGGGGACAAACGGAACCGCTGCCGCGGACGGCGCCGGCCATCGGCAGACAGGGGCGTTTCCCGGGCAAACGCGCGTGTTGGTGGTTTTGCTTAGCGTTTGCCGGTTTCGGCCCCGGCGGCCGGCGGCAGCACCGCCTTGGTCGCCAAGGATACCTTATTCATGAACCGCTCCGCCTCTCCCTCCGCCAGCAGGGGCAGGGAATCGGCGCAGGCGTCCACCAGCGCGTCGATCCACGGCTGATCGGCCTTGGCGAAGTCGTGCAGCACGTAGCCGGACACCAGATTTTTGTCGCCCGGATGGCCGATGCCCAGGCGGACCCGCCAGTAATCCTTGCCGATGTGCGAATCGATGGAGCGCAGGCCGTTGTGGCCGCCGTGCCCGCCGCCCTTCTTCACCCGGAGCCGCCCCGGCGGCAGGTCAAGCTCGTCGTGGAAGACGATCACCTGTTCCGGCTTCAGCTTGAAGAAGGCCATGGCCGCCCCCACCGACTGGCCGGACAGGTTCATGAAGGTCTGCGGTTCCAGCAGCAGGATCTTTTCGGACCCGATGGTCCCATCGGCGGTCTGCCCCTGGAAGCGTTTCTTCCACGGGCCGAAACGGTGCCGCCGGGCGATCTCCTCGACCGCCATGAAGCCGATGTTGTGACGGTTGCGGGCGTATTCCCCGCCGGGGTTTCCCAGGCCGACGATCAGCAGCATCGGAATTCCACACACAAAAGACAAAGGCCGGGACCGGGGCGCACCCGGTCCCGGCCCCGGATCGAACCGATCAGGAAGCGGCCGCTTCGGCGCCTTCTTCCGACTTCAGACCCGACGGCGCCACGATGGTGGCGACGGTGAAGTCGCGGTCGGTGATGGTCGGCTGCACGCCGGCCGGCATCTTCACGGCGGAGATGTGGATGGACGCACCCACATCGAAGCCCTCGCACGAGATGGTCAGGTGCTCAGGGATGTTGTCGGCGCCGCAGGTCACTTCGACCTCGTGGCGGACGATGTTCAGCACACCGCCGCGCTTCAGGCCCGGCGACTTGTCCTGATCGACGAATTCCACCGGCACGTTGACGGTGATGCGGGTTTCCGCCGACACGCGCAGGAAATCCACATGCAGCGGCATGTCGGTGACCGGGTGGAACTGCACGTCGCGCGGCAGCACGCGATGGGTGGCGCCGTCCACGGTCACGTCGAACAGGTGCGTGAAGAAGCCCGGCTGATGCAGGATGCGGACGAACTCGCGTTCGTTCAGCGAAATGGTGACGGGGGTCTGCTTGCCGCCATAGATGACGGCGGGCACGCGGCCGTCGCGGCGCGTCTGACGGGCGGTCCCCTTGCCGGCCCGGGCGCGCAGCTCGGCGGCGAGCGCGATGACTTGGGTCATGGTCTGCTCCATAAAGAAAAGGCGCCAGCCTCCA
This sequence comes from uncultured Rhodospirillaceae bacterium, assembly GCA_937927415.1. Classification (GTDB taxonomy): domain Bacteria; phylum Pseudomonadota; class Alphaproteobacteria; order Azospirillales; family Azospirillaceae; genus Azospirillum. The sequence goes on from CALBDS010000050.1 coordinate 49,021, forward strand.
GGGGTGCTGGCGCGGTTGCGGGCCGTGCATACGTCACGCACGGCCCAAAGGTCAAGATGGAAAGGCCCGGATCAGGAGAACAGGCTCGACACCGACCGTTCTTCGCTGATGCGCAGGACCGCCTCGGCGATCAGCGGGGCGATGGTCAACTGGCGGATGTTGCGGCTGACGCGCACCGCCTCGGTCGCCTGGATGCTGTCGGTGGTGACCAGGGTCTGGATCGGGGCCACCGCCATGCGGGCCACCGCACCGCCCGACAGCACGCCGTGGGTGACATAGGCGCTGACCGACTTGGCACCGGCATCCATCAGGGCGACGGCGGCGTTGCACAGGGTACCGCCCGAATCGACGATATCGTCCACCAGCACGCACTTGCGCCCGGCCACGTCGCCGATGATGTTCATCACCTCCGACACGCCGGCGCGTTCACGCCGCTTGTCGATGATGGCGAGGTCGGCTTCCAGCCGCTTGGCCAGCGAACGGGCGCGCACCACGCCGCCCACGTCGGGGGACACGATGGTCAGCTCGTTGCCCTGGCCCAGGGTGTCGCGGATGTCCTTTTCCAGGACCGGGGCGGCCATCAGGTTGTCGAGCGGGATGTCGAAGAAGCCCTGGATCTGGCCGGCGTGCAGATCCATGGTCAGCACGCGGTTCGCACCGGCCATGGTGATGAGGTTGGCGACCAGCTTGGCGGAAATCGGCGTGCGGGGGCCGGTCTTCCGGTCCTGGCGGGCGTAGCCGTAATAGGGAAGGACCGCCGTGATGCGCCGGGCCGAACCGCGCTTGAGCGCGTCGATGGTCACCAGCAGTTCCATCAGGTTGTCGTTCGCCGGGAACGAGGTGGACTGGATCACGAAAACGTCTTCGCCGCGCACGTTTTCCAGGATCTCGACGAACACTTCCATGTCCGAGAAACGGCGGATGCTCGCCTTGGTGAGCGGCACGCCGAGACAGGTGGAAATGGCCTCGGCCAGCGGGCGGTTGCTGTTGCCGGCAAGCACCTTCATCGCAATCGGCTCTCTATCTATAGGGAAAAGGGGGCCGGAGCGCAAAAGGCGATACACGTCCGCGGATCGCCGGAAGGCCCCGGAAAACGCGGCGGACGATAACAAAGCCTCCGCCCCATGTAAATCTTCTATGACGAACGGCCGGATGCTCTGCCCTGCGGCTGATGCATGGTTTCCGCCGCGTTCACGATATGCCCGGCCGGTGGCTGCGACAAAGAGAGGCGGGCCATGTACCGCCGCAGGCCGACGTCGGCGCGGGCGAAATGATCGAAGAACCAGAACTCCAGCAACCCGTTGGCGTGGGCCTTGCGGTAGGCGAAATCGAACAGGGAGGAGGTCTGATCCATCTGCCCGGTGATGTCGTCCAGCATCTCCAGCAGCCGGCGGTGCTGCATCCGGTGCTCTGCCCGGCCCGGATAGTCCACCGCCGCCTGCACCCGTTCTTCGCGGATGAAGTGCCGCTCCGACACCCGGTGCAGCAGCCGCAGCAGCCGGACGGCCAGGGGCAGCCCATCGTCGGTGGCCGGCGTTTCGATGAAACGGCGGATCAGTTCGTGCTGGTCCCGGTGGTCCCGGTCCAGCCCGCCATGGTCGATTGCCAAACCCTCGCGCCATTCGATCATGGGACGTCTCCCACCTTGGTGGATGCGCCTGTCCCGTAAATCCTGGCGCAGCAGTCGGGCAAAAGCAAAGCCAAACTAATTATTGCGGATGCTTATTGTTGGTTACGGAACCAAGGTGATGGCCGACAGGCCCCGCCCGTAATCCTTTTCCCCGCGCAGACAGGACCGGCGGTAGCTGAAGAAGCGGTCCTCCTCCACCAGCGTGTCGTTGGGGCACCGCTGCACCTGGGCGATGCCGGCGTCCACCAGCCGGCGGCTGACGTAGCCGCCAAGGTCGAACAGGAAATGGCCGGGGCGGCGGGCGGGGGCGAAGAAGTCGCGCAGGTCCGGGCTTTCCTCCAGGAACGGCGTGGGGAATTCCGGCCCGACTTCATAGGAACGCTGGGCGATGCACGGGCCGATGGCGGCAACCACCCGGCTGGCGCTGGCGCCCAGCGACTCCATGGCCTTGAGGGTGGATTCCAGCACGCCGCCCTTGGCGCCCTTCCACCCGGCATGGGCGGCACCGATGACCTTGGCCTTGGGGTCGGCGAACAGCACTGGGGCGCAGTCGGCGGTCAGGATGCCCAGCAGGATGCCGGGGGTGGCGGTAACCATGGCGTCGGCCTGCGGCGCGTTGCCCGGCGCCCACGGCTCGGTGACGGTGACGCAGGTGGCGCTGTGGATCTGGTAGCAGGTGACCAGCCGATCCGGCGCCATGTCCAGCCGGGCGGCGGCGCGGGCGCGGTTTTCCGCCACCGCCGCCGGGGCGTCGCTGGACCCCAGCCCGCAGTTCAGCGAGGCGTACAGCCCCGTGGACACGCCGCCGGTGCGGGTGAAGAAGGCGTGGCGGATGGCGGTGATGTCGTTGAGCGCGCCAAGGGTAATCATGGGCGGTCGGGTCCGGGTCAGGGCAATGGGTCAGGGCAATGGAACGGGATCGAAACCGGCGGGTGCGTCCAGACCGGGGCAGGTCAGCGCCAGCACCTTGAACAGGGTGCCCATTTGATCGGTTCCGATCAAGCGCCGCAACGCGCTGTCGATGTCGTCGGCCTGTTTGGGGGTGGCGGTGCGCTTCAGCACGGCGGCGCGCTGGACGATGCCCAGCCGCTGCAGCCATTCCCCCTGTTCCACGGTGCCGAAGGCGGTGGCGCCGGCCTCCGCTGCGGCCTCGGCCAGCGACTCGAAATCCACGTGGGCGGTGATGTCGGCCTCGCCGGGGTCGTCCAGCACGGGGGCGTAGGCGTGGCGGCGGACCGCCTGCAGCGTCTCGCCCACCGCCGGGCCGAGGTCGTGGCCATAGTCGATGATGAGCGCCGCCCCGCCCTGGGCCGCCAGCCGCGCCCCCAGCACCCGCGCCACCGCCTGCGAGGCGGGGGAGGATTCGAACACGCTGCCGTCCGGCGCCGTTGCCAGCCCGGCGGGGACCAGGGCGGCGCCGGGGCTGCCCACCAGATCCAGCACGAAGCGGAAGCGCGGTGCCTCGGCCGGGGCGGCGGGGTCCAGGTCCACCAGCCGCTCCTTCCACCCGTGGGGGGTCTTCTGCACCTGCCGGATGGGCAGGGCGTCGAAGAATTCGTTGGCGATGACGATCGCCGGGCCGTCCGGCACATCCTCCAGCCGGTCGTGCCAGTGGGGGCCGCCGTCGGCGAAGCGGTGGGAGGCAAGGGCCGCCCGCTGCCGCTGGCGCAGCACCGGGCTGGTTTCCACGAAATGGACACTCAGCGCCTGACGGAACGGGGGCAGGGCGGACGCGGCGCGCAGGGCATCGCTCATCAGCGTGCCGCGCCCCGGCCCCAGCTCGATCAGCCGCAGATGCGCGGGCATGCCCAGCCGCTGCCAGGTGTCGGCGGCCCACAGCCCGATCAGTTCGCCGAACATCTGGCTGATGTCGGGGGCGGTGATGAAGTCGCCCGCCGCCCCAAAGGGGTCGTGGGCGGTGTAATAGCCCCAGCGGGGATGCCCCAGCGCCTCCGCCATGAAGGAGGCGACGGTCATCGGCCCTTCCATCAGGATGCGGCGGGCCAGATGGTGCGCCAGGGATTCCGCGCTCATGCCGCCGCCCCGGCGGGACGGGCGCGCAGCGCCAGCCACAGCCCGAACAGCACCATGGGAATCGACAGCAGTTGCCCCATGGTGGCCCCACCCCACAGGAAGCCCAGTTGGGCGTCCGGCTCGCGGAAGAACTCCGCCGTGATGCGGGCGAGGCCGTAGCCGATGAAGAAGATGCCCGCCGTCAGCCCGGCCCGCGCCCGCACCGCCGGGATGCGCACCAGGGTGATGACAATGGCGAACAGCACGATCCCTTCCAGCCCCGCCTCGTAAAGCTGGCTGGGGTGGCGGGGGATCTGGTGCGGGTCGCGGGGGAAGATCATGGACCACGGCACGCCCTCGGCCGCCCGCCCGAACAGTTCACCGTTGATGAAGTTGGCGATGCGCCCGAAGAACAGCCCGATGGGGGCCACCGCCGCGATCAGGTCGGCGAAGGCGAAGACCGACAGCCCCCGCTTGCGGCAGAACAGCAGGATGGCCACAACCACCCCGGTCAGCCCGCCGTGGAACGACATGCCCCCGTGCCAGACCATCAGCGCGTCCAGCGGGTTTTCCAGGTAATAGGGCAGGTTGTAGAACAGCACATAGCCGATGCGCCCGCCCAGCACCGTGCCGATCACGGCCCAGGTCAGGAAATCATCGTAATCGGCGGGCTGCGGCTGCCCCGCCGGGTTGCCGCGCGCCAGCCGCAGGCAGACGCGCCAGCCCAGCACGAAGCCGGCCAGATAGGCCAGCGCGTACCAGCGGATGACCACAGGCCCGATTTCCAGGGCAACGGGGTCCAGGGCGGGATAGGCCAGCATCGGCGGGCGGCTCCGGTCTTTATCGGGGAAGAAGGGGATCAGGCGTAGGGATCGGGCTGGGTCAGGAAATCCTGCACATAGCGCCGGACCCCCTCCTCAAGCTCGGTGAAGGGCTGGGTGAAGCCGGCGGCGCGCAACCGTTCGGTGCTGGCCTGGGTGAAGTACTGGTACTTGCCCTGCAGCTCCTCGGGCATGGGGAAATAGTCGATGCGCGGCTCCTGCCCCAGGGCGGCGAAGGTGGCCTCCGCCAGATCCTTGAAGCTGCGGGCCTTGCCGGTGCCGACGTTGAACAGGCCGCCGGCCTCGGGGTTGTCCAGCAGCCACAGCATCACGGCCACGCAGTCGCCGACCCAGATGAAATCCCGCAACTGGCCGCCGTCGGCGAAATCGGGGCGGTGGGATTTGAAGAGCTTGGCCGGCTGCCCCGCCTGCAGGGCGGGGGTCAGCTTGGCGACGACGCTCATCATGTCGCCCTTGTGCGCCTCGTTGGGGCCGTAGACGTTGAAGAACTTCAGCCCCGCCCACTGGGGCGGCACGGTGTCGCCGGTTTCCACCGCGCGGGCGAAACGGCGGTCCACCAGATGCTTGGACCAGCCATAGGCGTTCAGCGGGCGCAGCCGGGCCAGCGACGCAACATCGCCGTCGTCCACGAACCCCAGCGACCCGTCGCCATAGGTGGCGGCGGACGAGGCGTAGATGAACCGCGCCCCCCGCCACGCGCACCAGCGCCACAGATCCATCGACAAGGTGACGTTGTTGGCGACGATGGCGTCCACGTCCCGTTCGGTGGTGGCCGAGATGGCGCCCATGTGGAACACCACGTCGATTTCCGCCGCGTGCTGGTCCAGGAAGGACAGGGTGTCTTCGGGCCGGACGATGGCGGTCAGCTCGTGCTTGGCGATGTTGCGCCATTTGTCGCCGGTGCCGAAGCGGTCGATCACCGCCACGTCGTAACGGCCGCGGGCGGCCAGGGCCGCGACGAGGTTGGAACCGATGAACCCGGCCCCGCCGGTGACAACGATCATGCTTGTCCGCTCCTGTCCCTTGGGCCTGTCCGGCTGGTATCCCCGTTCCGGACGCCGGGGCCGTTATAGGCCGCGCCCGCCGGTCCCCGCAAGCCGCCTTCCCCCGCCCGCCCGGCCACCGGGGCCGGTTGACGCACCCATCTGCGTGCAGTTGACCCGCGCGGTGCGGTTGTCCCATGCTGATTGCTCTCCGTTAAGAAAGACGCCGTTCCACCCGGTTAAAAACCAGCCTCCGGTTCGAAGACCCGCCGATGACCGCCAAACCGCCGCCCAAGCCCGCGCACAAGCCGGTGCTGTTCCACCGTCTGCAGTTCCGCGCCACCCCGGCCCAGCGGCGGGTGATCCGCCACGCGGCGGCGGCGACGGGGGTGTCCGTGAACGGCTACATCCTCGACACGGTATGCGCCGCGGCGTATGAACGCGTGGCCGAGCGGCTGGACATTCCGTTGGACGATCCCGACTGGGATCATTTCCTGGAGCTTCTGGGGCAGCCCACCTCCAGCCGGGACGAGCTGCGGACGCTGCTGTGCGACGGGCTATGATGCGGGCCATGATGTTGGGCATTGACGCGCACCCGGCGGCGTTTCACATAAAGCCTTGAGCGCCATGAGTCGTCTCATGGCCCACAGATCGGGATGGCAAGCCATGCAGGTTGACAACAAACTCCTCGACGATCTGGCCCGTGTGGCCGGGGGTGCGCTCGGTGCGCTCAGCAACCTGCGCGAAGAGGCCGAGGCGCAGATGCGCCAGCAGTTCGAACGGGTGCTGTCGCGGATGGACGTGGTGTCGCGCGACGAATTCGACGCCGTTCGCGCCCTGGCCGCCAAGGCGCGCGAGGAACAGGAAACCCTGGCCGAACGGGTCACCGCCCTGGAAGCCACCGTCGCCACGCTGATCGCCGAACGCCAGCTTTCCCATGACGAGGCGGCGCCCCGCCGCCGCGCCCACACCGCCCCCCCGGCGGCGGGAGAAGGGGGATCGGCGGACTGATCCCCCCGGCCCGCGCCCCTTCGGGCCGCTTGCGGAAAAGTCACGCCGGCCGTTGCAAAAAAGCGGCGGAACGGAAAGCTGTTGCGGGCACGCCGGCCTTTTTGGCAGGGTGCCCGTTGGGGCCGGTTTTTGCCCGCGGCGGCGTTGGACCGCGGATGGGCGCGACGGCCATGAGGTATCGAAAGCGGATGTTCGGGACCGTTCCCCGCCGCTTTCTTAGGAGGACCTATCGATGTCGGCTGTAGCCGTCGAAACCCCGGTGTCCATTCACAACCCCCTTGATGTCGTGGAAGAGATCGTCACGGCCAACGAATGGCCGTTCGAACGTTCCACCGAAGACGAATTGGTGGTCGAGATCGGCGGACGCTGGTGCGATTACCGGCTTTATTTCGTCTGGCAGCCCGATGTCAGCGCCATGCAGTTCTCCTGCCAGTTCGACATGAAGCTGCAGCCCAGCCGCCGGGATGCCGTCAGCGCCCTGCTGGCGGAGGTCAACAACCGCCTGTGGCTGGGGCATTTCGACGTCTGCAACGAGGAAAACACACCGATGTTCCGCCAGACCACCCTGCTGCGCGGGTCGCGCGGGGCGACGGTGGAACAGCTTGAGGATCTGGTGGAAATCGCGCTGTCGGAGTGCGAACGCTTCTACCCCGCCTTCCAGTTCGTCATCTGGGGCGGCAAATCGGCGACGGAGGCGGTGGCCGCCGCCATTCTCGACACCCACGGCGAAGCCTGAGCCGCCGGTTTTCCAACAATCGTTTCAAGGGGATAAGGCGCGATGGCCGGTTCGCTGCTGCTGGTGGGGTGCGGCAAGATGGGGGGGGCGATGCTGGCCGGCTGGCTGGCAGCCTCCATCGTCGATCAAGTGGTGGTGGTGGACCCCTCCGGGGCGCCCGGCCTGCCGGAACACCCGGCGGTGCGGGTGGTCGGTGGCGTTGACGCCGTTCCCGCCGGGTTTGCCGCCGATGTGGTGGTGCTGGCCGTCAAGCCGCAGGTGATGGATGGGGTGCTGGCCGGCTGCACCGGGCTGGTGCGCCCCGGCACCGTGTTCCTGTCGGTGGCGGCGGGCAAGACGCTGGGCTATTTCGCCCGCCATCTGGGCGATGGGGCGGCGGTGGTGCGGGCCATGCCCAACACCCCGGCGGCCATCGGGCGCGGCATGACGGTTGCCGTTGCCAACCCGCTGGTGCCGGCGGAGCGGCGGACCCTGTGCGATGCGCTGCTGCGCGCCGTGGGTGACGTGGCGTGGATCGACGACGAATCCCTGATGGACGCGGTGACGGCGGTGTCGGGCAGCGGCCCGGCCTATGTCTTCCTGCTGGCCGAGGTGATGGCGGCGGCGGGGCGGGAGGCCGGGTTGCCGGCGGATCTGGCCCTGCAACTGGCCCGCGCCACCGTGGCCGGCGCCGGGGAGTTGCTGCATCGGTCGGACACGCCCGCCGATCAGTTGCGCCAGGCGGTGACCAGCCCCGGCGGCACCACCCAGGCGGCGCTGTCGGTGCTGATGGCTGATGACGGGATGCAGCCGCTGATGACGGCGGCGGTGGCGGCCGCCGCGCGGCGGTCGCGCGAACTGGCGGGCTGATCCGGCATGAGCGGCACCTTGTCCCCCTCCGCCCGCAAGGTGCAGGCCCTGCTGGATGCCGTCGGCCTTGGCCTGACGGTCGTGGAGCACGCGGGCAGCACCCGCACGTCGGAGGACGCCGCCGCGGCCATCGGCTGCGCGGTGGCGGAAATCGCCAAATCCCTGATCTTCCGCGCCCGCACCAGCGGGGTTCCGGTGCTGGTGGTGGCCAGCGGCACCAACCGGGTGGACGAAAAGAAGGTCGCCGCCCTGATCGGGGAGAAGGTGGAACGCGCCACCCCCGATTTCGTGCGGGAAAAAAGCGGCTATGCCATCGGCGGGGTGCCGCCGCTGGGCCATGCGGAACCGCCGCTGGTGCTGATCGACGAAGACCTGCTGGGGTTCGAGACCATCTGGGCCGCCGCCGGCACCCCCAACGCCGTTTTCCGCCTGACGCCGGACCAACTGGTCAGCCTGACCGGCGGTCGGGTTGCGGATGTGAGGAAATAGGCCGGCGGGGGCGTTCGTCTTCCCCGCTGTGCGCGCCCCGCGCTTGATGATCTGTTTGGATTCGGGTCCTGGATGGACGGAAAGCGCCGCCGGAACACGCCTTCGCATGGGGAAAAGGGAACGGGCTGTACTGTTTCCCCCTATGAAACCCCGGCAAATGGTGCAAAAGTCGTGGATACGGTGGCGAATCGTAGAGTGTGGCGTCTTGTGTGTTGCGCTGCAAAATCGACTTGGCTATTGTTTGGGCACTCTTCAAACAGACCCGCCTTCCCCACGCCGGGCAGGGGCGGATCAACCCACGGGGAACAGACAGATGGCGAATCCGACCGGAAATCCCTTCTTTGATGTGGATGTGACCAAGTTCCTGGGTGACCTGAAGGTTCCGGGGATTGATGTCGAGGCGCTCCTGGCCAGCCAGCGCCGCAACATCGAAGCCGTGACCGCCGCCAACCAGCTCGCCATCGAAGGCATCCAGGCCGTCCTGCGCCGTCAGGCCGAGATCCTGCGCCAGTCGATCGAAGAATCCAACAGCATCGTCGGCGAAGTGTTGGCCGCCGGCTCGCCGGAAGAAAAGGCCGTCAAGCAGACCGAATTCGCCAAGGCCGCCTTTGAAAAGGCCCTGGCCAACGCCAAGGAACTGGCCGAGCTGGTCGCCCGTTCCAACACCGAAGCCGCCGACGTCCTGACCCGCCGCGTGTCGGAGAGCCTGGACGAGGTGAAGGCCGCGCTGGCCAAGCCGCGCAAGTAATCCCTTTGGGATAATACCTTACGGGTTTCCGGCAGGTTGTGTTGGGGGTCATCCTTGTGAGAGGGTGGCCCCTTTCCGTTTGGGGAAGAGGACCGCCCTGTCATGAGCACCGGCACCAGCGCACCCGTCACCCAGCCCATCACTTATGATGATTTCACCCGCGTGGACATCCGCGTGGGCACCATCATCGCCGCCGAGCCGTTTCCCGAGGCGCGCAAGCCCGCCATCAAGCTGACCGTGGATTTCGGGCCGGAGATCGGAACGAAGCGCAGTTCGGCCCAGATCACCCGCCATTACACCCCCGAATCCCTGCTGGGCCGGCAGGTGCTGGCGGTGGTGAACTTCCCGCCCAAGAAGATCGCCGGTTTTCCCAGCGAAATCCTGGTTCTGGGCCTGCCCGACGCCGACGGGGCGGTGGTGCTGGCCGCACCCGATCAGGCGGTGCCCAACGGCGCCCGGCTGTTCTGACGCGCGTCCGCCGCCGGGGGTGGGGTGGTGTCGGTGACCGACGACACGTCGCCTTCCGGCAGGCCCAGTTCGTGGGCCTTCAGCAGCCGGCGGACGATCTTGCCGCTGCCGGTATGAGGCAGGGCGGGGACGAAGGCGATGGCCCGCGGCGCCAGCGCCGGCCCCAGCGCCCGCCGCGCGTGGGCCAGGATGTCGGCGGCCAGCGTGTCGTCGGCGGAAACGCCGGGGCGCAGGGTGACGAACCCCTTCACCGATTCCCCCGAAATGGGACAGGGGACGCCGATCACCCCGGCTTCCAGCACCGCCGGGTGCTGCATCAGCACCTGTTCCACCTCGTACGGGCCGACCAGATGGCCGCTGGTCTTGATGACGTCGTCGGAACGGCCGACGAAGTGAAACCGCCCGTCGGCATCCCGCCGGGCCAGATCGCCGCTGAGGTACCAGCCGCCGGCAAAACAGGCGCGGGTCCGCGATTCCTCGCCCAGATAGCCCAGGAACAGCGACGGCCAGGGCGTGCGCAGGGCGATTTCCCCGACATCGCCGGTGCCGGTCACCGGCTCCACCCCCTGGCCGGTGCGGCGCAGAAGGGCGGCCTTGATCCCCGGCACCGGACGGCCGATGGCGCCGGGCACGGGGGCTTCATCGGCCGGGGTGGCGATCATGATGGCGCCGGTTTCCGTCTGCCACCACGTATCGCGGGCCGGGGTGCCCAGGGTGCGGGCGCTCCAGGCCATCGCCTCGGGGTTCAACGGCTCGCCCACGGTGGCGAGATGGCGCAGGGCCGACAGGTCCAGCCCCCCGGCCAGACCGTCGCCGCAGCGCATCATCAGCCGCAGGGCGGTGGGGGTGGTGTACCACACCGCCACCCGCTGATCGGCGGCCAGCCGCACCCAGCGGGCGGGGTCGAAGTCCCCCTCGTCCACCACCACTTCGGCACCGCAGGCCAGAGGGGCCAGCACACCATACAGGGTGCCGGTGACCCATCCCGGATCGGCGGTGCACCAGTACACATCCCCCCCGTCCAGCCCCAGGACGCTGCGGGCGGTGGCGTGCTGCGCCACCAGGGCGCCATGGGCGTGCAGCGCGCCCTTGGGCCGTCCGGTGGTGCCGCTGGTGAAATGCAAAAGCGCGGCATCGCCGGGGCCGGTGGCGGCGGGCAGGGTCTGGGGGGCGGCGGCCTTCACCAGTTCGGCGAAGTCGTGCCGGTCGGCCGGCAGCGGCCCGCCATCGTCGGACAGCAGCAGCACCGCGGGCGGGTCGGCCATGGCGGCGACGGCGGCGGCGGCCTTGCGCTGCCACAGGCTGACGGTGGTGACGAGAAGGCGGGCACCCCCCAACTCCAGCCGCAGCCGCAGCGGTTCGGGGCCGAAGGTGGGGAACAGCGGGGCCGCCACCCCGCCGGCCAGCAGGGTGCCCAGCAGGGTGGCGAACAGCTCCACCCGCCGCGGCAGCAGGGTGAACACCGTGCCTCCCGGCTCCAGCCCCAGCCGGCGCAGCACGGTGGCGGTGCGCCCGGTCATGGCCCACAGATCATCCACGCTCCACACCGTCGCCGTGCCGTCCGGGCGGATGCAGCGCAGCGCCGGTTCGGCCCCGTGCCCGGCGGCGGCGCGGCGGCCCAGAGCGGCCCAGGCCATGTTGAAGCCCCCCGCGGGGGTCATGCCCAGGGCGGTGCGGCTGGCGGTCCAGGCGTCCCCGTTCGGCACAGCGTCGGCGGTCATGGCGGCTTCTCCTGAAACGAGGGTCAGAGGGTCAGGGTGACGTGGACCACGCCGGGATCGTCGGGGGTGGAGCGGCGGCTGAAGCCCAGCACCTGGCACAGACGCAGCATCGGGCGGTTTTCCATCAGCACCTCGCCCACGATGGCGTGCAAGCCGCGGGCGCGGCCATGGTCGATGATCCGGCGCATCAGCAGCGGCCCCAGCCCCAGCCCGGCCATGTCGTGGGCGACCATGATGGCGAATTCCGCCCGTTCGCCGTCGCCGTCCCCCGACAGGTGCACGGCCCCGTGGATGACCGTTTCCCCCGCCGTGTCGTCGGCGATGACCAGCCCCATTTCGCGGCCATAGTCGATCTGGCTCATACGGGCGGCAACAGAATGGGTGAGTTCCTGTTTCGGGGCGAAGAAGCGCAGGCGGATTTCCTGAGGCGTGAGCCGGTGGAACAGCGCCTGCAACGCCGGTTCATCCTCGGGCCGCACCGGGCGCACCACGAACCGGCGCCCGTCGGGCAGGGGCAGCGGCTGTTCCATCTCCACCGGATAGGGCAGGATGGCGAAGGGTGTGCGGCGGCGCCCCGGCGGCACCAGCGCGGCCGCCGCCCCGGCGGGCGACAGGGCCAGCGACGACAGCCGGTCCAGATCGGCGGCCATGTGCGCCACCCGCATCAGCGTGTCGGCCAGCGGCGTCAGCAGCACCGGGTCCAGCAGGTCCACCCCCGGCACCCGCATCAGGGTTTCACGGGCCAGCCGGGCGTTCAGCGGCGGCAGCACCGACACCGGCTCGCCCCCCCGTTCCGATCCTAGGGTGATGACCGGCCCGAAACAGGGATCCTCGTCCAGCCGGATGCCCAGCACGGTGCCGGCAAGACCGTAGCAGCGGCACAGGGCGGCGGCCTCGTCCGCGTCCAGGGCGGTCCGGCCCCGGCTTTCGGCGGCGGCAAGGATGGCACGGGCGCCGTCGCGGTCGGGGGCCGGGCCGGGGGCGGCGGCGGGCGGGGTTTCGGTCAGCAGCGCCTGCACCGTCCGCCACGCCGCCCCCTGGCAAAAGGCCCGCACCGCCCGGTCGGGGGTGTCGAAGGCCGGCACCTGATGGCGGGCCAGATCGGGCAGCACCCGTTCGGCGTCGCGGTCGCCCAGCCAGCTTGTCAGCACCGGATGGCCGGGACCGGCGGTGGCATCGGCCACCGCGCGGGCAATGTCGGTGGCGGGGGCCAGCACCGTGGGCGCGTGCAGCAGCAGCACCCCGTCCACCGCCGGATCGGCCCGCAGCCGGGTCAGTGCGGCGGCATAGGCGGGACCGTCCGCCCCTTCGCCCAGATCCAGGGGATTGGGGCCGGACGGTTGCGCCAGCCGCCCCCCCGCCGCGGCCAGGGCGCGGGCGGCCAGCGCCCCCACCCCGCGGCCGTTGGCGACGATGGCCAGCCGGTCGCCCTTCAGCGCCGGGGCCACGTCCAGGGTTTCCAGGGCGTCGAACAGGGCTTCCAGCGAGTCCGCCCGCAGCAGCCCTGCCCGGCGGAAGGCGGCGTCGGTCACCCGATCCGGCGTGGCCGTGTCGCCCGAGGGGGTGTGCAGCACAATCACCGGCTTCAGGCGGGCCGCGGCGCGGGCCGCCGACAGGAACCGGCCGGCATCGCCGATGCGGTCGAGCGCCAGCAGCACCGCATGGCAATCCCCCTGCATCGCCAGATAGTTCAGCAGGTCGTCCGGCCCGACGTCGGCCATGCCCCCCAGCACCGCCACATGGGAAAAGCCCACGTCCCGCCGGGCCGCCCAGTCGAGGATTGATCCGGCCAGGGTGCCCGACTGGCTGACCAGCGCCACCCGCCCGGCGCGCGGCGCGCGGTGAAAGGCCCCGGCGATCAGCCGCCGCCCGGCGGCGGGCAAGGCGACGCCCAGGCTGTCCGGCCCCACCACCCGCACCCCGGCGGCGCGCGCCGCGGCCCGCACCGCGGTGTGATGGTCGGTGTCGCCGGCGTCGTCGCTGGTGCCGGGTGCGTGGGTGCCGACCAGCACCACCGCCCGTGCGCCGTTTTCCCCGGCTTGGGCGATCACCGCCGTCTGGCGGGACGGGGGAACGGCGGCCACCCACAGGTCGGTTTGCGCCGTGGGCGTGCCGGTGACCACCGCCACCCCGGTCCCGGCGGCGCCGATGTTGCGGGTCAGGGCGCGACTCAACGGGCCGTCGCCGTCCGCGATCACGGCCACGGTGCGGGGCCGGAACAGCGAGTCCATCTCGCGGACGCTCATGGTGTTTCCCCTTCCCCCCATATGGCCGGGGTTTGTCCCCATGGCCGTGCGCGGCTTGCCTTTTCGGTTTGCCGTCGCCAAGATTTTGGTCTGAATGATGCCTGTGCTTCCGGCACAAGGAAAGCGCCAGCAAGCCGCAGCCCACAATCACGGCCCGGCGGCAAAAAGGGTGAACGAGACATGATCGAGACAGGCCGGGACATCGACGCCGCCATCCGTGACGCGCTGTGCGCCGTCGCCCCGGAAGCGGTGCCCGACACCCTGGACCCCGACCGCCCGTTCCGCGACCAGATGGATCTGGATTCGGTGGATTTTCTGGGCTTCGTCCTGGGGCTGGAAAAACGCTTGTCCCTGAAGGTGCCGGAACTGGACTATCCCCAACTCTCCACCCTGGACGGCTGCCGGGTTTACCTGCGCACCCGCATGGATTCCTGATGACCCGCCTGCGTCTGCGCATCGACTTCCGCCCCGACGGCGCCATCGGCCCCGGCAAGATCCGCCTGCTCGAAGCAATCCGGGAGGAGGGGTCGATCTCCGCCGCCGCCCGCGCGCTGGATATGTCCTACCGCCGGGCCTGGCTGCTGGTGGACGACCTCAACCGCCTGTTCCGCGAGCCGGTGGTGTCCGCCGCGGTCGGCGGGCGCCATGGCGGCGGCACGGAACTGACCGATTTCGGCGCTGCCCTGATCGAGGAATACCGTGCCATCGAACGGGACATCTTCGCCGCCGCCCGCCCGCGGCTGGAAACGCTGGAAGCGGCCCTGGCGCCCGAGGACAGCCGCCCGGCGGCGGCCCCCGGCCCCGACGAATCCTTCGGCAAGGATCCCGCCCTGATGCCCGGCTGCGCCGCCGGGCTGAAATCGCTGAGCCGGTCGGTGGGCGGTGCCCCGGCCTGCGCCGGTCCCGGCCCGGCGGGCGCGGGTGCCGCCGACGGGCCCCCGCGCAAGCGCCGCGGCCGTCCGCCGCGGGTGCGCCCGGCCGAAGCTCCCTGACCGGCCCCGGCCATGCGGCAGGAAGGGGTTGGGCGGCGGGGGCAAGGGTGCTAAAGGAAGGCCGCGTTCCCCTTTCCCCGCTTCATCTTTGAGGATGCACCCATGCCCGCCGTGAAGATCGCCCCCTCCATCCTGTCGGCCGATTTCGCCAAGCTGGGCGAAGAGGTGCGGGCGGTGGATGCCGCCGGTGCCGATTACATCCACATCGACGTGATGGACGGCCATTTCGTGCCCAACATCACCATCGGCCCGGCGGTGGTGAAGGCGCTCCGCCCCCATTCGGCCAAGATCTTCGACGTGCACCTGATGATCAGCCCGGTGGATCTCTACATCCCCGACTTCGCCAAGGCCGGGGCCGACATCATCACGGTCCATCCCGAAGCCGGCCCCCACACCCACCGCACCATCCAGCTCATCAAGTCGCTGGGCAAGAAGGCCGGGCTGTCGCTCAACCCCGGCACCCCGCTGGAAGCGGTCGATTACCTGCTGGAAGACCTGGATCTGGTGCTGGTGATGACCGTCAACCCCGGCTTCGGCGGCCAGAGCTTCATCACCTCCCAATTGCCGAAGATCCGCGAACTGCGCCGCCGCATCGACGCGCTGGGCAAGCCTATCGACCTGCAGGTGGACGGCGGCATCAACGTGGAAACCGCCCGCATCGCCGCCGAAGCCGGGGCCGACGTGCTGGTGGCTGGCACCGCCACCTTCACCGGCGGGCCGGACCGCTATGCCGACAACATCCGGGCGCTGAAGGGCTGAAGGAGAGCGGGGCTACCGCCCCATAGGCGCTAGGATAAGATATCAAGCAGGTCGTCAATCTGAGACTTGC
>CALBDS010000051.1 GCA_937927415.1 uncultured Rhodospirillaceae bacterium
TACACTCTTTCCCTACACGGCGCACTTCCTAGCTGGCGGTGCTGCCGGAGCGGAGCCGGACGGGGGCGCTGGCTGTGCCGTGGTCTGGCGCGTGCCGCCGGCCGCCGGTGGGGCCGGGGTCGGCGCGGTCGGAGGTGCTGCGGCGGGGGCCGCCGGCACCGGCGCCGCGGGGGGTGCTGCGGGGGCTGCCGCCGTCTCGCCGGTGCTGCGGGTTCCGGCGTTGAGCACGTCGATGACCACGGACTTGCCGTTCAGGAAGTCCCGGATGGCGGCGTTGGGCGGGGCGGCAAAGGTGATGCCGGTGCCGCCGCTGGGGGTCTTGAAGATGTCGATGTTGGTGACGTTGCGCAGGTTGGCCCGGCGCACCGGCCCCAGATCCACCGCCGCCGCCTTGTCGAACAGCAGCGTCACCGCCGCCCCGTCGCGGGTGACGGTGTAGCCCGGCGTCTTGCTCCAGTCGAACACCAGCCGGCTGTGGGTGGGGTGGTCGCCGACGCGCACCTTGACCGTCGCCGCCTCCGCCGGGCTGGTGGATGAGCCGGACGGAGCGGTCCCGGCGGAGCCGCCGGTGGCCCCTGCCGTCGCGGCCATATCCGGCTGGGCGGCAACCGGCGGTGCCAGCCCCGGTGCCGGCATCGGCGGCGGCTCATCCGACGCCACGCCCGGCAGGGCCGCAGCGGCGGCATCGGGGCGCAGGTCGATGGCGACGGAATTGCCGTTGCGGAAGCTGCGCATGGTCACCGGCTGCTTCAGCACGAAGACGACGCTGCGCCCATCCTCCCCCCGCTCGGCGGACACGATGTAGCGCGCCAGGGCGGTGACCGCCCGGTTCAGCGGCGCCGACACCGGCTCGGCGAAGGTGACGATCAGCCGGCCGCCGTCCACCCGCGCGGTGTAATCGACCACGCCGGGCCAGTCGAACACCATGCGGCCATAGCTGGAATGGTCGAAGGCACGCAAGGGAACCTCGGCCGCCCCCGCCGCCGTCACCCCGGCCATCGGGGCGGACAGCAGCAAGGTGGCGGCCAGCAGCCACCCCCGATGCCGTCGTCTGTTCGCCCCGTTGCCCATGACCTCAGCCCTTACCCTTTCTGTTCCCGAATCACCAGATCGACCACCGCTTCGCCCGCGTCCGGGGCATCGCGGTCCAGCGGCGCCACCACCGCGCGGGCCACCAGATCCCGGCGGTACCCGGTTTCCCGAAGCGCCAGGGACACCGCCGCCGCCTTGCCCAGGGCGCGTTCCCATTCGCGGCCGGGGAAGTCCAGTTCCCGTTCGGCGTGCCCCACCACCTCCACCCGGTTGGGCAGCCGGCCCAGCGCGTCCCCCAGCAGGAACAGCATCCGCCGGCCGGATTCGCTGAAGGCCGGCGCATCATCGGCGAACAGGCGCCCGCCCGCCAGCACGATCACCACCCGGTCGTCCTCCCGCCGCACCGGCAGCGCCGCCAGCAGGGGATCGGCGGCCAACTGGTTGCGCAGCAGGGCCGCCAGATAATCCAGATTGGCGGCCAGCGCCGGTTCGACCGTCGGCGCGTTGAACACCGCCCCCGGTTCCGCCGGGGCATCCGACGGGCGGGTGGCGGTGGAACGGGCCGATGCCCCCTTGGCCAGGGCGGCGAAACGCTGCTGTTCCGGCTCCACCATCGAGAACATCAGCACGAAGAAGGCCAGCATCAAAGAGATAAGGTCGGTGAAGCTGACCAGCCACATGCTGCGCCCGGCAGAGCGGCCATGCCGGAACGGCACGCCGAGCCGCCCGCCGCCCCGCAACGGCTCCGCGGCGATCCGGTGACGGAGGATGGCGGGAAGACGGACAGCGGCCATCACCGGCGCCCTCCCCCACCGCTGCGGCTGTCGGCGCGTCCGCCCGGCGGCTCGTCGGCCAGCCGGATGGTGAACAGCAGCCGCGCCGTGCCCGGCAGGCCGCGTTCGATTCCCACCGTGACCGCCGATGCCGGCGCCCCCACCGCCACCAGCGCGCGGGCCAGCGCCCCCGCCCGCTCCACCGGGCCCGGCGGCTGCGACGGACGGTCGGGGCTGATGGCCAGCAGGGCGTCAAGCTCGATGCGTTCACCGCTGCGGCTCTGGCGCAGCGAGTCGGCCACCCGGTCGATCAGCCCCTGGCGTTCCGGCAGCACCTCGGCGGTGCCGGGGCGGAACAGCGCGTCCTCGGGGATCCGCACCTCCAGCAGCCGGCCGGGGCGCACCTCGGTCACCTTGACCACGGCCACGGCGGTGGCGAACAGGTCGCCCACCTGCGCCAGCCGTTCGGCGGCGAACACGGTGCCGGTGCGCGACGCCACCGGCTCCATCCCTTCGCGCAGGCGGGGGTCGATGGTGAAACGCTGCTCGATGGAATGCAGAACCGCCCGGATGCGCGCCGTGTGCTGCACCGACTGCCCGTTCAGCACGATGAAGAACACCAGCAGCAGCAGGAACAGCGACAGCAGCAGGACGATGGACCCGTTTCCCCCCTGCCCCGAATCAGGCCCGCCCCCGGGCCGGAACGCGGCCAGCCGGGCAAGGGTGAGCCGGCGCACACCGGAAGGGATGGGGCCGGGGGCCGCCATGGATCAGTCGAAACTCGCCAGCAAACGGTCGATCTCGTCCTGATCGATGGCGTTGCCGGGCATTTGCGGGCCGTGGAGCAGCCCCTTGTCGGGATCGGGGTTGGTGTCCGCCGGCTCTTCGGACGGGGGCGGCGTGACGTGGGTCATCTCGTCGCCGAAGAAGGCGACCAGGGCGTCCACCTTGGCCTCGATGTGCTTCAGGGCGCGCACGACCTTGGTGATGCGCTGGCCGGTGATGTCCTGGAAATTGCAGGCTTCGAAGATGCGGGTGGTGGCGTCGGTCAACTGCGCGGCGTTGTCGGCATCGATTCGCCCGGCCACCACCCCGATGGCGTCGCAGGCGTCGAAGATGGCGAAGGTCGCCTGCTCCGTCGCCCCCACCACCGCATCCAGTTCGTCGGTGGCGGTGGGGATGTGCTGGTCGCGGATGTCGGCAGGGCGCAGCGCCGCCAGCTCCCTCTTCGCTTCCTGGATGTACTGCGCCAGCCCTTCCAGTTCGCGGTAAAGCTGGATGTCGTGGGCGGTGGCGTCGCCGGCCAAGCTGGACAGCACGGCCTGGACGATGCCCGCCACCTCCTCGCGCGGCAGCGGCGTCAGGCTTTCCGCACGGGCGGCGGTCAGCCGCTGTTGCAGCATCTTCTGTTCGGCAAAGGCGGACGGAGCATAGGAAGGCGGCATGACGGTTCCGGCTTGGCGTTCGGGGTGGCCGCCGGTCCCGGTCCTGACGGATGAGGAACGGTCACGGCCACCGGGATCATGTCTGTCGTGGGGATCGGCAAAGGCCGGGTCCGTCCCTGTGACGCCCCCTGATCGGAAGGCCCCCCAGAGCCATCCTCCCATACCCTAAACGGGGCGTATTAACACCGTGTAAACAATCACTGTGGCGCTTTTGCCGCGTGACGGAAAGGACGCCGGCTGTGGCGTGGCCGCAACAAGAATCGGGGCGAACCGCCCCTGCCGCCCGAGTCCCCCGCGCGGCCCTTCCGGTTGGCTCGTGGGATAAGTCGCCGCCGTCCTGTGAGCAACCCGCGCGGGGTGCTTTTCAAAGCCTGGATTTTCAATGAGTCGCCCGCCACGGGCGGTTTTCCACACATGGGGACCGGCCAACGGCGCCGCAGCATTTATGCACAGGCACCCCTACCTCTTGGGGATAAGGGAAATCGCAAGCACAAAATGCTGTTGCGAAACGGCCGAAATGGGGGCTAGGCTCCAGCCGTCACCACAGGATGTAGGGGCACCGCACGCGACGGACCCGGCCATGCGCCGGACAGTCTGGCGCGAACCCTTGCGCCTGTCCGGTTCCGGCGTGTGCCGGGGCCGGGACCGCCAACACCAAAGGAGCAGGGATCTCTATCATGCGCTTCCAGCGACGCTTCACGTTCGAGGGGCAGGACGCCTACGCCGGAATCGGCTTCCGCACGACCGGCAGCGAGATCCGCAATCCCGACGGTTCGGTGGTGTTCGCGCAGACCGGCATCGAGGTGCCGGAAAGCTGGAGCCAGGTGGCCTGTGACATCCTGGCACAAAAATACTTCCGCAAGGCCGGCGTGCCCGCCGTCCTGAAGCCGGTGGAGGAAAACACCGTCCCGTCGTGGCTGTGGCGCAAGGTGCCGGACGAATCGAAGCTGTCCGCCCTGCCCAAGGAACAGCGCACGGTGGGCGAGACCTCGGCCAAGCAGGTTTTCGACCGTCTGGCCGGCACCTGGACCTATTGGGGCTGGCAGGGCGGCTATTTCGACAGCGAAGCCGACGCCCGCATCTTCTTCGACGAGATGCGCTTCATGCTGGCGACCCAGATGGCCGCCCCCAACAGCCCGCAGTGGTTCAACACCGGGCTGCACTGGGCCTATGGCATCGACGGCCCCGGCCAGGGGCATTTCTATGTGGATTTCAAGACGGGGCTGCTGACCTCCTCCGCCTCGGCCTACGAGCATCCGCAGCCGCACGCCTGCTTCATCCAGTCGGTGCAGGACGATCTGGTGAACGAGGGCGGCATCATGGACCTGTGGGTCCGCGAGGCGCGCCTGTTCAAGTACGGCTCGGGCACCGGCTCCAACTTCTCCCGCGTGCGGGGCGAGGGGGAACGGCTGTCGGGGGGCGGCAAGTCGTCGGGCCTGATGAGCTTCCTGAAGATCGGCGACCGGGCGGCCGGGGCCATCAAGTCGGGTGGCACCACGCGGCGCGCGGCCAAGATGGTCACCGTCGATCTCGACCATCCCGACATCGAAGCCTACATCGACTGGAAGGTGATCGAGGAGCAGAAGGTGGCCGCATTGGTCACCGGCTCCAAGGTCTGCCAGACGCACCTGAGCGCGGTGATGGCGGCGTGCGCCGGCGGCATCGATCCCAAGGAAAACAAGGACCTGAAGAAGGCCGTCGTCGCCGCCCGCAAGGCCGGCGTGCCGGAGAACTATGTCCAGCGGGTGATGCAGTTCGCGGGGCAGGGCTTCACCAGCATCGAATTCCGCACCTATGACACCGATTGGGATTCGGAAGCCTATCTGACCGTCGCCGGGCAGAACTCCAACAACTCGGTGCGCATCCCCAACGGCTTCGTGCAGGCGGTGCTGGATGATGCCGACTGGAACCTGATCCGCCGCACCGACGGCAAGGTGGCCCGGACCGTGCGCGCCCGCGACCTGTGGGACAAGATCGGTCACGCCGCCTGGGCCTGCGCCGATCCCGGCGTGCAGTTCGACACCACCATCAACGAATGGCACACCTGCCCGGCGTCGGGGCGGATCAACGCGTCGAACCCGTGTTCGGAATACATGTTCCTGGACGATACGGCGTGCAATCTGGCCTCGCTCAACCTGCTGGCCTTCCGCCGTCCCAACGGCTCGTTCGATATCGAGGCGTTTGAGCACGCCTGCCGCCTGTGGACGGTGGTTCTGGAAATCTCGGTGCTGATGGCGCAGTTCCCCAGCCGCGAGATCGCCCAGCTTTCCTATGAATTCCGCACGCTGGGTCTGGGTTACGCCAACCTGGGCGGCCTGCTGATGGCTGCCGGCCTGCCCTATGACTCCGAGGCTGGCCGGTCGCTGTGCGCCGCCATCACCGCGGTGATGACCGGCGTCGCCTATGCCACCTCGGCGGAAATGGCCGAGGAGCTGGGGCCGTTCGCGGGGTATGAGGCCAACCGCGAACACATGCTGCGCGTCATGCGCAACCATCATCGCGCCGCCCATGGTGCGAAGGACGGGTATGAAGGTCTGTCGGTGGCCCCGGTGCCGTTCGACGCCGCCGCCTGCCCCGACCCGGATCTGGCCAAGGCCGCGGCCCGCGCCTGGGACCGCGCGCTGGAAATGGGCGAGGCGTTCGGTTACCGCAACGCCCAGTCCACGGTGATCGCCCCCACCGGCACCATCGGTCTGGTGATGGATTGCGACACCACCGGCATCGAACCCGACTTCGCCCTGGTGAAGTTCAAGAAGCTGGCCGGCGGCGGCTATTTCAAGATCGTCAACCGGCTGGTGCCGGTGGCGCTGCACGCGCTGGGCTATGACGCCGAGGCCATCCGCGCCATCGAACGCTATGCGGTCGGCCACGGCACGCTGAAGACCAGCCCGGCCATCGACCACGCCGCACTGAAGGCCAAGGGCTTCACCGACGCCGTGCTGGAGAAGCTGGAAGCCGGCCTCGGCACCGCCTTCGACATCAAGTTCGTCTTCAACAAGTGGACTCTGGGGGCGGAGTTCTGCACCGGCGCGCTGGGCATTCCGGCGGAGATGCTGGACCGTCCGGGCTTCGACCTGCTGGCCCACATCGGCTTCAGCCGGGCGGAGATCGACGCCGCCAACACCTATTGCTGCGGTGCCATGACGCTGGAGGGCGCACCCTTCCTGAAGGACGAGCACTTGGCCGTGTTCGATTGCGCTAGCCCGTGCGGGCGCATCGGCAAGCGGTTCCTGTCGTGGGCATCGCACATCACCATGATGGCGGCGGCACAGCCCTTCATCTCCGGCGCCATTTCCAAGACCATCAACATGGCCAACAACGCCACGGTCGAGGCGTGCAAGGACGCCTATCTCCTGTCCTGGCGTCTGGGGCTGAAGGCCAACGCGCTGTATCGCGACGGCTCCAAGCTCAGCCAGCCGCTGGCCGCCTCGATCCTTGAGGACGCCGACGACGCCGGGGACAGCACGCTGGACGCGGTGCTGGAGGCCCCCAACGCCGCCCGCGTGCCGATGGTCACCGAGCGGGTGGTTGAAAAGGTCGTCGAGAAGATCATCGAGCGCAAGCTGTCGGAGCGGCAGAAGCTGCCCCACCGCCGCAAGGGCTACACCCAGAAGGCGATGGTCGGCGGTCACAAGGTCTACATCCGCACCGGCGAGTACGAGGACGGCCGCCTGGGCGAGATCTTCATCGACATGCACAAGGAAGGGGCTGCCTTCCGCTCGCTGATGAACAACTTCGCCATCGCGGTGTCGATCGGCCTGCAGTACGGCGTGCCGCTGGAAGAGTTCGTGGAAGCCTTCACCTTCACCCGCTTCGAGCCGTCAGGCTCGGTGCAGGGCAACGACGCCATCAAGATGGCGACGTCGGTGATCGACTACATCTTCCGCGAGGTGGCGATTTCGTACCTGGGCCGCACCGATCTGGCCCACGCGACACCCGACGACCTGCTGCCCTTCACCGTGGGCACCGGCGATTCCCAGGGTGACCTGCGTCAGGCGCAGGGGCCGAACGAGGTGGTGCGCAAGCTGACCTCCAAGGGCTATGTCCGCTCCAACCTGCGGGTTCTGACCGGCGGTCAGGCGCAAAAGGCGGTGACGGCCATGGCGACGGTGGCGGCGACCGGCACCAGTGCCGCGGCGGCCACGGCCTATGCCGGCGGCGGAACCACGGTGGCGGTGGCGGCGGCCACCACCTTGTCGTCGCCCACCGCCGGCACCAGCGACCGCTACGAGCGGGTCCGCGAAGCGCGCGCCAAGGGGTACGAGGGCGACCAGTGCGCCGAATGCGGCAACATGACCCTGGTCCGCAACGGCACCTGCCTGAAGTGCGACACCTGCGGTTCCACCACGGGCTGCTCGTAACTCCACGGCGCCCCCTGCCCCCCTCCTTGGGGGTGCAGGGGCGCCCGCCCCATAGGCGCTAGGATAAGGGTGGACGAGAGGAATCTCGGTGTGATTCAG
>CALBDS010000052.1 GCA_937927415.1 uncultured Rhodospirillaceae bacterium
ACACAGGCGGCGAGACCGGAGGCGAGACCGGCGGAGACACGGGTGGCGAGACCGGAGGCGAGACCGGCGGAGACACGGGTGGCGAGACCGGAGGCGAAACCGGCGGAGACACAGGCGGCGAGACCGGAGGCGAGACCGGCGGAGACACGGGTGGCGAGACCGGCGGAGACACCGGGGGCGGCGGGGGCGGCGGGGGCGGCGGCGGCGGTGGCGGTGGAGGCGGTGGAGGAGGCGGTGGCGGTGGTGGCGACAAGGTGTTCGCATACAGGATGCGGTCGCCGGTTTCCGTCACCGACGAGGGGTCGTAGCTGGTGTAGGTCTTTCCGTACAGGGCCGTCCCGACGGTCAAGCCTCCCAGCGTGGTGGTGGCGCTGTTCGACGAATAGATCAGGAAACGCCCGGTGCCGGGCGAAATTGCGCTGGCCCCGGTATTGTTGGTGAAGACCCCATTGTCGGACACCAGAACCACCGCGTCGCCCGCCCCCGATGCGGTCAGCGTGCCTTCCAGGGTCACGTCGCTGCCGGCGGTGGGGCCGCGGTTCAACACCGAAATCGTGTCGGCGGTGATATCCCGCAAGGTGATGCCGCCGGACGTGGTGTAGGTTTTGCCCAGCCCGGTGGACAACAGCATCGACAGGCTGCCGGTGCCCAGATTGATCGCGGTGCCCGACGCCATGGAGATGACGGCGGCTCCGGCATCGCGCTGGGCATCCACCACCCCGTTGGCCAGGGTTTCGTTGGCAACCAGGGTCAGGTTGCCATTATTGATGCGGATGCCCGCGTTCAACAGGATGGAGCGGCCCGCCTGCAGGGTCAGCGACCCGATGTTCGCCCCGGTCTTGCTGGCGAAAATGGCGTTGTTGACCATGATATCGTTGCTGGCCTGCAACGTGATGGATGTCCCGGCGCTGAGCGTGTTGTTCAGATACGCTGTCGAAACGGACATGTCGCCGCCGCTGGACAGCCCGAACGGAATCAGGCTGTTGTCGGACACGCTGCTGATAATTTGGCCGGTGGTGGTGGAATAGGCGAGGAACCCACGGCGGTTCGGCCCGGCCGGCGTGACCTGGAAGCTGGATGCGCTGATGGTGCCCAAGATGCTGTTGGCCGAGGACACCACCCCGGTGACGCCGCGGTCCTTGTCGCCCCAGGTGATCGCCCCGGCATCGGTGACGGTGCCGTTGTCCCAATTCTGGCTGCTAAACACATAATTCCCGTCGTTCAGCAGCGCGAAGGACCCCAACCCCACCTGATCGTTGGCCCTGGAGCCAACCAGGCTGTTGGACGCCGATATGTTTCCGGTGATGGCGCTGTTGCCGTTGCCCCAGGTGATCGCCCCCACCTTGGTGGCGGTGCCGTTGCCCCAGTCCCGGCTGACCACCACATAATTGCCGTTGGCCAGCACATTGATGGAGCTGCCGATCTTGTCCCCGTTGTGGCTACCGACCATGCTGTTGGATCGGGTGATCGGGCCTGTGAGGCCGGTGGTGCCGTTGATCCAGGTTATGGCCCCGGCATCGGTGATGGTGGTTCCACCCGTGATGTCGTCCCAGTTGGGAACAATAGTAAGAAAATTGCTGTCACCCACCACCAGGCCGTAATTGCCAAGCAGATCGCTGGCCGAGGTGCCGACCAGGCTGTTGCTGGCCGATATGGCGTCCGTGATGCCGGTGGTGCCGTCAGCCCAGGTAATCGCCCCGGCATTGACCAGGGTACCATTGTCCCAGTTCGGGCTTCGGACGATATAGTTGCCGTTGGGGAGCGCGTCGACGGTTTGACTGGACGAATCGCTCGCCGCCGAACCGATCAGGCTGTTGCTGGCCGAGACTGCCCCCACGGCCGAGCGCGCGGTCCCGCTCATCCAGGTCACCGCACCGGCGCTGTTCTTGGTCGTGGACGGCCCCGTCACCAGCTTCCAGTTGGCCGACCGGATCACGAAATTGCCGTTGGCCAGCTCGACAAGGCTGGTGAGGCCGACCTGATCGCCCGTCGTCGAACCGATCAGGCTGTTGCTGGACGAGACCGCCCCCACGGTGGTTCCGCCGGTGCCGTCCCCCCAGGTGACCGCACCAACTCGGCTGGCCGACGCGCTGATGCTCCAGGAGGGACTCCGAACCACATAGTTGCCGTTGGTGAGCAGCGTGATGGTGGCGCTGGTGGCGGTGGTGCCGCCGACGGTGTCGCCGCTTCTGGAACCGACGAGGCTGTTGGTGGCGTCCACCAGCCCGGTGGTGCCGGTGGAGCCGTTGCCCCAGGTGACCGCACCGGCGTTGGTGGTCGTGCTGTTAACCCGCCACGTTCCCGTACGGGTCACGTAATTCCCGTTGGTCAACGCGTAAAGGGTGGCGCCGACCATGTCGCTGGCGCTGGTGCCCATCAGGCTGTTGTTGACATCAATGGCGCCCGTGCGCCCAGTGGTCCCGCTGCCCCAGACGACGGCGCCAACGTCGGTCTTCGTTGCCACCCCGTCCAGCCGGTCGGCCACCGTGCTGGACACCACCCAGTTGTTGTTGGTCAGCTTGATGAACGCGCTGGAGCCGAGCTGATCGTTGGGCAGGGCGCCAACCACGCTGTTGGCGCTGCTCACCACCGCCCCGGTACCGCCGTTCGCCGCCGACCCGTCGCGCCATGTGACAGCGCCGGCGTTGAGCGCCGTGGGGCTGTCCCAATTCGGGCTGACGACCACGTAATGGCCGTTGCCCAGCGCGTTGACGCCGGAAACCGTCGGCGATCCGGCGTAACCGCTGCCGACGGCATCGCCGGCGGTGGAACCGATCAGGCTGTTGGCAGCCGTCACCGCGCCGGTCAGGCCGGTGGTGCCGTTGGCCCAGGTCACCGCCCCCAGCGCCGTCGCCGTTGCGTCGGCCCAGGCCGGAGAGGCGACCACGTAATGGCCGTTGCTCAGCAGTGTGATGCCGCCGCTGCCCACCCGGCTGGTGGCAACGGTGCCGACCAGACTGTTGGAACTGGTGATGGGGCCCGCCAAGCCGGTTGAACCGTTTATCCATGTCACCGCCCCGGCGTCCACCACCGCGCCGTTGTCCCATTCGGGCGACCCGAACACGACGTTGCCACCGCTGATCTCGACCGGCGCGATGGTGCCGACCTGATCCAGGGCCGTCACCCCGACCACGCTGTTGCTGGCGGAAATCACCCCCGACACCCCGGTGGTGCCGTCGCCCCACGTCACCGCCCCGGCTTGGGTCTCGGTGCCGTTGGCCCAGTGCGTCGTGGTGATGACATAGTTGCCGTTGCTGAGCGCCAGCAGAGCGCTCATGCTCGACCCCACCTGATCCTGCGCCGTGCTGCCGACCAGGCTGTTGGCCGCGGAAAGCACGCCCGAAACGCCGGTGGTGGCGCTGCCCCAGGTCACCGCCCCGGCATCCGTCGCGGTGCCGTTATCCCAAGTGGAACTGCGCAGCAGGTAATTGCCGTTGGCCAGCACCACGGGGGCGGTGGTGATGCCACCGATCTGGTCATTCGCCGTCGAGCCGGTCAAGGTGGAAATCAGCGCCCCGGTGGCACCGTCGAACAGGTACGCCGCCCCGGCATTGGACCCGCCGGCGTCGTCGGTGTTGTTCACCACCACCACGTTGCCGTTGGGCAGGATCGTGATCAACGAAGGGTAGCTGTTGCCGGCACCGGGGTTGGGGTCGTTCATGGAGAAGCTGGGATACGACCCCGCATCGCTGACGGTGATGTTCTTGGGATCGAGAAGCAGCGTGTCCGCCGTCACCGACCCGGCAAAGGCCAGCGCATCCTTGGACGACACCTCGACGAAACCATTGCCGCCGCGGGCGAAGATCAGGCCGGCGAATTCCGTCCGCTCTTCCGACCACACGATCACCCGCCCGCCGGCCACCAGACCGTCCGCCGTCAGCCGGGTGGTCGGGGTCAGGATCGACTGCCGGGCCTTGGGCACATCGCCCCCGCCCTGATACTCGCCGCCCACCCGGATGGTGCCGCCCACCGTCCGGCCCGAGGCATCCACCGACGCCCCCACCAGCCGCACCGTGCCGGTGCCGAACAGGTCCACGGCACCGCCGGCACCGCCGGCCCCGGTCACATCCACCTGCCCCGACAAAAACACCGACCCGCCCGCCGACACGGCAACCGACCCGCCGTCCCGCGCGCCCTTGGCCGAGGTGCGCGCCGCGGTGGTGTCCATGGCGTTGCCGGAGGCCGCCAGGGTCACCCGGCCGCCGCGCCCGGCGGCGCCGTCGGCGCCGACGCGCCCCTGATTGATGACCGTCTTCGCCTGCACCGCCACCGTGCCGCCGCTGGTGCCGCTGGCCGACAGGGTGCCGGTGTGCATGGCCATCCCGTCGGGGGCCGACACCGACACGGCTCCGCCGCTGCCGTCGGCGTTGGTGGCGGTGACCGTGCCCGAGGTGACCACATGCCCGCCGGCACCGTTGCCGCCGGTGGCCGACAGCCACACTCGGCCGCCCCGGTTTTCCGTGCCGGTGACCCGCACCACCCCGCCGTTGTTGCCGGCCAGGGCATAGACGTTGCCGCTTGCGGCCTTCAATTCCGCCTGCGCCGCTTCGATCAGGCCGGAGGTTTCCACCGACCCGGCGCTGGATCCGGCGCGCACATAGACCCGCTCGCCCTCTCCCCTTTCCCGGAGGAGCACTTCCGAGCCGGAGGCCAGGGCTGCCGTGCCCTTGGGCGCGCGGATCTCGCCCTTGTTCACCACCTCGCGCGCGATCAGGGCCACGTCGCCGCCGGTGGACGACACCTTGCCCAGATTGACCACCGACCCTTTGGCCTCACCCTTGAAGGTCATGTCGCCGCCGGCCATGAAATGGTCGTCGGGAACGTTAACGGTGGATGCGACGAAGTTGCCGCCGGTGGTCACCACCCCCGATTCACCGATCGTCACCCCTTGCGGGTTGACCACATAGACCGAGCCGGTGGCTTTCAGCGTGCCCATGATCTGCGACGGGTCGCCGCCGGTCACCCGGTTCAGCGTGGCGCCGGAGCCGTTGTTGATCTGGACTGTGTTGCCCGCACCGATGTTGAAGCTCTGCCAGTTGACGACACCACGGGCCGACGACTGGGTGACGGTCATCTCCGCCCCGGATTGGGCGATGGTGCCCTGCCCCGCGGCAAAACTCCCCCCCGTGGGCAGGGCGGAGGATCCCGCCAGAGCGGCGCCACACGACATCACAGAGACGGACGACAGCAACAGAATACGCAGAGTCGTGCCGTATGCTTTCCAATCCATCACGTGCCTGCTCTCCAACCGCTCCCAGCCCCGTCCCCCCCGCGCGCCTTATGGCTCTCTTTCAACAAAAGGGGGAAGAGGCGTTAGCCTCTCTACTGAATGCAACCTAAGGGATGCTACCAAGATAATTACAATGATCCATAAAAATATTTCTTTAGTCCTAGGACCTGTGCTCGCCCGGCCGCCAGCGATCCCTTGCGGCCGACAAGGGATGCGACAAGGCTCGGGGGATTGGAGACACACCGGATCATCGCCGGGGATTGCTGAATAAAACTCAACAACCCATTTCGGAATTCAGATTTGTCCCGACGCTTTGGGAGTCCGATGATCCACCCTTCGCCGGTTCCGGTGATTGCCTCCATCGAGGGTACGCCGACTCCGGCCGGTCCGCATCGTGATTCCAAGGATTGAACCAATGATTCAGGTGAAAGGCTACGCCGCTCACGACGCTCAATCGCCCCTGGTTCCGTTCCGTTTCGAACGGCGCGAACCCGGCCCCAACGACGTGCAGATCGAGATCCTTTACAGCGGCATCTGCCATTCCGATTTGCATCAGGTGCGCAACGACTGGAACAACGCCCTCTATCCCATGGTCCCCGGCCACGAGATCGTCGGCCGTGTCGTCAAGGTGGGCGCCCAGGTGACCCGGCTGGCGCCCGGCGATTACGCCGGTGTCGGCTGCATGGTCGATTCCTGCCGCCAGTGTTCGGCCTGTGAAGAGGGGCTGGAACAGTATTGCGAGCAGGGGGCGACCCTGACCTACAACGACCGCGAGCGCGGCAGCCGCCAGCTTACCTTCGGCGGCTATTCCGAACAGATCGTGGTCGAGCAACGCTTCGTGGTGAAGATCCCCGCCACACTGGACCTCAAGGCGGTGGCGCCGCTGCTGTGCGCGGGCATCACCACCTATTCCCCCCTGCGCCATTGGAAGGTGGGACCGGGCCAGACGGTTGGCGTGATCGGGCTGGGCGGGCTGGGCCACATGGGCATCAAGTTCGCCAAGGCCATGGGCGCGCATGTGGTGATGATCACCACCTCCCCGGACAAGGGCAAGGACGCCACCCGCCTGGGCGCCGACGCGGTGCTGCTGTCGCGCGATGCCGACGCCATGGCCGCGGCGGCGGGCAGCTTCGATTTCCTGCTGAACACCATCCCGGTGCCCCACGATCTGAACCCGTATCTGGCCCTGCTCAAGCGCGACCGCACCATGGCGATGGTCGGCGTGCTGACCGAATTCGAACCGCCGCTGTCGGGCGCCAGCCTCATCCTGGGGCGCAAGAGCGTGGCCGGATCGGCCATCGGCGGCATGCCTGAAACCCAGGAGATGATCGATTTCTGCGCCGCCCACAACATCGTCAGCGACGTGGAGATGGTTGCGATCCAGGGGGTCAACGACGCCTATGAGCGGCTGGTCCGCAACGACGTGAAATACCGCTTCGTCATCGACATGGCGTCGCTGCGCCAGGATCCGGCGTTCTGACCGCCCGTGCCTTCCCATAGCCTTCCCTCCATTCACATCCCGCAAGGAGCGGACCGATGAAGTTGACCATCAACGGACGGGACCATGACGTCGATGGCGATCCCGATATGCCTCTGCTGTGGGTGTTGCGGGACGTAATCGGGCTGACGGGCACCAAGTTCGGTTGCGGTGCCGGTCAGTGCGGCGCCTGCACCGTCCATCTGGACGGCCAGCCCATCCGCGCCTGCATCACGCCCGTCGGCATGGTGCAGGGACAGGCCGTCGTCACCATCGAAGGGCTGGCGGGTGACGGGCTGGCGGGCAAGGAACGCGCAGCCAAGGCGGCCGCGGCGGTGACCAAGGCATGGACCGCCCTGGACGTGCCGCAATGCGGCTATTGCCAGTCGGGGCAGGTGATGGCCGCCACCGCCCTGCTGACCGCCAACCCCAAGCCCACCGACGCCGACATCGACGCGGCGATGGAGGGCAACCTGTGCCGCTGCGCCACCTATCAGCGCATCCGCGCCGGTATTCACGAAGCATCCCGGATGCTGGAGGCCTGACTCATGATGCGTTCCTTCGCTCCCACGCTTCCCCAGCCGGCCGCAGCGCCGGTGTCGCGCCGCCGGTTCCTGGTGCTGTCCGCCGCCGCCGGGGCGGGGCTGACGCTGGGTCTTCCCGCCGCATCCACCCCGGCCCACGCCCAGACCCCGGCGGGGACAGCGGCGGGCCAGACGCCCTTCGCCGCCTATCTGCGGGTGGCGCCGGATGACACCGTGACCGTGCTGTCCGCGCACATGGACATGGGTCAGGGCATCTACACCGGCCTTGCCGCCCTGGTGGCGGAGGAGCTGGGTGCCGACCCGGCCCGGATCCGCGTGGAAGGGGCGGCGGGCAACACCAAGCTCTACGGCAACCTCGCCTGGGGCGGGGCGATGCAGGGCACCGGCGGGTCCACCGCCATCGCCTCGTCCTTCGACCGCTACCGCCGGGCCGGGGCAACGGCGCGGGCCATGCTGGTCCAGGCCGCGGCGCAGGCCTGGGGCGTGCCGGCCGCCGACATCACCGTCGAACGCGGGGTGCTGACCCATCGCACCTCGGGGCGCAGCGGCACCTTCGGCGCCCTGGCCGACGCCGCCGCCCGCCAGCCGGTGCCGGCCGACGTGCCGCTGAAGACGCCGCAGGAATGGACCATCATCGGCAAGGACGGTTTCCGCCGGGTGGACAGCGCCGACAAATCCACCGGGCGCCAGACCTACACCATCGACGTGAAGCTGCCCGGCCTGCTGACGGCGGTGGTGGCCCACCCGCCGCTGTTCGGCGGCACCGTCCGGTCGTTCGACGCCACGGCGGCCAAGGCGGTCAAGGGCGTGGTCGATGTGGTGGCGATTTCCCGCGGCGTGGCGGTGATCGCCGAACACACCTGGGCCGCCATCAAGGGCCGCGAGGCGCTGACGGTGGACTGGAACCTCGACACCGCCGAGGCGCGCGACAGCGCCGCGATGATGGCGGAGTACAAGCGGCTGGCCGCCCAGCCCCCCACCGTCGTTGCCGCCAGCCGCGGGGATGCCGACGCCGCCCTGTCCGGGGCCGTGAAAGTGGTGGAAGCGGCCTATGAGTTCCCCTATCTGGCCCACGCCGCCCTGGAGCCGCTGGACGCGGTGGCCCGCAAGGACGGCAACACGCTGGAGATCTGGGGCGGCCACCAGATGCCCGACCTCTATCAGGCCATGGCCGCCAAGACCGCCGGGGTCGGCCCCGATCAGGTGCGGCTGCACGTGATGATGACCGGCGGCGGCTTCGGGCGGCGGGCCACCCCCGACGCCGACGTCATCCTGGAAGCGGTGGAATGCGCCAAGGCCATCGGCTGGCGGGCGCCGGTCAAGGTGCTGTGGACCCGCGAGGACGACATGGCCGGGGGCCGCTACCGGCCCATGTACCTGCACACGGTCAAGGCCGGGCTGGACGCCGCCGGCAACCCGGTGGGGTGGAAGCACCGCATCGTCGGCCAGTCGATCCTGGCCAATTCGCCCTTTGCCGCCATGGCCCGCAACGGCATTGATCCCACCTCGGTCGAAGGGGTGTCGGACACGCCCTATGCCATCCCCAACATGACGGTGGAACTGACCACGGCGTCCAGCCCGGTCACGGTTCTGTGGTGGCGGTCGGTGGGGCACACCCACACCGCCTATGCCATGGAAACCATGATCGACGAGCTGGCCGCCGCCGCCGGGCGCGATCCGGTGGCCTACCGCCGCGCCCTGCTGGCGGACCATCCCCGGCATCGGGGGGTGCTGGATCTGGCCGCGGAAAAGGCGGGCTGGGGCCAGCCCCTGGCGCCGGGGCGGTTCCGCGGCGTCGCCGTCCATGAATCCTTCGGCACCGTAGTGGCCGAGGTGGCGGAGGTCGCCGTGGACGAGCGCGGCGGTGTGCGGGTCGAACGGGTGGTGTGCGCGGTCGATTGCGGGGTGGCGGTCAACCCCGATCAGATCCGCTCGCAGATGGAGGGCGGCATCGGCTTCGGCCTGGGGGCGATCCTGCATTCGCAGATCACCCTGACCGGCGGCCGGGTGGACCAGGGCAATTTCGACACCTACAAGGTCTTGCGCTTCAGCGAGATGCCCCGTGTCGAGGTGCATGTGGTTCCCTCCGCCGCCGCCCCCAGCGGCGTGGGCGAACCCGGCGTGCCGCCCATCGGCCCGGCGGTGGCGAACGCACTGGCCGCCGCCGGACGGCGGGTGCGCAGCCTGCCGCTCGACCGCGGCGTCCAGGCGTAAGGCAACGGGGTGCCCGCGCGCGGGCACCCCGGCCGCATCGGGAACCTGTTCGGGAGGGGGGTGTTACGGCAGCAAACAGCCATGGAGGCCGTCGTCATGCCCCCCCGACAGACCAAGGAACAGAAGGAAACGGTCAGCCGTGTGATGCACGAATACAAGCACGGCGAGCTGAAAATGCGCGGCAAGGGTGCGAAGGTGAAGAACCCCAAACAGGCCATCGCCATCGCCCTGCACGAAGCGGGCGCCACCAACCAGGAAAGCCCCGCCGAGAACAAGGCCAACCTGCGCCGGACCAAACGCAAGGAACGGCGCGGCGAAACCGCCCAGGCCGAAGCCGAAGGCAAGACAGGCAAAAGCCGGGCCGACCTCTACGCCGAGGCCCGGCGCCGGGGCATTCCCGGACGCTCCAAAATGTCCAAGGGCGATCTGGAACAGGCTTTGGCATCGTCAGGGTGACATTGGCGCGCGGGGCGGCTGCCCCGACCCCGCTTGGAGGCTGACGCCTCCAAGCCTCGTCTCTTTTGGGGCGATGAAGGCAAGGGGGGCGGGATCAGACATCCCGTTCCGGTTCGGTGGCGATCCAGGCGCGCAGCACCTCCGCCACGCTCCAGGCCTGGGCGATGCAGCCGCGGGGGGTGAAGGGGGCTTCGGCGTCGAAGATCTCGCTGATGGTTCCCAGCCCCCCTTCGTTCAGATGCGGCAGAAACCCGGTCAGCATTGCCCGCGCACCCGCCCGGTCCTGCGGATGGACCTTCAGCCAGGCGTCCACCATCGCCCCGATCAGCCAGCCCCACACCGTTCCCTGATGATAGGCGGCGTCGCGGGCGCGCAGGTCGCCGAAGTATTTCGGCTTGTAGTCCCGATGCCCCGGCGCCAGCGACCGCAGCCCCAGCGGGGTCAGCAACTGCCGCCGCACCACCTCCAGCACCGCCGCCCAGCGCGCCCGGTCCAGCACCGGATGGTCGAGGGACAGGGCGAAAAGCTGGTTGGGCCGAACGGCGTCGTCATCGCCGTATTCCCCGTCGATCACATCGTAAAGGCACCCCGCCCCCTCATTCCAGAAGCGGCGGTTGAAGGAGTCCCGTGCCCGTTGCGCCAGGTCGGTGTAAAGCGCGGCGGTGGCGGCGTCCCCCTCCTCCTTCAGCCAGCCGGCGGCCAGACACAGGGCGTTGTACCACAGGGCGTTGATCTCCACCGCCTTGCCGCGGCGGGGGGTGACCACCCAATCATCGACCTTGGCGTCCATCCAGGTGAGCTGATACCCCTCCTTCCCCTGGCGCAGCAGCCCGTCGGCGGGGTCCATGGCAATGCCGAAGCGGGTGCCGTGGCGATGCCGATCGATGATGTCCACCAGACGCGGCAGGATCAGGTGCAGCGTGTGGCGGTCCCCGGTGGCTCGCAGATAGCGGTTGAGGGCGTGGAAGAACCACAAGGTGGCATCGGCGGTGTGATACAGCCCGTCGTCCTTGCCGTCGGGAAACATGTTGGGAATCAGCCCGTCGCGGATGTAATGGGCGAAGGTGCGCAGGATCCATCCCGCCTCCCCCATCCGCCCGGTGGCCAGCGTCAGCCCCTCCAGGCTTATCATGGTGTCGCGGCCCCAATCGGTGAACCAGTGGTAACCGGCCAGGACGGTGCGCACCTCGTCCCCTTCCGCCCGCGCCCGCATCATGTCGGCCACCCGGCCGGCGGGAACGAAGATGAAGCTGTCGGCGGCCAGCACCAGTTCGGCCATGGGACCCTGGCGCAGGCAGGGGTGGGCCAGACGCACCAGCCGGCGGCGGCGCTCCGTTTCAAAGGCCAGCACGTCGGCGGGCGGCAGGGCTTCCATCCGCCGCCAGGATTCCACCGCGGCGACGAAGGTCACGCTTTGCCCCGGTCCCAGCGTGCCGCTGAAATAGCCGGGCGTCCACAGCGGCCCGCGGGCTTCATAGCCCCGCTCCGCCTCCAGACGGTACAGCACATTCTGCCGCGCACCGCCGTCCAGGGTCAGCGGCATCAGCGGCCCGTCGATGGCCAGATGCAGGGTGGGCAGGTCGTCGCCGGCCCACACCTCGTACTGGGAACCGTGGGCGACGATGCGGTAATCGCGGATCATCGGCCGATCCACCGCCGCCTCCAACGTGCGATAGGCCAGCACCGGCCGCAGCCGCAGCGTCACCGGCCCCGGCGCCTTGAGCACGCGGTAGGTGACGTGGACGATGTTCTGCCGGTGGGGCATGACCACCTGCTTCTCGATTACCGTGCCGTCCACCGCGTAGCGCCAGACCGGCAACCCCATTTCCAGACGGAATTCCTCCAGCGGTCCGGGATCGCCGTAATCGCCGTTCTCGGCGGCGACGGCATGGCTGGTCAGCACCCGTTCGGTCCCGTCGGCGTCCACCAGCACATCGTTCAACTGGCTCAGCATCACCACCCGGCCCAG
The DNA here is from genome assembly GCA_937927415.1 of uncultured Rhodospirillaceae bacterium. GTDB lineage: Bacteria > Pseudomonadota > Alphaproteobacteria > Azospirillales > Azospirillaceae > Azospirillum. Next base: position 11,892 of record CALBDS010000052.1, read on the forward strand.
CGGTGCCGGCAGAGCCGCCACCAGCAGCCCGTGGTAACGCCGCGTCACCGTCCCGGCGACGGTGGCCGACGCGAAACCGCCCAGCCCGTTGGACACCAGCCATTCCCGCCGCAGGGCGGCATCGGGGGCGGACGCCAGAAGGCCGCGGTCCAGAACCCGTTTCGGATCGGAAGGGGATTCAACCATCATGCTATCCTTCTGGGATATGATCCCTCTGGCGGCAAAGCCGCGGAAGCCAGGGCCACGGCGGCATGGCCCGGCAGGGTCCACGGGGCATCGTCGGGCAGGGGAACCGCTCCCCCGCCGCCGTAGACCAGGGCCTCGCTTGACCACACGGTCCGCCAGACGGTGCCCGCCGGCGGCGCCAGCAGCGGGTCGGACAGGGCGGCAAGCGGCAGATCCCGCCCCAGATTGACCAGCACCAGCCGATCATCCCCCGGCGCCAAGCCGAAAAAGCGCAGCACGAACGCCTCCGGCCCCAGCACGGCCCCATCCACCGCCCCCCGCGCCCGACCGGAGAACACCGCATCCTCCCGCCGCAGCCGCAGCAGGTCGCGGTGCAGCGCCACCGCCGCCTGATGGCGTTCCCGCTCGGCGGGATCGAGGGTGGAGCGGGCCACGGTGTCGTCGGCATGGGGCGGGGCCAGGGCGGCCTGGGCCTCTTCCGTCGCCAGACCGGGGAATTGCGCCAGGAACTCCGCCCGTCCGCGGGCCACCAGCCGGGCCAGATCGGGTTTGTGGTCGGCGAAATAAAGGAACGGGGACGAGGCGGAAAACTCCTGCCCCTGGAACAGCATGGGCGTGCCCGGTCCCAGCAGCAGCACCGCCGTCAGCGCCCGCCACCGCCCCGGCGTGGTCAGGGCATGGCCGCGCAGCCCATGGGCGGAATTGGCGATCTGGTCGTGGTTCTGCAAAAAGGTGACGAAGACCGCCGGGCGCAGCCCGATGGCGGCGGTGCCGCGCCGCTGCTTCTGCCAGCGGTACCATTGCCCCTGATAGAGAAAACCGTGCCGGACCGCCGACACCAGTTCCTGCGGCGTGCCCAGATAGTCGGTGTAATAAGCCTCGTTCCGCCCGGTCAGGGCGACCCTGGCGGAATGGTGGAAATCGTCGTTCCACAGGGCGTCCAGCCCGCTGCCCCCGTTTTCCTCCGCCCGCAACAGGGCGGTGTCCTGGGGTTCGTTTTCCCCGACCAGCAGGGTGGCCCGCCCCTGCCCCGCCTGCCGCACCGCGCGGGCGATGTCGGTGATGATGGAGGTGGGCGACGTGTCGAAGATCTGCTGGGTGGCGTCCAGCCGCAACCCGTCGAAATGATACTCCCCGACCCAGCAGGCGGCGTTGGCGATGAAGAACGCCCGCACCGGCCCGGCGTCGGGACCGTCGAAATTGATCGCCTCCCCCCATTCGTTGCGGTAACGGCGGGTGAAGTAGGCGTCGGAAAAGCAGGACAGATAATTCCCATCCGGTCCCAGATGGTTGTAAACCACGTCCAGGATCACCGCCATTCCCAGCCCGTGGGCGCGGTCGATGAAGCGGCGCAGGTCGTCGGGCGTGCCATAAAGCCGGGTCGGCGCGAACAGGCACACCCCGTCATAGCCCCATCCGAAACGGCCGGGAAAATCGGCCACCGGCATGATCTCCAGCACCGTGATTCCCAGATCGGCCAAGGCCGGCAATTCCTCCATCGCCGCGGCCCAGGTGCCGCCGGGGGTGACGGTTCCGATGTGCATTTCGTAGATGACCGCCTCGTCGATGGTCCGCCCGCCCCAGCCGTCATCGCTCCAGGAAAAGACGGAGGGGTCCACCACCTGCGACGGCCCGTGCGGGCCGTCGGGCTGAAAGCGGGACGCGGGATCGGGGTACAGCCGGTCCCCCCCGTCCAACCGGAAACGGTAAAGGTCGCCGGGGCCGCTGCCCGCCACCAGGGCGGAAAAATGGCCGTCGCCCTCATGCTCCAGGGGCACGGCGCGGCCGTCGGCCTCGAACACCACCTCGGCATGGGATGCCTTGGGCGCCCAGACGCGGAAATGGACACCCGCCGGAACGAGTTCCGCCCCCACGGGCAGACGGCGGGAAACCGGCACACCGCGGGGGGCCGGGGATGGATCGGGAAGCAGAAAGGTCATGGGGGGCGTTTCCTTATTTTTTTCGGGGGCCAGCCCCCCGTGCCGTTCCCCCACCAACAGCCCGCCGCTTTGTTTGCTCCCGTCCCGGCCGACACCCCGACAGACGAAAGGCGCCCCCGTGGTGGGAGCGCCTTTCTTTCGGAGGGGTGGAATCCCGCCGGACGGGTCAGCGTTTGGCTTCGGTGGTGGCCCCCATCTCCTGACGGGACAGGAAGGTGGTGGTCACCTGCGGCAGCCGCTGTTCCAGCCACCCGGCCATCTCGACTTCCTCGTCCAGGCTCTGCTGAAGGGTGCGGGCGATGTCCGGCTCGCCGGCGGCAATGGCTGCGGCGATCAGGGCGCGGTAATTGGCGATCTCGAAATGCTCGAAGGCATAGTTGAAGACCGACGCCTTGACGATCTCGTCGCTGGCGAACACACCGGACAAGGATTGGGTGTTGCCGATCAGCATCCCGATGCCGGTCTTGATGGACGAGGTGTCGCTGCCCAACTGGTTCAGGCACTGTTTCAGCCGGTTGGCCTGCAGCTTGGACACCTCGATATGCTCCTTCGCCTTGGTCAGCAGGTCGGGGTAGTTCTGGATGCGGCCGACCTGCCGTTCCAGCATCTCCACCGCCTGGCTTTCCATGGCATGGGCGTCACGAAGCCAGTCGATCAGCACATCCTTGGGGTGGGTCATCGGATGATCTCCGTGGTTCAAGGGCACCCGCGGTTGCACGCGGGCGTCATGCCTCTTGAACAGAACGGCATCCGGTTTGTTACGAACGGCCGGCGCACCGGGGCCACAGTGCGCCGGCTTCCGCCACGCTCCCCTCACGCGGCCAGCCACTTCGCCAGATCGGCCGGTTTCGGCAGACCTCCGGCGTGAACCACCGTCCCGTCGATGACGATGCCGGGGGTGGAGGCGATGCCATAGCCGGCAATAGCGGCATAGTCGGTGATTTTTTCGATGTGAACGGGGATGCCCAGACGGTCGGCTTCGGCCTGCACCATCTCGGCGGTGGTCTGGCACCGTTTGCATCCGGGGCCGAGCACTTTGACGTCCTTCATGGAACCCTCCATTCGTCAGGCAAACAGGGCGTTGAACAGGAAACCGACCACCAGGATGCCCAGCCCGACCACGGCCACGAACACGGCGATCAGGCGGATCGTCAGCACCTTGCGCAGAATGATGATCTCGGGCAGCGACAGGGCCGTCACCGACATCATGAAAGCCAGGACGGTGCCGAGCGCCGCCCCCTTGCCGATCAGGGCTTCGACCACGGGGATGATCCCGGCGGCGTTGGAATACATGGGGATGCCGATGACGACCGCCGCCGGAACCGACCACCAGGCATCGCGCCCCATGACCGCCGCCAGCAGGTCCGCCGGGGCATAGCCATGGATGGCGGCACCGGCCGCGATGCCGAGGACAATCCACACCCACACCTTGGCGACGATCTCCCGCACCGCCTCGATCCCGGCCCGGATGCGGTCCACCGCAGAAACCTCGACCGCGGGCAGGGCCGCGGTGCCGCTGCGCACGGTGCGGACCCATGCCTCAAGCCAGTCCTCCAGATGCAGTCGCCCGATGATCCAGCCCGCGACGATCGCCACCCCCAGCCCGAAGACCAGATAGGTCAGGGCCACCTTCCACCCGACCAGCGCGAACAGCAGGCCCAGCGCCACCTCGTTCACCATCGGCGCCGCGATCAGGAACGAGAACGTCACCCCCAGCGGAACACCGGCGGAAACGAACCCGATGAACAGCGGCACCGCGGAGCAGGAGCAAAACGGGGTGACGATTCCCAAGGTGGCGGCGGCGGCGTTGCCGGCCCCCTCCCGCCGTCCGGCCAGCAGCGCCCGTGTGCGTTCCGGTGAAAAAAAGCTGCGCACCACGCCCATCACGAACACCACCAACGTCAGCAGCATCAGAACCTTGGGCGTGTCATAGACGAAAAACCGGACGGCATCCTCCAGCCGCCCCCCATGGGCGATGGGAAGCACCGACACCACCCACTCCGAAAACGGCACGAGATGGGCGTAGAGGGCGGCCCATACCGCCATGGACGCCACCACGCCCCCCATCCACGCCGCGGCGGGCCAGGACCGTGGTGGACGGAACCATGTGGGGTGCGGCCGGTCTTCCCCTTGGGGAAGGGTGTTCATCGGGGTGGTCATGCGGCCTCCTTCCGGTCAACGGCCATGGCCGCGACGACGGCATCGACGATGGCCCCCACACGGGGATCGACATCGGGGTTGCGCCGGTACCGGACCCATTGGGCATCCCGCCGGTCGATCACCAGACCCGCGGCCTTCAGGGCGCCCATATGGCGCGACATGCGGGATTGGGTTGCCCCCAACACCTGCATGAGTTCGCAGACACAATGCTCACGCCCATCCCACAGCAGGCGCAGCGCGCCCAGACGGGTCGGGTCGGACAGGGTGCCCATCAGATCGGGAATCGGTATCATGCGTTCAACCGCTTTTGCGCTTATGCGCATAAGCATGAACCAATGACCGCCAGATGGCAAGGGCCGGACCTGCGACACTGTATCCCGGCCCCTCGTGACAAGCAAAAGGGGCCGGGATTGCTCCCGGCCCCCTTCCCACCATCAACCGCACCAGCCGCCAGACGCGATTGCGCAGCCCGGCGCCCTCTGCTTCAGAACGGAATTTCGTCGTCCAGATCATTGTGGACGGGACCACGCCCACCGCCGCCACCCTGACCACCGCCGCCGTAGCCACCGCCACCCTGGCCGCCACCGCCGTAGCCGCCACCACCCTGGCCGCCGCCACCGTAACCGCCGCCGCTCTGGCCGCCACCGCCATAACCGCCGCCACCCTGGCCACCGCCACCGTAACCGCCGCCGCCTTCGCCGTCACGGCCGCCGCCCATGAAGTCGATTTCGTTGACCCGCACCGACAGGCCGGCGCCGCGGGTGCCGTCGCGCTTTTCGAATTCGCGCAGCGTAACCTCGCCCGACACCACCACGGCCTTGCCCTTGGTCAGGTGCGAAGCCAGCGATTCCGCCCGGCGGCCCCAGATGGAGCAGTCAACCCACTGGGTCGTCTTCCGGTCGCCGAAACCGACGTCGTTCGCCACGCGGAATCCCAGAACCTTTTCCCCGCTCTGGACCGTGCGCAGTTCCGCATCGGCCCCCAAACGCCCGCTAAAGGTCCACACGTTCATCTCTCGCCTACTCCTCTCTCCGGGCGCCCGGACACCGCCGGGGCTGCACCTGCTTGTGGTCGGGGAAAAAACATCCCTGCACGCCTGCCGTCAACAATTGCCGGGGCCGGCCGTGGGGCGGACGGTTTAGGCTTGCGCACCCTGGCGGCTGCTGGTAAGAACAATATAAGAACACTCTATAAGATTGCAACGATCCTGACGTCCGCCGTTTATCGGTATGCCGTCTTACGGGTCGGATCACGACCGGCTCCGCTGCTTACCGGATTGATACCCCCATGACCAAATGCCTCAGCGTCCGCGGTGCGCGGGAACACAATCTGAAGAACGTCGATGTCGATCTGCCGCGCGACAAGCTGATCGTCATCACGGGGTTGAGCGGATCGGGCAAGTCCTCCCTGGCTTTCGACACCATCTATGCCGAGGGACAGCGGCGTTACGTTGAAAGCCTGTCGGCCTACGCCCGCCAGTTCCTGGAACTGATGCAGAAGCCCGATGTGGAATCGATCGAGGGGCTGTCGCCGGCCATTTCCATCGAACAGAAAACCACCTCGCGCAATCCCCGTTCCACCGTCGGCACGGTGACGGAGATTTACGACTATATGCGTCTGCTGTGGGCGCGGGTGGGCATCCCCTATTCCCCCGCCACCGGCCTGCCCATCGAAAGCCAGACCGTTTCCCAGATGGTGGACCGCATCATGGCGATGCCGGAGGGCACGCGCCTGCTGCTGCTGGCCCCCATCGTGCGCGGGCGCAAGGGCGAATACAAGAAAGAGATCCAGGATCTGCGAAAGCGCGGATTCCAGCGCGTGCGGGTGGACGGCACGCTCCACGACATCGACTCGGTGCCGGCACTGAACAAGAAGCTCAAGCACGACATCGATGTGGTGGTGGACCGCATCGTCGTGCGCGACGGCCTGGGCAACCGGCTGGCGGACTCGCTGGAAACGGCGCTGGGGCTGGCCGACGGCATCATTTTTGTCGAGAACGCCGACACCGGCGACCAGACGGTGTTCTCCCAGAAATTCGCCTGCCCCGTCTCCGGCTTCACCATTCCCGAGATCGAGCCGCGGCTGTTCTCGTTCAACAACCCCTTCGGCGCCTGCCCCACCTGCGACGGGCTGGGGTCCAAGATCTATTTCGACCCCATGCTGGTGATCCCCGACGAGCGGCTGACGCTGGCCAAGGGGGCCGTGGCACCGTGGGCCTCCTCCTCCTCGCCCTACTACGGCCAGACGCTGCAAAGCATCTGCGACCACTTCGGCGCCTCCATGGACACGCCGTGGCAGGATCTGCCCGACGCGGTGCGCACCACCATCCTGTTCGGGTCGAACGGCACGCCGATCACCATGACCTATGACGACGGCCTCAAGAACTACCAGACCAACAAGCCGTTCGAAGGGATCATCAACAATCTGGAACGGCGCTACCGCGAGACGGAAAGCAACTGGACCCGCGACGAGCTGTCGAAATACCAGTCCACCCAGCCGTGCGAAACCTGCAAGGGTGCCCGCCTGAAGCCCGAGGCCCTGGCGGTCAAGATCCGCGGCCTGCACATCTCCCAGGCGGCCGAGTTGTCCATCGGCGCCGCCGCCCAGTGGTTTTCCACCCTCAACGACCACCTGCGGCCCAAGGACCGCGAGATCGCCCACCGCATCCTCAAGGAAATCAACGAACGGCTGGGCTTCCTCAACGCCGTGGGGCTGGAATATCTGACGCTGGCCCGCGGCTCCGGCTCGCTGTCGGGCGGGGAGAGCCAGCGCATCCGGCTGGCGTCCCAGATCGGATCGGGGCTGACCGGCGTGCTCTATGTGCTGGACGAACCCTCCATCGGCCTGCACCAGCGCGACAACGACCGGCTGCTGGCGACCCTGAAACGGCTGCGCGACCTCGGCAACACCGTCATCGTGGTCGAACATGACGAGGACGCCATCCGCACCGCCGACTATCTGGTGGATATGGGGCCGGGGGCGGGCCAGCACGGCGGTGCTGTGGTGGCCCAGGGCACCCCGGCGGAGGTGCAGCAGAACCCCGCCAGCATCACCGCCGCCTTCCTCAACGGCACCCGCGGCATCCCCGTGCCCGACACCCGGCGCCCCGGCCATCCCGGCCAGTTCCTGGAGGTCACCGGCTGCCGCGGCAACAACCTGCAGAACGTGTCCGCCCGCGTGCCGCTGGGCACCTTCACCTGCGTCACCGGCGTGTCGGGGGGCGGCAAATCCACGCTGGTCATCGAAACCCTCTACAAGGCGGTGGCCCGCAAGCTGATGGGTGCCCGCGAGCATCCGGCCGAACACGACGCGTTGTTGGGGCTGGAGCATCTGGACAAGGTGATCGACATCGACCAGTCGCCCATCGGGCGCACCCCGCGGTCGAACCCGGCCACCTATACCGGCGCCTTCACCCCCATCCGCGACTGGTTCGCCGGCCTGCCCGAAGCCAAGGCCCGCGGCTACGGCCCCGGCCGCTTCTCCTTCAACGTCAAGGGCGGGCGGTGCGAGGCGTGCCAGGGCGACGGCGTCATCAAGATCGAGATGCACTTCCTGCCCGACGTCTACGTCACCTGCGACGTCTGCCACGGCAAGCGCTACAACCGCGAGACGCTGGAGGTGCACTACAAGGGCAAGAACATCGCCGAGGTGCTCGAGATGCCGATCAGCGAGGCGGCCGAGTTCTTCGAGCCGATCTCGGCGATCCACCGCTACCTGAAGACGCTCGTCGACGTCGGTCTCGGCTACGTGCAGCTCGGCCAGAGCGCGACGACCCTTTCGGGCGGTGAAGCGCAGCGCGTCAAGCTCGCCACCGAGCTCCAGCGCCGCTCGAACGGCCGCAGCGTGTACGTCCTCGACGAGCCGACCACCGGCCTGCACTTCGAAGACGTGCGCAAGCTGCTGAAGGTGCTCGGCAAGCTCGTCGACAAGGGCAACTCGGTCATCGTCATCGAGCACTCGCTCGACGTGATCAAGTCGGCCGACTGGATCATCGACCTCGGCCCCGAGGGCGGCTCGGGCGGCGGTCAGATCGTCGCCACGGGCACGCCCGAGCAGGTCGCCGACGTCGAAGAGAGCCACACCGGCTTCTTCCTGCGCGAGATCTTCGAGGCCCAGGCCGCCGTCGAGCAGCCCACCGCTCGGCGGGCGGCCGGCTAGCCGATGGCCGGCACCGTCCCGTACCGGCCGAAGGCCGGGGAGATCCCGACCTCGCCGGGGGTGTACCGCTTCCGCGATGCGGAGCGGCGCGTGCTGTACGTCGGCAAGGCCAAGAACCTCCGGGCACGGCTGTCGAACTACTTCGCGCCGCTGCACACTCTGCACGAGCGCACCCGGCGCATGGTGACCACGGCGGCCTCGGTCGAGTGGACCGTCGTTC
>CALBDS010000053.1 GCA_937927415.1 uncultured Rhodospirillaceae bacterium
AAAAGAAAAGGGGGTTTGGGGCATCGCCCCAAGCGGGTTTGGGCGGCAGCCCAATTTCTCTTTTGTGTCAAACCAGTGCTGCCACCACCACCGCCAGCACCGCCACCGCGATCCACAAGGGGATCAGGGAGGCGCGCAGGCGCTGGTTCCGCCCTTCCACGATGGCGCGCACCGTGTCGGGGTGCAGCCGCACGCCGGCTTCGCTGACGCGGGCCATGCCGTCGATGGCCTGGGGCAGGCGCCGCAGGCTGTGGAAGGCGCCTTCCAGCCCGTCCATGATCTGGGCTTCGGGGCCGCGGTTTTCCCGCATCCAGTCTTCCACCAGCGGGCGGGCCAGTTCCCACATGTTGACGTTGGGGTTCAGGAAGCGCCCGACGCCTTCGGCGGTCAGCATGCTCTTTTGCAGCAGCAGCAGTTGCGGCTGGGTTTCCATCTCGAACTGTTCGGTGACGGCGAACAGTTGCGCCAGCAGCCGGCCCACGGAAATCTCGTTCAGCGGCTTGTTCAGCAGCGGTTCGCCGATGGCGCGGCAGGCCTGGGTGAACAGTTCGATGGACTGGTGGCGGGGGACGTAGCCGGCTTCGAAATGCACCACCGCGACCCGGTGGTAATCGCCGGTCAGGAAGCCGATCAGCATGTCGGCCAGATAGGTGCGGGTGGCGCGGTCCAGTCGCCCCATGATGCCGAAATCGACCACGGCGATGTTGCCGCCCTCGATCACGAACAGGTTGCCGGGGTGCAGGTCGGCGTGGAAGAAGCCGTCGCGGAACACCTGATTGAAAAAGGCGGCGGACGCCTTGGCCAGCACCTCGCTGGAATCATAGCCGGCGGCCAGGATGGCCTGGGGATCGTCCACCTTGATGCCGCGGATGCGCTCCAGCGTCAGCACGCGCTGGGCGGTGCGGTCCCAATCCACCTTGGGCACGGTGAAGGTGGGATCGTCGGTGAAATTGTCCGCCAGTTCCGACGCGGCCGACGCCTCCATCCGCAGGTCCATCTCCAGGCGGGAGGTGCGGGCGAAGATGTCCACCACCTGGCGCGGGTGCAGGCGGCGCAGCTTGGGGAACAGGGTTTCCGCCCAGCGGGCCAGCCAGTGGAACAGGTCGATGTCGCGGGTGAAGGCGCGCTCGATGTCGGGGCGCAGCACCTTCACCGCCACCTCGCGCCCGTCGCTGGTGACGGCGAAATGCACCTGGGCGATGGAGGCGGCGGCGACCGGCTTGTCATCGAAACTTTGGAACAGCGCGGCGATGGGCTGTTCCAGTTCCGATTCGATGATGGTGCGGGCCTGGGCGCCGGAAAAGGGCGGCAGCTTGTCCTGCAGCTCGGCCAGATCGGCGGCGACCCGTTCGCCCACCAGATCGGACCGGGTGGACAGCGCCTGTCCCAGCTTGATGAAGGTGGGGCCGAGTTCGGCCAGGGCGGCGGCCAGCCGCTGCCCGTCACGCCCCGGTGTGCGGGTGTCGGCGATGCGGCGCCAGACAAAGGCAACGCCGGGGCTGATGTCGGCCAGCGTCTCGGGCAGGGCGTTGTGACGCGCCAGCGTCCGCCCGATGACCGCCAGCCGGATGAGGTTGCGGATGGTGCCGATCACGGGGAACGTTCCTGAAACGCGGGATCCTGGGGGTGGAAGGGCGCGCCCACGGCGGTCAGACGCGCCAGCCGGAATGAATGGCGGCGATGCCGCCCGACAGGTTGCGCACCCGCACCCCGGCAAAGCCGGCGGCCTCGATCCGTTTGACCAGCGCCTGCTGTTCGGGGAAGCGGCGGATGCTTTCGGCAAGGTAGCGGTAGGACTCCTCGTCCCCCGCCACCAGCCGGCCCAGACGCGGCAGCACCTGGAAGGAATAGAGGTCGTAGGCTTCCCGCATCACCGGCAGCACCACCCGGCTGAACTCCAGGCAGAAGAAGCGCCCGCCGGGCTTCAGCACCCGGTGCGCCTCCGCCAGCGCCTCGTCGATGTGGGTGACGTTCCGCAGGCCGAAGGCGATGGTGTAGACATCCATCGTGCGGGATTTGACCGGCAGCTTCATGGCATCGCCGGTGACCCAGGTCAGCCCGTCCAGCAGGCCGCGGTCGATGGCGCGGCCGCGCCCCACCCGCAGCATGGCTTCGGTCAGGTCGCAGACCACCACCGGGCCGCCGCCCGCCTCGCGGAAGCGGAACGCGATGTCGCCGGTGCCCCCGGCCACGTCCAGCAGCCGTTCCCCGGCCTTGGGCGCGATCATTTCCATCAGCGTGTTCTTCCACAGCCGATGGATGCCCCCCGACATCAGATCGTTCATCAGGTCGTAGTTCGTGGCCACGCTGTCGAAGACGGCGCGGACCATGCCGGCCTTGGCGGCGGGGTCCACGGGGCGGAATCCGAACCACTGGGCTTCCTGGCCCGCGGGAACGGGAGTCTGGGCGGGGGTGTGCTCGTTCATGGCGCGAAGATAGCGTGCCGGCGGGACGGACGCCAGACGGGGCGTTGCCGCGGCGGGCGTTTCTTTGAGGGCGGGGCGCCCGCGTGCGGATGGCTGTCGTGTCCCCCCTTGCCAGCGGAGCGTGGGCAGGGCATTTCCTGATCCATGCCCGAGCTACCTGAAGTCGAAACCGTCCGCCGTGGTCTGGCCCCCTCCCTGGAAGGGCGGGTGCTGGTGCGGGTGGAACTGCGCCGTCCCAACCTGCGGGTCCCCTTCCCCCCCGGCTTCTGCGACCGGCTGACCGGGCGGCGGGTGGTGGCGCTGCGGCGGCGGGCGAAATACCTGCTGGTTCATCTGGATGACGGCTGTGTCCTCATCATCCATCTGGGCATGTCGGGGCGGATGCTGATCGACGCCGGGCCGCTTGAATCGCTGCCGGCGCCGGGCAAGCACGACCATGTGCTGTTCGAAACCGATGCCGGGGTGCGGGTGGTGTTCAACGACGCCCGCCGCTTCGGGCTGATGGACCTGACCGACGAAGGGTCGCTGGAGTCGCACCCCATGCTGCGGGTGCTGGGGCCGGAACCGCTGGGCAACGGCTTTTCCGGCCCGGTGCTGGCCGAACGGCTGGCCGGGCGCGGGTCGCCGATCAAGACGGTGCTGCTGGATCAGGCGGTGGTGGCCGGGCTGGGCAACATCTATGTCTGCGAGTCGCTGTTCGCCGCCGCCATCGACCCGGCCCGCCCGGCGGCCGGCATCACCGCGGCGGAGGCCGACCGGCTGGCCGCCGCCATCCGCGATGTGCTGGAGCGCGCCATTGCGGCCGGCGGCTCGTCGCTGAAGGATTACCGGCAGGCATCGGGGGAGTTGGGCTATTTCCAGCATCAGTTCGCCGTCTATGGCCGCGAGGGGGAGGGGTGCCCCGGATGCACCTGTTCCCCCGTCCGCGACGGCGGCATCCGGCGGATGGTCCAGGCCGGTCGCTCGACTTTCTTTTGTCCCACACGTCAACACTGATATATACGTAACCGCATGTTGGCTCTTTCCGCCCCTTTCCGCGCGGCGTTCGCCGCTCTGGCCCTTCTGACCGCCGCCGTTCCCGGCGGGGTGGGGGCCGTTGCCGCTCCTCTTAAGGTTGCCGGCTTCGTCGCCGGGATGGGCGACGTTCCGGCCATGCCCGGTCTGGAGCCGGTGGACACCGAATCCATGGTGTTCGACAAGCCCGGCGGGCGGATCGTGGAAGCGGTGATGCGCGGCCCGGTGGAGCGGCGCGCGGTTCTGGCCTTCTATGGCCAGACCATGCCGCAACTGGGATGGAAGGCGGCCGGCCAGACCCGTTTCACCCGGGAGGGGGAGGAACTGCGGCTGGAATTCGTCACGGGCGGGGCGGCGGGCCAGACCACCGTCCGATTCGTCCTGATTCCCCGCTGAGCGTCCGAAAGAGAAGGGAACGGGCATCTTCAACCAAGCGTGCACCCCGCCCGCGCGGGCCGGGAAGCCGACACAGACCCAGAGGTTTACGAGCCATGCCGTACGAAACCATCATCGTCGAAACGCGCGGCCCCGTCGGGCTGATTACCTTGAACCGGCCCAAGGCGCTGAACGCGCTGTCGGATCAGCTGGTCACGGAACTGGGCCAGGCCGTCGATGCGTTCGAGGCGGATGATGCCATCGGCGCCATCGTGCTGACCGGCTCGGAAAAGGCGTTCGCCGCCGGCGCCGACATCAAGGAGATGTCCGGCTTCACCTACATGGACGTCTACCGCAAGAACTTCATCACCGCCAAGTGGGAGCGGGTGGCCCACGCCCGCAAGCCGGTGATCGCCGCGGTGGCCGGCTATGCGCTGGGCGGCGGCTGTGAACTGGCCATGATGTGCGACTTCATCATCGCCGCCGACAACGCCAAGTTCGGCCAGCCGGAAATCACCATCGGCACCATCCCCGGCGCCGGCGGCACCCAGCGTCTGACCCGTTTCGTCGGCAAGTCCAAGGCCATGGAAATGGTGCTGACCGGCCGCCAGATGGACGCGGCCGAAGCCGAGCGGTCCGGGCTGGTCAGCCGCGTCGTCCCGCTTGCCGATCTGGTGGACGAGGCGGTGAAGGTCGCCGAGCGCATCGCCAAGCTGTCCCAGCCCATCGTCATGATGGCGAAGGAGGCGGTCAACGCCGCCTATGAAACCACCCTGGCCGAAGGCATCCGGCTGGAACGCCGGATTTTCCATTCCACCTTCGCCGCCGAAGACCAGAAGGAAGGCATGGCCGCGTTCGCGGAAAAGCGTCAGCCCGACTGGAAGAACCGCTAAGCTCTCTTTTCCCGTCAAGCCGCCGGCTCCAGGCCGAAAAAACAGGGCGGCGGCTTGACTCCATCCCAACCCGAGCGTATAAGGCCCCCTCGCGTTCGGTCCCAAGGCGTGTCGATACAAGGTTTGTTATGGCCAACCATAAGTCAGCAGAAAAGCGCATCCGCCAGACGGAGCGCCGCACCGAAGTCAACGGCGCTCGCAAGAGCCGCATCCGCACCTTCGTGAAGAAGGTGGAAATCGCCATCGGCTCCGGCGACAAGGCCGCCGCCGCCGAGGCCTTCAAGCTGGCGCAGCCCGAAATGATGCGCGGCGTGTCCAAGGGCGTGCTGCACCAGAACACGGTGTCGCGCAAGCTGTCCCGTCTGTCGGCCCGCATCAAGGCCCTCTGACAGTCTTCGGACCGACAAAAAGCCGCGCCCTGAAAGGGAGCGCGGCTTTTTGTGTTGCGCAATCCCAATATTGGAAAATTCCCAGGCCTTTTGACGGTATGCGAAGCAATTGTGTCGTTTGAAACGCACAGAAGCTTGTTTCTATCCGTTCGCATTATGTCCCCATTGCAGCGGCAATCCGCCAAGGGTAAAGTTATCCCCAGTTGGTGCAGCCCTTTCAGGGTATGCTGGTGTTTTGTTTCTCAATCGGGGATAGGATTTCCGGGTGAGAACATGGGGGTTTGCGGTTGTTGAAAAAGATTTAGTCCATTTTTTGTTGGGCTGAATCCATCTTGCAGCCGATTTATTGAAAAGATGATTTGTGCGACAGGGGAATTTTCCGCTGAGGGCTGAGTATTATTGGCAGGCCGATCCGTATCGGAAGCAGCAATTTTCATTGCTTTTGACACGACGGTTTTGTTAAGGCACCGCCCCCGTTTCCGGGGCTGCGGCCGCCGGCGGAAGACGGGGCGTTGGGACAGTCGGGGTTGGGGGCCGGGCCGCTGCGGCGGTGGCCGACAGTCTTGTCTGTCCGCGACGGTGGGACCATTCAGGGTGTGGAGCGGGAGTTGACGGTGATGTCGGTCGGCGGGTCTTTGGATCAGCAATGGATGCGGATTCGCGGCCGTCTCAAGGATGAGGTGGGTGAAATCGCTTACCGGAGCTGGCTGCAGCCTCTGACGGTCGCCGGCCTGTCGGGGGGCGAGGTCCGCATCCTGGTTCCCACCCGCTTCATGCGCGATTGGGTTCTGACCCATTACGCCGACCGTATCCGTTCCCTGTGGTCCGTCGAGAATCCCGCCGTCCAGTCCATCGACGTGGTGGTGGCCACCGCCGCCCCGCCGGCCCCGGCGTCCGATTCGACGGCCGCGGTGGTGGCGGCCCCGTGCGCCCCGGCACCCTATACCCCGGTGGCGCCGTCGGTGCCGGCCGCGGTGGCGGCGGATGAACCGTTCGGCGGGGCGCCGGACGATTCCGCCGGCCCGGCCTCGGTGCTGGAGGAGCGCGACGATCCCATCGCCGCCTCGCTCGACCCGCGCTTCACCTTCGACAATTTCGTGGTCGGCAAGCCCAACGAGTTGGCCTATGCCGCCGCCCGCCGGGTGGCGGAAGCCAGCAGCGTCACCTTCAACCCGCTGTTCCTGTACGGCGGGGTGGGGCTGGGCAAGACCCACCTGATGCACGCCATCGCCTGGGCCATCCGCAAGAAAGATCCCAACCGCAAGGTAATCTATCTGTCGGCGGAAAAATTCATGTACCAGTTCATCCGCGCGTTGCGCTTCAAGGACACCATGGCCTTCAAGCAACAGTTCCGCTCGGTGGACGTGCTGATGATCGACGACGTGCAGTTCATCAGCGGCAAGGATTCCACGCAGGAGGAGTTCTTCCACACCTTCAACGCCCTGGTGGACCAGAACCGGCAGGTGATCGTGTCGGCGGACAAGTCGCCGTCCGACCTGGAAGGCATGGAGGAGCGGCTGCGCTCGCGCCTGGGCTGGGGGCTGGTGGCCGATATCCACCCCACCACCTATGAGCTGCGCCTGTCGATCCTCCAGTCCAAGGCCGAGGCGATGGGCACCGCCATCCCGCTGAAGGTGCTGGAGTTCCTGGCCCACAAGATCACGTCGAACGTGCGTGAACTGGAAGGGGCGCTGAACCGCATCGTCGCCCATTGCGATCTGGTCGGCCGGGCGATCACGCTGGAATCGACGCAGGAGGTGCTGTACGACCTGCTGCGCGCCAACGACCGCCGCGTGACCATCGACGAGATCCAGAAGCGGGTGGCCGAGCACTACAACATCCGCGTCGCCGACATGCATTCGGCCCGCCGCGCCCGCGCCGTCGCCCGCCCGCGGCAGGTGGCGATGTATCTGGCCAAGCAGTTGACCGCCCGCTCCCTGCCGGAAATCGGCCGCAAGTTCGGCGGCCGCGACCACACCACCGTGATGCACGCCGTCCGCAAGGTGGAAGAGCTGTGCGCCTCCGACCCGTCCTTTTCCGAGGATGTGGAACTGCTGCGGCGGATGCTGGAAAGCTGATCCGCTCCGGATCCACCTCATGAAAAAGCCCGCAGGGAGGCGTTCCCCCGCGGGCTTTTCCGTCTCTCAAGGGTGGCGATCAGCCGCCGTCGGGGCCGCAGTTGGGACGGCCCGGCGGGCAATGGGTGCCGGTGCCGGTCTGATTGTTGGCCGGCGACCTGGGGTCGGAATCCAACGGGGCGGTCGAAGGGCTGCCCTGGGACGACGAGCCGGTGCCCGATTGCCCATAGCCGCCGCTGCTGCCCGACGAACCGCTGGTTCCCGGATTGCTCATAGTCGAATTGCCGGAGGTCGAACCGCTGCTGCCGCTGCGGTAATTGGGCTGCAGGGAATTGTCATAGGTGCGGTCCGAGGACGACCCGGCGGAGGGGGACGGGCTGCCCGCCCTTCCCGAAGAAGAGGTGCCTTCGGCGTAGGCGGTCCCGGCCACCAGGGCGGCGGCGGTGGCCGCCGCGATCATCAGGGTACGCATTCCTCAACGCTCCATTCCGGTTGTCGGTAAAGGGGGCGGGGTTCCCCCCGCCGTTCCTTTGCCGCCATCAACAGGGTGGCACCGGATGAGTCGCGCGGAAATCTTTCGGCCAGTTACAGCAGATGCAGCGCCCACACGGCCACGGCCGCCGCCGCCAGCACCGGCACCGCCAGCCACGCCGGCGCCAGACGCACCGACTGCGCCGCTCCGGCGGGGACCAGGGACGCGGGCTTGCGGCCGGTAATCATCGGCCGCACCAGATTCTTGCCGCGGATGGCGTAATAGACCGCCGCCGCCAGATGGGCCAGCACCAGCACCAGCAGCACCTTGAACATCACCACATGGACGAAGGTGAGCCGGCCCGAGGCGGATTCGCTGACCAGATGGGCCAGCGGCCCTTCGCTGAACAGGTCGTCGCGGGCGAACAGGCCGGTTCCCGCCTGCACCAGCAGGAACAGCAGCAGGGCCAGGATCATCAGCCCGCCCGCCGGGTTGTGCCCGACCGTCAGCGGCAGTTGCCCACGCGCCACCTGCTTCACATAAGCCACCGCCGCCCCGGGGCCGCGCACGAAGGAGGCGAAGCGGGCGGTGGACGATCCCACCAGCCCCCAGCCCAGCCGGAACAGCACCAGCACCAGCACCGCCCGCCCGGCCAGCATGTGCAGAGCCATGTTGTCGAGGAACAGCCGCTCGCCCCCCGGCAGGGGGATGTTGACCGTGATCCCGCCGACCTCTCCGGTCAGCCACAGAAAGGCGACCAGCAGCACAAGCAGCCAATGGAACAGCCGCGTGGGCAGATCCCACACGGAGATGCCGGTGGAGGAGGGGGAGCTTCCGGTCATGGCGCTACTCATTCGTTGGAAGGGAAAACCCCTCCCCCCGGACGAGGAGAGGGGGAAGCGGCCGAGGCGCTTACTTCTTTTCCTTGTAGGTATCGTGGCAGTTCTTACAGATCTTGCCGACCACGCCCACCTGGGCGCCAAAGGCGGCCTTGTCGGTGGGATCGATGGCGGCCAGCTTGGCGGTTTCGACCTGCATGGCGTCCAGGCCGGCGGCGAAGCGGTCCCACTCACCCCAGATTTCCGGCTTGGCGGCGGTTTCACCACCCAGCGCCTTTTCCTGGAACAGGGCCTTGGACTTGGCGGCGGCTTCGGCGATGGTCTTGGTGCGGGTGGGCAGGGACGCGGTGTCCGACGATTCGCCCTTCAGCACCGCGGCAATGGCCTTCATCTCGCCGCCGATGGCCTTCATATTCTGCTTGCGGGCTTCGATGGTGGCTTCACCGGCGGCCAGGGCGGTGCCGGTCAGGGCGATCAGGGCCGCGGCGGCAATCATGGACTTGGACAGACGCATCCGTTGGGTTCCTCAAGCTTGAAGTCAATCGGTCGATGGGTGCTGTGGCGCACAGCCGCCACGGCGGGAACCGGCGGGCCATAAGCATGGAACCGGCCCCATAGCGGATGTGCTTACATCAGGGAATTCTGTTGCGCAAAGGCCGTGTTGCGCCGCAACGCACAGCCCAGCCATCGGCCGTACGGGTCTTGTAAGGTGACACCACACTTCCTAAAGGGCTATCACCCGTTTTTGCCGCTCTCCTCCTTTTTATCTCTTTTGTCCCCAACGACAGGATTTTTCCATGAACTGCGACGTTGCCATCATCGGTGCCGGCCCGGCGGGTTTGATCGCCGCGGAACGGCTGGCGCAGGCCGGGCTGGCGGTCGCGGTGTTCGAGCGCATGCCGACCCCGGCGCGCAAGCTGCTGCTGGCCGGGCGCGGCGGGCTGAACCTGACCCATTCCGAACCGCTGGACCGTTTTCTCACCCGCTACGGCACGGGGCAGGCGGCGATGGGGCCGCTGGTGGCGGGCTTCACCCCCGACGACCTGCGCGCCTGGGCCGCCGGGCTGGGGGTGGACACCTTCGTCGGCACCTCGGGCCGGGTGTTCCCGGTGGCGATGAAGGCGTCGGGTCTGGTGCGCGCGTGGCTGCGGCGGCTGGACGGCTTGGGGGTGCGGCTGTTCGTCCGGCACCGCTGGGTGGGCTGGGACGCGGACGGCGCGCTGCGCTTCGCCGCCGGGCCGGCGGGGCAGGAGACGGTGACGGTGCGTGCCCGCGCCGTGCTGCTGGCGCTGGGCGGGGCAAGCTGGCCGCGCACCGGCTCCGATGGCGGGTGGGTGCCGCTGCTGGAGCA
This sequence comes from uncultured Rhodospirillaceae bacterium, assembly GCA_937927415.1. Taxonomy (GTDB): domain Bacteria; phylum Pseudomonadota; class Alphaproteobacteria; order Azospirillales; family Azospirillaceae; genus Azospirillum. The sequence goes on from CALBDS010000053.1 coordinate 9,838, forward strand.
GCGCGGCGTGACGGTCCGCCCCCTGTGCCCCGCCAACATGGGGTTCGAGGTGCCGTGGTCCGATCACCTGCGGGAACGGTGGGAAGGGCAGCCGGTGAAAAGCGTGGCCCTGTCTTTCGGCGGGCAGCGGGTGCGCGGTGAGTTCGTCGTCACCGCCACCGGCATCGAGGGCGGGGCGGTCTATGCCCTGGGCGCGCCCTTGCGCGACACGGTGGCGGAGCAGGGATGGGCGGAACTGCGCATCGATCTGCTGCCCACCCTGAGCCAGGCGGAGATCCTCGCCCGCCTGCGCCGCCGGGGGGCGGAATCCCTGGCCACCCATCTGAAAAAGGCGCTGAACCTGACCGGCGTGCGGGCCGCATTGCTGCGGGAATTCGCCGGGCGCGACACGCTGGCCGATCCGGTGGCCCTGGCTGCGGCCATCAAGGATCTGCCGCTGATCGTCACCGGCACCGCCGGGCTGGACCGTGCCATTTCCACCGCGGGCGGCATCGGGTGGGACGCGGTGGACGGCGGGCTGATGCTGGCCGCCCTTCCCGGCGTGTTCGTGGCGGGGGAAATGCTGGATTGGGAAGCGCCGACCGGCGGCTATCTGCTCCAGGGCTGTTTTGCCACCGGCGTGCGGGCGGCGGCGGGCATCCGGGAATGGCTGGCGTCCCGGGTGTGACAACCCGCATGGCTGCCTCTCCGCATGGCTGCCCGGCGGGGGAAGTATAGGACAAAAAGAGGCAAAGGTTTTATGAGCCAACATTTGTCACGGGAAAGCAAAGCCGATGTTATTCCCCGTCCGGGTACAGCAAAACAGCACGTCGGCTATGATTTTGTGTCGGTGGTCGATGGCGCGCGGATGCGGTAACAATCTTTCCGTTAACCAAGGGGCTTGGGCGCCGCTGTCGGCATCCCCCCTTGCCCGGTGCTGGGTTTTTCCCGCTTCCCCGTGAGGGTGGAGGCCGCTGGGACACGGAATTCAACGAGCAAGGACCACGATCATGTCACACATCGTTCATCAGGCTCCGGCCCACCGCGGCCCTCGCGCTGACACCCTGATGTCGGGCATCGACCGCTTTTTCGACACGCTGTCCCAGTGGCGGATGCGGATGGTGACCCGCCGCGATCTCGCCCGTCTGGACGACCGGATGCTTTCCGATATCGGCGTTTCTCCTGCCGATGTGGAGCACGAGGTGTCCAAACACTTCTGGCAGGCGTGATTTTTCTTTCCGGCTTCTGCCTACGACAAGGCCCCTGACGGATTGCCGCCAGGGGCCTTGTCGTTTTGTCTTAGACCGCCGAGCGTCAGCCCTGCCGGTTGCCGTAGCGCAAGAGCCGGGCGCCGTTGGCCTTCAGCCAGGCGCGGGGGGCCTCGACCTCCGCCGTCAGGCCGGCGCAGACCGCCCAGAAACGGGCGGAGTGGTTCATCTCCTTCAGATGCGCCACCTCGTGCGCCACCACGTAATCCAGCACCGGCTCGGGCGTCAGGATCAGACGCCACGAAAACGACAGCCGCCCGGTGGCCGAACAGCTTCCCCACCGGCTGCGGGTGTCGCGCACCGTCACCGCCGCCACCCGCGCGCCCAGCGCGGCGGCCTTGGCACGGGCGCGGGCGGCCAGTTCGCGGCGCGCCTCCGCCGTCAGATAATCCTGCACCCGTCGCGGCACATGCTCGGCCCGGCCCCCGACCCGGATCACCCCGTCGGCCCGCCGGGTGCCGCCCACCAGATCGGGCGTGTGCCGGATTTCATGGTCCGTCCCCAGGACCGGCACCACGGCGCCGTCGATGAAGGGCAGGGCGGGCGGCAGGGCCGCCAGACGCCCGCGCACCCAATCGTCGTGGCGGCCGACGAAGCGCAGCACCTCCGCCTGGCTCACGCCGACGGGGATGACCACCTGCACCAGCCCGCGCCCGGCGTCCACCCGCAGAGTCATGCGCCGTGCCCGGGCACTTTCCCGCAATTCCAGCGGTACCGGCAGGCCGGCAACGGTCAGGGGGCAGGGTGGTTTGGGCGGGCGGCGTGGGGGCATGGCGACGGTTATAGCCTGTCCGCCGGCATCCCCGCCAGCCCCGCCGGTTCAAAGGACCCTCTTGCCGGATGCGCCCGTGCAGTCCACACTAAAAGACAGGGTTTGTTTTCAGGGCGATGGAAAAACGCCGTTCGTGATCCTGTGCGAAAGATCCAATACCAAAGGCATATGACATGAGCCATGATCTCCTGCTGCAATCAATGCTGACGCTGTCTGGCGATCCATTGGCATTGCTTGACGGGCATGGCGTGTTCCTTGCGGTGGCTCCGGCCTTTGCTGGCGCTTTCGGTGGCACGGTATCCGATTTCCAGGGGCGGACGTTGGACAACAGCCTGTTGCCATCAACGGTAGCGGCGGCGGTGGCCGCCACCGTGCCGGCGGTGATGGCGGGGGGCGATGCAAGGACGGTGGCGGGGCTGAGCCTGCGCCCGATGGCCGATCCCGCCGGCCGGGTGCTGGGGGTGGCGGTTGCCGCGCCCGGTGCGGCCGAACGCCGCCGCGCCTGGGCGGAGCGGTTCGTCGCCGTCGCCAATCATGATCTGCGCCAGCCGTTCCAGGCGATCCAGCTTTTCCACCATCTGGTGGGCGCGCGGCTGACCGACCCGCTGACACAGGATCTGTGCAGCAAGCTGGGGGAAGCGATCGAGGGAGCCGAAACCCTGATCCGTGCCATGATGGAGATCACGTCGCTGCAAAACGGCCTTGTGACCGCCACGCCCCGGCCGGTTGCCATCGACGGGATCCTGGCCCGCCTGCTCACCGCCTATGAGACCAAGGCCGCGGCCAAGGGGCTGCACCTGCGCGTGCATCCGGCCGATGAGGCGTCGGTGCTGACCGATGAGGCGCTGCTGGAGCGGCTGCTGGGCCATCTGCTGAGCAACGCGGTGCGCTTCACCGATCGCGGCGGCGTGCTGCTGGCCGCCCGCCCCCGCGGCGGTGCCCTGCGGCTGGAGGTGTGGGACACCGGCCCCGGCATGCCCGAAGGCGACCGCCCGACGCTGCTGGACGAAGCCGCCCCGGTGGGTGGGGTGCGGGGGCGCGGTTTCGGCCTGACCATCGTGCGCCATCTGGCTGGTCTTCTGGACCATCCTTTGCGCGTGTGCGTGCGCCCCGGCCACGGCACCGCGGTGATGGTCACGGTGCCGTTCGCCGGGCCAGGCACGCCCTGACGCGGGTTGAGGGGCCGTCAGCGTGACGGCGCTTTTCCCTCCGCGCGGGTTTTCAGGTGGTGGAGCAGGGCCAGGGCGTCGGCTGGGGGCTTGCGCTCCACCCGCCGGTATTCCCGCCCATCGGGGGTGCGGACCAGCAGCCCCAGATCGCACATTTCCCGCCGCAGCAGGGCGTGGTCGCCGAAGCTGTGGTTGTCCTGAAGAAAGCGGTTGATGTCGCGTTCGTGCTGAACGGTACCGGGCGACAGGCGCGACCACAGCACCCACAGGCACGGTTGCCGTTCGCTGAGCTTGGGCGGCCAGCGGATCAGGGTTCCGTTTCCATCGAAACAGCGGGCGATGCGCAGGACTCGGGCCATATCGGCCGGGGTGTCTGCGGCCTGCGGCTCCGGTTGGGGCGGGGGAGGGACGGGGACGGTTTCGGCCCGGAAATGCTGGAAATTGCGGTGGCCGGCGGCCTTGGCCAGCATGTTGAGCAATTCCACATGGCTGGGCGTGTCCTGACGCCCGACAAGCTGCGTCCGCAAGGAGCGGGCCAACGCCGAGATATCATCCGTGCGGTAGGGCAACGGGATGCGGGTCATGATGGCTTCCTCACAACGTGCCGATCCGGTGAGGTTTGCCGGTGGCCGCCGACTTCCGGCACGGCACGCGATGAGGTGTCGTGCGAACGGGATAAAGGCAGGTTTAGCTCCCCATCGCGGGGCGGCGACGCCTGGGTGAACTGCCGACCGGAACCCACCATAGCGTGCGGCATCGCGGCTGGCAAGATCCCCGGCTTTTGCGGCCATCCGTGTTTGCAAGCCTCGATTATAGGTTTATTTTCTGTCGAATTCATCAAAATGAGGTTGCATATGTATTCGTTTTCCGCATTCCGGTGTGCGACGGCGGCGGCCGTTGTGGTGCCGATGATTGTTTCGGCGGCGGCGCTGGCGGCTCCTCTTTATGACGGGGCCACGGCGACCCAGTGCATTCCTTTCGCCAATCATCAGGCGGTGTCGTTCACCGACGCGCCGCGGCTGAACATCAGCGTCGGCCCGGTAAGGGGATACACATCGGTGCAGATGGACACCGGCTCGGTGGGGGTGGCTCTGTCCGCCGGCAAGATTCCCGATTTCGAAGCGTTGAAGGCCCGGTCCGATTCCGCGCCCGGCACGCAATACCTGTCCAGCAGCAAGATGCTATGGGCGGGCACCTGGGTGCGGACGACGGTGACCCTGTACGACCGCGCGGGCAAGCCGGTGGCGGTGGCCCTGGTGCCGGTGCTGGGTGTGGAAAGGGCCGGTCATTGCCCCAGCTATCAGACGGACGGCACGATCTGCCCCGACCTTGCCCCGGCGGTGAAAGGCGACATTTTCTATATGGGTGTCGGGTTCGGGCAGGAGGCGGATTTCCAGCCCCAGGGCACGCCCGACAAGAACGTCCTTTTGAATCTGGTCCGCATGAGGGACCAGCCCGTCGATCCCACGAGCTTCAACCCCGGCTACATCATCGGGCGCCAGGGCATTCAGGTGGGCCTGACCGCCGCCAACACCGCCGGTTTCCGTTTCGCCAAGCTGTCGCCTTATCAGCAGTATTCGGGCGATTGGGAACCGCCGATGGGCTGCCTGACCGTCAACCCGGCGGAAAACGGCTCCTCATGCCTGAAGGCCAAGGTGCTGGTGGATACCGGCATCCCGCAGAGCTACATGACGGTTCCCCCCAGCACCAAGCTGACCACCGTGAAGGCGCCGGACGCCAGCGAGCCGAAGCGCCAGATCGACGTGCTGGCCCCCGGCAACAGCGTGTCGGTCAGCCTTCCCGAGACGCCGGAGTTCATCGCCACCGACGCCTTTACCATTGGCGGGAACACCCCGGTGGAACCGAAACAGGTGATTCCCAGCATCACCGACAAGCACCCGCCCTTCATCAACACCGGGCGGCATTTCCTGCGCCAGTTCCAGTTCCTGTATGACGCCAGGCAGGGCTATCTGGGCATCAAGGACCAGCCGAATCCCTGCGGCGAGCTGTAACCCATGGGATGGCGCTCCGGGCTTCGATCCGGGGCGCCCGCTCCGGCGGAGGGGGATCGAGGGGGGGCTGAAAACAACAAAAGCCCCGCACAACGGCGAGGCTTCCTTTGCTAACGCTGACTCTTCCCAAGGAAGATGGCGTCCCCAAGGGGAGGAGACGCCAGCTTGCGGTGCAAACGCTTGTCAACAAACGCGTTTTCCGGCGGAAACCGGGGGCCAGGAAGGCCCCAGGACACGGGAGTGATACACAGGACTGCAAGAATTGTCAACGTCTGCAAGGCATTGCGTCAGTTGACTTGCGGTGCCAAGCGCGCGCCACAAATTAGATTAGACTTCCGATTCCTCGCAATAGTTTGAGGATACAGCGCTCTTCTACGTTTAACAAACTCCGCATCTTAAAATGATATCGGAGCGCTTGCAGTTATCAGAACGCGCCGCGCAACATACTCAATGAGTTGAATGTCATAATGAAGCTGCCCAGCCTCCTTGGAAAACGGCAATAACAGTTCAATTTCATCTCCATCTCCCTTGGTATGGACAATTTTGCACCGAATATCGTATATGCGCTCTGCAACATCGCTTCGCAAATCCGCACTTGTATTTTTGAGCGGTATCCCATGATCAGTCAGCCCTTTGGTTTTCGACGAAAGAAACCCCTTCCTTTCATCATCTCCTTCTATAAATTCCCGCAGTTCTTCTGACGTTGTGCATTCATTGATAGTTGCCTTGAGCTGAGACCGCTCATCGCGACCACCTCCAGGGCGCCCAGACTGGATGGCACTGATGATTTTTGCCAAGTCTGAATCGCGATCCGATCGAAATGTTGGATCCCTCAAAATCGATCGGATCTTTCTATTGCTTTCAGCCCTGAAGTAAGTCGGAAAGAAAAACTCCACAGCCTGATAGTATGCAAGAAACTGAAGAAGCGGCATGCCAACAGCGCTTTTGGCGTACCAATAGAGAGACATGGGAGCATTATCATATTCATGATCTGGATACTTCAAGCTAGCTTCAATTACGCCACCAACTCTGCGCCCCCGTATTGAGCGAGACGCTCTTTCACGTACAAGGGAGAGCGCATCACCACTCATCATATCGATCTGGAAGAATATTGAGTTTGTCACCTTTTCAAGCAAATCTTTTGCTTGATCGTGCTGACTAGATGTCGGCGTAAAAATCCGAACACTCACCCTGCGAGGCTCTTCGTTGTGAAGCAAATTAGCAACAGACTTAGATTGAAGACCGATCTCTATTTTAGGATGCGCTTCATTCGTCGGCGCAATTCGTATTGCGCTCTCTCGATCCAGTTGAGGCTTTCCGAACAACCTCCTCCACAACATGCTGCTAGGGCGCCCGTCCAAAGAACGGACCTCAGCCTCTATAACCCCCAACTTTTCATTGTAAACGGCGTCATAGCCACTTATGAAGCGATAGCCGTCGAAATCGCTACTCAAGAATCGCTCTATGCTATTTACATTAAACGAAACTGGCACCGATCTCTTGCCCCTTCCACACGGCAACTCAAGGCGGATTATGGTATAATCCTCATCAATTCCAGAAATCCTCTTCAGTACCACCTTCTCCGTCTTCACCTCTATTCCAGACTTTTTGCACCTGTCTTTCAGTGATTCAAACAATTCATGTATTACCTCAACGCTATCGGCACCATCTTCGCCTTCAGAAGATTCGAAATCCAACGCTTCGTCGCTAGTCATGTTTTCCTCACGAGATGCACTTAATATATCCTAACAAATTCCCGCAGAAGGCATCGAATATTGGTAAGCAATATCGCTGCCCCATCTTATTTTGACTTACCCAGTTACATGAATCCTTGAGAACTTGAGTATCTAGGGATCTCTGCATCTAACAAATCTTCAATAGCGATGCATATCGTCTGGTTTTTCCCTTTCTGCGAGCATTCATGGTATCATTACACATATCCGTGAAGTATCTTGCTGTCTAGCTCGTTCGCCACGAGCACCCCTCGCTCTGAATCGGGATTCGCCGTTTTTTTGGCAGCGCGAAAGACGGCGCCCGCGTGTTCCACAGGACACAGTGTGATCGGTTACTATTGGGGGGTTCCGCAACGCGCATTCCACAGCTACAGCGTCCTTGAACTCCTGTGATCCCGTCAGCACCACTGACGCCCAGCCGTGCCGAGCCGCGGCAGCGGCGATTTCAGCGGCAGCGGCGCGGGAAATTGGTCCCTGCAGGGTGATGCGGTCGCCATAGTCTACAAATCGGCTCCCGTCGAGCAGGATGACGACGGCCCGATGACGCTCCGGGTCAAGGTGGACGTTTTGAATGTTCTCGGCCACCGACTCGGGCAGCCATCTGGTGTCGTAGTGCTGGCGGATCAGCCCGGCCAGAACGCGCCGACGGCGTTCCTCCCGGGTGACCCGGTCACCGGGGGCGATGCCGGGAGTCCGACGGCGCGCTTCGCGGGACAGGGCGACCACCTCGGCTTCGGCGACCTCGGCCACGGCAAGGGCGGCACGGTGCTGGTGCCGGAGGCGGCGGACGTCCTGCACCGCGCGCACCGGAGCGGCGGCCGGAGAGGTCGGGTCGGACTTCCACGCGGCCCATGCGGCTCGGGGGACGTTCTTTTCCGGCGGCGCGTCACCCGGTCCCGCCGGGGCGCGGCAGTGGTCCACCGTGGACACGATCCCGTGCTTCCGGAAGAACGCGTTCATCCGGTCTGCCAACAGGCCGCGCATCGCTCGTCCCGCGTCCTTGGTGAAGGCGGTGTTCCAGTCCCGGTTCTTCTTGCCGAAGCCTTCCCCCTCGAACGCACGCAGGGTGAGGAGGGCGTGAACGTGCGGCTGTCCCTCGCCGTCCGACGCGAGCGGGCAGTGGAGGTCCACTTGCATCGCCATGCCCTGCGCCTGCAGCGGCGCCAGCACGAATCGAGCGAAGTCCTCCCGCAGGTGGGGCGGGACGGCGCGCGGGATGCTGATCTCGATGGACCGCGCGAGTTGGGCATCGCAGCGGCGCTCCGCGGCCTCGGCCTCGCACCACAGCCTGGTCGGGTCGGTCGCCCACGCCGGAGCGCCGTCCGGCGCCAGCATGAAGCCGCCGGCCCACTCGCCGCGCTTCCTCCGCCAATCGTACACGCGGCCCCCGCCGTCCTCCCGGCGGGCACAGGCCTGATAGGCGCTCCGCTTGACGGCGGAGTGCCCGGCCGAACGAGCGATGATGCCGAACTGCACATGGAACAAAGTGGCGGCCATGGCGTGCCTCCGAGCCACGTTCCCGAAGGGAATGTATAGGCGAGACTGATGACGATTTCCGGAGGGAAAACATCGACGGGAAAGTGGAGACGCCGCCGTCCTTGTTCCTTGCTTCGCCTCATGCGGTGCTGATGTCGATCAACATTGGCGGGAGGGGTCCATGCCGCGGTCGCTGTCGAATGAGGAACTGAGGGAACGTCTGTACGAGGCTCGGGATCGCGAACGCCGGGCGCGGGAAGTGGCGGCCCGCCTGAAGAAAGCGATAGAGAAGAAGGATCGCCACATGACGGCCCAGCGGAAGTTCATCCTTGGTGCGGCGGTGCTGGCGTGGGCCGACGCCGACCCGCGCATCGTCCCGCCGCTGCGACGCTTCCTCGCGGCGTTCGTCCGGCGCGAGGCCGACTGGGCGGCGCTGGACGGGACCCCATTCGCCCGGGACACTCCGGTGGACGGGGAAGCGTCGTGATGATCGCACGGTTCCGGCCGGGATGCCGTGACGCGACGCGCGACGAAGTCCGGAAGCGGTGCCAGTGCCTGCGCGTCGCGCTGGTTCGGGCGCGGGAAGCCGAGCGCCGTCTGGTCCGGTGGCGGGGGCTGAGCCTTGTAGCCGGAGTCCTTGGCAGGGTCGTGTTCGCCGTGACGCTGGTGGCCAACGTGATGTTGGCCCTGCTCCGCGTTCCGGGACTCGTCGTCGCGGCACCCCAGCGGCCCCGGGATGCGGTGGCGTGTGCCGCTCCCGCGCCAACTCCCCGGCCAGCGCCTTCAGCTCCATGCCCCTTCCCGCATGACGGGGGCGGGGCCGCTGGGGCGAGGGTTCCCCGACACCGCGTCGCGCGTGCGCTCCGGAAATATGCTGCATGGAAGGCGATGGGCGACACCATCAGCCGCGGCGGGGTCATCGTCGGGCGGACCGGCACCGCGATGCGCCCGCCGCCGGAGGTGCGGTTCCTGTCACCGGCCCTGCTCGCGGCGGCCAACGGGGCGGACAAGGCGACGCTGGCCGAGTGGAGCATGGTGGGCGACGCCATCATCCGCCAGCTCCCGGCCATCACGGAAATCGGTGAGCGGGTGTTGCTTGCTCTGCCCACCGCCGGGAGGCCGGAGGTGGGGCCGCCGCGGGACGCGCTCCGCCTGTTGGGGATCGTCGGCGACGACGAGGCCGCGCCGGATGACGACGGGAACCCCGCCGTCCCCGACGTCCAAGGGGAAGGTCGGCAATAGCCGACCAGGTGGATGGGCGCGCCCCCCGGCGCGCTGGCCCATCCGCCGTTTCCCGGTGGGCGCCCGGGGGCGGCACTGAGCAGGGGCCGGAACGGGAAACGGCCCTCCCAGGGCCAGTGCGCAACAAAATGACGCGACCTTTTGGCCGTAGGATGGCCTTCGCGGGAGAGTCCGATATCCCGGTACCCCCAGAAAACGCGGCATCCAGGCCAATCCGGCCCCTGGCCACCCCCGGCGCGAAGCGCCCGGCTTCCGGACCGGGCGGCCCACGACCGCCCGGTTCGAGCGCGCGAAGCGCGCCCATGCGGCCCCCGGCAGGGCCGTTCCGATCTGGGGGTATGGGGGGAGCGAAGCGGACCCTCCATACCTACGGGTCATGCTGGCCCTCGTCCGGCGGGCGTTGGCGGACGCCACAGTCCGGAGGGGCGCCCCTTGGGAGCCTAACGCCATCTGAAACGCTTCGCCTTCCCGCCCTTGCCTCCACGATCTGCCACCGATGTCGCTTCGTCGGGGTCCATACACCGCTGATGGGTCCCCTGATCGCGGATGTTCGCCAGACGACGTCCCCATACTTCGAAGTGACCGGAGCCATGACGCGGTCCAGCCGGAGTGCCCGCCGACGCGCTGGCACGATCACCGTGCGGCCCTGCGCGGCGGCCCAAGGCCGCGCGTCCAGACGAACGGACGGCGCGGGCCGGACGTTGCACGTGGCGCCCAACACAAGCAACGCCCGCCCCCATTCGCGGCGGCGCATCGCGAACCACACCGCCCGCATTCGCGGGCAGGTCAGCGCGTCGGACCGTCCTTCACGGTGGATGGTCCTCCAGAGTGTCCGGGTGCCTGCATTCAGACCAACGAAACTGAAGCCCCTCGCCTTGACAGCGCTCTTCCATGCATCGTGGGCGTGGCGATCGGCGTCCGCGTCGTCGGCGGCGGCCGCGCCCTTGATGGCGTAGTGCATGGCGTAGGACGCTGCCTTGGCGCCTGCGTCACCATCCTTCGGAGTGAAGGTCCGGATGTTGCAGGCCACCCGCTCCGCGGCGGGCGCATCGGCGTGCCGGGGAAGCACCTCCGGGAACTTCCCGGCCAGCGACATGCACAGTGCCTCGTAGTCATCTGGATGGACCCACAGCGCGGCATGCAGGTGCGGTGTGCTGTCCTTCTGCGCCTCCCGTCCGCAGACACCGAAAAACCGAAGACCGAGGCGTGTTGCCCCGGCCATGGCCTTGTGCCATTGGCTGTTCATGTAGCGGACCGCCTTGTAGGGGGAGAGCGCCGGGTCATAGGGCTTGGTTTCTTGGGCTTCGGCGACGGCCTCGGCCACCATGCGCCGCCAGCGCGTCACGTCCGGATCTTCGCCTGCGGCCGGACGACGCCAGAGCCGATCCGGATTCGGGTGCCATTCGGGAGGAAGGGTAGCGCTGACCAGAATCATCGTGTAGCCGAGCCATGCTCCAAGGTCCTCCATGCCCAAGAGCATCGCGTAGGTTTCCGACTGACGCGCCCTCTCTCCCGTAGATTTGACCTCGGCGAGGTTGACCCGAACTTCCTTGCCGGACCCATCTGTTCTGGAAATCTCGTGTCGGGCGAGGAACTCCCTACCCCGCCGCCGCCGCTCCATGTGGCGGCCCAAGGTGGTCTCCGAGACGTAGAGGCGGGTGCTCCCGTTCGGTTGGCGTCCGATCAGCCCGAGGATCGCCGCGACGTGCATGTCGGTGGTGGTCACGGCGGCCCGGATGCGGCGGCGATGGTGGTGAGGATCAACCGCGCGTGCATCGTCCGGCGTCCATTCCCGGGCGCCAGCGGTCCGGATTGCCAACTGACGGCGAGCTTCGGCGTCAGCCTTCTCGCGTATCTCCTCATCGGTCGCGGCCAACATCCGCAAACCGCCTTCGTCAACGTACTGGCGCAATACGCCTGCACGCACCGCGACGTTGTAGGCGAGGCTCCGGCACCGCTGGTACTCGCGGTACTCGTGCCATGCCTCCAGCGGAGACGCGCCGTCCCGGCGCCACTCCAACCCAAGGTCAAGTACCGTTTCGACATCAGGAACGGGACCGCGCCACACAGCGGCCCGGGCGGCGGATTGTAGCAGACGCAGTTGATAGTCGGCGGGAAGACGGGCGATCACGCGCGCGGCGTCGTCAGAGGAGATACCCGCGCCATTGGGATGGCTTTCGGGCGGTAGGAGGCCGCGCACCAGAACGTCGGCGTCGGTCCGTGGCCGCTCGTCCGCCACGGGCTCGAACGACACCGGCAACGTCGCCTCATCGTTCGCCGGAAGATCGGGTTGAACCACGATCTTCCGGACTACGCTCGGGGGGCAGGGGCTTTTTGCTAGGCGGGCGGCTTTCCTCGCCGCATCAGCGGCAGACGCGGCCTTCGCCGTCTCGCGCGCCCGGTGGACGAAGGCCGGAAGCGGTGGGAAGCCAAATTTGTTGACAGCTTGGGGTGCAGTGGTGGGTTGGTCGGTCGCGGGACTATGCGACCGGGCCGTCACCTACCCGAAAGGCAGGCGGCAACTCCGGCGTTGACGAGGCAAATAAGGTCAGTCATGCTGTCCTTACGCTCCATGAGGACGCCTCGCCGAGGGTTGCCGCCCAGTGACAGCGAGGCGTTTCCATTTCTGGTACAACGCTGTCCCGCATCTGGGACAGTGTCAACCTCCAAAACCCCTGGATCAATGTGAGCAATCGCTCACTTGGCGTAGAGATGCGACAGGTCAACCCGCCAGTTGCAGACCTTAAAAAACGCCTCGACCTCGTCCGGAGTCAGGGGATCACCGTACCGTCCCCCCGATCCTTTTGGCGCATGCCCCATTAGTCTGTTCTGGAGTTCTTCATTGTTCACGAGGGCGCGAACGGCATTCTTGAAATTGTGGCGGAGGGAGTGGAACGACGTGTGGATATCCTTGATTCCGGCCTTCGGCAAAACCCGCTGGTTATACAATTGGCCGTAGCCGAATTTCTCAAAGAGAAGGCCACCCGGCCCGACTTCCTTTCGGCGGCGGGCCATGTACTCCATGAAGCCGATCCGCTTCAACTCCGGGTGAATGGGGATGCAACGCTTGGCGTTCTGCGTCTTCAAGCTCCTGCTTGCGGCGATTTCTTCGGCGGTGTCCTCTTCCTCATCCACCTCGATACGGATGAAAATGTAATCGATACCGTCGAAGTTCGTGATATCCGACAGCAGAACCTGCGCAAGCTCGTTCCGGCGCCCGCCCGTAAAGAGGGCGACCAGCGGAAGCCAGAACCGATGATCACGGACCTTCACCTCTCCAGGCCTATTGATGCACCAGTCGCTCTTGCTGCCGCTGAAGAGGGGATACGAGAACAGCGTCTTCAGCTCAACAGCCGTGAAGGGGCGCTTCTGGAACTTGGCGGCCTCTTTCTTGGCGGCCCTGGTCGCGCAAAGGCCAGAACCAATGTTCTCCTTGCACAAGCGCTTGCTCTTCGCCCAGCCAAAGAATGCCTTCAATGCCGATGCGTGCTTATTTTGCGTGTCTGCCGCAACCGTCGTCCGACCCTGCCGGGCTTTCCCGGTGGCAACCAGATTTTCCATGAAGGCAACCAGATCGCCTCCGGTCACCAATGCGGTGGCTTTGTCGCCGATCTGCACCCGCAAGCGGCTGTAGGTGGTGCTGTAGTTTTTGACGGTGGCTTCGGCGAAGCCTGCCTCTTCGAAGAACTTCTCGAGGTGCTGGTGCCACGGCTGATGCGCCTCCTCCACCAACCCTTCGAATGGATCGGCGGCACCCGTGCCACCCATGGCCGGAAGTACCTTCAGCGCGGCAAGCTGGGCGGACATCGCCTCCACCATCGCCTCCAGGCGATTGGCCGTCCCCAGTCGCTCCACTGTCTCCACGGCGGCGGTGGCCTCGGTGGCGGCAGCATGCAGGTCCATCGCCATTTCCGGAGGGACGCCCCCGCCGAACTCCGCCGCCTGCCGCCGCATGTGCTCGGCGGCCGTGCGCATGAAGCTCTGGATTCCGACAAGTTCGTCCTGGTCCCGCACCATCCGCGCCCGCTCCATCATCCGAACGACCCCGGCGTGAAGCGGGGCCGCCCGCGATTTGGCGACGGCCGGAGATGAAGTCCAGAGGGCTTGTCGTAGCTCGCTCTTGCCGATCAGCGGCACAAGCACACGCGGAACGCGGATGCGGTAGTAGTAAGTTCCACCGCGCCGGACAATGTAGGTTTGAAGCGCCACCACACCCCCGCTGGGCCACATGGGTGGGCCACACGCGGGACCCCGGCTCCGGGGAAAGCGTTGCAAATGTTGACAACGCTACATTTGGCGAAAGTTGGCGTCCCCAAGGGGATTCGAACCCCTGTTACCGCCGTGAGAGGGCGATGTCCTAGGCCTCTAGACGATGGGGACGTCGTGGGCGTGGGGTGGTCTTATAATGAAGACCGAAGCCATGGTCAAGGGTTTCTGTTGCGCATGCTGCGGGTGTGCTTGTCACCGCTCTGTGCCATATCATTGGGGGCATCCGTCGTCCGCGACCAACGAAAGACACTCCCTTGCTGCTTCATCACTGCACCTGGGCCGAGGTGGCGGCCTATCTGTCCGCCGACAAGGGCATCATCATGCCCATCGGCTCCACCGAACAGCACGGCCCCAACGGGCTGGTCGGCACCGACGCCATCTGTGCCGAAGCCGTCGCCCATGGCGTGGGCGAGGCGGTGGGGGCGATGGTCGGCCCCACCATCCCCGTGGGCATGGCCGTCCATCATATGGAATTCCCCGGCTCGATGACCCTGCGCCCCTCCACCCTGCTGGCGCTGATCCATGATTACGTGCTGTCGCTGGCCGAGCACGGGTTCCAGCGGTTCTTCTTCATCAACGGCCATGGCGGCAACATCGCCTCCATCCGCGCCGCCTTCTACGAGATCCACAGCGCCAACCGCGCCCGTCATGGCAAGGACGCCCCCGACCTGCGCTTCTCCCTGGCCAACTGGTGGGAAGGCGATGCGGTGGGGCGGCTGTCGCGTGAGTTCTATCCCGGCGTCGAAGGCTCCCACGCCACCCCCTCGGAAGTGGCGCTGACCCAGTACGTCCGTCCCGGCACCGCCAAGACCGCCGCCATGTCCCCCACCGTCGCCCCTTCCGGCGGTTTCCACGACGCCCGCGATTTCCGCCGCCGCTATCCCGACGGCCGCATCGGCTCCAACCCGGCGCTGGCCCGGCCCGAGCACGGCCAGCGGCTGTTGGAAGCCTCCGTCGCCGCCATCGCCGAACAGTACCGCTTCTTCGTCAAGGAAAGCTGATCGGTCCGCCGCCACGGATCAGAAGAGCAGAAGCGTTGCTGCCGGATAGAACAGCGTGTTCAAAACCAGCAGCAACGCCCAGAACCCGATCTCCAGCGTTTCGGTGATCGGCTGGATGCGGCGGATGGCGCCGTAAACGTGAACCACCAGCATCAGCCCGTAAACCGCGAACAGAACGTTGAAGGTGTCGGCCAGCCCGGTGCCGGTGGTGACCGCGCGCAGCATCAGCACCTCCACGATCAGGATGAAGGCCCCCAGGCAGCGGCCGAAATAAACCGCCAGATCGGTGTCGGCGGGAATCCGCCACAGCATCGCCCGCGCCCAGACCAGCGGCACCAGAAAGATCGGCCCGGCAAAGCCGATGGTGGTGGCGACCATCAAGATCAGCAAATAAACCGTGGCGTAATCGCCCCATTGTCCCAGCATGTCCGAATCCTTCGTGTGCAAAGCCCGTCGGACGGCGAAGGTGAGGCTTGCGGCCATTGCGGTAAATTGGACCAAAGAACAGTTGAGTGGGCGCGGGCGATCACGCCATACGGCTGTGCATGTCATGGGTGATCTGTGGCGGAAGAAGAGGCTGGACGCTGGCGTTGCCGCAGCGGGACGGCTAAAATCCCCGCCCTTTCCGCAAAGGCCGGCGCCCCAATGAACCGGCCCTCCCGTGTCAGACCTCCGAGGACAGACGACCCCATGGCCGATCATAAGCGCGTTACCGAAGAAGAAGCCCTGCTGCTGCACGCCAGCGGCCGCCCCGGCAAGCTGGAAATCACCCCCACCAAGCCGTTGGCGACCCAGCGGGATCTGGCGCTGGCCTATTCCCCCGGTGTTGCGGTGCCCTGCCTGCGCATCGCCGAAGACCCGTCGTGCGCTTATGACTACACCGCCAAGGGCAATGTGGTGGCGATCATCTCCAACGGCACCGCCGTGCTGGGGCTGGGGGATCTGGGGGCGCTGGCGTCCAAGCCGGTGATGGAGGGCAAGGCCGTCCTCTTCAAGCGGTTCGCCGACGTGGACGGCATCGACCTGGAAGTCTCCACCAAGGATGTGGAAGAGTTCATCAACTGCGTCCGCTACCTCGGCCCGTCCTTCGGCGGCATCAACCTGGAAGACATCAAGGCGCCCGACTGCTTCATCATCGAAGAACGGCTGCGCGAACTGATGGACATCCCCGTCTTCCATGACGACCAGCATGGTACGGCCATCATCGCCGCCGCCGGCCTCATCAACGCCTGCGACATCACCGGGCGGGCGCTGTCGGATGTGAAGATGGTGGTCAACGGCGCCGGGGCCGCCGGCATCGCGTGTGCCGAGCTGTTCGTGTCGGTGGGTGTGCCGCGGGGCAACATCACCCTGTGCGACACCAAGGGCGTGGTCTTCCGCGGCCGCACCGAGGGCATGAACCAGTGGAAATCCGCCTTTGCGGTGGACACCGACGCGCGGTCGCTGGCCGACGCGGTGGTGGGCGCCGACGTCTTCGTCGGCCTGTCGGCCAAGGGCGCGCTGACGCCCGAGATGGTGAAGACCATGGCGCCCAAGCCGGTGATCTTCGCGCTGGCCAACCCCGACCCGGAAATCACCCCGGAAGAGGCGCGCTCGGTCCGTCCCGACGCCATCGTCGCCACCGGCCGGTCGGATTATCCCAATCAGGTCAACAACGTCCTGGGCTTCCCCTATCTGTTCCGCGGGGCGCTGGACGTGCGCGCCACCACCATCAACGAACAGATGAAGCTGGCCGCCGCCCACGCGCTGGCGGCCCTGGCGCGCGAGGATGTGCCGGACGAGGTGGACGCCGCCTATTCCGGTCGCCGCCTGCGCTATGGTCCGGAATACATCATCCCGGTGCCGTTCGACCCGCGCCTGATCGTCACCATCCCCCCGGCGGTGGCCCAGGCCGCCATGGAAAGCGGCGTGGCGCGCAAGCCCATCGTCGATATGGCGGGCTATAAGAACACGCTGCGCACCCGGCTGGACCCCACCGCCGATTCCCTGGAACTGATCCTCGACAAGGTGCGCGCCAACCCGCGCCGCATCGTGTTCGCCGAGGGCGAGGAAGACCGCGCCATCCGCGCCGCCATCGCCTTCAAGGCGGCGGGCTACGGCGTTCCGGTGCTGGTGGGCCGGGAAGAGGTGATCCGCGAGCGCATGGCCGCCATGGGGCACAGCTCCATCGGCGATCTGGAAATCCACAACGCCCGCCTGTCGGACGCCAACCGCCGCTACACCGATTTCCTCTACCGCCGTCTGCAGCGCAAGGGCGTGCTGCACCGCGACTGCCAGCGCATGGTCAACCAGGACCGCAACGTCTTCGCGGCGCTGATGGTGGCCCAGGGCGACGCCCACGGCATGGTGACGGGTCTGACCCGCTCCTTCCCCGTGTGCTATGAAGAGGTCAGCCGCGTGTTCGACGCCCGTCCCAACGAACGGGTGTTCGGCCTGACCGTCATGGTCAACCGCACGCGCACGGTGTTCATCGCCGACACCACCGTCAACGAGGTGCCGGATTCCGAAACCCTGGCCGATCTGGCGATCCAGGCGGCGGCCAAGGCGCGGCAGATGGGCCATGAGCCGCGGGTGGCGATGCTGTCCTATTCCAACTTCGGCCAGCACCCCAACCGCGAGAACGTGGACCGCGTGCGCGACGCCGTGGCCGCCCTGGACCAGCGGCGGGTGGATTTCGAATACGACGGCGAAATGTCCGCCGACGTGGCGCTGGATTACGAACTGATGAACCGGCTGTACCCGTTCTGCCGACTGTCGGGTCCGGCCAACGTGCTCATCATGCCGGGCCTGCACGCCGCCAACATCTCGGCCAAGCTGTTGCAGAAGACCAGCGGCGGCACCGTCATCGGCCCGCTGCTGATCGGCCTGGACAAGCCGGTGCAGATCGTCCAGATGGGCGCCACCGTCAGCGACATCGTGACCCTGGCCGCCCTGGCCGCCCATGATTCGCTGCCGTGGTAAAACACGCCACATTGGAACATCAGCACTGAAGCAAAGATTAACCGCCGGCAAAACCGGCGGTTAATCTTTTGTGACGGATGCCACGGACCCCGCGGGATGGTGTATGACAGGCGCTTCCCGTCTTTTTACGATGCGCTGTTGCCATGACCATTCCGCCGTACCGTCTGATGCTGGCCCTGGCCTTGCTGGCGCTTCCGCTGCTGGGGGCGTTGCTGTGTCTGGTCTTTGGCTGGGGGATCACGCCGCTGTGGGCGGTGATCGGGGCGGCAGCGGCGGCGGCGGGGGCGTGGCTGCTGGTGCAGGTGCGCCTGGGCGATCTGGACCGGGTGGAGGATTACGCCCGCCGGCTGGCCGACGGGGTGGAGCAGGCGGCCCCGGAACCCAGCGCGCCGTGGTCGTCGGTGCCCATGGCCCGCGTGCTGGCCGGCACCATCGCCCGGCTGCACCGCAACCTGACCCGCAAGGCCGAACACGCCGCCGCCCAGGTCGAAGCGGCGGAATCCATTCTCGAAGCCCTGCACGACCCGCTGGTTCTGGTGGGGCGGGAACGGCAGGTGGTGCGCGCCAACACCGCCGCCCGCGGGCTGTTCGGGGAACGGATGGTGGGGCGGGATCTGGCGGCGTCGCTGCGCAACCCGGCGGTGCTGCAGGCGGTGGACGCGGTGCTGGGCGGGGCGGCGTCCCGCACCGTGGAATTCACCCTGCCGGTGCCGGTGGAGCGCATTTACGAGATCCGGGTGAAGCCGTTCCAGCGTCTGGCTCTGGGGGCGGCACCGCCGGCCGACGGCGCCGAACCCCCGGCGGCCCGCGAGCGCATCGCCATCCTGACGCTGTACGACATCACCACCATCAAGCGGTCGGAGCAGATGCGCGCCGACTTCATCGCCAACGCCAGCCATGAGTTGCGCACACCGCTGTCGTCGCTGCTGGGCTTCATCGAAACCCTGCGCGGCCCGGCCCGCGACGACCCGGAGGCCAGCGACCGTTTCCTCAGCATCATGCAGGAACAGGCCAGCCGCATGACCCGGCTGGTCAGCGACCTGCTGTCGCTGTCGCGCATCGAACTGGACGAGCACATGCCACCGGCCGCGCGGGTGGATGTGGAAGCGGCCATCGCCGGGATCATCGACGCCCTGCACCTGAAGGCGGAGGCCCGCGGCATCCGCCTGATCTTCACCAGCGGCGACGAGATGCCGGAGGTGATCGGCGACGAGGACCAGTTGACCCAGGTGTTTCAGAACCTGATTTCCAACGCCATCAAATACACCCGCGAGAACACCGACGTGACCATCTCGGTCAGCCTGTCCGACGGGGCAGCGGTGGGGGGCCTGGCGGGAAACCCCGTGCCGTTGGCCGGCGGGCGCAGCCGCGGGCGGTCCCAGATGGTGGCGGTGGCGGTGGCCGACCAGGGGGATGGCATCGCCCGCATCCATCTGCCGCGCCTGACCGAACGCTTCTACCGCGTGGACGCGGCGCGGTCGCGGGCCATGGGCGGCACCGGGCTGGGGCTGGCCATCGTCAAGCACATCGTCAACCGCCACCGCGGCCGCATGACCATCGAGAGCGAGGTGGGGGTGGGCAGCACCTTCACCGTCTATCTGCCGGCGGCGGAGCCGCGGGGAACCGGTGCAAACGCATAGGGGCAATGCGGGGGAAACGCCCGCTTCCGCCGCGGTGTTCATCAAACTGTCACAAAAGCGTAATACCTTGGTCGCGGACAGGGGCTAACGTCCGCCCCCAAGAACGGCTTGGATCTACCCCAGGTCGAAACGCGCGGAAAACACCGCTGGCTTTCGCGCACAGGCACATCGGTTCCAAGGAGGGAACACGTGAACACCCGGACTCTCGCCCTCGCCGCCACCGCGGCCCTGGCCCTGACCGCCGCCGTCACCGGCACCGCCAACGCCCAGTCCCGCGACCAGATCCGCGCCGTCGGCTCCTCCACGGTGTTTCCCTTCACCACCGCCGTGGCCGAAGCCTTCGGCAAGGGCGGCCAGTTCAAGACCCCGGTGGTGGAATCGACCGGCACCGGCGGCGGGCTGAAGCTGTTCTGCGCCGGCGTCGGCCCGGCCCACCCGGACATCGCCAACGCGTCGCGCCGCATCAAGAAGTCGGAAGTGGACCAGTGCGCCGCCAACGGTGTCACCCAGATCACCGAGCTGGTCATCGGCTTCGACGGCATCGCCATCGCCTCGGCCAAGGGCGCCAAGCACGCCGACTTCACCCGCGAACAGATCTGGAAGGCGCTGGCCAAGGAAGTGCCGGTCGGCGGCAAGATGGTGCCGAACCCCTATAAGAAGTGGTCGGACATCGACCCGTCGCTGCCGAACAAGGAAATCGAGGTGCTGGGTCCGCCCCCGACCTCCGGTACCCGCGACGCCTTCGCCGAGCTGGTCATGGAACCCGGCTGCCACAAGGTGAAGGACGTGGCCGCCGTGGTCACCGACGAAAAGGCCCGCGCCAAGGTCTGCATGTCCGTCCGTGAAGACGGCGCCTATGTGGAAGCCGGCGAAAACGACAACCTGATCGTGCAGAAGCTGACCGCCAACCCCGATGCCTACGGCATCTTCGGCTACAGCTACATCGAGCAGAACATGGACAAGCTCCAGGCCGCCAAGGTGGACGGCGTGGCGCCGACCTACGAAGACGTGTCGGCCGGCAAGTATCCGGTGTCGCGTTCGCTCTATGTCTATGTGAAGAACGCGCATGTGGGCACCATCCCCGGCATCCGCGAATTCGTGGGTGAATACACCTCCGAGCGCGCCATGGGCGAAGACGGCTATCTGGCCGACAAGGGCCTGATCGCCCTGCCCAAGGCTCAGCGTGACGCGGCCCGCGCCGCGGCGATGAACCTGACGCCGCTCAGCCTCTGATCGGTTTCCGCCGGAACGGCGGCCTCCTGAACCTGGGGGCCGCCGTTTTGCTTGCGGATATCCTGTCTTCCCGGCTAGTCCCTCTTTCGGTTCACATCCTCATCGGCGGGTTCGTATGCAGCTTTCGGTTCTCCTCGTGGTGCTGGCCTTGCTGTCGGTGACGGGCTACTACCTGGGACGCTCCACGGCGGTGCGCGCCGTGGATGGCCGGGTGGTCCGTCTCCATTCGGTGCCCAGCTATCACGGCATGTATGTGGCGCTGTGGGCTGGTTTGCCGGCGTTGCTTCTGTTCGTCCTGTGGGGTGCCTCGGAAAACTGGCTGGTCATGCAGATGGCCCTGGCCGGTCTGCCCCCCGAACTGACCAGCGTGAATGAGCAGGCCCTGAACCTGCTGAAGGCCGACATCCTCAACCTGGCCCATGGCGTGACCACCGGGCGCGACTCCCACGCGGCCGTGAAGGCGGCGGCGGCGCGCTATGTGGAGCTTCACAGCCTGTCGCGCTGGATGCTGCTGGCCATCGGTGCCGCGATGGCGATGGGCGGTCTTCTGTTCGCCCGTGCGCGGATCGAAGCCAACCACCGCGCGCGCAACAAGGTGGAGCGGGTGCTGAACCTGTTCCTGGTGGGCTGTTCGCTGGTGGCGATCCTGACCACCATCGGCATCGTGCTGTCGCTGCTGTTCGAAGCCATGCGCTTCTTCGCGGTGTACCCGCCGCTGGATTTCCTGTTCGGCCTGCACTGGAGTCCGCAGACGGCCATGCGCGCCGATCAGGTGGGGTCGTCCGGATCGTTCGGCGCCATCCCGCTGTTCGCCGGCACGCTGCTCATCACCGTGATCTCCATGGCGGTGGCGGTTCCGGTGGGCCTGATGTCGGCGATCTTCATGTCCGAATACGCCAGCCCCAACATCCGCACGGCGCTGAAGCCGATCCTGGAGGTGCTGGCCGGCATCCCGACCGTGGTCTACGGCTTCTTCGCCGCCCTGACCATGGCCCCCTTCATCCGCGGCGTCGGCCAGTCGATCGGGCTGGACGTGGCGTCGGAATCGGCGCTGGGCGCCGGCATCGTCATGGGCGTGATGATCATCCCCTTCGTCAGCTCGCTGTCGGACGATGTCATCAATGCGGTGCCGCAGTCGCTGCGCGACGGCTCCTACGGCCTGGGCGCCACCAAATCGGAAACCATCCGTCAGGTGGTTCTGCCAGCGGCTCTGCCCGGCATCGTCGCTGCCATCATGCTGGCGGTCAGCCGCGCCATCGGTGAAACCATGATCGTGGTGATGGCCGCCGGCCTGTCGGCCAACCTGACGGCCAACCCGCTGGAAGCGGTGACCACCGTCACCACCCAGATCGCCACGCTGCTGGTCGGCGACCAGGAATTCGACAGCCCGAAAACCCTGTCGGCCTTCGGTCTCGGCCTCGTTCTCTTCCTCGTCACCTTGTCCCTCAACATGATCGCCCTGAAGGTGGTCCAGAAATACCGGGAGAAGTATGACTGACCTCGCACAGCAGGGTTCGCGGGACATGACCATGGCCCACCCCAAGTCACGCTACCAGAGCGCCGAATTTTCCGCCCGGTTGCGCGCCCGTTACGCCGCCGAACAGCGGTTCCGTGCCTACGGCATCGCCGCCGTTTCCCTTGCCGCCGTCATGCTGGTGATTTTGCTGGGATCGATCGTGTCCAAGGGCTACACCGCCTTCTGGCAGAACGAGATCCGGCTGACCGTGACGCTGGACCCGGCCGAGTTGGATCCCCAGGGCACCCGCGACCCCAAGGTGCTGGCCCAGGGCAACTATATGAAGCTGATCCGCGATGCGCTGGCGGCCCGCTTCCCCGAGGTGACCGGCCGCAACGAGCGCCGGCAGCTTGCCGACATCCTGTCGAACGGCGCGCCGTTCACGCTTCAGAAGATGGTGATGGCCGATCCCTCGCTGGTGGGCAAGACGGTGCCGGTGTGGTTCCAGGCCTCCGACGACGTGGACCAGCTTGAAAAGGGCTACATCGACCGCAGCCTGCCCGAAGTCCAGCGCCGGGTGAACGACCTCCAGATCAAGGCGCTCGACAGCCTGCGTCAGGATGGGTCGCTGCACGCCGGGTTCAACACCACCCTGTTCACCGCCGGCGACAGCCGCGAACCGGAACAGGCGGGCATTTGGGGCGCCATCGTGGGTTCGTTCCTGACGCTGGTGGTCACCATGGGCCTGTCGGTACCGATCGGCATCGCCGCCGCGGTCTATATGGAAGAGTTCGCGCCCAAGAACCGCTGGACCGACCTGATCGAGGTGAACATCAACAACCTGGCCGCGGTGCCGTCGATCATCTACGGTCTGTTGGGTCTGGCGGTGTTCCTCAACTTCTTCGGCATGCCGCGGTCGGCCCCGGTGGTGGGCGGTGTGGTGCTGGCGCTGATGACGCTGCCCGTCATCATCATCGCCGCCCGCGTGGCGCTGAAGGCGGTGCCGCCGTCGATCCGCGAAGCAGCCTTGGGCATCGGCGCCTCGCCGTTGCAGACGGTGATGCATCACGTGCTGCCGCTGGCGATGCCGGGCATCCTGACCGGCACCATCATCGGCATGGCCCGTGCGCTGGGCGAAACGGCGCCGCTGCTGATGATCGGCATGATCGCCTTCATCGTCGATATCCCCAACAGCTTCACCTCCTCGGCCACGGTTCTGCCGGTGCAGATCTTCATGTGGTCCGACAGCCCGGAACGCGCGTTCACCGAACGCACCTCGGCGGCCATCATGGTGCTGCTGGGCTTCCTGATCGTCATGAACGGCCTGGCCGTTTACCTGCGCAAGAAATTCGAGAGGCGGTGGTAATTCCATGAGCGTCCAGACCGAAACCCTCACCGACCGTACGGCAGCCATGACCCAAGCAGCCATGACCCAGACCGCCGCCCGTGCCGACACCGCCGCCATCAAGATGCTGGCCCGCAACGTGAAGGTCTATTACGGCCCGAAGCAGGCGCTGAAGGGCATCAACCTCGACATCCTGGAAAACAGGGTGCTGGCGCTGATCGGCCCGTCGGGCTGCGGCAAGTCCACCTTTCTGCGCTGCCTGAACCGGATGAACGACACCATCGAGAACTGCCGGGTCGATGGCACCCTCCAGCTCGACGGCGAGGACATTTACGGCCGTATGATCGACACGGTGCAACTGCGCGCCCGCGTCGGCATGGTGTTCCAGAAGCCCAACCCGTTCCCGAAGTCGATCTACGACAACATCGCCTATGGCCCGCGCATCCACGGCATGGCCACCCACCGCGACGAGATGGACGAGGTGGTGCAGAAGTCGCTGGAGCGTGCCGGCCTGTGGAACGAGGTGAAGGACCGCCTGAAGGAGCCGGGCACCGGCCTGTCGGGCGGCCAGCAGCAGCGCCTGTGCATCGCACGCGCCATCGCCGTCAGCCCCGAAGTGATCCTGATGGACGAGCCGTGCTCGGCGCTCGACCCCATCGCCACGGCCCACATCGAGGAACTGATCGACGAACTGCGTGAGAACTTCACCATCGTCATCGTCACCCACAACATGCAGCAGGCGGCGCGCGTGTCGCAGAAGACCGCGTTCTTCCATCTGGGCGACATGGTGGAGTGCGACGACACCGAGGAGATCTTCACCAACCCGCGGGACGAACGCACCCAGGGTTACATCACCGGCCGCTACGGCTGATCCGTTCCCGTCCGTCAAACCCGCGGCGGGACGGCAGAAGCCCGCGCGGGTCCGGGAAAACAGGGCCGGGGAGGGGAGTACCGTTCATGAGTTCGGAGCACATCGTCCGCTCGTTCTCTCAGGAGCTTCAGCGTCTCGTCAATCTCATCACGCAGATGGGCGGGGTGGCCGAAGCCCAGGTGGCGGCGGCGGTGAAGGCTGTCACGCGCCGCGACGTCTCGCTGGCGGCGCAGGTGATGCAGTCCGACCCGCGGCTGGACGAGTACGAGCGTGAAATCGACGTGGAGGCCGTGCGGCTGCTGGCCCGGCGCCAGCCCATGGCCCAGGACCTGCGCGAGATCGTGTCGGCGCTGCGGGTGGCCGCCGATCTGGAGCGGATCGGCGATTACGCCGCCAACATCGCCAAGCGTTCCCTGGTGCTGGCCCAGTTGCCGGCGGTGCGCCCGGTGTCGGCCATCCCGCGGGCGGGGCGGCTGGTGGAGGAAATCCTCAAGGACGTGCTCGACGCCTACATCGAGCGTGACGTGGAAAAGGCCATCGCGGTCTGGAAGCGGGACGAGGAGTTGGACGACCTGCACACCAGCCTGTTCCGCGAGGTGCTGACTTATATGATGGAAGACCCGCGGACCATCACGCCCTGCACGCATCTGCTCTTCATGGCGAAGAATCTGGAGCGGATCGGGGACCACGCCACCAACATTGCGGAAACCATTCACTACGTCGTGGTCGGACAGCCGCTGAAGATCGACCGGCCCAAGAGCGATTCCGCCAGCTTCGCGGTGGTGTCGCCGGCGGCCGGGTTCGATTTGATCACCGACCAGGACGTGACGTAGCCCCTTGTGAGGACTGCATGAATTCGGCGCTGAAGCCGCTGATCCTCGTCGTCGAGGATGAAGCCGACATCGTTACCCTGCTCAAGTACAATCTGGAGAAGGAGGGGTTCCGCGTCGCCACCGCCGGCGATGGGGAAGAAGCCCTGCTGGTCGCCAACGAGCAGACGCCGCACCTGATCCTGCTGGATTGGATGATGCCGCTGATGTCGGGGCTGGAGGTTTGCCGCCAGATGCGGCGCAACGCCAAGACGCGGGACATTCCCATCATCATGCTGACCGCGCGGGGGGAAGAGGCCGACCGGGTGCGTGGCCTGAACTCCGGTGCCGACGACTACATCACCAAGCCGTTTTCCCCCACCGAACTGGTGGCCCGCGTGCGGGCCGTTCTGCGCCGTGCCTCCCCCGGCCTGGCGGAGGAAACCCTGCGTTTCGGCGACGTGCTGATGGATCTTGCCGCCCACCGTGTCCGCCGCAACGGCCGCGACGTTCACCTTGGACCGACGGAATTCCGCCTGCTGCGCCATTTCATGCAGCACCCCGGCCGCGTCTTCTCCCGCGAACAACTCCTGGACGTTGTCTGGGGCCACGACGTCTATGTCGAGCCGCGCACGGTGGACGTTCACATCCGCCGTCTGCGCAAGGCGCTGAACGACGACGCCGACGCCGACATCATCCGCACGGTGCGCTCCGCCGGCTACGCCCTGGACTATAAGACAGCCTGATTTCCGGGGAGGTCCGGAGGGCCTCAGGCCCTCCGGGCGGGCACGGGCAGCCGCCCGTTAAACCTTCTCCGCCGCTCCTCGCAAAATCGCCACCTTCACCGCAAACCGCCCGCTCTCATCGCTGTCCTCGATCCACCCGGCCATCAGCCGGAGCGCATCGCGCACATCCCCGGCAAGCGGGCCTGCCCTGACCTCGGCGATCAGTGCATCGACCGCCCGTTCATAAGGCGCCCCATCCATCGCATCGGCGGCGATGGCCTCGAACCGATTGGCGATTGCCAGGGCGGCAGGCGACAGGCGGCTCATAGGAAGAACGAAGCCCCGGTGGGGCTGGCGTCGGCCAGGAAGGTCACCACGCCGCTGCGGGTCACGGGCACATCGCCCCGCAGGCCCATACCCGGCGGCAGCCCCAGCGCCTTGATCCCCATTTCACAGGCCATGATGGTGACGCCCAGCGCCACGCAGGCTTCCAGCAATTCCCCGAAGGTGGCGATGCCTTGCTTGGCGAACCAGCGGTCGCGCTCCACCGGGCTGCTGCCGTCGTCGGCGGCGTCGAGGTCGTGCCAGCCGAGCACCCCCGGTTCCCGTTCCTCCACCAGCGCCCGCAGGGCGCGGCCGGTGAAGAACAGGGTGACCCGCCGGTTGGTGGCGGCGGCGGCGCTGGCCATCACCAGCGCGTAGTGCACCCGGTCGTAACCGCCGGAAAACACGACGATGGACAGGCTGTCGGGGCCGAGCATGAGACGCGGATTCTCCTGTTGGTCAGGCGGCGTGGCCCGACAGATCATGAATCGTCGGATTGGTCCCGCACAGGGGACAGGTGGGGTCGGGCTTGACCGTGATTCGGTGGTAGGAGGCGTTCAGCGCATCGACCATCAGCAGGCTGCCCGACAGGCTTTCGCCGATGCCCAGAATTTCCTTCAGCACCTCGGTGGCCTGGAGCGTGCCGACCAGCCCGGCCAGCGCGCCCAGCACCCCGCCCTCGGAGCAGGACGGCACCAGCCCGCGCGGCGGCGGCTCGCGGAAGATGCAGCGGTAGCAGGGGTGGGGGGCGCCCAGATGGGCCTTGAAGGTGGACACCTGTCCGTCGAATCGCAGCATCGCCGCCGACACCAGCGGTTTCCCGCCGAAGAAACAGGCGTCGTTGAGCAGGAAGCGGGTGGCGAAATTGTCGCTGCCGTCGGCCACCAGATCATAACCGGCGATCAGGGGGGCGGCGTTGGCGGCGGTCAGCCGGGTGCGGTGGATGTCCACCCGCACATCGGGATTGAGGGCGTGGATGCGGGCGGCGGCACTTTCGACCTTGGGCTGCCCCAAGGACGATCCGTCGTGGATCACCTGCCGCTGCAGATTGGACAGGTCCACCACATCGTCATCGACGATGCCGATGGTGCCCACCCCGGCGGCGGCCAGATAGAGCAGCAGGGGCGAGCCAAGCCCGCCGGCCCCGACCACCAGCACGCGGGCGTTGAGCAACCGCTCCTGCCCGACGCCGCCGACTTCGGGCAGGATGATGTGGCGGGAATAGCGCAGAAGCTGGGTGTCGGTGAAATCCATGGTGCCCAAGCATAGCGCAAGAGGGGCTATGCGGCGCAAGGGCTACGGCGTATCAGGCGTACGCGAGCGTGAGCTTGTTCGGGTTCTTGTTGGTGGTGGTGCTGGAACCGGCCGCCGCCCATTGTTTCAGCCGCGCATCGCGTTCGCGCAGGGTCTTGTCGATGGGGCGTTCCTGTTCCGCCGGGGCGGCCAGTCCCTCCACCTTCGGCACAAGCTGGAGCGAGAAGGGCGTGTCTCGCTCGACCTTGGAATCCTGGACGATGACGACGTTGTACTGTCCCGGCTTCAGCTTGGCGCTGGGTTTTTTCAAGATGTCTTCGGTGGTGGAGGCCTTGCTCATGGTGTCGCCGGAGGCCACGACCTTGTTGTCCTTGTCCATGATTGCCCAGCGGGCGTTGGGCATGGAAAGGTTGACCGAGAATTCACCGCCCTGGACCACGTTCAGCCCGTGCTTCTGCACGCCGGGGTCGTTGCCTTCCAGCTTGCGGGCGGTGCCCTTGATCATGCCGCCGCCGGCGGTGATGACGGGGTTTTCCCGTGGCGTGACCTCCAGCGAATAGGCGCGGTTGTTCACGCCCTTCATCTTTTGCGAGATGACGGCGGTGTAGGTGCCGGGGCCGAGCTTGGCCGCGGCCGAGGCGGATTCGGTGTTGGAGGAGAAATCGGCGACCACCTTGTTGTTCTGGTCGACGATTTTGACGGCGGTGTTGGTTTCGTTGATCTTGAAGTTGAATTCACCGTTCTTGCTGACGGTGAATTGCTGATAGTCGGCCTGCGTCCCGCGGGAACCAAGCTGGTTGGTGGTGCCCTTGATCTTGGTGTAGTTGACCGTCGAGATGTTGGGCAATGCGACCATGGGACGGTTCCCCCGCGACAGGGTGGCAGCGTGTGTTACCGCTCCCCCCAAGATACTAAAATTTTAGGAAACGGTCAACCGATGGATCTGGTCTTCACCCAAAGATTGCCGTTCCGGGCAGTGTAAGCGGGCACGCCGGGGGACGCAACCACCCGGCGTTGCATGATCGATGCCTTAGCAATGTGTTCCACCCTCGGCGGAACCTTAATCGAGTGCCGCGTCCTTTTCCGCCAGAACCTTTTCCATGGCGGCGCGGTCGGCGGCGGACAGCCGCTGGCTGGCGCTTTTCAACTGGCCGCAGGCGGCCATGATGTCCTCGCCGCGGGGGGTGCGGACGGGGCTGGCGTAGCCGGCGTTGTTCACGATGTCGCCGAACACCTGGATGGCGCGGTCGGTGGAACGCTCATAGGGCGCGCCGGGCCAGGGGTTGAAGGGGATCAGGTTGATCTTGGCCGGGATGCCCTCCAACAGCCGGACCAGGGCGCGGGCGTCGGCCGGGCTGTCGTTCAGCCCCTTCAGCATCACATATTCGAACGTGATTCGGCGGGCGTTGTTCAGGCCGGGATAGGTGCGGCAGGCCTCCATCAGCATCGCCAGCGGATACTTGCGGTTGATGGGCATCAGGATGTCGCGCAGCTCGTCGGTGACGGCGTGCAGGCTGATGGCGAGGTTGACGTTCAACTCCTCGCCGCACCGCTTCATCATCGGCACCACGCCCGAGGTGGACAGGGTGATCCGCCGCTTGGAGATGGAAATGCCGTCGCCGTCCATGATGATCTTGATGGCCTTCGCCACCTCTTCATAATTGAAGAGGGGTTCGCCCATGCCCATCATGACGATGTTGGAGATCATGCGCCCGTCGGGCGGTGCCGGCCATTCGTCCAGCGCATCGCGGGCCAGCATGACCTGGGCCAGGATTTCCGCCGCGGTCAGGTTACGCACCAGCCGCTGGGTGCCGGTGTGGCAGAAGCGGCAGGTCAGGGTACAGCCCACCTGGGACGAGACGCACAGGGTGCCGCGGTCGGTTTCGGGGATGTGGACGCTTTCCACCTCCTGCCCGTCGGGCATGCGCAGCAGCCATTTGCGGGTGCCGTCGCGCGACTCCAGGGCGCGGACCACGGTCGGGCGCTGGATGGCGTAGGCTTCGGCCAGACGCTCGCGCACCGGCTTGGCCAGCGTGGTCATGACCGAAAAATCGGTGGCCCCGCGGTGGTAGATCCAGTGCCAAAGCTGCCGTGCCCGGAATTTTTCCAGGCCGATGGACAGCATTTCGGTTTCCAGCTCGGCCCGCGACAGGCCGACAAGGTTCATGCGTCCGTCGGCGGCAGGGGCAGCCACGGGCGACTCGGCGACAGCGATGGCCGATGCGGAGGTATGAGCGCTCATGGCGACGTTAGATAGGGCCACCCGCCCGCCTTGTCAAAAGGCTTGACCATGCCAAAACAGCGGGGACACCCGGCGTTTCCGCCGGGTGCCGGGCCGTCACCGCCGGAGACGGGTCAACGCTTGACGCCGCAGGCCTCGTTGATGGCGCTGTAGGCTTGGCCGAAGCCGTTCAGGCTGTAGGTGTCGGTGGTCCTGGTGCCGCGGCCCGACACGCCCTTGACCACCAGCGGCTTGCTGCCGTCGCGCATGGCGGCGACCAGAGTGCGGTCGGTTTCCGCATCCCGCGCCCAGGCCGTTTCCTTGTCGTTGAACAGCTTGAACACCTTGCCGCTGGTCTCGACCTGCGTGTCCACGTCCTTCTTGGGCGGATAGCCCAGCATGAAGCTGACCACGTCCAGCGACTTTTCCGCCGGGCGGTGGGTCACGAGGGCATAGATGTCCCCACGCTTGGCGCTGGCCGGTTCCTTCTTCTTCGGTTGGCTGGACATATAGCAGACCTTGTTCCCGCCTTCCTCGAAGGCAAAGGCGTTCCAGTCCTTGAACGTGCCCAGAAGCTTAGGCTCCGCCGCCGAAGCCGGGAGGGTCATCAGGGCGGAGACGGCCAGCGCTGCAGCAACGGCGGCGCCACGAATGCTGCGGTAAGGCATCATCGTTGTGCGACTGCGAAGTGGTTTCGGATAACGGGGACACTAGCCGAAATTCCCCGCGGATAGAAGCTTTGATCCCCCTTTTTTTCCAGCGGGCACGATGGAGGTGCCGAGCGGCCCCGGCGAAAAACTTCGATCCGGGGTGATCTGGTGCAATTTGCATCGCGTATAAGGGCGCATGATGCATATTGCATGTCCCCTCACCGGCTGGCAGCCCTGTTTCCCCTTTGGGACAAGGATTCCCTGTGGGGGGCGGCGGATTCCGCGGGTGTGGTGGCGGGCGGGGAAGGAATGGCTTGTGCGCCGGGCCGTCTTCGCCTTCAATGGGGGCATGGATGAAAGACAGACCCCGGCCGCCCTTCCGGCGGCCGACGCATCCGTGTCCATGGATCACCTGCTGCTTGCCGTCGGGCAGGCGGGGGACCGGGCTGCCTTTGCCCAGGTGTTCGCCTATTTCGCGCCGCGGGTGAAGGCCTATCTGCGCCGTCTGGGCGTGGACGCCGGGGGGGCCGACGAGCTGGTGCAGGAGGTCATGCTGCTGGTCTGGCGCCGGGCCGACACCTTCGACCCGCGGCAGTCCTCGGCCAGCACCTGGATCTTCACCATCGCCCGCAACAAACGCGTCGATGCCCTGCGCCGGGAAGCGCGGCCGGAATTCGATCCCACCGATCCGCTGCTGCTGCCGGAAGCGGAAACCCCGGCGGACCACCGCATCGAATCGCGCGAGTCCATCGCGCGGATGCGGGTGGCGTTGAACGCCTTGCCGCCGGAACAGGCCGAATTGCTGCGGCTGGCCTATTTCGACGAGGTACCCCACAGCACCATTTCCGCCGAGCGCGGCATCCCGCTCGGCACCGTCAAATCGCGCCTGCGTCTGGCGATGGACCGTCTGCGCAAAGTGTTGAGAGAACCCGTATGAGACTGCCGACTCATCACCCCGACGAGGCGCTGCTGTTCGGCTATGCCGGCGGCAGCCTGAACGAGGCGTCGGCGCTTGTGCTGGCGACGCACATGACCTATTGCCCCAACTGCCGTCAGGTGGTGACGGATCTGGAGGTGGTGGGCGGCGCTCTGCTGGACGATCTCGACCCTGAGCCGGTGGATGACGGCCTGTTCCAGTCCCTGATGGCGCAGATCGACGCAAATTTCATGCCGCGCCCGGCCATCCAGGCGTCCCGCCCGCCGGGGAATGGAGCGGCCCGTCATGGCTTCGTGGTGCCCGAACCCCTGCGCCGCTATGTGGGCGACGACCTGTCGCTGCTGGACTGGGAGTCGGCGCTGCCGGGTGTGCGGCTGACGCCGGTTGCCATGACCGGGGCCGACGACGGGTCCCGCGTGCAACTTATGCGCATGGACGCAGGCTGCACCGTCCCCCGCCACGGGCACGAGGGCATGGAACTGGTGGTGGTGCTCGCGGGTGGGTTCAGCGACGGATACGGCGCGTACCGCACCGGCGACGTGGCGATTCTCCACAGCGGCAGCGAGCACGCCCCCCGCGCCCATGACGACGGGTGCCTGTGCCTGGCGGTCAACATGGAACGGGCGGCGATGACGGCGCCCATGGACTGTTATCTCAGCCTGATGATGGCCCGCTGATCCATCCGGCGGCCCCGACCGGCCCCGCCTCCCCAGCGGTGCACCGGCCCCAGCGGCGCACCGGGGAGACGGTTGCCGGTTCGCGGGTCAGGATCCGTCGAACAGCCGGTAAAGGGCGGCGTGGTCCAGCCCGCCGTCGCCGCGGTCCACCAGCCGTTCATAGAGACGGCGGCAGAGATCGACCGCCGGCACCTCCTGCCCCGCCTGTTCCGCCAGGGCCAGGGCTTGCCGCAAATCCTTCAACTGCACCGTGGCCCGCGCGCCGGGGGTGAAGTCGCCCGACACCATGCGCCCGCCGTGCAGGTCGAGGATGCGCGATTCGGCAAAGCCGCCGCGGATGGCGTCGCGCACGCGGGCCGGATCAACCCCCGCCGCGCGGGCCAGCCCCAGCGCCTCGGCCACCGCACCGATGGTCAGGCCGACGATCACCTGATTGGCGGTCTTCGCCACCTGTCCGGCGCCGCTGGCGCCCACATGGGTGATGCGCTGCCCCAGCGCCCGGAACAGCGGCAGGGCGCGGGCAAAGGCCGCGTCCGTCCCGCCGGCCATGATGGTCAGGGTGCCGGCCTGGGCTGCCACCGTGCCGCCGGACACCGGGGCGTCCAGCCAGTCCACCCCCGTTTCCGCCGCCCGGGCGGCCAGCCGGCGGGTGGCGTCCACGGCGGTGGTGCTCATGTCGATGACCAGCGCGCCGGAGGGGAGGGCCGGCAGCAGGGCGGCGGCCACGGTGTCCACCGCCGGCGTGTCGGTCAGCATCAGGATGACCACCGGGTCGGCCGGGTCCAGCATCCCGGCCAGCGCGGCGGGGGAGGGGGCGGTCGCCAGCCCCTCCGCCGCCAGTTCGGCCATGGGGCCGGGGCTGCGGTTGTGCCCCACCACCCGCACCCCGGCGGCGGCCAGCACCCGCGCCATCGGGCGGCCCATCAGGCCCAGCCCGATCAGCCCCACCGTGCGCCCGCCGAGCGCGCCCCCGATATCCGCGGTCACGGGCGCATGTGGCGCGCCCGCGCGCCCCGTTCGATGGCGGCGGCGCACAGCCGGTCCACGCCCAGCTTGTGGCGCAACAGCTCCAACATGCGCAATTCTTCCTGGGTGGCCTTGGCGTCGGCGGCGGCGATGTCGCAGGCGACGGCATAGGCGGTTTCACAGAGCTTGGTCGGCACGCTGTCCTTGATGAGGTCCAGCGCCTTGTCCAGCCCGTTGGCGTCGGACAGCAGGCGGGTGCAGTCGCGGGTGATGTCGGGCAGGCGTTCGATGGGGAAATCCTGGAAAATCGGCAGATAGCGCACGTTTTCGCCGATGGTTTCCAGTTCGGCGTCGGTCATGTCGGCGTCGGCGGCCGAAACCAGAACCATGACGTAGATGAGGGCGCTGTGATGGTCGATCATCGATACCTCGGAGGAGGAATAAGGCCCTCGGGCGAGGGTGCCAGCGTATGTTGCCCCATACGGACCGCAGGTCAAGCCCGCCCGCATGGCCGATTGCCGCGGGACGGGGCCGGGCCGGCTCGACAGGGGGGCTGACGACTGCGTAGTGTGCATGCCCCACTGGTATCACCGTTTTCCCCCGATCGCTTGTGAGGGCCGGTTCCATGTCCGCGGTTCTGAACGTCGTCCTGCCTGTGTTCGCCATCATCCTGTCCGGCTATCTGGCGGGGCGGGCCAAGCTGCTGGGCGAAGCGTCGTCGGAGGCGCTGAACAAGTTCGTCTATTGGATGGCGCTGCCGGCGCTGCTGTTCGCCGGCACGGCGCGCAAGCCGTTGGCCGAACTGTTCAACGGCCCGTTCATCGGCGCGTTCCTGGGGGCCATGCTGCTGGTTTATGCCCTGGGGGCGGTGCTGGGGCGGGTGCTGCACCGGGAACGGTCGTCCATCCAATGCATGCAGGGGCTGACCGCCTGTTTCTCCAACACCGGCTATATGGGCATCCCGCTGTTCCTGGCGGCGTTCGGCGCCGACCGGCTGGCGCCGGCCATCATCGCCACCGTCATCATGAGCGCGGTGATGGTCGGCATCGCCGTCATCTGGCTGGAACTGGTGCAGAGCCACGGCCACGGCTGGGGCCGGGCGGTGCGCGACGTGGGCCGGGCGGTGTCGCGCAACCCGCTGATCGTCAGTTCGGTCGCGGGGGCGGCGTGGGCGCTGCTGCTGCCGGGGGTGGATCTGCCGCGGCCGGTGGTGACGTTTTGCGAACTGGTGGGATCGGCGGCGGGGCCGTGCGCCCTGGTCGCCATCGGCCTGTTCCTGTCCACCCGCCGGGTCAGCGCCGATCCGCGGGAAATCGCCTGGATCGTCGCGCTGAAACTGCTGGTGCAGCCGCTGCTGACCTGGGCGCTGATCCGCACCCTGTTCCCGCTGGATCCCTTTTGGGCCGATGCGGCGATCCTGCTGGCGGCCCTGCCGACCGGCGCCCTGACCTTTGTGGTGGCGCAGCAGTATCAGATCTATGTCGAGCGCACCTCCACCGCCATTCTGGTGTCCACGGTCGTCAGCGTGCTGACGCTGAGCGTTCTGCTATCGGGAATGGTGCCGTAGCGTTTATTCCGTTTCCAAAGAAAAAAACCGTCTTTGACAAGACTTCGTTATCCAGCCTAGCGTCAACTCATCGCAATAAACTGGCACGGTGAAGGCCAAAGCCGGTTTTCCCTTTGTAATATGATAATTTTAAGGAGCGTTCCCATGCTGCGTACCCTGGTCCTCGGCACCGCCCTGGCTGCCGGCCTCGTCGCCCCCGCTTTCGCCCAGGATGCCGCCAAGGTGGTTGGCACCTACACCTACAAGGGCACCGACACCGACGGTTCGGCCTATTCCGAATCCGGCAAGGTCGTGGTCAAGAGCGTCCCGTCGGGCGCGGTTGAGATCACCTGGGACGATGGTGCCTATCTTGGCGTCGGTCAGGTCACCGGCAATGTGCTGGCCATCGCCTCGGTCGCCGACGGCAAGAACAGCATCATGCTGCTGACCATCAACCCCGACGGCTCGCTGAGCGGCCCGTGGTGGCGCCGTGCCGACAAGGGCGGCAAGGGCACCGAAGTCTGGACCAAGAAGTAATCGTCCGGTCCCTCGCGTGTTTCCTGGCCCCGGTGGCGGATCACCCGCCGCCGGGGCCATCTTTATTGTGGCCTTGTTGTGCTCGGGCGGCCTTTGTCCCGTTCAGGGCGTCTGGTTGCGGAATCCGGCGAAACGGAACGCGCCCGCACCCAGCGCGATGATGCCGGCCTCGCCCGTGCCGGTGCCCGATTGCGACAGGGCCGCGATCTCGCGTCCGTTCAGGGACAGGGCGATGGCGCCGTCCTTTTCGGTGATGCCGAGCGTGACCGTATCGGCTCCGCCCACCATATCCCCGCCCACCGCCAGCATCCGTTCGAACCCGCCCGGCGAACGGCGGAACAGCACCACCTGCCGCTCGCCGTTCAGGACGAAGGCGTAATAGGACGGTCCCGGCACCAGCCCGTACAGCAGCCCGGCGGCACTGTCCCCCGGCGCTCCGGCGGCCTGGACCTTCACCGCCACCGACAGGGTGCGGGGACCGGAGGGGCCGCCCGCCTTGCCGGCATAGACATATTTCACAGCACCGGCCTTGCCGTTTTCCAGCACATAGGCGTTGCCGTCCAGCCGCCCGGCCCACCCGTCGGCGCCGGTGCCCATGGGCAGGAACGGCGCCAGCGGCCCCATGAGCGCCGGGTCCGATGCGGCCGGGGCGGCCGGGGCCGTTTGGGCGGGGGCCTGCCCCGCCGCCAGCACGGGCGGGACGAGCAGAAGAAGGGCCAGCGCCAGACGGCGGGCCGCGCGCGATGCCGGGAACGGACGGGTCATGCCGAAACCTCTGCGGGTGGTGGGGGACAAAACCTCATGTGGGGGTTTTCGCACGATGCGCGGGGTTTTTCGCCTTCTTTTCACCGGCACGCCCGGCGGTGCGGGGCCGGACCCACGCGATGGTGATTGCGCCCATGGGGGCGAACCCCCTATGGTGCCCGCTTGAATCCGCCCCCGGCTCTCTTACCTCCGTGTACCGATGACCGACCTGTCGCTGATCCGCAATTTCTCCATCATCGCCCACATCGACCATGGGAAATCCACCCTGGCCGACCGGCTGATCCAGTTGTGCGGCGGGCTGGACGCCCGCGAGATGCGCGAACAGGTGCTCGATTCCATGGACATCGAGCGTGAGCGCGGCATCACCATCAAGGCGCAGACCGTCCGCCTGCTCTACAAGGCCAAGGACGGCAACCAGTACACCTTGAACCTGATGGACACCCCCGGCCACGTGGACTTCGCCTATGAGGTCTCGCGCTCGCTGGCCGCGTGCGAAGGCTCGATCCTGGTGGTGGACGCCAGCCAGGGCGTGGAGGCCCAGACCCTGGCCAACGTCTATCAGGCCATCGACAACAACCACGAGATCATTCCCGTCCTCAACAAGATCGACCTGCCCGCCGCCGAACCCGACCGCGTGAAGCAGCAGATCGAGGATGTGATCGGCCTGGACGCCAGCGACGCCATCGGCATCTCGGCCAAGACCGGCCTGAACGTCGATGCGGTGCTGGAAGCCATCGTCGCCCGCCTGCCGGCGCCCAAGGGCGATGCCGAGGCACCGCTGAAGGCGCTGCTGGTCGATTCCTGGTACGACCCGTACCTGGGCGTGGTGATTCTGGTGCGCGTGGTCGATGGCCGGCTGAAGGTGGGGCAGAAGGTCCGCTTCATGTCCACCGGCACCGCCCACGACCTGGACCGCGTCGGCGTGTTCACGCCCAAGGCGCTGTTGACCGGCGAACTCGGCCCCGGCGAAATGGGCTTCGTCACCGCCGCCATCAAGGACATCACCCTCACCAAGGTCGGTGACACCATCACCGAGGAACGCCGCCCGGCCTCTGAGCCGCTGGCCGGCTTCAAGCCCTCCATTCCCGTGGTGTGGTGCGGTCTGTTCCCGGTGGATGCCGGCGATTTCGAACGGCTGCGCGATTCCCTGGGCAAGCTGAAGCTGAACGACGCCAGCTTCCATTACGAGGCGGAAACCTCGGCCGCCCTGGGCTTCGGCTTCCGCTGCGGCTTCCTCGGTCTGCTGCATCTGGAAATCATCCAGGAGCGGCTGGAGCGGGAATTCGACCTCGACCTCATCACCACCGCCCCCTCGGTCGTCTACAAGCTCTATATGACCGACGGTACGGTGATGGACCTGCACAACCCCGCCGACATGCCCGATGTGGTGAAGATCGACCGCATCGAAGAGCCGTGGATCAAGGCGACCATCATGCTGCCCGACGAATATCTGGGCGGCATTCTCCAGCTGTGCACCGAACGCCGCGGGCAGCAGATCGAACTGACCTACGCCGGCAGCCGCGCCATGCTGGTCTATCGCCTGCCGCTCAACGAAGTGGTGTTCGATTTCTACGACCGGCTGAAATCCATCAGCCGCGGCTACGCCAGCTTCGACTATCAGATGGACGGCTATGCCGAGGGTGACCTCGTGAAGATGGCCATCCTGGTGAATGCCGAGCCGGTGGACGCCCTGTCGATGATCGTCCACCGTTCCCAGGCAGAACGGCGCGGGCGCCAGCTTTGCGAGCGGCTGAAGGAGCTGATCCCCCGCCAGCTCTTCAAGATCGCCGTGCAGGCCGCCATCGGCGGTCGCGTGATCGCCCGCGAAACCATCAGCGCCATGCGCAAGGACGTGCTGGCCAAGTGCTACGGCGGCGATATCAGCCGCAAGCGCAAGCTGCTGGAGAAGCAGAAGGAAGGCAAGAAGCGCATGCGCCAGTTCGGGCAGGTGGAAATCCCGCAGAGCGCCTTCATCGCCGCCTTGAAGATGAGTGATGATTGATGCGACGTGATCGAAGGGGGCCGCCGGCCCCCTTCGTGCTTCCCCCGGCCAGGGCGGGGGCCCTGGACCCGGGGATGTTTTGTACATCGGCGGAGGGGGTGCCGGGGGTGGGCGGGGCTTACGCGCTGGTGGTGGAGTTGGATGCACCGCTGGCCGTCGCCTTGCCGGGGCGGGCGGCCGTTACGCTGGCGGCGGGGCGGTATGTGTATTGCGGCAGCGCCCGCGGGCCGGGGGGAATCCGGGCGCGGGTCGGGCGGCATCTGAAGCGGGGGAAAACCGTGCGCTGGCACATCGACCGCCTGACCGAGGCGGGGCGGGTGCCGGGGGTGTGGGTGTTTCCCGGTGGCAACGAATGCGCGCTGGTCGCGGCCCTGGCGGGCTGGCCGGTGCCGCTGCCGGGGTTCGGCAGCAGCGATTGTGCCGCCTGTTCCAGCCACCTGCTGGGTTGGCCCCCCGGCGCCGAAGCGCCGTGGGGTGGGTGGCGGTAGAACGTCAGTTGGCCGTGGCGAACACCGCCGCGGCCGCCTTGTCCAGGATGTCGGTGTCGGTCACCTGATTGCCGTTGGTCAGGAACACCAGCACCGTCTGACGGTCGGGGTAGTAGCGCACCTCCGACTCGAAACCGTCGTAGGAGCCGGTGTGACCATAGGCGGTGCCCCAGCGGTCTTCCCAGATTTCCAGCCCCATGGCATAGCCGGTTTCCAGGTCGGTCGGGGTCTTCATCCGTTCCACCATGGACGGCGACAGCAGCAGCCCCTCGCGGAACAGGGCCAGGGCGAAACGCTCCAGATCCTCCGCCGTGGTCACCAGCGGTCCGTCGCCGGTGACGGCTGTCCAGGAATAGGAACTGACGTCCCCGTCCTCTTCGGTGTAGCCGTGGGCCAGGGTGGGATCCTTGGCGTTGCCGGCGCCCACGGTGGTGGCGGTCATGCCGGCGCGATCGAAGATCCGCCGGTGCAGCGCCTGGGCGAACGGCACGCCGTCTGCCGTCTCCACCACATGGCCCAGCAGCACGTAATTGCTGTTGGAATAGTCGTAGACCTGCCCCGGCTTGCCCGGCGGCTTCTGCCCCCGTGCAAAGGCCAGCAACTCGGCGGCGGTCCACACATGGTCCGGGCGCTCGCTGCTGGCGGCGGAAAACCGCTCGTTCAGGTAATCGGGAATGGCCGAGGTGTGGGTCAGCACCTGCTGCAAGGTGGCGGTGCGCACGTTGGCGATGCGGTCCACCGGCAGGGTTCCGACCATGCCGCCCACGGGGGCGTCGAACGACAGCCGCCCTTCCTCCACAAGCTGGAGCGTGGCGACGGCGGTCGCCATCTTGCCCACCGACGCCACGTAGAAACGCGACCGCGTGGTCATCGGGGTGCCCGCGTCGCGGTCGGCCACACCCGCGGCGACGACGTTGCGCCCGGACGGGCCGGACACCAGCAGCACGCCCCCCGGCAGCTCTTCCGCCTTGATGAAGCGGTTCAGCATCCCCTGGAAATTCTGGGCCTGAGCCGTCCCCACCGGCAGCAGCCCGGCCACGGCCAGCCCCACCCACAGCATCAGCACCGGAAGCCACAATCCTGCCCGGTTTCTCATGCCTATAGCTGTCATAACCCAATCCCTCTCGACACCCTCGCCGTTGGTGGGGGAGGATGCACCCGATTACCGGGAATGCGCTATCCTTCCGATGTGTTGATAGCGGATAGCCCGGTTTCGTTTTTGCCCTGCCTTGCCATGCCCATGATGGTTCGAATCATGCTCCGCCGCGTGTTCCCGCTGTACGCCTGTTTTGCCCTTGCCGTGGTCCTGGGGGCTGTCCCCGCTCTGGCGGCGGCGCCGGTGGCCCTGGTGGTGGGCAACGGTGCCTATGTCGAAGCGGCGCCGCTGCCCAATCCCCCCAACGACGCCCGCGCCGTCGCCGCCGCCCTCCACCGCCTGGGGTTCGAGGTGATCGAGGGCTACGACCTCGACAAGCGCGGGCTGGAGGCGGCGTTACGCCGCTTCGGTGAAAAGGTGCCGGGGGCCGACATCGCCCTTGCTTTCTTCGCCGGTCACGGGCTGCAGGTGGCGGGGAAGAACTATCTGGTGCCGGTGGACGCCAAGCTGGTCCGCGAACAGGACCTGCGGTACGAGGCGGTGCCCATGGACGCCCTGCTCGAAGAGATGCAGAACGCGCGCAAGGTGCGCATCGTCGTGCTGGACGCCTGCCGCAACAACCCCTTCGGCGACCGCATGGCGCGGTCCATGGGTGCGTCGCGCTCGGCCGCGGTGGGCCGCGGGCTGGCGCGGGTGGAAGGGCTGGGCGTCGATACGCTGGTGGCCTATGCCACCGCCGCCGACGACATCGCCCTGGACGGCAACGAATCCAACAGCCCCTTCACCACCGCCCTGCTACAGAACATCGAAACGCCGGGCCTGGACGTGCGGCTGCTGTTCGGGCGGGTGCGCGACTCGGTGATTTCCCAGACCAACGGCAAGCAGCAGCCCTTCATCTACGGCTCGCTCGGCGGGTCGGAGGTGATGCTGAAGCCCGGCCCCACCCAGGCCGCGGCCAACGCCGCCGCCGCGTCCCCGGCGCGGCAGACGGGACCGGCGGCCCCCGATTCGTCGGTGGAGGTGGCGTTCTGGAACAGCATCAAGGACAGCGGCAACCCCGCCGACTTCACGGCCTATCTGGAACAGTACCCCAGCGGCGCCTTTGCCCCCCTGGCCCGCAACCGGCTGCGCACCACCTCGGCCCAGGGACAGGCCCCGACTCCGGCCCCGACTCCGGCCCATGCCCAGGCTGCGACGGGGCAGGGGATGGTCCAGACCGCGGTGGCCCGTCCGCTGACCCCGGTGCCGGCCCAGCCGGCCCCCATTCCGCTGTCGCCCGCCGGCGTGCCGCCCACGGTGGCGCCGTCGGCCCTGTCGGCCAGTGCGGTTCCGCCCAGCGCCATGGGCGTGCCCGCCCCCGTCGCCACCGCACCGGCCATGGCGGATTGCCGGGTGGGCGAACGGCTCTACGCCTTTTCCGATGATGCGTGGTTCGCCTCCACCATCCGCGGCCCGGCGGGGCGCCCCGGCTTCTGCCTGGTGCACTTCGACGGCTATTCCGAGGATGAGGACGAGGTGGTGACCGCCGATAACACCCGCCCCTTTACCGCCGACGGTCCGGGGCTGCCCGTGGCGTCGTGCGGTGCCGGGGTGAAGGTCGTGGCCGAAAGCGACGCGGTCTGGTATCCCGCCACCATCGTCAAGGGCAGCGCGTCGAGCTGCGCCGTGCGCTACGACGATCCCGATCTGACCGGCGAGAGTCTGCCGCTGACGCGGCTGCGCACCCGCCCGTGACAAGCGGGGCCGGGGCGCTTTCGTGGTGTGAACCCGTGGAAGGGAAGAGATGATGATGCGTGCGTGCCTGTCCGGTTCCGTCGCCCGCCTGCTGCTGGCGGGGCTGGTGTCTGTGGGAGCGGCGTCGGCGGCGTCGGCGGAAACCGTGGGCTGTGTTGACACCGCCTTCAAGCTGCTGGGCGCCAATCACAAGATCTGCATCGAGGCGTTCGACGACCCCGAGATTCCCGGCGTTGCCTGCCACCTGTCCCAGGCGCGCACCGGCGGCATTTCCGGTTCGCTGGGGCTGGCGGAGGATCCGTCGCGCTTCTCCCTGGCCTGCCGTCAGGTGGGGCCGATCACCCTGCCGGCCAAGCTGCCGGCCAAGAAAGAGGTGTTCGACGCCAGCACCGGCATCTTCTTCAAGGAAACCCGTGTGGTGCGGCTCTACGACAAGAAGCGCAACACCCTGGTCTACCTGTCCTATTCCACCAAGCTGGTGGACGGCAGCCCGATGAACGCCATCTCGTCCGTGCCGGTGATGCCGTGGAACGGCACCGCCCCCACCGCCGAGACGCCGTAATCAACCCTCCAGATAGCCCAGCCGAACCGCCGTGTGCCCCGCCTGCACCCGGCGGGCGGGCATGACCAGAACGCAGTCGTCATAGGGGGTCGTCACCGGCGCCGTTCCGTCATGACCGATGACCGTGCCCCGGCGGGGAATGATCTCCATCCCCATCAGCGGCCGGTTGAAGGAAAAATGGCCGGTGGCGGCGGTGACGGTGTGGGTGACGGTCACCCGGCGTTGCGGCTGGGGCTGATGGGCGGCCAGTTGGACCGCCAGCGGCGGGGCCAGCCGGTCCGGATCCAGCATATCGAGGGCCAGCAGAAACCGCAGGCAGCACAGAACCGCCATGTCGGCGGTCCCCGGCTGCCAGTGCTGGCCGCATTCCACCAGAACCGCGGTCGCCGTGCCGCCGGAATCGGCGAAGGGACCGTATTCGATCAGCCGCCGCCCGCCGGCATGGCCGCCGTCGGCCACCACCCAGCCGGGCACCCCCATCCGCCGGGCCAGTTCATGGCCGCGGGGCAGCAGGCCGCACAGGGCCATCGGCGGCGATTCGCTGCCCATGGAATGCAGATCCAGCAGGGCGTCGGCCGAGTCGTACAGCGGGCGCAACTGCCGTGCCCGACGCAGCTCCTGGCTGGTGCGCGGGCCGTCCAGCACCGCCCCGGACCACAGGCGGTTCATATCCTCGTCAAGGAAGCGGCTGGCGTAGGGATGGGCGGGGTCGAAGCAGCGATAGGCGGCGGCGTTCGCCAGCACCAGCGTCAGCCGCCCCCGCGCCGGGCGTACCCCCAGCCGCAGCAGCCGGTCGATCGCCGTGGCCCCGCTGACCTCATTGCCGTGCAGGACGGCGTTGATGAGCGCGTGCGGCCCTGTCCGCCCGCTGTCCAGGGTGGTGGCATAGTCGATCCCGGTGTTGCCCCGACGGTACGGTGCGATGTCGGTCGGGGACGGGGGGACCGCCGGGGAAGGCAC
This sequence comes from uncultured Rhodospirillaceae bacterium, assembly GCA_937927415.1. Lineage (GTDB taxonomy): Bacteria > Pseudomonadota > Alphaproteobacteria > Azospirillales > Azospirillaceae > Azospirillum. The sequence goes on from CALBDS010000053.1 coordinate 52,518, forward strand.
GGTGGGCAGAGTCGCGGTCACGAGGCATCCGGCGCTGGGCATGGCCTGCGGGAAGGCCGGGTCTGGGCTTCACCCCGCAGTATGTCCAACCCCCGGCCGGGACGCCAGTGCCACACGCATGGCCCGTCTGCGCCCAAAAGGAGCGGTCAGAACAGTTCCACCTCTTCCCCCGACGCCCGGAGCGTGTCGTGGGGGCCGAAAGAGGCGGCGATCCGGCCGTCTTCGCCCAGGATGGTGATCGGCATGTCGTGCGCGTCTTCGGCAATCTGCATCGCCAGTTCCATCAGAACGGCGTGGCTGTTGGCGGGATGCGCGTTATCGGTCTGGCGCAGGGACGGAATGAGCGTGACGCTGACCCACATGGCGGTGTTTCCTGTCAAACGAGGGCGGTTGGATGAGACGGTCCCTCAGAAGCTGCTCCATGTGGGGCGGATCAACGGCGGCAGCGGCGGCAGCGGTTCCTGAATCACGCCATATTCCAGCTTGGCCGCTGCGGTGAACAGGTACAGCCGGTTCTCTTCCGTCTCGCTCATAGCTAGGCGGCGCAGACGTTCAATGATGTCCAGCATTTCGGCACGGGTGTTTACGTCCATGGCACACCTCCAGGTAGGGTAATCGTCCAGTGCCCGATGACAAAAGAGAGGAGGACAGGGGGCGGCCCGTTACCTCTTCCTTTGTACGTATGCGATGCAACAGTTGATGGTATTTGCCTTATTTTTCAGTAGTCTTTGTTTTTCTCAGATAGGCTGTTTGTCTTATTACCAGCAAAAGCCGTGCCGAGTGAAAATGCTAATGAAAATCAACTAATTTCTGTACGGTCTTTCCCTTAAGGGATTGTTCCGGCCTGCTTTTGGGTGGCGGATCGGTGTACGGGCGTTAACCGTTCGGCCGTAACCTTTGCAAAAGGCGATGCACGTTTTTTCGCGTGATGCATTTTGCGATTCCGCGGGTGTACGGCGGCGGGGGGGAATGTGACGGTTTTCCATCGACGCACGGCGGCAAAGGGGCTATAGCCAAAAGGCATCCCCGCGTCACAAAGGTATGCGGCAGAGCGCCGCGGCTGCCGGGATGCGCGGGCGGTCCGCACCGACGGCCCGCACCGACGACATGGGATACCGGGGGAGCGATGAGCTTTGTGATCGAGGATGTCCTCGTTCGCCATGATCCGGTTGGCCATCCGGACGGGCGGCGGGTGCCGGTCCTGTTCGATTCCCCGCACAGCGGCACGGTCTATCCGTCGGGGTTCACCTTTGCCTGCCCGCTGGCCCTGCTGCGCCAGACCGAAGACGCCTTTGTGGATGAGCTGTTCGCCGCCGCTCCCGAACAGGGGGCGACGCTGCTGGCGGCGCTGTTCCCGCGGGCGTGCGTGGACGTCAACCGGGCGGTGGACGACATCGACCCGGCGATTCTCGATGGGGAATGGCCCGAGCCGCTGCGCCCGTCACCGCGCAGCGCCCACGGCATGGGGCTGATCCGCACGCTCTGCCGTCCGGGGGTGCCGCTCTATGACGGGCGCCTGCCGGTGGCCGAGGTGGCGGAGCGGATCGGGCGCTATTACCACCCCTATCATTTTCAGGTGTCGAGCGTGCTGGACGGGTTGGCCGCCCGCTTCGGCGGGGTGTGGCATGTGAACTGCCATTCCATGCCGTCGCGTCTGGGCTGGGACGCCCCCCGCCCGGTGGGGGTGGATTTCGTCATCGGCGACCGCGACGGCACCAGCAGCGAGCCGGAATTCGTCGCCTTCGTTGCCGCCGAGTTGCGGGCCATGGGCTATTCGGTGGCGGTCAACGCCCCCTTCAAGGGGGTGGAACTGGTGGGCCGCTACGCCAACCCGGCGCGCAACCGCCATGCGATTCAGGTGGAAATCAACCGCGCCCTTTATATGGACGAGGAAACCCTTCAGCGCCATGCCGGGTTCGAGCCGTTGCGCCGCGCGCTGACCACCCTGACCGCGCGCATCGCCGATTACGCCGAGGCCAACACCATCCGGCGCGCTGCGGAGTGACGGCTACCGCACCCGCAGCCGTGCCGGAAAGCCCCGCCGCCGGGGCTTTCCGGAACCGGGATCAATGGGCCGCGCGGTTGCGGGCGATCTCGGCGTCGCGCTTGTTGTAGTAGGACATGATCTGTCCGAAAATGGTGGCCAGCGAGCCGAAGAAGATGATCCAGCCGACCACGTAGAAGGCCTGGTCCACCGCCCGCGACGCCGCGAACAGGCCGAAGAAGGCGAGCAGCCCGATAAGCCCGCCGCTGATCCACTTGCCAGTACCCGCCACGCCAAATCTCCTGTCTTTTCGCAAAAGGGGGATCGCCCGCCCGCCGCGAGCGTGGCCGCGAGTGTGCTTTATGGTCGCAGGCAAATCAATCAGCATTCCCACCACCTGGGGCGGAGGACGCCGGGAAACGCAGCGATGTGCCGTCCGCCCCTCGCGTCCCGGACCGAAATGTTCGTTGTGCGGTTAAAATATTTGCATACGGAACCGTATCTTTGGCATCATTCCAGACGACGGGCCTTTCGGGGCATCGTGCCCGGAACGGCGGCAGGCAAAGCGCACCCAATGCGCTGGAGGATATGAGAGCAATGACCGTGATCGGCAACTCGGCGGCCAGCCGGGACAAGGCGTTCTGTTTCCATCCCTACACGAACCTCAAGGCCCATGAGACCACCGGCCCGACCATCATCGAGCGCGGCCAGGGCGTGCGCGTCTTCGATGATTCCGGCAAGGAATACATCGAGGGGCTGGCCAGCCTGTGGTGCGTGTCCCTGGGCTTCGACGAAGAGCGGCTGATCGATGCGGCGGTGCGCCAGATGCGCAAGCTGCCCACATATCACGTCTTCAGCCACAAATCCCACGAAGCCGCCATCGACCTGTCGGAAGCCCTCATCAAGATGGCGCCGGTCCCGATGTCGAAGGTGTTCTTCGCCAATTCAGGGTCCGAGGCGAACGACACCGCCATCAAGCTGATCTGGTACTACAACAACGCGCTGGGCCGCCCTGAGAAGAAGAAGATCATCTCGCGGCAAAAGGCCTATCACGGCGTGACCGTGGCGGCGGCCAGCCTGACCGGCCTGCCCAACAACCACCGCGATTTCGACCTGCCCATCGCGCGCATCCTGCACACCGACTGTCCCCACCACTACCGCTTCGCCGAGCCGGGCGAGAGCGAGGAGGATTTCGCCTCCCGTCTGGCCGACAATCTGGAAAAGCTGATCCTGGCCGAAGGGCCGGACACCATCGCCGCCATGTTCGCCGAGCCGATCATGGGTGCCGGCGGGGTGATCGTGCCGCCGGCCACGTATTTCGACAAGATCCAGGCGGTCTTGAAGAAGTATGACATCCTGCTGGTGGCCGACGAGGTGATTTGCGGCTTCAACCGCACCGGCAACGTGTGGGGCAGCCAGACCTTCGGCATGAAGCCCGACATTCTGACCTGTGCCAAGGCGCTGTCGTCGGGGTATCTGCCGATTTCCGCCGTCATGGTGTCGGACGCCGTTTATCAGGCGTGCGTGCTGGAAAGCGAAAAGATCGGCATCTTCGGCCACGGCTACACCTATTCCGCCCACCCGGTTTCGGCGGCGGTGGCGCTGGAAACCCTGAAGATCTACGAGGAACGCGACACGCTGGGCCATGTGCGCGCGGTGGCGCCGCGGCTGCAGGCGGGGCTGCGCCGTCTGCTCGACCACCCGCTGGTGGGTGAGGCCCGCGGCGTCGGTCTGATCGGTGCGGTGGAACTGGTGGCCGATAAGAAAACCCATGCCCCGTTCGACCCCAAGGCCGGGGTGGGGGCCAAGGTCTCGGCGCTGTGCCAGGACCACGGTCTCATCATCCGCGCCATGGGCGACACCATCGCCGTGTGCCCGCCGCTCATCATCGCCGAGGATGAGATCGACACCCTGTTCGACCGCCTGCGCACCGCGCTGGACGCGGCCTTGCCGCTGGTGAAGTAAAAAGCTCCCTTGCGGGCATGGGAAGGGGCCGCCCGGTGCGGCCCCTTCGCGTGTTCGGGGATCAGACTTTTTCCCGAGCGGCCAGACGGGTCTGGTACGTCAGGCTGTCGGCGGGCGGCAGCGGATAGCGCAGCAATTCCTCCACGTTCAGAATGCCGGCGCCGTAGAGGCTGGTCGGCCATCCGGGTGGGCGGGCGGCGCTCTTGCGCAGGCAGTGGCGGAAGGCTTCCACGATCTGCCAGCCTTTCGGATAGGTCAGCGGCAGCCGGTCGTGGTGATAGGCCCGCCACAGCGCCGCCGCCCCGGCCACCATCGCCGTGGCGAACGACGTGCCGTCGCCGTCGCCGCCGTAAAAATAGTGCACCTCCCGGTTTTTCATCTCCGCCGTGGCGCGGAAGATCTGGTCGGCGGGGGCCGACACGTCCACCTTCACCCCGCGCGACCCGTTGTTCCACGGCTCCAGGCCGGCGGTGCAGCCGCCAGCGGTGATGACCCGTGAGAAACGGCCGGGATAGGTGATTTCGCTGGTGACGTTGCCGGCGGCGGCCACCACGATCACCCCCAGTTCATAGGCATCGTCGATGGCGGCCCCCGCCCCCTCCGCCGGGTCGCAGGGATCGCCCAGGCTGATGCTGAGCACATGGCACCCGGCATCGGAAATGGCGTGGCGCAGCGCGCGGGTGATCTGGGTGGCGTTGCCGAAAAAATCGATGACCACCGTGTCGGTGATCCGGTACGGGACCACCGTCACCTTCGGCGCCACCCCGTAGAAGGGCTGATCGGGGGACCAGCCGGCCAGGACGCTGGCCGTGCGGGTGCCGTGGCCGGGAAAGCCGGGATAGCCGTTGGGGTGCTGCGCCGATCCCAGTGGGTCGATGGGAAGGCGGCCTGTCTCTTTGTAATTGATGCCCTCGTCCCAGCGGACCCAGCGGTCCGGGCCGCTGCCGAACACCGGATGTTCGGTGATGCCGGTGTCGATGTGGCCGACCCGCACATCCTTCCACGCCAGGGCATCGCGGGACGGCCCCAGCAGCCGCCACGCCCCCGCCACGTTGATGGTGTCGAGATACCATTGCCCGTCGGCGGCGTCCGCCGCGGCGGGGTGAGGAACCGCCGCCCCCTCGACCAGCAGTGTGCGCACGGCGTCCGCACGGGTCAGGGTGGCCGACGCGACCCCGCCCATGTCCCGGAGAGCGGCGGTGACCGCACCGGGGTCGCCGCCGTGCTTGAGCAGCAGCGCCTTATAGGCGGCACGGCTGAGAATGGCCTGGATCTTCCCCGGCCCGGCCGCACCGGGGGCCTCCACCAGGGTGAACAGGCTTTGCGGTGGAATGCCGATCTGGTCGGCGATGGTGTATTCGACGGACAGGATCGCGGCCCTGTCGAGAATCTCGACCACAACGAAACTGGGGTTGGGGGCATCAGCCGAGTCGGAAACAGGCATCGCTTCCTCCGCATCGGGATCCGTGTGCCGGGGGGCGCCTACCGGCCGGGGATGGAAATGGGATAGGTGTGCGGGGCGCCGCCCGCCGCCCCGTCGAACAGCACGAGAATCCGGCCCGCCGGGAACGGGCCGAGAGGCAACAGGGCTTCGGCCTTGGCGCCCGGATCCGGCATCGCCAGTTCGGCGACCGGAACAGCCCCCGCCTTGCCCGGATCGACGGCATAGACGGTGTAGGTCAGGCGATTGTCGCTTTCCGGTGTGTTGCGCGGCGGTCCGGCCAGCACCAGCAGCCGCCCGTCGGGCAGGGGGGCCAGATCCCGCACGCCCCGCCCGCCCAGATCCAGCGGGATGGTGTGGGAGGACAGTGGCGGGCCGCCGGATTGGAACAGCGGGGCGACCGGGGTTTTGATGAGAAAGGCGGTCCCGTTGATGACGGGCGCGCGCAGCCCGGCGTACAGATCCGCCCCGATCACCGCTAGCCCCTCGATGTTCAGGCCGTTGGCGTCGGGGGTTCCCTCCAACCGCTTGCCGGCATGGGGGGCGACCGTTGCGGCCTGCGCCAGAACCTCGGCCAGCCTGTGGGTTCGGAGAGGTTCCGGCTCTTTGGGCGAGCCGTCGCCGTTCACCGCGATGCGCGCCAGGACGAACGACGACGTGGTGAATTTCCCACTCTTCCGCCCGCATCCGTGCGAGCCGGTCACATAGAAAAAGGCCCCATCATAGGCCACCGCCTCGCCGTCCAGATCCTTCCACCGCTTTTCCGGTTCGGGGCAGGCGGTGGGCGGCACGGTGCCGATGAGATCGGCGGGCGCGTCCTTGGGTACCACCCGGATGAAATCACCCGGCACCAGCCCCTGTTCCGACAGTTCCGCCCATTGGGCGTAGGCGTCCTCGTCCGCCACCACCAGACACCGCTGCCGCCCGCCCGCTGCCGGGGCGCAGGCGATGCCGCTGACCTCTATCGAGGGGGTATCGGCCTTGGGCTTGTCGCGGAAAACACCGCCGGTCAGAGGAAACGGGGTGCCCTTGACCGGCTGGCCGTGGGCCGGGGCCGCCAGACACAGGCCCGCACCGGCGGCCATGAGCAATATCAGGGATGCGCGCATGATGCCCCCTTGGCTGTGCTGGGAAATGGGCAACGCCGACAGACACGATCGGACCCATGGTGTCCGGCACGTTGCCGGTCACACGGTCCCGATATCGGCAAGAGGCACCGCGTCCTGTTCTTCGAGGATGACCCGGCATATGTCGTCGGTCTGCAGCGCCAGGGCCTGAGCCAGACCGGGGGAGAGGTCGGCGACCCGGCCCGTATAGGGGGCCGGTCCATAATCAACCGGCCGCGCGCGGTGCCGTTTGCCGGTCTTGGGATTTTCCACCCACGCCCAGGACGAACGGACCTTCTTCCGGGACAGGCCGGCGTCCCACCAGCGGCACGCCAGATAATATTTTGCCGGGTTCAGACGCCGCCCCAATCCGGGTGCCCCGGCCACCGCCTGCGACAGAAGATAATCGCCCAGGCCGTGTGCCTTCATATCCTGTTCGTCGTCAAACAGGGCAAGGCCCTCGTCCGGTTTCATGCCGGTATCGTGTGGGCCGCCGAATGTGGACATCTTGCCTTCGACATGAAAGATAACAATCATTGTTATCACTCGCCAAAGTCAAAGAAAAATTCACTCACAAAACAATGACAGATGGATCAATTGCCTTCAATACTCCCTAGGTCGTATGGTTTGTTTATTTGTTATATGAACATATCATTGTATGATTTCGCAGGAAGTCTTCGCCGTTGTTTGCACGAAACAATGCGCAATGAGGGGTATTATTTTCTTTCTGGCGAGGATTGAAGCCACGCGAACCACTCCCCATGAAACGCGGCGATGCGGTCCTCCACGCTGCCCAGCACCGCCGGGCGGTCCATCTGGCGGGCGCCCTTGTGGGCGGCTTCGGACACGAAACGGTCCTCCGCCAGCACCCGCGTGTTGAAATCCCGCACCGTGGCCGCCACCGCGGTGCGCGCCGCCCCCCGTTTGCCATCGGCCAGGAACAGCCGGTAGCGCAGGGAACAGGTGTCCGGTGTCAGCGGATCGTAGGTCTGCAGGCTGAATAGCGCCCCGTGGGTGATGGCGAAGGACAGGTTGGGAAAGACGAAATAATGGTCGTAGATCCCGGCGTACCGGGGATCATGGGCCAGCCCCAGCCGTTTGACGATGCCGTCCCACCATTGGCGGCTGTGGTCCGACAGGCGGGTGGCGCAACGGGAATGGGGGCCGGAAAAGCCTGATTGCCAGTCCTTCACGGTGAAGGGTTTGAAGGTTTCCGGGTGGGTGGAGTCCACATGATAGACCTCCAGCACGCTTTCCACCCCGATCTTCCAGTTGGCGGCCCAGGTCTGGGTGCCGTCGTCGATCCGGTCGGTGAACAGGCGGGAGGCATCGTCCAGCACCGGGCCGTAATCGCCAAGATACGTGTCGAGATCCGGCCCGCCGCCCTCCAGCCGCACGAAGACGAAGCGCCCGCGCACCGCCACCTCATAGCGGGCCAGCGCCAGCTTTTCCCGGTCGGCGCGATCGAAGCCGAAAAAGGCGTCGTTGCCGGGAATGCCCGCCGGCACCCCGTCGCGGTTGAACAGCCACGCATGGTAGGGGCACTGAAGCCGGCGGTTGCCGCAGGGTTCGGTCTGAATCAGGGCGAAACGGTGGGTGCAGACGTTGCGGAACGCCCGCAGCGCGCCGGCGAAATTCTGCACCACCACCGAGGTTCCGGCGATCTCCCGCACCACGAAATCATTGTCGTTGGCCAGCTCCTCCGCCAGCCCGGCGAAGATCCAGGTGCGGCGGAAGAGGCGGCGGGCCTCCTCGTCCGCCACCGCGGCGGCGCTGTAGGCATGGGGCGGGATCACGGGGCCGGTGAAGGCGGGCATGGCGTCGGGTCCATCGCTGTCGATCCCCCAAGCGATCCCCACCCCTGCCCGCGCCGTCAAGAGGGGCGCGCATGAAAAAGGCGGGACACTGTGACGCTTTTGATTTCGATCAATGCCGGGTAGCGTCTGGGTAACAATGATGCCATCCTCCCATTGCGCTGTTGCCCATGGCGGAGTCATAGTCCTTCCGCCCGGTATGCCGGCGGGAAGGCCGGTGGCGAACTTCACAGGACCGCGAACGGAATCGCCCGATGAATTACGAGAGCTTCTTCCGCAGCCAGATCGATTTGCTGAAGCAGGAAGGCCGTTACCGCTTCTTCGCCAATCTTGAACGGCACGCCGGCAACTTCCCCGTCGCCACGTTCCGCGACGATACGGGCCGCGAACGCGACGTGACGGTGTGGTGCTCCAACGATTACCTGGGCATGGGGCAGCATCCGGTGGTTCTGGACGCCATGCACGCAGCACTCGACGAATGCGGGGCGGGGGCCGGCGGCACCCGCAACATCTCGGGCACCAACCATTACCATGTGCTGCTGGAACGGGAACTGGCCGACCTGCACGGCAAGGAAGCCGCACTGCTGTTCACCTCGGGCTATGTGTCCAACGACGCCACGCTGGGGACCATCGGCAAGCTGCTGCCCAACTGCGTCATCTTCTCCGACGCGCTGAACCACAATTCCATGATCACCGGCATCCGCAACAGCGGGGCCGAGCGCCACATCTTCCGCCACAACGACGTGGCCGATCTGGAACGGCTGCTGTCCCAGGCCGACCCGGCCCGGCCCAAGCTGGTGGCCTTCGAATCCGTCTATTCCATGGACGGCGATATCGCCCCCATCCATGCGTTGTGCGACGTGGCTGAGAAATACGGCGCCATGACCTATCTGGACGAGGTGCACGCCGTCGGTATGTACGGCCCGCGCGGCGGCGGTGTGGCCGAGCGCGATCAGGCCATGGACCGGCTGACCATCATCGAAGGCACGCTGGGCAAGGCGTTCGGGGTGCAGGGCGGCTACATCGCCGGCTCGGCGGCGCTGGTGGATTGCGTGCGCAGCTTCGCGCCGGGCTTCATCTTCTCCACCTCGCCGGCGCCGGTGTTGGCGGCGGGGGCGGTGGCCTCCATCCGCTACCTTAAGAGCAGCCAGAGCGAGCGTGACCGCCATCAGGAACGCGCCGCCACCCTCAAGCGGCTGCTGGCCGACGCCGGGCTGCCGGTGATGCCCTCGGTCAGCCACATCGTCCCGGTGATGGTCGGTGATGCCAAACGCTGTAAGCGCGCGTCGGACCTGCTGATGGAACGCCACAACATCTATGTGCAGCCCATCAACTATCCCACCGTGCCGCGCGGTGCCGAACGGCTGCGCTTCACGCCCACCCCGCTGCACACCGACGCCATGATGGCCACGCTGGTGGCGGCGCTGCGGGACGTGTGGGACGCGCTGGAGTTGCGGCTGGCGGCCTGAGGGGCCGTCTCCCGGCGGGCGGGGGTTATGCCTTCGCCCGTTCCACCGCCAGGGCGAGATCGGCGCGGAAGGTGGGGAGTTCCACCAACTGCCCGCGCAGCAGATAGCTGGGGTGGAAGGTGGGCACCACCACCGCCCCCGGCACCATGCGGCAGGGCAGCACCTGCCCGCGCAGAGCCATGATGCCGTTCTGGCCGGTCAGCGCCCACAGCGGCGTACGCCCCAGCGCCACGATCACCGTGGGGGCATAGGCGGTCAAGGCGTCTCGCAGCGCCTCCAGATCGGTGGCGAACGCCGCCAGCACCCGGTCGGAGGTGCCGAACGGCCCCCAGTCCTCGGCCAGGGCCAGCCCCTCCTTGCGCGCGCGGGTGCGTGAGGCGAAGAAGTGTCCGACCTTGTTCCCCGGCGGCTGGCGGCGGAACACGTTGGCCACCAGCACCGCCGCCCGGTCGATGCCCACCGCCGCCAGGCTTTCGTCCAGCAACCGCCCGCTGCGCCCGACGAAGGGCACGCCCTGGCGGGCTTCCTCGGCCCCCGGCGCTTCGCCCACGATGGCCAGACGCACCCCGCCGGGATCGCGGGTGGGCTGCTGATAGGGCACGAAGGGCAGATCGGTCATGATGCGGGATCCGGCAGTGTCGGAAGACGCCCCGCTATACTGCGGGGGCGGGGTTCAAGGCCAGCTTGCCGTGGGATGCCCCGGCCCCCACCTTCACGGGAACGACGATCACACCCGGAGGGAATGATGAGCGACGCGACATCAACACCTGAAACTCTGGCCGCCGGCACCTGTGAACCCTGCCGCGGCGGCGTTCCCCCCATGGACCGGGCGGAGGCCGAAAGCCTGCTGGCCCAAGTGCCGGGGTGGACTCTCGGGGATGGCCCCGACCATCTGGTGCGCACCGTCCGCTTTCCCGACTTTCTCAGCGCCCAGAATTTCGCGGTCGCGGTCGGCGGCGTGTGCGAGGAGCAGGGGCATCACGCCGACATCGCCTATGGCTGGGGCTATTGCACCGTCAAATTCTGGACGCACAAGATCAACGGGCTGCACCGCAACGATTTCATGATGGCGGCAAAGGTGAATGCCCTGCTGCCGTCATAAGCACCATCCGCTGGGGCGCTGTGTGCACCGCCAGCCAGACGGTGGCACGGTCGGCGGGTGTCCACAGGATGCGGTGGCGGGTGTGGGCCGGCAGGTGCAGCCAGTCCCCCGGCTGCAGCAGCCGGGGGTCGTCCTGTCCGGCGATTTCCATCACCGCCGCCCCGGACACCAGCAGCACGAATTCGTCCCAATCCTGATCGTACCAGAAGCCGGGGGGCGACCGCTGGCCGGTGGACACGATGCGCTCCACCCGCGTGCCGGGCATGGCGGCCAGCGTGTCGAACCGCTCGTCGCCGCCGCCCAGATGGGGACCGGCCCAGCCGGGGGCGCCGGCTCCGCTGACATCCGGTTGAGGCACGTCGGCAAACAGGTTTCCGATCATCCCCACACCTCCCGTTCCGGCGGATGGACCAGGGCGCCGTCGTACCGCAGCCCCGGAACACGATCTTGGGCCAGCAGCAGCGGCCCGTCCAGATCGGCGAAGCGGGCATTCTGTCCCACCAGAACCGCCGGCGCCATCGCCAGCGAGGTGCCGACCATGCACCCCACCATCACCCCGAAGCCCAATGCCTCCGCCGCCGCCTTCAGCGCCAGCGCCTCGGTCAGGCCGCCGGCCTTGTCCAACTTGATGTTCACCACCTGATACAGCCCCACCAGCCGCTCCAGCCCGGCGCGGTCGTGCAGCGATTCGTCGGCCCCCAGCGGCACGGGGCAGGACAGGCCGCGCAACGCCTCGTCCTGGCCGGCGGGCAGGGGCTGTTCGATCAACTCCACGCCTAAGGCCGCCATCTCCGGGGCGTAGCGGTGCAGGTGATCCAGGCTCCAGGCTTCGTTGGCGTCCACCACCAGCCGGGCGTCCGGGGCGGCGGCGCGCACGGCGCGCACCCGTTCCACGTCGCCGTCGCCGGTCAGCTTGGTCTTCAGCAGCGGATGGCGGGGAGCGGCATCGCGGGCCGCCGCCGCCATCGCGTCCGGCGTATCGACGCTGAGGGTGAAACAGGTCAGCAGCGGGCGCGGTTCCGCGGCCAGACCGGCCAGCCGCCACGCCGGCACACCGCTCCGCTTGGCGTCCAGATCCCACAGGGCGCAGTCCAGGGCGTTGCGCGCGGCCCCGGCGGGCAGGCGGTCCTGAAGCCCGGCGCGGTCCAGCCCGGCGGCCACGGGCGGAGCCATGGCGTCCAGCGCCGCCACCACCCCGTCCACCGTTTCGCCGTAGCGGCGATAGGGCACGCATTCACCGCGGCCGGTGTGGCGGCCGTCGGTCACCTCGGCCACCACCACCTCGGCGGTGGTGCGGGCGCCGCGGGCGATACGGAAGACGCCGCGGATGGGAAAATCCTCGCGGCGGACGGTCAGGCGAAGGCTGGTCATGACGGCTCGGACGGGCGGAAAGGGAAACGGTCGGGCGGCCAGTGTAGCCGCAAGTCGCCGTCTATATCATCCGGACAGGTGGGCAAGCCGGGGAAAATCAGGCAGTATCTGACACGTGTTGTCAACTTTGGGAAAGGAGGTGATCCGATGTCTCATGGCGTGAAATCGGCGGCCGCGGTGCTGCTGGCTTTGGGTGCGCTGTTGACGGCGGGGATTGCCAACGCCGACTGCGGTCCCACCCATTCCGCACAGGTGACGCAGCCGGCTCCCGGCGAACCGTCGGCGCCGGCCAGACCGGCCACCGACGCGCGGGGCTGACCGGCGCCTGCCGCCGATGCTCCCATGTTTTGATGAAGAGGAAAGGCCGTCCCTTGCGGGACGGCCTTTTCGTTGGATCGGTCTGCGGCTCGGGCGGGAGAGCGGGAGGGGAGAGGCCGGGGCCGAGCCGGACCGACGGGCGTCAGCGTTTCTGGATGATGACCCCGTACCAGCCCAACCCGCGGTAGGTTTCATAGCCGGGCGTCACGGAGAAGCCGACGAAACCGCCGTCGTTGTCGGTGTAATGGCCCATGGTGCGGCCGTTGGTGCGCAGGTGGATGGCTTCGCTCAGCACCCCGCGCCCGTCCGAGGCGGCGATGACCCGGTGGCGGGCATCCACCAGCAGGCAGCGGGTGTACGCGCGTTCGGCGTCGTCCAGACGCACGCCCTCGACCACCGCCTTGGCCTGGGGTTCCCAGTCGAAGAAGATGCCCAGCACGCCGATCACCTCGCCATCGGCCCGGCCGCCGCGGCGGATGGCGGTGGCATAGGTGGCGACGGTGCGGCCGTCGAGCTGGCGGTTGTGGCTGACGTCATCGACGGTGAATTCGCCGCCGTTGCGGGTGGCCAGCGCCTGACGGAACCACGCGGTGTCCGACACCCGCGCGCCCTTGGCGCCGGGATAGCGGGAGGGGCGGCCGGTGGCGATGACCTCGCCCTTCAGATCCACCACCCACAGGTCGAGATAGACCGTGTAGGATTCCAGAATGACGCCCAGACGGTACGAGGCATGCTCGCGCGCTTCTTCCGTCGGGTTTTCGGCGCAATTGACCATGGCGCTGTCGGTGGCCCACCAGCGCACGTCACACGACCGTTCATACAGGTTGCGGTCGATGATCTCGATCATGTTCAGGGCAAGATCGGCCAGCCGGCGGCCGTGCATCTCCTGCACCATTTCGCTGCCGGCAGACGTCAGGTGATCCACCCGCGCGGTGATCTCGCTGCGCAGCGACTTGGTGATGGTGTTCACCTGGGTGGAGATTTCCGACACCTCGTTCGCCACCACCGCGAAACCGCGCCCGGCATCCCCGGCCCGGGCCGCTTCGATCAGGGCGTTCATCGCCAGCATCTTGGTGCGGCGGGTAATGTCCTCGATCGCTGCAACTTTTTTCGACGCGACGTCCAGAACTTCGCGCGAAAGATCAAACAACTGGTTCGTTCCCACACTCATCGCCGCTTCTCCCAGCCCGTTAGCGGATCTGTTGAGTGTCTGGACTATCAACAATCATGCCACCACCCGAACGCCCGCGTTTCGACCAAGCCCCATTCCTTTAATTTCCGCATGTGCGAAGGATCTTTCGCCTGTGCGGAATGGGCGCGGAGCCTACAAGAAAAAGCTTAGGAAGGATGCGGTTATGATGAGTTTTGAGGCAAAAAGAAAAGAAACGCTGCAATGCGCTTAAGGCATAGGCAGCGTTTCCATTTCATTTACCAAGGCAAAAAAACCACAATTTATCTATGGTTTAGGCGACTTTGTGGATCTCCTCGAGGAAGACCTGTACTTCGTGTGTCAAACGATCAGCCTGGGCAGCCATTTGTTCGGACGCCGCGAACACTTCATGGGCAGTGCCGCTGGCGCGTTCGGCGGCGTTGGTCACATCCTGAATATCATCGGACACGGCACGGGTGCCCGACGCCGCCTGTTCCATGCTGTCCACGATGTTGCGGATGGCCCCGCCCTGGCGGTCGATGGCCGATGCGATGCCGCCGGCGATGCCGTTGATGTCGTGGATGGTGCGGGCGATGCTCATGATCGCACCCACCGCCTGATCGGTGGATGACTGGATGTTGGCGATCTGGCTGGCGATGTCGCCGGTGGCCCGCCCGGTCTGGTCGGCCAGCCGCTTGACCTCCTGCGCCACCACGGCGAATCCCTTGCCGGCCTCTCCCGCGCGGGCGGCTTCGATGGTGGCGTTCAGCGCCAACAGGTTGGTCTGGCTGGCGATGTCGGAAATCAGGGTCACCACGTCGCCCACGGTGCGGGCGGCCCCCGACAACTCACTGACCACCTGATTGGTGCGTTCCGCCTCGGTGGCGGCGTTGGACGCGACGCTGGCCACCTCGTCCACCTTGCGGGCGATGTCGGTCATGGAGGAGGACAATTCCTCGGTGGCGGCGGCGACGCAATCGACGCTGGATCCGGTCTGGGCGGCGGCGGCGGCCACCGACGACGCCTTGCCGGTGGCGGTCTGGGCGTCGGATTCCATGGTGCGGGCGGTCATTTCCAACTGGTGCGCGGTGCCGGCCACCTCGGCGCACACCTGGCGGATGTGCCCCTCGAACCGCTCGGTCACCCCGGCGAACCCCTTGACCCGTTCCGCCATGGCGCCGGTGGCGGAATTGATGGTGCTGCTGGCGCGCAGGAAGCTGCCCTGCATCCCGGTCAGCAGGATGCGGCGGAAGTATTTGTTGGACGACACGTAATGCATCGACGCCGCCGCCTCGCGGATGAAGGCGTCGGTGCGGTCGATCATGTCGTTGACGGCGTGCATCAACTCGCCCAGATCGCCCTTTTCGTCCACGGGGATCACGCGGGCCTCGAAATCGCCATGGGCGACGGCGTTGCAGACGGTGGTGGTGCGGCGGATGGCGGCGTTGGCCCGCCGCACGCTCACGATGATCGCCGCCAGCCCGGCCAGCGCCACCCCCGATGCCGTCAGCCGCCCCCAGCTCCCCCCCAGCCCGGTCAGGTCAAGGGCAATGGACACGGCCACCGCAGTCGCTGCACCGGCGGCAAACCATTGAGCCTTAGAGAGAGAAGACGAATTCGTCATACCCGATGCCCTTTTCCTGCAACAGGCCGACGACGGTGGCGAACGATGCCTCCATCCCCTGCTTGCGGTCGCTGTGGCGGTTTTCGATGTCGAGCAAGGTCCGGTAGAGGGGGACCACCTTGTCCACCGCCGCCCGGTCCGGCAGCCGGCGGCTGGAGTGATAGCCGACGACGGCACCCCGGTCATCGTAGCTGGGGGTGACGTGGGCAAACACCCAATAATGATCGCCGTTGTGCGCCCGGTTCAACACATAGGCGAAAATCTCCTGGCCGGCGGCCAGCGTGTCCCACAGCAGCTTGAAAACGCACCGCGGCATGTCGGGATGCCGCACGATGGAATGGGGGGCGCCCAGCAGTTCGGTTTCGGTATAGCCGGCCACCCGCTGGAAAACACGGTTGGCATAGGTGATCCGGCCCCGAAGGTCCGTCTTGGAAACAATCACCTCGTCCTTGTCGAAAACCCGTTCGACCCCGGTCAGGGACACGTCGCGTCGTGACATGATGCCTCAAAGACCGGCCATGTGGCCGGTTCTGTCTTTGGTTGTGCGTTCCTCGCTTCCAGCCTTTTTCCGTTTCGATTCATGTGAATTGCGGTACGGGTCTGGGCTGGAGATTTATGAGACTATAAACTTTCCGAGAGGTTTACATTTTTATGAGGCAGAATGGCATGCCTATTTTCTGCTCTGCGGTAAAATGTCTCTTCGCAGATGCAATGTGTGTGCGGCCTTACTCGGGGGGATGGGGCACCATCAGAACCTGATCGATGGGCGGGGCGGCGATGGTGGCGATCATGCCGTCGGGCCAGCGCACCTCCACCTCTTCCACCGCCGTGGCGCTGCCCAGCCCGAAATGGGCGACCGGCTCGCCCTGACACAGATAGCCGGACCCGGCGCACACCGCGCGTTTCTGCCGCCGGTCCCCGGCGGTGCAGGTGACGATGGCGCCGCGGGCGGGGGCACCGGCGGGGGTCAACGGCTGCACCCGCAGCCAATGATTGCCGTTGGCGGGCGGGCGGTACAGCGACAGCGGTTGCGGCGCGCCTTCGCCATGGGAAATCAGCAATTCCAGCCGCCCGTCGCCGTCGATGTCGGCGGCCACGGCGCCGCAGCCCAGCCCCTTCGGCTCGGCCGCATCGCCCAGCTCCAGTTCGACCCACTGCTCGTTGCGCCAGCCGAACAGGCGGTTGGGCGCGCCGTGCAGGTTGAAGAACACCTCTTCATAGCCGTCATTGTCGAAATCGGCGGCGATGACGTTGCGCACCGGGCCGGGCAGCGACATCTCGCCATCGGCGGCATCGACGAAGCCGCCGCCCGACCGCTGGAGCCACAGCCGTTGCGGCCCCTCGCTGTTGCCCACCACCAGATCCAGCAGGCCGTCGCCGTCGGCGTCCAGCACCGCCACGCCGCGGCCGGCGCTGCGGGAATCGGCGATGCCGCGTTCCCCGGCGATTTCCTCGAACGAGCCGTCGCCCAGATTGCGGAAGAGGAAGTTCGGCCCGCCCTCGTTGGCGGCGAACAGGTCCATGCGGGCCGACATCAGCGGCAGCGCCACCAGCCCGCGCCCGCCGCCGATCAGGTCCAGCCCGGCATCCTCGGCCACGTCGGCCAGCCGGCCGTGGCGTTGCAATTCCAGCAGGCGCAGCGGCTGCCCGTCGCAGGCGATGACGAAGCCGTAGCGTCCGGCCCCCTCCCGGTCCATCACCGCGACCGACCGGGCGGGGATGCGGGTGGCGAAGACGGTGTTTTCCGACTGGCTCAGCAGATCGAACCAGCGTGATCCGAAACAGGCGAACAGCCGGTCGGCGCAATCCTTGGGGCCGCCGGCCGGGTCGCCGGTGACGATATAGAGTTCCTCGCGCCCGTCGCCGTCCAGATCGGCGGCGGCCACCGCCAGACCGCGGCGGGTGGCGTCGGCCAGCACCGGGTCGGCGATGTCGGTCAGGCCGGCTCCGGTCCATTTCAACACACGGTTGCCGCCCCCGTCGCCGCCGGTCACCAGGATTTCCAGAACCCCGTCACCATCCACATCGGTGACCGCCATGCCGTGGGACACCCGCGGCTCGTTGCCGGAGATCAGGTCCGTGCAGTCCAGGAACATCCGCCACCCCATTCGCGATCAGGCCGCCCCGTCTGCCGCGGGACGCAAAGTCTTTGACAGATACGCCCTTGCGGCGCTTGCGTAAACCCAGACGGAAGGCAGTCTGCCATCCCCCTGGGAGGGGTAAACGGCTCCATCCCGTGCCGGTAACGGGCGGGGCGCGAGTACGGGGATACCCGCGGCGTCTTGCCATACCCGGCGTCCTGTGATCCCATGGCCAGCGGCGGGGCCGGCTGTGCGGCGCCGGCTCATGCTTCGGGGAATATTGGGGTTATGGAATACGCCTTCACCGATGTGGATGGTGTCGAGGGCATCCTGTTGTCGGGGCGCTTCACCTATGACGACAGCCGCAAATTTCACGACATGGTGGCCGATTGGGATTTCGGCCGCCGGCCCGATGTCCGGCTGGATTTCCGCTACCTGACCTTTCTTGATTCCACCGCCATCGGCATGCTGTTCATCCTGGCCAACCGCGCCCGCGACGCCCACGGCAGCGTCACCGTGATGAACGCCCAGCCCTACATCACCCAGACCATGAAGCGGGTGTCGCTGGACCAGTATGTGTTTATCCGGTGATGGCGGGGGGATGACGGGCCGGCGGGATTCCCGGCCCCGAAACGCCGAAAGGCCCGCCGATGGCGGGCCTTTTCCGACACCCCTTGCGGGGGATGGTGCGGTCGAGAAGACTCGAACTTCCACTCCGGTTAAGGAACAGCGACCTCAACGCTGCGCGTCTACCAATTCCGCCACGACCGCATCGTGGTTTCAACCCGTGCACTGCCCGGGTGGAGCGGGGAAATATCAGATCCCCGCGGCGGGATCAAGACAAAAGAAATGCGGGCATTCACCCAAGGCTCCGATTAAAATCACGGCCTTCCTCGGCATCCCCAGACGCGGCATCCCAGCATGAGCGGTCCGGCCATCGAATGGCGCATCAGCGACGACCCCGTTCCCTACCCTGACGCCCTGGCGGTGATGGACGCGCGGGTGGAGGCCATCCGCGCCGGCACCGCGCCGGAGATGGTGTGGCTGCTGGAGCATCCCCCCCTCTACACCGCCGGCACCAGCGCGCGGGACGAGGATCTGCTCGATCCCGACCGTTTCCCCGTCTACCGCAGCGGGCGGGGCGGGCAGTTCACCTATCACGGGCCGGGCCAGCGGGTGGCTTATGTCATGCTGGACCTCAAGCGCCGCGGCGGCGACGTCCGCGCCTATGTCCGTGATCTGGAGGAATGGCTGATCCGGACCCTGGCCAGCGTCAACATCCGCGGCGAACGCCGGGACGGGCGGGTCGGCATCTGGGTGGACAAGCGCCCCTACGGCGGGTTGGAGGGGCAGGAGGACAAGATCGCCGCCATCGGCGTGCGGGTGCGCCGCTGGGTCAGCTTCCACGGGGTGGCGCTGAACGTGGACCCCGACCTGACCCATTTCGGCGGCATCGTGCCCTGCGGCATCAGCCAGTACGGGGTGACCTCCATGGTGGCGCTGGGCCACCCGGTCACGCTGCCCGACGTGGATCTGGCGCTGATGCAGACTTGGGAACAGGTGTTCGGGGACGCGGAAAACGGGGCGTAAGGGGTAGGTTGCCCCTAATACCCGTTGTTCCGCCCGCTGCCGGAATTGGCGCCGGGCGGGGCGGGGGCCGCGGATCCGGCGGTGCCGGCATCGGGGGCCAGCGCCCGCAGCAGGTTGAGATCCTGGTTGTCGATGGCAATCACCATGCAGGCGGTGCTGTCGCCGTTGCGGAACAGATAGATCTTGCTCTTGTCCGCCTTCTTGTCCTGATCGACGAGATTGAGGCCGTGGCCGAAGGCCACCCCCAGCACCTCTCCCTTGAAAATGGCGCGGAAACGCTTGGGCAACTGTTCGCGGAACCGCCGCTCGGCGCAGGCATCCGACAGGGGTTTGACCACCGTGCCGAACTTCCGCCAATCCTCGTTGGACCGCACGATCACCAGTTGCGGCGGCAGGGGAAAGCGCATCACCGGCGGGGCCAGCGGCAGGTTGTAGCCGCCCGGCGGCACCGGTGCCTGATGGCCGGGGCTGGTGCGCTCCAGCGGTGTCTGTGCCGCCACGGGCAGCACCGGCAGCAGCGCCAGGAAAAGGGCAAGGATCGACCGCATCATTCTCAAACAGTCGGGGTTCCGTCGGGGGATTCCAAGGGGGGATCCGTCCGTTTCCGCGCCCGCGGATGGGCGGCGTTGTAGACCGCCAGCAGCCGTTCGCTTTCCACCTCGGTGTAACGCTGGGTGGTGGACAGGGAGGCGTGGCCCAGCAACTCCTGAATCGCCCGCAGGTCGGCGCCGTCGTTCAGCAGGTGGGTGGCAAAGCTGTGGCGCAGCGCATGGGGGGTGAGGGAGTCCGGCAGCCCCAGCAACCGGCGCAGGTCCGCCATCGCCCGCTGGGCCACCGCCGGCGCCAGCCGCTTGCCGCGCGCCCCCAGAAACAGCGGGCCGTCCGGCCCCGGATCATAGGGGCATTGGGCGAGATAGGCGTCCACCGCCGCCGTCACCGCCGGCAGCACCGGCACCACCCGTTCCTTGCGCCCCTTGCCCAGCACCCGCAGGGTGTCGCCGGTGGGTGCGGCGCGGCGGTCGAGCGCCAGCGCCTCGCCGATGCGCAGGCCGCAGCCGTACAGCAGGGTGAACAGCGCCCGGTTGCGGGCGGCGATCCATGGCTCGTCCACCTCGTCGCCCGCCGCCTCCATCACGCGGGCGGCGTCGGGTTCGGCCAGGGGGCGGGGGGCGGGCCGGCGCACCTTGGGCGTTGCCAACTGGCCGATGGCCGGGTTGTGCAGCCGCCCGCTGCGGTCCAGCCAGCGGAACAGGTTGCGCACCGCCGCCAGCTCCCGCGCCCGGCTGGCCGCGGTCAGACCGTCCATGGCCCGGCGTGACAGCCATGCGCGGAAATCCCGTCCCTCCAGCGCCCCCAGAACCGCCAGCGACGGCGGCGTGCCGCCGCGGTATTCGGTGATGAAGCTCAAGAACAGCGCCACATCGGCGGTGTAGGCGGACAGGGTGTGCGGCGACATCCCCCGCTCATGGCCCAGCCACCGCTGCCATGCCGCCAGCGCATCGCACACATCGTCCCTTGCGGAAAAACCCAGAATCCCGGCAGCCTTGGTCTTGCCCATTGGTCGTATTCCTTTTGGGGGCCGCCATTCCGCCTTTCGAGGGATCGGCCGCTCCGGTCGATGGTAGCATGGCTGAACAAGAATGCGGCATTCGGTCCGAAGGGGCGGGCACAAACGCCGGGGCTGCGGCGTTCATGCCCGTGAAGGGAGCGGGGCAGACGATCGACCCGCCGCCGCCTTCCCACCGCTTGAAGCGGCGCCAAGCCGTCCAATGTCTTCATCAGGGAGCGTCACGCCAGGCATTTTCCTGTGGCCATGGCCGTGGAGGTTCGCTTGTTCAATCCGCTGATTACCGCAACTGCCGGTTGGTCTGCTGCCGTTGAAGAACGGTCCAAACGCCTGCTGTCATATCAGGTGGGGACCGAAGAGGGAGGAGGCCGCCCCGTGCGCATTTCCACCCTGTTCGTGCGCCGTGATCTCGACCCGGTGAACACCGCCCGGTATCTGATGGTGCTGCCGCCGTTGCAGGCCATCGGCGAACTGGCCCGCCTGTTGTCGGGCTGCACCATCGACGACACCCCCTGTCCCGCCCCCGGCGCCATTGCGCGGGCGGCGCTGGCCTATGCCGGGCGGGCGGTGGACATCGACGCCATCCACCCCGAACGCCGCTTTGTCCTGTCGATCCTGGCGGCGCTGGCCGGGTTGTTTCACCGGCTGGGCGGGTCGTCGTGACAGGCGGCGGGTTTTTTCTGAACAAATAAACATAAGTTTTATGACCGGGTTCCTGCCTCTGATCCAAGGTTAGGGGCAGAGAAATCCCGTCATCGTCTTGACGCGGCGTGGTTGCTGCGGAAAGATTGAGCCTATGGAACCGAAAAACATCGACTATGAACGGTTTGGAGTCCTCGTTATCGAGGATCAGCCCTTTGTCCGCCGGACGATCATGCAGATCCTGATGCAGATTGGCTTCCGCCGCATCGGGGAAGCGGACAACGGCGAAACCGGTATGCAGGAATGCATCCGTTCCGCGCCCGACCTGATTATCTGCGACATCGATATGAAGCCGGTCAGCGGTCTGCAGTTCCTCGAACGGCTGCGCGGGGCGGAAGCGGCGGTGGACAGCCGCACGCCGGTGGTCTTTCTGACCAACCACACCGAATCCGACATCGTGAAAAAGGCCATGGCGCTGGGCGTCAACGCCTTTGTGGTCAAGCCGCCGTCCATGACCGCGCTGAAGGAACGGGTGGACCGGCTGCTGCCGGCCCTGGCGCCCTGATGCTTACCCTTTGAGGGGGTTGCCTGTTTCACCGCCGAAACAGGCGTCGTGATCGTCGCACGACTCGCAGTTGGGTGATTTGCACAGCAGGAAGCCTTCGCGCTGGCAAAGTTGGCGGTAGAAGAACTTCTTCCACTTCATATCGCCGCTGTTGGCCGCCACCAGGGCGGGGAAATGGCGGCGGAACAGGGTGGTCAGGTCGCTGCGCCCGGCAAAGCCCATGTCCTGCCACAGATGGTTCGGGGCGTTGCAGCGGCGGGCGACGATGGCGGCCAGCCATTCCTCCTCGATCCCGCAGCCGGCGCGGTGTTCCAGGATCATCGCCCGCAGGTCCGGCTCCTCGTATGTCTCTTCGCCGGTGTCGCCGCCGTCGGGCAGGGCCGCCACCCGGTCCGCCATGGCGGGCACATGGCGCGCCGCCAGCTGTTCCAGTGTGGCCCGCGGCAGGCCTGTGGCGTGGGTCAGCGGGCGGGGTTCGTCGGCGGCCAGCGCCAGGATGCGGCTGAACAGATAGGCGTCCGATACCCCATCCAGCGAAAACGGCGGGGTGGTGGAGCGGCTGTCCGCCACGGAACGGCGAGAGACGAAAAGCGTCTGGGTGCTGTCCAGTTTCCGTACAATCATCGGACGATCCTGTGCAGAAACATTCATGCGAACGTCATATTATCCTGCCTGAGTTCGCGGATGCAGCAAAGCCTTTTCCGCCGGGGTGCCTGGGATTTTTCGGAGACGCAGGGCTTGCGGGCCGGGTGTCGGGCCGACACAATTCCGGTGGAACGGCGAACGAACAGGGATAGCCGCCATGCGTCAGGCCATGACCACGCTGAACGTCGCCACCCGCGGCCAGGGGCTGGTGGAAATCACCGCCCCCGTGGTGCGCTGGGTGGCGGGGCAGGGGATTGCCGAGGGGCTGCTGACCCTCTATTGCCGCCACACCTCCGCCTCGCTGGTGATCCAGGAGAACGCCGATTCCGACGTGCGCGGCGATCTGGAGCGGTTCTTCAAGCGGCTGGTGCGCGAAGATCCCAGCCTCTACGAACACACGATGGAGGGGGCGGACGACATGCCGGCCCACATCCGCAGCGCCCTGACCGCCGTCAGCCTGTCCATCCCCGTCAGCGGCGGCCGTCCGGTGTTGGGCACATGGCAGGGGGTTTATCTGTTTGAGCACCGTGCGCGGCCCCATGACCGGCAGGTGGTGGCGCATCTCTTGGGGGAATAAAGAGGGGCGTTGTCAGGGGGCTTTGCCCCCCGACACCCTCCAGCAAGGGCCGAAGGCCCTTGCATCCCATTCAGGAGGCTTGGCGCAGGCGTTCGAGCAGGGATTTGGTGACGAAACCGTCGGGGGTTAGGCCGGCGGCGGTCTGGAAGCGGCGGGCGGCGGTGCGGGTGGCCGCACCGATGATGCCGTCCACCGTTCCCGGCTCGTAGCCCAGGGTCGCCAGGCGTTGCTGCAGTTCAAGCCGCTCGTCCTTGGACAGGGGCTGTTCGTGGCGCGGCCAGGAGGCCGTCACGCCGCTGCGTCCGGCCATGCGGTCGGCCAGCAGCGCCACCGCCAGCGCGTAGCTGGTGGACGGGTTGTAGCGCATGATGGCGCGGAAGTTTTCCCGCACCAGGAACGCCGGCCCCTCGGCCCCGGCCAGCAGCAGGATCGACGCGGGCGTGCCGTCGCCCTCCGGCTCGGTGCCGTTCATCAGCCGCACGCCCATGCGGCGCCATTCCGACACCGGCTTGGTGATGGTCAATTCGGCCTGATCGTAGGGGAAACCGGCGGGCAACCGCACCTCGTCGCCCCAGCGTTCGCCCGGCTGCCAGTTGTTGCCGCGCACGAAGCGGGCGGTGGACGCCAGCACGTCGGGCATGCTGTTCCAGATGTCGCGGCGCCCGTCGCTGTCCTCGTCCACCGCGTAACGCTGGAAAATGGTCGGCATGAACTGGGTCTGGCCCATGGCCCCGGCCCACGATCCGGTCATGCGCTCCGGCGCGATGTCGCCCGAATCGAGGATCTTCAGCGCCACCAGCAGTTCGGAGCGGAAATACGACGCCCGCCGCCCGTTGAAGGCCAGCGTGGTCAGGGCGTCCACCACCGGGAAGGTGCCGGTGTCGCGCCCGAAATCGCTTTCCACCCCCCAGAAGGCGGCCAGGATTTCCGACGGAACCCCGTATTCCCGCGACACCCGCGTGAACAGGGCGGCGTTTTCCTGGATCTTGCCCCGGCCCTTCTGCACGCGGGCGTCGGACACGGCGCTGTCCAGATAGCTCCACACCATGCGGGTGAATTCCGGCTGGCTGGAATCCAGCTCGATGATGCGGTCGGACAGGCGCACGCGGGCAAAGGCGCGGTCCACCGTCGCCGGGCGGATGCCCTGGGCCACCGCTTCGGCCTTCAGGCCTGCCAGCCATTCGCTGAAATTCTGCGTCTGGGCGGGCGGGGCGGGCTTGGCCGCGGTGCCCTTGGGCGGCGGGGCGGCGGCGGTGGGCAGGGTCGCGGTGGTCTGGCAGCCGGCCAGGACCACGGCCCCCAGACACGCGCGCAGCGCCGCCGAACGGGCGGCCCGAATCAGCATGGGACGGACGACTCGCATTCGTTCTTCACCGGATGATGGATGGTGCCGGATGGCGGCGATGCTATCCCGATACAGGCGGTTTGGGCAAAAAAACGAAAACCGCCCGCCGGCCTATCGCCGATGGGCGGTTCATTCGTACCGGGCTTCGGGGTGTCCCAAATTCATGGGCCGCGGACAGCACCCGCCGCAAGGGCGAGCCGTTTCCGGCGGCCGATCCCGTCGGGGGCCGTTACCGGCCCCCGCAACCCGGATCAGGCGGCAGCAGCCTGCTTTTCCTGCGCCTTGGCGATGCGGCGCTTCAGACGGCGCGCATCCTGGCTGAGAACAGCGTCCTTGGCGTCCAGCAGAAAGGCGTCCAGGCCGCCCTTGTGCTCGATCGAGCGGATGGCAGCCACCGACAAGCGCAGGCGGACCGGCTGGCCGAGCGCGTCGCTCAGCAGAGAGGTTTCCTGCAGGTTCGGCTGGAAGCGCCGACGGGACTTGTTGTTGGCGTGGCTGACGTTGTTGCCAAACTGCGTGCCCTTACCGGTCACGGAGCACCGACGAGCCATCGGTCTATTCCTTATCAAATTGCAAACGAAGCCCGGTTTCGGGCAGCGCACTGCCCGAAGAGGGCGGCGTTATAGTCGATCCGGCGCGCATCCGTCAAGATGAGGAGAGACGGAAACGGTGCTTTGCGCGCCGGTCGGCTGGGTTCACACGGCAAAACCGGCGGATCAGTGGGCCGGGGCCGGCTTGGAACGCGGGTTGGAACGGCCGCCGCGGGGGGCCTTGCCGCGGGACGGACGGGCCGACACCGCCGCCGGAGCCGGCACCGCCGGGGCGCCATCCAGCGCCGCTGCCACCGCTTCGGCCGGCGACACCGCGTCTTCGGCGGCCGGAGTCTCGTCCGCTTCAGCTTCGACCGCTTCAGCTTCGATCACCGGAGTCTCGGCCACCGGAGTCTCGACCGCCGGGGCTTCGGCGGGGGCTTCCTCGGCGGCGGCTTCCACCGCTTCCGCCACGGGCGCCGGTTCCTCGTCCACCGCCGGGGCGGGGGCTTCGGTCACGATTTCCACCGGCGCCGGGGCCGGTTCGGGGGCGGCTTCCACCACCGGCGCCGGAGCGACCGGGGTCGGAGCCGGGGCAGCCACCGGAGCCGGGGCCACGCTGTCGGCGGGGGCTGCGGCCACCGGGCCGACCGGGGCGGTCACTTCCGCCACCAGCTTGCCGGACAGTTCGATGAAGGCGCGCAGGTCGTCGGCCAGACGGGTGGAGGCGTGGTCGAACAGCTCACGCTGCAGCGCCACCAGATCGGCCTGGGTGCGGCATTTGCCAAGCTCGCTCACCAGCCGGGCGGTTTCCCCGGCCGAGTTGGTCAGCCCCGCCAGCCAGCGGCGGTAGCCGTCCTGCACCACGCCGGCCACGCGGGCCGACCGTACGGCCCCAGCACTGGCGTATTGGCCCAGAGCCGAGGGAGTGAGAAAGGGATGGGTGGTCATTGCAGTCTCCCGAAACCTTGATCCGGCGGGGGCGGTCCCGTGGGGCACGGGACGTCCCGGCAGGCGCCTCGGAAGAACGGCGGATAGGCTCCGGTCCAAGCGCCGCCATCGGCGAAACCCCGTTTTCGCTGCCCAAAGAGTATGCATGGGACAGGGGCGATGCAACGGTATTTTTGCACTGCAACAAAACGGACGCGGGCGCCGTGTCCGCCGCGGGGTGCGCGGGGGGCGGTTTAATTCGCCGCCCCGACCTCGCGGTTCAGGAAATGGGACAGCAGGCGGCGGGCGGCGGCGGTCGGCACGGTGCCGCCGTCCACCACCGCCGATTCCCAGCGGGGCAGGTTGGCCAGCACGCCGGGATGATGGCGGAAGGCGTCGATCAGCCCCTCGCGGATCTCGGTCCACATCCAGGCGCGGGCCTGTTCGGCCCGGCGGGTGGCACGGGCACCGCTGGCGGTGGTCATGTCGCGGTGGGCGGTGATGGTGTCCCACACCGTATCGATGCCGGTCTTGTGGGCGGCGGAGCAGCTCAGCACCGGCACCCGCCATTCGCCATGGCGCAGCATGGTCAGCGCGTGGCGGTAATCGGCCACCGTGTGGCGGGCGGTGGCGGCCAGATCGCCGTCGGCCTTGTTCACCACCACCACGTCGGCCAGCTCCATGATGCCCTTTTTGATGCCCTGCAGCTCGTCGCCGCCGGCGGGCAGCAGCAGCAGCAGGAACAGGTCCACCATGTCGGCCACCGCGGTTTCCGACTGCCCCACGCCCACGGTTTCGATGATGATGACGTCGAATCCGGCGGCTTCGCACAGCAGCATGGCTTCGCGGGTGCGCCGGGCGACACCGCCCAGGGTCGCCCCGGCGGGCGACGGGCGGATGAAGGCGGCGGGATCGCGCGACAGGTCCACCATGCGGGTCTTGTCGCCCAGGATCGAGCCGCCGGTCTTTTGCGACGACGGGTCGATGGCCAGCACCGCCACCTTGTGGCCCAGCCCGATGACGTGCAGCCCGAACGCCTCGATGAAGGTGGACTTGCCCACCCCCGGCACCCCCGACACCCCCACCCGCACCGACCGGCCGGTGTGGGGCAGCAGCGATTCCAGCAGCGCCTCGGCCTGTTCCCGGTGATCGGGGCGGGTCGATTCGATCAGCGTGATGGCGCGGGCGAGCGCCCGGCGGTCCCCGCGGCGCACCGCTTCGGCAAAGGCGGGAACGGAGGAAAGGGTCTGGGAAGCGGGCATGATGATGGACACGGGGATACAGTGACGGCGACGGGCCGACACCGTAACGGCTGAGGGGAGGGAGGGGAAGCCCTTCCGGCACGTCCCTCCCGGCGGTGCCCCTCCCGACGGTGCTCAGTCCGCCACCGCGGTTTCCGTCTCGCCCCCCGCCTGCTGCCGCGTCCACAAGGCGGCATAGGCGCCGCCGCGGGCCAGCAGGTCGGCGTGGCGGCCCCGTTCGATCACCCGCCCATGGTCCAGCACCAGGATGTCGTCGGCGTCGATGACGGTGGACAGGCGGTGGGCGATCACCAGGGTGGTGCGGCCGCGGCTGACCTCGCGCAGGTTGGCCTGGATCTCGCGTTCGGTGTGGGTGTCCAGCGCGCTGGTGGCCTCGTCGAACAGCAGGATGGCGGGGTTCTTCAGGATGGCGCGTGCAATGGCCACCCGCTGCTTCTCACCCCCCGACAGCTTCAGCCCCCGTTCGCCGACCATGGTCTGGTAGCCGTCGGGCAGGCCCATGACGAAATGGTGGATGTGGGCCAGACGGGCGGCCTCCTCCACCTCCGCCGGGCCGGCGGTGGGGCGGCCATAGGCGATGTTGTAATAGATGGTGTCGTTGAACAGCACCGTGTCCTGGGGAACGATGGCGACGGCGGCGCGCACGCTGGCCTGGGTCACGGTGCGGATGTCCTGCCCGTCCACCAGGATGCGGCCCGACGTGGCGTCGTAGAAACGGAACAGCAGCCGGCTGATGGTGGATTTGCCCGCCCCCGACGGGCCGACGATGGCGGTGGTGTGGCCGGCGGGCACGGTGAAATCCACCCCCTTCAGGATCGGGCGGCGGGGATCGTAGCCGAAGGACACGTTCTCGAACCGCACGGCGCCGCCGGACAGCGCCAGGGGGCGGGCGTCGGGGGCGTCGGCCACCTCCCGGTCCTCGCGCAGCAGGCGGAACAGCCCTTCGATGTCGGCCAGCGCCTGCTTCATCTCGCGGTACACGAAGCCGAAGAAGTTCAGCGGCTGGTAAAGCTGGATCAGATAGGTGTTCACCAGCACAAAATCGCCGATGGTCATGCGCCCGGCGGCGATGCCGCGTGCCGCCATCAGCATCACCACCGTCAGCCCGACGGCGATGATCGCCGCCTGCCCCACGTTCAGCACCGACAGGCTGGTCTGGCTTTTTACCGCCGCCTGTTCATAGGCCTGCAGCGCCTCGTCGTAGCGGCGGACCTCGTGCTCCTCGTTGCCGAAATACTTGACGGTTTCATAGTTCAGCAGGCTGTCGATGGCCTTGGTGTTGGCGCGGCTGTCCTGCTCGTTCATGCGGCGGCGGAACCGGGTGCGCCATTCCGACACGGTGAAGGTATAGGCGATGTATCCCGCCACGGTGACGAAGGTCGCCAGCGCGAACCACACGTCGAACAACCGCCACAGGATCACCACCACCAGCCCGATTTCCACCAGCGTCGGGGCGATGGAAAACAGCATGTAGCGCAGCATCGTTTCGATGGCGCGCGTGCCCCGCTCCAGCGTGCGGGACAGGCCGCCGGTCTGCCGTTCCAGATGGAAGCGCAAAGACAGCGTATGCAGGTGGCGGAACACCGACAGCGCCACCTGGCGGATGGCCCGCTGCCCCACCTTGGCGAACACCGCGTCGCGCCCCTCGGCAAAGGCAAGCTGGAGGATGCGCGCGGTGCCGTAGGCCAGGATCAGCCCTACCGGCACCGCCGCCCACCCCAGCCCCGGCGGCGTTGCGGTCAGGGTGTCGATGGCGTGCTTGAAGAACAGCGGCACGGTGACGGTGGCGGCCTTGGACCCCACCAGGAAAAGCATGGCGAGCACCACCCGCACGCGCATTTCCCGCGAATCACGCGGCCACAAATAAGGAACCAGGGTGCGCAGCACGCCCATATCCTGGGAAAGGCTGAGCTGCGGCGTGGAGGAGGTGAGACGGCGCATCGGCGGGGATTCATCCGGCAGGGGTAATAAAGTGACAAAACAATAACCTGGGGTCGGCAAGCCGTCCTGACAGGCTCACTGTCATGGTCCGTAAACAGGTTGGAAACCAATCCTCTCTAATATATGGGGAGATTCGGTTGTCACCGGTTACGGGATACCGTTTTTCCTTTAGATTACTATTTTTCCGATCACCCTTGCAACGGACGCGCGTGATGCAGAACGCCAGCTTTTCGGGCCGATTCAAGGTCGCAACCCGCATTTATACAGGCTTTCTTCTGATCCTCGTCTTGCTGGGGATCGTGGTGGCGCTGGGCTATCAGGCGCAGACATCGGCGGAGACGGGGTTCGACCGTTATGCGTCCATTGCCGACAACTCCATCCGCGTCAACGGCATCACCGCCCACGTGTCGGCGATGCGGCGCAGCGTGCTGGCCTATTCCCTCAGCGGGGATGCCAAGGCGGCGGAAAACGTGGTGGCGGTGCAAAAGCAACTGGAGCCGATGCTCAAGGAGGCCATCCGGATCACCATCGATCCCGGCCGCCGCGCCAATCTGGAACAGATGCTGCGGCTGTTCGAGGGGTACCGCGCCAACTTCGTCAAGGTGCAGGAGTTGCGCAAGCGCCGCGACTCCGTGGTCGATCAGGAACTGAACCCCACCGGCACCCAGGCGCGGGAAAACCTGACCCGCATCATCGCCTCGGCCATGGCCGATGGCGATTACGAGGCCGCAGCCCTGGCCGGGCAGACCCAGGAAGCGGTGATGCAGGTCCGGCTCAGTGTCATGCGCTTCCTGGTGGTGCCGTCGCAAAAGGCGGTGAACGAGGTTAGGGAGCGCGGCGAAAAGCTGCGGGCGACGTTGCCGCCGCTGGTCGCCCGTCTGCACAACCCGGAACACCGCCGTCTGGCCGAGGAAACGCAAGCCTTGTCGTCCCGGTTCCTGACCCTGTTCGGAACCGCGTCCGAAGCCGTGCTGACCGTGAACAGCCTGACCAGCGATGTCATGGCGAAGGAGGGGGAAGAGTTCGCCGATCTGGCGGAAAAGACGGTCGAGATGCAGTTGTCCGCCCTGACCCAGATCCTGGGCAACGTGCGGACGGATATGGTGGACAGCCGTGCCCAGTCCCTGACCCTGGCCGGCGGGGCGCTGGCGCTGGGGCTGTTGCTGGCATGGGTGGTGGCGCGGTCCATCGTCCGCCCGGTCACCCATATGACCGCCACCATGACCGAACTGGCCGGCGGCAAGCTGGACGTGACCATTCCCGCCCTGGAGAACAGGGATGAAATCGGGTCGATGGCGAAAGCGGTGCAGGTGTTCAAGGACAACGCCGTCGAAAAGAAGCGGATGGACGAGGCCGAACGCGCCCGCATCGACCAGGAACGGCAGGAGAGCGAGGCCCAGCGCGCCCGCGAACACGCCATCGGCGCGGAAATCGCCGCCCTGATCGATTCGGTGTCCAAGGGCGACCTCAGCCGGCGGATCGACCTGAATGGCAAGGACGGCTTCTACCGCACCATGTCGGAGGGCATCAACCGTCTGACCGACACCGTGCAGACGGTCATCGGCGATCTGGCGCAGGTGCTGGGGGCGCTGGCCGACGGCGACCTGAACGCCCGCATCCAAAAGGATTACCAGGGCGCCTTCCAGGCGTTGAAGACCGACTTCAACAGTTCCTCGGAAAAGCTGGGGCAGATCATGGGCCAGATCGCCCAGGCCGCCGACACCATCGCCGCCGCTTCGTCGGAGGTGTCCATGGGGTCGTCCGATCTGGCCGAACGCACCGAACAGCAGGCTTCTTCCCTCGAAGAAACCGCCGCCAGCATGGAAGAGCTGGGGGCCACCGTGCGCTCCAACGCCGACAACGCCCAGCGGGCCAACCGCATGGCATCGGATGCCCGCACCGCCGCCGAATCCGGCGGTCAGGTGGCGACGTCCGCGGTGGAGGCCATGCGGCAGATCGAAACCGCCAGCCGCAAGATCACCGACATCATCGGCGTGATCGACGAAATCGCCTTCCAGACCAACCTGCTGGCGCTCAACGCCGCGGTGGAGGCGGCGCGCGCCGGCGATGCCGGCCGCGGCTTCGCCGTGGTGGCGCAGGAGGTGCGCAACCTGGCCCAGCGGTCGGCCCAGGCGTCTAAGGAAATCAAGTCGCTCATCATGGACAGCGACTCCCAGGTGCGCGACGGGGTGGAACTGGTGCAGAAGGCCGGCGGTGCTCTGGACGGCATCGTCCGCGGGGTGCAGGAGGTGGCGGCGCTGATTTCGGAAATGGCATCGGCCTCGGGGGAACAGGCCTCGGCGCTGGACGAGATCAACTCGGCCGTGGCGCAAATGGATGAGATGACCCAGAAGAACGCCGCCCTGGTGGAGGAAACCACCGCCGCCGCCCAGGCCATGGCCGGGCAGGCCAATGGGCTGAAATCGCTGGTCGGTTTCTTCAAGCTGTCGGCTGCGGCCTCGTCGATGCTGTCCGCCCCCGCGGTGGCCCCGGTTCGGGTGGCATCCGCATCCTCCGCCCCGGTCCGGCGCCCGGCGGCAGCACCCAAGCCCGCGGTCAAGAAAGCGCCGGCCAAGCCGAAGCCGGTCAGCAGCACCCCCGCGGCGGCGGAAACCCTGCGCCATGCCGCCGAAGACGACGAGTGGAAGGAATTCTAAAACCATAAGGCCCCTGCGGCCCCGATAAAAAACCCTCTCATCCGGTCAAGGATGAGAGGGTTTTTTCATGCGCCGGACCGTTGCCGTCCGGCACCGCCCCCGATCGGAGGGTGGTGCCGCGCGACGCATCGATCAATAGCGGTAGTGGTCGGGCTTGTACGGGCCGGACGCCGACACGCCGATGTAGGCGGCCTGCTTTTCGGAGAGCTGGGTCAGCTTGGCGCCGATCTTGTCCAGATGCAGGCGGGCGACCTTTTCGTCCAGGTGCTTGGGCAGCACATAGACCTTGCGCTCATAGCTGGCGGCGTTGGTCCACAGCTCGATCTGGGCCAGCACCTGATTGGTGAAGGAGGCGCTCATCACGAAGCTGGGGTGGCCGGTGGCGCAGCCCAGGTTGACAAGACGGCCCTTGGCCAGAACGATCAGGCGCTTGCCGTCGGGGAACACCACCTCGTCCACCTGCGGCTTCACTTCTTCCCACACCATGTTCTTCAGCGAGTCGATCTGGATCTCGCTGTCGAAGTGGCCGATGTTGCAGACGATGGCGCGGTCCTTCATGGCGCGCATGTGGTCCAGCGTGATGACGTCCACGTTGCCGGTGGCGGTCACGAAGATGTCGCCCAGCGCGGCGGCGTCATCCATGGTCGTCACCTGATAACCTTCCATCGCCGCCTGCAGGGCGTTGATGGGGTCGATTTCGGTGACCATCACGCGGGCACCCTGGCTGCGCAGGCTGGCGGCCGAACCCTTGCCCACGTCGCCGTAGCCGCAGACCACCGCGACCTTGCCGGCCACCATCACGTCGGTGGCGCGCTTGATGCCGTCCACCAGCGATTCGCGGCAGCCGTACAGGTTGTCGAACTTCGACTTGGTGACGCTGTCGTTGACGTTGATGGCGGGGACCAGCAGCTTGCCGGCCTTCATCATCTCATACAGACGGTGCACGCCGGTGGTGGTTTCCTCCGACAGGCCGCGCACGTCCTTCAGCATTTCGGGGTACTTGTCGTGCATGATCTGGGTGACGTCGCCGCCGTCGTCCAGGATCATGTTGGGGGTCCAGCCGTCGGGACCGCGCAGGGTCTGCTCGATGCACCACCAGAATTCCTCTTCCGTCTCACCCTTCCAGGCGAAGACCGGGATGCCGGCAGCGGCGATGGCCGAGGCGGCGTGATCCTGGGTCGAGAAGATGTTGCACGAGGACCAGCGGACGGTCGCACCCAGTGCTGTCAGCGTTTCGATCAGCACGGCCGTCTGGATGGTCATGTGCAGGCAGCCGACGATGCGGGCGCCGGCCAGCGGCTTGGAATCGCCGTATTCCGCGCGCAGCGCCATCAGGCCCGGCATTTCGGTCTCGGCGATGGTGATTTCCTTGCGGCCCCAGCCGGCGAGGCTGATGTCGGCGACCTTGTAATCCGTGAAGGCGGTGGCGGCCATGAAACATGCTCCTGACGAACGGAAAAAGACGGGCGCGGACCGGGTGCGGGTATGGCTCCGCCCATCAGGGTCCGCGATGCTGCCTTTCCTCTACCAATCCGCCGCATTCCCTGCAAGCATAAAGATATCTTTATGTCTTAAAGTTTGGTGACGCCGGCTTTGCGCCGCAGCGACAGCGTGGCGGTGGATTGCGAGCGGTTCTCATGCCACTCTGCCGGTACGGACAGAAAGGGGGAATCCGTGATGACGATCGACGTAAGCGCCTTTTCGGTTTTCGTGATCGTGCTGCTGCTGTTCGCGGTGGTGCTGGTCGTGCGGGGGGTGAAGACGGTGCCTCAGGGGCAGGAATGGACGGTGGAGCGATTCGGGCGCTACACCCGCACGCTGCCGCCGGGGCTGCACCTGCTGATTCCCGTCATCGATTCCGTCGGGATGCGGCAGAACATGATGGAAACCGTGCTGGACGTGCCGTCGCAGGAGGTCATCACCAAGGACAACGCCATGGTCACCGTTGATGGCGTGGTGTTCTTCCAGGTGGTGGACGCCGCCCGCGCGTCGTACGAGGTGCAGAACCTGCAGCAGGCGATCCTGAACCTGACCATGACCAACATCCGCACGGTCATGGGGTCGATGGATTTGGACGAGCTGTTGTCCCAGCGCGACAAGATCAACGTGCAGCTTCTGACCGTGGTGGACGAGGCGACCACCCCCTGGGGGGTGAAGGTGACGCGCATCGAGATCCGCGACATCCAGCCGCCGCGCGATCTGGTGGACAGCATGGCCCGCCAGATGAAGGCCGAACGCGACCGCCGCGCCGCCATTCTGGAAGCCGAGGGTCTGCGCCAGGCGGCCATCCTGCGCGCCGAGGGCGAGAAGCAGGCGGCGATCCTTCAGGCCGAGGGCCGGCGCGAAGCCGCCTTCCGCGATGCCGAGGCCCGCGAACGCGAAGCGGCGGCGGAGGCCGAGGCCACCCGTCTGGTGTCGGAATCCATTGCCAACGGCGGCGTGCAGGCCATCAACTATTTCGTGGCCCAGCGTTATGTGGAGTCGCTGACACAGCTTGCCTCCGCCCCCAATCAGAAGGTGCTGTTCCTGCCGCTGGAAGCCGCCGGGGTGATCGGCGCCATCGGCGGCGTGGCGGAAATCGCCCGCGAAGCCTTTGCGGATGGCAAGCCGCCGCGCAAGGCCGCCTCCTGGACCCAGCCGCCGGGAACGCCGTCATGACCGGCACCGGCGGTTTGGTGGTGGAATTCTGGTACTGGCTGGTGCTGGCCGCGGCGCTGGCGGGGCTGGAGATGGTGGCACCGGGGGCGGTGCTGATCTGGCTGGGGGCGGCGGCTGCGGTGGTGGGCGCCGTTCTGTGGCTGGTCCCGGAACTGACGTGGCAGGGGCAGCTTCTGCTGTTCGCCGGCCTGTCCATCGCCTTCGTCTTCCTGGGCCGGCGGGTGTTCGGGCGCGGGGAGGGGGCGGAGCCGCACCCCACCCTCAACCGCCGGGCCAACCAGTACATCGGCACCATCCATTCCCTGGCAACCCCGCTGGTCAACGGCCGCGGCCGGGTGCAGGTGGGTGACAGCCAATGGACCGCCGAAGCGGCGGAGGATCTCCCCGCCGGAACCCGCGTGCGGGTCATCGGCGCCGACGGCGTGGTTTTGAAGGTGGAGCGGGCGGAATAGGCCCGCCTCGCTCACTCTTCACCCCCGCCAGCGCAGCAGCCGCAAGGCATTCAGTGTGACGATCACCGTGGCGCCGGTGTCGGCCAGGATGGCGGCCCACAGGCCGGTGACTCCGGTGACCGTGCCCAGCAGGAACAGCGCCTTCAGCCCCAGCGCGATGGCGACGTTCTGATGGATGTTCGCCATGGTGGCCCGCGACAGGGCGACCAGCCCGGCCACGTCGGTCACCCGCCCGCGCATCAGGGCGGCGTCGGCGGTTTCCAGCGCCACATCGGTGCCGCCGTCCATGGCGATGCCCACGTCCGCCGCCGCCAGGGCCGGGGCGTCGTTGATGCCGTCGCCGACCATGGCGACCCGCTTGCCGTCTCCGCGCAGGGCGGTGATGGCCGACACCTTGTCGGCGGGCAGCAGCCCGGCCTGCACCGGCAGCCCCACCGCCCGGCCGATGGCCGCACCCGTGCGCGGGTTGTCGCCGGTCAGCATCACGCTGTCCACCCCCAGCGCCCGCAGGGCGGCGACACCGGCGGCGGCGTCGGGCCGCGGCTCGTCGCGCAGGGCAATCAGGCCGATCACGGCACCGTCGCTGACGACCGTCACCACCGTCTTGCCGTCGGCTTCCAGGGCGGCGATGCGGTCTTGTCCATCGTGGTCCGGTCCCGCCAGGGCGACGGCGTGGGCGGGGGATCCCACCGCCACCCGCTTGCCCATCACCACCGCTTCCGCCGCCCGGCCGGGCAGGGCGCTGGCATCGCGCATGGGGCGCAGCGGCACGCCCGCCGCCCCGGCGTGGGCGGTGATGGCGCGGGCGATGGGATGGCTGGAGCCGCTTTCCACCGTCGCGGCGAGGCTGAGCAGCGTGCGCTCCGACCCCGACAGGGTGATGATGTCGGTGACGTGGGGGCGGCCTTCGGTGATGGTGCCGGTCTTGTCGAAGGCGACGGCGGACACCCGCCCGATGGCTTCCAGCACCACCCCGCCCTTGACCAGCAGCCCCCGCCGCGCCCCGGCGGCGATGCCGGAGGTGATGGCCGCCGGGGTGGACAGCACCAGTGCGCACGGGCACCCCACCAGCAGCAGCCCAAGCCCGCGGTAGATCCAGGTGTGCCAGTCGGCCCCCGCCAGCAGCGGCGGCCCGATGATGACCAGCAGCGCCAGCACCATCACCGCCGGGGTGTAACGGGCGCTGAACCGTTCGATGAAGCGGGCGGTGGGGGATTTGGCGGCCTGTGCCTCCTCGACCATGTGGAGGATGCGGGCGATGGTGTTGTCGCTGGCCGCCCGTGTCACCCGCAGGCGCAGGGTACCGTTGGCGTTGATGCCGCCGGCATAGACCTCCGACCCCGGCGCCTTGGGCACCGGCACCGATTCGCCGGTGACGGGGGATTCGTCAACGTCGCTTTCGCCGTCCTCCACCACCCCGTCGGCGGGCACCCGGTCGCCGGGGCGCACCAGCACCCGGTCATCCACCACCAGGGCGGCGGCGGGAACCGTTTCCGCCTCCTGCCCCGTGGGGTTCAGGCGCAGGGCGGTGCGCGGCACCAAGGCCGCCAGGGCCGAGATGCCCGCCCGCGCCCGCCCGGCGGCCACGCCCTCCAGCACCTCGCCGATGGCGAACAGCAGGACGACGACGGCGGCTTCCGCCGATTCGCCGATCAGCAGGGCGCCGCCGGTGGCCACCGTCATCAGGGTTTCGATGGAAAAGGGCGATCCGCTGCGGGCCAGCGCCACCGCCCGCCGCCCGATCACCACCAGCCCCAGCAGGGTGGCGGGCAGCAGGGTCAGGGAATCGTCCAGCGGCGTCAGCCACGCGGCCCCGTAGCCAAGCGCCACCAGACCCGCCAGCATCACGGCCAGCCGCCCGGCCCGGCTCCGCCACCATGGTTCACCGGCCGGGCTGCCGTGGTCGTGGCCGTGACTGTGATCGTGGCCATGGTGATGCCCGCCCCCGGCCGCCTTGCCGGTGATGATGACCGTTCCGGCGTCTTCCACCGAGAAGCCCAGGCCCCGCACGGTGCTTTCCAGTGTCCCGCGGGGAGTGGCGGATTCGTCCAGGCGCAGGCTGAGAATCTGTGTCTGGAAATTCAGCCGCACCGCCCCGGTGCCGGGCAGCCGCCCGACCGCGGTTTCGACCTTTCCTGCGCAACTGGGGCAATCCATGCCCCCCACGCGGTACCGCAGCGCGGTGCCGGCGTCCACACCCTGTCCATCCTGCCTCTGTGTGTCCTGCATGACACGGCCCTCGTCTTCCGATGGGACTCACGTCCCTCCGGTGGGATAGGCTGGGGGCTGTAGCGGCTACAGGGTCAAGAGGTTTTTTGCCATGAATGGTGGTTGCACGAATGACGACGCCAGCCTGACCATCGGCACGCTGGGCAAGCGCACCGGGGTGAACATCGAAACCATCCGCTATTACGAACGCATCGGCCTGCTGCCCGAAGCGGCGCGCAGTGCTGGGAATTACCGGGTCTATGGCCCGGCCCACGTCCGCCGGCTGGTGTTCATCCGCAAGGCCCGCGATCTGGGCTTCCCGCTGGAGGTGGTGCGGGCGCTGCTGGAATTGTCCGACCAGCCGGACCGCCCGTGCGCGGTGGTGGACCATCTGGTCGAAGAACAACTGGCCGAGGTGGAGCGCAAGCTGTCCGACCTCCACCGCCTGCGGGACGAGCTGGACCGTCTGGCCCACCAGTGCCGTGGCGGCAGCATTTCCGAATGCCGGATTATCGAGGCTCTGTCGCCGTAATGGACCAGCGCGGGGCAGCATCCCCGACCCCGCTTGGAGGCTGACGCCTCCAAACCTCCGTTCTTTTTATCCATAAAAGAAAAGGGGGTTTGGGGCATCGCCCCAAGCGGGTTTGGGCAGCCGCCCAATGGACCGGCGGCTCAGGCCAGCAGCGGCATCATGGCGGCGACCAGCGGGTGGCGCACGATGTCGGCGGTGGTCAGGTGCACCACCGCCACGCCGTCCAGCACCTCCAGCCGGCGGGCGGCTTCGGTCAGGCCGGACAGTTCGGGCAGCAGGTCGGTCTGGTCCGGGTCGCCGGTGACCACCATGGTGGAATGCCAGCCCAGGCGGGTCAGCAGCATCTTGATCTGGGGATAGGTCATGTTCTGCGCCTCGTCCACGATGACGAAGCTGCGCGACAGGGTGCGCCCGCGCATATAGGCCAGCGGCGCCACCTCGACCGTGCCGTCCTTGACCATCTGGCGGACCTGCCGCGCGCCCAGCCGGTCGGACAGGGCGTCGTAGATCGGGCGCATCCACGGGTCCATCTTGTCGTTGATGTCGCCGGGCAGGAAGCCCAGGCTTTCCCCTGCCTCCACAACCGGGCGGGTGATGACCACGCGCCCGACATGGCCGGCGGTCAGCGACTCCACCGCCTTGGTGACGGCCAGATAGGTCTTGCCGGTGCCCGCCGGGCCGACGGCGATGGTCAGCGGGTGGGCGTCGATGGCGGCCATCAGGGCTTCCTGGTTGGCGGTGCGCGGTTTCACCGTCTTCAGATAGCTCTGGTCGCGGGTGTCGTCCCAGGCGTCCGGTGCGGCGGTCCGCGCCTTGCCGGGGCCGCGCCGGCTCTTGCCGCCGGTGTCGCCGTCCAGCGGATGCCAGGTGCCGTGACCATCGGGGGGAGGTGCCATCGTCATCTCCATGAGCGGTGGAAGGAAACCGGGAAGAGGGAACCGCAAGGCACAAAAAACCCCCCGGCCGGAACGGCAGGAGGGTGGATGGGGGCGATACGGGCCGGACCCGGCGCTGCCGCGTGTCCCGAACCCGGGGCCGCGGGGGCCGGTGCCGGGACGGGGGGATGCGGTGCGGGCGGATGGGGGGAACGGATCAAACCGGACCTCTCGCCGTGGGAACAGCCGTTGATGAGAGAATAGGGAATGCGGTGCCCCGTGTCAGTGACTTCTGCGGCGAACACGAAATATTCATATCCACCGCACAAGTGGGGGATCCCCGAAAGGTGTAGAGGGGGGAAGGACTTTACCGCTTCGGGGTGATTCGATTACTCTGCCCGATACCGGACGGGGCAGGTGGCCCGCTGACCGGCACGGGGCGGATCGAGGGGCTTGAAGTCGGGCACGGCGGCTCGCTAGAAGGTGGGCCGCAAGGTCCCCGGCGGTCCGGACGTCGGCCCCGAGCGGCGGTCCCGAACGGCGCCGCGGGCCGGTTGACGATGATGGCCGGACGCAGATCCGGGAAGCAGATAAGGATGAGGGCGGTGAGCAACGCCAATCACGCCGCGGAGCGCGACGCGCCGTTTCAGTTGCGGGGCAACTCCTTCACCATGATGGTGTTGAAGGTGTTCAACCCTGCCTCGCCCAACTTTTTCTCCATGCTGGGCGGCAAGGTGCGTCAGGCGCCGAACTTTTTCCGTCACGCTCCGGTGGTGCTGGATTTCGACGACCTGCCCGAGTCCATGGCCGATCTGGACGTGGCGGGGTTCGTCGGGGCGGTGCGCGAACACCATCTGCGTCCCATCGGATTCGTCGGCGGCCCGCGCGCGATCCAGGATGCGGCCTCGGCGCTGGGGCTGGTGCCCATGCCCACCGGCCGCGCCGCCCCCATCGAGAACGCCCGCCCCAACGTGCCGCTGAACAGCGCGCTGCTCGCCCCGCCGGCCCCGCCCGAACCCGTCTACCGCCCCGCCCTGGTGGTGTCGGAGCCGGTGCGCTCGGGCCAGCAGGTCTATGCGGAGAAGTGCGACCTCATCATCACCGCTCCCGTCTCCCACGGGGCGGAGGTGCTGGCGGACGGCAACATCCACGTCTATGGCGCGCTGCGCGGCCGGGCGCTGGCCGGCATCTCGGGCGAGATGTCGGCGCGCATCTTCTGCCAGAGCCTGGAGGCGGAGGTGGTGTCCATCGCCGGCCTGTACCGGGTCAGCGAGGATTTCGATTCGTCCTGGACCCGCAAACCCGTGCAGGTGCGGCTGAAAGACGGCTTCCTTCACGTCGATCCGCTCTGATACCAATCATCTGACCGTCAACCATCCGATATCGGTTAACACCGCGGCCCCGTCACGGCCCGCACCATCGTAGGAGAGGCTTCGTTGGGCACCATCATCGTCATGACATCCGGGAAAGGCGGCGTGGGGAAAACCACGTCCAGCGCCGCCTTTGCCACCGGGCTGGCCTCACGCGGCTTCAAGACGGTCGTCATCGACTTCGACGTGGGCCTGCGCAACCTGGATCTGGTGATGGGGTGCGAACGCCGGGTGGTGTTCGACTTCATCAACGTCATCAACGGCGAAGCCAAGCTCCATCAGGCACTCATCAAGGACAAGCGGGTCGAGAACCTTCACATCCTTCCCACCTCCCAGACCCGCGACAAGGACGCCCTGACCAAGGAGGGCGTGGAACGGGTGCTGGACGAGTTGAAGAAGGAATTCGACTACATCGTCTGCGACAGCCCGGCGGGCATCGAGCGGGGCGCGCTGATGGCGCTGTACTTCGCCGACCACGCCATCATCGTCACCAACCCCGAAGTGTCGTCGGTGCGCGACAGCGACCGCATCCTGGGCGTGCTGAACTCCAAGTCCCGCCGTGCCGAACGGGGCGAAGAGCCGGTGACCCAGCAGCTTCTCCTCACCCGCTACGACCCGGAACGGGTGGAAAAGGGTGAGATGCTGAAGGTGGACGACGTTCTCGAAATCCTGGCCATCGACCTGCTGGGCGTGATCCCGGAAAGCCAGGCGGTGTTGCGCGCCTCCAACATCGGCATGCCGGTGATCCTGGACATCCAGTCCAACGCGGGGCAGGCCTATGGCGATGCGGTGGGCCGGTTCCTGGGTGAAGAGATCGAGCACCGTTTCACCAAGGTGGAGAAGAAGGGCCTGTTCAGCCGCTTCCTGCGGAGGTCCGCATGAGCATCTTCAGCTTCTTCCGTTCGGCGCCCAAGCCGTCGGCGGTGCAGGCCAAGGAGCGTCTGCAGATCGTCATGGCCCACGAGCGCATCGGGCGGACAGGGCCGGATTATCTGCCGGTGCTCCAGCAGGAACTGCTGAGCGTCATCGCCAAATACATCGACATCGACCAGAACAAGGTCGAGGTGAAGCTGGACCGCGGCGGCGACTGTTCCACCCTGGAAGTCAACATCGAACTGCCGATCCCGGAAAACGGTTCCAAGGACGCCAAGCCCAGCGTTCTGAAGGCCTCCGTTTCCCGCCCCGCCAACAGCGGCAAGAAAGAGCCGGAGCCGGCCAAGCCCTCCAGCGCCCTGGTCAACGGCGGCCTGAAAAAGCGCAGCTGAGCGGCTTCGGCGTTTTGTCTTTCGGCATCGCCCCCTTCTCCCCCGCGTAGGGGAGGAGGGGGTTTCTTTTTGCCCGCCGCCCGCCGCCCGTGGTGCGGGTGATGGTTGGCGCTTGACATCATAAGCCGGCTCACTAAATCTTTCCATATGATGAGCC
Organism: uncultured Rhodospirillaceae bacterium; assembly: GCA_937927415.1. Classification (GTDB taxonomy): domain Bacteria; phylum Pseudomonadota; class Alphaproteobacteria; order Azospirillales; family Azospirillaceae; genus Azospirillum. The sequence goes on from CALBDS010000053.1 coordinate 93,711, forward strand.
TGCTTATGATAAGTCGATCATGAAACCTCCCCCTTCCGACAGCCTGGGTATTCTGCTGAACGAAACCACGCGGCTGCTGAACCGGCGTTTCGATCAGCGCGCCAGGGCGTTCGGGCTGACCCGCGCCCAGTGGCAGGTGCTGAAACAGCTTTTCCGCAGCGAAGGCATCAATCAGGCCGGGCTGGCCGAGCGGATGGACATCGAACCGATCTCGCTGTGCCGGCTGGTGGACCGGATGGAGGAGGCGGGGTGGATCGAACGCCGCCCCGATCCCGCCGACCGCCGCGCCCGCCTGCTGTTCATGACCGCGCAATCCCGCGCGGTGCTGGACACCATGCGGGCGCTGGCCACCGACGTGTACGCCGAAGCCCTGGACGGGCTGGAACCGGACGAGGTTCAACGCTTCGTCACCACCCTGGCCCATGTCCGCAACAACCTGTCCCGCCGGCGCGAATCCGATCCCGACACCGCCGCCGCGGGCTGACCTTTCCACGAGTCGCCAGGAATCCCCTCCATGTCCCCCAATCCCGCTTTGGAACGCTCCGCCCGCCGCCGCCGTTGGATCCTCATGGGGGCGGTGCCGCTGGCGGTGCTGCTGGCCGGCGGCTACGGCTGGATGTATGGCAGCCGCTACGTCGCCACCGACAACGCCTATGTGCAGCAGGACAAGGTGACCATCAGCGCCGACGTCTCCGGCCGGGTGACGGACGTGGCGGTGGCGGAAAACCAGCTTGTCCGCAGGGGGGCGGTGCTGTTCCGCATCGACGGCGAACCCTATCGCCTGGCCTTGCAGCAGGCGGAAGCCAGCCTGTCGGCGGCCCGGTTGCAGGTGGAACAGTACCGTGCCGCCTTCGGCCAAGCCGCCGCCGACGCCAAGGGGGCGGAGGAAACCGTCGCCTACCAGCAGCGGGAATTCGACCGTCAGCAGAAACTGCTGTCCAGCGGCGTGGCCGCCCTGTCGCGCTACGATCAGGCCCGCCATGACCTGCAGGACGCGCAGCAGAAGCTGCTGGCCGCCCGTCAGGCCATGGAAAGCGCCCGTGCCGCCCTGGGCGGCGATCCCGACATTCCCACCGACACCCACCCGGCGGTGCGCGAAGCCATCGCCCAGCGCGACCAGGCTTTGCGCGACCTGAACCACACGGTGGTCACCGCCCCCGACGACGGCATCGTCAGCCAGACCGGGCGGCTGCTGGTGGGGCAGTACGTCAGCACCGGCCTGCCGACGGTCAGTCTGGTGGAAACCGGGCGAAGCTGGGTGGAGGCCAACGTCAAGGAAACCGACCTGACCCACATGCACACCGGCCAGACGGCGACCGTGGAACTGGATGCCTATCCCGGCCGCCGCTTCACCGCGGTGGTGGACAGCATCGGGGCGGGGACGGGGGCGTCGTTCTCGCTGCTGCCGGCGGAAAACGCCACCGGCAACTGGGTGAAGGTGGTGCAGCGGGTGCCGGTGCGCCTGCGCCTGGACCAGAGCGACGGCGAGGCGCCGCTGCGCACCGGCCTGAGTGCGGCGGTGGAGATCGACACTGGCTATATCCGCCCCCTGCCGTCGCCGATGAAGAGCGCGCTGGCCTGGACCGGGATCGGGGCCACCGCCGCGACGGTGAAATAAGACCCGCGGCACGGGTCTTTGACCCAGGCACACGGGTCTTTGAGCCGGACGATGGTCTATTTAAGGATGTTCTGACATGACCGCTTCCTCGGCACCGACCCTGAGCGTGAAGCATCCGGGGCCGATCACCGTGTCCATCATGCTGGCGACGGTGATGCAGGTGCTGGACACCACCATCGCCAACGTGGCCCTGCCCAACATGCAGGGGTCGCTGGCGGCGGCGCAGGATACCATCACCTGGGTTCTCACCTCCTACATCGTGGCGGCGGCCATCGCCACGCCGCTGACCGGGTGGGCCGCCGACCGTCTGGGGCGGCGGCGGCTGTTCCTGGTGGCGGTGGCGGGATTCACCGTCGCCTCCATGCTGTGCGGGCTGGCCGGCAGTCTGGTGGAGATGGTGGCGTTCCGGCTGGTGCAGGGGGTGTTCGGGGCGGCCCTGGTGCCGCTGTCGCAATCGGTGCTGCTGGACATCAACCCCAAGGAGCGTCACGGCTCGGCCATGGCCATGTGGGGGGCGGGCATCATGGTCGGCCCCATCGCCGGCCCGACCCTGGGCGGCTGGCTGACCGACACGCTGGACTGGCGGTGGTGCTTTTACATCAACCTGCCGGTCGGGGTGCTGGCGTTTCTGGGCATCCTGCTGTTCTTGCCGGAATCCGACCGGCGGGTGCGGCGGTTCGACAGCTTCGGCTTTCTGGCGCTGGCGGTGGGGATCGGGGCGCTGCAGATGCTGCTGGACCGCGGCGAACAGCTCGACTGGTTCGGCTCCACCGAAATCCTGGTGGAAACGGCGCTGGCCCTGTGCGGGTTCTGGGTGTTCGCGGTCCACACCGCCACCGCCCGGACCATGGGAATGGTGCCGTTCATCGACCCGGCCATGCTGCGCGACCGCAACCTGCTGACCGGGTTGGGGCTGATCTTCATGGTCGGTGTCATCCTGCTGGCGACCATGGCGCTGCTGCCGCCGCTGCTCCAGCATCTGCTGGGCTATCCCACGGTGACCACCGGGCTTTTGCTGGCGCCGCGCGGGGTGGGGACCATGATCTCCATGCTGCTGGTGGGGCGGCTGGTCCGCCACATCGACGCGCGGCTGCTGATCCTGGCCGGGCTGGGGCTGACCGCCGGTTCGCTGTGGTGGATGACCGGCTTCGCGCTCACCATGGACCGCTGGCCGGTCGTCTGGACCGGGGTGGTGCAGGGGTTGGGCTTGGGGCTGGTGTTCGTGCCGCTCAGCACCGTGACGTTCGGCACGCTGGCGCCGCACCTGCGCACCGACGCCGCCAGCCTTTACAGCCTGATGCGCAACATCGGGTCCAGCATCGGCATCTCACTGGTGTCCACGCTGCTGTCGCAATACACCCAGATCAACCACGCCGAACTGGCCGCCCACGTCACCCCGTTCAACCCGGCGGTGGAAATGGCGCTGGGCGCTGCCCCGTCGCAAGGCGGGCTGGAGGCCATGGCGCTGCTGAACGGGATGGTGACGCAGCAGGCGGCGATGATCGCCTATCTCAACGATTTCAAGCTGATGATGTTCATCGCGCTGGCGATGATGCCCATGCTGCTGCTGATCCGCCGCCCGCCCAAGCCCGCCGCCCCGCCGGCCGAGGCGGCGGCCATGGAGTGAGGAAGCCCTCATACCATCCAGCGGAAAGCCTGACACATCAGGCTTTCCGCTGGTCCTCAGTCGGCGGTCGCGGCCCTTACCGTTGGGCGTCAGTCAGGACTGACGCCCAACGGTATCAGGCCGCCCGCAGCATGAAATCGACGTGCACCGAATCATAGGGGAACACGACCTTGCCGTCCGGCGTCCGGCGCAGGATGCCGGCATCGGCCAGGGCGTGCACGTCGGAATGGACCCCCTTGACGTCGCGCCCGACCCGACGGGCCACCTCGCGCAGGGCCATCGGCCCTTGCCCGGTCATGGCCCGCAACAACTCCCACCGTTTGGCTGTGAACAGCTTCCACAGAAGATCCGGCGAGGCGAAGCTGATGCGGGCGCCCTCCTCGGCCGTCCCACGGGTCCAGGCATCCCGGAATGCGGCCAGCCCGTCGGCCAGCCCAGCCACCTCAAGCGTCACCGTGCTCATCGAGCCACCTCCGCACGTCGGTTTCGAAATCGGCCACCAGCCGGTCAACCCCCTGAAAACGGTAGGGGTGTTCCTCCGCTCCGCGATGGGCATGATCGCCCTTGCCGGCTTCGTTGTCGTAGCGCAGGACGCAGACACCGCCGGCCACCAGGGCAAGGCGGTATTTGTAGGAATGCGCGCTGCCGGCGACGGGTTCCGGCACCTCCCACAGCACCAGTTCCGCAAAGACGGTTGGCGTCAGAACAATCCGGCGGTCAAGGAGAAGGCGGGCCTTCATAACAGCGATGGTGTCGGGGCCTGCTGTTGTTGTCAATGACAACAGGGATCGTCACACCGCCGCCATCCGCAGCGTGACCGCCGCCAGCACCTCGTCCACGTCCATGGTATCGAAGGACGGGTGGTAGAGGGGGGCGGCGTTGCGGCCCACCGATTGGAAAATGGGAAAGGCATCCGACAGCAGCACCAGCGACGGCGTGCCCACCGCCCCCACCAGATGGGTGGGGCCGGTGTCGTTGCCGACGGCGCACGCGGCCCGCCGTGCCAGACCGGCGATGTCGGCCAGCCCGGTCCGGCCGGTCAGGTCCACCGCCTGCGGGCATTGCGCGCGGATGCGGGCGGCAAGGTCGGCTTCGCCGGCCCCGCCCAGAACCACCGGCGTCATGCCCCGGTCCGCCAGCCGTTCGGCCAGGGCGGCGTAACGGTCCACCGGCCAGCGTTTGTCCGTGCGGTCGGGCGAACTGCCGGGGATCAGCAGGGCGAAGGGGCCGGGCGGCAGGGCGAAGCGCCCGATGTCGGCGTCCAGCCAGCCCATGTCCGGCCAGGGGGCCACAGTGATCCCCAGCGGCGCCAGTTGCCGGGCATAGCGTTCCGGGCCGGGCAGGGTGCGGCGGTCCGGCGTGTGGTCGGGGTGGGAACAGCCCCACGCCGTTCCCGACCATTCCGGCCAGGGGCCGGGGAACAGGGAGTAGAAATAGCGGTTGGTGCGCTTTTGCGTCTGCAGGTCATAGACGCGGGCGAAACCGCCGCCGCGGATCATGCGGCGGATCGCCCAATAGGCGGCGGGGGAACGGCCGCGGGGATCGGTCCACACGGCATCGAACCGCCCGCAGCGCCGGCCCAGATCGGCCAGCGCCGGGATGGTCAGCAGCACCAGTCGGTCACCGGCGTGCTGGCGGCGGATCGCCTCGAACGCCGGCTGGGCGAAGATGAAATCCCCCAGCGCCCCCAGCTTGATGACCAGGATGGAGCGCGTGTCGGTCGGGGTGCTCATGGCGTCGTCGTCTCCTCGGGCCGGCGGCGTGGGGTGCGCACCGCCAGCGCGGTCAGCAGGGCGGCCCCCATCAGCGCCGCCATCCACCACGCCTGCCAGATGCCGTAAGCCGTGCTCGACAGGGTGAGGCCGGCGGCGTAGAGCGCCAGCGCGAACGGCCGGTCGGCGGCCGGCAGCCGCCCCGCGGCCCGCAGCACCAGCAGCAGCAAGGCCGCGGCCAGTGCGGCCCCCACCGCCCCCAACTCGAACCACACCTGCAAGAAGGCGTTGTGGGGGTGCAGCGGCAGCAGCGTGGTGTTCATGGGTTCGAATTTGGAGGTCACCCCGCCCGCCGGCACCGACCGGGGCGAATCCAGCCCCTGGCCCAGCAGCGGCGTTTCCAGGATCTTCGTGGCCGCCCGGTCCCAGATTTCGACCCGGTGACGGGCGGACTGAAACAGCCACCCGGCGTCCGACAGATGCGCCACCCGTTCGGCCAGCAGGGCCGCCGGCACCGCGCCGACGAAGGCCAGCACCGTCACCGCCGCCAGCCCCCGCCGCACGGCAGCCCCCGGCCAGCGCCGGGCGGCCAGCAGCACGATGCCCCCGACCGCCAGCCCGGCCAGAGCCGACCGGCTGGTCTGGCTCAGGCTGACCAACGCCAGGAACGCCAGCAGGGCCGCCGCCGCCCGTCCGCCCCAGCGGTGGTACAGCACCAGGGCCGCCGGCCACACCAGCACCGCCAGCGCCGCCGCTGCCCGCTTGGGCACGTTGAACGCCTGGCTGGCCGGGTCGGCCTTGCCGCCGTGGAACAGGTGGTAGAGGGGGAAGCCGGCGTTCATCTCGACCGCGAACAGGGCGATGCCCACGGCCAGTCCGGCCACCGCGGCCAGCCCCAGCCGCTCCGCCGCCGCCGGAGCCAGGGTGCTGATTGCCACCCCGGCCAGCAGCGCCGCCGCGGCGATATAGGCCAGTTCGCCCAGCGTGGCGGGCGCGCGTCCGGCGGGTGTCCACAGCAGGCTTGCGGCCGCCAGCCCGAGAAAGGCGGCGGTCAGTGTGGCCCCGGTCCGGCTGGGCGGGGGAAAGACCGGGGTTCGCCAGCGGATCACCGCCGCCAGGGCGGTCAGCGTCACCAGATTGATCCACACCGGCAGCCCCCGCGGCACCAGCCCGGCGCACAGCCCCAGGGCCGCGGCGGCGAACACCGCCAGGACGGACAGGGTGGAATCGATGATGGAGGACGGGCGGGCATAGGGGGCCGGCGGAGCGGCCACGGGGTCGGTCATCGTCACGAAACCGGAAAGGCTCCGCCGAACGCGGCGGGTGGCGCCCTTCTAGCACGCGGGGACGGCGCTGCAAAGGCGCAGGCTGGGGGGAAGGGGGGATGGGGAAGCGGAATGATTCAGGGCTGGTCATCTTTTCATGGCTGCGTATAGTCCGTTGACCCATGAGTGAGGAGGCCATGACAGACCCGTTCCCCCTCCGCTCCCGGCCTTGGCGTCCTTGCCTGTCCCGCCGCGGTTTTCTGGCCGCCGGTGCCGGGGCGGCGGGGCTGGCTCTGACCGGGGCCGCGGCGGCACCCGCCGCCCCGTTCACCGTGGGGATCCTGTACGAAGGGCCGCGCGCCGATTTCGGATACAACCAGTCCCACGCCGACGCCGCCCGCCGGATGGCGGCCCTGCCGGGCGTCTCCCTGGCCGAGGTGGAATACGCCCCCGGCGGGCGGGACGCGGCCCTGGCGGCCCTGGCCGCGTCCGGCTCCTGCGGGCTGATCGTGGCGACCCGCGGCGGTGGAGCGGTGTCGGAGTTGCTGTCCCAGGCCATCGCCCATCCCGCCACCGTGTTCCTCGTCTACGGCGACGGTCTGGACGGGGTGCGGCTGCCCGCCACCGTCGCCACCTATGAGGGGCTGCTGAACGAGGCGCAGCACATCAGCGGCCTTGTCGCCGGCTATGCCCGCCGGAAACCGGGCGGGCGGGGGCGCTGCATCGGCTTCGTGGCTTCGTCCCGCACGCCGCGGGCGCTGCGCTCCATCAACGCCTTTGCCCTGGGGGTGCGGCGGGCCGATCCCGGCGCCACCGTCCGGCTGATCGTGGTGGGCGACAGCGCCACGCCGCAGCAGGTGGCCGAGGCCGCCCAGGCCCTGGCCCGCGACCATGGGGCCGATGTGCTGGCCGGCTCTCTCAACAGTCTGCGCCCGGTGTGCGAGGTGGCGGAGGCCAACGGGCTGATGTGCTGCGGGCTGCACACCGACCTGTCCTTCGTGGCACCGCAGGGGTTCCTGACCGGGGCGGAATGGGACTGGGGCGATTTCTACGCCGAGATGGCGGCGGCGGTGCGCCAGGGCGGCGGCTGGCCGGCGGCGACCCGCGGCGGCTTTGCCGCCGGTATGGTGCGCAATTCCCCCTATGGCCCGGCGGTGTCGGCGGAGGCGCGCGCCCACGCCGACGCCGCCCGGATGCAGCTTGCCAACGGCAACGCCGCCCTGTTCCGCGGTCCGCTGACCGACAACAACGGGCGGGTGGTGCTGCCGCGCGGCAAGACCCTATCCAGCAGCGACGGTGCCCTCGACGGCATGGTCTGGCTGGTGGAGGGGGTAGCGGACGTCTCCCGCTGACGCACCGTCCTCCGCCCAGCCGCAGGCGGCGAGGGCGGCGCGCATGTGGGCCGGCACCGGTGCCGTCACGTCCACCCGCGGCCCTTCGCGGCTGAGGGAAAAGGCGATGCGGCGGGCCAGCAGGTGCAGGTTGCCGGGCGGCTGCCGCTCCGGCCCGTAATAGGGTTCGCCCACCAGCGGGCAGCCGATGGCGGCGGCGTGCACGCGGATCTGGTGGGTGCGGCCGGTGCGGGGGGTAAAGGCGATCCACGACCGTCCGCCGCCGGTGCCCAGCACCCGGTATTCGGTCACCGCCGGCTGCCCGTCGGGGTGGGGGGCGATGGTCCACGACACCTTCGGCACCACGGTTTTCAGCAGCGGCAGGTCGATCACGCCGGACTCCTCGGCCGGCACGCCCTCGGCCACCGCCCAATAGCTTTTCTCCACCCAGCCCCCGGCGAACAGCTTGGACAGGCGCGCGGCGGATTCGGCCGACCGGCCCAGCACCAGACACCCGGCGGTGTCGCGGTCCAGCCGATGAGCCAGCCGCGGGATATCGCCGGCGTCGAAGGTCAGGGCGTCCATGTAAAGCCCCAGATGGTCTTCGATGCGGGCGGCGGCGTGAACGGCCAGCCCCGCCGGCTTGTTCAGCACCAGCACGTCGGAGTCGCGGTGGAGCACGCAGGCCCGGATGGCGTCGGCGGTGTAGGGCATGGGCGGGGACCGCAAAGATGGGGAGGGACCGGGGGTGGGACGGGCTGCCGTCTGGACAGCACACCGCGGGCGTCATATCTGCAAGGAACCCCCCGAGACAAGGTGTTGCTGCGCATGTCCGGTAAAGATGACGGGACCCTTCCCGCCCGTGCCCCGTCCCGCCCCCCCGCCACGGCGTCGGAGGTGGATGCCTTTCTGCAAACGGTGGATGCCTGTCCGCCGGTGACGCCCGCGGGCCGGGGCCGTGGGCGGCTGATCTTCGCCATGGACGCCACCGCCAGCCGGGAGGCCACCTGGGACCGCGCCAGCACCATCCAGGGGGAGATGTTCGAGGCCACGGCGGCGCTGGGTGGGTTGGACGTCCAGCTTGTCTATTACCGCGGCTTCCATGAATGCCGGGCCAGCCGGTGGGTGGGGGATGCCCGCGACCTGCTGCGGCTGATGACCGGAGTGCGTTGCGCCTCGGGCCAGACGCAGATCGGGCGGGTGCTGGCGCACGCCCTGGCCCAGACCCGCAAGCAGCCGGTCAACGCCGTGGTGTTCGTCGGCGACTGCATGGAGGAAAGCCTGGACGAACTGTCGGCCCAGGCGGGGGAATTGGGGGTGCTGGGCGTGCCGCTGTTCCTGTTCCACGAAGCGGGCAACCGGGACGCGCGCCGGGCCTTCGAGCGGCTGGCCCACCTGTCGGGCGGCGCCTGCTGCCCCTTTGATACCGGATCGGCGCAGCAGTTGCGCGCCCTGCTGGGGGCGGTGGCCGCCTATGCCGCCGGCGGGGTGGCTGCACTGGAGGATTACGGGCGCCGCACGGCGGATGACGGGGTGCGGCGGCTGACCCATCAGGTGACCGGCCAGGGCGGCGGGCGATGAGCTGGATTTTGCTGGGTGCCGCGGTTCTGGTGGGAATGCTTCTGCTGGTGCGCGTGTTTATAACGGCAAATCCCCGCGCCCTGGCGCGCGGCCTGCGCATCGCGGCGGCGGGGGGCGGGCTGGCCGCGGTGGCGGGGCTGATCGCCGCCGGGCGGGGCAATCTGGTCCTGGCGATGGGAACCGTGGCAGCACCCTTTCTGGTCCGCTGGCTGCGGTCCCGCCGCCGCGCAGGTCAGAGCGGCGCCGCGTCCCCGGCCGGGGCGGTGTCGCAGGTGGAAACCCTGTTCCTGCGCATGGTGCTGGATCATACCAGCGGTGCGCTGACGGGGGAGGTGCTTCAGGGTCCGTTGCGCGGGCGGCCGCTGGCGTCGCTGGACCGGGGGGAGGTGATGGCGCTGTTGTCCGCGTGCCGGGCCGGCGATCCGCCCTCGGTGCCGCTGCTGGAACGCTGGCTGTCGCGTACCCGGCCCGAATGGGCATCGGCCGGGCCGGAGGACGGGGCGGAGCAGGCCACCCGGCCGCCGCCCGGTGGGGCCATGGGCCGGGACGAAGCGTTGGAGGTGTTGGGGTTGGAGGCCGGAGCGGATGAGGCGGCGATCCGGGCGGCCCACCGGCGGCTGATGCAAAAGATCCACCCGGATCATGGCGGGTCATCCTATCTGGCCGCCAAGATCAACCAGGCGAGGGATGAGTTGCTGCGCCACTGACCTTTTGTCGCCCATCGGAAGGGCTGATTGAACCTTTTCGGCCCCTGTGGCAGAAGAGGGACAAACGCTGGCCGCGGTTCCGGCATCGGCCGGACAGTCTGCGGCAAACGGGTTCGCGGTTCTTTCAAACATTGGTTCTTCAACATAAGAGACCCAAATGCGGAAATCTGTGCGCAAGGTGGTGTTCCCGGTTGCCGGCCTCGGCACCCGTTTTCTTCCGGCGACCAAGGCCATTCCGAAGGAAATGCTGCCCCTGGTGGACCGTCCCTTGCTTCAGCACGCGGTTGAAGAGGCCCGCGCCGCGGGTATCGAGGATTTCGTCTTCGTCACCGGCCGCTCCAAGCGCGCCATCGAGGATCATTTCGACGCCGACACCGAACTGAACCGCACCTTGGAAGAGCGCGGCAACACCGCCGCCCTGGCCGAGGTCCACAACAGCGAAATCGCGCCGGGCCGCTGCTTCTACACCCGTCAGCAGCAGCCGCTGGGCCTGGGGCATGCGGTGTGGTGCGCCCGCGCCGTCATCGGCAACGATCCCTTCGCCATCATCCTGCCCGACGATTATGTCCAGGCCGACAAGCCGTGCCTGAAGCAGATGGTCGAAGCCTATGAAGAGGTGGGCGGCAACATCGTCGCCGTGGTGGACGTGCCGCGCGAACACACCCGCCGGTACGGCATCCTGGACGTGGCCGCGGACGACGGGCGTCTGGCGACCGTCAAGGGGCTGGTGGAAAAGCCGGACCCGGCGGTCGCCCCCTCCACCCTGTCGATCATTGGCCGCTACATCCTTCAGCCCGAGGTGTTCGACCATCTGGAAGCCGGGACCCGCGGCGCCGGCAACGAGATCCAGTTGACCGACGCCATGGCCAAGCTGATCGGCAACCAGCCGTTCCACGGCCTGCGGTTCGAGGGCACCCGCTTCGACTGCGGCGACAAGGTGGGCTTCATCGAAGCGACCCTGGCCCACGCGCTGGCCCGCCCGGATATGGCGGACAAGGTGCGCGACATGCTGCGCAAGTACTGCTGATAAGCGGACTGTCATGGAAATGACGCCCGCCGCCCCCTTGACGGGACGCGGCGGGCGTGGCTTTTCAGACATCAAGCCTTCTGACAAGGGCATCAGCAGCGGCATCAGCAGCGAGGACTCACATGCGCATTGCCATGATCGGCACCGGCTACGTCGGTTTGGTGTCGGGAGCGTGTTTTTCGGAATTCGGCGTGGACGTGTGCTGCGTCGATAAGGATGCCGGCAAGATCGAGCGATTGAAGCGCGGTGAGATCCCGATCTATGAACCGGGCCTGGACGATCTCGTGGCCCGGAATGTGGCGGCGGGGCGTCTGTCCTTCACCACCGACCTGAAAGAGGCGATGGCGGGGGCCGACGCGGTGTTCATCGCCGTGGGCACGCCGACGCGGCGGGGCGACGGGCACGCGGATCTGTCGTACGTCTTCGCCGCGGCGGAGGAAATCGCCACCCACATGGACCGTTACACGGTGGTGGTGACGAAATCGACGGTGCCGGTGGGCACGGGGCGCCAGGTGGAGGCGATCATCCGCCGCACCCGCCCGGACGCCGATTTCGACGTGGCGTCGAATCCGGAATTCCTGCGCGAAGGCTCGGCGATCGGCGATTTCATGCGCCCCGACCGGGTGGTGATCGGCACCGGGACCGAACGCGCGGCGGAGGTGATGCGCCAGCTCTATCGGCCGCTGTACCTGATCGAGACGCCCATCGTCATGACGGCGCTGGAGACGGCGGAACTCATCAAATACGCGGCCAACGCCTTCCTGGCGGTGAAGATCACCTTCATCAACGAGGTGGCGGACCTGTGCGAGACGGTGGGGGCCAACGTCCACGATGTGGCCCGCGGCATGGGGCTGGACGGGCGCATCGGGAAGAAGTTCCTGCACGCCGGCCCCGGCTACGGCGGTTCGTGCTTCCCCAAGGACACGCTGGCGCTGGTGCGCACCGCCCAGCAGCACGGCAGCCCCATCCGCATCGTGGAAACGGTGGTGGACGTCAACGACAAGCGCAAGAAGGCGATGGCCGGACGCATCGTCGATGCCTGCGGCGGCTCGCTGGCCGGCAAGACGGTGGGGGTGCTGGGGGTGACCTTCAAGCCCAACACCGACGACATGCGCGACGCGCCGTCGCTGGACATCGTGCCGGCGCTTCAGGCGGCGGGTGCCACCGTGCGGGCCTTCGACCCCGCCGGCATGCACGAGGCGGAAAAGCTGCTGCCCGGCGTGGTGTGGGCGCGGGACGCCTATGACGCCCTGAACGGTGCCGATTGTGCCGCCATTCTCACCGAATGGAACGAGTTCCGCGCGCTCGACCTGACCCGCGTCAAATCGCTCCTGAAACAGCCGGTGATGGTCGATCTGCGCAACGTCTATAATCCGCAGGAAATGGCGAAGGCCGGGTTTGCCTATACCTCCATCGGCCGCCCGCTGAACGTCCCGGCCGCCAACGAGCCGGCAACCCAAGAGGAAGCGAAATGAGCGCCCCGCACACGTTCCATTCCACCGTCCTTCGCGAATACGACATCCGCGGCATTGTCGGCGACACGCTGACGGTGGACGACGCCCGCGCCGTGGGCCGTGCCTTCGGCACCGTGGTGGTGCGCAAGGGCGGCAAGACCGCAGTGGTCGGCTATGACGGCCGCCTCAGCTCGCCCGATCTGGAAGCGGCGATGGTCGAGGGGCTGGCGTCCACCGGCCTGCATGTGCTGCGCGTGGGGCTGGGGCCGACGCCCATGCTCTATTTCGCCACCCGCGACCGTCACGCCGACGCCGGCATCATGATTACCGGCTCCCACAACCCGCCCGAATACAACGGCATCAAGATGATGCTGGGCAAGGGGCCGGTTTATGGCGCCATGATCCAGGAGCTGGGCACCATCGCCGCGGCGGGTGATTTCGTCACCGGCGAAGGCTCGTCGGAACAGATCGACGTGCAGGACGAATACGTCGCCCGCATGCTCAAGGATTATGACGGCACCCGCGACCTGAAGGTGGTGTGGGATGCCGGCAACGGCGCCACGGGCGAGATCCTGCGCCGTCTGGTCGCCAAGCTGCCGGGCACGCACATCTGCCTGTACGACCAGATCGACGGCACCTTCCCCAACCACCACCCCGATCCCACGGTCGAGAAGAACCTGATCGACCTGAAGAAGGCGGTGGCGGAGCATGGTGCGGACCTTGGCATCGGCTTTGACGGCGACGGCGACCGCATCGGCGCCATCGACCATAAGGGCCGCGTGGTGTGGGGCGACCAGCTTGTCGCCATCTACGCCGGTGACGTGCTGAAGGACCACCCCGGTGCGACCATCATCGCCGACGTGAAGGCCAGCCAGACCCTGTTCGACGAGATCGCCAAGCAGGGCGGCAAGCCGCTGATGTGGAAGACCGGCCATTCGCTGCTGAAGGCGAAGATGGCCGAAACCGGCTCGCCGCTGGCCGGTGAAATGTCGGGCCACATCTTCTTCGCCGACAAGTGGTACGGCTTCGACGATGCGCTGTACTGCGCGGTGCGCCTGATCGGGCTGGTGTCGAAGTCGGGCGGCACGCTGGCCGACCTGCGCGACCGTCTGCCGCCGGTGGTCAACACCCCGGAAACCCGTTTCCAGGTGGACGAGGTGCGCAAGTTCCAGGTGGTGGACGAGGTGAAGGCCCGTCTGGCCGCCGCCGGTGCCGACGTGAACGACATCGACGGCGTGCGCGTCAACACCCCCGATGGCTGGTGGCTGCTGCGCGCGTCCAACACCCAGGACGTGCTGGTGGCCCGCGCCGAGGCCTTCTCCGACGAGGGGCTGGAGCGGTTGAAGGAACAGGTCATCGCCCAGCTTATTCAGTCGGGCATCGAAGCCCCCACCTTCTGAGGGTCGGGTTTCGTGTGTGAATGAGAAAACGGCGCGTTCGGGATTGTCCCGGACGCGCCGTTTCCGTTTGGGGGCAGGGGGACGGAATGGCGGTTTTGCGTCTGGCGTTCGTGGGGGACAGCTTTGTCAACGGCACCGGGGATCGCATGTGCCTGGGCTGGACCGGGCGGGCGTGCGCTCTGGCCATGCTGCGGGGGCATGACATCACCCATTACAATCTGGGTGTGCGCCGCGACACCAGCACCGACATCGCCGCCCGCTGGCGCGCGGAGGTCTCAGCCCGTCTCCCCACTGATTGCGACGGCCGGGTGGTGTTCTCCTTCGGCGCCAACGACGTCTGCGCTGGGAATGACGACGGCCGGCGCGTGTCCACCGCCCGCACGCTCGCCAACGCCGACTCCATTTTGAGGGAGGCGCGGACCCGCTGGCCGGTGCTGCTGGTAGGGCCGCTGCCTCTCGCCGACGACCCGGCGGCAAGCGCACGGGCCGCTGCGTTGGGGGTGACCTTGGGGGAGGTGTGCGTGGGGCTGGGTGTGCCGTACCTCAACCCCTACACCGAGGTTGCGGAGTCGCGTGTGTGGCTGCGCGAAGCCTTGGCCGGTGACGGCGCCCACCCCGACGCCGGGGGATACGAGACGCTGGCCGCCCTGGTGGACGGGTGGGATGCGTGGCGGGTGTGGGTGCCGTAACTCCCCGACAATGGGCCGGCGGTCCTTGTACTCCATCGATGGGATGCAAGGGCCTTTCGGCCCTTGCTCGGGGGTGTCGGGGGGCAAAGCCCCCTGACATTCCTCTTACCGCAACGACTCCTGCACCCCCCGCACGAAGCCCGACAGGCCCACCTGACGGCGGCGCTTCAGCCGTTCGGCGCGCAGGATCGCCTGGACCGAAGCCACGCTTTCCTCCACGTCCGTGTTGACGATCACATAGTCGTATTCGGCCCAGTGGCTGATTTCGTCGCTGGCCTTGGCCATGCGGTGGGCGATGACCTCCGCCGAATCCTGCGCGCGGGTGTGCAGGCGGCGTTCCAACTCCTCGCCCGAGGGGGGCAGGACGAAGATGCTGACCAGATCCTCGCGAGCCTTTTCCGCCACCTGCTGCGTGCCCTGCCAGTCGATGTCGAACAGCACGTCCTGGCCTTCGCTCAGCTTGGCTTCCACCATGTCGCGGGGGGTGCCGTAGCAGTTGCTGAAGACGCGGGCGTATTCCAGCAACGCGCCCGCCGCGGCCATGCGGTCGAATTCGTCCTGGCTGACGAAATAGTAATCGACCCCGTGGGTCTCGCCCGGGCGCATGGGGCGGGTGGTGACCGACACCGACATGGCGATGCCGGTGTCGCGTTCCAGCAGGCGGCGGGAAATGGTGGTCTTGCCGGCCCCGCTGGGCGACGACAGGACCAGCATCAGGCCGCGGCGGTGGATGTCACGGACGCTCGTGGTTGCCATGGTCGCAAATGCCTTCTCGTCTGAAATCCGGTTACTCGATGTTCTGAACCTGCTCGCGGAACTGCTCGATGGTGGCTTTCAGCGCCAGCCCGATGCGGGTCAACTCCACGTCTTGGGATTTGGAGCACAGCGTGTTCGCCTCGCGGTTGAACTCCTGGCACAGGAAGTCCAGGCGCCGTCCGATGGCCCCGCCCTCGGCCAGCAGGCCGCGGGCCTGGTCCACATGGGCGCGCAGGCGGTCCAACTCCTCCCGAATGTCGCCGCGGGCGATCAGCAGGGCGGCTTCCTGGGCCAGCCGGTCTTCGGTCAGCGCCGGCACCATCTCCAGCAGCGCCTGCACCTGGGCGCGCAGCTTTTCGCGCAGCGCCTCGGGCTGGGTGGAGGCGTTGGCCGATGCGGCTTCGGTCAGGCGGGCGATCTCGTCCAACTGGCCCGACAGCACGGTCAAGAGCCGCGCCCCTTCCTCGGCCCGCGCGGCGGCCAGCTTGCGCACCACCTCGGCCAGCCCGGCCTTCACCGCCGTTTCCAGCTTGGCGCGGGCGTCCGATTCGTCCTCTTCCACCGTTTCGATGATGCCGCGCACCGACAGCAGCGCGTCCAGCCGCGGCGGGGCCGCCCCTTCGCCTTCGATTTCGCGGGCCACCTGCAGCACCTGGGCCAGCAGGTCGCGGTTGACGCGCACCTGCGACACGGCGGCGGTGCGGGTGACGGTCAGGGTCAGGTTGACCGAGCCGCGGGCCAGAACCTTGGGAATGTCGGCGCGGGCGGCGGCTTCGACCGTGTCGAAGCCGGACGGCAGGCGGCAACGGATGTCCAGGGTGCGGCCGTTGACGCTCTTGGCCTCGAACATCCAGGTGTAGCCGTCGCCATGCCCGTCCACGCGGGCGAATCCGGTCATGCTGGCGATGGTGCGGGGTGCGGTCACTCTGGCCTCTGATCGGGTGGGGGATGATAAAAAGGTGGCGTTCTTATAGCCCGGCGACAGAGCCGGCAACAACGTTGCAACGGGGGAGAGACATGAGCAAACCGGGACGCATCGTCATCACCGGCGCTTCCAGCGGCATCGGCGCGGCGCTGGCGCTGCACTATGCCGCACCGGGCGTCACTCTGGGCCTGACCGGGCGCGATGCCGGGCGGCTGGCGGCGGTGGCCGGCCGCTGCCGGGACCGGGGGGCGGTGGTGGTGGCCGACACGGTGGACGTGGCCGACCGCGACGGGCTGGCGGCGTGGCTGCTGGCGTTCGACGATGCCCATCCGGTGGACCTGCTGGTCGCCAACGCCGGCATCTCCGCCGGCAGCGGTCTGGCCGGCGAGTCGGAAGCGCAGTCGCGCCACATCTTCGCGGTCAACCTCGACGGGGTGCTGAACACCGTCTATCCGCTGCTGCCGCGGTTCCAGGCCCGGCGGCGGGGACAGGTGGGGCTGGTGTCGTCGCTGGCGGGGTTCCGCGGCTTTCCCGGTGCGCCGGCCTATTGCGCGTCGAAAGCGGCGGTGCGGGTGTGGGGGGAATCCCTGCGGCCGCTGCTGGCCGCCGATGGCGTGGGGTTGTCGGTCGTCTGCCCCGGCTTCGTGGTCAGCCGCATCACCGACAGAAACGATTTTCCCATGCCCTTCCTGATGGGGGCGGAGCGGGCGGCCGGCATCATCGCCGACGGGCTGGCGGCCAACCGGGCGCGCATTGCCTTTCCCTGGCCCATGCGGGCGATGACGTGGCTGGTGGCGGCGCTGCCCCCCGCCTGGACCGATCCGCTGTTGTCCCGCACCCCGCGCAAGGCGCCGGGCCAATAAAAAAACGCCCCGCCGATTCTTTCCATGGGTGGAACCGGCGGGGCGCCTTGCAGCGTTATGGAAGGGAGGATCAGTCGCGCCAATAGGCCCAGACGGACGCGGGCGGAACATTGCCCATGGTCCAGCCCAGGCGATGGCCCTTGATGTTCAGGGCGTCGCGGTTCAGCGGCGAATGGATCATGTAGGTGTAGAGAAGGAAACGGCCGCCCTTGGGCAGGACGCGGACGGTGGCGTCCACGATTTCCTGCTGCACGGTCATGGGCAGCGTGACCATGGGGATGCCGATGACCACGGTGCCGACCCGTGACGACAGGTCCGGCCCCAGAACCTTTTCCACGTTGCGGCAGTCTTCGTTCACCACGTTGACGTCGGGGAACACGCCACGGACATAGGAGGCAAGCTGCGGGTCGATCTCAAAGGAATAGATCCGGTCGCCCGACACCCCGGAATCCAGCAGGGCGCGGGTGATCGCCCCGGTGCCGGCGCCGAATTCGACGATGATCTGGTCGGGACCGCAGGTCAGATGCTCGCGGATCAGCCGGCGCAGGCCGGGACCGGAGGGCGTGACCGATCCCATCGACAACGGGTTGGCCATCCAGCGTTGGAAGAACAGCCACGCAGCCGGCGGCTTCTTCGCGTTTTTCGCTTTATCCGCGGTGATTTCCGTTGGTGTCATTGAGCGGCCTTTCGCCGGAGAGTGTTGAACCGAGAGGCTGGGGTGACAACAAGCGACGGCAGCGGAATATCCCCACGTCGATATTCCCCGTCGCGTTTATGTCCGAAACGGGAGCCTGCTGCAACAAACGCGACCGGCTCATTCTATTCTGCCGCATCCTTTGCCATGAGTTCATGACCCGCGTATGACAGTCCGCTGGCAACCGCCACGAAAAACACCACGCCGGCCAATCCCAGCGCCAGACCGGCCCCCACGGCCCCGCCGTCCCGTTCGATCAGCCCCAGCGCCACCAGCAGCAGGGCGAAGCCCGGCAGCCATCCCGTCAGCGGCAGCGGCACGAACGCCGCCAGCGCCAGCACGAAGATCAGCGCCCCGAACCACCGTTCCCCGTCGATGTCGGCCAGCCACGGCCAGCGGGGCGTCAGCAGCTTTTCGATGGAGCGCAGCCGCGGCAGCACGGCGTCGAGCATGGTCCCCGCCGCCTTGGCCGATACCGACCGGCGCAGCAGCCACCCCGGCAGCACCGTGTCCCCCCGCCCCAGCATCAGCCGTAGGGAAAACAGCAGCACCGGCGTGTTGAACAGCACCGACACCCCCAGCGGCACCGGCGCCACCGTGGGCAGGGCCAGCCCCAGCAGCACCGTGCCCAGCGAGCGGTCGCCCAGGGCGGCGATCAGGTCGCCCAGACTGACCCGCCTCTCCGGCAACCGGCCGCGGAAAGCGGCCAGCACGTCGGAGGTGCGCACCCGGTCCTGGTCGGCGGGGTGATGGTCGCCGATGCGGGGAAGGCTGTGGGGATCGGTCATGAGACGATGCCGGCCTCCGCCGCTGCGGCCTCGTAAGCGTCGGCGGCGATCAGCCATGCGTCTTCCGCCTCGGCCAGAGCCTTCTGGAGGGTGCCCAGTTCGATCTGCAGCTTGGTCAGCGCGTCGGCCGGGCCGGTGTAAAGGGCGGGGTCGGCCAGCTTCGCTTCGATCTTCGCCTTGTCCGTGCTCAGCTTGGTCACCCGCTTTTCGGCGTCGGTGGCCGTGCGCTTCAGCGGGGCCAGGGCGGCGCGCGCCTCGGCCGAGGCGCGGCGCTGGTCCTTGCGGCTGGGGCCGCCGTCGCCGCGGGCGTCCGCCCGTTCGCCGCGCGCCTTGTCCAGCAGCAGCTTCTTGTAATCCTCCAGGTCGCCGTCGAACGGCTGGCAGGTGCCGCCGTCCACCAACCACAGCCGGTCCGCGGTCAGTTCCACCAGATGGGGGTCGTGGCTGATGAGGATCACCGCCCCTTCATAGGCGTTGATGGCCTGGACCAGGGCTTCGCGGCTGTCGATGTCCAGATGGTTGGTGGGTTCGTCCAGCATCAGGATGTGGGGCGCTTCGCGGCTCATCAGCGCGAACAGCAGGCGGGCCTTCTCGCCCCCCGACAGGCTGCCGATCACCGTGTCCGCCTTGGCCTGGGGGAAGCCGAAGCGGCCCAGATGGGCGCGGACCTTTTCCTCCGGCGCCTGGGGCATGGTGCGCTGGACCTGGGTGACGGGTGTGACGGTCAGGTCCAGCTCCTCCGCCTGGTGCTGGGCGAAATAGCCGACCTTGATCTTGCCCGACTTGCGCATCTCCCCGTCCATGGGGGCGAGCCGCCCGGCCAGCAGCTTGACCAGCGTGGATTTGCCGTTGCCGTTGGCGCCCAGCATGGCGATGCGGTCTTCCATGTCGATGCGCAGGTTCAGCCGCTTCAGGATTGCCTTGCCATCATAGCCGACGGCGGCGTTTTCTAGCGCGATCAGCGGCGGGTTCAGCGGCTCGGGCGAGGGGAAGTTGAAGGCGATGGCCGACTCCTCCTCGATCGCGGCGATGGGTTCCATCTTTTCCAGGAGTTTCATGCGGCTCTGCGCCTGCCGGGCCTTGGTGGCCTTGGCGCGGAAGCGGTCGATAAAGTCCTGGATGCGCTTGCGCTCGGCGGCCTGCTTGGTGGCCATGGCCTGGGTGCGCTCGATGTTGGCGCGGCGGGTGGTCACGAACTGGTCGTAATTGCCGCCATAGGTCACCAGCTTGCCCTGGTCCACATGGATGGTGGTGGTGGGCACGCTGTTCAGCAGGTCGCGGTCGTGGCTGACCAGCAGGATGGTGTGGGGATAGCTGCGCAGGTAGCTTTCCAGCCACAGCGTCGCTTCCAGATCCAGATGGTTGGTCGGTTCGTCCAGCAGCAAAAGGTCGGGGCGGGCGAACAGCACGCCGGCCAGCGCCACGCGCATCCGCCAGCCGCCGGAGAAATCCGAACAGGGCCGGGTCTGCGCCTCGGCGCTGAAGCCCAGGCCGGACAGGATCTGGGCGGCGCGGGCGGGGGCCGAATGCGCCTCGATGTCGGCCAGCCGGGTGTGCACCTCGGCGATGCGCAGGGGATCGGTGGCGGTGTCGGCTTCCGCCAGCAGGGCGGTGCGCTCGGTGTCCGCGGCCAGCACGGCGTCGATCAGGGTGGTGGGGCCGCTGGGCGCCTCCTGCGCCACCATGCCCATCCGGGCGTTGGCGGGAATGGAGATGGAGCCGCCGTCGGGCGCGTACTGCCCGGCGATGAGCTTGAGCAGGGTGCTCTTGCCGGCACCGTTGCGCCCGACCAGCGCCACCCGATGACCGCGGGGGACCACGGCGGTGGCCTGATCGAACAGCACCCGTCCGCCGAAGCGGAACGTCAGATTATTGATGTGAAGCATGGCACCGCTGGTTTAGCACGGGGGGCATGCGGCGGGAAACCGTCATGGAAATGCCCAATCATCCCGGTTGCCGACGCCGCCGTGCCCCATTATAACCCCGCTCACCCATAGCATCCTTTCCAACGAAAATCTTTCTATCAGGAGGTCACCATGGCCGTCGAACGCACCCTGTCGATTCTGAAGCCGGACGCCACCCGCCGCAACCTGACCGGCAAGATCAACGCCCGCTTCGAAGAAGGCGGTCTGCGCATCGTCGCCCAGAAGCGCATCCAGCTGTCGAAGGCCCAGGCCGAGCAGTTCTACGGTGTGCACCGCGAACGCCCGTTCTTCAACGATCTGGTGTCGTTCATGATCTCCGGCCCGGTGGTCGTGCAGGTGCTGGAAGGCGAGAACGCCATTGCCCGCAACCGTGAAATCATGGGCGCCACCAACCCGGCCAACGCCGCCGAAGGCACCATCCGCAAGGATTTCGCCGAATCGATCGAAGCCAACTCGGTCCACGGCTCCGACGCCGCCGAAACCGCCGCGGTGGAAATCGCCTACTTCTTCTCCGGCCTGGAACTGGTCGGCTGATTTCAGCCGCCGTCCTGCCGTAGCAGAACGACCGGAAGGCCGCTTCCCCCCGTGGGAAGTGGCCTCGGATTGCCGACAAACCCCGTCATTTTGGCGGGGTTTGTTGTTTTGTTGGGGTGCTCCCCGTTTCCCGGTCCCCCGCACGTTGCCGCTCAGCCGATCGAAGCTGGTGCGTCCGTACATCTGACGCTTGCTCAAGCTTCCACGTGTTGACCGGCCCCTGCGCCTGCCCGCTGCTCCAGGGCATGGTGAGCGCCGCTTTGACGGCGGCCTCGTCCTGCCTGACACCGGCGGCAAAGGTTTTCATGGCCGAGATGCCGCAGGGCAGCGCCCCCCACAATCACTCCTCGATGTTGCGCGCCAGCACGTCGCGCTTGCCCGAATGGTTGGGCTTGGACACCACCCCTTCCTCCTCCATCCGCTCGATCAGGCGGGCAGCGGAGTTGTAGCCGATGCGCAACTGGCGCTGGATGAAGCTGGTGGATGCCTTGCGCTCGCGGCAGACCACGGCGACGGCGCGGTCGTAGAGGTCATCGCCGCTGCCGCTGTTGCCGCCGCCGGACCCGCCGGTGTCGGACAGCAGGGGATCGCTGTCGTCCTCTTCCAGCACCGATTCCACATAGGCCGGCTCGCCCTGGGATTTCAGGTAGCGGACCACGTGCTCCACGTCGGAATCCGACACGAAGGGGCCGTGCACGCGGGTGATGCGCCCGCCGCCGGCCATATAGAGCATATCGCCCTGGCCCAGAAGCTGTTCGGCCCCCGCCTCGCCCAGAATGGTGCGGCTGTCGATCTTGGTGGTGACCTGGAAGCTGATGCGGGTGGGAAAGTTGGCCTTGATGGTGCCGGTGATGACGTCCACGCTGGGCCGTTGGGTGGCCATGATGAGGTGGATGCCGGCGGCGCGCGCCATTTGGGCCAGACGCTGGATCGCCGCTTCGATGTCCTTGCCCGCGACCAGCATCAGGTCGGCCATCTCGTCCACGATGACCACGATGTAGGGCAGTTCGGTCAGGTCGAGCGGTTGTTCCTCGTATAGTGGCTTGCCGGTGTCGGGGTCGAAGCCGGTCTGGACGCGGCGGGTCAGGGATTCGGCGTTCTCGCGGGCCTCGCGCAGGCGGGCGTTGTAGCCTTCGATGTTGCGCACGCCCAGCTTGGACATGTTGCGGTAGCGGTCCTCCATCTCCCGCACCACCCATTTCAGCGCCACCACCGCCTTTTTCGGATCGGTGACCACGGGGGTCAGCAGATGGGGGATGCCCTCATAGACCGACAGTTCCAGCATCTTGGGGTCGATCATGATGAAGCGGCAGCGGTCGGGCGGCAGCCGGTACAGCAGCGACAGGATCATGGTGTTGATCGCCACCGACTTGCCCGAGCCTGTGGTGCCCGCCACCAGCAGGTGGGGGAACCGGGCCAGATCGGCCACCACCGGCTGGCCGCCGATGTCCTTGCCCAGGGCCAGGGTCAGCTTGCCGGGGCTGTCGGCGAACATCTCCGCTTCCAGCAGTTCGCGCAGGACGACGGTTTCGCGCTTGGCGTTGGGCAGTTCGATGCCGATGACGTTGCGGCCCGGAACCACCGCCACGCGCACCGACACCGCACTCATGGAGCGGGCGATGTCCTCGGCCAAGCCGATGACGCGCGACGATTTGGTGCCGGGGGCCGGTTCCAGTTCATAGAGCGTCACCACCGGGCCGGGGTGGACCTTCTGCACCACGCCGCGGACGCCGAAGTCCGACAGAACCTTTTCCAACGCCTCGGCGTTCTTGGACAGGGCCGCCTCGTCCACCCGCTGGGGGCCGGCGCTGGGCGTCGGGGCCGTCAGCAGGTCCATGGGCGGCAGTTCGTAGCGGTCGGCCTCCTCGTCCTCGCCGTAATAGGCGTCGGGATCGTCGGGGTCGTGGCGGGGCGGGGGGACCGCCGGCTCTTCCGCCGTGACCACCACGCGGGGGCGCGGGCCGCTGGGGCGGGGGCTGTCGCCGTCGTCCTCGTAATCATCCATGCCGGAATCGTGATCGGAATCGCTGAAACCAGGGCCGGGGGCGGAATCGAACCCTGGCATGATGCGGGGGCGTTCCGGCTCGCTGCCGCCCGCGCCGCCGAAGAAGCTGCCGAAGCGGGATTCCCGCCGGGCGCCATCGCCCCGGTCGGCCTCTCCGCGGGGGGCGGCCGGGGGGGGTGCTGAATAGGACGTGGTGTAAGAGGTGGCCGCGCGCGCGCCGGGTGGCGGTTCCTCGTCCTCGCCCATGGCGGCGGCACCCAGCCGATGGGCGGTACGCAGGGCGCCGTCGCGGGTGCGCCGGGCCAGGGACATGCCCGACCGCACCCCGCCGGCAATCCCGGCGAACAGGCGGCGGATGGAGCCGCCCAGGGCGATGACGCTGCGGACCCATTCCACAATGGACAGGCCGAAGGCGATGAACAGCGCCACCCCCGACAGGGCGGCGGCTCCGGCGGCGACGGTTTCCTTGGCGGATCCCCCGAACAGCAGCCGGTTGACCGCGTTCAGGATCAGCGTGCCGGCACTGCCCCCCGGATAGCCCATCAGCGGGTCGGCCTGCACCGGCATGAAACCGGCGATGGCGGCGGCGGCCAGCAGCACGCCCCACAGCGCCAGCACCAGCCGGAACAGAGGTGCGGTCACCGGCTTTTGCATCGACAGCCGCCAGCCCCATGCCATGGGCAGCACCGCCAGCAGCCATGCCGCCCAGCCCAGCGTCTGGATCAGCAGATCGGCCACATAGGCGCCCGGCGTGCCCAGCAGGTTGCGCGCCGGGGTGGTGGACGCGGTGTTCCACGACGGGTCCGACGGGTCATAGGTCAGCAGCATCGCCACCATGACGCCCCCGGCGATGGCCAGGATGAAGCCCACCGCCTCGCGCGTGCGGGCGATCAGCATGGCGCGGGCGGCGGGGGACAGCAGCGGGCGCCCTTCCGACCGGCTGCCGGCGGCCCGTCCGGCGGGGCGGGTGCCGGCGGGGCGTGGGGCGGCCTGGGGCGCGCCCTTTCCCATGACCGGTTCCCGTTTGGCGGGTTTTTCCCGTTTCCTGGCCACGCTCATGGTTCCAACCGTGATCCTGACAACGATAAGGTACTGAGGTTACGGGCGTATCAGCGGTCCAGAATGCGCACCAGCGCCGCGATGCCGTGGGCAATGGTGGCGGTGTCGTGGACCAGCGCCACGCGGATATAGGGGGCACCGGCGTTGGGTTCGCCCGCGTTGGCGCGGGTGAGGTAGGCGCCGGGCAGAACGCGGATGGCCCCGTCGGTCCACAGCCGCCGCGCCGCCTCTTCCCCGTCGCCCACGTCGAGCCACAGGAAGAAGCCGCCCGCGGGCCGCACATAGCCGAAACGGCCCTGCAGCGCATCCTCCGCCGCCGCGAACTTGGCGCGGTAGGCGGCGCGGTTGTCCTCCACATGGGCCTCGTCCCGCCACAGGGCGGTGGCGACCGACAGCAGCGGCAGCGGCGTCCCGGCGTTGGAATAGCTGCGCAGGCGGTTGAAGCGGCGGATCAGCGCCGGGTCACCGGCCACGAAGCCCGACCGCAGGCCGGCGGCGTTCGACCGTTTGGACAGGGAATGGAACACCAGGATGTTGTCCCACGGCGATACCGCCCACGGCAGGGACGAGGCCACCTCCAGCGCGCCCACCGGGGCTGTGTCCAGGTAGATTTCGGCGTAGCATTCATCGACCGCCAGGATGAAGCCGTACTGGCGGGCCAGCGTGATGGCGCGGGCCAGATAGGGGGCATCCGCCGCCGCCCCTTGCGGGTTGGCGGGCGTGCACAGGTAGAACAGCGCCGTGCGCTCCAGCAGTTCCGGCGTCAGGGCGTCGAGATCGGGCAGGAAGCCGGTGTCGCGGGTGGCGGGCAGGAACACCGGCTCACCCCCGGCCAGCAGCCCGGCCCCCTCATACACCGCGTAGAAGGGGTTGGGCATCAGCACGGCCGGAACCTGCCCGGCCTTGCGCTCCGGCACCGCCAGCACGGCGGTCAGATACAAGGCCTCACGCGTGCCGGCCACCGGCAGCACCGACACCTCGGGGTCGAACAGGCCCGAGGGAAGCTGATAGCGGCGGGTCAGCCAGTCGCCCACGGCGGCGCGGAAGTCCGGCGTGCCGGCCACGGGCGGGTATTTGCCCCACAAATGGGCGGTGGCGCGCAGCGTCTCGTCGATCAGGGCCGGGGGGGTGTGCTGCGGCTCGCCGATGGACATCACCACCGGCTCTACATTGGCCCGCGGGGTCAGCCCGTTCAGCAGGTTGGCAAGGCGGGTGAAGGGGTAATCGGTCAGCCGGTCGAGCCGGTCGTTGCCGAGGGCCGGAGTCGCCATGGCGGGGCCACGCCTTTCCAAGAATCGTCCAATCCAATCATGCGCCCCGCATGGGCGCGGCGCGACTGTACCCGCCCATGGGCACAAGGCACAAGACCCGCCCGCAGCCCGGCCGGATACGGGCGGGACGGCCCGGAAAAGGAACCGCCACGAAAAAGGCCGCAGCCGGGTTGCCCCCGCTGCGGCCGATCCGTCACCGCCCTTGCAGGCCGGGGATGCCCGATCAGAGCGCCTCGGTGTTGGTTTCGCCGGTGCGGATGCGGACCGCCTGGGCGATTTCCAGCACGAAGATCTTGCCGTCGCCGATGCGGCCGGTGTTGGCGGCCTTCTGGATGGCTTCCACCACCTGATCGGCCTGATCGTCGGCCACCGCCACCTCGATCTTCACCTTGGGCAGGAAGCTCACCGAGTATTCGGCCCCGCGGTAGATTTCGGTCTGACCCTTCTGACGGCCGAAGCCCTTGACCTCGCTCACGGTCAGGCCCTGGATGCCCAGCGAGGTCAGCGTCTCACGCACTTCATCCAGCTTGAACGGCTTGATGATGGCCATGACGAGTTTCATGGTGCTCCCCTTCATTGACTGTGTTCCGGCGCCCCGGTGTGGCCGCCTCATGCCTTGCGGACGCCTCGCGTCTTCCAGCCCTAAGCCTGTTCGCGCTGGCCGCAAAAATCAACGAATTCAAGAAGCGTGCCGTTGCCGCAGCGCAGGAATCCGTCATCCCGCCGGTGGTGCGCGGCTTGATTGCCGGGCAATTGCCCAGAATATGGGCAATTGCCCCCTGCGGCGTTTGCACCCTCTGGACAACGGGCGCGGACCGTCCGATTGTCTGGCCCAACGTCACACAAGCGCACGGGCAGGGCACCATGGCCGAATCGGGGGTTGAAGCGGGACGCGGCGGCACCACTCACGACATCACGACGGAGGTGATCGTCCTGGGCGGCGGGCTGGCGGGCCTCAGCATGGCGGCGGCGCTGGCGACGGCGGGGGTGCCGGTCGTGTGCATCGACCGCGACAGCCCGGAAAATCACCAGCGCGATGATTTCGACATCCGCACCACCGCCATCGCCTATGCCTCCAAGAAGGTGTTGGAAGGGTCGGGCGTGTGGCGGCACATGGAAAAGGACGCCGGCCCCATCCTCGACATCCGGGTGGCGGACCAGTTCTCGCCCCTGTTCGTCCATTACGACCATCGGGAACTGGATCTGGACGGCGAGAACGTGCCGTTCGGCTGGATTCTCGACAACAAGGACATGCGCCACGCCCTGTTCGCGCGGGTGGCGGAGTTGCCGGGCCTGCGCCATGTGGCCCCGGCCCAGGCGACGGCCATCGACCGCGATGCCGCCGGCGTGACGGTGACCCTGGCCGACGGGCGGCGGGTGCGCGGGCGGCTGCTGGTCGGGGCCGACGGGCGCAAATCCCTGGCGCGCGAGGTGGCGGGGATCAAGGTGCGGCGCTGGGCCTATGACCAGACCGCCATCATCTGCACCATCCGCCATTCCGAACCGCACAACGGCGTGGCGGTGGAGCATTTCCTGCCCACCGGCCCCTTCGCCCTGCTGCCCATGACCGAAAACCGCTCGTCGGTGGTGTGGAGCGAAAAGTCGTCGCTGGCCGACGCTTACATCAACCTCCCGGAAGCGGAGTTCATCGCCGAACTGGACCGCCGGTCCGGCGGCTATCTCGGCGACATCGAGATCCTGACCCGGCGTGAGGGCTGGCCGCTGTCGGTGCTGCTGGCGGAATCCTTCGCCGCCCCGCGCATCGCGCTGGTGGGCGAAGCCGCCCACGCCATCCATCCCATCGCCGGCCAGGGGCTGAACCTGTCCCTGCGCGATGTGGCGGCGCTGGCGGAGGTGATCGTGGATGCCTACCGTCTGGGCCTCGACGTGGGGTCCGACACGGTGCTGGCCCGTTATCAACGCTGGCGGCGGTTCGACACGGTGCTTCTGGCCACCGTGTGCGACGGTCTGGTGCGGCTGTTCTCCAACAACATCGCCCCCGTCAAGCTGGCGCGCGACGTGGGCATGGCGGTGGTCAACAAGCTGCCGCCGCTCAAACGCTTCTTCATGCGCCACGCCATGGGGGTGGTCGGTGACCTGCCGCGCCTGATCCGCGGTGTCCCTCTGTAAAAACAAAGGGGGTTTGGGGATCCCCCCAAACGGGTTTGGGCGGTAGCCCAATCACCACCAGCGCCGCCACCTTCCGGGATGGCGGCGTTTGCGTGTCTGCACACACACGCATTCTCTTTTCAGGAGAAAAAGCCGGCGACCTGCGCTATGGGTGGGTTGTGTGGCGCGGTAGGGGGAGGACAGGCCTCCCCCCGCCACACATGGGAGAAAAGAGGATGAAGAAGTTGAAAGACATCCTCGAACTCCTGGCCCTGATCCTGAAGCTCGTCAAGCGGACGCTTGACCTTCTGGACCGCTAAGGCCGGGCCAAGGGGGAGGGGAGCCACCCTCCCCCTTGGCCCTTCAAATGTACGTCACCGCGGCACCCGCTTCAAGGGGGCATCCCCGCCATCGCACCCGGATGGCGGGAACGGGACGGTCAGTTGCGCACCAGCGGTTTGTACTTGATGCGGTGCGGCTGGTCGGCGTCGGCGCCCAGGCGGCGCTTCTTGTCGGCCTCATAGTCCTGGAAGTTGCCTTCGAACCATTCCACATGGCTATCGCCTTCAAAGGCCAGGATGTGGGTGGCGATGCGGTCGAGGAACCAACGGTCGTGGCTGATGACCACGGCGCAGCCGGGGAAGCTTTCCAGCGCCTCTTCCAGTGCGCGCAGGGTGTCCACGTCCAGATCGTTGGTCGGTTCGTCGAGCAGCAGGACGTTGGCGCCCGACTTCAGCATCTTGGCCAGATGCACGCGGTTGCGCTCACCGCCCGACAGCTGGCCGACCTTCTTCTGCTGGTCGGGGCCGCGGAAGTTGAAGGCGGAGACATAGGCGCGGCTGGGCATCGACTTCTTGCCCAGGTCGATCACGTCCAGCCCGTCGGAGATTTCTTCCCACACCGTCTTGTTGGGGCTGAGGGAATCGCGGCTCTGGTCCACATAGCCCAGCTTCACCGTCTCGCCGACGCGGAAGGTGCCGCCGTCGGGCTGGTCCTGCTCGGTGATCATGCGGAACAGGGTGGTCTTGCCCGCACCGTTGGGGCCGATCACGCCGACGATGCCGCCGGGCGGCAGACGGAACGACAGGTCATCGACCAGCAGGCGGTCGCCGAAGCCCTTGGAAATGCCCTCGGCCTCGATCACCACATTGCCCAGACGGGGGGGCGTGGGGATGACGATCTGGGCGCTTTCGGGGGCGGCGTCCTTGTTGGACTGGGCCAGCAAGGTTTCATAAGCCTGGATACGGGCCTTGCTCTTGGCCTGGCGCGCGCGGGGCGACTGCCGGATCCATTCCAATTCGCTGGCCAGCGTCTTCTGGCGGGAAGCGTCCTGACGGCCTTCCTGCTCCAGCCGCTTCTGCTTCTGCTCCAGCCACGAAGAATAGTTGCCCTCGTACGGGATGCCCTGGCCGCGGTCGAGTTCGAGGATCCAGCTCGTCACATTGTCCAGGAAGTAACGGTCGTGGGTGACCAGAACGACGGTGCCCTGGTATTCCTTCAGATGCTGTTCCAGCCACGCCACGGACTCGGCGTCCAGATGGTTGGTCGGTTCGTCGAGCAGCAGCAGGTCGGGCTTTTCCAGGAGCAGGCGGCACAGCGCCACCCGGCGCCGCTCACCGCCCGACAGCTTGGTCACGTCGGCGTCGCCCGGCGGGCAGCGCAGCGCGTCCATGGCGATTTCGACGGTGCGGTCGATGTCCCAGGCGTTGGCGGCGTCGATCTTTTCCTGCAGATCGGCCTGTTCGGCCAGCAGCGCGTCGAAATCGGCGTCGGGGTCGGCCATCATGTTCGACACTTCGTTGAAGCGGTCGAGCAGCGCCTTGGTTTCCCCCAGCGCCTCCATGACGTTTTCCTGCACCGTCTTGGTGGGATCGAGCTGGGGTTCCTGCGACAGATAGCCGACCTTGGCCCCGTCCGCCGACCACGCTTCGCCGGAATAGTCCTTGTCCAGCCCGGCCATGATCTTCATCAGGGTCGATTTACCGGCGCCGTTGACGCCCAGCACACCGATCTTCACGCCGGGCAGGAAGCTGAGCCAGACGTTTTCCAGCACCTTCTTGCCGCCGGGATAGACCTTGGTCAGGCCCTTCATCACATAGACATACTGATAGGACGCCATGCGGCTTTCGATCCCTTGCTTGGAGAATGATTGGAAAACCCGGCGGCGGCCATCGCAGGCCCCGCATCCGCGCACGGTTTTACCCGATTGCAGGGCACGAGGGAACGGGGTTGCACGCGTTTCGGGCGGGGGTGCCCCTTTTGCGGCAGCGCCCTTCCGTCCAAACGGCACGGGCGGCCCGCTGCCGCTGGGCCGCCCGTGCGCTGGGGTCGCACCGCCGCCCCGGTAGGGATCGGGGACGGGGCGGCGGTGCCGTTGCTGGCGTAGGGGTTACGCCAGAACGTTCACGATCTTGGAACTGTAGAGCTGCTTGAACGTCTCCACCGCGCTGGCGGAAGAGGAGCCGTTCTGGCTGCTGTTCAGGAACTGGGACAGGAACGAACTGATGTCGGTCGCATCGCCGGTGGACGAGGCGGAGGTGGTGGACGACGTGCTGCTGTCGGAGGTGCTGCCGTCCGACTGGCCCATCATGCCACCGCCGGGGGGCGGGCCACCGGGAGGAGGACCACCCGGAGGCGGGCCGCCCATTCCGCCCATCCCCTGCGCCCCGTCGCTGGAGCCGGACGCCATCTGGCTTTGCATCTCGGAGAAGGTGGATTTGATGGAATCCGCCTCGTCCGACGACAGCTTGCCGGCTTCGACGTCGGCGTCGAGCTGGGAGAACAGCTTCTCCTGCATCTCGTCAGCGGTGGGCATGGAGCCATCCTGACTCATGCCGAACATGCCGCCCGAGCCGCCGGCCCCGCCCATGCCCCCCATGCCGCCGCCGGGCGGCGGGGGAGGCGGACGGTTGGACGCGGCACTCGTGCTGCTTGTGGAGGAGGTGCCGCTGGTGGACGATGTGGATGATGTGTTTTGCGATTGCCGCAGCTTCAGCAATTCCTGAAGTGCCGACGCCGTCGATGATGAGGATGTGCCGCTGACTGACGACATGGAAGCTCTCCCGCCGTGGGTTGCTGCCGGTTGTTTTGTGCTTGTCTGTAGGGTGAAACGGCGGCGGGGTAGCGTGTCCTGCGTTGTTTTTGGAGCCACCCTCCGTTTTTTTTGGAAAGGGGTGGCTGGCGGTGTCGGCCCGCCCTTACCGCGGGGGCGGCGGGTGGGGCGGCCGGTCGTGGAATTCGGCCAGCTTGCGCCGGCCTTCGGGGGTCATGGCGGCGATGGTGGCGGCGGCATCGCGCAGCAGCGGGGCCAGCCGCTCGTCGTCGAAGGCCCGCTGTCCTTCCAGGGCGGCGACGAACGCGGCCTGATCGAACGGCTCGGTGGTCAGGATGACGCGCAGGCGCGTGCGCATCAATTCCATGTTGTCCTGCATGTCCGTCAGCGAATGGCGGTGGGTGACCACCACCTTTTGCAGCTTTTCCGCATCGGCGGGCGGCAGCACCCGGCCCAGCTCGCCCAACAGACGCTCCACCGCCTTGAGCGGGCCGGGCGGGGGTGGGGGCGGGCCGAAAGTCCGCTGCGCCACCAGAACCCCGCCCATGAACATGTTGGCGGCCAGGGACGCCAGCAGCAGCCAGCGTTCCCACCGTTTCGGGCGAGGATCCACCGTCGGCGCGCCGTGGCCCGGAGTGCCTGACGTCATTCTCACAATCTCCCGAGATAGGTGGTGCCGGCGTAGGAGGTGCCCCCGAGCACGCTGGTGAAATCGCTGGCCGCCGCCGGGGCGGGCAACAGGCCGCTGGCGCAGACCAGGAACCCGGCGACCCCCATGGCCACCAGGAACCCGGCGGTCGGCCACAGCCGCAGCGTGCCGCGGGTTGCCATCAGCGAGTAAGGCACCGGGGGCGCCATATTGTCCAGCCGGTCGGACAGACGGGCCAGAACCCGTTCGGCCCGTTCGTCGGACACCGCGGGCACACTGGCCCGGTCCAACAGGGCATCCACGGCCTTGGCCTCGTCCAGGATGGCGCGGGCCGCGTCGCTGCGGGCCAGCAGCACCAGGGCGGGGCCGCGCACAGGGTCCGGCCACCGGCCGATGTCGCCGCCGTGCATCTCGGCCAGTCGGCCGAATTCGGTCACTGAGAACTCTTTGAGCGTCATGATTTCCCCCCGTCCTTCTGACGGATGAGTGGCTGAAGCCGGGAGCGGACCACCCGCCGCGCCCGGACCAGAAGGCTTTCCATCGCTGAAACCGAAACCTGCATCACTTCCGACGCTTCCGCGCAGCTCAACTCCTCATAATAACACAGGCTGAGGGCGGCCCGCTGACGGTCGGGCAGAGACCCGATGGCGTCGTCCACCGCCGCGGCGATCTGCCGGTCGGACACGGCGGTTTCGGCGTCGATGCCGCCGTCGGGCATCTCCCCCGCCTCCTCCAGGGGATCGAAGCTGCGGCGGCGGCGGTAGTCGATGGCCCGGTTCACCACGATGCGGTACAGCCATGTGGTGAAGCGGGCGCCGTTGTCGTGCCAGCGGTCGGCGCGGGTCCAGATCTGCAGGAACGCGTCCTGCACCACCTCTTCGGCGTCGTGGGCATTGCCGACCACGCGCTGGGCCAGGGTCAGGCTGCGTTTCAGGTGACGGCGCGACAGGATGTCGAAGGCGGCACGGTTCCCCGTCGCCACCTCCCCCATCAATGTTTCGTCGTCGGCATCCGTCAACGCCGCCGCCCGGTTGTGTGTCCAAAGTCCCAAACCGCTCAACCCGTCAGACCGTTGGTTTCATCGGCTCCCATGGCGTTCCACGGGGAAATACGGGGTGTTCCTGCGCCAACCCGGCAAAATTTTCTCCGCAGGAGGTGCCCCGCCCCCCGCGTTCCAGCCCAAGAGAGATGCACCAAAGGGCGGGGAACGGCCATGGCGTCTTATGATTTTACCACGGCGGGCGGAATCTCGTCGGCCGCCTCGGATCTGGCAGCGTCGGTTCAGGCGGCCATCAAGGCGTCGGAAGCGTCGGCGTCGTCCGACACCTCCAGCGACGTTCAGGAATTTTCCAAGACCGTCCGCAAATCCTCCTCAACCATCGCCGCCAAGGCCACCGACATCGGCGTGCTGGCGAAGGGCTCCACGCGGCTGAACGTGGTCAGCAATCTGGACGCCAAGGATCCCGTCGATTTCTACAAGTTCCGCATGGCCAACACCGGCGAACCGACCCTGGGGCAGGTGGGCGACGAGGGCACGCGCATCCAGGTGATGACCAAGCTGGGATCCGTGGTCGCCGACAGCAACAAGGATTCCGGCAGCACCTATGACGCCTACCAGTCCTTGCAAAAGGGCGAACTGACCATGGATTCGGGGGACTACACCATCCGCGTGACCCGTGACACGGGCGTGGATGCCACCACCCCCCTGAACTACGCTCTCCAGCTTGGCATGGGGGGCTACACCCAGGATTTCGACACCATCGCCCAGCAGGCCGACAAGAGCAGCGAGGACACCGTGTCTCTGTCCGCCGAGGCCCAGGGGCTGATGAGCATGCTGTCCTCGTCGGTGGATTCCACCGCCAACGGCCTGTTCACCGCCGGGCAGGGAAGCACGGCCAGTTCATCCGACCTGATCGGAACCCTGTTCAACGGCGTTGCCTGATTCTGACGTTGCCTGACTGCGGCGGCGGCTCAGACCGGCGGCAGGCTGGCGGTCACGATCAGCATGTCGTCGCTGATGCGCTGCCCGAAGGTCGTGAAGAACCGCTGCCCCAGCCACGGCGCCAATTCCTCATCCGCCGGACGGGCGGGCAGGGCGTCGAGGATCCAGGCGCGCAGTTCCTCCTCATCCCGCGGGGCGGGGGGATCGTCCGGGCCGCCGGCCTCGCACTCCACCAGCGCGTCGCTGTAGATGATGAGCGTGTCCCCGGCATCCAGCGGGATTTCCATGGTGGCGCGGGTAATGTCGGGGACCATGCCGAACGGCACCCCCGACAGCGACACGGGGTCGAGCACCGCCCGTTCCGCGCCGGCCGGCTGGCGCAGGATGAAGGCCTGGCGCAGGCCGCCGCTGACAAAGCGGAACACCCGCCGGGTGGTGTCGAACAGCCCATAAGCACCGGCGACATACTGTCCCTTTTGCCGGCCGAAGGCGTACAGCCGCCGGTCCAGGTGGGCCGCCATGGCGTCGAGGTCGGCGCAGAACGGCGGCGGCGGGGTAATCAGCGTGTGCAGGGCGAACATCCGTAGGGCCGCCGACACCCCATGACCCGACACATCGCCGACCAGCAGCGCGATCCGGTTCGGCCCGGCGGGCCAACTGTTCCAGTAATCGCCGCCGATGGCCGAACAGGGCTGGTAATAGAACCCGAACCGCACCCCGCGGCCGGCGATGTACTTCAGCATCTCCGGGGAGGGAAACACGGTTTCCGCCAGCAATTGCGCCTCGGCCAGTTCCGCTTCCATCCGCGCGCGGTAGGCCATCAGCCCCGACGACGACACCGCGTTCGACAGGTGCACCCGCACCCGTGCTTCCAGTTCCGCCGGGTCGTAGGGTTTGGCCACCACGTCCGACGCCCCGGCGGCAAAGGCCGCGCGGCGGTCCTCCGGCTTGCTCATCACCGTCTGGATGATGATCGGGATGTGGGTGAAGCGGGGGTCGGCGCGCAGCCGGCGGCACACCTCCAACCCGTCGATGCCGGGCATCACCACGTCGAGCAGGATGCAGGCCGGGGTTTCCTGTTCCACGAACGCCAGCGCCTCTTCCCCGCTGGTCGCGGATGCAACCGCCGAGAAACCGCCCCGGCGGAGCAGGTTCTCGATAATCATGCGGTTCACCGTCTCGTCATCGACCACGAGAATCAGCGAATCGGCCAGGGAGGGAAGGGTCACGGGCATCAGAGGCAGGTGGGGTAACGCGCGGGGGTAGAACTGTCACCGGAAACCCGTTTGATAGCAATGTATATTCACCTTTGCCGATGAGACCGAACGGCGCGCCCCCCTGATGCCCCCCTGTGCCCGCGTCTGTCAGATGCTGTAATTGTCGGCCAACCCGCCGCGGACCTGATTGACCTGTTCGTGGAAGGCGTGGCCCTCGCTGCCCGGCGTGTTGGGGAAATCACGCACGATCCGCGCCGGGCTGGTCCCGCCCAGCAGCAGGATGCGGTCGGCCAGATGCACCGCTTCCTCGATGTCGTGGGTGACGAACAGCACGGTCTTGCCGGTGTCCTGGTGGATGCGGCGCAACTCTTCCTGCAGGTTGCGGCGGGTGATGGCGTCCAGCGCCCCGAACGGCTCGTCCATCAAAAGGATGTCCGGCTCCACCGCCAGGGCGCGGGCGATGCCCACCCGCTGCCGCTGCCCGCCTGACAGTTCATAGGGCCAGCGGCCGCCATAGCCGTCCAGATGCACCAGCCGCAGGGCCGATGCCGCCCGCTCCGCCCGCGCGGGCTTCGGGATCGGCAGCCCCTCCAGCCCGAATTCCACGTTCTTCTGCACCCGGCGCCACGGCATCAGCCGGGCGTCCTGGAACACCAGCGCCACCGGGCGGCGGTCGGGCCGTTCGGGGGCGTGGATGTCCACATACCCACTGCGGGCGCTGTGCAGGCCCGCCACCACCCGCAGCAGGGTGGATTTGCCCACCCCCGACGGGCCGACGATGGCGACGAAGCTGCCGCGTTCGATGGCGAGCGTCACCCCGGCCAGCACCGGCGGGGCGTCGGCGCCATAGCCGATGGAGACGTCCTTCAGATCGATTACCGCCGCCATGCCAGCACCCGCCCCTGCACGCGCATGAAGATGAAGTCGGACACGCCGTACAGGACGGCGATGGTCACCATGTAGAGGACCACGATGTTGGTCGCCAGCATGCCGGATGCGTCCTGCATCCGCATGCCGACGCCGGTGATGCCGAACAGTTCGGCGGCGACCACCGTCATCCAGCCCTGGCCCAAGCCGGCGCGCAGGCCCGACAGGATGCCCGGCATGGCGGCGGGAAGGATGATCTTGAACACCCGCGGGATCAGCCCGCCCTGGCCGAAGGCTTCGCCCAGTTCGATCAGATCCTTGTCGATGCCCTGCACCGCGGCGTAGCTGGCGAAGTAGTTGATCCAGAACACCGTCAGCGCGATCAGGAACGACGCCGCCTGTTCGCTGACCCCGAACCAGATGATGGCGAAGGGGATCCAGGCGATGGACGGGATGGGCCGCAGCATGCGCACCACCCACGCCTGCAGCGCGTCCCACACCGGCCACAGGGCCGCGGCGGCGCCAAAGGCGATGCCCAGCAGCGAGCCGATCACCAGCCCCTTCAGGTAATGGGACAGGCTGGACAGCACCATGGCCTGCCACATGCCCCGCTTCACCTCCGCCAGGAACGCGGGCGGCACGGCGCTGGGGGACGGCAGAAGGCCCGCAGGGACGAATCCGCTGCGGGCCATGGCTTCCCAAAGACCCAGGAAGACCGCCACACCCAGCGCGGACAGAAGCACCGCGCGCTGTGGCGTCATTTCTTCACCGCCGCATCATAGAAGCGGAAGTCGAAGGCCTGATCCACGGAAATGCCCGGTTCGGCGGTGCCCAGTTCCTCCTGGTACGCCTGCATCTTGCGCGACGGTTCCAGAATGGTGTGGGGGTTGGCGTCGAACTTGGAGGCCGGCGACGCGATGGCCGATTCCAGCACCGCCGGTTCCACCAGACCCTTGCCCAGATATTCGTTGGCCAGTTCCGCCGTGCGCTTGGGGTTGGCCGTCACCGTATCCACCGCCTTCACATGCAGGGCGACAAAACGGGTCAGGGCGTCGGGGTGGTTCTTGATGACCGACCCATGGGCGGCCACCACCGTGCCCGGCTGCTGCGGGAACATGTCGCCGCCCAGCGCCATGATGGCGGAGTTGTGATCGGCCTGGCGCACGATGGTCACGGTGGGTTCGCGGATGGTGGCGGCGTCGAGCGCGCCGGCCATCAGCGCCTGCTGGGTCTTTTCGATGCCCATGGGAACGATCTCCACCAGGGCGGGATCGATCTTGGCCATCTTGGTCAGCCAGTGCTGCAGCGTGGTGTTGGGGACCGAGCCGGGCGGCTGGGTGCCGATCTTGGCCTTGCGGCCGGTCTTGGCGAAGAAGGTCTTGAAGGCTTCCGCCGCCGGCACCCCGTCGGATGCGTCGGCCAGCGCGCCGCGGCTGACCACGGTCATTTCCTCCATGCCCGAATTGGCGACGACGGCCACGTCCACGCCCTTGGACTTGGCGACAATCACCGGGGCGACACCGGCATAGAGCATGTCGATCTTGCCGGCGGCCAGCGCCTGGATGCCGGCGGGGCCGGATTCGAAGCGGGTCAGCTTCAGATCGAAACCTTCCTTCTTGGCCCAGCCTTCGCCTTCCAGCACGAACAGCGGGGCCGCGGCCAGAATCGGGATATAGCCGATTTCCAGCTTCAGCGCCTCGGCGGCCTGGACGGCGGGGGCGGCAACGGCGGCCACCAGCGACAGGGCGACCGCTGCGGCGGCCGTCTTCCACGTTTTCAGCATCTCTTTTCCGTTCCCTCTCATAGCGACGCAGCCAGCGGCACCGGCGCCTGGCCGATGCCGCTGACAGGACAAACCAGCGGTGGAGGATTACGCCAACCGGCGCGTTGCGGCACCGTTGCCGAACGTCCGTTCCACATAATCCACCAGAGCGGCCAGCGCATCGGCCTGGGGCAGGGTGCCCGTGTCGATGGTGACCTCGGGGTTCTCCGGCGCTTCATAGGGGGAGGAGATGCCGGTGAAGTCGGGAATGTCGCCCGCGCGGGCCTTGGCGTAAAGCCCTTTCGGGTCGCGCGCTTCGCAGGTGGCGAGATCGGCGGCCACATGCACCTCGTGGAACCGCTGGCCGCCGATGACCCGCGCCCGCGCCCGGTCGGACGCCAGCGGGGAGATGAGGGAGGTGATGACCACCATGCCGGCGTCGGCGAACAGCTTGGCGGCTTCGGCCACCCGGCGGATGTTTTCCGCCCGGTCGTCCAGCGAGAAGCCCAGGCCGGCGTTCAACCCGCCCCGCACCCCGTCGCCGTCCAGCACGAACACCTGCCAGCCGCGGTCGAACAGCACCCGTTCCAGCGCCATGGCGAGCGTGGATTTGCCGGCCCCGGACAGGCCGGTGAACCACAGGATGCCGCCGGTGTGGCCGTTGGCGGCGGCGCGTTCCTCGACCGTCACCGCATGCGCCACGGCGTGTAGATTGGCCGTCGCCACCGCCTCGTCGGCTTCCAGCACGATGCAGCCGCCCACCACGTCGTAGCCGTCGATCAGCACGCCGCGGCCGGTGCGCGACAGGTCCGACGCCTCGTCCACCGGGATCGGGCGGCGGCTGCGGAAGACCACCTCCGCCACCTCGTTGCGGTGGATGGCCTTGCCCGGGGTGGCCGACAGATCCTCGATGTCGATGACGGCGGTGATGGAGTCCACCGTCACCCGATGCTCGGCCGTGGCGATCTTCAGCGTCAGGGTGTCGCCCACCGCCAGCGGGCGGGACACCAGCCAGAACAGCCGCACCGACAGGGTGTGCGCCAGCTTGGGCGCCTGTTCCCGGTGGAAGCCGACGTGGCCGCGCTCCACGAACAGGCGCTTGTCCAGCGTGATGCCGATGGACTGGCCGGCACCGGCGGACAGGACGGTTTCCGGGTGGTTCCAGGCTTCGATGGTGACGATGGTGGCACTTTCACCCGTGGGGGCGAAATGCAGCGTGTCGCCGACGCGCAAGCGCCCGCTTTCGATGCGGCCCGCCAGGATGCGGCGGTCGTCGGGCTTGTACACGTCCTGAATGGGGAAGCGCAGCGCCTGGTCCAGCGGGGCGCGCGACGGCATGAAGGCGTCCAGCGCCTGCACCACCGTCGGGCCGCTGTACCACGGGGCCTTGTCCGACGGGCCGGCGATGTTGTCGCCGTGGCGGGCGGCCACCGGGATCACCGCCGTGGGCGTGACGCCCAGCTCGCCCAGATAGGCGCGGATTTCCTGCTCCACGGCCTGGAAGCGGGCCTCGTCGAAATCCACCCGGTCCATCTTGTTGACCGCCACCGCCACCTGACGCACGCCCAAAAGGTGCAGCAGGAAGGCATGGCGGCGGGATTGCTCCAGCGCGCCCTCGGCGGCGTCGATCACCAGGATGGCGGCGTCGGCCTGCGACGCGCCGGTGACCATGTTCTTCAGGAATTCGGCGTGGCCCGGCGCGTCGATGATGACGTAGGGGCGCTGGGCCGTCTTGAAGTGGATCTGGGTGGTGTCGATGGTGATGCCCTGGTCGCGTTCGGCCTGGAGCGCGTCCATGACGAACGACCATTCGAAGGGCATGCCGCGCTTGCGGCTCATTTCCTGGACCTGATCGACCTTGCCGTCGGGCAGCGACCCGGTGTCGTTGAGCAGGCGGCCGATCAGGGTGGACTTGCCGTGGTCCACGTGGCCGACGATGACGATGCGCAGTTGGGAAGAATGGGGCATGGTCCCGGCGTCCTTATCTTACATGTAGCCCGAGCTGCGCAGGCGCTCGAAGGAGTCTTCGGATTCATTGTCCATGGTGCGGCCGGCGCGTTCGGACACGCGGGTGACGGCCAACTCGGCAATGATCTCGTCGATGGTGGAGGCGTTGGAGTCCACCGGGAAGGTGATGTTCTTTTCCCCCAGCGAGCGGTAACGCTTGCCGTTACGGGAGAAGTACAGCGGGACGATGGGAATGTCCTCGCGCTTGGAATAGCGCCAGATGTCCATTTCGGTCCAGGCCAGCAGCGGGTGGATGCGGACGTGGGTGCCCTCGGCGAAGCGGGTCTTGTAATGGTCCCAGAATTCCGCCGGCTGGTCCTTCACGTCCCACGCGCCGTCCAGCGTGCGGGGGGAGAAGATGCGTTCCTTCGCGCGGGTCGCCTGCTCGTCGCGGCGGATGCCGACCACCACGCCCTGATAGTTGCCCCGGTCCAGCAGGTTGCGCAGGCCCACCGTCTTGCGGGCCGCGGCCCGGGTGTTGGGGGGCAGGGTGGGGTCCATCTCGCTTTCCGGCGGGCAATGCTCGACGCGCAGGTCGAGATCCCATTCCCGGGCGATGCGGTCGCGGAACTCGTACACCTCCGGCAGTTCCATGTCGGTGTCGAGCTGAACCACGGGGAACGGCACGCGCCCGAAGAACGCCTTGCGGCACAGCCACAGCAGCGCGTTGGAATCCTTGCCGATCGACCACAACAGCGCCATTCGGTCGATCGAATGATAGGCTTCGCGCAGGATGTAGATGCTCTGGCTTTCAAGCTGGTCGAGATCGTTCATGGGACTCACGCGTCGAGAGAGGCAGGGGCGGAGGCGGGGGCGGTCGGGGAGGGGATGCGGGACACATGGATCCCGCATTCGGTCTTGGCCTGTCCGGCCCAGCGGCCGGAGCGGGGATCGGCACCGGGCGCCACGCGCTCGGTGCAGGTGTAGCAGCCGATGGACAGGAACCCGTCCTCTTCCAGCGGGTGGCGGGGCAGGGCGCGGCGGGCGAACTCCTCGTCCAGCCGGGCGCGGTCCCAGGTGGCCAGCGGGTTCAGCTTGATGCGCCCGGCGTCCGCCTCGAACAAAGGCAGGGCGGCGCGGGTGGACGACTGGAACCGCTTGCGGCCGGTGATCCAGGCATCGAAGCCGCCCAGCGCGCGTTCAAGCGGCAGGGTCTTGCGGATGTGGCAGCAGGCGTCCGCGTCGCGCTGGAACAGCAGCCCGTCGGCGTCAGCACCCAGATCGGCGGGGTCGGGGCGGATGGTGCGCACGTCGGTCAGCCCCAGATGCGCCGTCAGCGTGTCGCGGTAGCGCAGGGTTTCGCCGAACATCTTGCCGGTGTCGAGGAACAGAACCGGGATCGCCGGGTCGGCTTCGGCCACCAGGGCCAGCAGCACGGCGGATTCGGTGCCGAAGGACGAGACGACGGCCAGACGGCCGGGGAACACCTCGTGCGCCACGGCCCGCAGCAGGGCCGCACCATCCAGGTGCCCATAGCGCCGGATCAGGTCGGCGGCGTCGGCGTCGTGAGAGGGAGGCGGGGACGGCGGCATGTAATCACACAATGATTGTGTTGTATCTTCGTCTCTGAAGGGACATTAACACCACAAAAGATGCGCTGCAACAGATTTACATTTCCTAGTGGTTAAATAGACATATCAAAGCAAAGAACGCTGTTGATTTCTGGCGGGGCTTCTTTATAAACAACAGCGCGACATATGTTATACGCTCCGCGCGCCACCCCACCAGTAGGGCGCGGGCCATACACGGGAGAGACAAGGCGATGGCGCTGCAGGCGATCACTGCCAACCGGCTGCGCGACGGCGTGGTCGTGTGGCGTGCCGGGGACGGGACGTGGGTCGAGCGTCTGGAGGACGCCGCCGCGTTCGAACCGGCCGCGGCGGAACAGGCGCTGGCAGCCGCCCGCGTGGACGAGCGCGAGAACCGCATCGTCGGCCTGTACGCCTTTGACGTGGTGGTCGA
This sequence comes from uncultured Rhodospirillaceae bacterium, assembly GCA_937927415.1. GTDB lineage: Bacteria > Pseudomonadota > Alphaproteobacteria > Azospirillales > Azospirillaceae > Azospirillum. Next base: position 134,509 of record CALBDS010000053.1, read on the forward strand.
AAACGGCCTCCCTGTGCCCGTGAAAATCCGCGAACGGCTGCGCGGCCTCGGCCCCAGCGTCCGCCCCGATCTCGGCAAGCAGGCGCCGCCGCCTGCCGCCGCCTGATACCGCGCAAAAGGTCCGCCCACCATGACGCATCACGCAACCCAGCCCACCGCCCCGGCGAACGCCCCGGCCCACGCCGGCATCTACCGCTATGACGCGGTGGACCGCCAGTTCATCACGGAGCGCGTGGCCCAGTTCCGCGATCAGGTGCAGCGCCGCCTGTCCGGCGTGCTGAGCGAGGAGGAATTCCGGCCCCTGCGGCTGATGAACGGCCTCTATCTCCAGCTTCACGCCTATATGCTGCGCATCGCCATTCCCTACGGCACCCTGACCGGGCAGCAGTTGCGCGCACTGGCCGACATCGGGCGGCGGTTCGACAAGGGGTACGGCCACTTCACCACCCGCCAGAACCTGCAGTTCAACTGGATCCGGCTGGAAGACACCCCCGATATCCTGGACGCGCTGGGGGCGGTGGACATGCACGCCATCCAGACCAGCGGCAACTGCATCCGCAACGTGACCACCGACCAGTTCGCCGGGGTGGCGGCGGACGCCGTGGCCGATCCGCGGGTGTACGCCGAAATCCTGCGCCAATGGTCCACGCTGCACCCGGAATTCACCTTCCTGCCGCGGAAATTCAAGATCGCCATCATCGCCGGCGACCATGACCGCGCCGTCATCCGCGCCCATGACGTGGGCGTGAAGGTGAAGACCAACGCGGCGGGCGCCATCGGGTTCGAGGTCTATGTGGGCGGCGGTCTGGGCCGCTCGCCGTTCCTGGGGCAGAAGACCCGCGACTGGGTGGATGAACAGGATCTCATCGCCTATCTGGAGGCGGTCCTGCGCGTCTACAACCGTTTGGGCCGGCGCGACAACATCTACAAGGCGCGCATCAAGATCCTGCTGCACCAGACCGGGCTGGCGAAATTCACCGAGATGGTGGAGGAGGAGTTCGCCAGCCTGCGCGGCCCCCGCTACCACCTGGACCCGGAGATCGTGGCGGAGATCCGCCGCCACTTCGCCCCCCCGCCCTATGACGCGCTGGCCGAAACCGTGGTGGATGCCGCACCGGGCACGGCGTTTGCCCGCTGGCTGGAAACCAACGTGGCCGCCCATCGCCAGCCGGGCTATGCCGCCGTCACCGTGTCGCTGAAGCCGGCGGGCGGCATCCCCGGCGATGCCACGTCGGACCAGATGGATGTGGTGGCCGATCTGGCCGACCGCTTCAGCTTCGGCGAGGTCCGCGTCACCCACGCCCAGAATCTGGTGCTGCCCCATGTGCGCCGCGCCGATCTGGCCGAGGTGTTCGCGGCCCTGGACGCCGCCGGGCTGGGAGCGGCCAATGTGGGCACCATCGCCGACATCATCGCCTGCCCCGGTTTGGATTACTGCAGCCTCGCCAACGCCCGTTCCATCCCGCTGGCACAGGAACTGTCGCGCCGCTTCGCCGATCCCGAGCGGCAGAAGGCCATCGGCGACGTGTCCATCAAGATGAGCGGCTGCATCAACGCCTGCGGCCATCACCACGTCGCCAACATCGGCGTTCTGGGTGTGGACAAGCACGGCAAGGAAGCCTACCAGCTCACGCTGGGCGGCGATCCCACGCTGAATGCCGCCATCGGCGACCTGCTCGGCCCGGCCATGGCCGAAGAAGAGGTGGCGGACGCGGTGGAAAAGGTGGTGGATCTGTACTTGGCCCGCCGCGAACCCGGCGAACGCTTCAACGACACCCTGGCCCGCCTGGGCCGTGCCGCCTTCAAGGAGACGGTCTATGCCGCTGGTTAAGGACGGGCTGCCCGTCGAAGACACCTGGACCACCCTTGGTCCCGACGACGCCGTTCCCCCCACCGGGGCGGTGATCCTGCCGTTCGACCGCTGGACCGCGGAGAAGGACGCCCTGGCCGGGCGCGCCGACCCGCTGGGGGTGGAGGTGCCGGGCACCACCGCCGCGGCGGATCTGGCCGGGGATCTGGGGCGGCTGGCGCTGATCGCCATCCGCTTTCCCATCTTCCGCGACGGGCGCGGCTTTTCGCTGGCCCGTGATCTGCGCGAACGCCATGGCTACACCGGGGACATCCGTGCGGTGGGGCACACGCTGCCCGACCAGTACCAGTTCCTGATCCGCTGCGGCTTCACCACCGTGGTCCCGCCGGAGGGCAAGGACCCGGCCCTGTGGACCGCGGCATACCGTTCCATCAGCGTGGCCTATCAGGCATCCATCGCCGGGGAATCGCCGCTGGGGCTGCTGCGGCGGCGCCTGGCGGGGTCGTGACCGTCCGGGCGATCGGGCGGGGTGCAGCCTGTTTGTAACGTGGGGTTGTTCGCGGCCCTGAACGGCGTATGATCGGCACCGGCATCCCCGTTGAGCGCGGGGATGCCGGTTTTGTCCTGTTCATGGTCGTGAAAGGCCCCCATGTCCTCTTTCGCTTCGACCCTTGCCGGCGCGCGGATTTTGTTGGTGGAGGACGACCATCTGGTGGGGCTGTCCATCGCCGCGACGCTGGAGGCGTTCGGCTGTGCGGTGTCCGGTCCGGCGGTGGATGCCGAAGCCGGGCTGGCCCTGGCCTTGTCCGAACCGCTCGATGCCGCCCTGCTGGATGTGAATCTGGGCGGGGAGGCCACCAGTGCCGCCGTGGCCGACGCCCTGCGCACGCGCGGGGTGCCGTATGTGTTTTGCACCGGCTACAGCGACGCCGGCCTGCCCGAGGGGCACGCCGGTTCCCCCACGCTGCAAAAGCCGTTCGGCATGAACGAGTTGGTTGCGGTTTTGGATGGACTGCTGACGCCGCGGGTGCGGAGGTAGGGTCACCGCTCCCGGCGGCGGAACAGCCTGTCCCAGAGGGAACGCGACCGGGCTTCGGCTTCCTTGGCGGCCAGCCATTGGTCGGCCAGTTCGCGCACTTGCCAATCCCCCAGGAAACGGTCGCAGTCGATGGCGGTGTAAAGCCGAACCCGCTCCGGGCCGAGCCGTTCGAAATAGTCGAGCGTCCGTTGCCGGTCCGGTTCGTGCATCCACCCCCCACGCTGGCAGCCGCTGCGCTTTTTCGGTCATTCGAGTCGCGCTTCTGCCCGAGTGTAGCGTCAGCCATGCATGCACTGCAATACGCTGTGTGGGGCGGTCATGGCTGAGGACACGGGTTCATGGCCCTCTCCCGGGGCGGGCGGGAGAAGGGGATTCTCCGGGTGCGGCGGTCAGAAGCGTTTGATCTCGATGTTGTATTTGCGGAGCGCGTAGCTGACCTGCCGGGTGGTCATGCCCAGCAGGCGGGCGGCCTTGGCCTGCACCCAGCCGGTGCGGTCCATGGCCCAGATCAGCCGGTCGCGCAGGCTGCCGCCGTCGGGATCATCCAGCAACGTGTCGCCCAGACCCGCCATGTCGTCGGCCATGGCGGCGGCCGGGGCATGGGCCGCGGGGCCGGCGGTGACGGCGGCGGGATGCGGGGCGGGGGCGATGGGCGCGGGAGCGGGCACGGTCACCGGCGCGGCCGCACAACTCCGCCCCGCCACCGGTGCCGCGGCGCACGACGCGCAGGCCGCGGCCGGCAGCCCGGCCGATGCCGCCGCCGGCATCGGGGCCGGCATCAGCGGTGCCGCAACCGCCGGGGCGGCCGGGATCGGGGCGGCGGGGGCCGGCATCGTCACCGGCGCCGGGGTGCCGGGCGGCATCGCCGGCTTGGCCGGGGCGACGGGGCCACCCTGGCCGGCAATGCCGGTGGCGGCGGGGGCAAGGCCGCCCACCGCCGATCCCATGGTGCGGTATTGGAACAGCACCGACGAATTGCACAGGTTCATGCTGCACGACAGATCGGCGGCGCGGATGTTGCCGTCGCGGCTCTGGGTCGCGGCCCGTTCGATGCAGTTCTCAAGCTCACGCACGTTGCCGGGCCAGGTGCAGCGGTCCAGCACCGCCTGGGCGTCGTCGGTCAGCGTCAGCGTCATGCCGTTGTCGCGCGCGAATTTAGACACGAAATGCCGGGCCAGCGGTGCGATGTCGCCCCGCCGTTCGCGCAAGGGGGGCAGGAAGATGCTGACCACGTTGATGCGGAAATAAAGGTCGGCGCGGAATTTGCCGTGGCCCACCGCCTCTTCCAGATTGACGTTGGTGGCGCAGATCAGCCGCACGTCGGTCTTGATGGTCTTGGACCCGCCGACCCGCTCGAACTCCTGTTCCTGGAGCACGCGCAGCAGCTTGGCCTGGAAATTGGACGAGATGTCGCCGATCTCGTCGAGGAACAGGGTGCCGCCGCTGGCCAGTTCGAACCGGCCCTTGTGGTCCTTCTGGGCGCCGGTGAAGGCTCCCTTCTCGTGGCCGAACAGTTCCGATTCCAGCAGCGATTCCGGCAGCGCGGCGCAGTTCACGCGGATGAAGGGGCCGTCCTTGCGCGGGCTGAGGTTGTGGATGGCCCGCGCGATCAGCTCCTTGCCGGTGCCGCTTTCGCCGCGGATCAGCACGGTGGATTTGAACGGGGCGACCCGGTGCACCTGGGCCAGCACCTCCACCATGTTGGGGCTGGTGCACACCACCTCGGCGATCTGCTGGGGGGCACGCACCTCCTTTTGCACGCGGAACGTCTCGCGCATCATGAAGCGGCGTTCCTCGGCCACCGTGCGGTGCAGCCGCACCATCTGGCCGATCAGGTTCGCCACCATGGTCAGGAACCGAACGTCGGTGCCGAAATGGGTGGTGGGGCCGTCGTCGCTGATGCGGTCGATGGTCAGCACGCCGATGACGGTGCCGGCCACCTTGATCGGCACCCCCACCAGGGACGCCACCTGTTCGTCGAGATCCTCGCGGCCGGTGCGGTTGAGGAACAGCGGCTCTTCGGCCAGATTGGGCACCACCGCCGGCATCCCCGTCTTCAGGATGCGGCCGATGATCCCCTCGCCCTCGTTCAACTGGATCTGGGACGCGGCTTCCGGCGACATGCCGTTGGCGGCCACCAGACGCAGGATGTTGTCTTCGCCCAGCAGGAACACCCGCCCGCGGTGCATCTGGAGCTGGTAGGAGAGCAGGCGCAACACTTCCCGGAGCGTCTGCTGCAGGTCCAGCGACGACCCCAGAATTTTGCTGACTTCATAAATCGCCAGCAGTTCCAGATTGGACGTGCCCTGACGCGAGGATGCAGGCATACCCGGACGCCTCCTGATCGACCACCATTCACCCGGCCGGCCGCCCCGTGGCGCAGCAGCCGCGTTTGCGCGTGTGCTCCGCCCGTTCCCGGCCGTTCCCCCTTGTCGGACGTTCCCTTGACGACACCTGTGTCGGCGCCTTGCCCCTGTCAAGACCGCGCTTGCGCGTTATTGATGCCGGCGGCGTTTCTCGACCGGGGGATGTCAGCTTCCTTACCACTTTCCGTAGGGCTGACAGTTGGGAAGTTTCGGGGACATCCGCGTCAAAGGCAAGCCTTTTTGCATAGGGGTTATTGCGGCGCAGCATGCGCTTGCGGCGAAACGCCCCGTGACGGCGGGGCGTGGGCGTGTTTTAATAACTGAACAGTCAGTAATTTAATGAGGCCCGCCATGGCCGCCGCTTCCCCGCCCCGCTGGCGCCGCCGCAAAGATGCGCGGCCCCAGGAAATCCTCGACGCCGCCCTGGCGGTGTTCGCCGACCGCGGCTTTGCCGCCGCGTCGGTGGAGCAGGTCGCCGCCCGCGCCGGGATCAGCAAGGGCACGCTCTATCTCTACTTTGCCAGTAAGGAAGAGCTGTTCAAGGCGGTGGTCCGCGCCGCCATCGTCCCGGCGCTGGAGGATGCGGAGATTGCGGCCGATCACGACGGCCCGGCCATGGACATTCTGGAACGGCTGGTGGGCGGAATCGCCGCCCGCGTGCTGTCCAGCCCGGCCGGGGTGATTCCGAAGCTGATGATCGCGGAGTCCGGCAACTTTCCCGAACTGGCCCGCTTCTATCGGGACGAGGTGATCCGCCGGGCGCTGGCGCTGCTGACGCGGGTGCTGGACCGGGGGGTCGCGCGGGGGGAATTCCGCCCCATGGACACCGCCGCCACCGCCCCCCTGGTTGTGGCGCCGCTGCTGATGGCGGCCCTGTGGCGCCATTCCTTTGCAACCCTCGACGATCCGGCGCCGTCCGGGCATGCCATCGACCCCGCGGCGATGGTGCGGATGCATCTGGACCACCTGCGCCACGCCTTCGGCGCGGTGGACCCGGCCCGGACGGGAGACACGCCCCGGACGGGAGACACACCATGAGCGGATGGACCGAAACCCTGATGGCCGCCGCCACCGCCGTCCTTGGCGCGCTGGGCCTGTCGCCGGCGCCGCCGTCCCCGGTGGTGCAGGGCTATGTGGAGGGGGAGTTTCTGCGCATCGCCGCCCCGGTGGCCGGCACCCTGGCCGAACTGGGGGTCGCCCGCGGCCAGACGGTGGTGGTGGGCACGCCGCTGTTCGCCATCGACCGGACCGCCGCCGGGGCCGAGCGCGACCGGCTGGCCGCCGCCCTGGCCCAGGCCGAAGCCCAGGTCGCCGACCTGACCAAGGGCAAGCGGGCCGAGGACATGGCGGTCATCGCCGCCCAGAAGCGGCAGGCGGAAGCATCCCTGCGCTATTCCGAGGTGGACCTTGCCCGCCGGAAGGCGCTGGCCGACCGCCGTGTCGGTGCGCTGGAGGAATTGCAGTCGGCCCAGGCGGCCTATGACCGCGACCGTGCCCGGCTGGCCGAGATCGCGGCGCAGGAGGTGGTGGCGGCCATGGGCGCACGCTCCGACCAACTGGCGGCGGCGGAACAGGCGGCGGCGATGGCCCGCGCGGCCCTGGCGCAGCAGGATCGCCGGCTGGCGGAAATGGCCCCCACAGCCCCCGCCGCCGGGCGGGTGGACGACACACTCTACAACCCCGGCGAATGGGTGCCCGCCGGCTCGCCCGTGGTGTCGCTGCTGCCGCCGGAGCGGGTGAAGCTGGTGCTGTTCGTGCCGGAACCCCTGGCCGGGCGCCTGCGCCCCGGCGTGCGGGTGGGGGTGCGCTGCGACGGCTGTCCGCCGGGGCTGGGGGCGCGGGTGCGTTTCGTGGCGTCGCAGGCGGAATACACCCCGCCGGTGATCTACAGCATCACCACCCGCGCCAAGCTGGTGTTCCGGGTGGAGGCGGTGCCCGATCCGACCCCCGCCCTGGCGCCGGGGCTGCCGGTCGATGTGCGGCTGGAGGACGGGCCATGACCCACCAGGACCCCGACGGCGGCGGCGACGCCCCCTTTGCCATCGACGTGTCCGGGCTGGTCAAGCGGTTCAACGGGCGCACGGTGGTGGACGGTTTTTCCATCCGCGTGAAGCGGGGGGAGATCTACGGCTTCCTCGGCCCCAACGGCAGCGGCAAGACCACCACCATCCGCATGCTGTGCGGCCTGCTCACCCCCGACGCGGGCGAGGGGACGTGCCTGGGCCTGGACATCCGCCGCGACAGCGCCGCCATCAAGCGGCAGGTGGGCTACATGACCCAGAAGTTCAGCTTCTGGGAGGATCTGTCCATCGCCGAGAACCTGGATTTCGTCGCCCGCGTCTATGGCCTGTCCGACCGCCGCCGCCGGGTGGAGGAGGCGCTGGAGCGGCTGGGGCTGGCCAACCGGCGGCGGCAGTTGGCGGGGGAGCTGTCGGGGGGCTGGAAACAGCGTCTGGCGCTGGCCGCCTGCATCCTGCACGACCCGAAACTGCTGCTGCTGGACGAACCCACCGCCGGGGTGGACCCCAAGGCGCGGCGGGAGTTCTGGACCGAAATCCACGCCCTGGCCGCCGCCGGCCTGACCGTGCTGGTCAGCACCCATTACATGGACGAGGCGGAACGCTGCCACCAGATCGCCTATCTCGCCTATGGCCGCCGCATGGCCCAGGGCAGCGTGGATGAGGTGATCGCCGGCTCCGGCCTCGTCACCTACGCCCTGTCGGGACCGGGGGTGGAGGGGGCGGCCGCCGCCCTGGCCGGTCGGCCGGGGGTGGAGATGGTCACGCCGTTCGGCGCCCGCCTGCACGTCAGCGGCACCGATCCCGCGGCGGTGAAGGCGGCGGTGGATGGGCTGGACCTGCCGGGGCTGCGGGTGGCGGCGGTGGAACCGACGCTGGAGGATGTCTTCATCCACCTGATGCGCTCGGCCACCGACAATTTCGCCGCCTCATGAAAGGGGGCGCCATCATGAGCACCCGTTTTTCGTTTGCGCGTTTTCTGGCGGTGCTGGTGAAGGAATTCATCCAGATGCGCCGCGACCGGCTGACCTTCGCCATGATGGTGGGGATCCCGATCATGCAGCTGGTGCTGTTCGGCTACGCCATCAACTCCGACCCCAAGCGGCTGCCCACCGCGGTGCTGAGCGCCGACGGCGGCAGCCCCTTTGCCCGGTCGCTGGTGGCGGCCATGGTCAATTCCGGCTATTTCGACGTGCGGGCGGAGGTGCGCGATTCCCACCACCTGGACGAGATGCTGGCCGAAGGGGAGGTGCAGTTCGCCGTCACCATCCCCGCCGGTTTCGCCCGCGCGCTCCAGCGCGGCGAACGCCCGGTGCTGCTGGTGGAGGCCGACGCCACCGACCCCGCCGCCACATCGAACGCCCTGTCGGCCATGACGGTCCTGGCGCGCCAGGCGCTGAACCCCGACCTGACCGGGCCGCTGGCCCCCTTGCGCGCCGGGCCGGACCCGGTGGATCTGCGTCTCCAGCGCCGCTACAACCCCGAGGGGCTGACCCAGTACAACGTGGTGCCCGGCCTGATGGGCACCATCCTGACCATGACCATGGTGATGATGACGGCGCTGGCCGTCACCCGCGAGCGGGAACGGGGGACCATGGAAAACCTGCTGTCCATGCCGGTCCGCCCGTTCGAGGTGATGCTGGGCAAGATCGTGCCCTTCATCCTGGTGGGCTATGTGCAGGTGGTCATCATCGTGCTGGCGGCGCGGTTCCTGTTCGGCGTGCCCATCGTGGGATCGCTGGCGCTGCTGTCGGTGGTGATGGTGCTGTTCATCGCCGCCAATCTGGCGGTGGGCTTCACCTTTTCCACGGTGGCGAAGAACCAGCTTCAGGCGCTGCAGATGTCGTTCTTCTTCTTCCTGCCGTCCATGCTGCTGTCGGGGTTCATGTTTCCGTTCCGCGGCATGCCCGGCTGGGCGCAGACCTTGGGGGAGGTGCTGCCGCTGACCCATTTCCTGCGCATCGTCCGCGGCATCCTGCTCAAAGGCTCCGGCCCCGTCGAGATCGTTGGCGAGGTGGTGGCGCTGCTGCTGTTCTTGTCGGTGGTGACGGTGATCGCGCTGAAGCGGTACCGCCAGACCCTGGATTGAGGCGGGCGCCGGGATGCTCATCTTTTGTTAACCGTCGTTGCGGTCTAATCCGCCGTTGCGATGGGGTGAGCGGCGGGGGATGCGATGCGTCGGGGACTGGCCGGTCTGGCACTGATGGCGGTGGCTCTGGCGGGGTTGGCCGGCACGCCGGCCCTGGCTGAAACCAAGCACCGCCCACCCGCCAAGCCCACCCACACGGCCAAAGCCGCGAAACCCGCGGCCACCAAGGCCGTGAAAAAAGCATCCCAGCATAAGGCCAAGCCCGCCCATGCGGTGCGCAAGAGCCTGGGCAAGCCGCTGCCGGACGGGACGGTGCGTCTGGACCCGGTGGCGTGGGGGGCCGTCGCTTCCCCCAGCCTCGGCCCGGCGCAGGTGATCGGCGGCTATGCCTCCGGCTGTCTGGCCGGCGGGATGGCGCTGGCCCCGGAAGGGGCGGGATATCAGGTCATCCGCCTGTCCCGCGTGCGCAATTACGGCCACCCGTCGCTGGTGGCGTTCCTGCAGGATTTCGGCCGGCGGGTGGAGCGGCAGGGGCTGGGCACGGCGCTGGTCGGCGACATGGCCCAGCCGCGCGGCGGTCCCCTGCGCTATGGCCACGCCAGCCACCAGAGCGGGCTGGACGCCGATGTCTGGCTCAGGCTCGACCTGCCGGCCATGAACCGCGGGGCGCGGGAAAGCCTCAGCGAAATCAAGTATGTCGATTACGGCGCCATGACCGTCACCCCGTCGTGGAGCGACCGGCAGGCGGCGCTGATCCGCACCGCCGCCACCGATCCGCGGGTGGCCCGCATCTTCGTCAACCCGGCCATCAAGCGGGAATTGTGCACCACCGCCGGGACTGACCGCGACTGGCTGCGCAAGGTGCGGCCCTGGCACGGCCATGACGGCCACATGCACATCCGCCTGTCCTGCCCCGCCGGCAGCCCGGCGTGCGAGGAGCAGGCGGCATTGCCCGACGGCGATGGCTGCGGCGAGGAACTGGCAAGCTGGCTGGACCGCGCCGTTCCCGCCCGCGAGGTTCCCCCGTCCAAGGCCCGCCCGCCGAGTCCGGCCATGCCGGCGGCGTGCGCCGCGGTTCTGCGGGGGGCGGGAACGGCGGTGGCCCAGGCCGGACCGGCCAATGGTGGCTTTCACCCCTGATTCGCCGGCACGTTTCTCCCAAAGGTTGCGTGTGCCCTGCGGCGCTTTCGCATTCATCCAACTTTCCAGTGTGAACCTCCCCCAAACGTGATAGGTATGAGCCGGGGGATCCTTTCCGCGGGGCGGGATGGGCATGAGCGAAAGCAACGGCAGCAACCACAGCGACGGCACGGCTCCCAAGCTCGACCTGAAAACCCGCTTTCTGGCGTGGTGGGAAGGGTATGACCTGTCCGGGCTACGCCGGAAGAGCGCGGACGGTCACGTCGCCTTGTCCGACGGCGCCCCCCGCAACCGCGACCCGATGCTGAACCGCTGGGGCAAACCGCTGTGGAGCGCCACCCGCATGGAGGTGGCGGAAACCCTGTGGGGGGCCAATTTCACCACCCCCGGCGGGGCCGACTACGTTCCCTCCCTGGTCCGTCCGCTGGGGTTGAACCCGGCGATGAGCGTTTTGGAACTGGGGGCTGGGCTGGGCGGCATCAGCCGGTTCATGGCCGCCCAGTCGGGCTGTTGGGTCACCGGGCTGGAAGCGTCCCCCGCCCTGGCCAAGGAGGCCATGGAGCGTTCCTATAAGGAGGGGCTTGAGAAAAAGGCCCCCATCGAGCTTTTCGATCCCGAGCATTTCGCCCATTCCAAGCGGGTGGACGCCATCGTGTCGAAGGAGATGCTGTTCACCATCCGCGACAAGGACCAGCTTTTCGACGGGATGGAGGCGGCGTTGAAACCGCGCGGCCATCTGCTGCTGACCGATTACGTCCTCGACACCGCCACGGACATGAAGGTGATCCGCGACTGGGCTGACCGCGAACCGCTGGAACCGACCCTGTGGTCCACCGAGGACATGCGCAACGCCTTTGCCCAGCGCAACCTGGACCTGCGCATCTGCGAGGACATCACCGAGGCGCACCGCGGCCTGATCCTGCACGCCATCCAGAATTTCGTGAATTACCTGCTGAAATACACCCTGGACAAGGAAACCAAGGTCGCGGTGCTGGACGAGGTGGAATTGTGGGTGCGCCGCACGTCGGCCTTCGACGCCGGGCTGAAATGCTGCCGCTTCTACGCGCTGAAGCCGGCCGACTGACCTACACCCGCCCGAGCCGCCCGTTGACCGGCCACGTCACCGGACGCGGGGTGGACGGGTCGCCCCACAGTGCCGCCATGTCGGCGGCAAAGGCGTCCAGCCGGTGCCCGGCCCCGGCCTCGCGCGCCCGGCGGGTGGCCGACCATGTGCCGACATAGCCCAGCAGCGCGTCCAGCGTCCAGTCGCGGCGGATGACCAGGGGTGGCAACGGGATCTCGGCGAAGGGGAAGGGGATGCCGGCATAGCCATCGTCCACCATCCGCCGTTCCGGCGGCCAGTAGGGGCCGATCTCGTCGGCGTAGAAGCGGCGGAAGCGGGCGTCCGCCTTGCTGTCCGCGTCCAGCGCCAGCACGCCGTAGCTGACCAGCGCCACCACCGCCCCCGGTGCCGCCACCCGCCGCACCTCGCCGTAAAAGGCCGGCAGGTCGAACCAGTGGGCGGCCTGCGCCGCCGCGATCAGGGACGCGCTGCCGTCCGGCACCGCCAGCCGTTCCGCCGGGGCCGGGGCGTAGCGGATGCGGGGATGGGCGACGGCGTGGGCCAACTGGTCGGCACTGGGGTCCAGCCCCACCACGTCGGTGAAATGTTCGGCCAGACGGCGGGTGAACTGGCCGTTGCCGCACCCCACATCCACGGCGCACGCCCGGTCCAGCACCTGTTCCGCCAGAAAGGCCGCCAGCGCATCGGGGTAATCGGGGCGGTGGCGGGCGTAATCGGCGCCGCCGCGGTCGAACCAGTTGGGGGCGGGGGTGGTCATGGCAGCCGTCCGTGTCTCTTCTTGTCCATTGCCCAGGATGACGGGACACTGGAAAAACGGCAAGGTTGCGACACGTGCCGCCCGGAAAATGACCGGGAGTGCTGGCAACGGGGGGAATGGGAACGCACCTTTTCCCCATCTGTCTGCTGTGTGCACGCGAAAAACGACGGGAGGGAATTTCATGGATATGACGGGAAGCCACCGGATCGAGGCGCCGCGGGATCAGGTGTGGGCGGCGCTCAACGACCCGGAGATCCTGCGCCGGAGCATCCCCGGCTGCGACGAGGTGGTGAAGCTGTCCGATACCGACTACACCGCCCGCGTGGTGGCCAAGGTCGGCCCGGTCAGCGCGAAATTTTCCGGCAAGGTCACCCTGTCGGACATCGACCCGCCCAACGGCATGACCATGACCGGCGAAGGGGCTGGCGGGGCCGCCGGCTTCGGCAAGGGGGGGGCCAAGGTCACCCTGACCCCCGACGGCACCGGCACCGTGCTGGCGTACGAGGTGCACGCCCAGGTGGGCGGCAAGCTGGCCCAGATCGGATCCCGGCTGGTGGACGCCGCGGCGCGCAAGATGGCCGACGATTTCTTCGCCCGGCTGTCCAATGCCATTGCCCTGCCGCCACCGCCCGCGGAAGCTGTGGGGTCCGATTCGGTTCCACCCAACACACCGGTTCCGATCATGCCGGTGCCGGGCGTCGCGGCCCCGCCCGAGGTGCCGCTGCCGTTGCCTGCGACCCGTGGCCGCGGCGGGTTCTATGTGCCCTGGCTGGCGTTGGTGGTGATTGCGGTATTGGCGGGAATTTTGGCTTTTTCCCATTGAACCATGGGATGAGAAAAGCCTGTTGATGCGTTTGTTGGGGTTGGCGGGGCGTTGAAACTGTGTATTCTGCGCCTCGTTCCGGCCGGCTTCTTTCCAGCCGGCGGTCCGCAATAATCCAAGATTCCAAAAGGGGAATGGATCGATGAGCAAGAAGCTGCTGATGGGCGCCACCCTCGTTGCCGGTCTGGCCTTCACCGCCATGGGTGCTCAGGCTGGCGATGCCGCGGCCGGCAAGGAAGTCTTCAAGGTCTGCGCCGCCTGCCACACCGTCGAACAGGGCAAGAATAAGGTGGGTCCGTCGCTCTTCGGCGTTGTCGGCCGTACCGCCGGCTCGATCGACGGCTTCAAGTATTCCAAGCCGATGACCGAAAAGCACGATGCCGGTTACGTGTGGAACGAGGAAAACCTGAAGGCTTACATCATCAACCCCAAGGCGGTTGTTCCGGGCGGCACGATGGCGTTTGCCGGCCTGAAGGATGAAGCCAAGGTTGCCGATCTGATCGCCTTCCTCGCTTCCAGCAAGTGATCCTGCCGCAGCCTTTCGGTTGCAGCAGCGCGGGCCGGAGAAACACCTCTCCGGCCCGTTTTGTTTTCCCCCTTATGCCCGTGCGGCCTCCAGGCTTTTGCTCGCCACCTCGAACACGTCCGGCGACAGGCCGGGGGTGGCGATGATGCGCTGAAGCTGGGCCACCATCTGCGCCTGCCGTTCGGCGTCATAGCGTTTCAGGCGCGAGAACGGCCCCATCAGACGGGCGGCCACCTGCGGGTTCATCGGGTCGATGCGCAGCACCTGATCGGCCAGGAAGGCATAGCCGGCCCCGCCGCGGTCGTGGAACGCCACCGGGTTGCCGCCGGGGAACGCGCCGATCAGGGCATAAACCTTGTTGGGGTTGCGGATGGAAAAGGCCGGGTGGTCCAGCAGCCCCCGCACCACCGCCAGCGCATCGGCGCGCGGGGCCGTGGCCTGCACCATGAACCACTTGTCCACCACCAGCGGCTCGCCCTTCCACCGCTCGTAGAAGGCGGCGATGGCGTCGGCCCGTTCGGCGGCCGGGCTGGCGGCCAGGAACTGCAGGGCGGCGATCACGTCGGTCATCGCCTGCGACCCGTGGAACTGACCCAGGCACAGGCCCAGCGCCTCCGCATCCTGCGGATCGGCCATCAGATAGGCCAGGCAGATGTTCTTCAGCGCCCGCCGCCCGATGGCGGCGGCATCCACCGAGAAGGCCGCGTTGCCGCTGCTGTGGGCGCGGTAGGTGGCAAGCCAGCGGTCGCGCAGCGCCCGGCCCAGGGTCAGGCGGGCGAACTCGCGGGCGGTGTGGATGGCGTCGGGGTCGATCACCGCCATGCGGGTGCCGAGGTAGGATTCCGTCGGCAGCACCAGCGCCTGGGCGGCAAAGGCCGGATCGCGCGGTGCATCGGCCAGCACCGCCGCCACCGCGTCGATGAAGCTCTGGGGCAGGGAGAGCGGGCGGCCCGCCTGCGCATCCTCCACCAGCCCCAGCAGCAGCCGGGTCGCCAGCGTCTGCCCGGCCTCCCACCGATTGAAGGGATCGGTGTCGTGGGCCATCAGGAACGTCAGGTCGGCGTCGGTCAGGTCGGTGCGCAGGGTGACCGGTGCCGAGAAGCCGCGCAGCAGCGACGGCACCGGGCGGGCCGGAATGCCGGTGAAGGTGAAGGTCTGCTCGTCCCGGTCCAGCACCAGCACCCGTTCGGTTCCGGCGGCCTCGGCCTCGCCCTCCAGCCGCAGGGGCAGGGCGGCACCGTCCGGCCCCAGCAGGGCTGTCACCACCGGGATCACCATCGGCTCCTTGACGGGCTGGCGCGGGGTGGGGGGCACCGTCTGGCGCAGGGTCAGGCGGTAGGTGCCGGCCGCGGCGTCATAGGTGCCGGCGGCGTCCACCACCGGGGTCCCGGCCTGGGAATACCACAGCTTGAACCGGGTCAGGTCGATGCCGCCCGCATCCGCCATGGCGGCGGCGAAGTCGTCGCAGGTCACCGCCTGCCCGTCGTGGCGCTGGAAATACAGGTCCATGCCGCGGCGGAACCCCTCCTTGCCCAGAAGGGTGTGCATCATGCGGATGACCTCGGCCCCCTTGCTGTAGACGGTGGGGGTGTAGAAGTTGTTGATCTCCACGTACGAATCCGGGCGCACCGGATGGGCCATGGCGCCGGCATCCTCGGTGAACTGCACGGTGCGCAGCCCCTGCACGTCGCCGATGCGCTTCACCCCGCGGGAATTCATGTCGGCGCTGAATTCCTGGTCGCGGAAGACGGTCAGCCCTTCCTTCAGCGAAAGCTGGAACCAGTCGCGGCAGGTGACGCGGTTGCCGGTCCAGTTGTGGAAATACTCGTGCGCCACCACGGCTTCGATGCCGAGGAAATCGCCGTCGGTGGCGGTTTCCGGCTTGGCCAGCACATATTTGGTGTTGAAGACGTTGAGGGACTTGTTCTCCATCGCCCCCATGTTGAAATCACCGACCGCGACGATGTTGAAGATGTCCAGGTCGTATTCCAGACCGAACACCTCCTCGTCCCAGGCCATGGATTTCTTCAGCGAGGTCATGGCGTGGCCCACCTTGTCCTCGTTGCCCGGCTCCACATAGATCTTCAGCGCCACGTCGCGGCCGGACCGGGTGCGGAAGCTGTCTTCCACGCACCGCAGCGACCCGGCCACCAGCGCGAACAGGTAGCAGGGCTTGGGGAACGGATCCTCCCACCGCGCCCAATGGCGCCCGTTCAGCCCCGGCCCCTGGTCCACCAGATTGCCGTTGGACAGCAGCACGGGGAAGCGCGCCGCGTCCGCCTCGATGGTGGTGGTGTAGCGGGCCATCACGTCGGGACGGTCGATGAAATAGGTGATGCGGCGGAATCCCTCCGCCTCGCACTGGGTGCAGTAATTGCCAGACGAGACGTACAGCCCTTCCAGTGCGGTGTTCTCGTGGGGCTTGATGCGGACCACGGTTTCCAGGGTGAAGGACGACGGCACCCGCGGGATGGTCAGGTGGTTGTCGGTCAGGACGTAGCAGTCGGGGGTCAGCGCCCGGCCGTTCAGCGCCACCGACACCAGTTCCAGCCGCTGCCCGTCCAGCACCAGCGGCGGGTGGGAGTCGTCGTCGGCATCGGGGTTGCGGCGGATGGCCAGCACCGCCCGCACCGTCGTCGCCTCGTCCCGCAGATCGAAGCGCAGATCCACCGTGTCGATGCGGTAGGCGGGCGGGGTGTAATCCTTCAGCAGAATCGCGCGGGGGCTGCCGTGGTCCATGGGAGTCGTCTTTCGTGTCGTGCGGGTCAGCGTCTGCGTTAAGTGACGCCGCAGGCGGCCGGCTTCAAGCCGTCCGCCGTGCGGGCCGTTCCCAAAGGGGGGATGGCGGTCAGAACGGCCGCAGCAGCCGTTCGATATAATCGCGCTCGGGCTGCGGGCGGCTGAACTGGCCGGAGCGGCGTCGCAGCTCGTCCAGGATTTCGCGGGCGCGCTGAACGTCGGCTTCGGTCGGCACCTTCACATCCTCGCCCAGCCCCTGGCCCATGCTGTTGGAGCGGCGGCCCAGCGGGTCGCGGCCCTGGCCCATGCGGTTCATGGGCTGGCGGCTGACGCCCATGCCGGGCATTGCCATCATCTGCTGCATCATCTGTTCGGCCAGGGCCTGCAGACCCTGCTGGATGTTGTCCATCGCCTCGGTCTGCGGCTGGACGGCACCGCCCGGCTGGCCGCGCTGCAGCGCCTCGCGCGCGTCGCGCATGGCGCGTTCGGCGCGGCCCAGGGGGGCGGGGATGTCGCCCATCTGGTCGCCCAACTGGCGCATCATTTCGCCCAACTGGCGGCGAAGCTGTTCCTGCTGTTCGGCCTGCTTCTGCATCAGCGGGCTGGCGCTGCTGCCCTGGCGCCCGGCGTTGCGGTTGCGCGGCGACGGGGTGCCCTGGTTCCGCCCGCCCGGCGACGGCATGCCCGACGACGACGGGTCGGCGCCGCCCTCCATCCCCTCCTGCGACTGGCGGAAGCTCTGGTCGAGAAGGGACTGTTGCTGCTTCGCCAGATCCTGAAGCTGGCGCATCATGGACATGGCGTCGTTCTGGCCCGCCTGCGGCTGCATGGCGCCCATCTGCATGGACTCCATCATCTGCTGCAACTGGGACAGCATCTGGCGCGCTGCGTCCCGCGCCCCGGTTTCGGCCAGGGAGCGCATCTGGTCCATCATCCGTTGCAGGTCGCCGGTGTCCATCATCTGCTGCGCCAGTTCCGGCGGGATTTCCGGGATCGTCTCCCCCCGCTCCAGGGCTTGGCGCAGGTTCTGTTCCATGGCCTGCATCAGCCGGTCCATGGCCTGCTGCAACTCGTCCATCAGCCGCCGCAACTCCTCGTCGGAGGCGTTGCGGTCCAGCGCCTCGGCCAGCCGGTTCTGGGCATCGCGCACGTCGCGTTGGGCCAGCGACAGCCCACCGTCCTCGATGCGCACCGCGGTTTCCCACAACAGCGCCTGCAACGCCGGGATGGCCTCGGGGGTGCTGTCGAACACCAGCCGCGCCACCCCCGCCCGCAGGGCCAGAAACACCACGATGTCGCCGTTGTAGGTGCCGGGCACCGACGAAATCTCCGACAGCGCGCCGGCCACCGGCTCGCGCTGGGTGACGGGGTTGCGGGTCAGGATGCGGCGCTGTTCGATGATGGCGCGGGCGACGGGGTGATGAAACTCCCGTTCCGGCAGCACCATTTCCTGGCTGTCGGACAGGCCGATCTGCCCCGCCCCGTCGGTCGCCGCCAACTGCACCCACACCGGCAGCCCGGCCCACGGGTGGGCGGTCAGGTCGTGGGTGGCGGTGGCGTGGGTTTCCTTGGGCGCGCTGCCGCCCAGCGGCAGGGGCAGTTCCAGCGGCGGTTCGCCGGCCCGGTCCTGCAGCGTCACCAGCATTCCCGCCTTGGCCAGCCCGTAATCGTCGCGGGCGGCGAATTCCACCCGCACCATGCCCCGCTCGGTGGCCGCCGGCGGGGTGACGAAGGCGATGGACGGGGCCGCGTCGGGCACCACCATCAGCGCCCAGCTTCCCAGCGTCCGCCCGCCCTGGGTCACCGACAGGCGGGTGCCGCCGGTCAGGTCGCGTTCGATCTGGTGGGTGTCGCTGTCCACGGCGGTGAAGGCGTGGGTTCCGCCGTCGCTCCCCCCGTCGATGGACAGGCCGGGGGTGCCCAGACCGCCGGCCACCCGCGCCAGCAGCCGCGATCCGGCGGGCACCGTCACCGGGCCGGAGGTGTCGGGTTTGAGGAACACCGGCGCCTGCCCGGTGTAGGCCGGCGGGGTGATCCACAGGTCCAGCACCGCCGCCTGCATCACCGCACCGCCGGTCAGCCGCGGCGACACCGCCGCCCGCAGCCGCGGTTCCCAATCGCCCCAGGTGCCGGCGGCCCCGACGAACAGCAGCAGCAGCGCCGCCATGCGCAGCCCCAGCGGGTCACGGGATGCGACGTTGGGATGGGGCACGGCCACGCGCAGGCGCCGGACGCGCGCGCGCACCCGTTCCTGATGCAGCGCCCACAGGGCGGCGGCCATGGGGTCGCTGCCGCTGGGCCGGTCGCGCAGCGTGTGCAGCGGGCGATGGGGCAGGCCGCTGTCGCGTTCCAGCCGGCGGCGGGCATCGTCCTGTCCCGGCAGCCGCACCCGCCGCAACCCCAGCGCCAGCGTCACAGCGAACCCCGCGGCGAACAGGATCAGAATCGCCAGATGCAGCCAGCCGGGCAGCCGCGGCAGCACGTCGAACAGAGCCACCGCGGTGAACAGCACCGCCACCGCCGCCGCCGCCCACAGCCCCGGCCACAGGGCTTCCCACACCAGAGCGGCACGGGCGCGCACCAGGGCGCCGCGGGGTTCGGCGGTAGGGGGGTGGGGGGGTACCGTGTTCGTCATCACCGCTCTCCCGTCCGCTCTGGGGCCGCCCGATCTGGATCCGCCCGCTTTGGATCCGCTGGGCGAAAGGCTCCGCACCGGCGGCGGGACGGCCGGCGCGAATCAGGATGTGGGGACCGCCTCGGCGTTTGTCTGCCCGTGGGCTTCCAGCCATTCACCGAACCACTTGTCCATGACCAAAATATGGCCGCAGAGCCACATCTCCACATAGCTCTGCAGGAAGCTGATATCATCCGGTTCCTGACCCAGCGTTTCGGCGGTCTTGTGCACGAAATCGGCGAAACTGTCGTGCATGCGCTTGTGCTTGGCGTAATCCGGATACTCCAGCTTGCGCATCATCGCTTCTTCCCGCTGGAAATGGTAACGGGAATAATCAACCAATTCATGCAAAAAGCGGCGCGCGCCGTCGATGCCGCCGCCCTTGGCCAGGGTGTCGGAGAATTGATTGAAAAGGTGGAACAACGTTTGGTGATCCTGATCCACCGCACCCAGCCCGATGGCGTAGGTTTCACTCCATTCCATGGCGTTCGGCTCCCTTGGGCGGCTCTGCTCGCGCTCAGGAAATCATAAGCTTTCTTTCTTAATAATGAAGGGGCGGCCTTTGGGGCCGCCCCTTTGCGTGTCGTGTCTGTCCGGTGCGCCGGTGTTACAGCCAGCCGGGCATCCGCTCGGCGGCCAGGATATCCTCGATGCGCGGGCGGGGGCGGATGACGGCGTAATCGGCGCCGTTGACCATCACCTCGGGCACCAGCGGCCGGGTGTTGTAGCCCGACGCCATGACGGCGCCATAGGCCCCGGCGGAATCGAACACCACCAGATCCCCCGCGGCCATCGGCGGCAGGGGCCGCTGCAGGGCGAAGGTGTCGCCGCTTTCGCACACCGGCCCCACCACGTCCATGGGAACGGTGGTGACACCGGGGGCGGCTTCGGCCACCGGGCGGATGCTGTGATAGGAATCGTACAGCGCCGGGCGGATCAGGTCGTTCATCGCCGCATCGACGATCAGGAACTGGCGGTGCAGCCCCTGCTTCACATAGATGGTGCGGGCGACCAGCACCCCGGCGTTGCCTACCAGCGTGCGCCCCGGCTCCAGCGTCACATGGCAGCCCAGGTTGCCGGTGATCGAGGTGACCATGGCGGCATAATCAGCGGGCGAGGGCAGGGCTTCGTCCTTGTAGCGGATGCCCAGGCCGCCGCCCAGGTCCAGCCGGCGGATGTCGTGCCCGTCGTCGCGCAGGGCGTGCAGCAGGTCGGCCACCCGCAGGAAGGCGGCGCGGAACGGCGCCAGATCGGTCAGCTGCGATCCGATGTGGACCGCGATCCCCACCGGCTTCACCCCCGGCAGGGCCGCCGCCCGCGCATAGACCGCGCGGGCGTGGTCGTAATCGATGCCGAACTTGTTTTCCTTCTTGCCGGTGGAAATCTTGGCGTGGGTCTTGGCGTCCACGTCGGGGTTGACGCGGAAGGCGATGTTGGCGGTGACGCCCATCGCCGTGGCGACCTCGCTCAAGGCTTCCAGTTCGGGGATGGATTCGACGTTGAGCTGGAAGATGCCGGCGCTGAGTGCTGCGTGCATCTCCGCCCTGGTCTTGCCGATGCCGGAGAAGACGATGCGTTCCGGCGGCACCCCGGCGGCGAGCGCCCGGCGCATTTCCCCTTCCGACACCACGTCGGCCCCGGCCCCCTGTTCGGCGAAGGTGCGGATGACGGCAAGGTTGGAATTGGCCTTGACCGCGTAGCACACGCCCACGTCCTGCCCGGCGAAGGCCCCGGCAAAGGCGGCCCAGTTGGCCCGCAGCGCCGCGCTGGAATAGCAGTAGAACGGCGTGCCCACCGTCTCGGCGATGGTGGTCAGGGCGACATCCTCGGCGTGGAGGATGCCGTCACGGTATGCGAACACGGTCATGGGAACGAAAATCCTGTGCCCGCCTTGCCCGGCTTGGGATCGGTGGACGGGTTGGGGTAGGTCTGGGGGAAGCGGTCTTCGGCCTTGCCCTGGGGCGGGTCCACCGCCTTGGGCTTCTTGCCGCAGCCGCTCAGCGCCAGGACGAAGGCGACCATGAGGACGCACATCGCCAGGCTGACGGCGCGGCGGTGGGTCATGAAGGGCAACAGTGTCACAGGAACCGCTCCTTCGCTGCCTGAACCGCGTCGCGCACCCGCTCCGGCGCGGTGCCGCCGAAGCTGAGCCGGCTGGCCACCGACGATTCCACCGTCAGAACGCCGTAGATGTCGGCGGTGATGCGCGGCTCGATGGCCTGGAGAACCTCCAGCGGCAGGTCGGACAGGCCGGCGCTGCGCTCCTCCGCCGCCTTGACCGCGCGGCCGGTGACGTGGTGGGCGTCGCGGAACGGCATCTTCAGCACCCGCACCAGCCAGTCGGCCAGATCGGTGGCGGTCAGGAACCCGCGTTCCGCCGCCGCGCGCATGGCGGCCGGGTTGGGGGTCATGTCGCGGACCATGCCTTCCATGGCGGCGACGCACAGGGCCAGGGTGTCGTCGGTTTCGAAGACCGGCTCCTTGTCTTCCTGCATGTCCTTGGAATAGGCCAGCGGCAGCCCCTTCATCACCACCAGCAGGCCGGACAGCGCGCCGATGACGCGGCCCGACTTGGCGCGCACCAGTTCGGCGGCGTCGGGGTTCTTCTTTTGCGGCATGATCGAACTGCCGGTGGTGAAGGCGTCCGACAGGCGGATGAAGCGGAACTGGTCCGAACACCACAGCACGATTTCTTCGGCAAAGCGCGACAGATGCACCGCGCAGATGGACGCCGCCGCCAGATACTCCAGCGCGAAGTCGCGGTCCGACACCGCGTCCAGCGAATTGGCGGTCGGGCGGTCGAAGCCCAGAGCCGCCGCCGTGGCGTGGCGGTCGATGGGGAAGGGGGTGCCGGCCAGTGCCGCCGATCCCAGCGGGCATTCGTTCATGCGCGCGCGGGCATCGCGGAATCGGCCGCGGTCGCGCCCGAACATCTCCACATAGGCCAGCAGGTGGTGGCCGAAGGTGACCGGCTGGGCGGCCTGCAGGTGGGTGAAGCCGGGCATCACCGTGTCGGTGTGGGCTTCGGCCAGCGCGATGAGGGCCGCTTGCAGCGCCGTCAGCCCGGCGTCCATGCGGTCGGCGGCGTCGCGCACCCACAGGCGGAAATCGGTCGCCACCTGATCGTTGCGCGACCGGGCGGTGTGCAGCCGCTTGGCGGGATCGCCCACCAGTTCGGTCAGGCGGGCTTCCACGTTCATGTGGATGTCCTCCAGCTCGGTCTTGAACTGGAAAGCGCCGCTGTCGATCTCCTGCTTCACCCGGTCCAGGCCGTCGCGGATGGCCAGCGCATCGTCGGCGGTGATGATGCCCTGGGCGGCCAGCATGGCGGCGTGGGCCTTGGATCCGGCGATGTCCTGATCGGCAAGGCGCTTGTCAAAGCCGATGGAGACGTTGATCTTCTCCATGATGGCGGCAGGGCCGCGGGCGAAGCGGCCCCCCCACATCTGGCTGCTGGCGGGCTGGGTCGTCGGGGTCTGGTCGGCGCTCATGGAACGACGGTCACGGCTTTTGTGGCACGGGAAGGCGAGGTCAAATGAGTATCCGCAGAATGGTGGTGGCCGCAATCTTTTGTGTGGCCGGTGCGACCGCGGTCTGGGTGTGGGCCGGCGCATGGCTGGCCTCCGCCGGTGCCGCGGCGGCCCCCGCACCGTCCGGCGGGGTTGAGCGGTTCCGCCCCACCGTGCCGCCCAAACCCCTGGCGGACTTCACCTTTACCGATAACGAAGGGCGCACGCTCACCATCGCCGATTTCAAGGGCAGGGTGGTGCTGTTGAATCTGTGGGCCACATGGTGCGGCCCGTGCGTGAAGGAAATGCCGTCGCTGGACCGGCTGCAGGGGGCGCTGGGCGGCGACCGTTTCCAGGTGGTGGCCCTGTCCACCGACCGCACCGCCGGGGCGGCGGTGGTGCCGTTCTACGCCCGGTTGGGAATCGCCAACCTCGCCGTCTATCTGGACCCCAAGAGTGCCAGCCTGTCGGCACTCGGCCCCCGCGGCCTGCCCACCACCCTGCTGATCGACCCGGAAGGGCGGGAAGCCGCGCGGCTGGAAGGCGGGGCGGAGTGGGACTCGCCCGAGATGCTGGCCTTCCTGCGCAAGATGGCCGGGGCTGCCGGCGGTGCGGCATCGCCGGCCCCGGCGGCGGGGCTGTTCAAGACGGGCGGGTGACCATGGGGCGGGCGATCAGGGGTGGCTTTTGACCTGTTGTCGCTTGGCGCCAAGAGCTTTCTGGCAATCGGCCACGGCAATGGCTTTCTGGGCCGGATCGGCGATATCGGATGTCGTCATCCGGCAATAGGCTGTGTCCTCAAGCGTCTTGCCTGCATTCTGCTGTTGGATATAGGTCAAAATCAGGAATACGCCGAAAACAAAAGCAACGATCCAAGGCATTGGAAGATCCCGTGCAGGGAGTTCTGAGGGCAACGAAAAACCCCCACCTATATTGAAACAGGTGGGGGTCTTTGCAGGGTCGAAACAGACGCCGTTCAGCGGGTCGGAACCGGCGGGGTCTTGGAATAGTCGTAGAAGCCGCGACCCACCTTGCGGCCGATCCACCCGGCTTCGACATACTTCACCAGCAGCGGGCAGGGGCGGTACTTGGAGTCGGCCAGACCCTCGTACAGCACCTGCATCACCGCCAGACAGGTGTCCAGACCGATGAAGTCGGCCAGTTCCAGCGGCCCCATCGGGTGGTTGGCGCCCAGCTTCAGCGCGGTGTCGATGGCCTCGACGCCGCCCACACCCTCGTACAGGGTATAGACCGCCTCGTTGATCATCGGCAGCAGGATGCGGTTGACGATGAAGGCGGGGAAGTCTTCCGCCACCGCCGCCGTCTTGCCGATGGCCGCCGTCAGCTCCTTGATGGTGCTGAAGGTTTCCTCGTCCGTGGCGATGCCGCGGATGAGTTCCACCAGTTGCATGACCGGCACCGGGTTCATGAAGTGCATGCCCAGGAACTTGGCCGGGCGGTCGGTGCAGGCGGCGAGCCGGGTGATCGAAATCGACGACGTGTTGGTCGCGATCAGGGCATCGGCCTTGAGGTTCGGGACCAGCTTCTTGAGAATGTCGCGCTTGAGGGCTTCATTCTCGGTCGCGGCTTCGATCACCAGATCGGCATCGGCGAAGACGGAGAGATCGGTGCCGGTGGAAATGCGGGCCAGGGCGCCCTGCTTGGCTTCTTCCGTCAGTTTCCCTTTCTGGATCTGACGGTCCATGTTCCGGGCAATGCCCGCCAGGGCTTTCTGAAGCACCTCTTCCTTGAGGTCCGATACGATGACCTCGTACCCGGACATGGCACAGACATGGGCAATACCGCTGCCCATCTGGCCGGCACCAATCACACCAATCTTCTTGATCGTCGGCATGGAGCTTCCCCGTGCGTCTGAAAGTTTAAGGGGCGTTACTCTCGCACTTTATCCAAGCGCGTCGGTCAGCTCCGGCACCGCCTTGAAGAGGTCGGCGACGAGGCCGTAATCGGCGACCTGGAAGATGGGTGCTTCCTCATCCTTGTTGATGGCGACGATGACCTTGCTGTCCTTCATGCCGGCCAGGTGCTGGATGGCACCGGAAATGCCGACGGCGATGTACAGCTCGGGCGCCACGATCTTGCCGGTTTGCCCGACTTGGTAATCATTGGGCACGAAGCCCGCGTCCACCGCGGCGCGGGAGGCACCGACGGCAGCCCCCAGCTTGTCGGCCAGGGCTTCGAGCAGCTTGAAATTGTCGCCCGACTGCATGCCACGGCCGCCGGACACGATGATCCGGGCCTGGGTCAGTTCGGGACGTTCGGACTTGGTGAGTTCCTGGCCGACGAAACGGGCGGTGGCCGCAGCCCCGGCCGACGCCACGTCCTCGACCGCCGCCGAACCGCCCTCGGCGGCCGCGGGGTCGAAAGCGGTGGTGCGCACGGTGATGACCTTCACCGCATCCGCCGACTGCACGGTGGCGATGGCGTTGCCGGCGTAGACCGGGCGCTCGAAGGTGTCCGGCGCCACCACCGCGGTGATGTCCGACACCGCCGCCACGTCCAGCAGAGCCGCCACGCGGGGCAGCAGATTCTTGCCCGCCGAGGTCGCCGGGGCCAGGATGTGGCCGTAGCCGGCAGCCAGCGTCACCACCAGCGGCGCGACCGCTTCCGGCAACTGGTGGGCCAGATCGGCGGAATCCGCCTTCAGCACCTTGGCGACACCGGCCACCGTGGCCGCCGCGTCCGCCGCCGGGCCGACGCCCTGGCCGGCGACCAGCACATGCACGTCACCGCCGATTTTGGCGGCGGCGGTGACCGCGTTCAACGTCGCCGGCTTCAGCGAAGCGCCGTCGTGTTCCGCAACAACGAGAATGGCCATGATCAGATCACCCGCGCGTCATTCTTCAGCTTGTCCACCAGGGCGGCCACGTCGGCCACCTTCACACCGGCCTTGCGCTTGGGCGGCTCGGCCACCGTCAGCGTCTTCAGCCGCGGCGCCACATCGACGCCCAGCGCGTCGGGGGTGACGGTTTCCAGCGGCTTCTTCTTGGCCTTCATGATGTTGGGAAGGCTGGCGTAGCGCGGCTCGTTCAGGCGCAGGTCGGCGGTGACCACCGCCGGCAGCGTCAGGTTCACCGTTTCCAGACCGCCGTCGATTTCACGGATGACGGTGACCGCGCCACCCTCCACCGTGACCTTCGACGCAAAGGTGCCCTGGGGCCAGCCCAGCAGGGCCGCCAGCATCTGGCCGGTCTGGTTGCAATCGTCGTCGATGGCCTGCTTGCCCAGCACCACCAGCGTGGGGCCGTCCCGGTCCACCAGCGCCTTCAGCACCTTGGCGACCGCCAGCGGCTGGGTTTCCGCGTCGGTCTGCACCAGCACGGCGCGGTCGGCGCCCATGGCAAGGGCCGTGCGCAGCGTTTCCTGCGCCTGGGCCGGGCCGACGGACACGGCGATCACCTCGGTGGCCGTGCCGGCTTCCTTCAGACGAACCGCCTCTTCGACGGCGATCTCGTCGAACGGGTTCATCGACATCTTCACGTTCGCGGTCTCAACGCCCGAACCGTCCGCCTTCACGCGGACCTTGACGTTGTAATCGACCACGCGCTTCACGGGAACGAGGATCTTCATCATCCGTCTCTTGCAGTGGCGTCGAGCGGCCCCTTATGGGGCGCAAAACGGTGGCTTTGCAGCGAGGGGACGATAGGTTGCCATGCGGTATGTGTCAACGCCGCCCAAGCCGATTCCATACGGTTCCGTATAAAAAAATCGCTTGCCCCGGCGCCCGGTTCAGCGGGTGCCGCCGGGAACCCACAAAACATCGCCCGCCCCATTGCCGTTCAACCGCCGGCCCAGCACGAAAAGATGGTCGGACAGGCGGTTGGCATAGCGGATGGCGGCGGGGGTGACCGGCTCATGCCCAGCCAGATGGGTCATCAGCCGTTCGGCACGCCGCACCACGGTACGGGCCAGATGCAGATGGGCCGACGCCGGGCTGCCGCCGGGCAGGATAAAGGATTTCAAAGGGGCGAGATCGGTGTTCATGGCATCGATCTCGCGTTCCAGCCGCTCCACCTGCCCATCGGTGATGCGCAGGGGGGGATAGGGCGGGTCGATCTGTTCGGGCGTGCACAGATCGGCGCCCAGATCGAACAGGTCGTTCTGGATGCGGGAAAGCATCGCGTCCGACTCGGAATCGCCGGCCGTATACAGCCGCGCCAGCCCGACGCAGGCGTTGGCCTCGTCCACCGTGCCATAGGCTTCGACCCGCAAATGGTGTTTCGGCACCCGCGCCCCGTTGCCGAGTGAGGTTTCCCCACGGTCGCCGCCGCGGGTGTAGATGCGGGTGAGAGTCACCATTCCGTCACGCCTGCGTCATCAAAATCAAAAGAAAGAGCACCAGGGCCACGCCCTGCAGACCCACCCGCAGACGCATCAGCCGGTTGGCCCACCGCCGGTCCGTCTCCCCGCCGCGGGTCATGACGAACACGCCGGCCAGAAGGGTGCCCAGCACCGCCAGCAGCGTCACCCCCAGCAGGACGAGGAGAAATCCGCTCATGGGATGACTATAGCGCGCCGGCGGCGCCGGGGACAGGGGGTAGGCTGTCCGGGCCGCCGCCGTGACGGATCGGGATCACCCGGATCCGTCAGATTCCCCAAACCGTACGGACGGTGGCGAAGGCCTGGTCCATCTGGGCCTTGGTCCATGCCGTATCGGCGATCAGGATGTCGCCGACCCGGTCCCCCACGCCGAGGTCGTAGCCGTTCGCGCCGGCATCCCCCACGCCCAAACGGCGATAGGGGGCTGCGGTCGAGGGGGTGCTGTAGCTGGCGGCAAAGGTCGATTGCTGTCCGTTGCAATAAAAAAATCCGGTTCCCGCGGCCTCGTTGATCGACAGGCCGAGGAATACCCAGGCATTGGACGGCACGAAATTATTGTCGGTGGAGACGTTCAGGGAGAAGGTGCCGCTCCCATTGCCGATGAAGCAGTAAAGTTTGTTCTGCGGATTTTTGTAAAGAAGAATCCCCGATGTGGCTGGCATGGTTATTTCGTTCATGGTGCACAGGATGCGCTTGGATGTGTCGGATCCATTGAGGTACAGGGTCATTGCGATTGTGAAGGCGGCGTTATCCTTGTGCCATCCGGTGTCCAGCCGGTCCGATTCCGACAGCGGCGCGTGAAAGATCGATGACGAGGCCGCGGTTCCCACAAAACAGTCGGCCGACGATTGCCCGTCGATCCGGCCGGCGAAGGTCATGTTCATCAGGTTCCATGACGCGGCATACGGGGCGACGGCCCCCGGCACCGCGTTGCCGACGGTGCCCGAGCCGTTCCAGCTTTCCCAATACCGGGGGGCCATCCAGTATTTCAGGCCGGTCGGCATGGCGCCGAGCGGCGGCCCCCGCCGCCCGCGGCTGCCAAAGCCGGAGAAGGTGTTCAAAATCAGCATGGCGGGCCTCTCAGGCGTCGGTGGCGGCGTTGACGGTCACAAACAGGCGCAGCCCCAGCAATTGGGCGTCCTGGGCCAGCGTGTCGGCGGCAGCGGCGGCATCACGGAAGACCTCGAACACCGTCAGCCCGTTTTCGCTCACCGTGCCACCCACGGTCAGGGCGGCGCTGACCGGCGTGACGTGAACAGCACCCGCGGCGGTCAGCGTGTCGGTCACCGTCACCGCGGTCCCGAAACCAGCGTCCGCTGTGCCGCCATCGGGAATGGAAACGGCGTGCAGGCCAAAGACCACGCCGCCGCTGCCCCCCGTCGCTGTCCACAGCGCCTGACAGGCAACCGGCCCGCGATCCCAGCTTTTGGGCAGGGCCAGGGTGAACTGGGCGTGTTCCTGGCTGGTGGAGTCGAAATCCAGGGTCGAGAACAGGATCCGGGCGCTGCCGGTTTCCACGCTGGTGGCGGCGGCGCCGGCGGTCGGGCGTGCGGCCATGGCCGCGGCGGGAATCCATAATGTGTGGAGTCCCTGTTTCATCGTCTGCGCCAGGGCTTCGACCAGCCCGGCGGAATCGGCCAGGGCGTGGGTGTGGGCCGCCGCCGCCGCCCCCAGAGCCGCCGGGGAGGGGAGGGGGTGGGCATGATCGCTGCGGGCCGCCGCCGTGCCGGTCCCGGCGGCGGGCGTGGCGGCAAGGGGGGCGGCCGGCAGGGACGACAGCGCCGGACCGGCGGTGATGCCGGCGGCCGCCGCCTTTGCCGCGAAAGCGCCGGTGCCGACGTTGCTGAGATCGGCGCAGGCAAGGCCGTCGCGGATGCGCGCCACCGTGGTCTGCTGGGTGGCAGCCCCCTGGACCACCGGCACCAGGGCGTCGGCGGTCAGCGTGTTGGCGGCGGGCAATTGGCTGATTTTCAGATTCGCCATCATGCGATCCTTAAGGGTTCGGTTGCAGGGAGCGGTTACAGGGCCAGGAGCGCATCGTTCTCGCAGGCCAGCGGACCGCCGCTTTCCAGACACAGAAGGGCGGCGGGCATGCGGCCGGTGCCCGCCCCCTCCGGCAGCAGGCGGCCACCCTGTTCCACCATCAGCGCGACGCCGTTTTCCGTCAGCAGACCATCCCGCAGCACCGGTCGGGTGGCGGCCAGACCGCGGCCAAGCCTTATCAGCATGGCGCTATTCCAATTCGGAGATGTGCAGCGTGCCGTCCCCTTCGTCGGCGGACAGCACGGACAGATGGGTGTGGCGCAGGTCCCGCCCGCCGCTGACCGACAGGTAAAGGTAAAGGCCGGACGGCAGGTAATGGTCGTCGGCCGACGCCGCCACCGTGGCGCCCCCCGTGCGCAGGCGGGCGGCGGCCGTGGCGTACACCGCGATCACCCGCGTTCCGGCGTCGAACGGTCGGGCGGTGCGGGCGGCGGTGCCGGTGATGGGCAGAGTGTGGGCGCCGCCGTCTTTCAGATGCAGAGCCGGGATGGCCTGATCGTTATCGTCGCATGGCAGCAATGTGGGCATGAGAGGTTGTTTCCCGAAAAAGAGGGACCAAAGAAAAAGCCCGCAGGTCCGGGTGGACCGCGGGCGTGGCTGGGGTGTTGATGGAAAGGATATTATTCCTATTGTTGTGCGGTGTCAAGTTCCATCCTATGGTGGCCGTCCACCGACCTCGTTCCGCCATGGGAGACCGTCATGATCAACCGGCGCACGCTGCTGCAGGCAGCCCTGGCCGTTTCCGCCCCCTGGCCGGCTCTGGGCGCCGCGCCGCTGGCTTTTCCCAAGGGGTTCGTCTGGGGGGTGTCCACCTCCGCCTATCAAGTGGAGGGGGCGGTGGCGGTGGATGGACGTGGGCCGTCGGTCTGGGACACTTTCAGCCACACGCCGGGGCGCATCGTCACGGGGGAAAACGGTGACGTGGCCTGCGACCATTACCACCGCTACCTTGAGGATGTGGGGCTGATGGCGGGGATGGGACTGAACGCCTACCGCTTTTCCATCGCCTGGCCGCGCATCCTGCCCGACGGCACCGGGGCGGTGAACGCCCGTGGGCTGGATTTCTATGACCGGCTGGTGGATGCGCTGCTGGCGCGGGGAATCGAGCCGTGGGCCTGCCTTTACCATTGGGACCTGCCGCAGGCGCTGCAGGACCGCGGCGGCTGGACCAACCGCGACATCGCCGGATGGTTCACCGACTATGCCCAGATCGTCGCCGGGCGGCTGGGCGACCGGGTGAAGCACTGGGCCATGCTGAACGAGCCGTCGGTGGTGGCGATCTTCGGCCACGGCACCGGCGATCACGCGCCGGGGCTGAAGGGCACGGCCAACTACTTCGCCGCCATCCACAACCAGAACCGCGCCCAGGGGCAGGCGCTGGCCGCCCTGCGCCAGACGGGCCGGGGCTGGTCGCTGGGAACCGTCCTGACCGTGCAGCCGATCAAGGCGGCCGGCGGGCTGGAGGCAAACCGGCCGGCGGCGGTGCTGTGGGATGCGGTGTGGAACCGGTCCTGCACCGACCCGCTGTTCCTCGGCCGCTATCCCGAACCGCTGGAGGCGGATTTCGCCCCGCTGGTCAAGGCCGGCGATCTGGAGACGATCCGCCAGCCGGTGGATTTCCTCGGCCTCAACTATTACAGCCGCCTGTACCAGCGCCTGACCACCGATGGCCTGTTCGGCACCGGATTCGACGGCCCGCCGGCCGGCACGCCGCGCACCGGCATGGGATGGCCGGTGGAACCGGACGGGCTGCTGGAACAATTGCTGGAATTCCGCGACCGCTACGGCAATCCCCCCGTCTATGTCACCGAGAACGGCGCCGACTATTACGACTGGGTGGGGCCGGAGGGAAAGGTGGAGGACGGCGAGCGCATCGCCTTCCTGCGCGGCCATCTGGCCGCCGCCCATCGGGCCATCGCCCAGGGCGCCAATCTGAAGGGCTTCTTCGCCTGGACCCTGATGGACAATTTCGAATGGGCCGAGGGCTACGCCCGCCATTTCGGGCTGGTGGCGGTGGACCGTCAGACCCTGGCCCGCTGGCCCAAGGCCAGCTATTACTGGTATGGTGAAACCGTGCGGCGCAACGCCGTGATCCCCTGATGCCGGCCGTTTCCAACCCCCAGCAGCCCCGCTACGCCATTCAAAAGGCCCGCGGCAAAGGATGGTCAACGCTGGAGGTCGGCGATACGCTGCCCCAGGCGGAGGCGCGGTTCCGGCTGATGGTGTCGGTCAACCCGCGGGCCTATTTCCGCCTGATCCAGTTGGATTACAATCAGGATTCCGATTACGCCGGCACGGAGTTCAACTGGAAGCTTCTTCAGCTTCACGACCCGCGCCAGGGGGCGGGCGGGGCGGGAACACCCCCGGTCAAGCGAACGAACAACCCCGCCGCACCGTCGCGGGCACAGCACCCACCGACAGGCCGCCGCGGCCGTCGGCGGCCGGAGCGTGTCCGGCTGCCCTGGCGCGTTTACGCCGTGGTCATTGTTTTGGGGCTGGCGGCGGGGGCAGCGGCCTATCTTCTGCTGTCCACGCCGGTCCCATCCCCCTGACGGCAATCGGCCCTGACGCCGATCACCCGGCCCGTTATTCCGCCACGCCGCCGATGACGGTGCGGGAGCGAACGGGCTGGTCGTTGCGGTAATCCTGCAAACGGGTGGCGCGCAGGCCGCGTACCCCGTGGCTGTCGATCAGACGCTGCCACGACAGGAATTCCTCCACCGACAGGGTGTAGCGGCGGCAGGCTTCCTCAAGACTGATGAGGCCCGACCGGACACCCGCCACCACCTCGGCCTTCCTGCGCATCACCCACCGCTTGGTGTCGGGTGGCGGCAGGTCCAGCTCCGTCATGGGGCGACCGCCCGGCCCTATGCCCGATGCTCCAACGGAGCCATCGTCGCTGTGTTCAAAATCGCGAGATGACATGCGGGGACGCTCCATCCGCCACTGCTGTTCCAGACATTGCGGACAGAAGGCTATCGGAAGCTGTTTAAAAAATACCTAATCGATAGGGTTAATATTTCACTATTGAACCAATGGGCTTTCCCGTCCGGCAGGGCCGCGGGCACCCGCCGGACGCCGGGAAAAGCACCGGTCAATGGACCGACTTGAGGTCGGAAACCGGAATGGCCAGACCGTTGGCGACCACCTGCATTTCACCGTCCTTGCTGTACTGCACCCCCGACACGGTGCCGTAGGTGTAGGTGGTGCGCTTGATGTACTCGTCCGTGGTCTTGCCGGTGGGAACGACGCTGATGGAATAGGTGCCGGCCGGCATCTGGTTGCCGGCATCGTCCTTGCCGTCCCAGGTGACCACATGGTCGGTACCGGCGGAGGTTTCGCCGGTCAGGGTGCGCACGGTCTTGTTGTCGGCATCCAGAATCTTGACTTCGACCTTTTTGGCCGACGTTTCAAGATTATAGGACAGGCTGGGGGTCTGGCCGTCGGGGCTGTAGTTGAACTCGTCGCCCTTGTAGATGACGGTCCGGCCCAGATAGGCCAGATTGGTCGATGCCGTGCTCTGCTGTTGCAGGGACAGCAGCTTGTCCAGCCGGCTGTTGGTGGCGATGTTCTGTTCCACCATGGAGTATTGAACCAGCTGGGACGTCATTTCGTTGGCGTCCATCGGCTTGGTGGGATCCTGGTTCTGAAGCTGGGTGGTCAGCATCTTCAGAAAGCTGGTGTAGTTCTGGTTGAGGTTGGCCTGCGCCGTGGCCGTGCTGCTGGACGAGGAGGATTTGTCGGCGGAACCGGATGACGAGGACTTGTCCGTCGAATCCGACGAGGTCTTCGTGGGGTAGGAATTGGCGTAGTTGTTGGAAACGGTGGTCATGGCTCGGTTCCTCGGGCTTCAGGCGGGGTGGGGCGGCGCATCAGACGCGAACGTCGAAGCGGCCAGGCCCCAGCGTCAGGGTGTGGATGATGGCGGCGTCCTGTTCGGCCTGCTCATCGGGGTTCGTGGCGCCTGATCCGCGGCCCCGCCGGTTGAAGGCGCCTTGCCCGCTGTTTTCCCCGGCGAACGGCTGCCCGTCGCTGTGAAGGCTGAAATTCAGGCTGCCGCTGTCGGCCTTCACCCCGGCGCTGTTCAGCGCGCTTTCCAGGCTGCGCTGGTCACGCTGGAGCAGTTCCAGGGTTTGCGCCTTTTCCACCGAAATGTTGGCCTGCAGCCGGCCGTCCTGGGCGATTTCCAGGCGGATGTCGATGCGGCCCAGATCTTCGGGGTTCAGGCGGATGGAGAAATGGTCCTTTCCGTCCTTCACCGCCTTCTGGATGTTGACGGTGATCTGGTCGGGCACGCCCTGCGGCATGGCGGCGGTGCCGCGGGACGGGTGCAGCGTGGCCGTCGCCCGTGTGCCGTCGGCGGCGGTGGTGGTCTTTACCCCGTCGAGGGGGGCCATGACCGCCTGGGTGGGGTCGGTGGGGTCGGTGTCATGGGTGGCGGCGACCGGCTGGGCGGTGTCGGCGCCAAGGGTGGCGGCCACCGCTTCGAACGCCGTTTTGGTGGCGGCGGCGGTGGCCGTCCCGGCGGTGGTCTGGGGGTTCAGGGCGGTGGGATCGGCGAAGGGCTGCGGCTGCTGTTGCTGGCCGTGCGGGGTGTTGCCGCCGTTCTGGCCCTTGGACGCGGCCTCCTTCGTCCCGCCGTTCTGGCCGGCGTTCTGGAACAGGTCGGCGAAGCTTTCCGGCAATTGCACGGATTCATCGGTGGGCAGGGCGTCGGCGTTGAGCGCCCCGGCGGTGTCCGGGGCAACGGCGTCCGGCGTGGCGTCGGGCTTCGCCTCGCCTTGCGGATGAAGGGCCTTGGGGTCCGTGGGGACGTTCTGCGGGCCGGGGACGGCGGTGGGGTGCTGCCCAGCGTCGGCCTGCCGGCCCGCGGCAGCCTGGGCTGCGGCCAGCGCGGCCGGCTCAACGCCGTCGGTGGCGGCTCCGATGGCGTCATTCGCGCCTTCGCCCTCGCTTGTGCCGGTGGAAACCGACAGGTTCCCCGTGCCCTGGGTCAGGGTCATGGCAAAATGCTGGGCGGGGGTGATGACCTCGACCGTGGTTTCCACGATGGTGATCTGCGCCTCGATCACCACGGTTTTGGAGGTGTCGTCCGCGGACGGGTCATCGGTCAGCACCTCCCCATCCAGGGCGGGGGCTGTGGCGTCGGCGGTGTCATCCGCGACGGTGGCGTCCTGCGCCTTCGCATCGGGCTTGCCGTCGGGCTTGTTGGCCGGCTTGTCGGCGGCTTTGGCGGCGGGTCGGCCGCTGTCGGCTTTGGTTTCGGTCTTGTCGGCGGGCTTGGCGGCTGCCGGCCTGTCGGCATCGGGGCGGGCCGGGCGGTCGGTGTCCGCCGTCCGCGGGGCGGTGCCCGCCGCCGGCTGGGGCAGGGCGGGATCGGCCGGTGCGGCCAGACGGGCACGGGCGTCCGCCTTTTCGGCGGCCCGCTGGGATTCGGTGCGGTCGGTTGCGGCCTTGTCGCTGGCGTCCTTGGCGTTGCGGGCCTTTTCGGCGGCGCGGCTGGCCTGGTCGTCCTGGCTGGCGCTGCGGGCGGCGGCCCGGCGGCTGTCGGCGCGCTCGGTGCTTTCCTGCCGCTTGGCGGAGGAGTTGTCCATCATGCGCGCGATCATCTGGGAAAACATGTCGTCCTTCGCCCCGGTCTGGCTGCCGGCGGTCCCGAAGGTGTCGAGCGAATAGCCCAGGGCGGAGGACTGGATTTCCATGGGGTGTGTTCCTTACGAGAACGGGCAACCATGCGGGCCGAGAGCGCGCCCTGTGGAATAAGCAAAAGCCGGGCCAGTTTTCCGGCACCGGATTCCCGCCCCCCGGTGCGTAGACATCGGCGCTTTTGCCCGTCCATGGGCAAATTTGGCCGGGTGACGGCGTGTTTTGCCGGGACGAAAAGGGCCGCACCCGTGGGTGCGGCCCGATGTGGGACGGGGATGGCGGGGCGGCGTCACAGCCGGGTGTTGAGGGTCGCCGCGGTGCCGGGGCCGTGCTTGGGGGTGGCGAAGACGGTGGTGGGGCCGTTGGGCCGCGGGGCCGCCTGCTGATAGGCGACGCCCGGCTGGGTGCGGCGGTAACGGTTGGTCGCGTCCACCAGGGTGTTGACCAGGATCTGCTGGGCACCCGCCATGCGCTGGAGCGTGGCGGCGTTTTCGGCGGTGGCGATGGTCAGGCGGCGGGTGGCCTCGGCCAGCCCGGCTTTCGCCTCGGCGGGCAGGGCGGCCATGCCGTCGCGGTCCACCCGCAGCAGGCGGGACAACTCCTCGCACACCAGGATCATCGGCTGTTTGGCGCGGGCCAGATCGGCCAGTTCCGCCGCCGGACGGCGGGCGGTGACCGCCGCGGCCTCGGCGTCCAGATGGTCGGCCAGCCGTCCCATCAGGCCGGTCAGGGCCACCGCGCGCTCATGGGCGTTCTTGGGCAGGTTGGCGGGGGCTGCCTTGGGTTTGCCGGGGGTGGAGCGGATGTCAACCTTGTCCATGGCTGCTCTCCTGGGCGCGCAGAAGCTCGCGGTACACGCTGTCGGCAAGGCCGAAGCCGCCGCGCTTCTGGGTCTGTTTGGCGTATTCGGTGGTCAGGAACGACCGGAACATCTCTTCCCCCTGTCCGCCGCCGAAGGTGTCGTCCACCCCCACGGTGTCGAACATGGGCGAGAGCATCTGACCGATGAACTGGGTTTCGAATTCTTCCGCCGATTTGCGGAGCTGGGCACGTTTTGCCGGGTCGATCCTGCTCTCGTCCAGCGGGCCGATGACCTTGGCCCCGGCGGCGGCGGCCGCGAAGCTGTCGTTGTAGCCGGACGCGAAGGAACCGCCGGAGGCCTGCCGCATCCGCTCCACCGCGGCGGGAAGCCGGGGCGTGGGAAGGCTGGGAAGGGAAAGGGCCGTGTCCATCAGATCACCTCGATGTCCGCTTGCAACGCCCCCGCGGCCTTGATCGATTGCAGGATCGAGATCATGTCGCGGGGGCCGACACCCAGCGCATTCAAACTCTGTACCAACTCCTGCAGCGTCACCCCCGACGGCATCACGGCCAGACGGTTGTTGGATTGATCGTCCACCTGGATGTCGGTGCGCGGCACCACGGCGGTCTGGCCGTCGCTGAACGGGCCGGGCTGGCTGACCTGCGGGGTTTCGGTGATGCGGATGGTCAGGTTGCCTTGCGCGATGGCCACCGTGCTGATGCGCACGTTCTCGCCCATCACGATCACGCCGGATTTTTCGTCCACCACCACCCGCGCGATCTGGTCGGGGATGACGCGAAGCTGTTCGATCTCGGTCATCAGCCGCACCACGTCGCCGCGCCGGGCGTCCGGCACCCGCAGCAGCACCGACGACGGGTCGGTCGCCTGGGCCAGCGACCCGCGAAGCTGGGTGTTGATGGCCGCCGCCACCCGCTGGGCGGTGGTGAAATCGGGGTTGCGCAGGGACAGGCGGATCACCGGCAATTCGGCCAGGGAGAACTGGATTTCCCGCTCCACCACCGCGCCCGACGCGATGCGCCCGGCGGTGGGCACGCCGCGGGTGACGCTGGCCCCCTGGCCGGATGCGGCGAAGCCCGACACCGCGATCGGCCCCTGGGCCACCGCATAGACCTCGCCGTCGGCGCCCAGCAGCGGTGTGACCAGCAGAGTGCCGCCCAACAGGCTCTTGGCATCGCCCATGGCCCCCACCGTCACGTCGATGTGGGTGCCCTGGGCGGCATAGGCGGGCAGGGTGGCGGTGACCATCACCGCCGCCACGTTCTTGGTGCGCAGGTTGGCGCCGCGGATGTTCACCCCCATACGCTCCAGCATGCCGGTCAGGCTCTGCTCGGTGAAGGGGGAGTTGTTCAGGCTGTCGCCGGTGCCGTTCAGGCCCACCACCAGCCCATAGCCGATCAGCATGTTGTCGCGCACCCCCTCCACCTCCACCACGTCCTTGATACGGGCGGAGGCGGCCAGGGCCGGTGCCGACAGGGCCGGCAGCAGCAGCAGCGCGGCCAGGGCCAGCGCACACACGCTGCGGGCGCCGGAGCGCAGGGCGGAAAGGCGGCGGGTCGTTTTCGACAGCATGGCGTCATCTCTCGGGCGAGAATGTCCGGGCCGCCGTTCTGGCGGTCTGGCCGTTTCCCATGCAGGCCCCGTGCCATGCTTTTTGCCCGCGAACACCGGCTTGGTGATGGCCGCAGACTCAACTTTTCCTCTCCCCGCCGGGGAGAGGGGAGGGTGAGGGCCGGATTTCGCGCCGAAGGCCCGAAATCCGTTGCGAAGCAACCGCAAATCTCACTGTTTCGAGAGCCTGACGGCTCGATTGTCGGGCTTATCCGCGACAATCGGCCCTCACCCTGCCCTCTCCCGGGGCGGGAGAGGGGACTGTTTTAAAGTAATGATAAGCGCGGGATGATCGGGGCCGGCAATTTTTGCCCGATTGCGGCAAACCTTGACCGGGTGGTAAACTCGGGCCATCTAAGAGTAATTCGGGATAGAACTCTTTTTGGGGCGCCGGTGCGGTTGCGGTCCTGTGACGGTGCACGGCCCCTTGTTTCTTCCCCGCGGTCCCTCTGGCAAGCACGGTTGGTCAGGCCATGAAAGTAGAAGGCTCCGGTTCTGTTCGCGGCGGTGGTTCGGTCCGCCGCACCGGCAAGACGGATGGCACGGCCGGCAGCGGTTTTGCCAAGCAGTTGAGCGGGGACAGCGCCTCCGTTCAGGGTCCGGGTGCGACAGCCCCTCTGGGCGGAGTCGCCCACGTCGCCAGCGTCCTGGCGGCGCAGGAGGTGGACGACGCCAGCGCCCGCGCGTCGCGGGGGAAAATGCGCGCCAAGGAAATGCTGGAGAAACTCGAAGAGATCCAGCACGGCCTGCTGGCCGGCACCCTGCCGTCGCAAAAGCTGGTGGAACTGGCCCGCGTGGTCAATTCCCGCAAGGTGCAGGTGGATGATCCCAAGCTGGCGGAGGTGCTCGACGAGATCGACCTGCGCGCTCAGGTGGAGCTGGCCAAGCTGCAGCAGAATGTGTAAGCGAGTGTGAGAAAGCCGCGGATTCCCGTCTCCGGTCAACGGCTTGTCCTGCATTGCAGCATGATGCGCAGGGTTGCGATGACGCTTTCGGATACCTATACTCCGCCGCGCTACGCAGACCCCCTTTGAGAATCGGGATCCCCTCGGATGTCGTCGCTTCTGCCCAAAGACTATCAGCCGTCGGAAGACGAGGAGTTCATGAACCCGGTGATGCGGGAGTATTTCCGGCAAAAGCTGCTCAGGTGGCGTGCCGACCTCCTCGCCGAGTCCAACGAGACACTGCAAAGCCTGTCGGAAGGCGGCATCCTGGAACCGGACATCGCCGATCGCGCATCGGCGGAAACCGACCGGGCGCTGGAGTTGCGCACCCGTGACCGCGAACGCAAGCTGATCGCCAAGATCGACGAGGCGCTGCAGCGAATCGCCGACGGTGTGTACGGCTATTGCGAGGAAACCGGGGAGCCGATCGGCGTCCGCCGCCTCGACGCCCGCCCCATCGCCACCCTGTCCCTGGAAGCCCAGGAACGGCACGAGCGGATGGAACGGACCCAGCGGGACGATTGACCGACCAAAGCCCCGGCTCTCCGGGGCTTTTTTCTTGGGGGCGGGGCGGACCATCTGTTGCGCCCGCGTCCCATGACGGGTATCAGAATTCCCCCCATGAGGTGCCGAGGCGTTTGCCGGCCTGCATTGGGGGATCTGTCCGTCATGTCGATTCTGTCCCGCCTGTCGCTCCACGGGTTTCTGGCGCTGGCCGTCACCGCCGGGGCGTGCGGCGCTGCACTGGCCGCCGATCCCATCCGCATCGGTGAGATCAACAGCTACACCGGCCTGCCGGCCTTCACCATTCCCTACCGCCAGGGCTGGGAACTGGCGGTGGCGGAAATCAACGCCGCGGGCGGCCTGCTGGGCGGGCGGATGCTGGAGGTGGTGTCCCGCGACGACGGCGGCAAGCCGGAAGACGCTGTGCGCACCGCCAACGAGTTGATCGCCAATGAAAAGGTGGCGCTGCTCACCGGCACCTATTTCTCGCACATCGGGCTGGCGGTGGCCGATGTGGCGGCGCGCAACAAGGTGCTGTTCCTGGCCGCCGAGCCGCTGACCGACGCCATCATCTGGAGCAAGGGCAACCCCTACACCTTCCGCCTGCGCCCCGGCACCGCCATGCAGGCGGGGATGCTGGTGGACGACGCCGCCAAACTGTCGGCCCGCCGCTGGGCCACCGTCGCCCCCAATTACGAATACGGGCAGGCCGCCGTCGCCGCCTTCAAGGAAAAGCTGAAGGCCAAGCGCCCCGACGTGGAGTTCGTCGCCGAACAATGGCCGGCGCAGGGCAAGATCGACGCCGGTGCCACCGTGCAGGCGCTGGCCGCCGCCAAGCCGGAAGCCATCTTCAACGTCACCTTCGGCCCCGATCTGGCCAAGTTCGTGCGCGAAGGCACCACCCGCGGTCTGTTCGACGGGCGGGCGGTGGTCAGCCTGCTGACCGGGGAGCCGGAATATCTGGTGCCGCTGAAGGACGAGGCGCCGGAGGGCTGGATCGTCACCGGCTATCCGTGGGATCAGGTGAAGACGCCGGAGCATGTGGGCTTCCTCACCGCCTACCGCAACGCCTACAACGATTTCCCCCGGCTGGGGTCGGTGGTGGGCTACACCGCCATGAAGACCATCGCCGCCGCCATCGCCAAGGCCGGATCCACCGACACCCCGGCGCTGGTGGAGGCCATGAAGGGGCTGAGCGTGGAAAGCCCGTTCGGCATCATCACCTTCCGCGCCGGCGACCACCAGTCCACCATGGGCGCCTTCGTCGGCACCACGGCGGTGAAGAACGGGCAGGGCACCATGATCGACTGGCGCTATGCCGACGGTGCCGCCTTCCTGCCGCCGGAGGATGAAGCGGCCAAGCTGCGCCCGGCGGAGTAAGGGGGCCGGGGGGTGTCCTTCCTCCTTGCCCAGTTCCTGAGCGGGCTGGCTCAGGCATCGTCGCTGTTCCTGGTGGCGTCGGGCCTGTCCATCATCTTCGGCGTCACCCGCATCGTGAATTTCGCCCACGGCTCCTTTTACATGATCGGGGCCTATGCGGCGTGCTGGGTGGCGCTGACGGTGGACAGTGCCGCCGGTTTCTGGGGCGGCATCGCCGCCGGGGCGCTGGCCGCGGGGATTCTGGGGGCGGTGATGGAACGGGGGCTGCTGCGCCGGCTCTACCGTTCGCCGGAACTGTTCCAGTTGCTGGCCACCTTCGGCGTGGTGCTGGTGGTGCAGGATGCGGTGCTGGCCCTGTGGGGGCCGGAAGACCTGCTGGGGCCGCGGGCACCGGGGCTGACCGGGCGGGTGCGGCTGTGGGGACAGCCGGTGCCGCTCTATGACCTGTTCCTGATGGTGTTGGGGCCGGTGGTGTTCGCCGGCCTGTGGCTGCTGTTCCACAAGACCCGCT
Organism: uncultured Rhodospirillaceae bacterium; assembly: GCA_937927415.1. Taxonomy (GTDB): domain Bacteria; phylum Pseudomonadota; class Alphaproteobacteria; order Azospirillales; family Azospirillaceae; genus Azospirillum. The sequence continues at coordinate 174,880 of CALBDS010000053.1, forward strand.
GGGGCGTGCTGGTGCGCGCCGCCACCGAAGACCGCGAGATGACCGCCGCTCTGGGGGTCAACCAGTCGCACCTGTTCACCGCCGTGCTGTTTTTGGGCTGCCTGCTGGCCGGGCTGGGGGGTGCCTTGCAGATCCCCCGCGGGTCGGTCAACCTGCACATGGACATGGCGATGGTGGTCGAGGCCTTCGTCGTGGTGGTGGTGGGCGGTCTGGGCAGCGTGGGCGGCGCCTTTCTCGCCGCGCTGCTGATCGGGCAGTTGCAGGCGTTCGGCATTCTGATCTTTCCCGAAATCACCCTGGTGCTGGTGTTCCTGGTGATGGCGGTGGTGCTGGTGCTGCGCCCCTATGGGCTGTTGGGCCGTCCGCCGGTGGAGGCGCGCGGCGGGGAGGCCGGGCCGGTGCTGCGCCCAGCCCCGCCGTGGGCCGGGTGGATGGCCGCGGGCGGGGTGGCGGCTCTGGCCTGCGCGCCGCTGGTCGCCGGGGATTACGCCCTGCTGGTGCTGACCGAAACCCTGATTCTGGTGCTGTTCGCCGCCAGCCTGCATCTGCTGATGGGGCCGGGGGGCATGGTGTCGTTCGGTCATGCCGCCTGGTTCGGGCTGGGGGCCTATGCCGCCGCCCTGGTGTTCCGGCACCTTGGGCTGGGGCTGGCGGTGGGTTTGCCGGCGGCACCGCTGCTGGCCGCCGCCGGGGCGCTGGTGGCCGGGTGGTTCTGCGTGCGGCTGTCGGGGGTGTACCTTGCCATGCTGACGCTGGCCTTCGCGCAGATCCTGTGGTCGGTGGCGTTCCAGTGGACGGCGGTCACCGGGGGGGACAACGGCATTCTGGGGGTGTGGCCGGGGGGGCCGTTCGCGGCGCGCTGGGCCTATTACGAACTGACCCTGGCGCTGGTGGTGGCCGGGGTGGTGGCGCTGCGGCGGGTGGTGTTCGCACCGTTCGGCTGGACGTTGCGGGCCGGGCGCGATTCGCCCCTGCGGGCGGAGGCGCTGGGCATCGACGTGCGCCGCCATCAATGGATGGCCTTCACCGCTGCCGGGGCCTTCGCCGGGCTGGCCGGCGGGCTGGACGCCTTTGCCAAGGGCAGCGTGTTCCCCACCCATCTGGACATTTCCACCTCGGTGGACGGGCTGGTGATGGTGCTGCTGGGCGGGGTGCAGACCCTGGCCGGGCCGCTGGTCGGGGCGGTGGTGTTCCATGGGCTGGAAACCGAGATGCTGCGCCACGTCCCCTATTGGCGGGCGGTGCTGGGGGGCATCATCATCGTGCTGGTCCTGGCCTTCCCCCAGGGAATCGTCGGGGCGCTGAGCCATCGTTTCGGGCGGAGCCGGGATTCATGACCGTGTTGTCCGTTTCCGGGCTGGCCAAGGCTTACGGCGGGGTGCAGGCGGTGCGCGGGGTGTCCTTCACGCTGGCCGCGGGCGAGATGCTGGCGCTGATCGGCCCCAACGGGGCGGGGAAATCCACCTGCTTCAACATGCTGAACGGGCAGGTGCGGCCCGACGCCGGGTCGGTGAAGCTTCTGGGACGGGAAATCGCCGGGCTGCCGCCGCGGGCGGTGTGGCGGCTGGGGGTGGGGCGCACCTTCCAGATCACCGCCACCTTCGCCGCCATGACGGTGGTGGAGAATGTGCAGATGGCGTTGCTGTCCCACCACCGCCGCCTGCTCGGCTGGTGGCGCCCCGCCGCCCGGCTGTACCGGGACGAGGCGATGGCTCTGCTGGAACGGGTGGGCATGGGGGCGCAGGCCGACCGGCCGGCGGCGGTGCTGGCCTATGGCGACCTCAAGCGGCTGGAACTGGCCCTGGCGCTGGCCAACGGGCCGGCGCTGCTGCTGATGGACGAACCCGCCGCCGGCATGGCCCCGGCGGAGCGGGAGGCGTTGATGCGCCTGACCGCATCGCTGGCGCGGGAGCAGGGGGTGGCGGTGCTGTTCACCGAACACGACATGGACGCGGTGTTCGCCCACGCCCACCGCATTCTGGTGATGCACCAGGGCGCGCTGATCGCCGAGGGCACCCCCGCCGCCGTGCGCGCCGACCCGCAGGTGCAGGCGGTCTATCTGGGATCGGGCGCCCTGTTCGGGGGAGGGGCGGCATGACCGGCGATGCTTTGCTGGTGGTGGATGATCTCCACGCCTTTTATGGCCGCGCCCACATCCTGCACGGTGTCTCCCTGTCGGTGGCGGCGGGGGAGGTGGTGGCGCTGATGGGCCGCAACGGGGCGGGCAAATCCACCACGCTGCGCGCCATCATGGGGCTGGTGGAGGATCGGCGCGGACGCATCACCTTTGCCGGGCAGGACATCAGCCGCCTGTCCCCCCACCGCATCGCCCGGTTGGGGTTGGGCTATGTGCCGGAGGATCGCCGCATCTTCGCCGGGCTGACGGTGCTGGAAAACCTGGAGGTGGGGCGCCGCCCCCCGCGGCCCGACGCCCCTGCCTGGACCGTCGAACGGCTGTTCGACCTGTTCCCCAATCTGGCGGAGATGCGCAACCGCCCCGGCGGGCGCATGAGCGGCGGCGAACAGCAGATGCTGACCATCGCCCGCACCCTGATGGGCAACCCGCGCCTGATCCTGCTGGACGAACCGTCGGAGGGGCTGGCCCCCCGCATCGTCGAGATGATGGCCGACGCCATCGCCACCGTGAAGCGCGAGGGGCTGGCCGTTCTCTTGTGTGAGCAGAGCCTGCCCTTTGCCGGGCTGGTGGCGGATCGGGCGGTGGTGATTGCGCTGGGGAGCGTGCGGCACACGGGCTGGATGGGCGATCTTATGGCCGATGAGGGGGCGCGGCAGGCTTATTTGGCGGTTTAACGCCGGCCAAGGGCAAAAGTCGAGGGGATCCTCCCCTCGACGCTCCCCGGGCAGGGGCGGGGGCCCCTGCACCCCCTCTATGAGGTTATTGGGGGGCTTGGGGGAGGATCTTGCGTTCCATCAGGGCGGAGGTGACTTCCTTCGCCTTGACCGGCTCCATCGCCGCCAGGATGGGGGCGGTCTTGGTTTCCTTCATCTTCTGGATGACGCTCAGCAGAACCGGCATGTCCATCTCTTCGAAGATGCGCGCCGCTTCCTTGGGCTTCATCGTCTCATAGATCTTCACCAGACTTTCCACCTGGGCGCTCTGCTGCTCGTCGCCGGTCTTCAGCAGCTTCTGGATGTCGGCGCGGACCTTTTCCAGTTCCTGCAGCTTCTGGTCGATGCGCTTTTCCGCCGCTTCCAGCAGGGCCTGACGCTGGTCGATCTCCCGCGCGCGGCGGTCCAGTTCGGCCCGGCGCTCGGCGTAGTGCTGCAGAATTTCCGGATCGGTGGGGTTCACCCGTTCGCCCGCAGGCCCAAGCGACGCGGTGCTGTAGGCCGGCACCGCCTGTCCCGCCGTGCGTTCGGCGGTGGGAGCCTGTTCGGCGCGGGTGGCCTCCGCCTTGGGGGCGGCGGCGCCGTTGGCGCCGGTGCCCTTGGCGGCGTCGGCGGGCTTGGCGTCCCCCGGCTTCTGGGGCGACTGCGCCATGCTGGTGGGGAATTCCGGCATCTGGGAATCGCGCATCGCCAGCCGCCACAGGTCGCCGACCCGCAACCCCAGCATCAGCACTGCCACGAAAATCATGATCGGCAGCACGCGCGGGCGCAGGGCGTTGAACCAGCCTTTCACCCGCTCGCCCAGCGGCACCGCCGGCTTTTTCTCCTTGGGCGCGCGATCCTTGGCCGGGCGCTTGGCCGTTTTGGCCGCCGCCGGGGTGGCGCGCAGGGAAGCCGCCGCCGGAGCGGGAACGGCGGGGGCAGTGACCGGGCCAGCCGCGCGGGCGGTGGTTCTGGCCGATGTCGGACGGGTGCCCGCCAGCGTGCCCTGGTTGGTCGTGCCCTGATAGGTCATGGCGGATGCCTCGATAGCGCGGATCTGACGCTCAACTCTACGGCCAGTCTGCCCGCGAACGATAAAGAACCGATTAACTCAAATGCATGGCTTTTTGGGTGTGCTGGAACGGCAACAGTGTGGCTGTTGTTCCCCGGTGCCGCCGATCCCTACCGGCGGTTCTCGATGGCGCGCAGCAGTTCGCGTTCGGCGCGGGACAGGTTCTCTTCCCCTTCGCGCACCCGTTCCCCGCCGCCATAGCCCGACTCGGTGGCCGAACGGCGCACCAGCGGGGGCAGGGCGTCGTCGTCGTGGGACTCCTCGTCCAACAGGGGGCGCAGGGCCGCCATGGCCGCCGGGCGCGGCCCGCCGCCCAGACTGCTTCCACCCAGGCCGCCGCTGCCGGTCCCACCGGTGTTGCCGCCCCCGCCCAACCCGCTTCCGCCCAGCCCGCCGGAAGACGGGCGCACCGAGCGCGGCGAGCCGAGGCTGTTGCCGCCCGCCCGATCACCCAGCCCGCGTTCGCCCAGCCCGCGCTCTCCCAGTCCCCGATCGCTCAGGCTGCGCTCACCCAGGCCGGAATCGCTCCCGGTGCGGGCGGCGGCGCGGGCGGCGTCGGTCTGGCCGCTCAGCCGGTCGGCCAGCGTGTTGGCCGCTTCGATCATGAACTGCAGCTCATCGCGCAGGCCGGCGGCCTTGTCGATGGTGCGCTGAAGGGATTCGCCCGTTTCGCCGGCGGTGCGCTTCAGCCCGCGCACACTGGCTTCGGCCTTGGTCATGGCCTCGTTCAGACCCTTGACCAGTTCGATCATCTCGCCGCGGCTTTCGCGCAGGCGGACAATTTGGCGATTGAGGATGATGGCGTAGACGATGGTGGCGACCAGCAGGATCACCATCAGGAGGTCGAGCGCCAAAGTCAGCGTCGGACTCATAGCCGCATCACCTCCTGCTTGGGCAGTTCCTTTTCGATCTTGACGGCGATGTGGCCGCCCTTGCGCCCCATGCGCCCCTGGAACATCGACACGTCGCCGCAGCGCAGTTCAATGGCACCATCCGGCGTGGCGTTCAACAGGATACGGGTTCCGACACGCCAGTTCAGCACATCGTGCAGCGTCATGGTCACCTCGTCCAGCACCGCCGATATGTCTACGTCGGTGACCAGCAATTCCGAGGCGAGGTGGGTTTCCCAGATCGAGTCGCGGCCGAACTTTTCACCCATGAACATCTGGAGCAGCAGCTCGCGCACCGGCTCCAGGGTCGCATAGGGGATCATCAGCTCCAGCCGCCCGCCGCGGTCTTCCATGTCGATGCGCAGCTTGACCAGTACGGCGGCGTTGGCGGGGCGCGCGATGGTGGCGAAACGCGGGTTGGTTTCCAGCCGGTCGAAACGGAAGGTGACGGGCGACAGCGGGTCGAACGCCGCCGACAGGTCGGACAGCACCACATGCACCATGCGTTCGACCAGATTGCGTTCGATGGTGGTGTAGGGGCGGCCTTCGATGCGCATGGCGGCGGTGCCGCGCCGCCCGCCCAACAGCACGTCCACGATGGAATAGATCAGCGCCGAATCGACGACCATCAGGCCGTAGTTGTCCCACTCCTCCGCCTTGAACACCGACAGCATGGCGGGCAGGGGAATGGAGTTCAGGTAATCGCCGAAACGCACCGAGGAAATCTGGTCGAGCGAAACTTCGACGTTGTCCGAGGTGAAGTTGCGCAAGGACGTGGACATCATGCGGACGAGGCGGTCGAAGACCACCTCCAGCATGGGCAGGCGTTCATAATTGACGAGCGCCGAATTGACCAGCGCGATGATGCCGGAATTGTCGCTGTCCCCGGCCCCGCCCTGGTCGAACCCCAGCAGGCTGTCGATTTCGTCCTGGTTCAGAACACGGGTGGAGCCGCCGTCACCGCCGCCGCCGCCGCCCATATCGCCCATGTCGCCGCCGGCCCCTTCCTCGGCCAGTGCGGCCCATTCGGCGGCAAGGCGTTCGTCCTCGCTCAGCTCCTCGGTGTTGCTCATGGCGCGCCCTTCGTTACTGAACCAGCATTTCGCGGAACAGAACGTCCTTTACCTTTACCGGGAACGCGGCGGCCGAAATCCGCAGCAGCAGTTCCTGGCGCAGCCGGTACATGCCGGCCGACCCCCTGAGATCTTCCAGCCGCAATTCGCGCAAGTACACCTGGAAATTATCGACGATGCGCGGCAGCACCTGTTCGATGGCGGGGATATCCTCGTGCTTGGCCACCTGGATCGAGATGCGGATCTTCAAAAACGCCGGGCGCTTGCCGGCGGCGTTCAGGTTCACCAGCATGTCGGGCAGGTCATAGAAGATCGGCGGCCCGGCGTGCTCCTCCGGCGGGGGCTGTTCGGTGGGAGCCGGCGCCTCCTCCTCCTTGTGGCCCAGCAGGGAATCGAGGATGCCGGAAAAATACAGCCCGGCCCCGGCCCCGATCAGCAGCACCAGCGGCAGAACGACGAACAGCACCAGCTTTTTGCCGCTGAATTTCTTCCGCGGCAGGCCCTCGCCAACGTCGCCATCTGCTTCGGCTGTCATGGGGTCCCTGTCCTCGCCCTCCTGGCTGCCGGCCCGTACCGGCGGGTTCACCGTACCCAGATGATAGTTAATAAAGCCTTATCCCTTCGATAACCATCCCCCGCGGCACGGTTTTTGAACCGGGCGCAGCGGGAAAACCGCCGGTCCGGTTCAGCCGTGTCCGGTGGCCCGTTTTTCGGCCGCCCGCTGTTGGGCGCGGCCCGCCACCGGCATCCGTCCGGGGCGGGAACGCCCCTCTTTTGGCAGCCCACACCCGGCAAGATCGCCCCACCCCACGGAAGGGGGGAGCCGATGCCGGGCAAAAGCTGCCCACACCCCTGCCGCCCGCGGGGGTGACGGCCCCCTCATGCCCGCGTTTGGTCTGTTTTCGCAGCGGGGTGGCGTTTGGCATGCCCCGTGCATTGCCTTATCCCGCCGCTGCCGGACGGGATGGTCCCCCGGCGCATCCCACGGCGAAGAGCAGGACGAAGAGGCCGAACGATGGAAAATTCGATCTACATCTCCCTGTCCCGTCAGGCTGCGCTGCGCCGGCAGATGGACACCATCGCCAACAACGTCGCCAACATGAACACCACCGGCTTCAAGCAGCAGCGGATGCTGTTCACCGAATTCCTGGAACGGCCCGGCATGCATGAACAGGCCAGCTTCGTTCAGGACCGGGCGGTGGTGCGCGATCTGACGCCGGGGATGCTGGTGTCCACCAACAACCCGCTGGACATGGGGCTGACCGGCCCCGGTTACTTCACCGTCGATACCATGAGCGGGCGCCGTTACACCCGCAACGGCAACTTCTCGATGAACGATGCGCGGCAGTTGGTGGATGTCAACGGCCTGCCGGTGCTGGGCGACAACGGCCAGCCCATCACCATCCCCGCCGGTGTGCGCGACATCGAGGTGCGCGGCGACGGCACCGTGCGCACCGAACTGGGCGACGTGGCCCGGCTCAATCTGGTCCGTTTCGACAAGGAACAGCTGATGACCGAGGCCGGCGGCGGCCTGTACGTCACCGACGAGGAACCCAAGCCCATCGGCCCGGACACCAAAGTGGCACAGGGAATGCTTGAGAATTCCAACGTGAAGCCGGTCGTGGAGATGACCTCCATGATCGATGTGATGCGGCAGTACACCCAGGCCCAGAAGATGATCGACAACGAGCACGAACGCATCCGCACCATGATCCAGCGCCTGGGCCGCGCGGTCTGACCGCCCGCCGTCATCCGCATCCATCCGGGAAGAAGGGAACCTCATCATGCGCAGCCTTGCCATCGGCGCCACCGGGATGTTGGCCCAGCAGCTCAACGTCGAAACCATTTCCAACAACATCGCCAACGCCACGACCACCGGCTTCAAGAAGCAGCGCGCCGAATTCCAGGATCTGCTGTACCAGAACTTCCGCCGCATCGGCTCCACCTCCTCCGACGCCGGGACCGTGGTTCCCACCGGCGTGCAGGTGGGGGCGGGCGTGCGGGTGGCGGCGGTGGGCCGCATCCTGGAACAGGGCAACCTGACCGTCACCGACAACAAGCTGGACGTGGCCGTCAACGGCTCGGGCTATTTCCAGGTGCTGCTGCCCAGCGGCGAAACCGCCTACACCCGCGCCGGCAACTTCAAGCTGTCGCCGGAAGGCATCATCGTCACCGCCGACGGCTACCAGCTTCAGCCCGCCATCACCGTCCCGGCGGAAGCCACCGACGTGGCCATCAACTCCTCGGGCGAGGTGCTGGTGAAGCTGGACGGGCAGGTGGCGCAGCAGAACGTCGGCCAGATCCAGCTTTCGACCTTCGCCAACGCCGCCGGCCTGGAAGCCATCGGCGACAACCTGTTCCTGCAGAGCACGGCATCGGGCGAAGCGGTGGGCGGCAACCCCGGCGCCCCCGGTTTCGGGCGGCTGGTCCAAGGGGCGCTGGAAACCTCCAACGTCAACATCGTGCAGGAAATCACCACGCTGATCTCGGCCCAGCGTGCCTATGAAATGAATTCCAAGGTCATCAAGACCACCGACGAAATGATGCAGGCGGCGACACAGCTCCGGTAACGGGGTTTTCGCTTCCTGATCCTTCGCCCTCGTCTTTGGAGTACCCGCCATGTCCCGCTTCATGTCCTCCCTGGCTTTCGGTGCCGCGCTGTTCCTGGCCCCGGTTGGCGCGTTCACCGCTGCCCCGGCGCTGGCCGCTGCCCCGATGTCGGACGCGGTGGTGGTCTATGGCGGGGCGCACGCCGAAGCGGCCATGGCCCAGGCGCTCGAACCCCAGATCGGCACCGGGCAGGTGCATGTGGAATTCGACAACCGCGCGCTGGAGGTCCGCGCCCGGGGCGACGGCGTGCAGGGGCTGCGGGTGGAAAACATCTTCTACGCCCCGGTGTCCGGCCGTTTCGCCGCCGAACTGGTGGTGCCGGGGGCCGCGCCTGCGGTGCGGGTGCCGGTGTCGGGCCGGGCGTGGGGGGTGATGCAGGTGCCGGTGCTGACGCGCCGTGTGGCTCTGGGCGACACCATCGGCCCCGACGACATCACCATGACCGACGTGCGCGCCGACCAGACCGGCGCCGACACCGCATCGTCGGAAGTGCAACTGATCGGCATGGTGCCGCGCCGCGGCATTCCCCTGGGCCAGCCGGTGCGCCTGCGCGACGTGCAGTCGCCGCGGGTGGTGGACAAGGGTGCCCTGGTCACCATCAGCCTGACGTCCAGCACCATTCAACTGACCGCCCAGGGCAAGGCCCTGCAGGACGGCGGGCGCGGCGATGTGATCCGCGTCGTCAACACCCAATCGAACCGCATCATCGAGGCCACCGTCGCCGGTCCCAATCACGTGTCCGTGGCAAAGCCCGTGACACCCGCCCTGACGCAGTGAGGAGAAAGCTCCCATGTCCGCCATCACCCGCCGTATCCCCGCTGTTCAGGGCACCGCCGCCATGATCCGCCAGTCCGTTTCCCCCATGTCCGTGTCCCGTCTGGCTCTGCGCCTGGCGCTGCTGGGCGCGGTTGCCGCCGGCCTTCCGGCCTGCAACGCCATGTCGCGCGTGTCCGACATCGGCAAGGCCCCGGAAATGAGCCGCATTCAGGATCCCCAGGCCGCCCCCAATTACCAGCCGGTCAGCCTGCCCATGCCGACCCCGGTGCCGGCGGAGCGCAACCCGAACTCCCTGTGGCGGACGGGGGCCAAGGCCTTCTTCAAGGACCAGCGCGCGGCCAAGGTCGGCGACATCCTGACCGTCTCGATCACCATCGACGACAAGGCGCAGATCGACAACACCACCACTCGTTCCCGCAGCAACGCCGAGAACGCCGGCATTCCCAGCTTCTTCGGGTTGGAAGGGGCCGCCGGCCTGAACAAGATCCTTCCCGAAGAAGCCACCGGCGCCAACCTGTTGAGCGCCACCAGCTCCACCAACAACACCGGCAAGGGTGGTGTGAACCGCAAGGAGCAGATCGACCTGAAAGTGGCGGCCCTGGTGACCCAGGTGCTTCCCAACGGCAATCTGGTGATCCAGGGCCGGCAGGAGGTGCGGGTGAATTATGAACTGCGCGACCTGCAGATCACCGGCGTCATCCGCCCGGAAGACATTACCGCCCAGAACACCGTGACCTATGAAAAGATTGCCGAGGCACGGATTTCCTACGGCGGCCGCGGCCAGATCACCGACGTGCAGCAGCCGCGCTACGGCCAGCAGCTCTTCGACATCATCATGCCCTGGTAAAATTGCCTGTCGGCAAAAAGCACCCGTCTCCCGACCGGGGGGCGGGTGCTTTTTGCCGTGGGCAAGGACGGCCCGGCCGCGGGCAGGGTTTGCCGGGTGCCCCGCGCATATTGTCTCTTTAATAGGAACAATCATGTATTTATTCCGCTGATTATCCTTTCAGTGAGAACGGGTATGGTTGGTTCAACGACGATCACCGATCGCTCCATCCTCTCCCGAACCCGAAGGAAATCAGCCATGTCGTTCTCCTCCACCTCCACCTCCACCGCCGGCCTGATGGACCGTGTTTCCCTGACCGACCGCCTGTCGGTGTTCAGCTATCCGCTGGTGCGGGTGACGGCGGGGCTGCTGCTGATGCCCCACGGGGCGCAGAAGCTGTTCGGCTGGTTCGGCGGCTACGGCCTGACCGCGACCGGCGAGTTCTTCGGGACCCAGCTTGGGCTGCAGCCCGGCATTCTCTTCGCCCTGATGGCGGGTCTGGTGGAATTCTTCGGCGGTCTGGCGCTGGTGCTGGGGCTGCTGACCCGTCCGGCGGCGCTGGCGGTGACCGCGCTGATGGGGGTGGCGGTGGTGCAGGTGCATCTGGCCAATGGCTTCTTCTGGACCGCCGGCGGGTACGAATACCCGCTGATGTGGGGGCTGGTGGCTTTCGCCATCGCGCTGAACGGCGGCGGCCGTTTCTCCCTCGACCGGCGCTTCGGCCTGCCGCTGTGATGGGGGTGGCCTGACACGGGAACAAACGGTGCGGGCGGGGCTGTTCAACCGAACGGCCCCGTTCGCGCTGCCATTGCGCTTTCAGGATTATCCGCCAATATGATGCCGCACGGCTTGAGGGGAGACAGCGGCATGAGGCCGAAGCGGATCGGCGGGTTGTTGCGGGCCGGTTTTCTGGCGGCGCTGGTGGCGCTTCAGCCGGTGGCCGGGGTGCCGGTTCTGCGGCTGGCGGCCCTGAGTGCCGCCGCGGTGGCGGTGGACGCCGCGATCCCGGCAGAGGCCGAGGCCCGGTCGTCGTCCGGTCGCTCGTCGGGGGGCTATTCCCGGCCGTCCTCCTCACGCACGCCCTCGGTGGGGGGCGGGTCCAGCAGCCGTTCGTCCCCGTCATGGTTCGGATCGTCGCCAAGTCCCGCGTCGCCGACGCGCACGCCGTCGGTCGGCGGGTCGTTCTTCGGCGGGGCGGGCAGCAGCGCCGGCAAGGACAGCAGCGGGGGTTATACGCGCCCGTCCACCTCCAGCCCGTCATCCTCCGCCACATCCCCGTCCGGCCGCGCGGCACCGCCGCCGCCGTCGGCCGGTGACAGCGCCATCAGCCGCCAGGGGGCGGCGGATGCCCTCGACCGTTACCGCACCCCGCCGGCATCGCCATCGGCTCCGGCACCGCGGCCTTCCACGTCATCCCCGTCCACCGCGCCCTCGTCCACCACCTCGTCGTCGGGCGGATGGTTCGGCGGGTCGTCCTCGTCGGGCGGGTTCCGCTACCCCGCGGCCCCGCGCACGCCCAGCACCCAGACCCGGCCCTATCCCGACGCTTACCGCGGGTACGGCTGGGCGCCGCCCGCCTATGCCCTGAACGGCACCCGGCGGTTCGGCATCTGGGACGGGCTGTTCCTGTGGTTCCTGCTCGATACCCTGACCAAGCCCGGCCACGCCGCGTTCTTCCACGACAACGCCGACGATCCCGGCTATCGCGCGTGGCGGGCGGAGGCCGACCGGCTGGCGCAGACCGATCCGCAGGTGCGTGACCAGCTGGCCGCCCTCGACGCCCGTGTCGCCGAACAGGCGGGAACGCCGCGTCAGCCCGGCCGCCTGCCGCCCGACGTTCCGGCGGAGGTGGCGAAGGCCGACAGCGCCGCAGCCCTGCCGTCCTCCGACGCGGGGGCGCACAAAAGCGTCGGCTGGGGCTGGGTGGCGGTGGTGATCCTGGTGGTTCTGGGTGGGCTGGCCGTGGTGGTTCTGCTGCGCACCCGCAACCGGGCCAAAACCAAAGCCGCCCCCGGCCCATCCCCCGTATCCAACCAGCAGGAGTCCGCGCCCATGTTCGGCAGTCTGGGGAATTACGTCGGCGCCAAGCTGTCCGGCCAGCCCTATCGCCCGTCGCTGTTCCGGGTGGGGATGACCATCACCATCGACCCCACCCCCTTCATCCTGGCCGAAGGGGTGACCAAGGTGCAGGCTCCGCCCGACGCCGGCGGCAACCGCCTGATCTCGGTGGAGGCGGTCAGCACGCTGACCGTGGGGAACGCCACGCTGTACCGGCTGACCCTGCCGGGCGGGGCCTTCTTCCAGATCCATCTGGACGCCAACAGCGTCCCCGACGAATGCCGCTATTTCGTGCCCATCGACCGGGTGACCCCGGCGGACGCGGACGAGTGGGGCTTCTGGCTGGACGGGGCGGAAGGGATGATCGGCTGGCCTGAATTCCAGACCAAGGACGGCAAGCTGTACGCCCGCACCTGGATGCCGGGCAGCCAGCGGGTCAATCCCATCACCCTGTCCGAAAGCCGCCAGACCCTGCGCGGCACCATCCAGGCCCAGCACAGCGCCATGCTGTACGGGGCATCCACCGGGGCCGCCGATCCGGCCCCGCCCTATGAATACATTCTGGTCAGCGCCATCGAGGAAGGCGGGCAGGCGTGGGTGGAAATCGCCGCCGGCATCGACGTCAACCCCGCGCAATTGTCGCTCGCCTGATCCCTTTTCCCTGATCCCTTTTGCACGAACGGTCCGCCGCCATGCCCACAACCCTTGAGTCCATTGCCCAGGCGCTCGGCTCCGGCCTGCCGGTGCTGCTGATCCAACTGCTGGTCACGCTGGCCCTGCTGGTGGTCGGGGTGGCGGTGTACAGCCGCATCACCCCCTTTGACGAGCGGCGTCTGGTCGCCGCCGGCAACACCGCCGCCGGCCTGACCTATGGCGCGTCCATCACCGCGCTGGCGATTCCGCTGGCCGCCACGCTGGTCACCAACGGCGCGGTGATCGACATCGTGCTGTGGGGGGTGGTGGCGCTGGTGCTCCAACTCATCGCCTTTGCCGCCGCGACCCTGCTGATCCGCGACCTGCACCGCCAGATCGAGGCGGGCAACGTCGCCTCCGCCGCCGTGCTGGCGGGGATGCAGGTGGCGGTGGCGCTCATCAACGCCGCGGCCATCGCCGGCTGACACTTTCGCAAAGCCCCCCCCTTCACAGGGCGCATCCCCCGTCCCATCTGTGCGGCGAGCCGATCCGGCGCCCGATCCTTGTCCATGAGGAAACCCGTCCATGTTCACCTTCGTCCGTAATCTGCTGGGCGTTAAGACCGATCAGGCCATGCAGGGGGCCATGGAGGCCCTGGTCCGCTGGGATCCCCAGTCGGCCACCGAAGCGGAACTGCGCACCATGGAACAGCATCTGGACGAGTTGGGCCGCCAAGTGGCCGAAGCCCGCCAGGCCTATAACCGCGAGCAGAAGGAAGCCGAGGCGATCAAGGCGCTGCTGGCCCAGCGGATGGCCGCCGCCGAACAGCTCCAGGCCCAGTTCGACGCCGCCACCGATCCGGCGCGCAAGGCATCGCTGGAAAAGAGCCTGGAAACCATCATCGGCCTGCTGGAAGAAATGACCCCCGACGTGGAGCGGGAGGTGAAGGACGCCGAGGATGCCCAGTCCTTCCTGGACATGCTGGAGAAGAACTACGCGGAGGCCGGGGCCAAGCTGAAGCGCGCCCGCTCCGACCTGGACCGCGCCCGCCGCGACATGTCCCGCGCCGACCAGCAGCGTGAGATGGCCGAGCGTCAGGCCGAAGCCGCCCGCCGCGTCGCCGGGCTGACCGGCGCCACCAGCAGCCTGAACGTGGCGCTGAAGGCCATGCAGGACAGTGCGGCCAAGGATCTGGCCTCCGCCGAGGCCGCCAACGCCAAGGCCAAGCTGCTGTCTCCCTCCAGCCCGGAAAACGAAGACCCCAACATCACCGCCGCCCTGGCCGCGGCGTCGGGCAAGCCGACCGCCTCGTCCCTGTCCGACCGTCTGGCGGCGCTGAAGGCCAAGAAGTAACCGTCTGCCCCGTTCATGGGTGAACAGCCGCCCGGTGGAAACGCCGGGCGGCTTTTTGTTGGGTGGGCGGAAGCGTGTGGCCGTGCGTGTGGTATGATCCCCTGAAATCTCGCGTGATTGGGGTGGAGGGACGCTCATGGCCGTCGGTGGCACCGTTATCGGAAAGAAGAAGCCGCGGGACAGCGAAACCCTGCTGACCCCGGAAATGATGGACGAGGGGACGCGCCGCCGGGTGGTCCAGTTTCTCCAGACCCTGGAAGCCGCGATTCTCGAAGCCAATTGCGAGGTGATCGGGAAGCAGTTGCCGCACCTGGACGAAAAGGCTTTCCTCAAGGTGGCGGTGCGGGTGGCTGAGTTGCGTGCCGATTACGTGGCGCTGGGTCTGCGCATTGCCGAACAGCGCCACCCCGACGCCGCGGCCATCCGGCAACTGTCCGAGGCGCGGGTGGCGTACGAGGAAATGGCCGCCGTGTTCGACGCCGCCGAACGGGTGGTCCGGCGCGGCTACGTCAAGCAGGGGTGAGCGGTTCCGAGGGCAACGAACCGGTGCATTTCCCCTCTCCCTGCCGGGGCTACGCTATGCACAGATCTCTAACTCATTGATGTAAAACATCGTCATTCCCGCGAAGGCGGGAATCCAGGCGAGAGCCGCGATCAGCGGCGATATGAATCTCCTGAGGTTTTGGCCCTGGAAACACCTTCTGGATCCCAGCCTTCGCTGGGATGACGATGAAAAGTTATTTTTTATCAATGTGTTGTGCAATGTATGCATGGCGTAGCCCCGGTGGGGAGAGGGAAAATGCACCGGTTCTTTACCCGGAAGCGTTTCCTCGTCCGTGGGTGACCGATCGGGTTTGCTGGCCCCCATTCATCACCAAAATCGATTGGAACGACAAAAACAATCCGTTGGAATGATGAAGCGTAATTTCACACTCTTTTCCCGACAAAAGAAACCTGTGGAAAGAGTGTGCAATGAACGCGGTGTTGACGACGGGGCGGCGCATGGCGCCGGGGCTGGCGCTGGTCGGGGGATTGGCGGCGGCGGCGTTTGCCGTCCGCCATGCGCTGGGCGTGGTGGCGCTCAGCCCGATGATTCTCGCCATTGTCATGGGGGTGGGCGTGCGGGCCGTGGCGGGAATGCCGGCGGCGGCGCGTCCCGGTGTGGGCATGGCGGCGCGGCGCCTGCTGCGGCTGGCGGTGGTGCTGCTGGGCGCCCAGATCACCGTGGCCCAGGTGGGGGCCATCGGTGGCGCCGGGGTGGGGGTGTTGGCGGCGGCCCTGGCCGGCACCTTCGCCTTTACCCTGTGGCTGGGGCGGGCCTTGCGGGTCGGGCCGGAGGTGGGGGTGCTGATCGCCGCCGGAACGTCGATCTGCGGGGCGTCGGCGGTGGCGGCGGTGCGGTCGGTGACGCGGGCCGACGACGCCGACATGGCCTATGCGGTGGCGTGCGTCACCCTGTTCGGCACCCTGTCCATGGTGCTGGAGCCGCTGGCGGCGGCACTCTTGGGGTTGGACGCGCCCCGCTATGGGCTGTGGGTCGGGGCGTCGGTGCACGAGGTGGCGCAGGTGGTGGCCGCCGCCTATCAGCGGGGCACGGAAGCGGGGGAGATCGGCACCGTCGCCAAGCTGGCGCGGGTGGTGATGCTGGCGCCGGTGGTGATGGCGCTGGGCGTGTGGCTGGCCCGCCGCGGGACGGATGACGCGGCGGAAGAAGCGGTGCGCCCGCCGTTCCCGTGGTTCGTCGCCGGTTTCGCGGGTTTGGTGCTGGTCAACAGCCTGTTTCCCCTGCCGGCGGCGGTGACGGCGGCGGCGGGGCTGGCCTCGGCGGGGCTGCTGACGGTGGCGCTGGGGGCGCTGGGGCTGGAAACCGACCTGCGGGCGCTGCGGGCCAAGGGGCTGCGCCCCCTGGCGCTGGCGGCGGCGGCGTGGCTGTTCATCGCCGGGTTCAGCCTCGTGCTGGTGCGCACGGTGGTGTAGAACCGGGGCCATGACCCTGGAACAGCTTCGCATCTTCGTGGCCGTCGCCGAGCGTGAGCATATGACGCGGGCGGCGGACGCGCTGAACATCACCCAGTCGGCGGCCAGTGCCGCCATTCGCGCCCTGGAGAACCGGCACGAGGTGGCGCTGTTCCACCGGGTCGGGCGGCGGATCGAGCTTACCCCGTCCGGCCGGGTGTTCCTGGACGAGGCCCGCGCGGTGCTGGCCCGCGCGGCGGCGGCCGAACGGGTGCTGGCGGAGATGGGCGGGCTTGGCCGCGGCACCCTGACGGTGCAGGCCAGCCAGACCATCGCCAGCTATTGGCTGCCGGCCCGTCTGGTGCGGTTCCGCGCGGCGTTTCCCGGCATCGACGTGGAACTGGCGGTGGGCAACACCGCCCAGGTGGCCCGCGGGGTGGCCGATGGGGCGGCGGAGCTGGGCTTTGTCGAAGGGGCGGTGGATGATCCGCTGCTGGCCCAGGAAACCGTAGGGTGGGACCGCATGGCGCTGGTGGCCGCCCCCGGCCATCCGTGGACGCTGACGGCGGATCTGCCGCCCGCCGGTCTGGCGGATGGTCCGTGGATCCTGCGGGAACCGGGGTCGGGCACCCGCTCGGTGTTCGAGGCGGCGCTGGCCGGGTTCGGCGTGGACCGCCGCCGCCTGCGGGTGGCGTTCGAACTGCCGTCCAACGAGGCGGTGCGGGCGGCGGTGGTGGCCGGCGGCGGGGTGACGGTGTTGTCGGAACTGGTGGCCGAACGGGATCTGCGGGCGGGAACCCTGGTGCGGGTGCCGGTGCCCTTTCCCGACCGGCCCTTTTACGCGCTGAGCCACCGCGAGCGCACCCGCAGCCGGGCGGCGGCGGCGTTCCTGGCCGCCCTGGTGACGGGGAGTCAGGGTGAGGGGCCGGCGGGCGGGGCCAGACCGTTCTGAATCGCCCACACCGCCGCTTGCGTGCGGTTCTGGGCCTGGATCTTCCTCATCATGTTCTTGAAATGCATTTTCACCGTGGATTCGGTGATGGAAAGCTGGCGGGCGATGGCCTTGTTGGACTGTCCGGCCAGCAGGCATTGCAGGATCTGCACCTCCCGCGGGGACAGCGGACCAACCCCATCCCCGGATGGTGCCCCTGTCGGAGCCGGTGCCGATGCCGGAGCGGGCGGCGACGCCGGGGCGGTCGCCAGCATCTCCGCCGCCCGCAGGGGATAGACCACCTCTCCCAACGCCACCAGATGCAGGGCGCGCACCAGCGTTTCCCGCGACATGCTCTTGTCGAGACAGGCATCGGCTCCGCCCTGCAGGGCCAGCCGCAGCGGCTCGGTGCCGCCGCCGGTCGCCAGAACCACCAGACGGGCCGGGCTGTGCCGGCGCACCTGCGACAACCCGCGCCCCTCGTCCAGCAGGGGCGAGGCGATGATGATGATGTCGGGCGGCGTCACCGGGGGGTGGGTGAGCGCCGCGACCGCGTGCGCCACGGTCGGAACGGCGGCGGTGATGTGGAACGGGCTGCCGTCCAACAGGGCGCTTAAACCCGCCGAGAACAATTGATCGTGGTCGATCAGCATGATGTTCCATCGGTTCATGGCCGGATTGCCCTTTTCTGGGAGAGTCATGCTTTTTCCCTAAAATGCTTTCTTTGCGTTTTTCTGCCGGATCTTCTATACGGTAAGGGCGTAATCCCATAGAAAACTTTGGTGGTATCGCTGTACTTTTGATTTTTTACTTTCTCTTCTGGAAAATCATAAAAGGATTATTTTCCAATGCAGCCCTTGTTGCGTGCGGAGAATCGAACATCCCGGCGGGGCGGCTTCCCGGCGGCCTTTGCCGGCACGATCCTGGTGGTGGACGGCCACCCGCTGCTGCGCCATGGCTTCACGCGGGCGCTGCGGGGGCGGCAGCCCGATGCGGCGGTGATGGAGGCCGGATCGGTGGACGAGGCGCTGGCTCGGATCGCCGCCACCCCCGATCTGGCCGTGGTGCTGGCCGATCTGGACCTTGTGTCGGGGGCGGCGGACGGGCTGGGGCGGCTGCTGGCCGCACTGGGTCCGGTGCCGCTGCTGGTGCTGGCCGGGTCCGCCGATTCCACCGCCATCCGCACGGCCGTGCGCGCCGGCGCGCGGGGCTGTGTGCTGAAAAGCGGAACCCCGGCGGTGCTGGAACACGCAATCCGGCTGGCGTTGAGCGACGATACCTTCCTGCCGCTGCCGCGGGCGGTGCTGGCGGGCGGCATGGCCGCCGGACCGGCCGGAGCACCCGGCATGGATGACCTGACCGGACGCCAGCGGGAGGTGTTCGATCTGTTGCTGGCTGGTCAGTCGAACAAGGAGATCGCCCGGACCCTCGGCGTGTTGGAGGGCACGGTGAAGGTTCACGTCCGCGCCGTCATGCAAAAGCTGGGCGTGCGCAACCGGACGCAGGCGGCGGTGCTGGCGGCGTCGGCCTTATCCCGTGGAGAATGACCGGGGATAAGGGCCGCGACCGCCGATTGAGGGCAGGCATAAGGGGGGCGTCAGGCCGCGTGGTCGCGGAAGCGGCCATAGGTGTAATGGGCGGCACACGCCCCCTCCGCCGACACCATGCACGACCCCATGGGGTTTTCCGGGGTGCAGACGGTGCCGAACAGCTTGCAGTCGGCGGGGCGCTTCAGCCCGCGCAGAATGTCGGCGCAGGCACAGGCCTTGTGATCGGGCACGCTGGCCCCGGACAGGGGGAAATGCCGCTCGGCGTCGAAGGCGGCGAAGCCGTCGCGCAGGCGCAGGCCGCTGTCGGGCAGCGACCCCAGCCCGCGCCATTCGAAGCTGGGGCGGGTTTCGAACACCTGCGCCACCAGCGCCTGCGCCTTGGTGTTGCCGTCGCGGGTGACGGCACGGATGAACTGGTTCTCCACCACCGCCCGCCCGTCGTTGATCTGATGGATCAGCATCAGGATCGACTGCATCACGTCCAGCGGCTCGAACCCCGACACCACCACCGGCTTGCGGCGGGTTTCGGCGAAATGTTCGTACGGGCGGCTGCCGATGACGGTGGAGACGTGGGCCGGGCCGATGAAGGCATCCAGCGGCACCGTCGCCGCCTCTTCCGCGTTCAGGATGCCCTGGATGGCCGCGGGGGTCAGCACATGGTTGCAATAGACCAGGAAATTGGTCAGCCCCTTGGCCTGGGCGGTCAGGATGGCGACGGCGGTGGGGGGCGTGGTCGTCTCGAACCCGATGGCGAAGAACACCACCCGGCGGCCGGGGTTGGCCTCCGCAATCTTCACCGCGTCCTGGGTGGACAGCACCATGCGCACGTCGGCGCCGTCGGCCTTGGCCTTCAGCAGCGACAGACGCCCCGATCCCGGCACCCGCATCACGTCGCCATAGGTGCACAGGATCACCCCCGGCTGGCGGGCGATGGCGATGGCGTCGTCGATCCGCCCCACCGGCAGCACGCACACCGGGCACCCCGGCCCGTGGATCAACTGGACATTGGCCGGCAACAGGTCGGGGATGCCGTAGCGGGCGATGGCGTGGGTGTGGCCGCCGCAGAATTCCATGATGCGGTACGCCCGATCAGGCCGCACCGCCCGCGCGATGGCATCGCCCAGGGAACGGGCCAGACCGGCGTCACGGAATTCATCGACGTACTTCATGGGGGCGGTCCTCGGCGTCAAGCGGGCGGTATCAAGCGGGCGGCATCAAGCGGATGTGCTGACCCGCAGTTGGCCGCAAACCCGCGGGATGGCGCGTTGATCCGCATCAAGTGCTGCCGGATTTAGGCTACGGTGAAGTAACGCCGGGTCACGCTTTCCAGTTCCGCTTCCAGGGCTGCGTCGCCGGTGACGCCATAGGCGTCGTACAGGCCGGCGGCGATGCCGAGGAAGGTGGACAGCAGGGCGGGATCGAAATGGCGCCCGCCCTGTTCCGCCAGCATCGCCGTCGCCCGGTCGAAGGGGAACGGTTCCTTGTACGGCCGGCGGGATGTCAGGGCGTCGAACACATCGGCGATGGCGAAGACGCGGGCGGCGACGGGAATGTCGTTCCCCGCCACGCCGCGGGGATAGCCGGTGCCGTCGTATTTCTCATGGTGGCCGCACACCATGGGGGCGGCGTCCTCCAGCCACGCCGCACGGGCGATGATGTCGCCGCCGTGCCCGACGTGGGTCTTCATCTCCTCGAACTCCTCCGGCGTCAGCTTGCCGGGCTTCAGCAGGATGGCATCGCGGATGGCGATCTTGCCGACATCGTGCAGGAACGCCCCCTTGATGAGCGCGCGGATGGTGGCGGCGGGCAGGCCGGCGGCCTCCGCCAGGCGCACGGCGTAGAGGGTGACGCGGTAATTGTGCGATCCGGTGTCGCTGTCGCGCTTGGCGATGGCGGTGCCCAGCAGGGTCAGCGTGTCGATGTTGGTGCGCAGCAGCCGTTCCGACAGCGTGACCAGATGGCGGTTGAACGTGATCACCGCCGGCAGCAGGAACAGGGTGGTGGTGATGCTGCCCCCCAGCACGATCAGCACCGTCTGCATCATCCGGCCGCGGATCTCCTCCAGCCGGGTTTCCTCCACCTGATAGATGCCTTCGAAATAGGCCGCACGCCCGTCCGGCCCGGCGATGGGGGTGACGATGCGCAAGAACAGCTCCTTGCCCAGGATCACCTTGTCCAGCAGCGGCTTTTCATCCGGGTTGGTGAAGCGGTGGGGGAGGGCCTCGAACGCCTTTTCCACCCGCCCGCCGCCGGACAGGGCGGCTTCGGCCAGGGTGTGGCGGTTGTGATCGTAGATTTCCGCGACCAGGAAATGGCCGTCCATTTCCAGATCGCGGGATTCCAGGAACCGTTCCAGATGCTGCGTCAGCATGGCCCGGCCGGCGTCGTCGGCCGGGCCGAGGCTGTCGCGGTAGCGGCGGGCGAAGGTGTTGGCCTCGTCCATCGCCAGCGCGATGCTGGCCCGGTCGATCCGCTCGCTTTCCACGGCCAGGGTGATCCCGGCCATGATGACCAGCGCCGCCAGGGATGCCAGCAGGATGCGCAGGGCGAAGCTGCGGTAGAGCCGGGGCAGCACGCGGATCAGCCCTGTTTCAGCAGCCGGGCGGCGTCGGGGGCGGCATAGGTCAGGATGGCATCGCTGCCGGCCCGCTTGAAGGCCATCAGCGTTTCCATCAGCGCGTTTTCATAGTTCAGCCAGCCGTTGCCGGCGGCGGCGCGCAGCATCGCGTATTCCCCCGACACATGATAGGCGAAGGTGGGCACGCCATAGGTGTCCTTCACCCGGCGGATGATGTCGAGATAGGGCAGGCCCGGCTTCACCATCACCATGTCGGCCCCTTCGTTCAGGTCCAGCGCCACTTCGCGCAGGGCCTCTTCCGAATTGGCCGGGTCCATCTGATAGGTGCGCTTGTCGCCCTTGAGGAAGCCGCCGGAATTCACCGCGTCGCGGAACGGGCCGTAGAAGGCGGATGCGTATTTGGCGGCGTAGGAGCACACGCGGGTCAACTCGTGACCATTGGCGTCCAGCCGGTCGCGGATGGCGGCGATGCGCCCGTCCATCATGTCCGACGGGGCCACGATGTCGGCGCCGGCCTCGGCCTGGGACAGGGCCTGGAGCGCCAGCACCTCGACCGTTTCATCGTTCAGGATGCGGCCGCCGCGCACGATGCCGTCGTGGCCGTGGCTGGTGTAGGGGTCCAGCGCCACGTCGCACAGCAGGCCGATGTCGGGCACCGCCTTTTTGATGGCGCGGATGGCGGTGTTCATCAGGTTGTCGGGGCGGTAGGACTCGGCCCCGTCCTCCGACTTCAGCGCCGCCGGGACCACGGGGAACAGGGCGATGCAGGCAATGCCCAGGTCGCGGGCGGCGGCCACCGCCTCCGTCGCCAGATCGATGGTCATGCGCTCCACGCCGGGCATGGAGGTCACGGCCTCGCGCCGGTTTTCGCCGTCGATGACGAACACCGGCCAGATCAGGTCATCCACCGACAGCCGGTTCTCGGCCACCAGACGGCGGGTCCAGGCGTCGGCACGGTTACGGCGCAGGCGCGTGCGGGGAAAGGCGCCCAGGGCGCCGTAAGCGGAAGCGGGCATGGAACTTCACGAACGGTTGCAGGACCGGAAAACGGGGCGGATGTTACGCCCGCCGGTGCGTCAACCTCAAGCCGTCCGCATGTCCGCGGGGCGAAAACCTGCGTCCTGATGGACGAGGGTCCAGCGGTCCCCGTCGCGGTGGTAGCGTGACAGCGGTCCCGGCGTGAAAAAGGCGCCGTCCCATGACCGCACCTCCAGCGTCACGGTATGGGCGCCGTCCTCGCGGCCGATCACGATCCGGTTGTAGGCGTTGGCCTCGTTGCGCCGGCGGGTGGAGGTGGCGGTGGACGCCTGCGCCACCAGAATCGACCGGGCCACCTGGGTGTGGTGGGTCATGATGTCGCCGCTGTAGGCCCGGTGCAGGTGACCGGCCAGCACCAGATCGACGCCGCACGCCTCCAGCATCGGCACCACCAGCCGGTGGCGCCCCACCAGCCGGGTGGCGGGGGCGTCGGGCGGCGGCAGGAACGGGTGGTGGGTGAACAGGATCTTGAACACCGTCGGCGGCAGGGCGCCGAACACCTCCTGTATGCGGGCGATCTGGATCTGGTTCAGCCGGCCTTCGGAAAAATCCAGAATGGCCGAGCGTGCGGTGTTCAGCCCCAGGACGGCGATCTCCGCGTCCACATGCACGGGGCTGAGGTCGCGGCTGATGTAGTGGCGGTACAGCCTCAGCGGGCTGGTGAAGCGCAAAAAGACATTATAGACGGGAATGTCGTGGTTGCCCGGCACCACCATCACCGGAAACGGCAGCCGTTCCAGAAAGGCGCGGGCCTGACGGAAATGGCTGTCCTTGGCCCGCTGCACCAGATCACCGGAAATCACCACCATGTCGGGGGCGACCCGCATCAGATCGGCCACCAGACCTTCGACCACCAGCCGGTCGATCCGTCCGAAATGCAGGTCGGAGATGTGGGCGACAGTCCTCATGAACGCCGTTTCCGTCAGGGTTGGGCGGCCACCGGGGCCGCCTGCGGCATCAGCACCCGCAGCGCGCGGGGCCGGATGCGGTAGACCAGCGGCGGGGTCAGCCGGCGGACCTCCCCGTCGTTGGCGACGCGCAGATGGCGGCGGCGGCTGTGCACGGTCAGGCCCGCCGTCTGGAAGGCGTCCAGCTCCTGATCCTGCTGCCAGGTGCCCAGCATCATCTTCCCCAGCAACCGCAGCATGCCCCAGGCGTTCCGGTGATGGGCGACATAGACGCCCAGCGTGCCGGAATCCAGCACCGTCCGCCGCACCACCGGGCCGAATCCGTGGGCATAGGGATTGTTGGACACCGCGAGAATCGGGGTGCGCACCCGCCGCGGTGCTTGCAGCGCGCCATCCCCGGACCTCAGGTCCAGCCGCACATCGACGATGGGCAGGCGGTACAGACCCTTGACCATCGCCAGCCCCATCGCCGGCCATTTGCGCAGGCCGTGGCGGCTGCGCTGGCGTTCGCGTTCCTGCACCATCGTGGGGTACAGCCCCAGGACCGAGGTGTTGAGGAAGATTTCCCCGTTCACCTCGCCCACATCGATGGCGCCGACCATGCCGGCGGCCAGGGCGGCGGCGGCCTCGGCCAGGTCCGTGGGCGTGTTCAGGTCGCGGGTCAGCAGATTCATGGTGCCCAGCGGCAGGAACCCCACCGTCTTGCCGCTGGGCAGCAGGGTGTTGACCGCGGTGGCGATGGTGCCGTCGCCGCCGCCGACCACCACCACCTCGGCGTCGGAACGGGCGGCGGCTTCCAGCAGGGGACGGCAGCCGGGGCCGTCGGCCCCTTCCACCGTCACCTCCGCCCCCTGGGCCTGAAAGGCGGCGTGGATGACGGCCGCGGTTTCCGCAAAGGGAAGCCCGGCCAGGGTTCCGGCCTGTCGGTTCAGGATGACGGCGATCTTCATGCCGGGATCTCGCGCGGTTGGGCCGTTTCGCCGAAGGGGCGGCCGGGGAATGAACGTTGCATGTGGGATGGTGCCCCGATCCTGTCCAGAGGGGCAACCCCACCGCCATCATCCTGTCGGAACCCCCCAGCCGGAACCCCCAGCCGGAACCCCCAGCTGGAACCGTTGAATCGCAGCCCGCGATTGCCGGCGAGGGAATGCACGATGCGGTTGCATGTCACGGAACGGCAAAAGGCTTGTGTTCCGGGTGGCGAATATAGTCTCTTGCACTATGGGAGGCGTGTGTCGGGATATCGGCCCCCCAGCACTTGACCATGGGCGGATGGTTCCGATGCTTAATTGACATTATTGAGATGATTGTCCAAAAACGATGGGTTAATCTGTTTTTAAGCTATCCCGGCGCGGAACAGGGTTAATGATTGGTTACCCTGTTGCCGCCCGGTTCGAGCCAAAGGAGACCGCGGTGCGCAAACCCTACTACGAAAGCATTCTTCTCATCGAAAGGCTGCATCGCCATTTTCTGGAAGTGTTGAAAACGGAATTGGATCGTTTGGGCATCCAGGACATCAACAACGTCCAGAGCCTGATCCTGTACAACATTGGCGAAGACGAGATGACGGTCGGCGAATTGACGGCGCGCGGCTATTATCTTGGCTCGAACGTGTCGTACAACGTCAAGAAAATGGTCGAGAACGGTTATCTGGTTCAGGAACGCTCGCCGCACGACCGCCGTTCGGTGCGTGTGCGCCTGTCGGACAAGGGCCTGGACCTGCGCGAGAAGATCAGCCAGATGTTCGAGCGCCATCTGGTGGCGCTGGACAAGGCCGGTTTCTCCGACGAGGAACTGACCAAGTGCAACGAAACCCTGCGCAAGCTGGAACGCTTCTGGTCGGCATCGCTCGACTACAGCGGCTTTCCAGTGAACACCGCCGCCTGATGCCGGGGATTTGACCCGGTTTTGAGCGGTTGGCCGGTTTTGAGTGATCGGTCTGAGTAAGCGGCTCCTTGGCTCCCGACGGCACCCTGCGGATGACATATCCGCAGGGCGCTTTCGTTTTGCCGGCCGTGCCGGATGTTGTCGCCGGAGTCGCGGCCGCTACAGGCCCAGAACCTCTTCCGCCGTGCGGAAGGGCAGGGATTGCGCCGCCGCCACCGCCTCACAGGTCAGAACGCCCCGGTGCACGTTCAGCCCGCGGCGCAGGTGCGGGTCGTTGGCCAGCGCCGTGCGGTATCCCTGATCGGCCAGCGCCAGCACGAAGGGCAAGGTGGCGTTGTTGAGGGCGAAGGTGGACGTGCGCGCCACCGCCCCCGGCATGTTCGCCACACAGTAATGCACCACCCCGTCCACCACATAGGTGGGATCGGCGTGGGTGGTCGGGTGGGAGGTTTCAAAGCATCCCCCCTGATCGATGGCCACATCGACCACCACCGCCCCGCGGGCCATGCGCGCCACCTGGGTGCGGCTGACCAGCTTGGGGGCTGCCGCACCGGGCAGCAGCACCGCGCCGATCACCAGATCGGCGGCCAGCACCTGTTCCTCGATGGTGTCCACGGTGGCGGCCAGGGTCTGGATGGACGGGCCGAACATCTGGTCCAGTTCCTTCAGCCGCGGCAGGGAGCGGTCGAGCACCGTCACCCGCGCCCCCAGCCCCACGGCCATGCGCGCGGCGTTGGTGCCGACCACGCCGCCGCCCAGCACCGCCACCCGCGCCGCGGGCACACCGGGCACCCCGCCCAGCAGCACCCCGCGCCCGCCTTGCGCCTTTTCCAGGCAATGGGCGCCGGCCTGGACCGCCATGCGGCCAGCAACCTCGCTCATGGGGGCCAGCAGCGGCAGCCCGCCGCGGGCGTCGGTCACGGTTTCATAGGCGATGGCCACAGCGCCGGAATCCAGCAACAGCGCCGTCTGTTCGGGGTCGGGGGCCAGATGGAGATAGGTGAACAGCACCTGATCCGGGCGCAGCATCCGGCATTCGGTGGGTTGCGGCTCCTTCACCTTGACGATCATGTCGGCGGCGGCGAACACCGTGCCGGCGTCGGGGCCGATCTCGGCTCCGGCGGCCTGATACTGGTCGTCGTCCAGACCGATGGCGTGACCGGCGTTGGTTTCCACCAGCACGCGATGGCCATGGTGGGTCAGTTCCCGCACCGAGGCCGGGGTCAACCCCACGCGGTATTCGTGATTTTTGATTTCCTTGGGCACACCGATGAGCATGATTCCCTCTCCGGTCGGGAGAGCGCGGGCGCGTGGCCCGGCGGCTCTGGCTGTAGGCCCTTCTCATTTAAGACGCCGGGGGCGCTTCGCCACCTCCGAAGCGGGGGGATGAAAAAACAAAAGAGTCCGGGGACCTTTCCGCAGGTGCCATGTTGGGTTCCTGTGCGGTGCCGCAAAAACGGGCCGCACGGGAATTCCCAACCGATCATCAGAAGCGGAGAAGGATATGGCTGTGGAAAAGGATATCGCCGCGGCGACAAAGGACACCGTCCACACCAGCGAAGCCGCCACACGCCGCGCCGCCGAGGCCGTCCGCCGCATGGCCGGCGAAACGGTGGGGCAGACGGCTTCCTACACGGCGGCGGCCGGGCAACGCGCCGGGGATCATGCCGCCCACCTGCTGAATGCCACCGCCGGGGCCGGCGGGATGATGGCGGAACAGGGACAGCGCGGTGTGGACGCCCTGACGCAGTACAACGCCGCCCTGATGGCGGGGATGCAGGATCTGTGGCAGGAATGGATCGCCTTTGGCCAGGAAACCATGGAACGCCGGATGGACGCCTGGTCCACGCTGCTGCGTGCCACCACCCCGCAGAATGCCTTTGCGGTGCAGAGCCAGTGGATGAAGGACGAAATGACCATCGCCCTCAACCGCGGCATCCGCATGAGCCAGATGGCGGCCACCGCGCTCCACAACGCCGCCGGCCGGGTTGACCCGCGCCAGCCGTAAAGGCGGCTTAACCGTTGCCTGGCGACTGTTCGGGCACCAGCCAGTCCACCCGGCTGGTGCCGCCCGACACCGCCAGCCGTTCTTGGAGCACCGGCATCATCTCCGCCAGGGTTTCGTCGAGCCGCCAGGGCGGGTTGATGATGACCATGCCGCAACCGTTCAGCCGCAGATGGGTGTCTTCGGGGTGGATGGTCAGTTCGGCGGTGAGGATGCGGGGGATGCCGCTGTCGGCCAGCGCCTCGTGAAAACGCCAGACCGCAGGCCGCTCCTTGATGGGATACCACAGGGCATAGATGCCGCCGGGCCAGCGTTTGTGCGTCCGCACCAGGGCGGCGGTCATGGTGGCGAATTCGTCCGGGGATTCAAAGGGCGGGTCGGTCAGCACCAGCCCGCGCTTCTCCGGCGGCGGCAGGTGCGCCCTCAGCGCCTGATAGCCATCCATGTGGTGGACGGCGACGGCGCGGTCGCGGGCGAAAAGCTGTTTCAGCGTCTGCGCGTCCTGGGGGTGCAACTCCGCCAGGGTCATGCGGTCCTGTTCGCGCAGCAGGTGGCGCATCAGCAGCGGTGAGCCGGGATAGACCCGCAACACCCCGTCCGGGTTCAGCGCCTGCACCGCATCCAGATAGGGGGCAAGCGCCGGGTGGGGGCAGGGCCGTCCGAACAGCCGCCCGATGCCGTCGCGGTATTCCCCGGTGCGCTGGGCTTCATGCGCCGACAGGTCGTAGCGTCCGATGCCGGCGTGGGTGTCGAGAAGGCGGAAGGCCGCCGGCTTGGCCCGCAGATGGGTGACAGCCAGCGCCAGAACCGCGTGCTTCATCACATCGGCGAAATTGCCGGCATGATAGATGTGGCGATAATTCATGAAGGGCGGTTTAGCCGATCCGGGACCGGCTTGCCAACGGGTTTCCGCGCCGGACGGCACGCCATCAATCGATGGCGGCGACCTGCTGGGCGTTGCGGTAGCTGCGGCGGGTGGCCGGGGTGACCGAGGCGTTGCCGGAGTCATCGCAGCCGGCGGATTCCAGCAGGCGGGCGCTGCGGGCATCCAGTTCGTTCAGGTTCTGCCAGACCTTGCAGACGTAATTGCGGCTCTGCCGGGTCGAGCCGCCGTTGTAGCGGGCGACGGCGGATTTCCAGCTTCCTTCATCGCTGTGCAGGCTGACCAGCAGGCGGGCGGCGTACCACACGTTCTGCTTCGGCTCGACGATGGCTTCGGTCGGCTGGAACTGGCCGCGGTGGTGGGCCAGCGAAAGCTGCATGCACCCGACATAGACGTTGCCGCGCGTCTGGCCGCGGCGGTCCTTCAGATGGCGGGAGGCGTCGGCGACGCTGTGGGCGTTCACCGCACGGCCGTTGACGCTCATGGCGTAAGGGTGGGGAATGCCATCCTGGCCGCTTTCCACCAGGGCGATGGCAAGAAGAAGGCCGCGGGGGATGTTGAGCGCCTGCTCCGCTTCGGTCGCGTGCTGAACGCAGGCGTTGATGTCGGAGGTCTTACCGGCGGCGGCGGCGGGCTGAGCATCCGCGAGGCCGAGACCGAAGAGTGCTGCGGCGACCCATCCGCCGATCAACGCTCCGGTGCGTCGTACCCGTTTATCCATGGCCCATCCTCCTTACCTTGGTGCCGGCCCGCTCGCGCGCGGGCACCGCGCGTTTGCGCGGGTTTGTCTTCCGATCGCCGATTACTCGTTCGACGACCGCCTCCTAACGAAAAGTCAGCGCCCACCATCAGGCGTTGGCTGAACTGTTCGCAAACCACCGCCCCGTGTCAACAGGCTTCGTAACATGTCCTACGTCGGAGGTATGGTTTACCCGTGCGATGCAACAGTCGCTGTGACCGATGGATGTATTTTAGAAAAAGGTACCAAATTCCTGAATTCCCAACGAAAAACGCTGAGATTGATAACGTTTCTCCCCTGTGCGCGGTGGGGGTGTGGCGTGGTGCTGTGTCGCAGATGCCACAGACGAAAGGCAAAGTTTTTTTCCCTTGCAGCATGGCTTTGCGGTGCGGCATTACTCTGCGCCCCACACTTTTTCCTCTTGATTCGGGCCAACGCTTTGGATTCGAAGCAACATGCCGCCCCCGATGTGGCGGCCGGTCGTGCGGCACTGCTGCAGGACGGTTTCGACCATCTTGCCTCCGGCGATAACGTGGCCGCCGCCGCTGTTCTGGGGCGCGCGGCATCCCTTCCCCCCGTTTCCGGCGACGATGCCGATGCCGCCTGTCTGGCCGACGCCTGCGCCGGCTGGGGGGAGGCGCTGGCCCTGACCGGCGATCCGGCGGGAGCCGTGGCGGCCTATGCCCGCGCCATCCATATAGAAGAAGTGTCGGGTGGGCGGGCGCGCTGGGTGTGGCGGCTGGCCCATGCCCAATCCCTGGCCGCCGCCGGTGACGGTGCGGCGGCGGATGCCTTCCGCGCCCTGGCCGGCGAACGGCCGGATTCAGCACCGGCCCGTCTGGGACTGGGGATGGTCCTGGCCGCGGCGGGGCAAATCGGCGCGGCGCTGGACGAACTGCGGGAAGCGGCCTTCCTGTCGCCGGGCGACCCGGCGGTGACGGCAGCACTGGCCGGGGCGCTGGTGGATGCGGGCGATGCGCTGGCGGCGGTGGAACTGGTGGAACCGGCCCGGCGCCGCTTCGGCGACGATCCGGCGCTGCTGGTGCCGCTGGGCCGCGCCTGGGCCGCGCTGCAGGAACCCGACAAGGCGCGGGCGGCGCTGGACGCGGCCCTGGCGGCGGATCCGGCGGATGCACGGGGGGCGGCGGCGGTGCTGGCGGCGTTGGACGGGGCGGACGAGGGGCTGAACCCAGCCTATGTGCGCGCCCTGTTCGACCGTTACGCCGAACGGTTCGACGCCGATCTGGTGACCAAGCTGTCCTACACCGGGCCGGACCTTCTTCATGATGCGCTGGTGCGGGCGGCTGTGGCGGTGGGGCGGCCCGCGCGCTGGGACCGCGCGTTGGATCTGGGCTGCGGCACCGGGCTGATGGGGGTGCCGCTGCGCCCGCGGGTGGGGACGCTGGCCGGGGTGGATCTGGCCCCCCGCATGGTGGACAAGGCCCGCGCCCGTCACCTCTACGATCATCTGGATGTCGGCGATGTGATCGACGCCATGGCGGTCCAGGCCGCGGCGTGGGATCTGTTGACCGCCGCCGACGTGCTGGTCTATCTGGGCGATCTCCATCCGGTGATGGCGGCGGCGTCCCACGGCTTGCGTCCCGGCGGCTGGTTCGCCGCCACGGTCGAACGGCTGGAGGAAGGGCAGGGGGATGTCGTCCTCGGCCCGGCCCGGCGCTACGCCCACGCCGAATCCCACATCCGCGCGGCGGCGGACGCGGCCGGGCTGGCGGTGCGGCTGCTGGAGCCGTGCTCTTCCCGTCAGGAACGGCGCCAGCCGGTGCCGGGTCTGGTGTTCGTGGTCGAACGGGTCAGAAACTGACCCGGAACGGCTCGGGCCGTCCTTCGGCGTTCCATTGGGCGTGCAGGGTGGCGCGGGGATCGAAGCCCAGCGACACCCAGGTGCGGGACCGGATCAGCCGGCGCCCGTTCTCGATGAAGGGCTGCATGGTCAGGCCGTAGCCGTCGAACGGCTCCTCCTCCCGCGCGGCCAGCCGCTCCAGGCCGAAGGCGGTCAGGGCCGACAGCGGCGGGTGGACGATGCCGGCGGTGATCACCTGACGGATGGCCACCCCGCCGCCGTGCAGCACGCCGAAGGCCCCCACCCCCACGCCCCCCGACAGCACGGTGATGCGGCAGGCGCTGCGCAGGGAAAAACCGGCCAGCAGTTCCACCAGATAGCGCCATTCCTCGGCATGGGCCTGGGACCGCCATTGGCCGCGCAGATCCTCCTCCACCCCCTGGCGGCCGGGCAGCCGGTCCATCAGCCGTTCCACCTGGGTGATGTCGCTGAACACCAGCGGCACGCTGGACAGCACCAGCAGGTGGCGGCAGCCGTTGAACCGCGCCAGCCATTCCGGCAGTGCCCGCCATGTGCGATCGGAAAACACCCGCGTGGACGACCGCTCGCTGCGCAGGTCGGGGGCGAAGAGGCCCACATCGCCCATGCGCACGCCTTGGGTGAAGGTGCCCATATCGGTCCCCCACGCCAACTCGGGCATGGCGTCGGTGGCCGCGGCCATCTGGAACATGGCGGCGGTGTGGCGGGCCACCATGAACACCCCGCGGTTGACCGGGGCCGCCTGCACCCCGTCGCCCAGCGATCCCCAGCCGGAAAAGATGTCGTGGTCGTCCCAGATCATCAGCGAGGGGATGCGGGCGAAGGCGGCGGCCATGTCCCGCCGGCTCCACAGGGCGACGTAGTGGGAGAAGTAGAAATCCATCACCTCCTCCGCCATGGCGGCGGTGAAGGGGCGGCTCAGGCGCTGGGGGTCGTTGCCCTTTTGCCAGCGGGCCAGATGGGCGCAGTCGCGCCAGACGGAATCGGCGTGGATCTGCCCGCCGCCATGCAGCAGCAGGTGAAAGGGGGCAGCGGCGTGGCTGTCCATCAGGCCGCGCCACAGGTGGCTGCGCCCCTCGCCGTTGTCGCCGTCCTTGGTGTCCCACGCGGTTTCGTCGTCGGTGCCGCTGCCGGTGACGAAGGCGATGCGCGGGCGGCGGTGGCGGCCCGGCACGGTGACGCTCCACCGCGGGCCGTCGGGAAAGCCGTAACCGGCATCCCCATCCTCGCGCCCGCGGGGGACGGCAAAATCGAACCGCCAGACATGCCGCCCCCGCCACGCCCCCACATGGCGCGGGGGCACGGGCAGCGACACGCCGTCCACGCGCAGATCGTCCGGCTCGGCATCGCCTTCCAGCACGAAAAGCGCGGACAGGCGCCAGCGGTCGCCTTGCTCTCCGCGAAAATAGAGGACCGGCCCCAGCAGGAATGTCGGGTCGTCGAGGGGGTGCACCATGCCTCTTCCCATAGACGGATACGGGCCGTCCGTGAAGGGGTATGCCGCGGGTCACTTGGATTTGAAAGGAAATTCAGTGTGCAGTGTGTCATCGCCGCGCCCATCGCCCGGCCTGTCGCCGCGACGGACGGGCGGCGGTCACCCCCCGGTTCGGGGATCGTCCTTCTCGGGATCGTCCTTATCGTGGTCCCCGCCGTAGCGGCGCAGCAGGTCCAGCATCCGGCCCGGCACCGGCTCGTGCAGGATGGGGTCGTAGAGCCGGTGAAGGGCGGCCATGTGCTGAAGGCTGAGCGCCGGCAATGTGTCGTCGTGATGGGGGTCGTCGTGATGGAAGGTGGCGCGGGAATCCCGCCGGAAGCGGGTGATGGTTTCGTCCTGCATGGGCGTCATCCATTGGCTTCCGGCGGATTTGTGGTTTCCCGCGGGATGACCGGCCGCGGCGGGCCGAAAAGGTGAATCGGAATCGCTGGTGTCCGGCATCATCCGCCCATCATCTGTCCTGTCCGTTGTCGGCTCCATCCCCATGGGCACTACCCCGCGGGCGCGATGGACGCGGGTCCCGCCATCGGCTGGTTTCCGTCCCCGGTTTCTGGCCTCCGCTCTCTACAGGTGTAACACCCGGACTCCTGAGCTTGTTCCGGTTTTTCCCGGTCTGCGGCTTACGCGGCCATCACGGTGTTCAATCGTTCCCGTGCCCGGCACAGGCGGGACCGGATGGTGCCGATGGACACGTTCAGCCGCTCCGCCGCCTCCTGATAGGGGCGGCCTTCGATGGCGACCAGCCGCACCACCTTGCGCTGGCTGGGGGTCAGGGCGGAAAAGGCGCGGGTGACGTCGCGGACCACAAGCCGCGCCATCTGTGCCGCCTCCACCGACACCGCACCGTCCCACAGCTCGACCTTGGTGACGTTCTTTTCCCGCTGAAGATTGTTGAAGTGCAGATTCTTCAGCATGGTGGTCAGCCACGCCTGCATGTTGGTACCGGGTTCGAAACAGTGCGAACGGGATAGGGCGCGGGCCAGACAATCCTGGGTCAGATCCTCCGCCGCGGCCGCATCGCGCGTCAGCTTGCAGGCATAACGCTGCAGGCCGGGGATGCAGCGGAGCAATTCGGCTTCGAAAGAATAGGCCGCCTCGACGGAAGAAGCCATCGTGTCAGATCCTCCTGTTCGTTTTGGGGAAGGGGTGCCCGTGGCCGGTCCCGCCCGCGCTTTCGGGAAAAACCCCGCGTGTGTCGAAGGAAGCGTGTCTGCCAAGCGGCGGGCCAGGTTTTGACGGCCCGAACGGACTTACGCGTTAACGGCCCGAACGGGCATGATGGACGAGGGCCATGGGCGCCAGTCTCCCCGGTCTATGATAAGGCGGGGGCGCTTGAGTGCACCGTCCGCCATCATCGTCACATGCCAAGAACGTCCCATATGGCCCGCTTGTTCCCCGGACGGTGCCGGCTTCCGGACGGATGGGCGGATCACCCGCGCAAAAGGGGTACGCGGAAGGGCCGCGCAAAAGGAGGATGCCGGGGTGCCGGCTGGACACCATCCCCGATCAGGCCATCCTCATAAGCATTCCCGCCCGTTGCAGGGCACAAAGGCTCTTTGCGCGCTGCGCGGGTTCGGGTTTAAGCTGGTCCTTGTGCAACACATCGCCGGTACACCGCAGCCCCTGCCGGCTGGCCGCCAATGAGGAAGACTGGACACATGGATGCTCGGTACAAGACCCGCGACATCGAACGCCGCAGCATGGACGTGGAAGGGTTGAAACGGTCGTTCCTGGAATGGCTGGTCTATTCGGTGGGCAAGGACGCCCGCGCCGCCACCCGACGCGACTGGTTCTACACCGTGGCGCTGTCGGTGCGCGACCGGGTGGTGGATCATTGGATGGACACCACCCGCACCTATTATCAGGAGGACGCCAAGCGGGTCTATTACCTGTCGCTGGAATTCCTGATCGGGCGGCTGCTGACCAACAGCCTGTCCAACCTGGGCATTCTGGAGGAATGCCGGCAGGCGTTGGATAAGCTGGGCCTGTCCATGGACGAGGTGGCCGACGCCGAGCCGGACGCCGCATTGGGCAACGGCGGTCTTGGGCGTCTGGCGGCCTGTTTCCTCGACAGCATGGCCAGCCAGGGCTATCCCGGCTACGGCTATGGCATCCGTTATGAATTCGGCCTGTTCGAGCAGCGGTTCGAAAACGGCTGGCAGGTGGAATACCCCGAACACTGGCTGCAGTTCGGCAACCCGTGGGAATTCCCCCGGCCCGAGGTGATGTATCCCGTGCAGTTCTATGGCCGGGTGGAGGAATTCCGCGATTCCGTCGGCCAGCGCGCCTATCGCTGGGTGGATGCCGAACGGGTACTGGCCATGGCCTATGACACCCCGGTGGTGGGTTATGGCGGCAAGACCATCAACACGCTGCGCCTGTGGTCGGCCCGCGCCACCCGCGACTTCAACTTCGGTCACTTCAACGAAGGCGACTATATGAAGGCGGTCGAGCAGAAGGTGATGACGGAAAACCTGTCGCGCGTGCTCTACCCCAACGACGCCACCGAAACCGGCAAGGAGTTGCGCTTCAAGCAGGAGTATTTCTTCACCTCCGCCTCGCTGCAGGACATCATCCGCCGGTTCCTGCAGGATCATTCCGATTTCGACCTGCTGCCGGAAAAGACCGCGATCCAGCTCAACGACACCCACCCCGCCATCGGCATCGCCGAGATGATGCGCCTGCTGGTGGACCAGCACGGGCTGCTGTGGGACAAGGCGTGGGACATCACCCGCCGCTGCTTCTCCTACACCAACCACACCCTGCTGCCGGAGGCGCTGGAGGCGTGGCCGGTGCGGCTGGTGGAACGGGTGCTGCCGCGGCACATGCAGATCATCTATGAAATCAATGCCAAATTCCTCAACCGTTCCAACGCGCGGGCGGCGGGGGACAACGGGCGCCTGTCGCGCCTGTCGCTGATCGACGAGCGGGGCGAACGGCGGGTGCGCATGGGCAATCTGGCCTTCATCGGCTCGCACAAGGTCAACGGCGTGTCGGCGCTGCACACCGACCTGATGAAGCAGACGGTGTTCGCCGACCTGCACCACGAATTCCCCGACCGCATTTGCAACAAGACCAACGGCATCACCCCCCGCCGCTGGCTGAAACAGGCCAACCCGCCGCTGTCCGATCTCATCACCAGCCGGATCGGCAATGGGTGGGTCGCCGATCTGTCGCAGTTGGAAGCCCTGACGGACAAGGCCGACGACGTGGTGTTCCGCGAGGAATTCCGCCGCGCCAAGCGCAAGAACAAGAAACGGCTGGCCGGATTCATCGCCCGTCAGACCGGGGTCGAGGTGCCGGTGGACAGCCTGTTCGACGTGCAGGTCAAGCGCATCCACGAATACAAGCGCCAGCTTCTCAACATCCTTCAGACCATCGCGCTCTACAACGAGATCCGCGACAACCCCACCGTCAACTGGGTGCCGGTGACCAAGGTGTTCGCCGGCAAGGCGGCGCCGTCCTATCATCAGGCCAAGCTCATCATCAAGCTCATCAACGACGTGGGCAAGGTGGTGAACCACGATCCGGCGGTGCACGACCTTTTGAAGGTGGTGTTCCTGCCCAACTACAACGTGACGGCGGCGGAAATCATCATCCCCGCCGCCGATCTGTCGCAGCAGATCTCCACCGCCGGGATGGAGGCGTCGGGCACCGGCAACATGAAGCTGGCGCTCAACGGTGCGCTGACCATCGGCACGCTGGACGGCGCCAACGTGGAAATCCGCGATGCGGTGGGCGAGGACAACATCTTCATCTTCGGCCTGACCGCGGACGAGGCCAATTCCCTGCGCCAGGGCGGCGGCTACAACCCGCGCGACGTGATCGCCGCCAACCCCAGCCTGAAACGGGCGCTGGACATGGTGTCCACCGGGGTCTTTTCCCCCGACGATCCCCGCCGCTACCACCCGATCATCGACGCCCTGACCGATGGCGGCGACCATTTCCTGGTGACCGCGGATTTCGCTGATTACTGCCGCACGTACGACGAGGTGATGACCCTCTACCGTGATTCGGAGGAATGGACCCGCAAGGCCATCCTCAACACCGCCAACATGGGCTGGTTCTCCTCCGACCGCACCATCAAGGAATACGCTGACGAAATCTGGGGGGTGAAGGGGGTGCTTCCCGATGCCACCGGCGACGGGTTCCGCTGACCGTCTTTCACCTGTCTGTTTGAAGGGAAGGGGGGGCGCCGTTGGCGCCGCCCCTTTTTGCTTTTCAGGTCTCTGCGGCGATAAGCCGCGCAGTTTATGAAAAATTTTAGCCCCTTTTTTGAAAATTAAAGTTAATCAAAGCGACACAAACATCATGCGAATGCATGGCAGCATGTCTTTTTGTAAGTCATGAAAGAATGGGGGAACGGAAATATGCGGTGGTTGGGGGCTGTCGGCATCGGTCCGAAGCTGGGCATCGTGGTGGGGGTTCTGTCGGTCCTGGCGGTTGTCCTGACCGTGCTGGGGCAGCACGGAATGGCCAGCATCTATGAAGAGACGGAGGCCGTCTCGGTTTCCGCCGAACTGGCCCTGCTGGGGGCCAAGACCAACGCCACCTTTGCCAATTACGTCCGCCTGGTGCAGGCGATGCCCCTGGCCCGCACGCCCGCGGCACTGGAGGATCTGGACCGCACCGTCGCCGCCGAGCACGGCCGGCTGATGGCGCTGGTCAAGGTGCTGGAGGACCGGGTCCGCTTCCCCGAGGGCCGCGCCGATATCACCGCCGCCCGCGGTGCGGTGGAAAAGATGGAAGCCATCGACGAGGCGGTGGCGACCGGCGTCCGCAAGGGTGCCGGCGCCGATGCCGCGGCGGCGCTGGCGCAACTGCAGGCGCAGTATGACATCGCCGCCGCCGGTTTCCGCACCATCACCGAACGCAACGAGACGAAGCTGCGCGACGAGGTGGCGGGGGCTGCGGCCACCAACGCCGACATCCGGCTGAGCCTGACCGTCATCAGTGCGGCGGGGATTGTGTTCGGGATGGTGCTGGCCTCGGCCATGATTGCGCTGACCGTCACCCGGCCCATGCGGGCGATGACCGACGCCATGACCGCGGTGGCCGGGGGCAATCTGGACATCCCGGTTCCCTGTGCCGGCCAGCGGGACGAGGTGGGCCGTCTGGCCGCGGCGCTGGAGATGTTCAAGGGGGCAGGGCAGGAGAACCGCCGCCTGCACGCCGCCCAGGAGCAGGAGCGCGTGCGGGCCGCCGAGGAGCGCCGCCGCTCGCTCCACGATCTGGCCGCGTCTTTTGAAAGCAGCGTGCGCGGCATCGTCGATCATGTGCTGCAGGCCGCCGACGGGATGCGCAGCAGCGCCGAAACCTTGGCCGCCGCCGCCGATGAAACCAACCGCCAGTCCGCGGCGGTCGCCGCCGCGGCGGAGCAGGCGTCCAGCAATGTCCACACCGTCGCCGCCGCCACCGAGCAACTGACCGGATCGGTGGCCGAAATCGGCCGTCAGGTGACCGAATCCTCCACCATCGCCAACACCGCCGCGCAGGAAGCCGAACGCACCAACGAAACCGTCGGCTCCCTGGCCGAGGCGGCACACAAGATCGGCGAGGTGGTCAACCTCATCAACGACATCGCGTCCCAGACCAACCTTCTGGCGCTCAACGCCACCATCGAGGCCGCGCGGGCGGGGGAGGCCGGCAAGGGCTTCGCCGTGGTGGCGTCGGAGGTGAAGACGCTGGCCACCCAGACCGCCAAAGCCACCGAGGACATCCAGACCCAGGTGCAGCAGATCCAGGCGGTCTCGGGCAGTGCCGTGGACGCCATCCGCCACATCACCGGCACCATCGCCCGCATGAGCGAGATCACCGCGACCATCGCGGCGGCGGTGCAGGAGCAGGGGATGACCACCGCCGAAATCGCCCGCAACGTCCGCGAAGCCTCCCAAGGCACGCAGGAGGTGACCCATAACATCACCTCGGTCACCCAGGCGGCGGAGCAGACGGGCGAGTTGGCCGGTGGGGCGCTGACCTCGGCGGATGCGCTGAACCGGCAGGCGGTGGCGCTGCGCGAAGCGGTGGATCACTTCATCCGCACCGTGCGCGCCGCGTGACGCCCCACTGGAATCGCCGCTGGTCTGCGGTGGGGCGCGCTGCTATGTAAAGTGCCGTTCCCGCGGGGGCAGCGATGCCCCCGCACGCGTTTCATCACCGTGGGTTCTGGCATGTCCGAGATTCAGGAAGCCGTATCCCAGCGCCGGACATTCGCCATCATCGCGCACCCCGACGCTGGTAAGACGACGCTCACCGAAAAACTGCTGCTGTTCGGCGGCGCCATCCAGCTTGCCGGTGCGGTGAAGGCCCGCGGCGAACAGCGGCGCGCCCGGTCGGACTGGATGAAGGTGGAGCGGGAGCGCGGCATCTCCGTCACCGCGTCGGTGATGACCTTCGATTACCGCGAGCGCACCTTCAACCTGCTGGACACGCCGGGCCACGAGGACTTCTCCGAAGACACCTACCGCACGCTGACGGCGGTGGACAGCGCGGTCATGGTCATCGACGGCGCCAAGGGCATCGAAGCCCAGACGCGCAAGCTGTTCGAGGTCTGCCGCCTGCGCGACGTGCCCATCATCACCTTCGTCAACAAGATGGACCGCGAAGCCCGCGATCCCTTCGATCTGGTGTCGGAGATCGAGGACCAGTTGCAGATCCACGTCACCCCGGCAAGCTGGCCCATCGGCATGGGCCGCGATTTCCTGGGCTGCTACGACCTGATCCGCGACCAGCTTGTGCTGATGGACAAGACCCAGGGCGATGTCGCCAGCGAGGGCATCGCCTGCCATGGGCTGGACGATCCCAAGATCGACGAGCTTCTGCCCGCCCACGCCGCCGCCAAGCTGCGCGAGGATGTGGAGATGGCCCGCGGGCTGATGCCGGAATTCGATCTCGACGAATACCGCGCCGGCCGGCTGACCCCCATCTACTTCGGGTCGGCCATCAACAACTTCGGTGTGCATGAACTGCTGGACGGTCTGGCCGAGGTCGCTCCGCCGCCGCGGCCCCAGCCCGCGGCAACCCGCACCGTGCAGCCCGACGAGGAAAAGGTCACCGGCTTCGTGTTCAAGGTCCAGGCCAACATGGACCCCAACCACCGCGACCGCATTGCCTTCTTCCGCCTGTGCTCCGGCCGCTTCCGCCGCGGCGTGAAGCTGAAGCACATGCGCTCGGGCAAGATCCTGGCGGTGAACAACGCCGTGCTGTTCCTGGCCCGCGACCGCGAACTGGCGGAAGAGGCGTGGCCCGGCGACATCATCGGCATCCCCAACCATGGCAGTTTGCGTATCGGCGACACGCTGACCGAGGGGGAGGAACTGCGCTTCACCGGCGTGCCCAGCTTCGCGCCCGAAGTGCTTCAGCGGGCACGCCTGGA
Organism: uncultured Rhodospirillaceae bacterium; assembly: GCA_937927415.1. Taxonomy (GTDB): domain Bacteria; phylum Pseudomonadota; class Alphaproteobacteria; order Azospirillales; family Azospirillaceae; genus Azospirillum. Next base: position 214,189 of record CALBDS010000053.1, read on the forward strand.
CGATCCCATGCGCATCAAGCACCTGCGCAAGGCGCTTGAGCATTTCGCCGAAGAAGGCGCCAGTCAGGTGTTCAAGCCCCTGACCGGGGCCGACTGGATCGTCGGCGTGGTGGGACCGCTGCAGTTCGAGGTGCTGGCGTCGCGCATCCAGGCGGAATACGGGATCGCCGCCCACTTCGAGACCGCCGGCATCGACGCCGCCCGCTGGGTGGAAACCGATGACGAGGTGCAGTTGAAGAAGTTCATCGACCTGAACCGCTCGGCCATTGCCGAGGATCACGACGGGGCGCTGGTCTTCCTGGCCCGCAACGCCTGGCACATGAGCCGGACGGAAGAGGACTTTCCCGCGCTGCGCTTCCTCAAGACGCGCGAGCAGAACCGGAAGGTCCAGACGGTGATCTGATCCGGGGATGTTGCCCGATCGCTGAAAAGAAAAGCCCCCGTGGTCACTCACGGGGGCTTTTTCATGCGCTCACTGCTGCTGTTGCAGTTGCCGCATCAGATCGGCGCCCGGATCGGGTTCCGCCGGGGCAGGGTTGTCCCCCTCGGCGCCGAAGGGCGGCGGCGGCGCGCCGAAGTCCATGGTCGGAACCTCGATCTGGATGGTGTCCAGGTCGATCTTTTCGTGGCGGTCCAGGCTGGACAGAACCAGATCGGGGAAGGCCAGGACGATGCCCACCATGATAACCTGGATGATAACGAACGGCACCGCACCCCAATAGATCTGGGTGGTGGTGATGCCCTCGGTCTTCTTGCCCGTCACCTTGTCGATGTAGGGGCTGCGCGGCGCCACCGAGCGCAGGAAGAACAGGGCGAAGCCGAACGGCGGGTGCATGAACGAGGTCTGCATGTTCACGCCCAGCAGCACGCCGAACCAGATCAGGTCAATGCCCATCTTGTCGGCCACCGGCCCCAGCAGCGGCACGATGATGAACGCCAGTTCGAAGAAGTCGAGGAAGAACGCCAGCACGAACACCAGGATGTTGGTGGCGATCAGGAAGCCCACCTCGCCGCCCGGCAGGCTGGTCAGCAGATGCTCCACCCACAGGTCGCCGTTGACCCCGCGGAACACCAGACCGAACACCGTCGAGCCGATCAGGATGAAGATGACGAAGGACGACAGCTTGGCCGTGGTGTCCATCGCCTGCTTCAGCAGCCCCATCGACAGCTTGCGCTTCATCAGCGCCAGGATCAGCGCACCGGCGGCGCCCATGGCCCCGCCTTCGGTCGGGGTGGCGATGCCCAGGAAGATGGTGCCCAGCACCAGGAAGATCAGAACCAGCGGCGGCACCAGCGACACCACCACCCGCATCAGCAGGGCGGTCCCGTGCAGGGTGCGGGCCTCCGGCGGCAGGGCGGGGGCGGCCTTGGGGTCGAACATAGCGAAGCCGAAGACGTACAGCGCGTACAGCGCCGTCAGCACCAGACCCGGCAGCATGGCGCCGGCGTACATGTCGCCCACCGACCGGCCCAACTGGTCGGCCATGATGATGAGCACCAGGCTGGGCGGGATGATCTGCGCCAGCGTGCCCGACGCCGCGATGACGCCCGAGGCCAGACGCCGGTCATAGCCGTAGCGCAGCATGATCGGCAGGGAGATCAGGCCCATGGAGATCACCGACGCCGCCACCACGCCGGTGGTGGCCGCCAGCAGCGCGCCCACGAAGATCACGGCATAGGCCAGACCGCCGCGGATCGGCCCGAACAGCTGCCCGATGGTGTCGAGCAGATCCTCGGCCATGCCCGATCTTTCAAGGATCAGGCCCATGAAGGTGAAGAAGGGAATCGCCAGCAGCGTGTCGTTCTGCATGATGCCGAACACACGCTCGGGCAGGGCCTGGAACAGGGCGGGGGTGAACAGGCCCAGCTCAATGCCCAGCATGCCGAAGATCAGGCCGTTCGCCGCCAGCGCGAACGCCACCGGAAAGCCCAACAGCAGCAGGACGATCAGGGCGCCAAACATCAGCGGCGCCATATTCGCGATCAGAAAGGTCGTCATGGTCGGCGGCTCCGCGTTTTACGAATGCCCGTGCATCTTTTCCCCCGGCTCGTCGATCAGGCCGAACAGGAAGGCGATGCGTTTGATGAGTTCGGAGACGCCCTGCAGCACCAGAAGCGCAAAGCCCACCGGCACCAGCAGTTTCACCGGCCAGCGCAGAAGCCCGCCGGCGTTGTTGGACATTTCGTGGATGTCGTACGAGGACACCACCATGGGCCACGACAGCACCATGATGAGAATCGCCATGGGAAACAGGAAAAACAGGATCCCGAAGATGTCGATCCAGGCGTGAACCCGTTTGGAAAAGCGCCCGACGACGACATCGATGCGGATGTGTTCGTTCTTCAGGAACGTGTACCCGGCGCACAGAAGAAAGATCGCCGAGAAGAGATACCATTGCAGTTCCAGCCATGCGTTGGAACTGGTGCTGAAGATATAGCGTACCGTGGCGTTGCCGGCGCTGATGATGACAGCGACCAGGACCAGCCAGTACGTAAGGTGGCCGACACCGTTGTTGATGGCGTCGATCACCCTGCTCAAACGCAGCAGGATGTTCAACGTGACCTCCCTGTCCGTGCGGTCGGCTGACAGCCGACGTTTTGATCTCTTGAAACCCTCTTAACCCTACGGACGGACGGGTTGTGTCCCGATCGCGCCTTGGTTAAGCAATCGTAGCATCAACCATGTCTCTCAGGCGTGCATAAACGATGCTTTGCAGACGGTGCAAGGGCTGCCGCTGCGGCATACGGGTATTTACTTAGAGGCGCTTACGGATCATTGAGGCTCTTACGGATCGGTGTCTTCGGGAAGGCGGATCCAGCCGTCGGGAGTCAGCGCCTCCAGGGGGTGAAAACGGGCCTTGTAGGCCATCTTGCGGCTTCCGGCGATCCAGTACCCGAGATAGACATAGGGCAGCCCCTGGGCGCGCGCGCGCTCCACAAGGCTGAGGATCATGAAGCTGCCCAGGCTGCGGGCTTCCTGTTCGGCGTCGTAATAGCAATAGACGGCGGAATAGCCGTCCTGCAGCCGGTCGATCAGCATGGCGGCCTCCAGCCGCCCGCCGCCGTCGCGCGCTTCGAGCAGATAGGTGTCGGCCCGGCCCTCGTCGATCATGGCGGCGAAATCGGCCATGCCCATGCGGGCCATGTCCGAATCCCCGTGGCGGGATGCCTGATAGGCGGCGAACAGCCGGAACTGTTCGGTGGTGGCGGTGGCCGGCACCTCGGTCACCGTCAGGTCCTGGTTGGCGCGCAGCACCCGCCGCTGGGACCGCGACGGGGTGAACCCGCCGACCGGAATGCGCACGGGCACGCATTCCTGGCACGACGGGCACACCGGGCGGTACACGATGTCGTGGCTGCGGCGGAATCCCGCCCGCGACAGGGTTGAGTTCACCTCCGCCGCGTGGATGCCGCTAAGCCGGGTGAACAGCTTCCGCTCCACCCGCCCCGGCAGGTAGGGGCACGGCATCGGCCCCGACCGGAAGAACTGCTGAAGCGGGCGGTGATGCGGCGGAATGACCGACATCGGCGGAGGTGCCTTTTGCTGGGACGGGGTTACGGACTGGCGGTCTGGGTCTGTGACTGGCCCTGGGTCTGGCTTTGAGACGGGGCCGGGGCGCTTTCCACGGCGGGAGCCGGCGGCTCCAGCCCGAAGAACGCCTGCCCGATCTCGGTGGTGATCAGGATAAGCTGTCTTTGCACCCAATCCAAATACTCATGCAAGCCCTCTCGAATGACCGCCTCGATGGGGCGGCTGAGCAGGGCGCCCAGCAACTCGTCCACCGTTTCCATGGCCTCCGACCCGCGGCGCAGGGAATAGCGCGAACGCAGCCGGGTCAGGAACCCGTCGATCTGGCGCACGCACATCACCACCGACCGCGGGAACCCCTCGTTGTAGAGCATGAAGCCGGCGACGGTGGCCGGGGTCATGCCGCGGGGGTAGACGCGGCGGAAGGCGTGGTAGCCCGCCGCCGACCGCAGCACCGTGCACCACTGCGACACATCCTGAGGCGAGCCGTCGGGGTGGGTTTCGCCCACGCTGGGCACCAGCGTGTGGTACTTGATATCGAGCAGGCGGGTGGTCTGGTCCGCCCGCTCGATGTATTTGCCCATCTGGTAGAAATACCAGCCCTGATCCCGGTAGAAGGTGCCCTCGGTGATGCCGGTGTGGGTCTGGCATTCCTCCTTGATCCAGGCGCAGATGCGCGCCAGACCGCGGGCGCTCACATCCTTGGGCTTCAATTCCAGAAGTTTGTTGTAGAACACATTCAACTGCGTCCACATCTCGGTGGAGATCCACGGGCGCAGGATGCGGGCGTTTTCCCGCGCCGCCCGGATCATGGACGTCAGCGAGCTGGCGTTCTGCGGGTCCAGCACATAGAACTGGATCACCGTTTCGGCGGTCGCCTGGCTGTAGCGTTCGAAGAACGCCGTCTCATCGGCATAAAGCTGGACGATGGAGAACCAGTTGATATCGCCCTTGCTGTCGCGGGCAAAGGTTTCCTGCACATCGAGGATGCGGGCGAGGTTCTCGGCCCGCTCCATGTAGCGGGCCATCCAGAAAATGCACTCGGCGTAACGGGCAAGCAGGTTCACGCGCGATCCTCCAGCACCCAGGTGTCCTTCGAGCCGCCGCCCTGGGACGAATTCACGATCAGCGTTCCTTTTTTCAGCGCCACGCGCGTCAGCCCGCCGGGCAGCACCCATGTCTTGGACCCGGTGATGGCGAAGGGGCGCAGATCCACATGCCGCGGCTCGATCCCATCGTTGACCATGGTCGGGCACACCGACAGGTCAACGACCGGCTGGCTGATGTAATTGGCCGGATCGGCCAGCAGCTTGGCGCGGCAATCCTCCAACTCGGCCTTGGTGGCGCGCGGTCCGATGGTGATGCCGTACCCGCCGGCTTCGCCCACCGGCTTGACCACCAGCTCGTCCAGATGGTCCAGCGTGTAGCGCAGCGCGTCCGGCTCGCGGCAGATGCGGGTGTCCACGTTGGGGATGATCGGGTCCTGGTCCAGGTAATACTTGATCATCCGCGGGACGTAGCAATAGACCGCCTTGTCGTCGGCCACCCCGGTGCCGATGGCGTTGGCCAGCGCCACATTGCCCTTGCGGTAGGCATCGAAGATGCCGGGCACGCCCAGCAGGCTGTCGGGGTTGAACGCCTTGGGGTCGAGGAAATCGTCGCCCAAGCGGCGGTAGATGGAATGCACCGGCGACAGACCGTCGGTGGTCTTCATGTAAACCCGGTCGTTTTCCACCACCAGATCACGGCCTTCCACCAGCGGCACGCCCATTTCGCGGGCCAGGAAGATGTGCTCGAAATAGGCGGAATTGTACGCACCGGGCGACAGCAGCGCCCCCTGCGGATCGCCGCCGGCGGAGGCGGGGGCGATTTCGTACAGGGCTTCCAGCAGCTTGTGGCCGTAGTTGTCCACCGGGCGGATGCCGATGCCCTGCATCAGATCGGGGAAGATCCGCTGCATCATGTGGCGGTTTTCCACCACGTACGACACGCCCGACGGCACGCGGCCGTTGTCTTCCAGCACGCGGAAGGTGCCGTAGCGGTCGCGCACCAGATCCACACCCATGATATGGATGTAGGTGTTGTGCGGAATGTCCAGCCCGACCATCTGGGGGCGGAAATTCGCGTTCCCCAGCACCAGTTCCGGCGGGATGATCCCATCCTTGAGGATTTTCTGGTCGTGGTAGATGTCGTGCAGGAACAGGTTCAGCGTGGTGACGCGCTGCTGCACGCCGGCTTCCAGATGCGCCCATTCCTGGGCCGAAATCACCCGCGGGATGATGTCGAACGGCAGAATACGGTCCACCGCATCCTTTTCCGAATACACCAGAAAGGTGATGCCGAGATTGTACAGCTCCCTTTCCACATCGGCGGCACGCCGCCTGAGATCGTCAAAATCGATCGCCGCCAGCCGTTCCCGGATCAGGGCCGTGTGGGCGGCCTCCATTCCCGGTTTGCCGAACAGTTCATCGAAATAAACGCCGGAGTCATAAGACGACAAAAGATCAACCGCTTTAGTCCCGGTCACGCTCGGCGACTCCTCCGCTCAATTTGCTCGACGAGGGGGATACAGGGGCTGTCTCGCGCCCGGTACGAGCACTGATCCGATTATGATCCAATTCCGAGGGCTTTGAACAGAGACAAACCGCCCGCGGTGTGTGCAATGCCGCAAGACATCTTTTTCTGCACAAGAGTTGGGCAAATGCCTGTTGTTTGACAGGCGGCCATTGGGACGTTTTCGTGAAACAATGGCCGCGTCAGTTGGAGGGATTCACTCCATCCCGCAACAGAATCATGCTGATACGGCGATTGCGCGGTGAATTGGGCTGGTCGGGGACCAAGAGGTCGCGGTCGGCCCGCCCGACCACGTCCTGGATGCGGCTTTCCGGGATGCCGCCGGCAATCAGGGCGCGGCGGGTGGCGTTGGCCCGTTCCGACGACAGATCCCAATTGTCCCGTCCGCCGCCGTTGGTGAAGGGGGTGGAGTCCGTGTGGCCGCTGATGGACAGGCGGTTGGGCAGCTTGGACAGCGCCTTGGCCAGTTGGGTTATCAGGGCGCGGGTCTGGGGGTACATCTGGCCCGAGCCGCCGGGGAACATGCTGACCCGCTCCTGATCGACGATCTGGATGCGCAAGCCCTCGGGCGTCTGGTCGATGATGAGGTTCTGGGCCAGGGGTTCCAGTTCGGGGATCGACTGGATCGCCTGCCGGATCTCGCTGGCGGCCTGCTGGAACTGTTTCGCCTCGGTCTGCTGGATCTGGAGCGTTTGCGACGCCTCGTTCAGCCGTTCGGCGAAATCCGACAGCTTTTCCCCCATCTTCTGGCCGGGCACGCCCATTTGCCGGGCCATCTGTTCCAGCCGCTGCTGATAGTCCAGGCGGTTTTCATTGGCGCGCTGGCTGGCCGGATCTTTGGGGGTGTCGGCGGGGCCTTGGCCGGGCATTTCGGTAGCACCGCTGCGCTGGGTGCTGGCCAGGGCGTCGGGATCGGGGTTTTCGCTTTCCTCCGCCTGCTGGCCCGGCGGGCCGGAGGAGGGGACGTCGGCCGACACGGGCGAGCTGGACGAGATCTGTGCCCCTGGTGCGGTCACCGTCTGACCGCCCAGAAGCCCGCCGGAACCGGATGTCTCGCGGCTGACGCTGACGGGGGCGAAATAGTCGGCGATGCCCTTGCGCTGGTCCGACGTGGTGACGTTCAGCAGCCACAGCAGCAGGAAGAAGGCCATCATCGCCGTCACGAAGTCGGCATAGGCCACTTTCCACGCACCGCCATGACCGCCGCCGTGCGCCGCCTTCTTCTTTTTGATGATGATCGGCTGTTCGCCGCCGGAGGAATTGGACATGGCGGAACCGGGGCACGAATCAATGACGACGGCGGGCGAAAACAGCCCAGACCATCGCCGTTCTTCCTTAATATCCGTTTAACGCTGTGGGCTGCGCTGTCATGTCAGGGCCGATGTGCGGCGTTGCCGGCTTGCGTTGAGCGGTCTGGTGGGTTAATCCCGGACAGCCCATTTTTTCATCACACACAGCACAGGTTTCCATGACCGCCGCCCCTGAAACCCCTGCCGCCCCCCTCCCTCCGGCCATCGACTCGCGGGTGTTCCGCAACGCGCTGGGCAGCTTTGCCACCGGCATCACGGTCATCACCACCCTGGGGGCCGACGGCGTGCCGCTGGGGATCACGGTCAACTCCTTCTCGTCGCTGTCGCTGGACCCGCCGCTGGTGCTGTTCTGCGTCGCGCGGTCGTCGCAGTCGCTGGCGACCTTCACCAGCGCCCCGGCCTTTGCGGTGAACGTGCTGGCCGACGACCAACAGGAATTGTCGGTGCGCTTTTCCCGCCGCGACCTTCAGGACCGCTGGAGCGGTCTGGCGGTGGACACCTGGGACACCGGCGTTCCGATCCTCAAGGGCTGCCTGGCGACCTTGGAATGCGACCGTCACGCGCTGCTGGACGGCGGCGACCATGTGATCGTGGTGGGCCGCGTCCGCCGGCTGGAATCGCGGGCCGACGGCCGTCCGCTGCTGTACTTCCGCGGCGCTTACGCCACGGTGGGTTAGTCTTTGTTTTGCCCTCGCCGGGCGGGCGCATCCGCGCCCTTGGCCGCGGCCTCAATGGCCGCTCTGGCGGGGGAGCCGTCAGCTCACCTCGCTCATCAGTTCGGTGGGAAAGTCCGCGGCCTGGAGACGCTCGATCAGACGATGGGCGTGGGCGTGGCCGCGGGTTTCCAGGATCACGTCGATTTCCGCCATCTTCACCGGCACGTCGTGGAACAGCCGCTGGTGGTGGATTTCCACGATGTTGGCCCCGGCATCGCCCAGGATGCGGGTGATGCGGGCCAGCGCCCCCGGCATGTCGTTCAGCCCGATGCGCAGGCGGATGATCCGCCCCTCCTGCACCAGACCGCGCACCAGCACCTGCGACAGCAGGCGGGCGTCGATGTTGCCCCCCGACACCAGCAGACCCACCCGCTTGCCGGCGAAACGGTCGCGGTTGGTCAGCACCGCCGCCAGTGCCGCCGCCCCGGCGCCTTCGGCCACCAGCTTCTGGACGGTGGCAAGACGGTAGACCGCCCCCTCCAGCGCCGGTTCGTCCACCAGCAGCACCTCATCCACCAGTGCGGCGATCATGGCGCGGGTCAGGGCGCCGGGCGCCTTGACCGCGATGCCCTCGGCCAGGGTCACGCCGCCGCAGGTGACCGGCTCGCCCGCCAGTGCCTGCTTCATGGAGGGGTAGAGGGCGCATTGCACCCCATAAAGGGCGATGCGCGGGTTGAGCGCGCGGGCCGCCGCCGCCATGCCGGCCATCAGCCCGCCGCCGCCGATGGGCACCACCAGCGCGTCCAGATCCGGCACCGCCGCCAGGAACTCCAGCGCCGCCGTGCCCTGGCCGGCGACGACCAGCGGGTCGTCGTAGGGGTGGACGAACACCAGCCCCTCGTCGCGGGCCAGTCCGGCGGCGAAGTCCCGGGCGTCGCTCAGGGTTTCCCCGTGCAGCACCACCCGCGCCCCCAGCGCCTCGGTCCGTTCCACCTTGGTGAAGGGGGTGAAGGCCGGCATCACGATGGTGGAGCCGATGCCCATCCGCGTGGCGTGGCAGGCCACCGCCTGGGCGTGGTTGCCCGCCGACATGGCGATGACGCCCGCCTGCCGTTCCGCGTCGGACAGGGACAGCAGCTTGTTGCGCGCCCCCCGCTCCTTGAACGAGCCGGTCGCCTGCTGGCTTTCCAGCTTCAGGAACAGGGTGCAGCCGGCCTCCTCCGACAAGCGGGGGGCGGGCACCGTCGGGGTGACGGCGATGTGTCCGGCCAGCCGGGCGGCGGCGGCGCGGATGTCGTCGATGGTCACGAAGGGGGGTGGGGTGACGGTCACGGCGATGGTCCTGCGGGGGAGGGGTGGAGGATCAGGCGGGCGGCTTCCTGCGGCCGGGATGGCAGCCCGAGGTAATCGCCGTCGCGCCAACGATGAACCAGATCGCCCCAGTGCGGCGATAAGGGATTTCCCGACTGTCCCGTGGCGATCATGAAGCGGGAACGGTCCAGGTCGGCCAGATCATAGACGGCCCGCAACCCCGCCCCGTGCCGGTGGGCGAACGGGGCCGCGGCGTCGGACAGGGTGGTGGAGCCGCGGTTCACCGTGTCGTTGCCGCCGTCGCTGGGGATCGACAGGTCGTACAGATCCCGCACGCCGGGGATCAGGGCCAGCAGCCGGTGCGCCAAGACCGCCCGGTGGGCATCGCCCCAGCGCCACGCGGCGGGGTCGGCGCCGTAGCGGGCGGCCAGCCCGTCCAGCGCCCGGTCCAGGCTGTCCGCCAGCGCGGTGGCACAGCACCCGTCCGGCGGGGCGGCCAGCCTGTCCTGCAAAAGACGGGTGCTCTGCCACAGCCCTTCGCTGAACAGGGGGCCGAGGTCGCCGGCGAACAGCGCCTGCGACAGTTCCCGCTGCCACGCGGCAAAGATCAGCGGTTCGGGCCGGGTGCGGTCCATGCGGTGGTCCCAGCCCGTCAGCATGGCCACCGCCTGGGCTGCGCGTGGGCCGTGCGGGGAAACCGCCAGCATCAGCGGCAGCAGGTCGTCGGCGGCGGTGGAGCGCACGTCCCGCTGCTGTGCCGCCACAGCGTCGGGGGAAACGGGGCCGGCGGCGTCCAGCATCGCCGCGATCCGGCGGGCGCGCAGCGGCTCCGGCCATTCGGCGGCGATCAGGTGGGGATAGTCCGGCCCGACCACGGCGTTGTTGGCGTTGACCAGCCGCCCCGACGGCGGGTTTTCCACCTGCGGCAGGTCGGCGAAGGGGATCATGCCGGTCCAGTCATACTCCCCGGTCCAGCCGGGAACCGGCATCCGCCCGTCGCCGTGGCGCCGCACCGGCACCAACCCCGGCGCGATCAGGCCGATGGTGCCGTCGGTGGTGGCATAGGCCACGTTCTGCTGCGGCGACTGGTGCAGCGCCAGGGCCGCGCGCACCTCCGCCCCCGTTCCGGCGCGGTTCAGGCGGTGCAGCGCCTCCACCGACGTGTCCGCCTCCCCCAGCCCGGTGAAGGCCAGGGCCAGCACATGGCCGGAGAATGCGAGATCCCCCCCTTCCAGATCCGACAGCACCGGCCCGTGACGGGTTTCGCGCACGGTCAGCGTCTGGGGTGCTCCGCGGGCCACGGCGATGGTTTCGGTGCGGGTGGTGAAGGGCGCGCTGCCGTCGGGGGTGAGGTAGCGGGACGGATCGGCGGGGTCGATGCGTTCGACGAACAGATCCTGGGTGTCGCTGTAGGTCATGGTGAAGCCCCACGCCATCCGCCCGTTGTGACCCAGCAGGTGGAAGGGCATCCCCGGCGCCGTCGCCCCGCTGAGGCTCAGGCCCGGCGCCTCGATCCGGGCCAGATACCACAGGATCGGCGCTTCCAGCTCCAGATGGGGGTCGTTGGCCAGGATCGGCTTGCCGGTGGTGGTGTGGCGCCCGTCCAGCACCCATTCGTTGGACGCCAGCCCCAGCCCCGGCGGCTCCGGCGGCAGGGCCGCGGCCAGTGCGGCCAGCCGTTCCGGTCCGATGCCGTCCAGGGCGGCCAGGGTGGTGGGCGCATCGGGCCGGGCCGGGGGGAACAGCGCTTGCACCCGTTCCGGCGGCAGACGGGCCAGCAGGCGGGCGCGGTGGATTTCCCCGCGGTAGTTGGTGGACAGGCGCAGCGCCATCAGCTTGGCCCACACCACGCTGTCGGCGGGGCGCCAGGGTTCCGGCGTCAGCCGCAGGAACTGGAATTCCAGGGGCAGCGCCTCGCGCCGGTGGGTCAGATAGGCGTTGACCCCGGCGGCATAGGCGTCGAGTGCCGCGCGGGTGTCGGGGGACAGGGCGGCCACGCTGGCTTCCGCCCGGCGGTACAGCCCCAGCGTGCGCATCAGCCGGTCGGTGCGCAGCAGGGCATCCTGCCCGCCCAGAACCTCGCTCAGCCGCCCGGCCCCGGCGCGGCGGGCCATCTCCATCTGCCACAGCCGGTCCTGGGCGTGCAGGTACCCCAGCGCGGCATAGGCGTCATGGGCGCTGGCGGCGTGGATGTGGGGAACGCCGTCGCGGTCGCGAATCACGGTCACCGGCTGGTCCAGGCCAGGCAGGGCGGCGTCACCCCCCGGATCGGGCACCTGCGCGCGCAGCCAGATCCACGCCGCCACACCGGCCAGCAGCGGCACCGCCACCGCCGCCACCACGACTCCCACCGCCACCCGCCGGAGCCGGCCCATGGTTCCCCCTCGCGCATCTGTTGTCCGCATCAGATGGGTTGGCGGGGGTAGGGGCGGCAAGGGCGTTTGTCTGTTCTCAATACCATACAAATGAATGCAAATATAAATAAGAAATTACTGGCTCAATATTGTTCTTGCCACGGAGAAATAGCTTCGACACTCATGAAAATCATCGAATTTTCGCAGTGGAGGGGCGGATGACGATTCTTCAGGTGGGTTCATCGGGGGATGAGGTAACTCAGGTTCAGCGATTTCTCGCCGATTCTTCCGGGAAATTCTACACGGGGACCATCGACGGTGTGTTCGGGAATGGCACCAAGGCCGCGGTGATGGCCTATCAATCCTCGGTTGGGCTGACCGCCGACGGCATCGTGGGGCCGCAGACGTGGGATGCCATGTTCCCGCCGTCCGGGGGGACGACCGCGGCCCCGGCGGCTGCGGCGGCGCCGTCGCCCGCGCTGGCGGCCCAGCCGCTGGCGTGGCGGTGTCTGGCACTGACCGGCTCCATCGAAACCAGCCTGCCGGTGCCGGGGTGCTTCAGCGGCCTGTCGGGCAATTTCGACGGGCAGGGCATCAGCTTCGGCGCCATCCAGTGGGCGCTGGGCCAGGGCAGCCTGCAGCCGCTGTTCCAGGACATGTGCTCCCAGCACGGCGACGTGGTGGACACGGTGTTCGGCAGCAACGCCGCCACCTTCCGCCAGGTGTTCACCCAGTCCGACCGCACGGCGCAAATGGCGTGGGCGACCGGCATCCAGCAGAACAATCAGGTTCAGGACCCCTGGAAAAGCCAGTTGAAGGCGCTGGGCGCCACCCCGGAATGCCAAGCCTTGCAGGTGACGATGGCGCAGGCGCGCTACAATTCCGGGCTGGCGCTGTGCCGGGAATACGGCGTGGTGTCGGAACGGGCGGCGGCGCTGATGTTCGACATCATGGTGCAGAACGGCAGCATCTCCAGCACCACCAAGGCCGAGATCGAAAGCGATTTCGCCGCGCTCGGCCCGTCGGCCGACGAAACCGCGAAGCTGGAGGTCATCGCCCGCCGCCGGGCCGCTGCCTGCAATCCGCAATGGCAGCAGGACGTGCTCAGCCGAAAGATGATGATTGCCCAGGGGCAGGGCACGGTCCACGGGTCCCATTACGATCTGGCGACCCAGTATGCAATCACGCTGAACCGCGCCGAGGGGTTGTAAATCGGCCAAAGCCCTTGCCGTCCCTCGGTTGCCGGTTCCATAGTCGCCCGCGGGATCAGGCAATGGGTGATGGATCGTGGGTTTCGTGCGTGGGTTGGGTGTGGTGCTGATGCTGGCGTTGGCGGCGGCTCTGCTGATGGCGTCCGGTGGAGAGGTGCGGGCCGAGACGGTCCGCTCCTCCTATCTGGCCGATTGTGAGGCGGCGGAGCGGGGCAACGCCGACGCGGCCTTCCGCATCGCCCGCCGTTTCATGTTCGGCACGGGCGTGGTGCGCAACCCGCGGGTGGGTACCGCGTGGCTGCGCGCCGCCGCCAGCCGCGGGCACAAGGAGGCGCGGCGGCTGGTCACCTACATTCCCGGCCAGATGGGGCACGTCCGCCCCTGGTGCCGTCCGGGGGCGGAGCCGCCGCGCGGCCTGTCCGCCCCGCCGGAAGAGGTGGCGAAGCTGGTGAAGACCCTGGCCCCCACCTATGGGCTTGACCCCCAGCTCGTGCTGGCGGTGATCCGGGTGGAAAGCGCGTTCCGCACCGACGCCGTGTCGCCCAAGGACGCCGCCGGGCTGATGCAGCTCATCCCCGAAACCGCCGAGCGGTTCGCCGTGCGCAACGTCTTCAGCCCCGAGGACAACATCCGCGGCGGCATGAAATACCTGCGCTGGCTGCTGGCCTATTTCCGCGGCGACGTCACGCTGGCGCTGGCCGGGTACAACGCGGGCGAAGGGGCGGTGGACCGTTACCAGGGGGTGCCGCCCTATGACGAAACGCAATCCTATGTCCGGCTGATCCGCCGGCTTTACCCGCAGACGCTCCACCCCTACGATCCGTCGGTGACCGGCCCCAGCCCCCGCTTCCCCGCCCAGACCGCGGAAGCGGGGCGCTGACGGGAAACAAAGGGAGCGCGCCCGCCCATGACCATGACCCAGCACAGTGTCGCCTGCCTCAGCCCCGCGGGGTTCCACCGCATGGCCTATACCCGCTGGGGGCGGGAGGGGGCGGAGCGCACGGTGGTCTGCGTTCACGGGCTGACCCGCAACGGGCGGGATTTCGACCATCTGGCCCTGGGCCTGACCGGCAGTCACCGGGTCGTCTGCCCCGACGTGGTGGGGCGGGGGCGCAGCGGCTGGCTGACCGATCCGGCGCTGTACAGTTACCCGCAGTATCTGGCCGACATGGCGGTGCTGCTGGCCCGGCTGGATGTGGAATCGGTGGATTGGGTCGGCACCTCCATGGGTGGGCTGATCGGTATGATGCTGGCGGCCCAGCCGGGCAGCCCCATCCGCCGGCTGGTGGTCAACGACGTCGGCCCCTTCGTCGCGCAGGAGGGGTTGGAACGCATCGCCGATTACGTGGCGAAGGAGCCGGTGTTCGAGGACATCGCCGCGGTGGATGCCTATCTGCGCTTTGTGTTGATGGGGTTCGGGCCGATGACGGACCGGCAATGGCGGCACATGGCGGAAACCAGCGCGCGGCGGCTGCCGGACGGGCGCTTCGGCCTGGCCTATGATCCCGGCATCGCCACGGTGTTCAAAGCCCGGCCCATCGGCCCGGTGGACCTGTGGCCCCTGTGGGACCGCATCACCTGCCCGGTGCTGGTGATCCGCGGCGGACGCTCCGACATTCTGCGTCCGGAAACGGCGCAGGAAATGACCGAACGGGGGCCGAAGGCCCGGCTGGTCACCATCCCCAACGTCGGCCACGCCCCCGCCCTGATGGACGAGGAACAGATCGCCGTCGTCCGCGCTTTCCTTGCCGATTGAGGTGACGGAACGGGGGTGTCAGGCTATAACCCGGTTCCATGACCGCTGACACGCCCGACACCCCGCCCGCCTTCGATCCCTTCGCCCTGCCGCCGCTGCGGGAGGTCATTGCGCGCCATGACCTGGGCGCGCGCAAGGCGCTGGGGCAGAACTTCCTGCTCGACCTCAACCTGACGGGGCGCATCGTCCGCGGGGCGGCCATCGCCCCCGGCACCTCGGTGGTGGAGGTGGGGCCGGGGCCGGGCGGGCTGACCCGCGCCATCCTGGCATCCCCCGCCGCCCGTCTGGTGGCGGTCGAACGCGACACCCGCTTCATCGAGGCGCTGGGCGACGTGGTGGAAGCCGCCGCCGGCCGGTTGACCATCGTCGAGGCCGATGCCCTGACCGTGGACCCGGTGGATCTGGTGCCGGCCCCCCGCGCCATCGTCGCCAACCTGCCGTACAACGTGGCGACCCCGCTGCTGATCGGCTGGCTGAAGCGGATCGAGGAC
Source organism: uncultured Rhodospirillaceae bacterium (assembly GCA_937927415.1). Taxonomy (GTDB): domain Bacteria; phylum Pseudomonadota; class Alphaproteobacteria; order Azospirillales; family Azospirillaceae; genus Azospirillum. Next base: position 229,381 of record CALBDS010000053.1, read on the forward strand.
TACGCCAGCCTGACGCTGATGTTCCAGAAGGAGGTGGCCGACCGGCTGCTGGCCCGGCCGGGCAGCAAGAGTTACGGCCGGCTGTCGGTCATCACCAACTGGCGGGCGGAGGTGCAGCCGCTGCTGACCCTGCCGCCGCAGGCCTTCACCCCGCCGCCCAAGGTGGAATCCACCGTCGTCCGCCTGACCCCCCGCGCCAACCCCGAACCGGCGGACTGGCGCACCATGGAGGCGGTGACCGCCGCCGCCTTCGGCCAGCGGCGCAAGATGCTGCGCCAGAGCCTGAAGTCCCTGGGCAACGCCGAAGCCCTGCTGGCCGCCGCCGGCATCCCCCCCACCGCGCGGGCGGAAGAGGTGGATGTGGCCGGTTTCGCAGCCCTGGCCCGCGCCGTCCACGGGGGCGTGTGAGCGTTTTTTCGCGGTGGATTCTGCCTTACCTGAGATAAATAAAGGATATTCTGTTGGGATCGTAATCATCGCAACAGAATAAAATGCCTTTATTTGACGGATCCCCATAAACAGCCTACCCTCATGAAGAGGGGCTGCCGGGCTGCGAGGGGATGATGAAAGCCGCAATTCTTCTCGTCGGGGCGCCGCCGGAGCCGGATATCGCCGGCCCGCCGTCGGATTCCACCCCTCTGCCGCCGTCTCCTGCGCCGTTCACAGCACCGGCGGCGGAGGTGCCGGCCCCGGATCAGGCCCCGCCGGCCCCGGTCCAGCCGATCCCCCTGCGCACCGTGCCGCCGCGCCCGGTGGCCGCCCGCCGGTGGGACGAGCCGGAACCGGCGCCGGTTCCGCCGCCGGAACGCTCCCCCATACGGCTGATCCTGATTCTGATCGGGGCGCTGGTGTGTCTGGCGGGGTTGGGCTGGGGAACGGCCACGGTGTTCGGCATCGGCCCCGTCAAACCGTCCCGCGGCATCAGCGAAGCCGCCGCCGGCCACATCTATGTGAAAATGCCGGCCATGGAATTCGCCATGCCCGACGGCCTGCGGTTCCGGCAATTGCGGGTGCGGCTGGTTCTGGAAATGCCGGGGGATGTGGACCGCGACATCATCGCATCCTACGTGCCGCGCATCGCCAACACCGTTTCCACGCGCATGGCCGATGTGGCCGCCGCCGACCTGAACGGGGCGGAAGGGGTGCAGGTGGTCAAGAGCGTGGTCGCCCACGCCGCCAACCGCGAACTGCGCCCCTTGCGGGTGCGCAAGGTGCTGGTGCAGGAAATGCTGCTGCGCTGAGGCGCCCCCCTTGCGGGGGGGGGGGGGCTTCGGCTCAGGGCTTTTGCGCCACGGTGGTCTGGCGGGTCATCAGGCTTTTCCATTCCGCCAGGGTGACGAAGCGGTAGCCGGCCGCCTGGGCGCGCGTGATGATGCCGGGCAGGGCGGTCACGGTGTTGGCGTGGTTGGAATGCATCAGCACCACCGCACCGGGGGTCAACTGATTGACCACCCGTTCTTCCAGCACTTCGGGCGGACGGTCGCGGTAATCCTGCGAATCCACGGTCCACAGCACCACGTCCATGCCGGCGGCGCGGGCCAGCGGGCCGGTCTTTTCATCATACGAGCCGTAGGGCGGGCGGAACCACTGGGCGGTGATCCCTTCGCGGGCCAGAACCCTGGCGGTCCGGGCCATTTCCTGGGCCTGTTCGGGCGCGGTCTGGGTAATCAGCCGGGTGTGGTCCCAGGTGTGGTTGCCGATTTCGTGCCCGGCATCGGAAATGGCCTTCAACAGCGCCGGATAGCGGTGGGCGTTGCGGCCGATGACGAAGAAGGTCGCCGGAACCTTGTGTTCGGCCAGCACCGCCAGCAGGGCCGGGTCGTTGTGGATGTCCGGCCCGTCGTCGAAGGTGAGCGCGATCACCGGCTCCACCGATTCCGGCGGAACCAGGGTGACCGCCGCACCGGGAAGAAGGTGTTCGGCGCGATAGTCGGCGCGGCCATGGCTGGCGGCGTAGCTCATCTCTCCGGCCCGCACGCCGGGCAGAACGGCGACGACGGCGGCGGCAGCGGCAGCCAGACGGATGACGCGGTGGCCATGGGTGCGGGCGGTCATAGGGTCTTTCCAAGGAAAAGCAGTGGTCCCCGTTCCACCGCATGGGTGAAGCCGGCGCGGGTGTAAAAGGCGGCGTTGCGGGCGCCCGTCCCGGTGACCACATGCACCCCCGCCCGGCCATCGGCCCGGCAGTCGGCGGCAAAGGCGTCGATCAGCCGCCGCCCCAGCCCCCGGCCGCGGAAGGCGGGGGCCAGATTGATGTGCAGGTGGGCGGGAAAGGCGGGAAACAGGTCGGCGAACACCCCGTAGTGCGGGATCACCCGCCCCGGCCCGTCCACGGCGGCGCTGTCGCGGCAGCCGGTGAGGTATCCGGCATAGCCGCCCCCGCCGTCGGGCAGGAACCACACGTCCCGCGGGGCGTGGTCGAGATACCAGCCGGTCCAGGTGGCGAAGAAGCGGTCGCGGGCCGCGTCGTCGTCGAACGCGGTCCGGGTGGTGGACTGGAAGAAGATGGCACGCAACGCCGCCCGCGCCCCGGCGGGGTCGGTCAGATCGGTCAGACGGACGGGCAGCAGCGCCGGAGCCATGGACGCATCCGCTTATTGCGTGCGGGCGGCGGCGTAGATGGGGGCGATGCTGCGCGGCACCAGCATGGTGTAACGGCCGCGCGCCTTCATCACCCCGGCTCCCTCCTCCGCACCGGGGCCGTGGCCCCAGAACAGATCGCCGCGCACCGCCCCGCGGATGGCCCCGCCGGTATCCTGCGCCACCACCAGCCGTTTCAACTGGCCGCCGGTCACCGGCACGTTGCGCGCCTCCAGCCACAAAGGCACGCCCAGCGGCACGAAGCTGGGGTCCACCGCCAGGCTGCGGCCCGCCGTCAGCTCCATGTTGCGCGCCCCGCGCGCGCCGCCGTCCTTGCGGATGTTGAAGAAGACATAGGAGGGGTTGAGGTTCATCAGCGCCTGACGCTGGTCCGGGTGGTCGGTCATCCAGGCGCGGATCACCTGCAGCGACATCTGCTCGGGCGTCGCCACCCCCATGTCGATCAGGCGGCGGCCGACGGGGACATAGGCGTGGCCGTTCTTGCCGGCATAGCCCACGCCGACGACGCTGCCGTCCTCCATCACCACCCGGCCCGATCCCTGGATTTCCAGGAAGAAGGCGGCGATGGGATCATCCACCCACATCAATTCCAGCCCCCGGCCAGCCAGGGCGCCGCGGGCGATGGCGGCGCGGTCGGGATAGCCGTTCTTGGGCTTGGGCGGCAGGCGGTAGAGCGGGGTGTTGTAGCGTGCGCTGCGCGTCCAGCTTCCGTGAAGCTCGGTTTCGTAATAGCCGGTGAACAGCCCCTCTTCCCCCGGCGACAGGGTGACGGGCTGGAAATGGGTTTCGAAGAACAGACGCGCGGCTTCCACGTCGCTGGCCGGGATCAGCCGGGCGCGGTCGCACAGGGGGCGCCAGTCGGCCACCCGCCCGGCGGCGGGGCTGCTGCCGATCGGCTTGTCCGGCGATTGCGAACGCACCCAGGCACAGGTGTTCTGGAACGCGGCCATGGCCTCGCCGTGGTGATCCTCGCCCCAGCCGGTCAGCACGCGGAAATCGGGGAAGATCTTGTCCATCGGCACCGGCCCGCCGGGCCGCCCGGTGGTCAAGGCCCCCGCCCCGGTGGGCAGCGAGGGAGAGGAGGCGCACGACGCCAGCAGCAACGCCGCCGCAACGCCTGCCAGAAAACCGCGAATGCCGGCCATGGTCCCAACCCCCATCTGCCCGAAAACCGTGTCCTGTCGGTTGAAAGGATCCCCTGATCTTTAGGCTTGCCACCATCGGAAGGTCAACGGCATCCCGCAAGAAGGGGGAAGGGTGTGGCCTTCCTGCCGCGGGGCATGGGGGCGGGACGGTCATGCGGTGGATGACAGCGGCGGCGAAACGCGCTATCCAACCCGGTTCCGGGGGGTCGCCCCCTTTTCCGCTCTTTTCAAGGTTCCCGTGCCATGACACCCGCCGCACGCCTTCAGGCGGTCATCGATCTGTTGACCGAGATCGACGCCACCCCACGCCCCGCGGATGCGGTGATGAGCGCCTATTTCCGTGCCCGCCGCTACATCGGGTCCAAGGACCGCACGGCGGTGGCGGAAACCACCTATGCCATCCTGCGCCGCCACGCGCGGCTGTCCTGGTGGCTGGAGAAGGAAGGGCACCCCAGCACCCCGCGCGCCCGCGTCATCGCCAACGCCGTGCTGGGCGACCAGCGCCCCGCCGGGGCCATCGCCAAGCTGTTCACCGGCGACCGCTTCGACCCCGCCCCGCTGACGCGGGAGGAAAGCGTGCTGCTGGGTGCGCTGGAAACCCACACGCTGGACCATCCGGCCATGCCGGAAGCGGTGCGGGTGGAATGCCCGGCGTGGGCGGAAGCGCCGATGCGCGCCGCACTGGGCAACCGCTTCGCGGTGGAAATGGCGGCCTTGCTGGATGCGGCACCCTTGGATCTGCGCGTCAACGCGGTCAAGGCCAACCGTGACAAGGCGGTGGCCGCCCTGGCCAAGGCCGGCATCATCGCCACGCCCACCCAATGGTCGCCGCTGGGCCTGCGCGTGCAGGGCCGCCCGCCGCTGGGGCAGGTGGATGCCTTCAAGAACGGTCTGGTGGAGATCCAGGACGAAGGCTCGCAGCTTGTCGCCTTTGCGGTCGCTCCGAAGCCGGGGGATCAGGTGGTGGATTTCTGCGCCGGGGCAGGGGGCAAGACCCTGGCCCTGGCCGCCCTGATGAACAACAAGGGCCGGGTGGTCGCGTGCGACGTGCTGGCCGGGCGGCTGAAGCGGGCGGCGGAGCGGTTCCGCCGCGCCGGCCTGCACAACATCGAGGCCAAGCCCCTGACCTCCGCCCGCGACCCGTGGGTGAAGCGCCATAAGCGCAAGTTCGACCGCGTGCTGGTGGACGCGCCCTGCAGCGGCACCGGCACCTGGCGTCGCAACCCGGATTCCCGCTGGCGGGTGCTCGGCCCCGGCCTGGAACAGCTCGTGCCGCTTCAGGCGGAGATCCTCGACAGCGCGGCGCGGCTGGTAAAGCCCGGCGGGCGGCTGGTCTATGCCACCTGCTCGCTGCTGCCGGAAGAGAATGAAGGGCAGATCGCCGCCTTCCTCGCCACCCACCCCGACTTCACCGTCAAGCCGGTCGCCGAGGTGTGGGCGGAGGAGCGCGTGGGCGCCACGCCCCCCGCCGATGGTCCTTATCTGCGCCTGTCGCCCGGCCGGCATGACACCGACGGGTTCTTCGCCGCCGTGCTCGTGCGGGCGGTGGAGGAAGAGGGTGCCGGGGGGGACGAAGACGCCGGGGCGTGAGGAGAGACGTCAGGGGCTTTGCCCCTGACAACCCCATCCCCATGGATTTTGGGGGCCGGCGGCCCTTGAAACCCGTGGAATGGGTTCATCCGTTGAACAGCAACACCATCGGATGGAACGACCCCGCCGTCACCAGCGCCTTGGCCGCGGCGATGTCGGGGGCCATCGGGCGGTCGTCCTCCCACATCGGCACCTCGGCGCGGATCAGCGCCTTGGCGTGCTCCAGGGTGGGGGAGGTGGTGAGCGGTGCCCGCAGGTCCAGACCCTGGGCGGCGCACAGCAGTTCGATGGCCACGATGCCCGCCAGATTGTCGGCCATCTCCGACAGGCGGCGTGCGGCGTGCGCCGCCATGCTGACGTGATCTTCCTGATTGGCGGAGGTGGGCAGGCTGTCCACGCTGGCCGGGTGGCTCATCTGCTTGTTTTCCGACGCCAGCGCCGCCGCCGTCACCTGGGCGATCATGAAGCCGCTGTTCAACCCCCCGTCGCGCACCAGAAACGGCGGCAGGCCCGACAGGTTGGTGTCCATCAGCAGGGCGGTGCGCCGTTCCGACAAGGCCCCCGTCTCGGCAATGGCGATGGCCAGCATGTCGGCGGCCATTGCCACCGGCTCGGCGTGGAAATTGCCGCCCGACAGGATGTCGCCGGTGTCGGCGAACACCAGCGGGTTGTCGGAGACCGCGTTGGCTTCACGCTCCAGCACCCCGGCGGCAAAGCGCAGATGGTCCAGCACCGCCCCCATCACCTGCGGCTGGCAGCGCAGGCTGTAGGGATCCTGCACGGTCCCGTGGTCGCCGCGGTGGCTGTTGCGGATGGCGCTGCGCTCCAGCAGGGAGCGGTACACCGCCGCCACCGCCTCCTGCCCCGGCTGGCCGCGCAGGCTGTGGATGCGGGCGTCGAACGGCCCGTCGCTGCCCATCGCCGCATCCACACTCATGGCCCCGGCCACCAGGGCGGCGGCGAAGGCATCCTCCGCCGCGAACAACCCCACCAGCGCCAGCGCCGTTGACGCCTGCGTCCCGTTCAGCAGCGCCAGCCCCTCCTTTGCCTCCAACTCCAGCGGCGCCAGCCCGGCGCGGGCCAGGGCCTCGGCCGCGGGCAGCCGCTCCCCGTCCACATCGGCCTCGCCCACCCCCAGCAGCACCCCCGACAGGTGCGCCAGCGGGGCAAGATCGCCCGACGCCCCCACCGACCCCTTGGCGGGCACGACCGGCAGCACCCCGCGGTTCAGCAGCGTCAGCAGCGCGTCGATCACCACCCCGCGCACCCCGGAAAAGCCGCGGGCCAGCGCGTTCACCTTCAGCACCAGCATCAGCCGCACCACCGCCGGGGGCAGGGCCGGGCCGGTGCCGGCACTGTGGGACAGCACCAGCCGCCGCTGCAGGTCGCGCACATGGTCGGGTGCTATGCGTTTGCGCGCCAGCAAACCAAAGCCGGTGTTGACGCCATAGACCGCCCGGTCCCCCGCCGCGGCGCGCGCCACCGCGGCAGCGGATGCGTCGATGGCCGCGCGGCAGGACCGGCTGAGCCGCACCAGACCGTCGCCCCGCGCCAGCCGCCGCAGGTCGCCCAGCGTCAGCAGACCGGGGGAAAGGGTGAAGGGATCGGTGGTCATCGTCGCGCACCCTCTCGTCGTGCCGTGCCGTTCAAAACGGCGCTGTCCTCAAGGTGAGAATGCCGCGCAGGCTCTGCCAGGGCTGGAGACGAAAAGGGGGTGCCGGTTGTGGCATTTGTGGGACCCTTAGTTTGGTTAATTCATCATTTACCATGACGGCGCCTCATGAGGCCAACGCGAGGGCACCTCTTCGCCTTCCCCTATCGGCTTCTCGGAGGACCAAGGATGACCGACAGCCACCGCCTTCCGCCGGCGTCTTCCGGCAGCGGCCCCAGCCTGCCGGGCCGCGGCTTCTTCACCCGCACGCTGGTGGCGGCGTTCGTGTTCAGCGCGGCCATCAACCTGCTGCAGCTGAGCCTGCCGCTCTATTCGCTTCAGGTGTTCAGCCGGGCCATTCCGTCCAACAACATCGACACGCTCATCATGCTGTCGCTGGTGGTGGTGATGGCACTCACCATGACAGCCCTGTTGGAAGTGGTGCGCACCCGCCTGTTCACCCGCGCCGGCAACGCGCTGGAGGTGGCATGGCGCCCGCGCCTGAGTGCGGAGGTGCTGGACAGCACCGCCCGCGGCCGTCCCGACGCCCAGTCGCTGAACGACCTGATGGAAGTGCGCGGCGCCATCGCCCGTCCCACCACCGCCGCCGTCCTGGACCTGCCGTGGACGCCGCTGTACGTGATCGGCATCTACCTGATCCACCCGCTGCTGGCCGGGCTGCTGATGGTCGGGATGGTGCTCATCATCGCCTTCGGCTGGCTGGGCCACGTCGCCATCCGCGGGCTGATGGAGGACAGCAAGCTGCCGGGCGGCCGTGCCCAGCGCCTGTTCGACGCGGTGCAGTCCCGTGCCGCCACCGTGCGCGCCCTGCGCATGGCGCCGACGGCCCTGGACAGCGTGGTGCGTGACAGCATGACCGCCGCCGCCCTGGCGGGTCGGTCCGCCGAACGGTCGGCAACCATCGGTGCCGCCACGAAATGGGTGCGGATGGTGCTGCAGATCGCGGTCACCGGCGTCGGCGCGTGGCTGGTGATGGAACAGCACCTGTCCTTCGGCGGCATGATCGCCACCTCGATGCTGGTGGGCCGGGCCATGGCGGCGGTGGAGCAGACCGCCGGGTCGTGGGGGCCGCTGGTGAAGTCGGCTCAGGCCGCCCGCCGCCTGCTGCCGCTGCTGTCCAAGCTGTCCCGCGAGCCGGTGCGCGATGCGGTGCCGGTCGCCCCGCAGCGGCTGACCCTGGAAAACGTGCTGTTCGTGTCGCCCCGCGACCAGAAGCCGATCCTGCGCAGCGTGTCCATGGCGGTGGAAGCCGGTCATGTGGCCTGCGTCCTTGGCCCCAACCGGGCGGGGAAATCGGTGCTGGCGCGTCTGCTGGCCGGCATTCAGGCCCCGTCGGCCGGCACGGTGCGGCTGGGCGGGCTGGCGGTGACGGCGCTGATCCCCGACGATCCCCGCAGCGGCATCGGCTATCTGCCCCAGTCCCCCGACCTGCTGCCCGGCACCATCGCCGAGAACATCGCCCGCTTCCAGGATGTCCCCATGGCCGAGATCCGCGCCGCCGCCGAGCGTGCCGGGGTCCACGCCATCATCGAAGGGCTGCCCCAGGGCTATGACACCAACACCGAGGACCCGCTGACGCCCATCGGCGGCTCCTTCGCCAAGCTGATCGCGCTGGCCCGCGCCGGGTTCGGCACGCCGGCCCTGGTGGTGATGGACGATCCGGTGTCGGGGCTGGACGAAAACGGCGTGGCCGCGGTGCGCACCTTCGTCGCCGCCATGAAGGAGCAGGGGGCGACGGTGATCGCGCTGTGCCACCAGCCGGCCTTCCTCGACATGGCCGACAAGACCTTCGTCCTGCAGAACGGCATGGCGATGGAAGCCCAGGCCCGGCCCCACGACGGGCAGCACACCGCCACCGCCGCCGGTGCCGCCGCCTGGGGCCGCCGGGCCGCCGCCGCGGTTCCGTCCCCGGCGTGACGGCGCCCCCACGCTTGCCCACCCCCGGCCCCTTCTCTACGGAAAGTGTTCCCCCATGACCGCCACGATTTCCCGCGACGCTCTGTTTCCCAACACCGGCATCCGCAACCTTCTGGCCGGGGGCTGCGCCATCCTGGCGCTGGGGTTCGGCGGCATGACCGCCTGGGCATCCCTGGCCCCGCTGCACAGCGCGGTGGTGGCGGCGGGGGCGCTGGCCCCCGACACCGGGCGCAAGACCGTCAAGCACAACGAGGGCGGCCAGATCGGCCGCGTCCTGGTGCGCGAGGGTGACACGGTGCAGGCCGGGCAGGTGTTGGTCCGCCTGGACGCGACCGAGGCGGAAACCCGCCTTCAGGTGCTGCGGGCAAGCTGGCTCGACGCCATGGCGCTGGAGGCGCGGCTGTCGGCGGAACTGTTCGAAAAGGACGCCATCGAATGGCCGGTAACGCTGACCGGCCAGCGGGGCGGCGACCCCGCGGTCGCCACCGCCATGGACAATCAGGAAAAGCTGTTCCGCGTGCGTCATGGCCAGTTGGACACCGAGGAACGGCTGATGCGCGAACGCATCGCCACGCTGGATGAGCACATGGCCGGCGTGCGGGCGCAGCGCACCTATCTGGCCCGCGAACTGGAACTGGTGCGCGAAGACATCTCCATCACCCAGGGGCTGCTCAGCCGCGGCAACTCCACCCGCACCAAGCTGGTGGAGCAGGAAAAGGAGCAGGCCAGCCTGATGGGCCGCGACAAGGAACTGGAAGCCACCATCGCCCAGAGCCGCCAGCAGCAGGTGGAGACGGAGGGCGAGATCGTCCGCCGCCGCAACGATTTCCGCGAAAAGGTGCTGACCGAGCTGGAAAAGGCCCGCGGCGACGTGCAGAAGCTGGCCGAGCAGATCCGCGACGCCGAAAACCGGCTGGCCAACCGTGACATCAAGGCCCCCGACGATGGCGTGGTGGTGATGCACAGCCATCTGGCGTCCGGCGTCAGCATCACCCCCAACGAGCCGGTGCTGGACGTGGTGCCGGCGGGCCGCGAACTGCTGGCCGAGGTGCGCATCCAGCCCAAGGACATCAAGTCCATCCATGTGGACCTGCCGGTGAAGGTGCAGTTGACCGCCTATGACAGCCGCATCGTCGGCACGCTGGACGGCACGGTGAGCTATGTATCCGCCGACCGTATGAGCGACCCGGCCACCCGCCAGGACTATTTCCTCGCCCGCATCCGCCTGAAGGGCGAGGACGCCGCCGGCCACAACGTCGGCAAGCTGGCGATCCGTGCCGGCATGCCGGTGGAAGCCCGCATCCTGCTGTCCGAACGCACGCCGCTGGATTACCTCGTCACCCCGCTGAAGCAGTCGTACGTGAAGGCGTTTATTCAGGAATAGGGCCGCGCGGGGCAGCCGCCCAATATCAGGGCCGCGCCCCGCCGCGCAGGCGGCGGGCGGCCAGATCCAGCACCACCTTCAACTGGGCGGCGGAAAACGGTTTGTGCACCACGCCCAGCGGATAGGTTTCGGTGATCCGCCCCATGGTCGCATGGTCGGCATAGCCCGACAGGTAGATGGAGCGGATGCCCAGCGCGCTGTGCAGGCGCCGGGCGGCGGCGATACCGTCGCCCCCCATGCCCAGCCGCACATCCATCAGTGCCGCATCGGGGCGGTGTTCGGTGGCCAGGGCCAGGGCGTCAGCCTCCGTATGGGCCAGCGCACAGACGCTGTGCCCCAGATCCTCCACCACCTCGCGGATGGCCTGGGCCAGGGGGATTTCATCCTCCACGATCAGCAGCCGCAAACGGCGAAAGCCGGGGACGGTGCAGGGGTGCGGACGGGTTCCCTCGCCCGCGGGCCGGGCCGCCGGTTGGGGTAAGGGAACGCACCCCGTATCGATATCGGCCCCGTTCATCGCCACCTCCCTTTGAAGCGAGACGGTAAACAACACGTTTACCAAAACTGTGCGTGACTACCCCTTTCAAATCAAGCGGCTTTGGGTGCGACACCATACCGTCGAGGGATAGCATTTACCGAAAATGCGGGTTACCCAGCCCGTCCCGACGGCAACGGCCGGATCAAAGGGAGATGCCCGAAAGGGAGCGATCCCCAAAAGATCCCTGCTATTCAAGATGTTGGCATATCACAAGGTCTTGTCGCGGCCGAACCAGTCCACATCCCGCGGCGGGTCGGTGCGGCGCGGTGTCCGCGGCGTGGTGGTGGGGGAGGCGGGCAGAACCCACACCGGGGCGGCCACGCTGCCGGTGACCGGGGCGGACGGCCCCGCCGGCCGGGGTGGTGGTGGCGGGGAGGACGCGGACAGCAGCAGCGAATCCGCCGGTGTCGCCAGAATCGGCGACGGTGCCGGCACGGGGGATGGTGCCGGCACCGGGGGGGGAGGAACGGGGGCGATGGCCGGGGCTTGCGGGGTGGGGGGCTGAACCGCAACGGGCTGGGGCGGCGGCGGTGCCGGGGGGGGCACCTCCATGCCGCGCAGGCGGGGCGGGGCGGGGCGCTGGTCGTCGGGGATGGCGCCGGTGGCCAGCGATGCCCGCCGGGCAGCGTCGCGGATTCCCACCAGGGTGGCGACCGCGTATTCCAGCAGCGGCAGCATGCGGGCGGCATCGGCCAGATCGGCGGCGGTCAGGGCGGCGAAACGGCTGCTGACCCGATCCACCTGTTCATCGACGAGGATGCGCAACGCGCTGGTTTCGTCGATCAGGCGTTCCAGATCCTGGCGCAGGGCGGAAATCTCGCACGCCTGACGCAACTCGTGGAAACCGATGGTCTGGGCGGTGTCGCGTCCCCCGCGGACATCTGGCGGCATCGTGGCAACCCCTGCGAACCGGCACTTCTCTGGGCGGTCCGGCTCTGTGCCCCGCCGGGCATCACCTGAAACGCGGCCGGAAACCGTTTGCGCCCCATGGGGCCTTGTACTATTTTTCACCCTCCGGGGGAAAGGATTCCTTATATGTCCCCAAGGAGTTCCCTCCTGCCGCTTTCTCACACTGTCCGGGTTGCCACGGTGTCGATTGACCGCACGGAACTGGACCGGCTGATGGCGGAACGCCCGGCCGGAAACCGCAGCGCCATGCAGGCGGTGCGCGATTGCTATGGTGACATCAGCCTGATGCGCGAACGCGGCCTGTCGTGGGCCGACATTTCCGGCATTCTGGCGCGTCTGGGCATCACCACCCGCGACAACAACCCCATTTCCCCGGTGACGTTGCGGTCCGCCTTCTTCCTGGTGGGCAACGAGATCCGTTCCGGCGCCACGGTGACGGAGGAGGGCGGGGCCACCCCCGAAACCATCGCCGCCGTCCACGCCGCCGCTCTGGCCGCCGGCCTGCCGGCGGACGCCGCCGCACCCGTGCTTCCCCCTGTGGAGGAGCCGGTCCCGGACGCCGCGGCGGATGCGGCCGCGGAAGAGGCGCCCGTAGCGGATGCCGCCACCCCGGCAGCGGGCGAATCGCATTTCAGTTCGGCGCCATCGCTGCTGTCTCCGGCGGTGGATTCGAGCGCCGATGATGCCGACGATGACGGTGCGGTGACGGAGGAAGAGGATGCGGCCGTCGAGGACACCGCTGCCGATTCCCGTGCCCAACAGCCAGCGGACGATGCGCCGGAGGAGGAAACGCCGGTTGCCCCTCCGGCTAATCATCTGAAAGATTTCGATCTTTTGGCTCCCGTCCCGCCGGAGGAGGCACCCGCCCCCGCGGAACCGGAACCGGAAGCGGTGCCGGAACCCCCACCCCCGCCGGAGCCGGAACCCGAACCCGCTCCGCCGGAACCGGCGCCGGTGCCCAAGGCCGTGGCAATCGCCCCGCCGCTGATGATAGAACCTGCATCCGTAGCGGTCTCTCCTTCCGACCGGACAGACAGACTTTGGAAAGGCGATTTCATGCTGGGAACGATTTTCGTCCTCAATGACCGCGGTGGGGTGGGGAAGACTCTTCTCTCGCATCATCTGATGGCGACCGCGATGCTGGAGGGCCTTCAGCTCAAGGTCGTCGAGTACGAGGTCAACGAACGTTTGGCCCGTCTTTTCGGCCCGGAAATCGTCGAGCACCGCCGCATCACCCAGGACTTCATGAACATGATGGGGTCTGGTGACGGCTTTTACGAATTCTGGGACCAGATCGGCCCCGAACTGCAGCGCGGCGGCCGCCTGTTCGACTTTGGCGGCAACATCAGCCAGTGGTTCTTCAACTGGGCCGAGGTGTCGGGCTTCGACTATTACGTGGGCGAAGGCGAACGGCTGACGTTCATGATCCCGGTGACGGTCGATCTGGCGTCGCTGTCCACCGGCATGGCGACCCTGGACCGCATCGCCGCCATAGCACCCAAGGCCAAGCGGGTGATCGTGGAGAACGCCTTCTCCGGCCCCTTCACCCAGCTTGAAGACAGCCAGTACGCCCGCCGCAAGGCCGAGCTGCAGGAACGCGAAGGGGTGGATTTCATCTCCATGCCCCCCTGCACGGCCCCGGCGTGGGCGCGTCTGACCGGCCACCGCCTGGATCAGGTGGCGCAGATGACCCGCGAGGATCTGGTGAAGCTGGGCATGACGCCGCCGGTGGCGTCGCGCTCGCTCATCATCATCCACGACTGGCTGCGCACCATGCGTCAGGCGCTGGCCCCGTACCTGATCGACGCCTTCCGTCAGACTCCGGGTGCCGCCAAGCCCGCCCGGTAACGGTTTCCAATCAAAAAAGCCCCCCGTCCTGCTCTGTGACGGGGGGCTTTTTTATTGGTGGGATGCAAGCAGGGCAACGAACTCAGCTTAACGAACCGGGGCAGTTCCCCTCTCCCCGCCGGGGAGAGGGCCGGGTGAGGGCCGATTTTCGCGCGATAGCCCGAAAATTGAGCCGTCAGGCTCTCGAAACATGAGATTTGAGGTTGCTTCGCAACGGATTTCGGGCCTTCGGCGCGAAATCCGGCCCTCACCCTATCCCTCTCCCGGGGCGGGAGAGGGGAAATAAACCTGAATTCGTTGCCCTGGGGATGCAAGGGCTATCGCCCTTGCCGGGGCGCCGGGGCAGCGCCCCGGCATCCTTCTTCAGTTCCGCGAGGCTTCCGCCCGCACGGCCTCTTCCGCCGCCCGGATCAGCGCCTGCGCCTTATTGACGGTTTCCTGATACTCAGCTTCGGGATCGCTGTCGGCGACGACACCGCCACCGGCCTGCACCACCATGGTGCCGTCCTTGATCACCGCGGTCCGCAACGCGATGCAGGTGTCCATCGCCCCCGACGCGCCGAAATAGCCGATGCACCCGGCGTAGATGCCGCGGCGGGCCTTTTCCAACTCGTCGATGATTTCCATCGCCCGCACCTTGGGCGCGCCCGACACGGTGCCGGCGGGGAAGCCGGCGGCCAGCGCGTCCAGCGTGTCGTGGGCGGGGTCAAGCTCGCCTTCCACGTTGGAGACGATGTGCATGACGTGGCTGTAGAACTCCACGACCATCTTGTGGGTCACGCGCACGGTGCCCACCTTCGCCACCCGGCCCACGTCGTTGCGGCCCAGATCCAGCAGCATCAGGTGCTCGGCCAGCTCCTTGGGATCGGCCAGCAGATCGTCCACCATCGCCTGATCCTCCTCCGGCGTGGCGCCGCGTTTGCGGGTGCCGGCGATGGGGCGGATGGTGATCTTGCCGTCGCGCACCCGCACCAGGATTTCCGGCGAGGAGCCGACGATGGACAGTTCGCCGAAATCCAGATGGAACAGGAACGGCGACGGGTTCAACCGGCGCAGCGCCCGATAGAGCGCCAGCGGCGACAGGCGGAAGGGAATCCGGATGCGCTGGGACGGCACCACCTGGAAGATATCGCCGGCGCGGATGTACTCCTTCGCCCGCTCCACGATGGCGTGATATTCCTCCCGCGAGGTGTTGGAGGTCTGGGGCAGGGGCAGGGTGCCGTCCACCCGCGGTTCCCGGCGCAAGGGGAGCGGACGGCCCAGATCGGCCACCGCATCGGCCAGCCGTTCCGACGCGCGGGCGTACGCCGCGGCGGCGTCCACCCCGGCTTCGGGCCACACCGGCGTGACCAGCGTCACCGAGTCGGTCTGGGAATCCAGGATGGCGACGATGGACGGGCGGGTCAGGATGGCGTCGGGAACGCCCAATTCATCGGGGTTGTCGTCGGGCAGCCGTTCCATCAGCCGCACCATGTCGTACCCCAGATAGCCGAACAGGCCGGCGGCCATGGGCGGCAACTCGGCGGGCAGATCGATGCGGCTTTCCGCCATCAGCGCCCGCAGGGAAGCCAGCGGCGGCAGGCTGCACGGCTCGTACCCGTCGGCGTCGTAGAGCGCGCGGCGGTTCACCTCCACGCTGGTGCGGCGGCAGCGCCAGACCAGATCGGGCTTGAAGCCGATGATGGAATAGCGGTCGCGGCGGGCACCGGCCCCACGCTCCGCCGATTCCAGCAGAAAGCCGAACGGACGCCCGTCGGCCAGCTTCAGGTAAGCCGACACCGGCGTTTCCAGATCGCTGACCTGCGTGGTCCACACCACTTGCGGACGGCCTTCGGCATAGGCGGCGTCGAAAGCGGAAAAATCGGGCAGAACCTTCACGGGACGAACTCCGGCCGGATGCGGCGGTGGGGTGGTTGGGACGGGGTGGATCAGGGGGCCGCGAACATCTGGGCGATGCGCTGCCGCTCGACGGTCACGGGGTAACGCTGGCGCAGGGCTTCGGCGAACTGGGTGGCCAGATCGTTTTCGATGCCGCGGCTGACCTGGGTCGCCAGGGTGGCGGTGTCGGCCCCCGGTGCGGCGGGATCGGCGGGGATCACCTCCTTCAGCCGGGCGATCACCTGGGCGGTGGCCGTGGCGCCGGTGACGATTTCGCCGGGGTTGGCGGCGAACAGCTTGCCCACCATCTCGGCGGGCAAGCCTTCCACGCTGGTGGTGTCGCGGGTGAAGGGGGCGGTCAGGGCGATGCTGCCGCCCGCGGCCTGGGCCAGTTCCCCCGCATCGCCGCCGGTCTTCAGCTTTTCCGCCAGGGCCTGGGCGGCCTCGGCGGTCCTCTTCGCCTGCTGCGCGGCGGTCCAGGCGGCCACCACGTCGGCGCGCACGCTGTCCAGCGGACGCGGGGCGGCGGGGGTGACGCCGGCGACGTGGACGACGATGAAGGCGCCTTCCTTGGTTTCGATCACGCCGCTGGTCTTGCCGGCCTCCAGGGAGAAGGCGGTGCGGGCGACCTCGGCGACGGCGGGCACGCCGGTGATGGCGGCACCGTCCGGGGTCTTGCCGTCGGCGGTGATGGCGGGGATGGTGACCAGGGCGACACCCTGGCCCCGGGCCACCTCGTCCAGCGAGGCACCGCTGGCGAGCGCGTCATCCACCTGCGTCTCGATCTTGTAGAGCCGATCGGCGCCCTTTTCCCGGCGGATGTCGGCGATCAGGCGGGCGCGCACCTCGTCCAGGGATTTGGCGGCACCGGGCACGATGTCGGCGACCTGCAGAACGTACCAGCCGAAGGCGGTCTTGACCGGCGCGCTGGCCTTGCCCTTGCCCAGGGCGAAAGCGGCGTCGCCCAGGTCCAGCACCTCCGCCTTGGTCACGTTGTCGAGGGAGCGGACCTCTTCCCCCGCGGCCTTGGCGGCGTCGTCGAGGGCGGTGGCGGCGGCGGAGTCGGCAATCTGCTTGGCCTTGGCCTCGTCATCCACCAGCACGAAGCGGATGGTGCGGCGCTCCGGCGTGCCGAATTCGCCCGACCGCTCGTCATAGGCGGCGCGGATCTCGGCGTCGGTCACCTCCACATCGCGGCCCGCCGCCTCGATGGTCAGGGGCAGGACGGACACGGCGCGGAATTCCGGGGCGGTGTAGCGGTCGATGTTGGCGTCGTAATAGGCCTTCACCGCCGCATCGTCGGGCGTGCCGACGTCGCCAGTGTTGGGCAGGGTGACCACCTCGGCCACCCGCTTTTCCTCCTGATGGCGGAACAGGGCGTCCACCAGCGGCTTGGGCGCCGTGGCCCCGGCCACCACCGCCCCGGCCACCAGACTGCGGCCGATTTCCTGGCGCAGGACGGCGATGTAGCCGTCTTCGGTCAGGTTGTTGTTGCGCAGCACGGCGCGGAAACGGTTGGCGTCGAACTGGCCGGCGTCGTTGCGGAAGGCCGGTTCGTCGGCGATGCGCTGGCGCACGGTGTCCACCCCGACGCTGAGGCCGGCGTCCTTGGCGGCCAGATCGTACAGGGTGCGCTGGACCAGCACGTTCACCGCCTGATCCACCAGACCCAACTGGCGGGCCTGTTCGGCGGTCAGGTTGCCGCCGAACAGCGGGCGCAGCCGTTCCATCTGGCGGCGGAATTCCTGGTCCAGTTCGGTGCGGCCGATCTCGACCGGCCCGACCGTCACCACGGTGGAGGACTGGCCGCGGCCGCGGATCACGTCGCCGATCCCCCAGACGCCGAAGCTGAGGATGAGAAAGACGAACAGGATCTTGACGATCCACGAGCCGGCGTAGGTACGGATGAACTGGAGCATGGTGTCCGGTCAGGCAAGGAAAAGGGCCGCGCCGATGGCTGGCGGTCGGGCGGCATCATAAAAGCGTGGTCCGGGGGCGGCAACCGTCCGTTTGTCCATGGGGGCGCGTGATCGCGGTCCGCACGGGTGGAAATTGCCGGGGCGGGCTGTTACACACAAGCGCCATGGGGGCGGCAACGTCCCCACGGGTTTCACCGCCATTCGGGGAGGATACGAAAACCATGGCCGAACGCCGCAAGCTGATCGCCGGCAATTGGAAGATGAACGGGCTGAAGGCCGACGGGCTGGAACTGGCCTCCGATCTGGCCGGGCGGCTGAAGGGCGCCGGTGCCGTCGCCTTCGACATGCTGGTGTGCCCGCCGTTCCCGCTGCTGTTCCCGGTGGGCGAAGCCATCGCCGATTCCCCCCTGGCGCTGGGCGGCCAGGATTGCGCGGCCAAGCTCAGCGGTGCTCACACCGGCGACATCAGCCCGCAGATGCTCAAGGATGCCGGCTGCGGCTTCGTCATCCTCGGTCATTCGGAACGGCGCCAGGACCACGGCGAAACCGATGCCGTGGTGAAGGCCAAGGCGGAAGCCGCCATCGGCCAGGGGCTGGTCGCCATCGTCTGCGTCGGTGAAACCGAAGCCCAGCGCGAAGCCGGGCAGGCGGACGCGGTGGTGGGCGCCCAGGTGGCGGGGTCGCTGCCCGCCGGGGCCAACGCCGCCACGGTGGTGATCGCGTACGAACCCGTGTGGGCCATCGGCACCGGCAAGACCGCCACCCCGGCGGACGTGGCGGCGATGCACGGCTTCATCCGTGCGGAGCTGGCGAAGGTGCTGGGCGATGCGGACAAGGTGCGCATCCTCTACGGCGGTTCGGTGAAGCCCGGCAATGCGGCGGAACTGATGGCGACGGCGGACGTGGACGGGGCGCTGGTCGGCGGCGCCTCGCTCAAGGCGGATGATTTCTGGGCCATCGGCACCAGTTGCCGCTAGCATCCGCGTGAGACGCGCTTTATAACATGGCGGCTCAAGCGCGCCGGGGCCGTGACGGTCCCCGGCGCGCTCTCGGTTTTGAGGGCCGGTTTCGATTCTTTACGGTGGCCGTCTCCGGCCTTGAGGGAAGGGTACAGGTCTATGCACGCGGTGGTTCTCGTCATTCACCTGCTGATCGCGCTGGCCTTGGTCGGCGTCATCCTGATCCAGAAATCGGAAGGCGGCGGTCTTGGCATCGGCGGCGGCACCATGGGCGGCATGATGTCGGCCCGCGGCACGGCGAACCTGCTGACCCGCACCACCGCCATCCTGGCGGCGTGCTTCATGGTGACCAGCGTCACGCTGGCGATCATGGCGGGCAACACCGGGGCGGCGCGCCCGTCGTCGATCATCGACACCATTCCCGCCCAGCCGGCCCAGCCGTCGGCCCCCGCCACCCCGGCCCAGCCGGCGCCCCCCGTCGCCCAGTAACGGGGCATCCGCCCGCCAGGGGCGGGCCGTCCGGTCGGCAGCACCGGCAAAAAAAACACAAGAGGCGGCCGTTCCGAAGCCGCCTCTTTCCTTTTAATGGGGCCTGAACCCGTTTCAGCACCCCATATGCGGATTTCGGGATCGGTTCCGGCGCACGCGGGTGCGGCCGGGGTCTTCGGACGGAACATAGGGTCTTCGGACGAACATGACGCGGTACATCTTCATCACCGGAGGCGTCGTCTCCTCGCTCGGCAAGGGTCTGGCTTCGGCGGCGCTGGGGGCGTGCCTGCAGGCGCGCGGCTACAAGGTCCGCCTGCGCAAGCTCGACCCCTATCTGAACGTCGATCCGGGGACCATGAGTCCCTATCAGCACGGCGAGGTGTACGTCACCGACGACGGGGCGGAAACCGACCTCGACCTCGGCCATTACGAACGTTTCACCGGCGTCGCCGCCCGGCGCAGCGACAATGTGACCACGGGCCGAATCTATTCCACCGTCATCGCCAAGGAACGCCGCGGCGACTATCTGGGCGGAACGGTGCAGGTGATCCCGCACGTCACCGACCAGATCAAGGACTTCATCCGCGCCGACGTGACGGACGAGGACTTCATCCTGTGCGAGATCGGCGGCACGGTGGGCGACATCGAATCGCTCCCCTTCCTGGAAGCCATCCGCCAGTTCGGCAACGAGGTGGGGCCGGAGCGGGCGCTGTTCGTCCATCTGACGCTGCTGCCCTACATCCCGTCCGCGGGCGAGCTGAAGACCAAGCCGACGCAGCATTCGGTCAAGGAACTGCTGTCGGTGGGGATTCAGGCCAACATCCTGCTGTGCCGCGCCGACCGCCCGATCCCGGAGAACGAGCGGCGCAAGATCGCGCTGTTCTGCAACATCCGTCCCGAACGGGTGATCGCGGCGCTGGACGTGGACAGCATCTATCAGGTGCCGATCAGCTACCATGAAGAGGGTTTCGATACCCAGGTGCTGAGCTATTTCGGCCTGCCCACCGACAAGGAACCCGACCTGTCGCGCTGGCAGACCATCGTCAACCGCATCCGCAAGCCCCAGGGCGAGGTCACCATTGCGGTGGTCGGCAAGTACATCAGCCTGCTCGACAGCTACAAATCGCTGGCCGAGGCGTTGACCCACGGCGGCATTGCCAACAATGTGCGGGTGCGGCTGGACTGGATCGATTCGGAGATCTTCGAGGACGACGCCAGCGCCGTGCAGCGGCTGGAGCACGTCAACGGCATCCTGGTCCCCGGCGGTTTCGGTTCGCGCGGGACGGAAGGCAAGATCCTGGCCGCCAAGTTCGCGCGCGAACGCAAGATCCCCTATTTCGGCATCTGCTTCGGCATGCAGATGGCGGTGATCGAGGCGGCGCGCAACATGGCCGGCATCGTGGACGCCGGCTCCACGGAACTCGGCCGTCCGGGCAACCCGGTGGTCGGTCTGATGACCGAATGGGTGCGCGGCAACAACCTGGAAACCCGCAATCAGGCGGGCGATCTGGGCGGCACCATGCGGCTGGGCGCCTATCCCGCCCGTCTGCTGGACGGCTCCAAGGTGGCCGAGATCTACGGCACCACCGAGATTTCCGAGCGCCACCGCCACCGCTACGAAGTGAACGTGTACTATAAGGAGCGTCTGGAGTCGGTGGGGATGCTGTTCTCCGGCCTGTCGCCCGACGGGGAACTGCCGGAAATCGTCGAAATCCCGACGCACCCGTGGTTCATCGGCGTGCAGTTCCACCCGGAACTGAAGTCCAAGCCGTTCGACCCGCATCCGCTGTTCACCTCCTTCATCCGCGCGGCCATGGACCAGAGCCGTCTGGTCTAAAATGACGGGATGCAAGGGCCGAAGGCCCTTAAATTCAAAGGGATGCAAGGGCCTTCGGCCCTTGCCGGGTGAGTGCTGAGAGGGCGGCGCCCTCTCAGCTTTTCTCTTTTCAGGAGCGTTCCTCCATGCCCCACGCCGTCCAGATCGGTTCCCTGACCGTAGCCAACGACCGCCCGTTCGTCCTGCTGGCCGGGCCTTGCGCGATGGAGAGCCGCGACCACGCGATGGAGATGGCCGCGGCCCTGCATGAGATGTGCGGCGCGCTGGGCATCGGCCTGATCTACAAATCCTCGTTCGACAAGGCTAACCGCACGTCTATTTCCTCGGCCCGCGGCATCGGGCTGGACAAGGCGCTGTCGGTGTTTGCCGAGGTGAAGGACCGTTTCGGCTGCCCGGTGGTGACCGACGTTCACGAACCGGCCCAGTGCGCGGCGGTGGCGGAGGTGGTGGACGTGCTCCAGATCCCCGCCTTCCTGTGCCGTCAGACGGATCTGCTGGTGGCCGCCGCCCGGACCGGCTGTGCGGTGAATGTGAAGAAGGGCCAGTTCCTGGCCCCGTGGGACATGAAACAGGTGCTGGCCAAGCTGCTGGCGGCGGGCAACGACCGGGTGATGCTGTGCGAGCGCGGCGTCAGCTTCGGTTACAACACGCTGGTGTCGGACATGCGCTCGCTGCCGATCATGGCGGAGACGGGGCATCCGGTGGTCTATGACGCCACCCATTCGGTGCAGCAGCCGGGCGGGCAGGGCGCCACGTCGGGCGGGCAGCGGGAATTCGTGCCGGTGCTGGCGCGGGCAGCGGTGGCCGTGGGCGTGGCGGCGGTGTTCATGGAAACCCACCAGAACCCCGACGCCGCCCCGTCGGACGGCCCCAACATGATCCCGGTGAAGGAAATGCCGGCGCTGCTGGCGAAGCTCCAGGCCTTCGACCGGCTGGCGAAGGGGCTGTAAGCTCTTGGTCGAACCGCCGTCCTCTTCCCCGCGAAGGGAAG
Organism: uncultured Rhodospirillaceae bacterium; assembly: GCA_937927415.1. GTDB lineage: Bacteria > Pseudomonadota > Alphaproteobacteria > Azospirillales > Azospirillaceae > Azospirillum. The sequence continues at coordinate 251,058 of CALBDS010000053.1, forward strand.
GGGGCTGGCGGGCTTACGCCGGCTGTTCCTTTTCGGCCCCGTCTTCGGCCTTCTCGCCCTCGTCCCCGCCTTCGAAGGCGTCGCCGGCGACCTCCGGTCCCCATTGCTGGACCAGTTCCGACTTTCGCATGCGGAGTTCTTCCACCCGCTTTTCGGCGCTGCGGATCTCGGCGTTCGCCACAGCCGGCGGGATGCCGTAGTAAAAGGCCCAGCCGATGGCAGCGGCCCCGTACATCACCAGCCACGTGATCGGGTTGGTCAGCATCTTCATGGCGATGCCCATGGTGTGGCCCTGGATCCACAGCATGATGGCAAAGGGCATGCAGCCGCAGAAGTTCAGCCCGCCGACGATGATCGGTGCCGGTTTTTCCGGGTCGCGGTCGATCATATAGGCGACCATGGTCGGGATCATCCCGACGCTGAAGATCATGGTGGTGGGCAGGACGACCAGTGCTGCCGGCAACAGCAGCAGCAGGAAGGTCAGCATCCGGCTGTGGCCCTTTTTCTTCTTCTTCCCCGCCTTTTTGTCCTTATCCTTGTTTTTGGGCTTTGCCATGGCGGTGCGTCTCGTCCGGCGGCGGGTTAAAGGGCGAAATAGAGAATGATGCCGGCCACCAGGATGGTGGATACCAGACTGGATGCGATGGCGGCAACCTGACGGCCGGAGGATTCGATGATGCCGTCACGGTCGGCGATCATGTCCCGCAGCTTGTCGATCTCGGCATCGGCTTCGCGGTAGCTGATCTGGGCGGCTTCGAATTCGGCCTTGTCACGGCGCAGCGATTCGGGGTCGTCCACGATCTTGAGGATGGCGGTGAGCTTGCCGGCGTGGGCGGCGGATTCGGCGGCCTTGCGCACCTCCACCTGCTGGGAACGGCTGTGGAAGCGGCGGAAGGCCGGATCCAGCAGGTTGACGATCCATGAACACAGGTTGGGCAGCCCCTCGGCGCCTGTGCGGGTCTGCACGTCGGCCAGGATGGTCAGCATGGCGATGGCCCGGCGCAGGGGATCGTTGCTGGGGGCAAGCTGGGTGTACAGCACCTCCTCCGTCCGCTTGTGGCGGGCGGCGAGGAAGGCGGCGACGTGGCGGTCGATGGGTTCGCGCTTGCGGTCGGTCAGGCTGGTGGCAGCCCAGTCCAGCGCCCGCAGCAGGTCGATGGGGGTCAGCGGGTAATAGCCGAACACCAGCGGGCTGACGCAGGGCATGGTGGCGTTGGCCTCGTACACCACGCGCTCCAGCCCCAACCCGTGGGCGGAGCGGTCGAGATAGGTGCGCAACTGGTCGAAGGAATGGACCATCGGCACGTATTCCGGCCGGAAATCGCTCTGCACGCTGACCCAGAAGCCGGGAAGCTGGTTGGCAATCACCTCAGCCACCGCCTGGGGCGATTCGTTGCGCAGGTAGGCTTCGGCCAGCGCCACCGCCACCCCGTCGGGCATCAGGGATTTGCCGCGGTAGCGGATGGGGGCGGTGGGGTCCAGCGCCATGCACACCCGCGACACCAGCCGGTCGGTGACGCTGCCGCCCTTGGTGGACGATGCGGATTGCACCGCGTTCGCCACCGCCTCGGCGCGGGCGTCGTCGGACATGCTGCGCCGCAGCCATTTGTCCAGTTCGCCGGTTTCGATCAGCGGCATGGCGGCGGCGGGGGCGCGGGCAAAGGCGCGGGCGACCGTGCGGCAGTGCCAGTATTCCTGTCCCTGGAATTCCAGCGGGCGGGAACCGCGGCGGGGGATCTGCGGCTGCTTGGGCGACAGGCGGCGGCCCGACAGCCACAGGTCCAGGTCGTTCAGGCTCCACCGCTGCTTTGGGTCGTCCACCAGCAGGCCGCGGATGACTTCGCCGATGCCCAGCGGCAGACGCATCTGGCCGACCAGGGCGGGGTAGGATCCCCGCTCAATCTTGGCCTGCATCAGCGTGTCCTCGTCCAGATGCGCCACCGGGTTGCGGCCCAGCAGCAGCACCAGCAGCGTCACGCCCAGCGCGTACAGATCGTCGGCGATGGCCCCCTGTCCGCGGCCCGGCGGGTTGGCCATGCCGCGCTCGACGGTTTCGAACAGCATCGGCTGGCCGTAGCCGATGGGCACCGACATCCCTTCCCCCAGCATCAGCGAGCCGGAGGTGAGGTCGCGGTAATAGATGTTGGTGGGCCGGATGGCGCCGTGGACCACGCCGCGGCCGGACAATTCGCGCAGCGCCCCCACCAGCGGCTGGATCAGCAGGCGGGTGAGCTGGTCTTCCGGCATCGGTTCGATGCTGTCGGTCAGCGCGTTCATCAGGCGCCGCCCGCTGGGTTTTTCAAACAGAAGGCAATAGCGCCGCGCCCGGTCGGGCGGCCAGTCGATGACGCCCCAGTCCAGCAGGCGCATCAGCGTGGTGTTGTCCATGTTGGCGAAGGTGGACACCACGTCGCTGCGGGGCAGGGTGGCCCCGCTGCAAATGACGGCAAAGGGTTCGACGCGCTTGTCGCGCAGCGCGCGGGCGGCATAGGCGTTGCCGCCGGGGGAATTCAGCAGCGGCAGCGGGGTGGACGGCATGATTTCATACCGTTCGCCCAGCTTGACCGGCTCGGCGTTCACAGTGGCGGGGCGCTCGCCGGCGGGGGTGGTTTGAGCGTCCGCTGCCATCGGGCCTGTGCCGTCCTTCGCGCTTGCATCCCGGGGATTGTCCCGCGCCGCAACCTTATCCGCTTCCGCCCCTCAGGTCGAGAGGGGGGCATGATCTGCCCCCCTTTCGATTCAAGACCTTCGCCTGATAAGGATCAGTCGGCGAAGGGATCGTGCATCAGGATGGTGTCGTCGCGCTCGGGGCTGGTGGACAGGAGAGCCACCGGGGCCTGGATCAGTTCCTCGATGTGGCGGACGTACTTGACCGCCTGGGCCGGCAGTTCGGCCCAGGTGCGCGCGCCTTGCGTGCTTTCGCGCCAGCCTTCGAAGGTTTCATAGATCGGCTCGACGCGGGCCTGGGCGGTGGCGCTGGCCGGCAGGTGGTCGATCTCCTGCCCGTCCAGGCGATAGCCGATGCACACCTTGATCTCGTCCAGGCCGTCCAGCACGTCCAGCTTGGTCAGCGCGATGCCGTCGATGCCGCCGGTCTTGATGGCCTGGCGCACCAGCACGGCGTCGAACCAGCCGCAGCGGCGCTTGCGGCCGGTGACGGTGCCGAATTCCCGGCCGCGCTGGCCGATCAGGTCGCCGACCTCGGTCAGATCCTCGGTGGGGAAGGGGCCGGAGCCGACGCGGGTGGTGTAGGCCTTGCAGATGCCCAGCACATAGCCCACGGCGCGCGGACCCATGCCCGACCCGGTGGCGGCGTTGCCGGCCACGGTGTTGGACGAGGTGACATAGGGATAGGTCCCGTGGTCCACGTCGAGCATGGCGCCCTGGGCGCCTTCGAACAGGATGCGTTTGCCGGCGCGGCGCATCTCGTCCAGCTTCTGCCACACCACGGCGGCGAACGGCAGGATCTTGGGCGCCACCTCCTTCAGCGGCTCCAGCAGCTCGGCCGCGGTCACCTCGGGGCTGCCCAGACCGCGCAGGACGGCGTTGTGATGGAACAGAAGCTGTTCCACCTTGTCCTTCAGCGTCGCTTCGTCGGCCAGATCGCACAGGCGGATGGCGCGCCGCGCCACCTTGTCCTCATAGGCCGGGCCGATGCCGCGGCCGGTGGTGCCGATCTTGGAGGCGCCGCGCGCTTCCTCGCGCGCCTTATCGACGGCGCTGTGGATGGGCAGGATCAGCGCCACGTTCTCGGCGACGATCAGGTTTTCCGGGGTGACGGTCACGCCCTTGGACCGGATGGCCTCGACCTCGCGCAGGAAGGCCCACGGGTCGAACACCACGCCGTTGCCGATGACCGACAGCTTGTTCGCCCGCACCACGCCCGACGGCAGCAGGCTGAGCTTGTATTCCACGCCGTTGATGACCAGCGTGTGGCCGGCGTTATGGCCCCCCTGAAAGCGCACGACAACATCGGCGCGGCTGGACAGCCAGTCAACGATCTTGCCCTTGCCTTCGTCGCCCCACTGGGCGCCGACCACCGCCACGTTGGCCATTGTCAGTCTCCGTCTCTGGACCTTAACCGGGGTCCGCAGTCCCAAAGATGCCGCCGTTCGGCGGGCGCGATGACAGGCCGGCGGATTGTCCGCCGGTCCCGCAAAAAACCATGCCAGACCTTGGATGGTCAGGCCAGCGGCACCACGGCACCGCCCTGGAAGACATGGGTGCAGCCCAGCCGCCGGGCCTCCGATTCCGGTTCCGCCACCGGCTCCAGGCCCGTGAGCGTGACCCAGCCGGCGCTGCGCAGCGCCGCGGCATCGGTGTGGGGGGTGGCGTGGGGCACATAGACCCGCCGCACCTCCGGCAGCGGGGGAACGGCGCGCAGCACCGAATCCAGGTAGAGCGTGAAGCCGGTGGCGGGTTCGCCCTCGGTCTCGTGGCCCTTGCCGTGGTGGGTGCCGGCGCGGTAGCGACCGCCGCTGCCCATTTCACCGCGCTGGCCGCGGGCGAACAGGGTGAAGCTGAGGCCGGTCTGATATTCGAAGCCGCGGTGTTCCACCAGATCGATGGTCAGCGTCAGCGACGGGGCGGCGGCGCGGATCAGCGACACCACGTCGGTCATGCGGCGGCGGTCCTTCTCCGCCGCTTCCGGCAGGTCGAAGGAGGCGAGTGCCGCCATGGCCCGGTCGGCGGGGCCGGAGGCGTCCATCATGCGGCCCAGCAGGGCGGCGGCGGGGCCGCCCTCGGCCGCCACGGCGGCGGCGTCCTTGCGGTCCAGCGCGGCGCGCAGGCGGGCGGCGGAGTCCTCGTCCAGCCCCAGCCCCTGGCACACCAGCGGCACCATGGTCGGCACGCACAGGTCCACCGACACGTGCCGCACCCCCACCACGTCGAGCGCGCGGGCGGCCAGCAGCACCGCCTCGGCGTCGGCCGCCGGCTGGAGCGAGCCGATCAGCTCCACCCCCGCCTGCATCAACTGGCGTTCGGGGCGAAGCTGTGATCCCTTCACCCGCAGCACCGGACCGGCGTAGCACAGGCGCAGGGGACGGGGGGCGGCGTGCAGGCGGGACGCGGCGATGCGGGCCATCTGCGGCGTGATGTCGGCGCGCAGCGCCATCATCCGCTGCGACAGCGGGTCCATCAGCCGGAAGGTCTGGGCCGCCATGGAGGCGCCCGGCCCCGACAGCAGGTTGCCTTCGAATTCCATCAGCGGCGGGCTGACGCGCTGATAGCCGTGGCTGGCGAATTCGCCCATCAGGCGCTCGACGGCCGCCGCTTCCAGGGCGGCATCGTTGGGCAGCACGTCGTGCAGGCCGGCGGGCAGCAGCGCGGTGCTCTGGGTGTTGGGCATGGCCTGATTTCGAACTGGTCACAGGGTCGGGGTGCGCGGCGCGCACACACGACGCCGGTCAATAGCCGACCTTGCCCCCTCAGGGCAAACGGAAAAGCCGCCCGCCGGGGGCAAACCGGCCCGGCGCTGGGCGCGGGGCCGGCGGTTGCGCCGCAATGTCACACGCCCATCCCATCACACAATCGAAAGGGTGGCGGTGGCGGGGGTGGACAGCACGTCGGCCAGCAGGCGCAGGCCCTGGGCCGCCTCCTCGCGGGTGTTGGGCTGGCACAGGCCGATGCGCAGCCCGTGGGGGGCCGGGGTGCGGCCCACGGCGAACACGTCGGCGCCGGTGACGACCACCCCGCGGCGGCGGGCCTCGGCCAGGAAATCCTCGCGCCGCCAGGGTTCGGGCAGGGTCATCCACAGGTGCTGTGCCGCCGGGTGGCCGTTGACCACCGACGGCGGCAGGATGGCGCGGGCGATGGCCTGGCGGGCGATTCCCTCCGACCGCTGGGCCTCGGCCAGCCGGTCGGCGGTGCCGTCCTGGATCCAGCGCGCCGCCACCTCTCCCACCAGGGGCGGGGCGGAATACATCAGGGCGCGGATCACCGCCTCGATCCGGGTGGTCAGGCCGGGCGGGGCGACCACATACCCCACGCGCAGCCCCGCCGACATGCTCTTCGACAGGCTTGTCATATAAACGGTGATGTCGGGGGCGATGCGGTGGATGGGCAGCGGGTCGCGCACCAGGAACCCGAACACGTCGTCTTCGACGATGGTCACGCCATGGCGGCGGCAGATGGCGGCGATTTCCACCCGCCGTTCCTGCGGCATGATGGTGGCGGTGGGGTTCTGCAGAGTCGGCACGATGTACAGCGCCTTGGGCGCCAGCCGGCGGCAGGCGGCGTCCAGCGCGTCGGGCACCAGCCCGTGGGCGTCCAGCGCCACCCCTTCCAGATGCAGGTCGAGGGCGGCGGCCAGCGCCTTCATGCCGTAATTGGTCATGCGTTCGGCCAGCACCACGTCGCCGGCCCGCGCCACGGCGGAAATGGCCACCGCCATCCCGTTCTGCGCCCCCGTGGTCAGCAGCACCGATTCGGCGGAGGTTTCCACCCGGTGCTGCCGCGCCATCCACTGCACCGCCGCCGCCCGGTGGAACGGCAGCCCGGCGTGGGGGGCGTAGGAGATGAGCTGTTCGGCCGCCCCCGACGCCGCGATGGCGGCCAAGGTGGCCGACAGCGCCTTTTCGGCCCCGCTCTGTTTGGGCGTGATGATGGTCATGTTGATGGCCGACCCTTCCGGCGGGCGGTGCCACGCCAGCGGATCGGGGTGGGGCAGGGGCTGGTTGCCCAGCACGAAGGTGCCGCGCCCGACCTCCCCGCCGATCAGACCGCGCCGTTCCGCCTCCGCATAGGCCCGCGTGATCGTACCCACCGTCACCCCCAGGCGATAGGCCAGATCCCGGTGGGTGGGCAGCCGGGTGCCGGCGGCCAGCCGCCCCGCCGCGATGTCGTCGGCCAGCGCATCGGCGATGGCGCGGTAACGGGGACCGGGGTGGGCGGCCAGATCGGGAGTCCAGGGAGTCATGAGTGATTCAGCGGTGGCGGCGGGTCATTGTCCTGATGACAATCTATACAATGTGGTCTGACCACCCTGACAAGCAAGAGGATTGTCTCGGCCCGTCCGGCCGTTTGTCCGCTTGGCCGAAAAGACGCTGCCGTGGCGTTGTGTCACGGAGCGCAAACGGAGCCATCGGGGGGAGAATTGAGCCTTCCCAATGGGATGGCCTATGGAGCAGGAGGTGGCCATGCCGCTTCGCACCCTTCTTCTTCTGGTATTGTTCGCCCTGGGCCTTGCTCCGGCGGGGTTGTTGGTCGTGGTGAACATGCCCGCGGTGATAACGGTGTTCGAACGCGCCGCCGGACAGGAAGCGTTGATGAAGGCCCGTGTCCAGGCCGACGAGATCAACCAGCGTTTGGAACGCCGCAAGGAAACCGTGCGCAACGTCGCCATGCTGCCGGCCCCGCTGGAGATGCTGAACGCGGTGCAGGGAAGCGGCGGCGGGCTGTATCTGAACGTCTCGCAGGCGGCGGAACGCTTCACCGGCGTTATGCAGCGGTGGTTCGCCGATGCCGGCGACGTGCGGCGGCTGGTGCTGATGGACACCGCCGGTAAGGAGCTGTTCCGGCTGGAAGCGGCGGGGGGTGGGCTGCGTGCGCCCGCCGACGCCGCCCCGCTGGAAGACGAGATCACCGAACGCGCCATCGCCCTGGCCGCCGCCCCCCCGCGGGAGCCGGTCAGTTCCTTCGTCCGTTCCAGCCTGCGCATCCGGCTGGCGATGCCCGTCCGTCCCTTGAACGCCAAACCGGCCGAGGCGCGCGCGGTCGGCGTTCTGATGATGGAGTTCGACCTTGCCGACGCCTTCGGCCCCTATTCGCGCTCGGTGTGGATGGATTCCCAAGGGCAGCCCCTGCGCGGTATCACGGCAGAGCCGGCGCCGCCGGTGCTGCTGACGGCGCAGGATGACGTGGTGCTGTCCCGCGATCCCATGATGGCCTGGACCCGGCTGCGGCTGGGAACGGCCCCGGCGGACGGGTTGTGGATCGGGATGCCGCTGGACCGTTCGGCGTTCGATGCGTGGCTGGGGGATCTCCAGGTGCGCACGGTTTGGGTTCTGGCCGGTCTGGTGGTGATCGTGGCATTGGCCGTCCGCCTCGTCACCCGGCGCATTCTGGCCGGGCGGCAGACGCTGATGGACGGGCTGGCGGCCATCCTGAAAGGGGAAACCGGCGTGGCCTTTCCCTGGCGCTGGCCGCGGGAAGCCCGGCAACTGGCCGCGGAACTGACCGCGCTGGCCGATCACCACGCCGCCGCCACCCAGGCACGGGCCGAGGCGGAAGGCCAGCTTTTCCGGGAAAAGGAACGGGCGGATTCCACCTTGCGCTCCATCGCCGACGGGGTGCTGGCCACCGACGCCGGCGGGCGGGTGCGCTACGCCAACCCCGCGGCCCTGCGGCTGCTGCGCCGCAGTTCGGTGGAAATCACCGGCCAGATGGTCGATTGGGTGCTGGGGTTCGTGGACGAGGTGCGGCGCGCGCCGCTGTCCAACCCGGCCATCGCCTGCCTGAACGGGGCGGCGCAGGCCGATGTCGGGCACGATGCGCTGCTGCTGCGCGGCGACGGCGGCGATGTGGCGGTGGAGGCTCTGGCGGTGCCGCTCCACGATGCCCGCGGCGCCATCGACGGGGCGGTGGTTGCCCTTCACGATGTCGGCCAGGAACGCAAGCTGCGCCGGCTGCTGGCCCATCAGGCCCGCCACGATCCCCTGACCGGGCTGATGAACCGCCGGGCGTTCGAGGAACGGCTGCGCGACGTTCTGGAAGCCGCCGCCCATGGGGAAGGGGCGGAGGGGGCCGCGTGGCTGTGCTATGTGGACCTGGACCAGTTCAAAATGATCAACGACACCTGCGGCCATCTGGCCGGCGACGAGTTGCTGAAGCAGGTGGCCAGCGAACTGCAGGGCGCCCTGCGCGATGGCGACATCGTGGCCCGCACCGGCGGCGACGAATTCGCCGCCTTGCTGCGGCGCTGCAGCCGCGATGTGGCGTACGAGGTGGCCGAGCGCATGCGCCGCCGGCTGGCCGAGGTGCGCTTTGCCTGGCAATCGCAATCCTTCACCACCTCGGGCAGTTTCGGGCTGGTGCCGGTGCGGGCGCGGTCGGGCACGCTGTACGACCTGCTGAGCGCGGCGGACCGGGCGTGCTATGTCGCCAAGGACCGCGGCCGCAACCGCATCCACATCGCCGACACCCAGGACGAGGCGACCCAGCGGTTCGGCAGCGAGATGCAATGGGCGCAGGCCACCCTGCGCGCACTGGAGGAGGACCGGCTGCGGCTGTTCTGGCAGCCGATCCGTCCGCTGCACGGTGACGACGGCGGGTTCCACGCCGAAATCCTGGTGCGGATGCAGGGGGAGGATGGCAGCATCATCCCGCCCGGCGCCTTCATCCCGGCGGCCGAACGCTACAACCTGATGCGCGACGTGGACCGCTGGGTGGTGCGCCACGCGCTGGCGGCCTTTGCCCGTCCGGGGTTCGAGGGCGGTCTGGTGGCGGTGAACCTGTCGGGGCAATCCCTGTGCGACGATGATTTCCTGGGCTTCGTTCTGTCGGAGATCGACGGTTCCGGCATCGATCCGGGGATCGTGTGCTTCGAGATCACCGAAACCGCGGTGATGAGCAACCTGACCCGTGCGCAGGACGTGATCCGCACCCTGAAGGGCCGCGGCTGCCGCTTTGCGCTCGATGATTTCGGCAGTGGCCTCAGTTCGTTCGGCTATCTCAAGAATCTGTCGGTTGATTTCTTGAAGATCGACGGCAGCTTCGTCCGCCATGTCGCCGACAGCGACCTTGACCGTGCTTTTGTTCGTTCCATCAACGACATCGGTCATCTGATGGGCATCAGGACCATCGCGGAATATGTGGAGAACCCGGAGATCGAGGCCGTGCTGCGCGATCTGGGCGTCGATTACGCCCAAGGCTACAGCATCGCCCGCCCGGCCCCGCTGGCGGATCTGGACCTGCTGCGGGAGCCGGCGGCTCTTCAGGCATGACGGGTGGATTGTCGAGGGGCCTGCCCCTCGACGCTCCCCGGCAGGGGCGGGCGCCCCATAGGCGCTAGGATAAGATATCAAGCAGGTCGTCAATCTGAGACTTGCG